>NZ_CCSF01000001.1:2400000-3673759 GCF_000756775.1 Pseudomonas saudiphocaensis
GAGGCGCAGATTCCCGGCATCGATGAAGCGCAGTTCCAGCAGATCGCCAATCAGGCGAAGGAAGGCTGCCCGGTCTCCAAGGTTCTCAACGCGCAGATAAGCCTGACGGCCAGCCTGGCTTAAACAGGCTCCCAGACAAAAACGCCGCCACCGGCTGAGCCGGTGGCGGCGTTCTTGATACGACGGGAAATCAGCCGCGAATGTTGTAGATGTCTTTCTCGTTGAGCTCGGCATACTCGTACAGGCGCTGCATGTAAGCGCGCTGCTGCTCCCAGACCTTGCTTGCCACCGGATCTGCGGCTGCAGCTGCATCGACCGCTTCGGCAGCAACCTCTTTCAGGCGCGCCAGCACTTCATCCGGCAAGCGACGAACTTCAACACCCTGCTCGCGCATCTGCTCCAGCGCTTCCATGTTCTTGGCGTTGTAGTCATCGAGCATGTCGCCGTTGACGTCCCGCGCTGCGGCACGAACGATAGCCTTGAGATCGTCGGGGAGGGTTTCCCAAGCCTTGAGGTTCACGTCCAGCTCGAAGGTGACGTTAGGCTCCTGCCAGCCCGGCGTGTAGTAGTACTTGGCAGCCTTGTGCAGGCCCAGCGCAAGATCGTTGTACGGGCCGATCCACTCGGTGGCGTCAATAGCGCCGGTCTGCAGCGCGGTGAAGATTTCGCCAGCCGGCATATTCACCACGGTACCGCCCATACGGGTCAGCACTTCACCACCCAAACCTGGAGTACGCATCTTCAGGCCGCGGAAATCGTCAACCGACTTGATTTCCTTGTTGAACCAGCCCGCGGTTTGCACGCCAGTGGCACCACAGGCCATCGGCAACACGCCAAAGGGCTTGTAGACCTCTTCCCAGAGTTCCATGCCGCCACCGCGGTGCAGCCAGGCGTTCATTTCCTGAGCATTCGGGCCAAACGGCAGGGCACAGAAGAATTGTGCAGCCGGTACCTTGCCTTTCCAGTAGTACGGTGCGCCATGGCCCATTTCGGCAGTGCCGCGCGATACTGCATCGAACACTTCCAGCGCTGGCACCAGCTCACCCGCAGCGTAGACCTTGACCGTCAGGCGGCCAGCGCTCATCTCGTTGACCAGCCTGGCGAAACGCTCAGCCCCAACGCCCACGCCAGGGAAATTCTTCGGCCAGGAGGTCACCATCTTCCAGCTGAATTTCTCGGCGCTTGCGCCTGCCTCCGACTTGCCGGCCCCAGGTTCGGCCTCCTTATTGCAACCGACCAGAGCCGTAGCGGCCAGGCCGACACCAGCCGCGGCCAAGATTTGACGTCGTTTCATGGATTAACTTCCTATTGTTGTTGTAATTACCGGGTACCAGAACCCTGCACCCAGATACTCTAGCTAGCACACAGCTTCTCACCACTCAAGCCCGCCACCGGGTATGCAGACTATTTACTGAGTTTGTCAGTTGCGATGCAATCTGGCAGGCGCCTAGAATCGCGTGCTGCTAAGGGCAATAACAATAAAGGACCTACCATGTCGCAACATGCCCCTCCTCTGCTCGTCTTGGCCCGTCTGATCGATACGCTAAACGCCCGTTTTGGTCAGGCCTGCGCCTGGCTGACCCTCTTTCTGGTGCTCGGCACCGCAGTCGTGGTGGTGCTGCGCTACGGCTTCGGCATCGGAGCCACGGCACTTCAGGAAGCAGTTCTCTATGCCCACGCGCTCGTCTTCATGGGCGCCGCCGCCTGGACGCTGCAGCGCAACGGCCATGTACGTGTCGACATCTTTTATCAGCGATTCAGCGCACGCTATCAAGCTCTGGTTGAAGTGCTAGGCACGCTGCTCTTTCTTCTCCCTGTTTGCCTGTTTCTTGGCTGGGCCAGCTGGGACTACGTCAGCAATTCCTGGTCAACGCTGGAGGCGTCCAGCGAGTCCGGAGGCTTGAAATTCGTCTACCTGCAAAAAAGCATCATCCTGATACTCGTGTTCACCCTGATACTGCAGGGCATCGCTGAGATCATCAAAGCAGCCTACCTCTTTGCCGGTCGCCTGCCGGCCGCAGAGCCGGAGGTGAAGCATGGCTGAGTTGATGGCAATTGCTCTGTTTGCCTGCATCTGCCTGGCCTTGATGGCCGGCTATCCAGTGGCCTTTACCCTGGGCGGCGTCTCGCTGCTGTTCGCCGGCTTCGGTGTACTTACCGGCACTTTCGACGGTGGTTATCTCAGTGCTCTGCCGAACCGCCTGTTCGGCATCATGAACAACCAGACGATGCTCGCCGTACCCCTGTTCGTGTTCATGGGCGTGATGCTGGAGAAGAGCCGGGTCGCTGAAGATCTGCTTGAATCCATGTCGCGCCTGTTCGGCACCCTCCGCGGCGGCCTGGCTATTTCCGTCTGCGTGGTCGGCGCGCTGCTCGCTGCCAGTACCGGCATTGTCGGCGCCACTGTAGTGACGATGGGCCTACTGGCCCTGCCGACCATGCTGCGCCGCGGCTACGACCCGGCAATTTCCACTGGCACCCTGGCTGCCACCGGCACGCTCGGGCAGATCATTCCACCCTCCATCGTGCTGGTTCTGCTAGGCGACGTGATGTCCAGCGCGTATCAGCAGGCGCAGCTGAAGATGGGGATCTTCTCGCCCAAGACCGTCTCGGTGGGCGACCTGTTCGTCGGGGCGCTGCTGCCGGGCCTGCTGTTGGTCGGCCTGTACATTCTCTACATAATCGCTGTAGCGGTACTGCAGCCGAAGAAATTGCCAGCCCTGCCCCAGGAAGAGCTCGGCCCCATCGAGTGGGGCAAGCTGATCAATGCGCTGTTCCCACCGCTGCTGCTCATCAGCGCGGTTCTCGGCTCTATCCTTGCCGGTTACGCAACACCAACAGAGGCTGCAGCGCTGGGGGCACTGGGCGCAATGCTGTTGGCCTTCTACAAGGGCAAACTCAACCTCACCCAGCTGCGTAACGTGGCGCACGGTACAACCGAAATCACCGCCATGGTGTTCCTGATCCTCATTGGCGCCTCTCTCTTCTCGCTGGTATTTCGTGGGTTCGGCGGCGAAGCCCTGATCGAAGACGTGTTCGCCCAGCTGCCAGGCGGCGTGCTCGGAGCCTTCTTCCTGGTCATGCTGGTAATCTTCCTGCTGGGTTTCATCCTCGACTTTATCGAGATCACCTTCGTCGTCGTGCCCATCGTCGGCCCCGTGTTGCTTGCAATGGGACTGGACCCGGTGTGGCTCGGCGTGATGATTGCGCTGAATCTGCAGACCTCGTTCCTTACTCCGCCTTTCGGTTTTGCGCTGTTCTACCTGCGTGGCGTGACGCCGAAATCGGTGCCTACCAGCACCATCTACAAGGGAGTGATACCTTTCATCCTGATCCAGGTGCTGCTGCTGGTAATCGCTTATCTGTTCCCCGGTCTGATCACTTGGCTTCCTGAACAGATATACGGTAAGTGAACATAGGCAGACGACTGCTTCTGCCGTCGTCTTGCCGTCGCGCGGCGTTTAACCATCCTCGCGGATTTTTCCGATGTATACCCATACGCAGCTCGTCGAGCGCTTTGAAAGGCTCGACGCATTTCTCATACAGCATCAGGCGCTGTGGCGGCCACGCCCCTTCACCCATCTCCGCCTGCCTTGGGAAGCAGAATATCCAGAACTCGCCGCATGGCTGCGCGCCCGTTCGCTGGAAGAAGCAGAGGACGCGCATAACCATCCTGACAGGCTCGCAGCGCCAGCCCCGTTCCAGACACTGGCGGAACAGGCGAGATCACTAAGCTGCGTCGAGGAACTGCCCAAACGGAGCACACCAACCAACGATCCGCGCCAGGCTACGGATGTACCCGGCCGAAAATGGCAGCAGATTCAGTCATTTAGCGCAGCCCTCGACTTTCGCGAGCAGCCCCGGCATTGGCTCGACTGGTGCGCAGGCAAAGGTCATCTGGGGCGTCAGCTGGCAAATAGCGGCGCAACCTTGACCTGCTTGGAATGGGACCCTGCACTGGTATACGCCGGAGCAAAACTTAGCCAGCGCCTGGGTTTCCATGCGAACCACCGGGCGCAAGACGTAATGAGCGATGAGGCAGCCACACAGCTTGGACCCGATTTGACTCCGGTTGCCCTGCACGCCTGCGGCGACCTGCATGTCCGCTTGATTCAGCTCGGCATCGAGCAGCGATGCCGCCAGCTAGCCATCGCCCCCTGTTGCTACAACCGGATTCGCGGCGATATCTACCAGCCACTCTCCAGCGCAACGCAGGCGTCCCGACTGCAGCTTTCCCGCGACGACCTCGGTCTGCCGCTCAGCGAAACCGTCACCGCCGGCGCCCGTGAACGCCGCCAGCGCGACCAGTCCATGGCCTGGCGCCTGGGCTTCGATCTGCTGCAACGAAAACTGCGTGACAACGACAGCTATTTGCCGACCCCCTCGCTGCCCAGTGCCTGGCTGAAAAAAAACTTCGAGCAGTATTGCCGCGACCTCGCCGCCCTCAAGAGCCTTCCCGAACCACAGGCCGAGCCCTGGTATGAACTGGAGCAGCGCGGATGGCAGCGTTTGGCCGAAGTCCGCAACCTGGAACTGTTACGCGGCCTGTTCCGCCGCCCGCTGGAGCTTTGGCTGCTGCTGGACCGCGCACTTCTACTCGCAGAAAACGGCTACAAAGTACGGCTCGGAACCTTCTGCCCGAGCAAACTCACCCCACGTAATCTGCTGCTACTCGCCGAGTTGCCAACCGCAGCAGAAAACAGCTGCAAGTAACTGCAAACAAACGGTTTACTCGGCGCGAGCAATGGCTATAATGGCGCCCATCTTTTCGCCGGTATAGCTCAGCTGGTAGAGCAACTGACTTGTAATCAGTAGGTCCCGGGTTCGACTCCTGGTGCCGGCACCATATAAATCAAAGGCTTGCAGCGATGCAGGCCTTTGTTTTTTCTGCCAGACGTAAAATTAGACGTAAAATTACGCCGTTTTACCTCCTCTCCGAACGCTCTCCGCCACCCTCTGGCAGCAGATTTATCTGTCGCAACCGGCGGACTCAAGCTGGCTTGTGCTGACCTCGCGGCCCGCCTACAGATCACAATCTGCACGATTCCTGGCTGGGCGCTTCATTGCAGGCGGCCAACAGGCGTACACAATCCTGAGCCTACCAGGCGAGCACTTCTGACAAAGCCCATCCCCTTCCAGGAAAAGCGCCTGGTGGGCATCCGCCGATGGTTTGCCTGAATTTTTTGATGGGCCATAGGGGCGCGGGGGCAAGGAACCGACTATCTGGGCCGGAAAAAACGATTCAAATAGCGGGGGCTCAGCTAATCACATACTTTTTTAAAAGGTGTTTATCTTACCAAAAAGTGGTCAGATTAGGCCCCAAAAAGGGGGTTGCACTGTGTCAACGTATGCCTACCAACCAAACGGAGCACCTGTCATGCAACCCCACTTCACGACTCTTGATCTCTGCTCACTGCTGCGCTGCAGCCAGACCACTCTCTGGCGTTTGCGGCAGGACGTTGAGCACTTCCCTCAGCCCAACCTGATTGGTCGCCGGCTGCTCTGGACCCGTGACCAGGTCGAGCAGATTCTCGAGCTTCTTTCCTGACCGATAGCCTCTAGGCGGCTCTGTGCCGCCTAGAGGTCCCCAAATCCAATAAATCCTGAACAAACCGTCTTGTTGGTTTGCGGATTTTTGCGCTCAAAAATTGAGGTATCAGGCATGCAAACTGTAGCGGCCACCGGCACGGGTACAAGCGTTGCCCGGCTAGCCACTCATTCCCCCGTCATCCCCAAGAACGGCTACACCGTCCATGACACTGAGATCGTGCACAACGGGCAAAAATTTGCTCCCGGCGTCTGGCTGCACCGCAGCACTCGTACCGACGAGGGGCAGGAAACGCTCTCGCACGAGTGGCTGTGCGGTCCACTGCACGTGGATGCAATCACGCGCAGCCCCTCATGCAGCGAGGACTATGGCGTTCTGCTCCGTTTTACCAACCTAGACGGCGCCGAAATGACGTGGGCGATGCCTCTGGAGCTACTTGCTGGCCGAACGGAGCAGGTCATATCTGTGCTGTACAATCGAGGGCTGAAAATTGAGCATTCGAAGCGCTCGGAAGTTGTACGCTACATCGCCAGTCAGGAGCCGCTACGTCGAGTTATTTCTAGCTCGACAACCGGGTGGGTCGATGGACTGTTTATCACTCCTCTTGAGGCTATAGGCGGCCGCGACGCTATTTTTCAGTCCGATGGCTCCGCCGATGGGGAATACACTAAAGGCGGCACGCTTGAGGGTTGGCATCAGACAATCGCTGCAGTTCTGCCAGGAAACGAGTTGCTGCAGCTGGGGATTGGCGCCGCGCTTTCCGGTCCGCTGCTGGCGCCCCTCAACGCCCACAATGGTGGGGGCTTCCATCTTCTTTGGGATAGCTCCAACGGCAAAACGACCATCGTTCTATGCGCGGCTTCCGTGTGGGGCCACGGTATGCATTTCACTCTGAAATGGAATGCCACCGCCAATGGTCTGGAGGGTATCGCGTCACTACGCAACGACTGTCTACTGGCGCTGGATGAGCTGGGCCAGGCCGAGCCGAACAATGTAGGCAATGTGGTTTATAGCGTGTCAGATGGTATCGGGAAGCAACGCGCTGGTCGGTCAAGCGCTGCGCGCCGAGTGCGACGCTGGCGAGTGATGCTCCTGTCATCAGGTGAGGTAACGCTGGAAACCAAGATGTCAGAGGCCGGCAAGCGAATCCACGCGGGGCAAGAGGTGCGCCTGGTGACAGTATCGTCTGGGCGTAAATATGGCGCCTGGGATGCTCTGCACGGTCACCCCAGCGGCGCAGCACTGTCCGACTCACTGAAGAAGGCCAGCACCACCCACTACGGCCACGCTGGCCCGGCATTCGTGCGGGCACTCATCGAAAGCGGCAAACTGGACCAGTTGCCGGCAATGCTTGAAACCATACGCATGCACTTCCACGCAGAACCAGGTCAGTCCGCCCGAGTGGGCGAGCGCTTCGCCATTGTCGCACTGGCGCTAGAACTGGCGACTACTTACGGCCTGCTGCCGTTAACCAAGGGCGAAGGGACCGCCAGCATGGTAAAGCTTTTCAACGGCTGGCTGGTCGAGCGCGGAACAGGTCCCAGCGAGGATCGTCAGATCCTGCGTACGATCTCCGATTTCCTTGACCGCCACGGGGGCACTCGCTTTCAGTCCGTGAACGCATGCGCAGAGGCCGTTCGTGATCGTGCCGGCTACTGGGAGCAGTCCGGCACCGGCAGTGCGCGTATCTATCTTTTCACTCGCGGCGGTCTGCAAGAGGCAACCCAAGGCTACGAGCTGACCCGTGTGCTGCGCACCTTGGACAGCGTGGGGGCTATTACCAAGAAGGAGCCGGGCAAGATGCAGCACCGCAAGCGGCTCCCGGATGGCAGCAATCCTGGGCTGTACTGGATCGACCCTGCACGCTTGCATCATGGTGATTAGCTGCAATATTCGATGAGGGGGAGGGAGCGCAGGGAACAGCGGGATCAGCCAGTATCCACGGGGTCTGCGCCTGTTCCCTCCGCCAGATCGGCATAGGGAGCACCGGGAGCACTGAAAGCAATTGTTCCCCACTGCTCCCTGCCGGGAAACACCATAGGGAACCGCTGCAGGCCCCGCCAAACCTGCGCTATCCCTGCGATCCCTGTGTTCCCTGCGCATAAGCGAGAGTTGAAGTCGCACTCAGCTGAAGCTTTAGGATGGGCTAACCCACGAACTGCTGCCACTCACCTGGCTTGGGTTAGAATCGCCGGCATTTACGCTGCCAGGACAGGTGCCCACGACGGGTGCCCACAAGGGACTTCGCAATGCCTCTCACGCTGCAACAGCTGGAACGCCACCTATTCAAAGCCGCCGACATCCTGCGCGGCAAGATGGATGCCTCGGAGTTCAAGGAATATATCTTCGGAATGCTGTTTCTCAAGCGTTGCTCAGATGTGTTCGAGGAGCGCTACGAGCAGGTCATTGCCGATGAGCTGAAAGCGGGCAAAAGCAAGGCCGAGGCCCATATCACCGCGGAAAACCCGCGCTGGTACAAGCGTGACGGCAATTTCTGGGTACCCAGCCAGTCGCGTTTCAAGCACCTGGTTAACGAAGCACACATTAATGTCGGCGACCTGCTGAACAAGGCCCTCTCCGGTATCGAGGAAAACAATTCCTCCCTGGAAGGGGTTTTGGAGCACATCGACTTCACGCGCAAGGTGGGCCAGAGCAAGATTCCCGACCAGAAGCTGCGCCAACTCATCACCCACTTCGGCGACGTGCGCCTGCGTAACAGCGACTTCGAATTCCCCGACCTGCTCGGCGCGGCCTACGAATACCTGATCGCCGAATTCGCCGACTCCGCTGGCAAGAAAGGCGGCGAGTTCTACACGCCACGTTCGGTGGTGCGGTTGATGGTGCACCTGCTCAAGCCGACTCTGGCCCACGACATCTATGACCCCTGCTGCGGCTCAGGCGGCATGTTGATCGCCGCCAAGGAATACATCGACGAGCACGGCGAGGACGGTCGCAAGGCCAACCTGTTCGGCCAGGAATTCAACGGCACCGTGTGGTCCATCGCGCAGATGAACATGCTCCTGCACGGCATCAGCAACGCCTGGCTGGAGAATGAAGACACCCTGGCCGACCCGCGCCATATCGAAGGTGGCGAACTGCGCCGCTTCGACCGCATCCTCACCAACCCACCCTTCTCTATCAACTGGGGCCACACCGAGAAAAACGCCGACGGCAGCCTGGCCTGGAACCCGACCTTCCGCGAAGAACGCTTCCGCTTCGGCGAGGTGCCGCTGGGCTCCAAGAAAGCCGACCTGATGTTCCTCCAGCACATGCTCGCCGTCACCCGCGACGAGGGCATGGTTGCCACCGTACTGCCCCACGGCGTGCTGTTCCGGGGGGGTGAGGAAAAAGCCATTCGCGCCGGCATCATCGAGGCGGATCTGCTCGAAGCGGTGATCGGCCTGCCGGCCAATCTGTTCTACGGCACCGGCATTCCGGCCTGCATCCTGATCCTGCGGCAACAGAAGCAGGAAGGCGCCAACCGTGTCAGCGCCAAGCCCGCCGAGCGCCAGGGCAAGGTGCTGTTCATCAATGCCGACCGCGAATACTTCGAGGGCCGCGCGCAGAACTTCCTGCTGCCCGAGCACATCGAGAAGATCACTACCGCCTACGAGGAATTTCGCCAGATCGACGGCCTCAGCGACGTGATAGACATCGCCACCCTGCGCGACAACGACTACAACCTGAACATCCGCCGCTACGTGGACAACGCCCCGCCGCCGGAGTCCCATGACGTACGCGCCCACCTGCTCGGCGGCGTGCCCAAGGCCGAAGTGCAGGCCAAGGCCGCGCTGTTCAGTGCCCACGGCCTCGATCCACTGGACCTGTTCGCCGAACGCGACGCGCAGTATTTCGACTTCAAGCCCGAACTGACCCAGCGCGCCGACCTCAAGGCCGCCATCGAAGGCAATCCCGGTCTGCAGCTCAAGGAAGCCTCGATACGCGCCGCCTTCGAGGCGTGGTGGAGCGAGCACAGCCCGCGCATCACCGCCCTGGCCGGGAAGCTGGATGACAGCGCCGCGCTGGTCAGCCTGCGCGGCGAGCTGCTGGCCAGCTTCAGTGAAACCCTGGAGCGCATCGGCCTGCTCGATCCCTTCCAGGTGCGCGGCATCGTTGCCGGCTTCTGGTACCAGAGCAAATACGACTTCCTTGGCCTGATGGCACGCGGCAGCAGCGGCGTGATGGATGCCTGGCGCACCAGTATCGTCACCGCCATGGAAGACAAGGCCAGCAAGCACAGCCCGCTGGAACACAAGTTGGTGAAATTCCTGCTCAATGATTTCGTCGCCGGGCTGGCCGAGCTGGAAGCGAAAAAGGCCGAACTGGAAAGCCAGCTCAAGGCCGCCACCCCAGCCAAGGGCGAGGATGGCGATGAGGCCGAGAGCGAAGCGGAAACCAGCGACGCCGAGGAAAGCGCCGTCGATGAAGCCCAGCTCAAGGCCTGGAAGGCCGAGCTGGCCAAGGTGAAAAAGCAGCTCAAAACCCAGAAGGACAACTTTGCCACCCACCTGAACCAAGCCGTCGATGGGCTGGACGAGCAGCAGGCCGGCGAGCTGCTGCTGACCATCCTGCACAACGATATGCAGGCCATCGTCGAGCGCTACATCGCCGCCCAGCGCAAGCAGATCGTCGCCGCTTTCGAGAACTGGTGGGACAAGTACCGGGTGACGCTGAACGAGATCGAGCACAAGCGCGATGCGGCGGCAGAGGCGTTGCAGGGATTTCTGAAGGGGCTGGGGTATGTCTGATCATGCCAAGCACCAGTACGGAGAGTTTCTGCAGCAATTACCTGGTGATTGGCAGCAAGCAGAGATTCGGCAACTTGGCGCAGTCGTTGGTGGAGGGACACCTTCGCGCGAGGTGTCCTCCTACTGGCAAGGAAGTATTCCGTGGGTGACGCCTGGCGAAGTCAGTGGAGTGGATAGGCAGCTGCTACACGACACGCAAGAGCACGTCAGCCCCGCTGGGTTAAGTGGGAGCGGAGCGAATTTGCTTCCTGTCGGCTCATTGATGGTGACAACTCGGGCAACACTCGGGGCGCGAGTCATCAACGCGGTTCCGATGGCGACCAACCAAGGGTTCAAGTCGATCGTCTTCAAGTATCCCGAGGAAGGCGGGTACTACTTCCACCTTTTCGAGAAGATTAAGCCTGAGCTGATTCGTCGAGCATCAGGGACAACCTTTCTCGAAATCTCAGGTAATGAGTTCGGCAGCATTCAGGTGCCTAATCCTCCGGCTCCTGAGAAAAAGGTCATCACCCAGATCCTCGATACACTCGACATTGCCATCCGCGAAACCGAGGCGCTGATCGACAAGCTTAAGGCCGTCAAGCAGGGCCTGCTGCACGACCTGCTGACCCGCGGCATCGACGCCAACGGCCAACTGCGCCCGCCACAGAGCGAAGCGCCGCAGCTCTACAAGGAGTCGCCGTTGGGGTGGATTCCACAGGAGTGGGAGGCAGTAGAGCTAAATCAGTTGATTGACCCGAAGCGTCCGGTCGTCTACGGGATTCTGATGCCTGGCTATGGGCATCCGGGAGGGGTTCCTGTTGTAAAGGTGAAGGACATCTTCGATGGGAAGATTCACCTCAACGATCTGTTGCTCACCAGCCCTAAGATTGATCGGGAGTACAGCAGATCCCGCCTCAAGGCGGGTGACCTCTTGTTTACGATTCGTGGAACAGTGAGCAGAACAGCGTTTGTGCCTCCCGCTCTAGATTCAGCGAACATCACGCAAGATACCGCTCGACTGGCAGTTACTGGCACTGATGCTCGGTTCCTGCGTGCCTATCTTGGCATGGCAGTACCAAGCAGGTTCATTGCGACTCACACGCTTGGAGTAGCAGTGCAAGGGATAAACCTTCGAGATGTTCGACGAATCCCCATCGCGCGTCCCTCGGCGCTTGAGGCAAAGGCAATCGCCGATGAAATTCAGTCCCTGGAGCAGCGTTTAGAAAGTGAAAGCTTGAGTGCCGCCAAGCTCCGGCTTGCAAAGGCCGGCCTGATGGACGACCTGCTGACCGGACGCGTGCGCGTCAACCCGCTGCTGGAGTCCGTGCAACAGCCTGTTGGACAAACGAGAGCCTGACATGACCCAGCGCCTGCCGCCCCGCGAATCCCTCACCGTCGAGTTCAAGAGCGACCTGAAGAAGCTACCCGACCGCGAGCTGATTGAGGCGCTGGTCTGCCTGGCCAACGCCGAGGGCGGCGAGCTGTGGCTGGGCGTCGAGGACGACAGCACGCCCACCGGCCTGCATGCCGAGCATCGCCTGCTCGAAGGTCTGGCCGGCATGGTCGCGGCGCGCACCTCGCCGGCGCTGAACGTGCAGGCCGAGGCGGTCGAGGCGGCCGGCGTTACCGTGGCGCGCATCCGCGTGCCCAAGGCTCAGGGCGAGGTGGCCACTACCAATGGCGTCTACCTGCGCCGCCGCCTCAAGCACGACGGGACTCCGGAATGCGTGGCCATGCTGCCCCACGAGCGCGCCAGCCGCGCCTCCAGTTTCGGCCTGATCGACGTGTCGGCCCAGCCGGTGGCCGGCGCCACCCTGGCCGACCTCGATCCGCTGGAACGTGAGCGCCTGCGTCAGGCGGTGCAGCAGTATGGCGGCGACCGTGTGCTGCTCGAACTGGACGACGAAGCCCTGGATGGTGCCCTGCTGCTCACCGCGCGCCAGCCGGATGGTTCGCGCGTGCCGACCCTCACCGGCCTGTTGCTGGTGGGCCGGGAAACCTCGCTGCGCCAGCTGGTGCCCACCCACGAGTTTGCTTTTCAGGTGCTGGCCCAGCAGGCGGTGCGCTTCAACGAGTTCCGCCGCTTCCCATTGCTTAAGGCGCTGGACTGGCTGGAAACCAACTTCCGCCCCTACAACCCCGAGGAAGAACTGCAGGTCGGCTTGTTCCGCGTGCCTGTTCCCAAGGTAGACATGGGCGCCTTCCGCGAAGCGGTGGCCAACGCGCTGGTTCACCGTGATTACCATGGCCGTGGCGCGGTGCATGTGCGCCTAGAGGACGATGCCCTGGTGGTCAGCAACCCCGGCGGTCTGGTGGATGGCGTAACCCTGGCCAACCTGCTGGTGACCGAGCCGCGCCCGCGCAACCCGGCATTGGCCGATGCAATGAAGCGCATTGGTGTGGTCGAGCGCTCCGGCCGCGGCGTGGACAAGATCTTTCGCGGCATGCTCAAGTTCGGTCGCCCGGCCCCGGATTACAGCTACACCACCGCCCAGAGCGTGGTGCTGCGCCTGCCCACCGACGAGGCCGACCTGGAGTTCCGCCGCCTGGTGGTCGAGCATGAACGCACGACAAACGCTGAGCTGCCTATCGACAGCCTGATCGCTCTGGCCACCCTGCGCGAACTCAAGCGTCTTAGCGCCGACGCGCTGGCCGAACGCATCCAGCGCGATGTCACCAGTGCCAAACGCACCCTGGAAGCCCTGACCGAAGCCGGTATGGTCGAAGCCCATGGCGCTACCCGTGGCCGCAGCTACACCCTGTCAGCCAGCTTGTACCAGGCCGTAGGTAATAAGGCGGCCTACACCCGGCAGGCTGGGTTCAGCCCTATCCAGCATGAGCAGATGGTGCTGAGCTATGTGCAGCAGCACGGCCAGATCAAGCGGGCGGAGGTCATGGACCTGTGCCGGCTTACCGAAGATCAAGCCTGGCAACTGATCAAGCGCCTGGTGTCGGCTGAAAAACTGGTCAAGCATGGCGAGCGGCGCTGGAGCTTCTATACCCTGCCGGGAGATGACTGACCTGTGTCGCTATGCGTTTCTATACGGTTCTATACGTTTGCGTATACGCATAGGAAGCCGCGAGGCACATGAATTGTATTAGGCATGGGTAGCGGTTTTTTGTTTGACGGCTATTTGATTGAAGCATGGCAACGGTTTACCGGGGCGGCGGAAAGGCCCGTGATTACTGACATTGCGCGATTTACCTGTTTGACGGCTGTTTGATCAGACGACCGAACGAACGCTTCCCCTGGTTGGGAATGAGCCTTCGGGGCCGCATAGGGGTTATGGATGTTATGGGAGTGTTTGCTCCCATAAAGGCCGGATTAAAAGGAGTGGCCTGTGGGTTGGGAATTGGAAGATGTCGAGAAGCCTTTCGTCGCGCAGCTTCAGGGGCTGGGCTGGACGCCTCTAGAAGGCAGCCTCGACGACCCGGCACTGACCGGGCGTGGCAGCTTCTCCGAGGTGATACAGGAGGCGCTGCTGCGTGACCAGCTGCGCACGCTCAACCTGCACAACGGCCAACCCTGGCTGGATGATGAGCGATTGTCCGAGGCGGTTGCGGCCATTACCCGCTTGGGTACAGCGAAACTCATGGAAGCCAACCAGAAAGCCACCGAGCTGCTGCTCAAGGGCATCACTGTCGATGGCCTGTCGGGCTGGGATAGCGGGCGTGGGCAGACCATCCAGTACATCGACTGGGATAACCCGGCAAACAACCGCTTCAGCGTGGTCAACCAGTACCGGGTGAACTGCCCCGCCGGCTACGACAGTGGCAAGAAGTTCATCGTCCCGGATCTGGTGTTGCTGGTGAACGGTATCCCGCTGGTGGTGGTGGAGTGCAAGAGCCCTTCCATCCCCGAGCCACTGGCCGAGGCGGTGGACCAGCTGCGGCGCTACAGCAACCAGCGCAAGGCGGACGCTGAGGTCGAGCACAACGAGGGCAACGAGACGCTGTTCGCCAGCGTACAGCTGCTGATTGCCAGCAGCTTCGACGAAGCTCGCGTCGGCTGCATCGGCGCGGGCTTCGCCCATTACGCGCAGTGGAAAACGGTGGTCGGCCCGGATGGCAGCGGCAGCGAGCAGGCTGTCGCCGAGGCTCTGGGCAAGGCCAAGTTGTCCGAGCAGGAGCGCCTGGTCGCGGGGATGTTGTCGCCGGCGCATCTGCTCGATCTGATCCGCCACTTCATGCTGTTCATGCAGGCGGGCGGGCAGACCATCAAGACGGTGTGCCGTTACCAGCAGTACCGCGCAGTGAACCATGCAATCAGCCGCCTAAAGCGCGGACAGACCCGCGCACAGCACGGCGAGAGCGACCAGCGCGGCGGCATCGTCTGGCACACCCAGGGCTCGGGCAAGAGCCTGACCATGGTCTTTCTGGTGCGCAAGATGCGTACCGATGAACAGCTGCGGCGCTTCAAGGTGATCGTGGTCACCGACCGTAAGGATCTGCAGAGCCAGTTGGCCGCCACCGCCACCTTGAGCGGCGAGGCGCCGGAAGTCGCCGCGAACATCGCGGGCGTGAAGGCCCTGGCGCGACGCAAGGGACCGGGGCTGGTATTCGCCACCATCCAGAAGTACCGCAACCCCGAGCTGGAAGAAGAAGCCTCCGGTGCCGTAGAGATCGGTGAGACCAACCCGACTGCCAAGGCGGCTGAAACACGCGCTCCCTACCAGGGGAACAAGCCGTTTGAGGTGCTCAACACCGATGAGAGCATTCTGGTGCTGGTGGACGAGGCGCACCGCACCCAGGCGGGCGATCTGCACGCGAACCTGCTGGCCGGCCTCCCCAATTGCGCACGCATCGGCTTTACCGGCACGCCGATCATCATGGGCGACAAGAAGCGCACCCATGAGATTTTCGGTGCCTTTATCGACAAGTACACCATCCGCGAGGCCGAGGCCGACGGGGCCACGGTTCCCGTGCTGTACGAGGGGCGCACCGCACAGGGCGCGGTGAAGGACGGGGCGAGCCTCGATGAGCTGTTCGAGGATTTGTTCCGCGAGCACAGCCAGGAAGAACTGGAACTCATCAAGAAAAAATACGCCACCAAGGGCCATATCTTCGACGCCCCGGCGCTGATTGCCGACAAGGCGCGGGACATCATCCGACACTACGTCACCAACATCCTGCCCAACGGCTACAAGGCCCAAGTGGTGGCCTACAGCCGAATTGCGGCGGTGCGTTATTACCATGCGCTGCAGGCCGCCCGCGACGAGTTGCTGGCCGAGGCCGACGCCCTGCCGGCGACCGACAAGGCACTCGACGACGAAGCCCTGTGCCAACGCCCGCCGAAGGTACAGGCGAGCGTCCAGGCCTGGCGCTATCGCGAGACGCTGCAAGCGCTGGAGTTCGCGCCGATCATTTCCGGGACCAATAACGATCCCTCCGAATGGAAGGTGTGGACCGATGGCGCCAGGCATGAACAGCTGATCAAGCGCTTCAAGAAGCCGCTGCACCATGAGCAGCCGGGCAAGGCCGATTCGCTGGCATTCCTGATCGTCAAATCCATGCTGCTGACCGGTTTCGATGCGCCCATTGAAGGCGTGATGTACCTCGACCGCCCGATCAAGGAGGCCGAGCTGCTGCAGGCCATCGCTCGGGTCAACCGTACCGGCTTCGGCAAGCGTTGCGGCATCGTGGTGGATTACTACGGAGTCGCCAATCACCTGCAAGAAGCCCTGGCTGCTTACGCCGACGAGGATATCGAGGGCGCGCTGACCAGCATCAAGGATGAGGTGCCGGTATTGCGTGATCGGCATCTTCGCGTGGTCGATGTGCTACGTCGTCAGGACATCGAAAACCTGGAAGATACTGAAGCCTGCATTGCCGCTCTGGCGGAGGAGAAAGTACGGGCTGAGTTCACGGTGAAACTCAAGGCGTTTCTTGCCTCCCTGGATACCGTTTTGCCGCGTCCCGAAGGCCTGCCGTTCGTCAAGGATGCCAAGCGCCTAGCCTATATCCATGCCCGTGCACGCAGCCGTTACAAGGACCTGCCGCAGTTGGGCAAGGATGTCGGCGTCAAGGTCCGCAAGCTGATCGACGATCATGTCATCTCGTTGGGCATCGACCCGAAGATTCCGCCGATCCAGCTGACCGATGCCAATTTCGAAAAGGAGCTGTCGCGCAGCGCCAACGACCGCGCCAAGGCCTCTGAAATGGAGCACGCCATTCGCTCGCATGTGCGCAAGCATGCCGACGAAGACCCGGTGCTGTACCGCAAGCTCTCCGAGCGCCTGAACGAGCTGCTCAAATCCCTGGGTGAACAATGGGATCATCTGGTAGCGCAGATGCAGAAGATCATCGACGAGCTGCGCAGCGGCCAGTTGAGCGATGAGAGCACTCCGCTGGATGTGCCGGAGCACTACGCGCCGTTTCTGCGCACGCTGCTGGATGTGGTGTGCGCCGAGCGGGATGCGCAACCCGCCGAGCTGCTGCGGCTGAAGGATGTCACGGTGGAGCTGGTTGATCTGCTGGTTGATGAGCTGCAAAGCCACCGCGACATCTGGAGCCCGCGCAAACGCTCCGCCCAAGAAGAACTGGCCGGGCAGTTGTTCGATCACTTGATGCGCCTGCGCCCGCCCTTGGTCGATACCGACACGGCGGGCGTGCTGGCAGACCGAATGCTGGATCAGGCGCGCGCCAATCACGACAGGTTGATGCGCGTGTGAACAGCCAGACACTGACCGTGGGCGACCTGCAGTTGTCGCTGCGCCGCAGTACGCGGCGCAAAACCCTACAGATCACCGTCGAGCGCGATGGGGCGCTGATTCTCTCCAGCCCGCCGGACGTGGATGAACAAACTCTGCGGGAGTTTGTGACGGAAAAAACCTTCTGGATTTACTCGCGCCTGGCGGAGAAGGAGCGCCTGCAGCGGGCTATCCCTACCAAGGAGTATGTGGATGGTGAGGGCTTTCTCTATCTGGGGCGCAGTTATCGTCTGAAGTTGGTGGACGAGCAGGCTGTACCCCTGAAGCTGACCGCCGGTCGCTTCCGTCTACTGCGCAGCGAACTGCCACGCGCCCGCGAACATTTCATTCGCTGGTACAGCGAACACGCCCGCGACTGGCTGGCGGTACGCGTAAAGAGCCACCAGGCACGCATGGAAGTAACACCCGTCGGCGTTCGGGTGCAGGACCTAGGCTATCGCTGGGGATCATGCGGAAAAGGCGCAGTGCTGTACTTCCACTGGAAAACCATCCTGCTGCCAAAACACATCGCCGAGTACGTGGTAGTGCATGAAATGGTGCACCTGCTCGAACCCCACCACACCCCGGAATTTTGGCTACGTCTGGAGCGCGCGATGCCGAACTATGGGCAACGCAAGGCTTGGCTGGCTGAGCACGGCATTGAGGTTGAGGGAGTTTGAATCTCTTCTCCTGGATGGGAAAGCTTTTCCCTACCAGGGTTAAGGTCCGGACATTTTGCCAAAATTAGGAAGCCTTCTTCAGAGTTTCCCTAGAGAAACATGTGTTGACTGAAAGAATGATCAGCTTAATTACTTAAATGTAATTTCAATGTAACCCTGCTAATAATTTACCAGGTGTATATTCCCTGCATCACTTTTGAAGCAGGAGCTTAAGATGAAATTCTTTAAGATTATGGCAGCAATATCATTTATGGCCGCAACCTCATTTGCCATGGCCGAAGGTAGCTCAGACCGGGTCTATGGCAAAATAATTCGCGCGAATGAAAAGGCCATGCAGGAATACGCCTTGTCAATCGGAAAGAACCCTCCCAAAGTAGTCAATTATCGTTATGGAATGAAGCTGGATATTGTAAAGGTTATTCGTATGACACGGACTGACATAGCCTGCAATGATGTGGTGCCAGTCCAGATGACCTATGAAGACTCCAATGGCGACTTGAATATTCTTGAATATCGAGTTATCGGAACCAACTGTCAGGGATAAGGCGCATTGTGTCTTGGTATACCCACGAACTAACCGTCGCTCACAGACGGCTTCCCCCCTCTAAGTAGGGCTTTTCCCATTATTGCGATTACTGTTGATCTGCCTGGCATCGATACAAACACTGCCGTCCAACTCAATTTCAAGTGTCGAGTGAATGACTTTGAATTGCTCATAAAGCGCGCGCTTTAATTCAGTCTTCACTCGTTCAATGTCAGGCAGGCTCACCTTTTTTATGACGACATGTGCTTCCAGAGCAGTTGTATGCTCGGCGATCTCCCAAATGTGCACATGATGCACGCTCTCTACGCCGTTCGTACGCTCCATGATACTGACTACATCAGCAATGGAAATTCCTTCTGGAGCGCCTTCCATTAACAAGTGAATGGTTTTAGGTAGCAGGCTAAAGCCCTGCCAGAGTACGTAGCCGGCAATCATTAGTGTCAGTACAGTATCCGTCCAGTACCACCCATACAGAAGAATCAATGTCCCGGCGATAACAACGCCGACGGAGGCCAGTGCATCCGACACATTGTGCAAGAATGCCGCCTTTATATTCATACTGTCCTTAGACATCGTGTAGGTGAGTATTGCTGTGGCGATATCTACGATCAAGGCTATCCCCGCCACAACGACCACCGTCCAACCTTCAATGGGTTGCGGGGCAAACAACCGACCCATAGCCTCGTAAATGAGGTAGAGGCCGACGATAATCAGCGTGACCAAGTTGATCAAGGCCGCGATGGTTTCGCTGCGTCGGTAGCCAAAGGTCTTAAAAGCATCTGGCGGCCTGCGACCGATCTTACGTGCGATGAGCGCAATAACCAAGGATGCGGCATCGCTTAAATTATGTAGCGCGTCAGCTATGAGCGATAAGCTACCAGAAAGTATTCCGCCCACTATTTGTGCCAGTGTTAATGTAGCATTAACGCCAATGGCAGCGATTAGACGCTTATCACCTATGGTTTCGGTGTTATGGTTATGTTCGTGGCCCATTGTTTTCTATCCACTCCTTGAAAAGCTAACAAAAAGATTTTTGGGCAGGAAGCCAAAAGGCCGCCCATAACGCGAAATAGATAATACTAGCGCCTTTACAGGCTGACACGGAAACAGCCTCCAAATCATCGACAGAAATCCGACCATCTCACCCGAACTCGTGCGTTATTTCTCAAATATTCCGATAACTAGCCGATCATGGCCTGAACATGACAGCTTTGCAATCTTTCGATCATTTTAGTGTTCAAGCTGCACAGCGGAATATAACATTTCAATAATGTAATGCTTTGCTCACGCTGCCGTTATCTTCAGTCAGACAAAATCACTTCGAACTGTAGAACTCACCGGAAAGGCTCATCAAGCCACTTTGAACTTAGCGAGGCGCCCTATGAATCTGTTGAAAGCCATTGTTGTTGGATCGATAATTTTCGGCTCTGCATTATCATATGCAGGAGATGGCTACAATCGCTCAATTAAATTTAATGAAAAGTTCCGTGCAGACCAAAAGCGAATTCACGGAGCCGAGTCTGCTGAAAAGAAACCAGACGAGCTAAAAATTAAAAATACTCGGCAGGACCAAAGCATTACGCAAAACAAGAAAGAAACCAAAACTGACTAGCCTTTTCATTCCGGACGGCGTTCGCCTCTGGAAGCTTCCGAATCCCGTTGGTAAAGCTGTATTTCAAGCGCCTTTCGAGGCGCTTTTTTTGCTTCACGACAACTTGCCCGTTAGTCGTTACCAGTGCACTGGAACGACAACTCTCGCAGTGAACCCTTATTCAGGACGGAACATGGTCATAAAGAAGGCCAGGCATCAAGCCTGGCCTTCTTATACAAGAACCAATATCAGTTCGCGTCCTCATCCTCTTCGTTGCGTTTCATGCGGCGCTGCAGGGCCGTGTAATAGAGCGCAGGCAATACCAGCAGCGTGAGCGCCGTCGAGGACAGGATGCCGCCAATAACCACCGTCGCCAGTGGTCGTTGCACCTCTGCACCGGTTCCGGTGGCCAACGCCATCGGGACGAAGCCGAGCGACGCTACCAATGCTGTCATCAGGACTGGACGCAATCGCACCAGTGCGCCTTCATGCACAGCCTCGGATAAAGGCCGACCTTCCTCTAGCAGCCCACGAATAAAAGCAATCATCACGAGTCCGTTGAGCACTGCCACCCCCGACAATGCGATGAACCCGACGCCAGCCGAAATCGAGAGAGGAATGTCTCTCAGCCAGAGCGCAAGAATGCCTCCGGTAAGCGCGAACGGAATGCCAGTGAACACAACTAGACCATCGCGCAACGTATTAAACATCATGAACAGCAGCACAAAGACCAGCAGCAAGGCGAGTGGGACGACCAACTGCAGGCGCTGGGCGGCAGCCTGCAGCTGCTCGAACTGCCCACCCCAGGTCGTCCAGTAACCGGGCGGTACCGGGTTTCGTTCAGCGATTGCCGCAGACGCATCTTGAACGAAACTGCCAATGTCACGTCCCCGAACATTGGCGCTGACCACTACCAGACGTTTGCCATCCTCACGACTGATCTGGTTCGGTCCCAGCACGAATTCCAGCGTGGCAACTTCAGCCAGTGGAATGAAGTCGATTCGGTCGCTGGCTGCACCCGCCACCGCCGGTACCGGAATCGGCAGGTGAGCCAGCACATCCGGATCGGCGCGCAGCGTATCGGACAGTCGAACAACGATATCGAAACGGCGATCGCCTTCAAAGAAGGTTCCGGCCTCCCGCCCGCCGATTGCGGCGGCGACGGTATCCTGCACATCCCCGATGTTGAGTCCGAAGCGCGCCGCCTTGTCGCGATCTACATTGACGCTGAGTAACGGGAGGCCCGTCGTCTGCTCCACCTTCACTTCGGACGCGCCTGGTACGTCCTGTAGTATCGCCGCGATGCCATCAGCCGTTTTGTTGAGAACATCCATATCGTCCCCAAATACCTTAACGGCGACATCGCTGCGGATACCGGAAATCAGCTCGTTAAAGCGTAATTGGATCGGCTGAGACATCTCATAGTTGCTGCCCGGCACCGATGCGGCCGCTTTCTGGATGTCTTCAATGAGCTGCTCACGGGATTTGTTCGGATCTGGCCACTCTTCCTTGGGCTTGAGCATCACATAGCTGTCCGAGATATTCGGCGGCATCGGGTCTGCCGCGATCTCGGCGGTGCCGGTTCGAGCAAATGTACGCTCGACCTCCGGTACTTGCTCCGCAATTGCCTTTTCCAGCCGCTGCTGCATGTCCACCGATTGGGAGAGGCTGGTACCTGGGACGCGCAGCGCTTGGAGTGCGAAATCACCCTCGCTGAGGCTTGGAATGAACTCGCTACCCATTCGCATGACCAGCAGGGCTGACAGCAGCACGCTCGCGACGGCGCCACTGAATACCAACGTGCGGTGCTGCATGACCCAGTCGAGCACCGGTGCATAACCATTGCGCGCCGCACGCATCAGGCGGTTGTCCTTCTCCTTCACCTTGCCGGTGACAAAAAGCGCAATGGCGGCCGGCACGAACGTGACCGAAAGAATCATGGCACCCAACAGTGCGATCACTACTGTGAATGCCATGGGGTGGAACATCTTCCCCTCGACACCAGTGAGCGCAAAGATTGGGAGGTAGACGACCATAATGATGAGCTGGCCATAGATGAGCGGGCGTCGTGCTTCTTTTGCCGCAGCGAACACCTCGTGGAAACGCTCGGTGCGGGTCAAAATCCTGCCATGCTTTTCCTGGGCATGGGCAAGCCGGCGGATGGCGTTTTCGACGATCACCACCGCACCGTCAACAATGATGCCGAAGTCGAGCGCCCCTAGGCTCATGAGGTTGGCACTGACTTTGTTGGTGGCCATGCCGGTAAAGGTGAACAGCATGGACAGCGGGATGACCATCGCCGTAATCAGGGCCGCACGCAGATTACCGAGGAACAGAAAGAGCACAGCGATAACCAGGATCGCGCCTTCGATCAGGTTTTTGCGAACCGTGGCGATGGCCTTGTCCACCAGGTCGGTCCGATCGTAAACCGTTATCGCGCTTATGCCTTCGGGCAGGTTCTGGTTGATGGTCTCCAAGCGCTGTGCAACGGCCTGCGATACGCTACGGCTGTTCTCTCCCACCAGCATGAAGGCCGTCCCAAGGACCACCTCGCGCCCATTGTCGGTGGCCGCCCCTGAACGCAGCTCACGACCAATCCCCACTTCGGCGATATCGCGAACCCGCACGGGCGCACCGCCTGCGTTGCTCAGAACGATATTGCCAATATCCTCGGGGGAGCCGAGTTGGCCTGGCGTACGGATCGACAATTGTTCACCGTTACGCTCGATGAAGCCGGCACCGACGTTGGCATTGTTCCGCTCGAGCGCAACGACGAGTTGTTCCAGGGTGATTCGGTAAGCGGCCATGCGCTTCGGATCGGGCGCGACCTGATATTCTTTAGCGAAGCCGCCGATCGTGTTGATCTCCGCAACGCCTCGAACGTTTCGCAGCTGCGGCTTGATGATCCAATCCTGGATTTCGCGCAGGTCCGTCGGCGTGTAGGGTTGACCATCAGGACGGCGCGCTTCGGGCTCGGCCTCTACCGTCCAGAGGAAGATTTCCCCCAGACCCGTAGAGATGGGGCCGAGGGTGACCTCCACACGCGGCGGAAGCTCATTGCGTGCGGCCTGCAGCCGCTCACTCACAAGTTGCCGAGCGAAATAGAGATCGGTGCCATCCTCAAAAATCACGGTGATCTGAGCGAACCCGGAGCGCGACAATGAACGTGTCTGGCGCAGGTGGGGCAAGCCGGCCATCGCCGTCTCTATGGGAAAAGTAACGCGTTGCTCGGTTTCGAGCGGCGACGCGCCTGGGACCGCGGCGTTTATTTGGACCTGGACGTTGGTGATGTCGGGCACAGCGTCGATGGGCAAGCGCTGGTAGCTATAAACCCCGACGCCAGCCATGCCCAAGACCGCGAGCAGCACTAGCCAGCGCTGCTCGATGGCGAAGCGAAGAATGCGTTCGAACATGAGTTAGGTATCCGAAGAATCAGTGAACGTGCTCGGCGGAGCCTTTGCCGAGTTCGGATTTCAGGATGAAGCTGCCAGCAGTCGCGATTTCCTGACCGGCCTGCAATCCGTCACGAATTTCCACACGGTTTTCATCACGCTCGCCCAGCGAGACCGGTTGCGCCTGGAAGCCGTGCGGCGTGCGAATGAAAACGGTCGGCGCGTTCTCCACGGTCTGAACCGCCTCGACTGGAACCGTAATCGGAGCACTACGCCCATCGGCGCTTACTCGGACCGTCACGAAAAGACCGGGACGCCAAGCCCCATCGGGATTGGCCAACGTCACGCGGGCTGTCGCTGCACGCGTCTGTTCGCCCAGCAGGCTGCCCACATGGGCGACCTTGCCCATCGTCCTTACCCCTAGCTCGCCTGCGACAACTTCAACCTCTCGGCCTACGGTCACGCGCATCAGTTCACGCGCAGGCACGCTGAACGTGGCCCAAACCCGCGACAAATCAGTCAGTGTGAACACGCTGGTCGTTTCATCGACACGTTCGCCCAGCACGATATGTTTCTCGACGACGACTGCATCGAAAGGTGCACGCAGCTCGTAGCGGTTGCCCACACCGGTGCCACTTCCACCACCCAGCGCCTGTGTTTTTTCCTGAGCATTACGCAAGGCGATCTCTGCTTCGCGCAAGCTCTGCTGGGCCTGCAGATAGTCCTGCTCTGCAGAGATACGCTCCTGCCATAGGGTGCGCTCACGCTCGAACAAGATGCGAGCCAACCGGAGACGCTGCTCGGCGGCGGCCAGCTCACTACGCTGCTCGGACAGCTGCTGGCTGGCAATAACTGCGAGCAACTGGCCCTTCTTGACCTGATCACCCAGGTTGACCGAAACCTCTTCGACAACGCCTGCCACACGGGGCACGACATGTGCGGTACGGTCTTCGTCGAAACGCAGTTCGCCCGGCAGGGAAACAGACGAGCCGATCTCAGCCGGTCCGGCTTTGCTCAGTTGAATGCCAGCGGCACGTATCTGCGCCTCGGAAAGCTCAATCTCACCCTCGGCGTGCGCTTCTTCGCCGTGCTCGTCCTTCTCGCCGCCGTGATTGCCTTCGTCACCATGGCCGTGTCCATCACTTTCAGCGTCATGACCGTCTTCGTCGCCATGGGCATCGTCGGATTTCTCATGACCGTTTTCACCATCCTCGTGCGCATGGCCATCCTCGGCGTGCTCCGCCTTGTTATTGCTGGCCTGTGCGTCAAGAACGAAACCTTGTCTGACGCCAACACCGGTCAGCAGTACCAAAGCGATCGCTAGAGCGATTCCCGTCTGTTTTTTCATGCAAGCTCCTCACCGCCAATACGTAATGGAGGCGTTTCGGTCATTCGAAGGTAGTGGTAGGTCCGTACAGCCGCTCAATACGCGCCCAGGCGTCAACCACGGCTTGCAATGACTGCAGATAGCGCGTGCGCGCATCGATCAGCGCACGCTGTGCATCGAGCACATCCAGGAATGCGAAGCGGCCCAGACTGAAGCCACGTGTGGCCGCCTCTACGGTTCGCTGTCCTGCCGGGAGTATTCGGTTGCGTATCTCCTCGACGTCCGCACGTGCGGTGCGCCAGTCGCGCAGGGCCTGCTGGATCTCTCCACGAACGCGCAGCTCGGCAGCATTGCGAAGATCACGCGCCTGATCCGCTCGTCGTGCGGCAGCGAGGACATTGCCCTGGTTACGGTCGAACAAAGGCAACGGAACAGAGAGGCCGACGAGGTTGACGCGCTCACGCTCGATCTCCTCGTACTGACTGCCGATACTGAGGCTTATGTTCGGGTAGCGCTGGCTGCGCTCAAGCCCCAGTTCGGCTTCACTCAAGGCCACTTGGCGCAGAGCTCTGCGCATATCGGCACTCTCGCGCACGCGTGCCAGTAATGCAGATTCGCTAGGCACATCTGGCAGGTGCTCGAAACTGCCCATCAATTCGCCGAATTCCGGTGCGTCGGACCCGAGCAGGCGCGCCAGCATCTGACGAGCGTTGTCCCATTCCTGTCCCGCACGTCGCAGGTCTAACTGCACGGTTGCAAGTTGCATGTCGGCGCGCGCCGCCTCTACCGGCGAAACTTTGCCGGCATCAACCTGTGCGGCGGCGACCTTCGCGCCCCGCTCGGCCAGTGACAGAGAGGCCTCCGCCAGTCGCATTCCTTCTTGGGCACGCAAGGCGGCGAAGAATGCCTGGATCACGTCTGCACGCAACCCTTGGCGCCGGACTTCGAGATCGGCATCCACCATCGAGCGATTGGCTTCCGCGACATCAATTCGAGCGCCGCGCTTGCCCCCTAACTCGATTGGCTGGGTAATCGTAATGGCACGTGTCTGGCGATCGGCACGGGTATCTTCCACTTCAAACCCTAATTCCGGGTTCGGGATGACTCCAGCTTGACGGCGCAGACCGTTTGCGATGCCGATCTCTGACCGCGCTGCGGAAAATTCCGGGTTGCGTTCATACGCAAGGGACACGGCACGCTCCAGTGTCAGGCTCTCTTGCGCGCCCACCTGGAGCGACATTAACGCCAGCCCGAGCCCAAGCAGCCCGCTAGCAAGCAGATACAAACGTTTCTTTTGGTACATACGTAACACTGCAACGCAGTGCCCCCTTCGTCGATAGCGTTTCCTCAGCCGCGTTAAACCGGCCAGATAGCTGATAGCTAAGCGACGTGACTTTAATTAAGCGCGGATATCGGCCGGGTGACCACGACATTACAAGTTTGTAATCCAGGGAATATCTGCGATTGCACCGCTCGAGATTACGAGATTGTCATTTACCGCTAATCCTGCGGTCATTTACAGGGGAAGATCATCGCCCGGCACGAAAACAAAAAGGCGAAATGACCAGTAGATTACAAATTCGCAAGATGGTCCCCAGAGCTTTTACCGCGCTAAAGTACTTTCCGCTTCCCTAGGCGGATCCTGCCGCATTCGCCTGTTATGCGCGGGCCAAGTTGCTTTCCTCTTGACCTTATAGTTACCACATGGATTATTCGGGGTTCCGCTTACCACGCACCTCCTTGCCGAGTTACCTGAAAACATGCGCATCCTGGTTGTAGAAGACGAGAACAAAGCTGCCGAATACCTGCAGCAGGGCCTTGTCGAGTCTGGTTACATGGTCGATCGAGCGAGTGATGGGCTCGATGGATTTCACCTAGCACTGCAGAACGACTATGACGTCGTGCTGCTGGATGTGAATCTGCCAACCATGGATGGGTGGGAGGTGCTCGAACTCATCAGGCGACGTAAGCAGACACGCGTCATCATGCTGACGGCCAATAGCCGCCTAGAGCAGAAAGTCCGCGGCTTGGAATCGGGCGCCGACGACTACCTGGTCAAGCCGTTCCAGTTTCCCGAGTTGCTTGCTCGTATCCGGACACTGTTGCGGCGAGGCGAGGCTGTCGCACTCCCGAGCAACCTGCGTGTCGCCGACCTCGAACTGGACCCAGGCCGGCATCGAGCTTACCGGAGCGGTCAGCGTATCGACCTCACCAGCAAGGAGTTCGCCTTGCTTCATCTGCTTATGCGTCGGACCGGGGAGGTCCTGACGCGTACCGAAATCACCGCTTTGGTCTGGGACATCAACTTCGACTGCGATACCAACGTGGTGGATGTTGCGATTCGTCGCCTGCGGATGAAGGTGGACGAACCCTTCGGAGAGCGCCTGATACACACCGTCCGGGGTGTTGGTTACGTGCTGGAGGCTAGAGCTTGAAGCCACTCAGCTTAGCATCGCGTCTCGCGCTCCAAATCACACTGACGGGCGCCGCTTTGGTCGCGCTGCTGATTGCGCTGAGCTACTGGGTACTTGTACGCCAATTGGAATTTCGCGCCCAAGAGGAAGTCACGACCAAGCTCTCGCAGATCGATCATGGGCTGCTAGAAGATGCCCGCATGGGCCGTTCCTGGCAACACGCATTGAGCGATGCGGTACTCGGACATGACGATCTCTCGATTACCGTCATCGGCGATACGGCGAAATCACCCATTTTCAGTATCGGCCGGTTCGCTAATGCGCCCGAACAGCTGGACCTGATGAGCAGGGAGGGCGACTACCTGGGCTGGACCACGAAAAATGGCGTGCAGATGCTAACCGGGCGTAAGCGAATCCAGGTTCCGGGCCTGGATCCAATGGTACTTCTGCTCTCGCAAGATCGCAGCGCCGATCAACGGCTGATGGCTGCGTTCCTGCGCTCGGCTTTAGTGACTGTGCCGATGCTGCTGATATTGATCGGTTTAGTCGGATGGCTAGTTGCGCACAACGGTTTGCGACCGCTGCGCAAGTTTCGAGCCTTGGCGACTAAGGTGTCGACACAAGACCTATCGCCCCGAATCCGTAGCGATCGGCTTCCACAAGAGCTCCAGGCATTGGCGCACAGCCTTAACGTAATGCTTCATCGACTCGATGACGGCGTTCAGCAGCTTTCACAATTCTCGGACGATGCAGCCCATGAGTTGAAAACTCCGCTGAACAACCTGATAGGCAAGGCGCAGGTGACTTTGGTACGTGAGCGAAGCAAAGAACAGTATCGTGAAGTGCTCGAATCGTCGGTCGAAGAGCTTGAACGCATGGATCGAATCGTGTCAGACATGCTATTTCTCGCCCAGACCAGCCACGCCAGTCCAGCACTGATGTTCGAAGAGTTCTCCTTGGGAAGCGAGACGAGGCGCGTCTGTGATTACTTCGAAGTCATCGCCGAAGAAGCAGGAGTCGCCACGACGGTAACGGGCGATGCCATTATTTTAGGAAATCGGCTTATGGTCCAACGGGCCATTTCCAATCTGTTGTCCAACGCGTTGCGGCATTCAAACACTGGCAGTACGGTCGAACTGAAGATTCTCGAGAAGGGCGTAGACATCATTTCGCTGGCTGTTACTAATCATGGTACGACTATCGAATCGGACCATCTCCCACATCTGTTCGACCGCTTCTACCGCGTGAACGGCATACAACCTCGTGGGGCAGGCTTGGGGCTAGCGATTGTTCGTTCAGTGATGAACCTCCACAAAGGCCACGTGACCGCCGCCAGCAAAGGCGGCCAGACCACGTTCGAACTGACTTTCCCTCGGCACGCCTGAGCCGAAGGGTCCGTCAGCGGCCTACGCCTTCCCCCGCGCAGCGCACCGCGCTTGCGGTTGTCCACCAACACGCCCGTCAGGCCTTTCTGCTGTGTATCGAACAACACCAGCACGCCATCGATGCATTGCGCGATCTGCGGTGCAGGCTTGAGCGAAATCCGGTAATCCTCGCCCGGGATGATCTTGAGCATGGTGTAGTCCGCCAGCAGCAACGCATCCTGGGGCTTGGCGATATGCAGGTAACCGTAATACCAAAGCACCCCGACAGTAGCGGCGACAGTGCCCATGGCGGTGATGATCAGCGGGATGGCATTGCGTTCAGACATGTCTTGAGGGCTCACAGAATATTGGCGTAGTCAGCCTCGATCCGATCGAGGCTCAGGTGATTGAGGAAGTTGGAGAAGCACATCCAGGCCGAAAGCGCGTTGAGGTCCTGGAACTGCTGCGGCAGGTAACGTGGCGGTGCGACCATGCCTTCATCAACCAACTGGCGCAGTGTGCGCATGTCTTCCAGGGTGGTCTTGCCGCAAAACAGCAGCGGGATGTGCTCAAGCTTGCCCTGCCGCACCGCCAGCTGGATGTAGTTGTAGACCATGATGAAACCCTTCAGGTAGGACAAATCCTTGGTGAAGGGCAGGCCGTTGGGCAGCGAGCCACGGAACACGCGGTTGGCGTTGCTGTAGCACTCGTCCTCGTCGTAGCCCTGCTCGCGGAAGAAGCCGAACACGTCGAGGAAGTCCGCGCCCTCCTCGGCCATGTGAATGGCGCGGGTACGGTTGGTGAGCTTGCGCAGACGGGTCGGATAGGAGGCGAAGGCAATCACTTCCATCAGGATCGCCAGGCCCTCCTGGGTCACGGTAGAGGACGGCGGGCCCTTGGCCAAAAAGGTGCAGATCGGCTGGTTCTGGCCGTTTAGCGTGGTGCCGACATGCACCAGCCCCTCATGCACTTCCAGGGCACGCACGTCGCGCTCGTTGAATATCGCATCGCTGCGGATCTTGATGTAGTCGGCGCCGGCTGCCGCATCGGCGAGAATGCCGTCGGATTCGAACACCCGAATCACGCCCTCGCCTTCACCGAATACCGGGTCCAGACGGCGTTGCAGCATCTCCACCGCCTGCGGCGCGGTGAGCGTCTTGGGCTCGTCCTTGAGGTCGCTGCGGTCGTCGATGTTGTTCAGGTAGTCCGACTGTAGTGGCAAGCGGCGATGATGTTTCTTTACCCTGCCGGGAAATAATTGATTTGAGTCGCTATACGTTTCTATACAGTTCTATACGTTTGCGTACCCTGAACGCGCCATGCGCGATTACACCCAGCGCAAGAGAGCTCGCCGGCCGAGCATGGCATCGAGGTGGAGGGGGTTTGAAGCTCTTCCCCTGGATGGAAAGCTTTTCCCTACCGGGGATAACGTCTTATGGCGGTGTCCGCAGGTACTCGTACAGGGTGGCGCGGCTGATACCGAACTCACGGGCCAGGGCGGCTTTCGGTTCGCGGGCTTCAACACGACGCCGCAACTCTTCGATCCGGCTTTCGCTCAGTGCTTTTTTTCTCCCCCGATAAACACCGCGCTGTTTCGCCAGAGAAATTCCCTCTCGCTGCCGTTCACGAATCAACGCCCGCTCGAATTCCGCAAACGCCCCCATGACCGATAGCAGCAGATTGGCCATCGGCGAGTCCTCCCCGGTGAAGGCCAGCGATTCTTTCACAAACTCGATCCGCACTCCCCGCCCGGTGAGCTGCTGCACCATGCGCCGCAAGTCATCGAGATTACGTGCCAGACGATCCATGCTGTGAACCACCAGGGTGTCGCCCTCGCGGACGTAGTTGAGCAACGCTTCAAGCTGCGGGCGCTGCGTGTCCTTGCCAGACGCCTTGTCGATGAACACCTTGCCGACCGGAACGCCTTCAAGCTGTCGATCCGGGTTCTGGTCGAGCGTACTGACCCGTATGTAACCAATCCGTTGCCCGTGCATGCCGTCTCTCAGCGAAATGTGTATAGCTGAGATTCTAAAGGCAGCCAGACAGATGCCAAATTATTGAAAAACCGACCCTATCTGGACAGGTTGGGGCTGGGTTTCGGGGTGTCTGGTTGGGGTATAGGTCAGATGGTCACCGGGTGGCAGCTATCGGCCATCAGCGGACGCAGGGAGGACTTTCCGCAACCGGCCGTTCGATGCGGCACCGATGGCCTTCGCGCAGGGGTAGTGAATCCGCCAGGATTGACTTGCGCTGCCCTACCTCTCACTAGTGAGGGGCGGCAGCGCATCAAGCGGTGAGCGCACTCCGGCACCGCCAACTTTCAGCACATGCGTGTAAATCATCGTCGTAGAGACGTCGGAATGGCCGAGCAGATCCTGCACGGTTCGAATGTCGTAACCGCTGCGGAGCAAGGCCGTCGCGAACGAGTGGCGGAGGGTGTGCGGTGTGGCGGGCTTCGTGATGCCTGCTTGTTCTACGGCACGTTTGAAGGCGCGCTGAAAGGTCTGGTCATACATGTGATGGCGACGCACGACACCGCTCCGTGGATCGGTCGAATGCGTGTGCTGCGCAAAAACCCAGAACCACGGCCAGGAATGCCCGGCGCGCGGATACTTCCGCTCAAGGGCGTCGGGAAGCGCAACGCCGCTGCGGCCCTCGGCCTGGTCCTTCAGCCACCATGCCCGTGCACGCGACAGCTGCTCGCGCAGGCTGGGTGCCAAGCTCTCGGGTAACATCAAGGCCCGATCCTTGGAGCCCTTGCCCTCCCGCACGATGATCGTGCCGTGATCGAAATCCAGATCCTTGACCCGCAGTTGCAAACCCTCACTGATCCGCATGCCCGTTCCATACAGAAGCTGGGCGAACAAACGATGCTCGCCTTCCAGAAAACCGAGGATGCGAACCACTTCATCCGGGGTCAGCACCACCGGCAAGCGCCGCGACGGCCGAGGTCTTCCGATCTCCTGAAGCCAGGGCAGATCCGTGCACAGCACCTTGCCGTAGAAGAACAGCAAGGCCGCCAATGCCTGACGATGCGTGGAGACCGAAACCTTGCGCTCGTTCGCCAGCCAGGACAGAAATGCCTCGACTTCGCTGCTGCCCAAGGTTGCCGGGTGACGCACACCGTGGAAACGGATGAAGGCACGAACCCAGTGGACATAAGCCTGTTCGGTTCGTAAGCTGTAATGCAAGTAGCGTATGCGCTCACGCAACTGGTCCAGAACCTTGACCGAACGCAGCGGTGGTAACGGCGCAGTGGCGGTTTTCATGGCTTGTTATGACTGTTTTTTTGTACAGTCTATGCCTCGGGCATCCAAGCAGCAAGCGCGTTACGCCGTGGGTCGATGTTTGATGTTATGGAGCAGCAACGATGTTACGCAGCAGGGCAGTCGCCCTAAAACAAAGTTAAACATCATGAGGGAAGTGGTGATCGCCGAAGTATCGACTCAACTATCAGAGGTAGTTGGCGTCATCGAGCGCCATCTCGAACCGACGTTGCTGGCCGTACATTTGTACGGCTCCGCAGTGGATGGCGGCCTGAAGCCACACAGTGATATTGATTTGCTGGTTACGGTGACCGTAAGGCTTGATGAAACAACGCGGCGAGCTTTGATCAACGACCTTTTGGAAACTTCGGCTTCCCCTGGAGAGAGCGAGATTCTCCGCGCTGTAGAAGTCACCATTGTTGTGCACGACGACATCATTCCGTGGCGTTATCCAGCTAAGCGCGAACTGCAATTTGGAGAATGGCAGCGCAATGACATTCTTGCAGGTATCTTCGAGCCAGCCACGATCGACATTGATCTGGCTATCTTGCTGACAAAAGCAAGAGAACATAGCGTTGCCTTGGTAGGTCCAGCGGCGGAGGAACTCTTTGATCCGGTTCCTGAACAGGATCTATTTGAGGCGCTAAATGAAACCTTAACGCTATGGAACTCGCCGCCCGACTGGGCTGGCGATGAGCGAAATGTAGTGCTTACGTTGTCCCGCATTTGGTACAGCGCAGTAACCGGCAAAATCGCGCCGAAGGATGTCGCTGCCGACTGGGCAATGGAGCGCCTGCCGGCCCAGTATCAGCCCGTCATACTTGAAGCTAGACAGGCTTATCTTGGACAAGAAGAAGATCGCTTGGCCTCGCGCGCAGATCAGTTGGAAGAATTTGTTCACTACGTGAAAGGCGAGATCACCAAGGTAGTCGGCAAATAATGTCTAACAATTCGTTCAAGCCGACGCCGCTTCGCGGCGCGGCTTAACTCAAGCGTTAGATGCACTAAGCACATAATTGCTCACAGCCAAACTATCAGGTCAAGTCTGCTTTTATTATTTTTAAGCGTGCATAATAAGCCCTACACAAATTGGGAGATATATCATGAAAGGCTGGCTTTTTCTTGTTATCGCAATAGTTGGCGAAGTAATCGCAACATCCGCATTAAAATCTAGCGAGGGCTTTACTAAGCTTGCCCCTTCCGCCGTTGTCATAATCGGTTATGGCATCGCATTTTATTTTCTTTCTCTGGTTCTGAAATCCATCCCTGTCGGTGTTGCTTATGCAGTCTGGTCGGGACTCGGCGTCGTCATAATTACAGCCATTGCCTGGTTGCTTCATGGGCAAAAGCTTGATGCGTGGGGCTTTGTAGGTATGGGGCTCATAATTGCTGCCTTTTTGCTCGCCCGATCCCCATCGTGGAAGTCGCTGCGGAGGCCGACGCCATGGTGACGGTGTTCGGCATTCTGAATCTCACCGAGGACTCCTTCTTCGATGAGAGCCGGCGGCTAGACCCCGCCGGCGCTGTCACCGCGGCGATCGAAATGCTGCGAGTCGGATCAGACGTCGTGGATGTCGGACCGGCCGCCAGCCATCCGGACGCGAGGCCTGTATCGCCGGCCGATGAGATCAGACGTATTGCGCCGCTCTTAGACGCCCTGTCCGATCAGATGCACCGTGTTTCAATCGACAGCTTCCAACCGGAAACCCAGCGCTATGCGCTCAAGCGCGGCGTGGGCTACCTGAACGATATCCAAGGATTTCCTGACCCTGCGCTCTATCCCGATATTGCTGAGGCGGACTGCAGGCTGGTGGTTATGCACTCAGCGCAGCGGGATGGCATCGCCACCCGCACCGGTCACCTTCGACCCGAAGACGCGCTCGACGAGATTGTGCGGTTCTTCGAGGCGCGGGTTTCCGCCTTGCGACGGAGCGGGGTCGCTGCCGACCGGCTCATCCTCGATCCGGGGATGGGATTTTTCTTGAGCCCCGCACCGGAAACATCGCTGCACGTGCTGTCGAACCTTCAAAAGCTGAAGTCGGCGTTGGGGCTTCCGCTATTGGTCTCGGTGTCGCGGAAATCCTTCTTGGGCGCCACCGTTGGCCTTCCTGTAAAGGATCTGGGTCCAGCGAGCCTTGCGGCGGAACTTCACGCGATCGGCAATGGCGCTGACTACGTCCGCACCCACGCGCCTGGAGATCTGCGAAGCGCAATCACCTTCTCGGAAACCCTCGCGAAATTTCGCAGTCGCGACGCCAGAGACCGAGGGTTAGATCATGCCTAGCATTCACCTTCCGGCCGCCCGCTAGCGGACCCTGGTCAGGTTCCGCGAAGGTGGGCGCAGACATGCTGGGCTCGTCAGGATCAAACTGCACTATGAGGCGGCGGTTCATACCGCGCCAGGGGAGCGAATGGACAGCGAGGAGCCTCCGAACGTTCGGGTCGCCTGCTCGGGTGATATCGACGAGGTTGTGCGGCTGATGCACGACGCTGCGGCGTGGATGTCCGCCAAGGGAACGCCCGCCTGGGACGTCGCGCGGATCGACCGGACATTCGCGGAGACCTTCGTCCTGAGATCCGAGCTCCTAGTCGCGAGTTGCAGCGACGGCATCGTCGGCTGTTGCACCTTGTCGGCCGAGGATCCCGAGTTCTGGCCCGACGCCCTCAAGGGGGAGGCCGCATATCTGCACAAGCTCGCGGTGCGACGGACACATGCGGGCCGGGGTGTCAGCTCCGCGCTGATCGAGGCTTGCCGCCATGCCGCGCGAACGCAGGGGTGCGCCAAGCTGCGGCTCGACTGCCACCCGAACCTGCGTGGCCTATACGAGCGGCTCGGATTCACCCACGTCGACACTTTCAATCCCGGCTGGGATCCAACCTTCATCGCAGAACGCCTAGAACTCGAAATCTAACGTCCGTTCGGGCATCGAGGTCCATGTCGGGGTGGGACGGGCCCGTGGCTTCAAGATCACTTGCAGTCCGACCGCGATGTCTTGGTTGCGCGAGAGGTTGTCGATATCCTCCACTTCCATCATCAACCCTGGATAATGCCGCCGCCGTCATCGCCGCCGACGCCCGTGCCGGGCTTTTCGGGCCTGTCAGGCTTGCTCGGCCTTCAGCCTGCCTGGGCGAGATCTCCGGCGGACGGATTAACGGCGGAGCTTCGCCGCCTTTCGTGCGTGTGAAGGCCGAAGATAGTTCTCTCAAAAACATCCGTTTATGAGAGATACCAAATGTCATTTTCAGAAGACGACTGCACCAGTTGATTGGGCGTAATGGCTGTTGTGCAGCCAGCTCCTGACAGTTCAATATCAGAAGTGATCTGCACCAATCTCGACTATGCTCAATACTCGTGTGGGCTCTGTTGCAAAAATCGTGAAGCTTGAGCATGCTTGGCGGAGATTGGACGGACGGAACGATGACGGATTTCAAGTGGCGCCATTTCCAGGGTGATGTGATCCTGTGGGCGGTGCGCTGGTATTGTCGCTATCCGATCAGCTATCGCGACCTTGAGGAAATGCTGGCGGAACGCGGCATTTCGGTCGACCATACGACGATCTATCGCTGGGTCCAGTGCTACGCCCCGGAGATGGAGAAGCGGCTGCGCTGGTTCTGGCGGCGTGGCTTTGATCCGAGCTGGCGCCTGGATGAAACCTACGTCAAGGTGCGGGGCAAGTGGACCTACCTGTACCGGGCAGTCGACAAGCGGGGCGACACGATCGATTTCTACCTGTCGCCGACCCGCAGCGCCAAGGCAGCGAAGCGGTTCCTGGGCAAGGCCCTGCGAGGCCTGAAGCACTGGGAAAAGCCTGCCACGCTCAATACCGACAAAGCGCCGAGCTATGGTGCAGCGATCACCGAATTGAAGCGCGAAGGAAAGCTGGACCGGGAGACGGCCCACCGGCAGGTGAAGTATCTCAATAACGTGATCGAGGCCGATCACGGAAAGCTCAAGATACTGATCAAGCCGGTGCGCGGTTTCAAATCGATCCCCACGGCCTATGCCACGATCAAGGGATTCGAAGTCATGCGAGCCCTGCGCAAAGGACAGGCTCGCCCCTGGTGCCTGCAGCCCGGCATCAGGGGCGAGGTGCGCCTTGTGGAGAGAGCTTTTGGCATTGGGCCCTCGGCGCTGACGGAGGCCATGGGCATGCTCAACCACCATTTCGCAGCAGCCGCCTGATCGGCGCAGAGCGACAGCCTACCTCTGACTGCCGCCAATCTTTGCAACAGAGCCCGTCACTACACGTTCAGCGAAAGCGACCTCTCCATCATCCGGCAGCGGCGCGGCCCGGCCAATCGGCTGGGCTTCGCGGTGCAGCTCTGCTACCTGCGCTTTCCCGGCGTCATCCTTGGCGCTGATGAGCCACCGTTCCCGCCATTGCTGAGACTGGTCGCCAACCAGCTCAAGGTCGGCATCGAAAGCTGGGACGAGTACGGGCAGCGTGAGCAGACCCGACGCGAGCACCTGGTCGAGCTGCAAACGGTGTTCGGCTTCCAGCCGTTCACGATTGGCCACTACCGGCAGGCTGTCCAGTTGCTGACCGAGCTGGCCATGCAAACCGACAAGGGCATCGTGCTGGCCAGAGCCTTGATCGAGCACCTGCGGCGGCAGTCGGTCATTGTGCCCGCCCTCAACGCCGTCGAGCGGGCGAGCGCCGAAGCGATTACCCGCGCCAACCGGCGTCTCTACGACGCCTTGGCTGAGCCGCTGACGGACGTGCATCGCCGTCGCCTCGACGATCTGCTCAAGCGCCGCGACAACGGCAAGACGACGTGGCTGGCCTGGCTGCGGCAATCCCCGGTCAAACCGAACTCGCGGCACATGCTGGAACACATCGAACGCCTCAAGGCGTGGCAGGCGCTCGACCTGCCCTCCGGCATCGAGCGGCTGGTTCACCAGAACCGGCTGCTCAAGATCGCCCGCGAGGGCGGCCAGATGACGCCCGCCGACCTGGCGAAGTTCGAGCCGCAGCGGCGTTACGCGACCCTGGTGGCGCTCGCCATCGAGGGCATGGCCACCGTCACCGACGAAATCATCGACCTGCATGACCGCATCCTGGGCAAGCTGTTCAATGCCGCCAAGAACAAGCATCAGCAGCAGTTCCAGGCATCCGGCAAGGCGATCAATGCCAAGGTGCGGCTGTTCGGGCGCATCGGCCAGGCGCTGATCGAGGCCAAGCAAGCGGGCCGCGATCCGTTCGCCGCCATCGAGGCCGTCATGTCCTGGGATGCTTTCGCCGAGAGCGTCACCGAAGCGCAGCGGCTCGCGCAACCCGAGGACTTCGATTTCCTGCACCGCATCGGCGAGAGCTACGCCACGCTGCGCCGCTACGCGCCGGAATTTCTCGACGTGCTCAAGTTGCGGGCCGCGCCCGCCGCCAAGGACGTACTCGACGCCATCGAGGTGCTGCGCAGCATGAACAGCGACAACGCCCGCAAGGTGCCCACCGACGCGCCGACCGAGTTCATCAAGCCGCGCTGGCAGAAGCTGGTGATGACCGACACCGGCATCGACCGGCGCTACTACGAACTGTGCGCGCTGTCGGAGCTGAAGAACGCGCTGCGCTCCGGCGACATCTGGGTGCAAGGCTCGCGCCAGTTCAAGGACTTCGAGGACTACCTGGTGCCGCCCGCGAAATTCGCCAGCCTCAAGCAGGCCAGCGAATTGCCGCTGGCCGTGGCCACCGATTGCGACCAGTACCTGCATGACCGGCTGACGCTGCTGGAAACGCAGCTCGCCACCGTCAACCGCATGGCGCTGGCCAACGAGCTGCCGGACGCCATCATCACGGAGTCGGGCCTGAAGATCACGCCGCTCGATGCGGCGGTGCCCGATACCGCACAGGCCCTGATCGACCAGACGGCGATGATCCTACCGCACGTCAAGATCACCGAATTGCTGCTGGAGGTAGACGAATGGACGGGCTTCACCCGGCACTTCGCCCACCTGAAGTCAGGCGACCTGGCCAAGGACAAAAACCTGTTGCTGACCACGATCCTCGCCGACGCGATCAACCTGGGCCTGACCAAGATGGCGGAATCGTGCCCCGGCACGACCTACGCCAAGCTGGCCTGGCTGCAAGCCTGGCACATCCGCGACGAAACCTACGGGGCGGCACTGGCCGAGCTGGTCAACGCGCAGTTCCGACATCCCTTCGCCGAGCATTGGGGCGACGGCACCACGTCATCGTCGGACGGCCAGAACTTCCGCACCGGCAGCAAGGCCGAGAGCACCGGCCACATCAATCCGAAATACGGCAGCAGCCCAGGGCGGACGTTCTACACCCATATCTCCGACCAGTACGCGCCGTTCCACACCAAGGTCGTGAACGTCGGCGTGCGCGACTCGACCTACGTGCTCGACGGCCTGCTGTATCACGAATCCGACCTGCGGATCGAGGAGCACTACACCGACACGGCAGGGTTCACGGACCACGTCTTCGCGTTGATGCACCTGCTGGGCTTCCGCTTCGCCCCGCGCATTCGTGACCTGGGCGACACCAAGCTCTACATCCCGAAGGGCGATGCCACCTACGAGGCGTTGAAACCGATGATCGGCGGCACGCTCAACATCAAGCACGTCCGCGCCCATTGGGATGAAATCCTGCGGATGGCCACCTCGATCAAGCAGGGCACGGCGACGGCCTCGCTGATGCTCAGGAAGCTTGGCAGCTACCCGCGCCAGAACGGCCTGGCCGTCGCCCTGCGTGAGCTGGGACGCATCGAGCGCACACTGTTCATCCTGGACTGGCTGCAAAGCGTCGAGCTGCGCCGCCGCGTGCATGCCGGGCTGAACAAAGGCGAGGCGCGCAACGCGCTGGCCCGCGCCGTGTTCTTCAACCGCCTGGGGGAAATCCGCGACCGCAGCTTCGAGCAGCAGCGCTACCGGGCCAGCGGCCTCAACCTGGTGACGGCGGCCATCGTGCTATGGAACACGGTCTATCTGGAGCGGGCCGCGAACGCCTTGCGTGGCCACGGTCAAGCCGTCGATGACGGCCTGTTGCAGTACCTGTCGCCGCTCGGCTGGGAGCACATCAACCTGACCGGCGATTACCTCTGGCGCAGCAGCGCCAAGATCGGCGCGGGCAAGTTCAGGCCGCTACGGCCGCTGCAACCGGCTTAGCGTGCTTTATTTTCCGTTTTCTGAGACGACCCCTGAAGGCGGCCTTTCCCTTCATGTGCGCGACATGTCGGACTTGGTAAATAGCAAGATTTTCGCGACTGACTTATCTTCGGTCGTGTTCGATCAACGAAGCGGTCATCTACTCCTACTCAGCGACGAGTCGAAGCTGCTGATTGAAATGACGGATGTGGGGAAAGTCGTGAGTTTTCGCTCCTTGGCCACCGGTTTTGCTGGGTTGCAGAAAGGTATTCCCCAGGCAGAGGGTGTAACGACCGACACGGACGGCTATTTATACATCGTCAGCGAACCAAATCTGTTTTACCGATTCACACGGGCGCAAGATTGACTTATAGGAGTAACTCCTCATCGCTGGGCGTTTCTCAACGCTCTTACAAGCTGACAGATTCTATGATTTACAATGGAAGGCAAATCTACCGTTTGGTGGGATTTGATCTGACCTTCGCTTTGGCCGATATCATCCATTGCAAAAACTCGTATCAGCCACTCGCCTAGTTGCACCGCACCACCCACAACTGATCCAGCTTGGTCGTGAAACTTTGGCTCATCATCTCCCGTCGCGTGCTCCAGTCCGGCGCGGTGGTTACGCGGCCGGGCCGGAGGGTGTTGCGGCCCCACTTGGCGTTGATTGCATCGAGCACGCCCATAACCCGCTCCGACGCAGCGGACTGGGTTTGAGCGAATAGATCGTCGGTGTACTCGCCACGCTGGCACAGATCCATTAGCAGGACCTCGGCCTTGCTGAACGAAAAGCCCTCGCGATAGATGTGCTCCAAACCGGCGATCGCCGCCCGGGTGATGTATCGGGTGTCGTCGGTGGGATACGGCAGCTCACACACCACGCCTTTTGCGAACTTGGGCTCGTCGGGATTGAACATGCCGGTACGGATGCTGATTCGGACACGCTTGCACAGTGACTGCTGTGCCCTCAGCTTCTCGCTGGCCCGGGCGGCGTACGCCGCCACTGCCTCCTTGATCGGCTCCAGCTCGCGCAAGCGCTTGCCGAACATCCGCGAGCAGCAGATTTCTTGTTTGGGTGACGCGACCCCGGACTGATTCTCCAGCTTGCCTTTGACCTGGAGCAGCTTCGAACCCATTAAGGCTGGCCTGTATCGCTCCGCAAGGTCTCGCCACACCACTACGTGGACCATGCCGAACTCTTATGTCTGGGAGAATTTCCAGGTGGCAGCCAATGGAAATGGTGGATTACCCAGCCGCCAGGCGCTGCCCGCTTTTTGGCGTAGATTCGACTTATCACTAGCGTCCGCTATTGGCCGAAAGCGGTCGTCTAGTACTGTAACTCCTCGTACTGGCCGGTAGCGTATCAAGTGGCATCGTTCAGCTAACGAAGCGTTCCGAGTCGACCCCGAACCAGAAACGGCATGAGATTTACCGGGGTGACGCCAGCCGGGGCATGCCAGCGAATATCGCCGAAGGGGTCAAAAGGAGCTAAGACGATTTGGTCACTAAGTGCAGGATATATCGGATTGCCATCTTGAGTAGCTAATACATGTTTGTTTGGTCGCTTGTTCATATAAATGATTCATCTATATAGAGGCGACCAAGACTTAGTGGTAACGCTAACCGCCACACTGGTTATCGTCGAAATAGACAAAGGCCAACTTGTTGCCGTCAGGATCACGAACATAGGCTGCGTAGAATCCCGTTCCGTACTCAGGTCTGGGGCCAGGAGAGCCTTCGTCAGTACCTCCGTTCTCAAGCGCGAGTTCAAAGAGTCGCCCTATTAGCGCTGGGCTCTCCGTGAGTAACGCCGTCATGGTTCCATTGCCGGGGCGTGCTTCCTCTTGGTTATAAGGAAGACAAGCGTGAAAGGTGGGGGTCCGGTTGCCCGGAACTCCCCAAGCAACCGATCGCTCGTCCCTCCACGAAATTTCCAACCCCATTGCTGAGAATATAGGTTCGTAGAAACGCGCTGAACGGTTCAGATCGGTCGTTCCGACCATTGTATATGCAATCATCCTTCCCTCCCAATCTCGCTGAAAAAAGGAGTAATAACCGAAGTGTAAAAAGCGCTGGTCATATGACATTTAGCCGAAGGCGTTCTCTTCAAGGCATCGAAGCAGATACCGCGCATGATCAGTCTACTGAGGAAACATCATTCAAGACTAGCGCGGCGTTGCTAGAAGAATAAGCGGCTTGCGCTAGCATTAAGCTGGGCGCGACAACAGACATCTAGTTGGGCGGCACCTGAAGGTTTCGACCAGCCACATAACGGCCTGGGTCAATCGACGGGCAAGAGTAGAATGTCTCCTATAGTCCGCTAGTGTGCGCTCTCTTGCTTGGATGGCATTACGTTCTGGCCCAACGTTACTGTAGCGAATCCGCAGCAGTATCAATCAAAGCCTCCTGTATCCCGCGTGAAGAAAGACGCTACGTTGCGCCCGTTCTTCCACGGCTTCGCTTGCCGCCCCGCTACGGCAGATTCGAAGCATTCATCGAAATGTCATCATTTAGAAGCAGTGCGTTAACAAGGAATTTCTACCCTTTGCATCGCGAACCGCAATTGTGCGGCCAGCAATATTGCGAAAGGTGATCAAATGACGCCCCATCCGATACAGGACGCCGTGCTGCGGGTCGACCGGTTGAGCGTCGTCTACCCAGGCGGCGTGACAGCCCTACGCGATACCTCGATTGCATTTCGGCGTGGTGAGTTCACCGTGCTGCTTGGTCTCTCGGGCGCAGGCAAGTCGACCTTGCTCCGTAGCCTCAATCGACTCGTCACGCCCACTCGCGGCAGTGTCACCAGCGAGCTCGGTGAGCTCGGCAGCGGCTCGGCCTTGCGTCAGCATCGTCGGCGTACCGCCATGATCTTTCAGCACCACCAGCTAATCGAACGTCAAAGCGCACTGGCTAATGTGCTTACCGGTCGGCTGGCCTTTCACAACACGCTCCGCTCGCTGTTTCCTCTGCCGCGTGCCGATCAGGAGATTGCGCTCAGTTGCCTCGCTCGGGTCGGTCTGGCAGACAAGGCGCTAAGCCGGGTGGACAAACTGTCCGGTGGCCAGCAGCAGCGGGTAGGCATCGCGCGTGCGCTAGCGCAACAGCCCGCGATCATTCTTGCCGATGAGCCGGTAGCCAGTCTCGACCCGGCCACTTCGGTCCGTGTTCTCGGACTGCTGCGCGACATCTGCAAGGAAGACGGGATCACCGCCATCGTTTCGCTGCATCAACTCGAATATGCCCGCCGCTTCGCCGATCGCGTCGTCGGGCTGGCCGATTCTCAGATCGTTTTCGATGCCGCGCCCTCGGAACTCACCGATGCGCAGCTTGAGCGCATCTATGCAGGCCGCTCTACGACTCAGCCAGCAACTGCTCCGGCTGAAACCCCTGTCATGCTCGCACCTTCACTGGAGATGTCCCGATGAAACGCTTATCCGCTCTCTTATTGACCTGTTTGCTGTCCGCTGTTTCAAGTCTGTCCGCCGTAGCGGCCGATGCCGATCCGGATGTGCTAAAGGTTGCGCTGCTGCCGGACGAAAACGCCTCGGAGTTGATCAAGCGAAACCAGCCGCTGAAGGATTATCTGGAAGAGCATCTGGACAAGAAGGTGCAGCTGATCGTAACCACCGACTATTCCTCGATGATTGAGGCGATGCGCTTTGGCCGTATCGACCTGGCGTATTTCGGTCCGCTGTCCTACGTCATGGCCAAAAGCAAAAGCGACATCGAGCCCTTCGCTGCCATGGTCATCGACGGCAAGCCGACCTATCGCTCAGTGATTATCGCCAATGTGGCGTCAGGCGTGAATGAGTATGCCGACCTTAAGGGCAAGAAGATGGCCTATGGTGACCGGGCATCGACGTCCAGCCATCTGATTCCCAAAACCGTGCTTCTTGAGACGGCCGAGCTGACGGGTGGGCAGGACTACGAACAACATTTTGTGGGCACGCATGACGCCGTTGCCGTCAACGTGGCGAACGGAAACGCCGATGCGGGTGGGCTGTCGGAGGTAATTTTCAATCAAGTAGCCGAACGTGGCCTAATCGATCCGAGCAAGGTGAAAGTACTTGGTTACAGCGGCGAATATCCCCAATACCCCTGGGCGATGCGCTCGAACCTGAGCCCCGAGCTGAAAACCAAGGTGCGGGATGTATTCGTCGGTATCGACGATCCCGAAGTGCTGCGCAACTTCAAAGCCGAGGCCTTCGCGCCAATCACCGACGCCGACTACGATGTGATTCGCAACATGGGATCGCTGCTCGGCCTCGACTTCGCCACGATGTGAGCACCGATATGTCTACTCATCATGACGTGCAGGCGCTGCCTGCAGAGCAACGCGAGCACATCCTTCGAGGCTTCGGCCTCGGTTGGTGGCGCCAGCTGGGGCAGGTGGCAATTGTACTCGGAGTGGTGCTGTTGGCCTGCTGGTACGTGGGGCTGCTCGATGCCACCACGCTGCTGAACGGGCTGCCCTCCATCGCGACCCTGGCAGGCGAGGCCATGCCGCCAGACTTTTCGGGCTATCGAAGCTGGATTCGCCCGTTGATCGACACGCTGGCGATGAGCATCGCCGGCACGGCCATCGCAGTGGTGTTCTCGCTGGTGGTGGCCTTCGTTGCAGCGCGCAATACGGCGCCGCACCCCCTTGTGTTCGGTGTTGCCCGGGTGCTGCTCAATGCCCTGCGGTCGGTGCCGGAGCTGATCATGGGCATCATCTTCGTTGCAGCCGTAGGGTTCGGCGCCTTGCCGGGCGTGCTTGCCCTGGGTCTGCATTCGATCGGCATGGTCGGCAAGTTCTTCGCCGAGGCCATCGAGCACGTCGACGAAGCGCCGGTGGAAGCCGCTCGGGCGGCGGGGGCTACGCCGATGCAAGTGCTGCTGCACGCGGTTTTGCCACAGGTGACTCCGCAGTTCGCCGACGTGGCGATCTACCGCTGGGAATACAACTTTCGCGCCTCCACCGTGATGGGCATGGTTGGCGCCGGCGGTATCGGCTTCGAACTCATGGGCTCGCTGCGCATCATGCAGTACCAGGAGGTTGCAGCAATCCTGCTGGTCATCCTGGCCATGGTCACGCTAGTAGACGCCTTCAGTGGCGTGCTGCGCAAACGTTTCAAATAGGACAAACCATGCTGCCGAAACTCGTTATAACTCACCGAGTACACGATGAGATCCTGCAACTGCTGGCGCCACATTGCGAGCTGATGACCAACCAGAGCGACAGCACGCTGACGCGCGAGGAAATTCTGCGCCGCTGCCGCGATGCTCAGGCGATGATGGCGTTCATGCCCGATCGGGTCGATGCAGAATTTCTCCAAGCCTGCCCCGAGCTGCGTGTGGTCGGCTGCGCGCTCAAGGGCTTCGACAATTTCGATGTGGACGCCTGTACTGCCCGCGGGGTCTGGTTGACCTTCGTGCCTGATCTGTTGACGGTCCCGACTGCCGAGCTGGCGATCGGACTGGCGGTGGGGCTGGGGCGGCATCTGCGCGCAGCAGATGCGTTCGTCCGCTCTGGCGAGTTCCAGGGCTGGCAACCACAGTTCTACGGCACGGGGCTGGATAACGCGACGGTCGGCATCCTTGGCATGGGCGCCATCGGACAGGCCATGGCTGAGCGCTTGCAGGGATGGGGCGCGACCCTGCAGTACCACGAGGCGAAGGCTCTGGATACACAAACCGAGCAACGGCTCGGCCTGCGCCAGGTGGCGTGCAGCGAACTCTTCGCCAGCTCGGACTTCATCCTGCTGGCGCTTCCCTTGAATGCCGATACTGAGCATCTGGTCAACGCCGAGCTGCTTGCCCTCGTACGGCCGGGCGCTCTGCTTGTAAACCCCTGTCGTGGTTCGGTAGTGGATGAAGCCGCCGTGCTCGCGGCGCTTGAGCGAGGCCAGCTCGGCGGGTATGCGGCGGATGTATTCGAAATGGAAGACTGGGCTCGCGCGGACCGGCCGCGGCTGATCGATCCTGCGCTGCTCGCGCATCCGAATACGCTCTTCACTCCGCACATAGGGTCGGCAGTGCGCGCGGTGCGCCTGGAGATTGAACGTTGTGCAGCGCAGAGCATCATCCAGGCGTTGGCAGGTGCGCGCCCAATCAACGCTGCGAACCGTCTGCCCCAGGCCGAGCCTGCCGCATGTTGAATCCGGTCTGGCTGAAGAGCCTGGTAGCGATCGTTCAAACAGGCAGTTTTCAGAGCGCGGCGAGGGCGTTGGGGCTGGCCCAGCCGACGGTGTCGCAGCACTTGCAGAAGCTTGAAGAGCAGGTCGGCGTAACGCTGGTGCAGCGCAGTCGTAGCGGCTGCCAGCCTACCACACGTGCGCTGGCCTTCATGCCGCATGCGACCGCCTTGCTCGACATGCACGCCCGGGCGCTAGAAGCCCTGCATGGAAATAGTGAGCGCGTCGGGGCCAGCTCCAACATCGGCACCTACCTTCTCCAGCCATTCGTGCGCAGCTATCTGACGACCGCAAATGAGAGGGGCGAGGTGGATCTGCGCATCGCCGCCAACCCGGATGTGGCCGACCAGCTACTGGCGGGCCAGCTCGACGCCGCGATCATGGAATGGTGGCTACCTCACCCCGACTTCGAACACCGCCTCTGGCGGGTCGAGCCGCTGGTACTTATCGTCAGCCCCGACCATCCGCTGGCTGAAGCAGGGTGCATAGAACGCGATCGTCTGGTGGACCTGCCGATGCTGGGAGGTGAACCGGGTAGCGGTACCGGACGGCTTCTGACCGAATACTTTGGCGAGCTGGGCGTGCCTCGCAGCGGTATGCAGCTAGGCAGCACCGAGGCAGTCAAACAAGCAGTCAGGGCGGGACTCGGCGTGTCGTTGGTGATGGCTTCCGCAGTACAAGACGAAGTTCGCAGTGGCGCGCTGGTAGCTCTTCCCATCCCGGGGCTTGAAAAGCGTCTCCAACTGATCTGGCGCAAACCGCCCGGAAATCTGCACCCGCCGGGATTTGTGCGGCACTTATTGGCCGTTTGCTGTCTTTCCGGTAGCTGCCCATCCACAGCATACTGGCGAAGCGGTGAGCCTGCCGAAAGCCATGAGCAACAAACCCGAGTGCCCGGCGCCTGCTGTATCACCCCAGCAGGGCGACTTTCTCCCTGCCAGAGCTATGTTCGCGGCCCAGCTCATCAGCCAGGCGGCAGGGCTCCGTCACTGGAAGAAGCACCTTCAGATGGAACCTCCATCACGCGCGATTGACGCGCTCCCACGCCTCGCAAATACTGTTTATACATCCAGTATTCGAGATAGCTTTCGTGGACAGCATTTCAATCCTCGGCCCCGTCGCGCCGTCTCCGACGGCCATCCCGTTTTTTCTGCCTACGGTGCCCGCTGGGTTTCCCAGTCCTGCCCAGGACCACCTGGAGCAGCGCATCTCGCTCGACGAGCTTTTCAAACTGCATCGTCCACAGATTTATCTCGCTCAGGTTTCCGGTCATAGCCTGACGGGGCTGGGCATTCTCGACGGCGACTTTGTGCTGATCGACAAGGCGCTGCAACCGCGCCGCGAGGACGTGGTAATTGCGTGCTTAAACGGCGAGTCACTGATCAAGATTTTCGACATTGAGCAGCAGCAGGTGGTGTTGCGCTCGGCCAACCCGGCCTACCCGCCGCGTTATGTACTTGAGGGTGAAGAACTTCAGATTTGGGGCGTATATGTCGGCTTATGCCGCCAGGGGCGCAATTGTGGCTGAGCACGTTTTCGCGCTGATTGACTGCAACAGTTTCTACTGCAGCTGCGAGCGGTTGTTCCGTCCCGATCTGATTCGCACCCCCATTGTGGTGCTCTCTAACAACGATGGCTGCGTGATTAGCCGCACGCCGGAAGCCAAGGCGCTCGGGATCAAGATGGGTGAGCCGTGGTTTCAGATTCGCCGGCGCTTTGAGGCAGCCGGGGGCGTGGCGTTCAGCTCCAACTACGCGCTGTACGGCGACATCAGCGAACGCGTGATGACCGTCATCGAGGGCCTGGTTCCGCAACTGGAGGTCTACAGCATCGACGAGGCCTTCGCGGACCTCACGGGCATCCAAACGGATCTGGTGCGCATGGGCCGAGAGATCCGCGCTCAAGTGCTCGCCGCCACGGGTATCCCCACAGGGGTCGGCATAGCGCCGACCAAAACGCTGGCCAAGCTCGCCAACTTCGCCGCAAAACGCTGGCAGAAGCAGACCGGGGGTGTAGTGGATATCACTGACCCGCAGCGCCGGGACAAGCTGCTGAAGGCTGTGGCCGTCAATGAAGTCTGGGGAGTCGGTCGGCGGCTCACCGAGCGACTCGGCGAGATGGGTATACGCACGGCCTGGCAACTGGCCGAGGCGGATGCCTGGACCCTGCGGAAAAAATTCAGTGTGGTCTTGGAGAAAACCGCACGCGAGCTTCGCGGGACGCCCTGCCTAGAGCTGGACAGCGTGGCACCGCCCAAGCAGGAGATCTGCTGCAGCCGCATGTTTGGGCAACGTCTGCACGACTTAGCGCCCATCCGCGAGGCGGTCGCCAGCTACGCCGCTCGGGCCAGCGAGAAGCTGCGCGCTCAGGGCTCGGTGTGCAAGCGGGTTCGGGTCAGCATCCGCACCGGCATGTTCAACCCGGACGAACCCAAATTCGCCAAGGGCATGCTGTGCGAGCTGCCCTACCCCACCGACGACACCCGGCTGATCACCCAGGCCGCACTCACCGGCCTCGACGAGTTGTATCGCCCAGGTTTTGCGTTTTCGAAAGCCGAGGTGCTGCTGATGGAGCTCTGCGGGCGAGGCGAATTCACAGACGATCTATTCGCACCCATTCAGCCGGCGCACTCGCAGCGCGTCATGGCCGTGCTGGATTCGATCAATGCCAAGTGGGGACGCGGTACGTTGCGGCCCGGCGTGGTACCGGCGACGCCGGTCTGGAGCATGCGTCGCGACCTGATGAGCCAGAGCTTCACGACGCGGGTGGATCAACTATGGAAGGTTTCCGCGCGGTAACCGCCGCAGCTATACCGCTTCTCCTGGAAGGGAAAAGGCCTTGAGCAGCAGAGGCGCGGCCAAGAGATACTCCTAGTGGCGCACCGGCCCGCTTGCAGTCCGTCACCATTCGAGCACGCCAAATCCCTACCAGGAGCAGTGGCGAGTCCGGCCTATCACCGCATTCTTCAGCTGACGGACATCGACAGCCGTTGTTGCTCGAACGTGATCCGGTTCATCAGGCAGTATTCGACCGGGTAGCCCTGTTGGTGCTTGTCACGCAACAAGTTGCTTCCCACGAAATAACACGTGCTCACATAAAACCTCAGACCGCCCGAGGGGTACTTGTCGCTCAGCAGGTGCGCCGTCTCTCCCTGGATCGAAAACCCGCATATCTCCGACCACAGAAAACTCACGCCACCGCACTCCAACCCCGCGTCCGTAACCGTCAGGATTTCCTGCGTCTGCGTCCCACCAACCGGCTGAGCGAAAAACCGACCGTTGCGAAGAATCGGCGGAAAATACTCACCGGGAAAAACCTCTTTGAACACCAAATCATCGTCCTCGCTTGCCGAGCACGCAGGTCAGGCCTGTGAGCACGTATTGATAATACCTGCACCGCTAATGCCGCTGTGCAAAAAGCTCGTCCAACATGGCGGCACCCGAAACCCACTTATGATGCCGCCGGTACCGACAAGGTGCGACCTGCAGCCGGACACATCGAGTTGGGTTTCCATAAAGTCGGGAGATGCTGAAGGCACCTACATTCAAGGAGCCCGTCATGAATCTGATCCAAAACATCGCCCAACTGCTGACCCTCTTCTGCAAGCCCGCCAGCACGGCGTACACCACCATCATTTATCCCAGCCAGGGAAAGGCGGTCGTGGTGCATGACGGCCTCGGCATTCGCCATGAGCGCCCTTGGTATCAGGTCCCCTGGCTGGACGAGGACACGAGTGAGACCTTCGATAGTCTGCTGCACGCTCACACCAACTGGGCTGACTCATTCGATCCGGTTCAGCCGATCCAGACCGAGGAAATTTCCTCGATTTTCTCCGCCCCCTTCGAGCCAATGGAAACCTGCTGGGTCAATCCGGCCAACGGCATGCCCATGCTCGACAGCTGTTTCGATGCCATGGGGAACGCGTTCGGCACGGACATGCTGAGCGATAGCCTGTCGTTTGATCACGGCATAAGCAGTTTCGAAAGCAGCTTTTCGTCGTTCGGTTTCGATTGAACGCAGACGCCACAGCCCCGGAGGAAATTGATCATGTCGCCACTTTCGCTGCTCGTCAGCTTCATCCTTGTCTTCGCCATAGGCATCTCCTGGCTGGCCTTGGCGGTAGACGCCCGCATGGCGCGGGGCCGGTTGATTCGGCAGATCCCCTTACCGCTGGACCACCATCGCCGATCACCGCGCGGGCTCCGGCCAGTGATGGCAATGACAGGCAGTTTGCTCGTGCTGCTTGCCGGTATCGGGGCAGCCATCCTAGGCCGACTCGCCACCATGCAGCCGGCGGAAGCAGCGGCGGTATTCATCGCTTATCCGCTGTTGAAAAACCTCTGGGGCCAGATCATGGGCGCCGGCCCCATCGTCTGCGTCGTACTGGCCGTACCGGGAACGTACTGCATCCGCGTCGGCATCGGCAGCGACAAAGGTTGATGCCACCGTTGCCGTGTGGCCGCCACTGCGGCAACGGGATCGTACATTAGCGGACTCTGGTAGTCGGACGGCACCATCGCGTTGCCATCGGACATCCACTACGGCAACGGACCAATAGGAAAAGCCATGGATACAACGACTTACACGATCCTCTTTTTCATCGGCCTGACGCTGGCGGTGATTGCGGTTGCCACGGTGATTGGCCTGATAGTGGCGCAGAGTGCGGACGGCAAGAGTGCAATGAGGCGTTCTGATGGTGCGCCTGCCCACGGCGGGCGCTCTGTCCAGGACGACGATCCGAATCGATCTTGAAGCGCAGCGACCCGCCCTGCTGCCAACGGCCTCCTCCTGGCGCATGCCACGTGTAGATGTTCCAGAGCTTCCCGGAGGGTGAGTACCGAAGGTGCACACCGGAAGCCGCCCTCGAACGCATTGAGTACCGCTTCTCCTGGAAGGGAAAGCGCCTGACGAACGACGACGGACTTCCGGAAGCACTCGAAAACGGCACTCAGATTGGTACAACGATTTTGAAAATCAGCTGCCGGCACTTGGTGCCTTATCCCTCGCAGGCACGCGCTCCCCGGCTTGCTTGCCGGTGTAGATGCACACCGCTGAGTTGTAACCGTTGTAGGCAACCGCGTGATTGAAGTCGCAGAAGTAGGCCGGATGCTTGGTGGCAATGGTATCGCCTGCCTTGCAATGCTGACCGATGAACTCAACCAGCGAGTCATTGTTCTGGCCGAGACAGGCATTGCCGGTAAGGCTTACACCCTTGGATGAGGTAACGCCGCTGAAGGCTACCAGCGCGCCTACCGCGACGACGGCTACCAGAATTGCTTTTTGCATTGTGTGCTCCCACAACTGTTCCCTGCCAGGGGAAAGTCCCTGGCTGCGAACCATGGGATCACAGACTGGAGAGAACCCAAACCAGGTGCCGCAGCATCAAGCCTACCGATTCTTGGCACCCAGGTTTTCCAGCCAGCCCGACACGCAGCGCTGAGGGCACACCACACATAGCCCAGCGACAACCCTATATTTCACATCCTGAATGATCAGAAGGGTAAATTATTCACACAATAAATTATTTAAAACGAAATAATTCAGCATAATTTGGTGGTCGCCGCGACCAAAGGCCGCCACTCGCGAATGGCAATCAGGACCTGGAGGTTGGTTATGCACTGCCGTCATACTGCTGTTGCAGGTAATTGGGCTCAGAGGTGGGGAAAGCTGTAGATACCCATTGCCATGGAGAGGTGCTGGCCTTGGCGAGTGCCCTGACGTTAAAGCGGGCAATACAGGCAGTAGGGATTTCGTGTAGTCATCACATACTTTCCGTGATGGCATCCTCACCCCATCAAGAATTTCACATTAATATTGGAAAGTAGTCCCAATGCTCACGAGGGAATTATTTTATAGGTAAGTGAGCACTTAGACTGAAAATCAATGCTTAGACATATGACAGCCGCCAAACAATAACTAGCCATCCATAATCCCAGACTACCGAGAACCACATGCGCCACGCTACAGTAACTTGCCACAACTGCAAAATGGAAATGATACCCCGTACTCAATACCGATACGGACAGCCTTCAGGGAATCACTGCCCCTTTTGCCTTAGCCAAAACTGGCACGGCCTAAACCGAACGCGAACGCTTGGAGAACAAGCGTTCGCTTTACTAGGCCTAGGACTCGGAATTATCCTGAGCGTTCTAACTGGCCTACTACTCATGAAACTTATAACAATGGCGGGCCTAAAAGCATTATTCCCCTGGCCACATTTCATCGCATTAGGGCTGGCAGTATGGGCAGGATACAAGTTTTATTTCTGGTTTATTGATTACGAATTCAATCGACCAAAGAACCAAAACTGAACCGCCCCGCAGTTCCGGAGGCTCTTGAGTGCGAGTCACGTCGCCTGGGCAGACTCGGCAAGACGTCGATAGTAGATCGCATCGGCTTCCGCCGGCGGTATGTTCCCGATGGGCTCCAGCAACCGTCGGTGGTTGAACCGGCCCGCCCACTCCAGCGTTACCAGATCCACTGCCTCGCGGCTTTGCCATGACCGCCGGTGGATCACCTCGGCTTTGTACAGCCGAGGCCGGGGCCGTCAAAACACAACACCCCCAGAAAGCCCCGCAAACGGCCCAGGGAGCACGGAAAGCTTAAACCGCCACCCAGCAAGGGCGGTTTAAGCTTTCGTCGCACCCAGAGCCTCCAGCGAGCTCAGCGTCCCGGTATACTGCCAATCTCACGCTCACCCCTACGCCAGCCCCAAAGCCTCACCCTCGACCTGCGGAAGCGCTCTCATCCGCTACGCGACACAGACTCCCGCCTCAACCCTCAAAATCTCATCTCGTAATATATCTATAAGGAATCAACCCCCTTTTTTTTGAGTTCTTTAGAACTTCTAACCTTCCGCGCAGTGAGGGTGGAAAGTCGCTGGAACCCGCATGGCTGCTGGGTTTGCGCTGTTTCCACCTTCCGCGAAGTGGCAAGAATTTCCACCTAACCCGCTTTCTCTTTCCACCGAACTCTTTCCACGGTGGAAATTGAGGGTGGAAAGTCGCTGGAACCCGCATGGCTGCTGGGTTTGCGCTGTTTCCACCTTCCGCGAAGTGGCAAGAATTTCCACCTAACCCAGCTTCTCTTTCCACCGAACTCTTTCCACGGTGGAAATTGAGGGTGGAAAGTCGCTGGAACCCGCATGGTTGCTGGGTTTGAGGTGTTTCCACCTTCCGCGAAGTGGCAAGAATTTCCACCTAACCCAGTTTCTCTTTCCACCGAACTCTTTCCACCGTGGAAAGTGCTTCAGCAGGCCAGTCGCTGCTGGCTTTTCGGCTTTACGTGAAGGCGGAAACTAACCGCCACTTTCATTGACGCGTTTCTTGACCGGAGGTGTATTTGTCTGCTCATGCGCTTGGGATTTTTTCGGGTCATGAGACGCTGCCGGCACCTACCCTCAAGGAGCCCCGCATGACGCAACTTTTTTCTAAACCTACCAGAATCTGGTCAGATTAAGGCCTCATAACCAGAAAAGGTTGCTATCTAATGGGCGTCGGCTAAATCACCGGGAAAATGAAAATGTCGACACTTAACCCCCCACATCTTCAGCCAGAGCTCATTACTCATGAGGCCCTGCAGCACCTAACTGGATACGAGCGGCGCGCTGATATCGAGCGTTCGCTGCGATCGCAGGGGATCGTGTACTTCTATGGCCGCTACGGCATCTGGACGACTATCACGCTGATCAACCGCGCTGGCGGTGTCGGAGGCGGTGACTCCGAATGCTATAGCCCGGAGATCATTTGATGGCCCGTGGACGGAAGCGGAAGCCGAATCCGCATATACCAGCACATATCGATCAAAGCGCCCTGCCGCGAGGAATCTATTTTGACTCCCGTGGCTCTGGAGTTTGGTACACGATTTACCAAGATGAGGGCGGTAAGCCACACCGCAAAAATCTGGCGGGCTCGAATATAACGTTGTCTGAGTTGCACCGCCTCATGGAGGATCGTTCATGTGTCGATCGAAACAGCCTGGCCTATCTGTCCGAGCAATACCACAACAGTAAAAAATTCGGCGGCTTGGCACAGAAAACCCAAGAAAGTTACTGCTACGCGCGCGATGTTGTTCTCAACCTCCCCACAAAGAGCGGCGATTCACTGGGCAAGCTCTCGGTACGAAAGTTTACGCCCGCTCTAGTTCAACGCATTATCGACAGGATTGCCGAAGACGGAGCACCCTCTAAAGCCGCGCACGCGCTGCGATATCTACGCCTCCTCATGCAGTGGGGGCGTAATCGCGGTTACGTGGACACGAACCCCGCACAAGGGATTGAGGCACCCAAGGAGCGCAAGCAGCGCCGCCTCCCAAACCCGACCGTGATGGGGGAACTAACTCAGTTTGCTCGGCAGCAGGGTGCGTTAACACGCGGCATGAAAGGGGCCTGTGCACCTTATCTCTGGTATGTCATGGAGATCAGCTATCTCTGCCGCCTGCGTGGCATTGAAACGGTCACACTCACAGATGCTCACGAGCTACCCGAGGGCGTACGTACCAATCGCCGCAAGGGCAGCCGCGACAACATCGTACGCTGGACGCCGCGCTTGCGCGCAGCCTGGGAAGCAGCCAAGCAAACACGTGCGGACATTTGGGAAAAGAAGAAAATGCCGATACCGCTCCTGCCCGAGCAGCGCCGGATAATTGTGGCAGCGCACGGCGGAGCATTACAAAAATCGAGCCTGGACACCGCCTGGCAACGGCTGATGACCCTGGCCATGGAGAAAAAAATCCTGCTCCCGCATGAGCGCTTTGGTCTTCATGACTGTAAACGCCGGGGCATTACCGATACGGCAGGCAACAGGGCAGACAAGCAAGACGCCAGCGGCCATCGTGATGCGTCGATGCTAGATGTATACGATTTCAGCCTGCCCGTTGTGAACACCCCAGAGCAGCAATGAAAGAGAGGCGGCTATAAAAGCCCCGCTGTGAACAGTGAGCACCTCGCTGCATCCGCTTCATATTTGTAGCGTAAAATTGGCAAAATGGCCTAGGAAATTCGGGCTTTCCGCCCATTGCAGAGCGTAATGAATAAACACCTAAGTTATTGATTTATCAATAAAGGGCATCTTTCTTGTAATCAGTAGGTCCCGAGTTCGACTCTTGGTGCCGGCACCATATACAGAAAGGCCCGCAGCGATGCGGGCCTTTTTGCATTTCAGGGTGGACGTACGCCTCCGTCTTTTCCCAGTGATTCCACTGCACTCCTTGCTGACCATCTGATTACCATCGGCGGCTTCGTCTGGCATGATCACCCCACTGTCAATCCAAATCCCGGTCCCCGGGGGGACGATCTCAAGGGGTGGATCATGGCAAGCTGAGCCGCGAGATCCAGCAAGGTCGCCTCGACCAAAACCCGCATCGATCACCTAAACCAAAGCATCTTGACCAAGGCCGTCCGAGGCGAACTGGTCCCCCAAGCCCCCAACGATGAACCCGCCGCGTCCTGCTGGGACGCATCAAAGCCCAACGCGCCGCCGCACCGCGTGGATGTGCTTCGCGACATCCACCCTACGCCCAGCCCACCCACGAACCCAATGGCAAGCCGTAGGGTGGAAGACTGCGAAGCATCTTCCAGGCGTCGGTGTCGGGCCATACGAACTGTGCCGGACAAACGCAGCGCCCTATATCCTCGCCCCTTAGCTCAGCGCTAAAATCCGCTCCCTTTCGCTTCAAAACTGGCAATACGCCATCAATACTCGGCTTTGAGACGTCCTCATGATAAATGTTGAGCATATGGCCCCGATCCTTGAGGCCCTGCCGGACCCTGTCTTTATTCTGTCGCGCAGTGGGAAATACGTTGCGGTGTTTGGTGGCCGTGACAAGCGTTATTACCACGACGGCACGGGCCTTATCGGCCAGTACATTTCAGCGCTGATCAAGCCCGAAAAGGCGAACTGGTTTCTCGAGCAGATAGACCGAGCGCTGGCCTCGCGAAATCTGCTGGTCGAAGAGTACGAGCTGAGCAATCACGATGTGAAAGGCCTGTCCGATCACGGCCCCAAGGAGCCGATCTGGTTTGAAGGACGCATTCAGGCCCTGGATTTTATGGTGGATGGCGAAGAGGTGGTGCTCTGGGTCGCGAGCAATATTTCCGAGCGTCACAACCTTGAGGTCCAGCTGAGGGAGCTGAGCGACACCGATCAGCTCACCGGCCTGTTCAACCGGCGCAAGCTGGAGCATGACCTGACGCTTCATTACGAATCTTTCACGCGTTACGGCGTGCCGACTTCGATTTTGATATTCGACCTGGACAACCTCAAGAAAATCAACGACACCAAGGGCCATCACGCCGGCGACGAAATGATTCTGGCGGTGGCCGACACCTGCCGCTCTACATTGCGCAAAACCGATACCGCCTGCCGTTTTGGCGGTGATGAATTTGTGCTGGCCCTGCCCAACACGGAGCGTGAACAGGCCCTGCAGTTCGCCAGGCGTTTGCATGAGCAGCTACGAGAAGAGCTAAGCCGGTTTTCCGTGGAGAGCACGCTCGCCACAGCGAGCATCGGTATTGCGACCATGCATCTCGAAGACCACTCTTATGAAGACACGCTCAAGCGGGCCGATCGAGCCCTGTACAAAGCCAAGGGCATGGGCAAGAACCGAATCGTTTTTGCCTGACTACTGCCCGCGCGGCAAAGGCGCTGACCTCTGGTTTCAGATGAAACAGCGATGCCGTTGATTCGATTGCGCGCCACCCAATTCATCAACGCACCTTCATCTGCCGCAAAGCCTCCGCAGCCATGACCTGAAGCGATTCAGTCCTGCGACATTGCGTCCCTGCGTTCCGACAGCTCTCCGGAACATGCCGTGCTAAACGGGGTCAGCTGTGCGTCGCCGCCTTTTAGTGCGGAGCCAGTCGCAAGGAGCCGGGCAACCCGGATGTCTGCAGTACGCACTCTCTTCAACAAGATCAGGCATTACCTGTTCAACGCTTCGTGGATGATGGCGGAGCGTTTGCTGCACATCGGCGTGGGCTTCGTCATGGCGGTGCTGCTGGCACGCTATCTGGGGCCGGAGCAGTTCGGTGTGCTGTCCTATGCGATTGCGATGACGGCAATCTTCGCCTCTGCCGGGCACATGGGTTTGGCCGGGCTGGTGGTGCGCGAGGTGGTGCGCAAGCCGGAGATCATCCCCGAAACCTTGGGCACCACCTTTGTCCTGAAGCTCTCCGGCATGGTCGTAGGCTTCGCCCTGGTTCTCCTCTATGCGCTGCTGTTCGAGGAGATCGGCGGCACCGAGTTCTGGATGTTGCTGATCGTCGCCTCGGCGATTTTCTTCCAGACTTTCGACGTGGTGGAGTACTGGTTCCAGTCGCAGGTTCAGGCCCGCTATCCGGCCATTGCCAAGTCCAGCGCGGTGCTGCTGGCGGCGGCCATCAAGCTGCTGCTGATTTTTTCCGGCGCTGGGCTGATGGCCTTCGCCTTTGCCCACACCGTGCAATTCATGATCGCCGCGCTGCTGTTGACGCTGCTGTACAAAGGCACCACGCGACTCTCGCTTACCGACTGGACGGCCAGTTTCGCCAAGGCCAAGGAACTGCTTAGCCAGGGCTGGATCATTTACCTGGGTTCGATCTTTGCGGTGATCTACATGAAGATCGACCAGGTTATGCTCAAGTGGATGATCGGCGCCGAGGCGGTGGGGGTTTACGCTGTCGCTGCGCAGCTGTCCGAAGCCTGGTATTTCCTTCCCACCGCCATCGTTGCGTCGTTCTTTCCCCGCCTGATCAAGCTCCACGCTAGCGCACCCGAGCGCTTCAAGCTGCGCATGCAGCAGTTGTTCGACATGTTGTGCATCTTCGCCATTGCCGTCGCCCTTATGGTCACGCTGGTGGCCGAGCCGCTGATTTCACTGCTATTCGGCGCCGAATATCTGCAATCCGCTTCGATCCTGGTTATTCATGTTTGGGGCGGTGTGTTCATCTTTATGCGGGCGCTGTTCAGCCGCTGGATTCTGATCGAAGGTGCGCTGATGTTTTCCCTGATTACCCAGGGGCTCGGCGCGCTGGCCAATATCGGGCTCAACCTGCTGCTGATCCCGCGCTACGGCGGCGAAGGCGCAGCGCTGGCCACCGTCCTTTCCTACGCCATCGCCTCCTGGGTCGCGCTACTGGCGCACCCGAAGACGCGTCCGGTGTTCTACATGATGACCAAATCCTTCTTTAGTCCTTTGCGCTATGCCGTAAGCGCCGCAGGAGCCAACCGATGAGCCTCAAGTCCCTCGCCCAAATGCTCCCCGAGCCGATCAAAATGCGGCTCAAGGCAGTGCGCGACAACGGCTCACTCGCGCTGGTTCGCCTGTGCTCGAGCAATGGCCTGCTGGCCTCGCTGTACTACTGCTTCTTCAGCCGCGAGTTCTATCGCGAACACCGCGCCGTGCTGCAGGGGCGCTTGCAGTACGCCAAGCTGCTGCGGCGTCAGGGCGAGAACAGCGCCCTGCTGCGGCGCAACGTGCATCGTCTGGAGAAGGGCCTGATCATGCGCCCGCGGCGCGATACCTTCGCTGAGGATTACATCGGCGAAACCGTGCACTGTTATGCCGGAGCCGCGCAAAGAAATATTTGCGATGGTCAGCGACGCTGGGCCGGCGATGTGCTCGGTGCCTACTTTTCCGCTGTCGGGAGCACCCCGCGCATCGATGCGGCGCATGAGATCTTTTCTAGTGCGTCAGGTGCCGAGGAACCCGGCCGCTGCGTACCCTACCCGCACAGCCAGCTACCACCCTGCCCGGTCGACTACGACCAGTTGCTGGTGCTGTTCAAGCGCCGCCGCTCAGTACGCTGGTACCAGGAGCGGCCGGTCGAGCGCGAGCTGATCGAGCAGGCCGTACGCGCCGCGACCCTGGCGCCGTCAGCCTGCAACCGCCAGCCGTTTCGCTTTCACGTCAGCAGCGATCCGCGCCGTGCCGCCGAAATCGCACAGTGCGCCGGAGGCACTGGGGGCTTTCATCACAACCTGCCCTGCGTGATTGCCGTGGTCGGCGACCTGGGCGCCTATCCCGAAGCCCGTGACCGTCATGTCATCTATATCGACGGCGCGCTGGCAGCGATGCAGCTGATGTTGGCCTTCGAAACCCTGGGCCTTTCCACCTGCCCGATCAACTGGCCCGACATCGAGGAAAAGGAACGCCTCCTGGCAGACAAGCTCGGCCTGGCCTACCACGAGCGCACCGTGATGCTGCTCGCCGTGGGCTACGCCGACCCCACCGGAGGAATTCCCTACTCGGACAAGAAGACCGAGCAGGACCTGATCGTCTTCAACTGAGGTACCGCATGATTATCGAGATCCGAAAGGCCGGCTTCGTCAACAAGGGCGCCGAACTGATGCTGCATGCAGCCCAGCAGCAACTCAAAGCCCGCTACCCCGATGCCACTTTCGTCATGGCTCCGACTACCGAGAAATCCGACCACCCGTTTCGCAAGCTGGTGCAGCTTGGCTTCTACCCGAAGGCCTCGCTGTGGCGTTACGGCATTCAGTGGGGCAACCTGGCCAAGCTTGCCCCGCGCCAACTGCGGGAAATGTACGGCGTGGTGCTGGATACCGAGGTAGATGTGGTGATCGACGCCGCCGGCTTCGCCTATAGCGACCAGTGGGGCGACGATCCGAGCATCGAACTGGCGCAGTCCGCCAAGCGCTGGGCGAAGAACGGCACCCGCGTGATCCTCCTGCCCCAGGCCTTCGGCCCATTCACCACAGAGAAAATCCGTGCGGCGATGCAGAGCGTGGTCGAGCATGTCGACCTGATCTGCCCGCGCGAGCGCATCTCCCGCGAACACCTGGTTCAGCTCGTCGGCGAGCGCGACAACATTCGCCAATACCCGGACTTCACCAACCTCATCAGCGGCGTGCTACCAGCCGGTTTTGACAGCGTGCAGAACCGCTTCTGCATCGTTCCCAACTGCCGCATGCTGGACAAGACCGACCAGGCCACCCGCGATGCCTACCTGCCGTTTCTAATCGAATGCACCCGCTACCTGCAGGAAAAGGGCGCTCGACCCTTCGTGCTGGTTCACGAAGGCCAGAACGACCTGCGCCTGGCCGAGCAGCTGTCGGCGGCGGTGGGCGGCATCAATATCGTTCGCGAAAGCGGCGCGCTGGAGATCAAGGGCATCCTCGGTGCCTGCAGCGGCACCCTCGGCAGCCGCTTCCACGGCCTGGTCAGCGCGCTGTCACAGGGCGTCCCGGCACTGGCCACCGGCTGGAGCCACAAGTACCAGATGTTGTTCGAGGACTATGGCTTCCCCGATGGGCTTCTTCAGGTCACTGGCGACAAAGCCGAGATCCGACGCAAGCTGGATCTGGTGACCGATCAGCAAGAGCAGGTGCGAACGTTGATCCAGACGCGTGCCGGCCAACTTAAGCAGCAGTCGCAGCAGATGTGGCAGGAGGTCTTCGCGCTGATCGACCCCATCGCCCGCAATCGCCAGCCGCCCAAGAGTGGTGCGGCCTGAGGGCCTCTCGCCAGGGCACCCGTAGGGCCGAATTCATTCGGCCGGCGGGCCTGGCACAGGTCGCCCTACGGAATGTGGCACATCAACCGGCTTCAGCGCAGGTCCCGCCAAAAAGCGGAAACCGGCAAACTGCAGGCACGGCAGCTCAGGGCCGGCTTGTGCTTCGCAGCGGCTCGGCCTGCTCCTGGGCTTCAACATCGGGAACGACACCGATACGCCGCAGATACCACTGATAGGCCAGGTGAGAACAACCCCACCCCAGCAGCACGCCGAGGGTATTGGCCAGCATGTCGCCCATGGAGGCCCAGCGGTTGGGTATCAGACCCTGCGCCAGTTCGATCAGCACGGCAGCGGCGAGGCTCAGGGAAATCGCCCAGAACACCCGCCACTGTGGGAAAGCCAGACGTACGGTAAACATCAGTGCAGCGAAACCGAGCAGATGATGCAGCTTGTCCTGCTGGTCGAAGACCTGCGGGACCGGCTCGGGGCGCAAACCGGTAAAGAGGATAACCGCCAGTACTGCAATAAAGGGCAGTGCGCGCAGGTAATTCATGGGTAATCGAAAACTCTCGCTGTGCCGATGAGCGGGAAGGCATCCCAGACGGGGCGGCAGAATAACAGACCGTCGATAAGTATTTGCGAAGACAAAAAGCGTTATATCGCCGGTCTCAAAAAAAACATTTGTAAGCTGCAAACTCAGCTTTCTGCAGGCATTTTTGCCTCTATTTGCGACCTCGCCTAGGGGGCAGAAGGTCTAATCACCCACCGCTCCGACGATTGCGGGCCTGCACGCTATGAGGGTGAAAAATCCTGATAGTTCGCCTCCCGCTCCAGCAAATCGCCTAGCGGCTCTTATCCGGGCCTATGCCGAGGGTGCCGCAGGTGCTGATTCGTCTCGACGCGCGCTTGATCAACCAGCACAACCACCAGATGCTTGCTAGCCGACGCTTCGAGAGCCGCCAACCCAGCGCCGACCCCAGCGTCGAAAAAATAGTCGAGGCATTCGGTCAGGCCAGCGAGCGCCTGAGCCGCAAGGTGCTCGACTGGTCCATCGGCCAGTCGCGCGCCCTCCCGAACCTTGAGGCGGATCACCGGATCACCGGCGCAGTAAAACCGCGCCACCCGCCGCACAAGGCTCATGAATTGAGCCGAAATTGATCCAGATAAACACGCGGTTCACGGGCCTGTAGCACAATTGCCTGACTCACCAGGGCAGCGGAGTGACCCATGAACAGGGCGCGCATTTTCAGAACCCTCACCATCGTCGGCATCGTTGCGGCAGTCGCCGCGCTGGCCTGGAATGAGCTGCGCCCCAGTGGCCTGGGCGAAGGCTTCGCCAGCGGCAACGGGCGCATCGAGGCCACCGAGATCGATCTGGCGACCAAGCTGGGCGGGCGGGTCCTGGAGATCAGCGTTGATGAGGGCGACTTCGTCCAGCCCGGGCAGGTCTTGGCAAGGATGGATACCGAGGTGCTGCAGGCACAGCTCACCCAGGCCCAGGCGCAGGTGCGCCAGGCCGAGAACGCCATCCTCACAGCCGAAGCGCTGGTGGCCATGCGTGAAAGCGAAAAGGCCACCGCCAAAGCCGTGGTGCACCAGCGCCAGGCCGAACTGACCGCCGCACAGAAGCGCCACCGTCGCACCGAGACCCTGGTGGCGCGTAACGCCATGGCGCGCCAGCAGCTGGACGACGACCTGGCGGCGATGCAGAGCGCCCAGGCGGCGCTGGCGGCGGCGCGTTCCCAGGTATTGTCGGCGCAGGCCGGCATTACCGCCGCCCGCTCCCAGGTGATCGAAGCGCAGTCTGCGGTGGAGGCGACCAAGGCCAGCGTCGCCCGGCTGCAGGCCGATGTCCGCGACAGCGAACTCAAGAGCGACCGCGTCGCCCGCGTGCAGTACCGCGTGGCGCAGCCCGGCGAAGTGCTGGGCGCAGGTGGTCGGCTGCTCAATCTGGTGGACCTGGCCGACGTCTACATGACCTTCTTCCTACCGGGACGTCAGGCCGGGCGCGTGGCCATCGGTGCCGACGTACACCTGGTGTTGGACGCCGCGCCGCAGTATGTGATCCCGGCCAAGGTCAGCTACGTGGCCAGCGTCGCCCAGTTCACCCCCAAGGCGGTGGAAACCGAAAGCGAGCGCGAAAAGCTAATGTTCCGCGTCAAGGCACGACTGGATCCCGAACTGCTGCGCAAGCACATGGAACAGGTCAAGACCGGCCTGCCCGGCATGGCCTACATCAAGCTCGACGCCGACGCCGAATGGCCCGAGCACCTGCGCATCAACGTCACCCCATGAGCACAGCGGCGCCGGTGGCTCGGGTCGAGCAGCTGACCCTGCGCTACGGGCAGACCCTGGCCCTGGACGACCTCAGCCTGGAATTGCCGGCCGGGCGCATGGTCGGCCTGATCGGCCCCGATGGCGTCGGCAAGTCCAGTCTGCTGGCGCTGATCGCCGGCGCGCGACGCATCCAGCAGGGTCGCGTGCAGGTGCTGGACGGCGACATGGCGGAGGCCGCGCATCGTCGGCGAATCTGCCCGCGCATCGCCTACATGCCCCAGGGCCTGGGCAAGAACCTTTACCCAACCCTCACGGTGTTCGAGAACCTGGAGTTCTTCGGCCGACTGTTCGGCCAGGACGCCGAGGAGCGCCAGCAGCGCATTGCCGAGCTGACCCGCAGCACGGGGTTGGCACCCTTCACCGAGCGCCCGGCGGGCAAGCTCTCCGGCGGCATGAAGCAGAAGCTCGGGCTGTGCTGCGCGCTGATCCACGACCCTGACCTGCTGATCCTCGACGAGCCCACCACGGGTGTCGATCCGCTGGCACGCAGCCAGTTCTGGGAGCTGATCGCGCGTATCCGCACCAACCGCCCGCAGATGAGTGTGCTGGTAGCCACCGCCTACATGGACGAGGCGCAGCGCTTTGACTGGCTGGTGGCCATGGATGAAGGCCGCGTGCTGGCCACCGGAACGCCGGGCGAGCTGCTGGCGCACACCGCCAGCGACGATCTGGAAAGCGCCTTTATCGCCCTGCTGCCGGAACACAAGCGCCGCGACTATCGCGCCCTGGTGATCCCACCGCGGCAGCGGGCCGAGGGCGAACCGGAGATCGCCATCGAGGCCCACGACCTGACCTTGCGTTTCGGCGATTTCGTCGCGGTGGACAAGGTGAGCTTTCGAATCGAACGCGGCGAAATATTCGGCTTTCTCGGCTCCAACGGCTGCGGCAAGACCACCACCATGAAGATGCTCACCGGCCTGCTGCCGGCCAGCGAGGGCGAAGCCTTTCTTTTCGGCCAGCCGGTGGACCCGCGTAACATCGACACGCGCCGAAGGGTCGGCTACATGTCCCAGGCCTTCTCGCTGTACGGCGAGCTGAGCGTGATACAGAACCTGGAGTTGCACGCCCGGCTGTTCCACATTCCCAAGGAGCAGCGCGCCGCGCGGGTGCGCGAAATGCTCACACGCTTCGGTCTGGAAACGGTCGCCGACAGTCTGCCCAAGGCCCTGCCGCTGGGCGTGCGCCAGCGCCTGTCACTGGCGGTGGCGGTGATCCACAGCCCGGAAATCCTGATCCTCGACGAACCGACCTCTGGCGTCGACCCGGTGGCCCGCGACGGTTTCTGGCGGCTGCTGGTGGAACTGTCGCGCAAGGACGGGGTGACCATCTTCATCTCCACCCACTTCATGAACGAGGCGCTGCGCTGCGACCGCATGTCGATGATGCACGCCGGGCGCGTGCTCGATAGCGATGCACCACGCGCACTGATGGCCAAACGCGGTTTGCCGACGCTGGAGCAGACCTTTATCGCCTATCTGCAGGACGCCACTGCCGAACAGACCCCCACCGAAGCCGCACCGCAAACACCCCGCAGCGGGCCGCCGGCTGGCAATGCCGCTCTGCAATCGCGCTTCAGCCTGCGCCGCCTGCTCAGCTACAGCCGGCGCGAAGCCACGGAACTGCGCCGCGACCCGATCCGCGCAACGCTGGCGCTGCTCGGCACCGTGCTGCTGATGTTCATCATGGGTTACGGCATCAACCTGGACGTGGAAAATCTCAGCTTCGCGGTGCTCGACCGCGACCAGACCACCACCAGCCAGGCCTATGCACTGAACCTGGCCGGCTCGCGCTATTTCAGCGAACGCCTGCCACTTCGGGACTACGACGAGCTGGAGCGGCGCATGCGCAGCGGCGAGATCAGCCTGGCGGTGGAAATTCCGCCGAACTTCGGCCGTGACCTCAAGCGCGGCAGCCAGCCGCAGGTCGGTTTCTGGATCGACGGCGCCATGCCCATGCGCGCAGACACCATCAAGGGCTACGTGCAGGGCATCCACTTCGACTACCTGCAACAACTGGCGCGCGAGGCCAGCCAGCCCGTCGCCGGCAGTTCGGTGGATATCGCCCTGCGCTATCGCTACAACCCCGACGTACAGAGCCTGCCGGCCATGGTGCCGGCGGTGATCCCGCTGCTGCTGATGCTGATTCCGGCGATGCTCACTGCACTGGGCGTAGTGCGCGAGAAGGAGCTGGGGTCGATCACCAACCTCTACGTCACGCCGGTGACCCGCCTGGAATTCCTGCTCGGCAAACAACTGCCCTATATCGCCCTGGGCATGATCAATTTCTTCATGCTGGTGGCGCTGGCGGTGCTGGTGTTCGGCGTGCCGGTCAAGGGTAGCCTGCTGACCCTGACCTTGGGCGCGCTGCTCTATGTGATCTGCGCCACGGCTCTGGGATTACTGATGTCGTCGATCCTCAACAGCCAGATTGCGGCGATCTTCGGCACTGCCATCGCCACTCTGGTGCCGGCGGTGCAGTTCTCCGGGCTGATGCACCCCATTTCCGCCATGGAAGGCGCCAGCGCCCTGATCGGCAATATCTACCCCACCAGCCATTTCCTGATCATCAGCCGCGGCGTGTTCTCCAAATCCCTGGGGCTGATCGAGCTGTACCCGTATTTCATCCCCCTGCTGCTGGCGATCCCGCTGCTGACCCTGCTCAGCGTCGCCGGCCTGAAGAAGCAGGAGAAATGAGATGGGCAGACGACTCTCCAACATCCTGCAGCTGGGCATCAAGGAGCTGCGCAGCCTGTACCGCGACCCGGCGCTGGTGCTGCTGATCGTCTATGCCTTCAGCCTGGGCATTTACTCCAGCGCCACCGGGGTGCCCGAGGCACCGCACCGCGCCACCATAGGCGTCATCGACGAAGACCAGTCGCAGGCCTCGACGCGCATCGTCAACGCCTTTCAACTGCCCTATTTCCTGCCGCCGAAAGCCATCAATCTGGCGGAAATGGATAGCGGCATGGATGCGGCGCTGTATACCTTCACCCTGAACATCCCGCCGAACTTCCAGCGCGATCTGCTGGCCGGGCGCCGGCCGAGCATCCAGCTCAACGTCGATGCGACGCAGGTCAGCCAGGCCTTCACCGGCGCCGGGCATATCCAGCAGATCATCAACGCCGAGGTCGCCGAATTCCTAGCCCGTCATCGTCAGGTCGAGGCCTATCCGATCCAGGCGGTGGTACATACGGAGTTCAATCCCAACCTGCTGCGGGCCTGGTTTGGCGCGGTGAACGAGGTGATCAACCAGATCACCATGCTGTCGATCATCCTGACCGGCGCGGCACTGATCCGCGAGCGCGAACACGGCACCATCGAGCACCTGCTGGTGATGCCGGTGACGTCATTCGAGATCATGTCGGCCAAGGTCTGGTCGATGGGGCTGGTGGTGTTGCTGGCTTCGGCGCTCGCCCTGCGGTTTGTCGTCGAAGGCTGGCTGCAGGTCCCGATTCAGGGCTCGATTGCGCTGTTCATGGCCGGCGCCGCGCTGCACCTGTTCGCCACCACGTCGATCGGTATCTTCTTTGGCACCGTGGCGCGCTCGATGCCACAGCTGGGCCTGCTGATCATCCTGGTGCTGATCCCGCTGCAGATCCTTTCCGGCGGCATGACCCCGCGCGAGAGCATGCCGGAGCTGGTGCAGCACATCATGCTGCTGGCGCCTACCACGCATTTCGTCGAACTGGCCCAGGCGATCCTGTTCCGCGGCGCGGGTGCCGCGATCGTCTGGCCGCAGTTATTGGCACTGGCAGTAATCGGCAGCGCCTTCTTCATCGGCGCGCTGTCGCGGCTGCGTAAATCGCTACGCTAGCGCGAGGGCGCCGTGTGGGTACGGTTGCGTCCGGCGCGCTTGGCCTGCAGCAGAGCCTGGTCGGCCTCGCCCAGCAGCGTATCGAGGCAGACCGCCTCGTGCTCGTGCACCGCCACACCAAAGCTTGCGGTGCAGCCAATCGAGCGCCCCTCACACTCGACCACCAGCGACTCGATACCAGACCGCAGCCGCTCGGCAATCAACCACGCCTGTTGCGCGTCGGTTTCGGGAAGCAACACCGCAAACTCTTCGCCACCCAGACGTCCCAGCACATCCGTCGGACGCAGCAGAGGCGGCAGCCGCTGACCGAGGGCGCGCAGCAAAGCGTCGCCGGCCGCATGCCCGTAGGTGTCGTTGATACGTTTGAAATGATCGACGTCGAACATCAGCACAGCCACCGGATGACCGGCACGCCCGCGCATGCAAAAGCGTTCGCCCAGCTCGAAGAAGGCGCGACGATTGTTCAGGCCGGTCAACTCATCGGTGCGCGCCAGCGCCTCGGCTCTGGCCACTGCCTTCTCCAGCGCCAGCTCCATGCGTTTTCGATCAGTGATGTCGGTGGCGATCTCCAGCCGCACGATGCGCCCGTCGGTCCATTCGATAGCCTGGTCGCGGCATTGGTACCAGTGACCGTTGCTGGTGTTCTGAAACTCCCAGACGTGCACGCCGGAAGGCTTGCCGTGCTCGTCCAACAAGCGGGCATTGCTGCAGAAACCGCAGGGGCCGTCCTGCTTATCCTGCAGCACCTGCCAGCACTTGCGGCCCTGAAAGTCCCCCCATTTCTGCCGACCGTAGGCGTTGAGGAACAACAACTCGTGGGTGTCCATGTCGGCCACGTAAACCAGCGCATCCAGGCGGTCGAGAATGGTCGCCAGGTCGGCCTCGACGATTGCCGGGAATTCCAGCTGTGCCGCAATCACTGGCGGGTACGAATCCTCGGGCAAACGTTTTACTCCTGCGCTCGTTGCGGTGGGTGAGGCGGCTTTGCTGAAAACGGCGGAGAGTGCCTCTGCCGGCCAACTGACGCAAGTTCGCCATCAGTCGTAAATGGAGACTGGTAGTATAAGCGCCACCCTGAAAAGCAGCCTGGGTCATGGGAATTTTTGTTCACCACCCCGGTCTATCAGCCGACATGCCAGAACCTGTCGCTGCGCAACACGCCAAGGAAGCTCACTCATCATGCGTATTCTCGTCACAGGCGGAGCCGGTTTCATCGGCTCGGCACTGATCCGTCACCTGATCCTCGACACTCAGCACAGTGTCCTTAACGTCGACAAACTGACCTACGCCGGCAATCTCGAATCCTTGGCGGAGGTGGATAGCGATCCGCGCTATCAGTTTCTGCAGGCCGACATTGGCGATCGCGAACGCGTGGCCGAAGCGCTGCGCGAGTTCCAGCCGGACGCCGTCATGCACCTGGCGGCCGAGTCCCATGTCGACCGTTCCATCGACGGCCCGGCCGAGTTCATCCAGACCAACATCGTTGGCACCTATCAGCTGCTGGAGGCAGTTCGTGCTTACTGGCAGGGCCTGCCGGCCGATCGCCGCGAAGCCTTCCGCTTCCACCACATCTCCACCGATGAGGTTTACGGCGACCTGCACGGCACCGACGACCTGTTCACCGAGACCACGCCCTACGCACCCAGCTCGCCCTACTCGGCCAGCAAGGCGTCTTCCGATCATCTAGTGCGAGCCTGGCAGCGCACCTATGGCCTGCCGGTGCTGATCACCAACTGCTCGAACAACTACGGCCCCTATCACTTTCCCGAGAAGCTGATCCCGCTGGTTATCCTCAACGCCCTGGATGGCAAGCCGCTGCCGGTTTACGGCGACGGTGCGCAGATCCGTGACTGGCTGTTCGTCGAGGACCACGCCCGCGCCCTGCTCAAGGTGGTGACCGAAGGCGAGGTCGGCGAGACCTACAACATCGGCGGCCACAACGAGCAGAAGAATATCGACGTGGTGCGCGGCATCTGCGCGCTGCTGGAAGATCTGGCGCCGAACAAGCCCGCTGGCGTGGCGCGCTTCGAGGACCTGATCACTTTCGTCAAGGACCGTCCCGGCCACGACCTTCGCTACGCCATCGATGCGAGCAAGATCGAGCGCGAGCTGGGCTGGGTGCCGCAGGAAACCTTCCAGAGCGGCCTGCGCAAGACCGTGCAGTGGTATCTGGACAACCTCGAATGGTGCCGTCGCGTACAGGACGGCAGCTACCAACGTGAGCGCCTTGGCGCCTTGGAGAACATTGCATGAAGGGAATCATCCTCGCCGGCGGCTCCGGTACTCGCCTGCACCCCATCACCCTGGGCGTGTCCAAGCAGCTGCTGCCGATCTACGACAAACCCATGGCCTACTATCCGATCTCGGTGCTGATGCTCGCCGGCATCCGCGAGATCCTGGTCATTTCCACCCCGCAGGATCTGCCGCAGTACCGCAACCTGCTGGGCGACGGCAGCCAGTTCGGCGTCAGCTTCAGCTATGCCGAGCAGCCCTCGCCGGATGGCCTGGCCCAGGCCTTCCTGATCGGCGAAGAGTTCATCGGGGACGATTCGGTGTGCCTGATCCTGGGTGACAACATCTTCCACGGCCAGCACTTCACCGAAAAACTGCAGCGCGCCTCCGCCCAACCCAAGGGCGCCACGGTCTTCGGCTACTGGGTCAAGGACCCCGAGCGCTTCGGCGTGATCGACTTCGACGAGAACGGCAAGGCACTGTCCATCGAGGAGAAGCCGAGCAAGCCGAAGTCCAGCTATGCGGTGACCGGCCTGTACTTCTACGACAACGACGTGATCGAGATCGCCAAGTCGATCAAGCCCTCGCCGCGCGGCGAGCTGGAGATCACCGACGTCAACAACGCCTATCTGCACCGGGGCGACCTCAACGTCGAGCGCTTCGGCCGCGGCTTCGCCTGGCTCGACACCGGCACTCATGACAGCCTGCTGGAAGCTTCACAGTACGTGCAAACCATCGAGCACCGCCAAGGGCTGAAGGTCGCCTGCCTGGAGGAAATCGCCTACCAGAACGGCTGGATAGACCGCGAGCAACTGCTGCGCCGGGCCGATGCCCTGGGCAAGACCGGCTACGGCCAGTACCTGTTCAAGATCGCCGGGGAAGATGCATGAAGGTTGTCGAAACCAACATCCCCGATGTGCTGATCATCGAACCCAAGGTATTCGGTGACGCACGCGGTTTCTTCTACGAGAGCTTCAATGCTGCCGCCTTCGAAGCCGCGACGGGAGTCACGCGCAGTTTCGTCCAGGACAACCATTCCAAATCCCAGCGCGGCGTGCTGCGCGGTCTGCATTATCAGATCCACCAGCCCCAGGGAAAACTGGTCCGCGTGGTGGCCGGCGAGGTGTTCGACGTCGCCGTGGATCTGCGCCGCAGCTCACCAAGCTTCGGCCGCTGGACCGGCGTCCACCTGAGCGCCGACAACCAGCGCCAGCTGTGGATTCCAGAGGGCTTTGCGCACGGGTTTCTGGTGCTTAGCGAAACCGCCGAGTTCCTTTACAAAACCACTGACTACTACGCCCCGGAACACGAGCGCAGCCTGCTCTGGAACGATCCAGAACTGGGCATCGAGTGGCCAATCGACGAATCGCCGCAGCTGTCCGCCAAGGACATCGCAGGTAAACGCCTGAGAGAGGTTGAACTTTTTCCATGAAAATTCTGATCACCGGCAACAAGGGGCAACTGTCGCAAGAGCTGCAGCTGGCGCTCGCCGGTGAAGGAAAGCTGCTTGCCCTCGGGCAGCAAACCCTGGATCTGGCCCAGCCCGAGCAAATACGCCAGCAGGTGCGCCTGTTACGTCCCGACCTGATCATCAATGCGGCGGCCTACACTGCGGTCGATCCGGCCCAGAGCAACCGAGAGCAGGCCTTTGCGGTCAATGCCACAGGCCCAGGGGTATTGGCCGAAGAAGCAGCGCGCCTTGAGGTTCCGCTGATCCACTATTCCACCGACTACGTCTTTGATGGACACAAGCCAGCGCCTTACCAGGAGCATGACCGGACCGCGCCGCTGAGTGTTTATGGCGAGAGCAAGCTGGCCGGCGAACAAGCCATCCAGGCCGTTTCCGGTGAACATCTGATCCTGCGTACCAGTTGGGTCTATTCGCTGCAGGGCCGCAATTTTCTGCTAACCATGCAGCGCCTGATGCAGGAGCGCGACTCGCTGTCGATCGTCGACGACGAGATCGGTGCGCCGACATGGGCCGGCACCATAGCGACGGCAACTGCCGAGATCGTGCGTCAGTGGCGCAACGGCAAGGGTAGCCTCAACGGCCTCTATCATCTCTCCGCGACCGGTGAAACCTCCTGGTACGGTTTCGCCTGTAGCATTGCCGAACATCTGAAGCAGCAAGGCCGCCTGCGCGCGCGACTCTCGCCGATTGCCTCCAAGGACTATCCAACGGCTGCCCAGCGCCCGCGCAACTCACGCCTGGATTGCGCTCGCCTGCAGCACGACTGGAACCTTCAGCTGCCCGATTGGGAGGCAGCCTTGCAGGTCTGCCTGGCCAGCCCACGCCACCCAGAGACTTTCGCCCGCGAAATGCCCGCTGTCCAGAACGCCTGACTCCTCATCTGCGCACATGAGGCCCCCGGAGCCCTGAATGTGCATAATGTGCGCGAATTTCAGGCGCATCCGCATGACTCCACCTCCATCTCCCCGTCGCCCACGCTGGCGCAATCTGGCGTTGCTGGCACTGCTGCTGGCGCCGCTGCTGTGGCCACTGCAACAGTTGGCCGAGCGCTATTACCGCAACGAGCGTATCGAGCAGAACCGCCAGACCCTGGATCTCTACGTCGCTAACCTGCTCGGCATCCTCAGCCGCTATGAAGTATTGCCAGGCATCCTTGGTAATCTGCCTGCACTACGCGCCACCCTGCATTCCGCCGAAGATCCCGCCTTGCGCGATAACGCCAATCGCCTGCTGAAGAAGCTGCATCGGCAGACGGGCGCGGACGTGATTTATCTGATGGATTTGGAAGGCACTACTCTGGCTTCATCCAATTGGGACGATCACGACAGCTTCGTCGGCCGCAACTTCGCTTTTCGCCCGTACTTCCGCCAGGCCATGGAAGGACAGGGCCGGCTCGGGCGCTTCTTCGGCCTCGGCAATACCTCCGGCAAGCGCGGCTATTACTTCGGCTCTGCCGTATACGATGGCGACAAGGCCATCGGCGTACTGGTGGTCAAGGTCGACCTGGACCACACCGAAACTCTTTGGGGCAAGACACCGGAACAGCTGCTGGTCACCGATAACTTTGGCGTAGTGATCCTTACCTCGCGCCCCGAGTGGCGTTTTCGCGCAACGCGAGGCCTGGAAGCCGACGAGCGCGAGCAGATCGCCTTCGATCAACCCTATACCACGCTCAACCCGCAGCTGATGACACTGGACCTGGATTCCTGGCTGATCCAGAGCCGCGAGCTGAAGGAAACTGGCTGGACGGTACGTATTCTCGCGCCCATTACTCTGCTTGAAAGGCCGGTACGCACGGTCGTGGCCATCGGCGGCGCGACGCTCGCAGCACTCCTGCTGCTGGTTGGCCTGTGGATGCAGCGACGACGCCATTTACTGGAGCGCATCGCCTTGGATGCGCGGGCACGCCAGCAACTCGAGCGCCGCGTACAGGAGCGCACTCAGGATCTGGAAGCGCTCAACAGCCGCCTCAAACAGGAGGTTCTGGAGCGCGAGCAGACCCAGCAGGAACTGGTCCGCACTCAAGACGAGCTGCTGCAAGCCGGAAAGCTCTCGGCGCTGGGTACCATGAGCGCCAGCATCAGCCATGAACTCAATCAGCCGTTGGGCGCCATCCGCAGCTATGCCGACAATGCCAGGGTATTGCTCGATCACCAACGCACCGATGAGGCGCGGGACAACCTCCAGCTGATCAGCGAACTCACGGCTCGCATGGCTTCGATCATCGCTCACCTGCGCGCCTTCGCCCGTCGCGACCGCCACGCCCCCGAGCGCGTCGCCCTGCAACCGGCACTGGACGATGCCCTGGCGCTGCTGGCCAAACGTCGCCAAGCCATGGGCGTCGAGCTGATTCGCGATCTGCCGGAAGCGACCCTCTGGGTCCAGGCTGGCGAGACACGACTGCGACAGATTCTCTCCAACCTGCTGGCCAACGCCCTCGACGCGCTGAGCGAGCGGCCACCGGAACGGCGCATCTGGCTGCGTGCCGAACGCAAGAACGACGGCGTGCTGCTGACCCTGCGTGACAACGGCCCCGGCTTCAGCGAAGAAGCCCTGCAGCGCTCGCGAGAGCCTTTCTTCACCACCAAGACCAGCACCCAGGGGCTGGGCCTGGGCCTGGCCATCTGCGATACCCTGACCCGCGCACTGGATGGCGAACTGAGCATTGCCAACCACCCCGAGGGCGGAGCTCAGTTGAGCCTGTACCTACGCAGCGCCGACCCGGGCGTGACCTTTCCGAGCGAGGACTGAAACCCCATGAGTCAGATCGATTGCGCAACTCAAGTGCTGCTGGTCGATGACGATCCCTACCTGCGCAAAGCTCTGAGCCAGACGCTCGATCTGGCCGGGCTGCGGGTGCTCGATCTGGACGATGCCCGCAACCTGACACAACGACTGCCTGCCGACTGGCCGGGCGTGGTGGTCAGCGATATCCGCATGCCGGGGATCGATGGCCTGCAATTGCTGCAACAGCTGCAAAGCCATGACGCAGAGTTGCCGGTACTACTGATCACCGGCCACGGCGATGTCCAGCTGGCGGTGCAGGCGATGCGTGCCGGGGCCTATGACTTTCTGGAAAAACCCTTCCCCAGCGAGGCCCTGCTCGACAGCGTGCGCCGCGCCCTGGCCCTGCGTCAGCTGGTGCTGGACAACCGCAGCCTGCGTCTGGCCCTGGCCGACCGCCAGCAACTGTCGGCGCGCCTGCTCGGCCAGTCGCCGGCCATGGTCCGCCTGCGCGAGCAGATCGGCGCGCTGGCCGGCACCCAGGCCGATGTGCTGATTCTGGGCGAGACCGGCGCCGGCAAGGAAGTCGTTGCCCGCGCGTTGCACGACCTGTCCAGCCGCCGCGACGGCCCTTTCGTCGCCATCAACGCCGGCGCCCTGGCCGAGTCGGTGGTCGAGAGCGAACTGTTCGGCCACGAAGCCGGTGCCTTCACCGGCGCGCAAAAGCGCCGTATCGGCAAATTCGAGTTCGCCAACGGCGGCACCCTGTTCCTCGACGAGATCGAGAGCATGAGCCTGGACGTGCAGGTCAAGCTGCTGCGCATGCTGCAGGAGCGGGTAGTCGAACGCCTGGGCGGCAACCAGTCGATCAGCCTGGATATCCGCGTGATCGCCGCCACCAAGGAAGACCTGCGCTTGTCCGCTGAGCAGGGCCGCTTCCGCGCCGACCTTTATTACCGCCTCAACGTCGCGCCGTTGCGCATTCCGCCGCTGCGCGAGCGCAGCGAAGACCTGCTGCTGCTGTTCAGCCACTTCAGCGAAACCGCTGCCCAGCGCCACGGGCTGCCAATTCGCGACCTGCGCCCCGAGCAGCGCGCGCAGCTGCTGCGCCACCCCTGGCCGGGCAACGTGCGCGAGCTGCAGAACACCGCCGAGCGCTTCGCCCTGGGGCTGGATCTGGGGCTGGACGAAAGCGGCGCGCTGGCAGGCGGCACCCCGACCGCGGGCCTGACCCTGGGCGAACAGGTCGATGCCTTCGAGCGCGCGCTGATCGCCTCTGAACTGGCGCGCCCGCACAGCTCCCTGCGCAGCGTCGCCGAGGCGCTGGGACTGCCGCGCAAGACCCTGCACGACAAGTTGCGCAAGCACGGTCTGAGCTTTGCCGACACTGGCGGAAGCTCGCCGGAGGACGGCGAATAGCTGGCGGTTTTCCGCCACACCCACCGCCGACACCCTCGTCGGTGGGAAATTCAAGGCGGGAAATCTCCCGTTACAGGTAACGGCAGCCGCTCGCTCATTCGACTAAAGTTTTAGAGCCGACAGGCTGTCCGCAACCACTTATCGGCAATTGGCCATCAATCGGCCTCCAGTTGCATGCATTTTCGCAACTGGCACAGTGCTTGCTCCAAGAAGCCCATGAGCCGGCGAGATGGACGCGGTTGGTGTGCCAGCTGTCGCACCTGTCCTGCCTTGCCGACTACAGTCGAGCCGCCTCGTGGGGGCGGTTCATCCACAACAAGAGGAAACAAGAATGTTCAAGTTGACTGCCACGGCGCTCGCCTGCGCTCTGTCCCTGGGTATTGCCGGTCTGGCCAACGCCAACCCGATCTCCATCAAGTTCTCCCACGTGGTTGCGGAAAACACGCCGAAAGGCCAGGGCGCCCTGCTGTTCAAGAAACTGGCCGAAGAGCGTCTGCCGGGCAAGGTCGAAGTTCAGGTCTACCCGAACTCCTCGCTGTTTGGTGACGGCAAGGAAATGGAAGCTCTGCTGCTGGGCGACGTACAGCTGATCGCGCCTTCGCTGGCCAAGTTCGAGCACTACTCCAAGGGCATCCAGGTTTTCGACCTGCCGTTCCTGTTCGACGACATCGAGGCGGTTGATCGCTTCCAGAAAGGCGAAGCCGGCCAGAAGCTGCTGCGCTCCATGGAAGACAAGAACATCACCGGCCTGGGCTACTGGCACAACGGCATGAAGCAGCTGTCGGCCAACAAGAAGCTGGTCGAGCCCAAGGACGCCCGCGGCCTGAAGTTCCGCGTACAGGCTTCCGCCGTACTGGACGAGCAGTTCAAGGCGCTGCGCGCAAACCCGCGCAAGATGAGCTTCGCCGAGGTCTACCAGGGCCTGCAGACTGGCGTGGTGAACGGTGCCGAGAACCCCTACTCGAACATCTACTCGCAGAAGATGCACGAAGTGCAGAAGTACATCACCGAGTCCAACCACGGTCTGCTGGACTACATGGTGATCACCAACACCAAGTTCTGGAACGGCCTGCCGGATGACGTGCGTACCGAGCTGGAAACCATCCTGGACGAAGTCACCGTCGAAGTGAACCGTCTGGCCAGCGAGCTGAACGAAGCCGACAAGCAGCGCATCATCGATGCCGGCACCACCGAGATCGTCACCCTGACGCCGGAGCAGCGCGAGCTGTGGCGCGAAGCGATGAAGCCGGTGTGGAAGAAGTTTGAAGGCGAAATCGGTGCCGACCTGATCCAGGCCGCCGAAGCCGCCAACAAAGGCGAGTAACCCTCGCCGGAGGGGGCAGACACAATCTGCTCCCTCCATTTCCAGTAGAGCGACACCGACAGATCAGTGAAAAGACAGTCCAACCGGCAAAACACCAGCCCTCACCACGGGCGTGCAGGCAACTGGCCATGGCGACCCCAGGCCTTGCCACCTCACCGGCCATAACAAGAATTTTTCATTGCTCTGTCTACCAGCCGCCGCGGCTGGTGCATGGCGAATCGTGGCGGCCGCCGTGGCCGATCCGGTCCGCTCAAACCATCCCATCAATGTCCATCGGGAGATGTCATCCATGAACGCGCTGCGGCGTGTCTGGGACCACTTCGAGGAAGGCTTCATCGCCTTTCTGCTGGCCGCCATGACTCTGGTGACGTTCGTATACGTCATCCTCAACAACTTCTACACGCTGTTCTACAGTCTCGCCGAGCGCTTTCCGGCAGCCGAGGACTTCTTCTATGCCATCGGTGATTTCATCATCGGCCTGGCGCAGTCCATGACCTGGAGCACCGCGCTGACCAAGGCGCTGTTCGCCTGGCTGATCTTTTTCGGCCTGGCCTACGGCGTACGCACTGCCGGCCATATCGGCGTCGATGCGCTGGTAAAGCTGGCACCCAAGCACGTCCAGCGCTACATCGGCATCCTTGCCTGCCTGATCTGTCTGGGCTATGCCGGCCTCCTGAGTGTGGCCAGCTACGAATGGATCGAAACGCTGTTCATCGCGAACATCGGCGCGGAGGACCTGGGTCATGTTGGCGTTAAGCAATGGCACATCGGCATGATCGTGCCCTTCGGCTTCGCCATGGTTTTCATCCGCTTCGTCGAAATCTTCGTGCGTATTCTGCGTGGCGAACAAACCGGCCTCGGCCTGGCCGATGAAGCAGCCGACGCACTCAAGCTCGGCGAAGAGGAGTCGAAGTAAATGACCATCCTGTTCCTATTCGTCGTCCTATTCCTGCTGATGTTTATCGGCGTGCCCATCGCCATATCGCTGGGCCTGGCCGGCTCGCTGACCATCATGATCTTCAGTGAAGACTCGGTGCGCTCGCTGGCGATCAAGCTGTTCGAGACTTCCGAGCACTACACCCTGCTGGCGATTCCGTTTTTCCTGCTGGCCGGTGCCTTCATGACCACCGGCGGCGTGGCCCGCCGCCTGATCGACTTCGCCAACGCCTGCGTCGGACATATCCGTGGCGGCCTAGCCATCGGTGCGGTACTGGCATGCATGCTGTTCGCCGCACTGTCGGGTTCGTCCCCGGCCACCGTGGCGGCAGTCGGCTCCATCGCCATCGCCGGCATGGTGCGCTCCGGTTATCCGCAGGCCTTCGGTGCGGGCATCGTCTGTAACGCCGGTACCCTGGGCATCTTGATTCCGCCGTCGGTGGTGATGGTGGTGTATGCCGCCGCGACCGAAACCTCGGTGGGCAAGCTGTTCATGGCCGGCGTGGTACCGGGCCTGATGCTCGGTGGCGCGCTGATGATCGCCATCTACATCATCGCGGTTAAGAAGAACCTGCCGGCCCTGCCGCGCGCCACCTTCCGCGAGTGGCTGTCTGCCGCGCGCAAGGCGCTCTGGGGCCTGCTGCTGATGGTGATCATCCTCGGCGGTATCTACTCGGGCATGTTTACTCCCACCGAGGCCGCCGCCGTGGCCGCCGTGTACTCGGCCTTCGTCGCCATCTTTGTCTACAAGGATCTGAAGCTGAGCGAGTGCCCGAAGGTGATCCTGGAGTCGGGCAAGCTGAGCATCATGCTGATGTTCATCATCGCCAACGCCATGCTCTTTGCTCACGTGCTGACCACCGAGCAGATTCCGCAGGCGATTACCGCCTGGGTAGTCGCGGCCGGCCTCGAGCCGTGGATGTTCCTGCTGGTGGTCAACATCGTGCTGCTGGTGGCCGGTGCCTTCATGGAGCCGTCGGCGATCATCCTGATCCTGGCGCCGATCCTCTTCCCGATCGCCGTACAGCTGGGCATCGACCCGATTCACCTGGGCATCATCATGGTGGTGAACATGGAGATCGGTCTGATCACGCCGCCAGTGGGCCTAAACCTGTTCGTCGCCTCGGCGGTGACAGGCATGCCAGTAACGCAGGTAGTCCGCGCGGTATTGCCATGGCTGGCACTGATGCTGAGCTTCCTGGTGGTGATCACCTACGTACCGTGGGTATCCCTGGCACTGCCGAACTGGCTGGGCATGTAACCGCCCTCCTGCCCTGCCTTCTGCCCGGCCTCGCGCCGGGCTTTTTTCATCTGCGCTCAGAGCCCCAGCACATCCTCGGGCCGCCGGCGGAACCAGCCAGTTAACGACAGTCGTTCGGCCTGGGTGGGGCGCACTTCATGGGGAAAGTCGCCGGACATAAACACCACCAGGTTGCCGGCCAGCGGGGCAATATCACGCTGCGAGCCATCAGGAAAATGCATACGCAGCTCACCGGCATGCTCGGGCTGCCAGTCAGGGTTGAGATAGAGCACCGCAGTAACGCAGCGACTGTCATCGTCGCGGAAGCGATCGAGATGGGTCTGGTAGAAGGCACCGGGCGGATAGAAGGCGAAGTGGCACTCGAACTCTTCCAGACCGAGAAACAGCTCGCGGTTGAGCGCTCTGCGCAACTCGTCCATAAAATTAAGGTAGAGATCACAGACCTCGGATTGCCCCAATTCCAGCCACTGGATCTGGTCGCCACGAATACCTTCGCGCACGGCCTGCGCCTCACCACGCCCAACTCCGGCAGGCGCAAGCGCACCTTCAGCCTCGCGTCTGCGGCACTCGTCAGCCAGCTTGTGGGTCACAGCATTGGAAAGAAAGGAACTCTGCAGCGACCAGCCCTGTGTAGCCAAGTCATCGATGATGGTTGAAAACTGCAAGAAAGTGACTCCGAATGGATACTGAAAGAGTCTAACAGCGCCTCGACAAGCATGCTGCGGGCGCTGAAAATAAACCGCCCGCCAACAGGAGCCTCCATGCGCGCCCTTATTGCCTGTGTATTACTTGCCTTCAGCCTGAGCAGCCTGGCCGACACCTACGACGAGCTCTACGAAACCGCCGGCTGGGCCGAGCAGCGGGGCAATTTCAGCGACGCACTGGTCGCCGCCCAGCAACGCTACAAGAGCAGCTTGCCGCCTGCGGTCTACCAGGCACTGGTGACCAACAGCAACAGACGCTTCGCTGCCGACGCGATCGACCGACGCGCCAAGCAGGCTCTGCGCCAGTCCTTGAATGACCCACAACCAGCGCTGGAGTTCTTCCAGACACCCCTGGGCCACAAGATCGTTGCCGCCGAAACCCTGGCCGCGCGCAAGGAGCAACTGGCTCGCTATGAAAACGGCTTGCCACGCATGGAAGCCGGCAGCAATCGGCAACTGCTGATTCGCCACCTGGCCCAGGCTCTGCCCGCTGCAGAGGCGGGTGCCGAGGTCAGCCTGGCGCTGGCCGGTGTCGCCGCCGACAGCCTTAGCCAGATGATCCCCGGCCTGCTCGGCGGTAATCAGGCTCAGGGCCTGCTGGACAGCCAGCGCGCGCGTCTGCAACAGGAGATCGAGGCCGACCTGGACAATACCTTGCTATATGTCTACCGCAACCTCTCGGATGTGGAACTGGACGAGTTCGTTACCTTCGCCCAGTCATCCACAGGCCGGGATTACTATCAGGCAGCGCTGAAGACCCTACGTGCAGGCCTTGGCGCTGGCGTGAGCGGCAACGAGCTTCAGGCGCAGCAGGGTCGCTAGCCCGGAGGCGTATGAATTCGACCCTGCGGATCATTTCAGCCGCTCGCTGAGAAAGTCGAAATACTCCCGCCGCAGGGCTTCATGCTCATTGACCAGATGATGCTTCGCGCCGGGCAAACGCAGAATTTCCGGGGCGGCAAATTTTCGCTCCAGAACCGGCAGGTTGTACCGCCAGTCGACAGTCATGTCAGCTTCGCCCTGGATGATGATCGGGCTTTGCCGGCTCGCCCCAGCGCCTTCGATGCGCGGGATCCAGCGCGACAGTGCGCCGACCCAGGCGGTGGGCAGGATGTCCGGCTGCAGCGGATCACTGCGCTGAACGAAATCCAGAAAGGCGGGGTCTCCGGAGTTGTCACTGAAAGTCCGGGGAATCTGCTGCACGAAGCGGCGCACCAGCTCATAGCTGATCCGCGAGCGTAGCCAGGCGCGCGGGCGCACCAGCGGTGCCAGCAGGATGGTGCGCCCTAGCTCGGCATCGTCCGGCCGATGCAACAGGTGATCGATGGCGATTGCGCCACCGGTACTCTGCCCCAGCAGGTGCCAAGGCCGCGGCAAATCCAGTTGCCGGGCCTGTTCGAACAAACCACTGAGCACCGCCTGGTACTCGTCGAACTCATTGATACTGGCTCGCGGCCCGCTGGAAAGCCCATGCCCTGGAAGATCACAACCCAGCACGGCAAAGCCCATCCCCAGCCCCCAATCCACCACATGCCGGTACAGGCCCATATGGTCGTAGTAGCCATGCAGGATCAGCAAGGTCGCGTGGGGCTGCTCTGGCCACCAGGCCTGGGCCACGATGTCGTAATCGCCAACCCGAAAGCGCCCCAGACGACGTTGCACTTTAGGCCGATGAGGCAGGTCCAGGCCATAGTAGGACTGGTATTCAAGGGCTTCGGCGCCTGCGACAACAGCTTGGGACAATGATGACAGACCGTTGCGCAGGCGCTCGGGCTGGATACGTGCGGGCATGGGAATTCTTCAACTTGCTTGGCCTTCGGATATTCAGCTCTGCGCCGCGTCATGGCAAGCTTGCCGGCCCACCCGTAGAGTTCTGCCATGAGCACCCGCCGCAAGTATCTGATCGCAGGGCTGATTGTCCTGTTCTGGGCCAGCACCATGCTTGCTGCGTTCTGGTGGTTCGAGGCGCGCTATCTGCGCACGTTCGAGGGCGAGCGTGCCGAGCTGTTTTCCGGCGACGCTTTACAGCTCCCGGCCGCGCTACAGGGTCCAGGCCCGGTGCGCTTCGTGCATTTCTGGGACCCTGGCTGCCCTTGCAACGTGGGCAATCAGCGTCATCTGCAGGAGTTGCTTGAAAATTTTGCCGATCAGCCAGTGGAATTCTTCGAGGTGCGCAAGCCGAGCAGCACGGGCCGGCTGCCTCAACAGCTGGCGGCGCTCAAACCTCTTCCGGGAATTGCGGGCTCCGAGCTGCTGCCGGCCAGCCCGGCGGTGGGTATTTGGGATAGCAATGGCCAGCTGGCCTATATCGGCCCCTACAGTGAAGGTGCGGTATGCAGCTCGGACAACAGCTTCGTCGAACCCATCCTCGAAGCGCTGCTGGCCGGGCGACCGGTCCGCGCTACCCACTCCCTGGCGGTTGCGTGCTTCTGTGACTGGCAGCGCTGAGCAGGCCTGATCGACAAACCCTTGGGCAACAAGCAAAAGGGCGCAAGCTGCGCCCTTTCATCTTTCCGCTCAGCTATGGGCCGGCGGCGGCATCATGACCTTGCGCTCGGCACCTTGCTCGGCATCTATAGCCTGCCGCATGGAGCGAACACGGCGCTTCTCCGCACGTCGCGAGAGGTACCAGGCGATAAAGGTGAACAACGAGATCGTCAGCAGGATCAGGCTGGCGACGGCGTTGATCTCCGGTTTCACGCCCAGGCGCACGGCAGAGAAGATCTCCATCGGCAGGGTGGTCGAGCCGGGGCCTGAGACGAAGCTGGCCAATACCAGGTCATCCAGCGACAGGGCAAAGGAAAGCATCCCGCCAGCGGCCAGCGAGGGCGCGATCATCGGCATGGTGATCACAAGGAACACCTTCCACGGACGCGCCCCGAGGTCCATTGCCGCCTCCTCGATGGACAGGTCCAGCTCGCGCAGGCGCGCCATCACCACCACCGCTACATAGGCCGAGCAGAAGGTGGTGTGAGCGATCCAGATGGTCGCCAGACCACGCTGCGCCGGCCAGCCCACCAGTTGCGCCATGGCCACGAACAGCAGCAGCAGCGAAAGACCGGTAATCACTTCGGGCATTACCAGCGGCGCCGTGACCAGCCCGCCGAACAGCGTGCGGCCACGGAACACCGGGATACGCGTGAGCACGAAGGCGGCCATGGTGCCCAGCGCCACCGCAGCGATGGCGGTGTAGAACGCCACCTCCAGCGAACGCATGACGGCGCCCATCAGCTGGGCGTTGTCGAGCAGCCCTACATACCACTTCACCGACCAGCCACCCCAGACCGTCACCAGACGCGACCCGTTGAAGGAGTAGATGACCAGAATGACCATTGGCAGGTAGATGAACAGCAACCCGAGCACCAGGATCAGGTTGGAAAAGCTCCAGCGCTTCATAGCTTGCCCTCCAATTCCTTGGCCTGGTTGCGATTGAACAGAATGATTGGCACCAGCAGGATCGCCAGCATCACCACCGCCAACGCCGAAGCCACCGGCCAGTCGCGGTTGTTGAAGAATTCCTGCCAGAGCACCTTGCCGATCATCAGCGTCTCCGGGCCACCGAGCAGCTCGGGAATGACGAACTCACCCACCACCGGAATGAACACCAGCATGCAGCCGGCGATGATGCCGTTCTTGGACAGCGGTACGGTGATCTTCCAGAAACTGGTCAACCGCCGTGCACCAAGGTCGGAGGCGGCTTCCAGCAAGCTCAGGTCGTGCTTCACCAGGTTGGCGTAGAGCGGCAGGATCATAAATGGCAGATAGGAGTACACAACGCCGATATACACCGCCAGATCCGTGTTGAGGATCTGCAGCGGCGTGTCGATCAGGCCAATGCTCAACAGCAGGCTATTGAGCAGGCCGTTGCTGCTGAGAATCCCCATCCAGGCATAAACGCGGATCAGGATCGCCGTCCAGGTCGGCATCATGATCAGCAGCAACAACACCGTCTGCAGATCACGGCGCGCCCGGGCGATGGCGTAGGCCATGGGATAGCCGATCAGCAGGCACAGCAGGGTGCTGAAGAAGGCGATCTTCAACGATCCGGTGTAGGCCGCCAGATAGAGCGCGTCTTCGCTAAGGAAGATGTAGTTGCCGAGGTTGATCAGCACCTGCAACTGCTGATCGGCGTAGGCGAAGATATCGGTATACGGCGGAATCGCCACATCGGCCTCGGCAAAGCTGATCTTCAGGACGATGGCGAACGGCAGCAGAAAGAACAGCATCAGCCACAGAAAAGGGACGCCGATGACCAGCCGGCGACCGACGCTCAGGCGTATGCGGTTCATGCCTGCAACACCACGCCGCTGTCGCTGAGCCAATGCACATAGACCTGTTCGTCCCAGGTCGGCCATTTCACGTGGCGCTCGGCGTTGGCGACGAAGGCCTGCAGCAACATGCCTGACTCAAGCTTGATGAAGTACACCGAGTGCCCGCCCAGGTAGGCGATATCGTGCACGGTGCCCTGTACCCAGTTGTAGTCGGGCAGTTCCAGCTCGGGTTTTTCGATGCTCATCAGCAGCTTTTCCGGGCGCAGGGCGAAGGTCACGCGCTTGTCCTCGGCACGGGTACTGATGCCGTGCCCGACATAGATCGGTCGTTCCAGCTGCGGGCAGCCGATCACCGCATGGCCTTCCATATCTTCGATCAGCTCGCCATCGAACAGATTGACGTTGCCGATGAACTCGCAGACCAGCCGGCTCGCCGGGGTCTCGTAGATGTCCATGGGGCTGCCGACCTGGGCGATCCAGCCGATGTGCATGATCGCGATGCGTTCGGCCATGGTCATGGCCTCTTCCTGGTCATGGGTAACCATCACGCAGGTCACGCCAACGCGCTCGATGATCTGCACCAGCTCGAGCTGCATGCGCGAACGCAGTTTCTTGTCCAGCGCGCCCATGGGCTCGTCGAGCAGCAACAGCTTCGGCCGCTTGGCCAGCGAGCGGGCCAGAGCCACACGCTGGCGCTGGCCGCCGGAGAGCTGGTGCGGCTTGCGCTTGGCGTACTGGGTCATCTGCACCAGACCAAGCATCTCCTGGACACGCTCGTCGATCTCGGCCTTGGACAGGCGATCCTGCTTGAGGCCAAAGGCGATGTTCTGCTCCACCGTCATATGCGGGAACAGTGCATAGGACTGGAACATCATGTTGATCGGCCGCTCGTAGGGCGGCATGTCGGTGATGTCCTGACCATCGAGGAAAATCCGCCCCTCGGTCGGCCGTTCGAAGCCGGCGAGCATGCGCAGCAGTGTCGACTTGCCCGATCCAGAGCCCCCGAGCAGGGCAAAGATTTCACCCTTGTGGATGCTCAGCGAGACGTCATCGACCGCCACCGTCTCGTCGAATTTCTTCGTGACACGGTCGATCTTCAGCAGCACCTGCTTGTTCTGGCTCCCACCGGTGAGGGCCTTTTTGTAGGCGCTGGAGGCAACAGCCATGCGCAAACTCCCGATCAAAAGAAATGGGCCCGGACATCGCCGGATCTATCGTCTTGTACAAGCCGAGCAGCGCCCGACCATTATCACTGTCCGGACTTGAGCTTGGTCCAGGAACGGGTCATCAGCCTCTGGATCTTGGGCGGCAGTTCGTTATTGACGAACAGGCGATCCAGTACGTCCTGCGGCGGATAGATGGACTGGTCCTGGCGAACCTCCGGGTCCATCAGCTCGCCGGCCTTGATGTTGGGGTTGGCATAGCCGACGTAATCGCTGACCGAAGCGATGACTTCAGGCCTGAGCAGATAGTTGATGAATGCGTGGGCCTGCTCGACATTCTTCGCGTCGGCGGGAATCGCCAGCATGTCGAACCAGAGGTTGCCGCCTTCCTTGGGGATGGCGTAGGCGATATCGATGCCCTTGCCAGCTTCATCGGCGCGTGCCGCAGCCTGGAACACGTCACCGGAGAAGCCGGCAGCAATGCAGATATTGCCGTTGGCCAGATCGGAGACGTATTTGGAGGAATGGAAGTAGCGCACGTAAGGGCGAATTTCCTGCAGCTTGGCCGCGGCCTTGGCGTAGTCGTCCGGATCTTCGCTATTGGGGTCCAGCCCCAGGTAGTTGAGCACCGCCGGGATCATTTCATCTGCTGAGTCGAGCAGCGCGATGCCACAGTCGGCGAGCTTTTTGGCGTTCTCCGGTTCGAACAGCACGGCCCAGGAATCGACCTCCTCGATCCCGAGCGCCGTGCTCACCATTTCCACGTTGTAGCCGATGCCATTGGTGCCCCACAGGTAAGGCACGGCATAGGCATTGCCGGGATCGTTCTTCTGCAGCTGCTTGAGCAGAGCCGGGTCGAGATTGTCCCAGTTCGGCAGCTTGCTGCGGTCCAGCTCCTGAAAGGCACCGGCGCGAATCTGTTTGCCGAGAAAGTGATTGGAAGGCACCACCACGTCATAGCCGCTACGCCCGGCGAGCAGCTTGGCTTCCAGGGTTTCGTTGGCATCGAAGACATCGTAGACGGGCTTGATGCCGGTCTCTTTCTCGAAGGTTTCGAGGGTGGTTTCGCCGATGTAATCCGACCAATTGTAGATATGCACACTGGCGGCCTGGGCAGAAACGCTACCGCTGACTGCGGCAACGGCGATAAGAAGCGACTTCAGCGTGGAACGCATGGAATTGTCCTCTTGTTATTGGCCGCGCTAGCACAGCGGACGAAGGTCGGGCTATTTATTGGAAAAACCAAGGGAATGCAACTGGTCTGATACAAAAAGCCATACATCGTGCCCGAAACAGGCCGCCCGACACCCGTGCAGCGGTGAAACAGCGGCCCGCTGGCTCGCACGAATCCGCAGATTCGGCGAGCTGTTCAGGTATCAGCGACCAGATTTGATCCGCGTCCAGCTGCGGGTCATGGTGCGCTGGGTCTTGGGGTCGAGGTCGGTGAAGGTGTAGAGCTTCTGCAGCACCTCCTGGCTCGGATAGATGCCCGGGTCGGTACGGATTTCCTCAGCCACCAGCGGAGTTGAAGCCGCGTTGGCGCTTGGGAACTGTACGTAGTCAACGATGGGCGCCATGACTTCCGGCTTCATCAGGTAGTTGAGGAACACGTGGGCGTTTTCGACGTTCTTGGCATCAGCCGGAATTGCCAGCATGTCAAAGAAGCTGCCGGCGCCTTCCTTGGGAATGTTGTAGCTGACGTTGACGCCGTTCTGCGCATCCTCGGCGCGAGACTTGGCCTGGTAAACGTCACCCGAGTAACCGATGGCGACGCAGATATTGCCGTTGGCCAGGTCAGAGATGTACTTGGACGAATGGAAATAGGCCACGTGCGGGCGGATCTGCATGAACAGCTCCTCGGCCTGCTTCAGCTGGTCGGCCTTGCCACTGTCGGAGGCGTGGCCCAGGTAATGCAGCGCTGCCGGCAGCATCTCGGTAGGCGAGTCGAGGAAAGCGACACCGCAGGACTTCAGCTTCTCGATGTTCTCGGGTTTGAACACCAGGTCCCAGGAGTCCACGGGAGCGTCCTCACCCAGAGCCGCCTTGACCTTCTCCGGGTTGTAGCCGATGCCGATGGTGCCCCACATGTACGGCACCGAGTATTCGTTGCCCGGATCGCTCGGCTCCAGCGCCTTGAGCAGGTCCTTGTCGAGATTGTCCCAGTTGGACAGCTTGGACTTGTCCAGCTTCTGGAACACCCCAGCCTTGATCTGCTTGGCCAGGAAGGGGTTGGACGGCACCACGATGTCGTAGCCGGAGCTGCCGGCGAGCAGCTTGGCTTCCAATACTTCGTTGCTATCGAATACGTCGTAAACGACCTTGATGCCGGTTTCCTTGGTGAAGTTGCTCAGTGTGTCTTCAGCGATGTAATCGGACCAGTTGAAAACATGCAGAACCTTCTCCTGGGCCTGGGCAGCGCCAGCGAGCGCGCCGGTCAGCGTCAAGGCAAATAGCGTTTTGGCAAAGGGTGTCATCCGTGCTTCTCCTGTTACGTTGTCGGGGTTTTAGATGATCATTCAATTGATCGGGAGCTTATGCCGACATCGACCAGGCCCAAGTCAACCCGGCACGCAGTCTGGCAAGATTGGAACCCTTTATTCAATCAGCTAATCGTCATTGAAGGCTACCTGCCATCAAGCATAGTCGGTCCACGCCGGGAAAACCGCTCCCCGTGGTCACCCCAGCACCTCTGCCGCCGTAGCATCCAGACAGCGCCGCGCCTTGACGATCAGCTCGTCTATCTCTTCCTTATTGATCACCAGCGGCGGTGAAATGATCATGGTATCGCCCACTGCACGCATCACCAGACCATTCTGGAAGCAATGCTGACGGCAGAGCATGCCAACCCCCGACTTGTCGAAGCGCTCGCGGGTCTTCTTGTTCTTCACCAATTCCAGCGCACCCAGCATGCCGACGCCACGTGCTTCACCCACCAGCGGGTGCTCGGCCAGTTCCTGCCAGCGTGACTGCAAATAGGGTGCCGTTTCGGCTTTGATTCGCTCGACTATCTTCTCTTCACGCAAGATACGAATATTTTCCAGCGCAACCGCTGCAGCCACCGGGTGACCCGAGTAGGTAAAGCCGTGGTAGAACTCGCCGCCCTCGTTGAGGGTCTGCACCACTTCGTCGCGCACCACCACGCCACCCATGGGGATGTAGCCCGAGGTCATGCCCTTGGCGATGGGCATCAGGTCGGGGGCGTTGCCGTAGTAGTCGCTGCCGAACCATTCGCCGGTGCGGCCGAAGCCACAGATGACCTCGTCAGCAACGAACAGAATCTCGTAGCGCGCCAGAATCTCGCGAATCCTCGGCCAGTAGCTGGTCGGTGGAATGATCACGCCGCCGGCACCCTGAATCGGCTCGGCGATAAAGGCGGCGACCCTGTCTTCACCCACCTCAAGGATCTTCTGCTCCAGCTGCTGGGCGACGCGAACACCGAACTCTTCCGGGTCGAGCTCGCCGCCTTCGCCGTACCAGTAAGGCTGGTCGATATGCTCGATACCGGGAATCGGACCGTCGCCCTGGCCGTGCATGGCCTTCATGCCACCCAGGCTGGCGCCCGCCACGGTGGAGCCGTGGTAACCGTTCCAGCGACCAATGACCACTTTCTTGGCAGGCTTGCCCTTGATTGCCCAGTAATGGCGCACCATGCGCAAGACCGTGTCATTGGCTTCCGAGCCGGAGCCGGTGAAGAAGACGTGATTCATGCCGGCCGGCGCGACGTCGGCGATGGCCTTGGCCAGCGCGATGGCCGGCGGGTGAGAGGTCTCGAAGAACAGGTTGTAATAGGGCAGCTCACGCATCTGCCGGGTGGCGGCCTCGACCAGTTCCTCGCGGCCGTAGCCGATGTTGACGCACCAGAGCCCGGCCATGGCATCAAGGATCTTGTGGCCCTCGCTATCCCACAGATAGACCCCGGAAGCCTTGGTGATCACCCGGGTGCCCTTGGCGTTGAGTGCCTTGTAGTCGGTAAACGGCGGCAGGTGATGATTGCGGCTCAGGTCTTGCCAGTGCAGGGTTTGCGAATCGCTCATCAGTCACCTCTTTTATCCGTGATTTTGGCTGGATGAAAAACTCATCCACGTCTTCGGCGCGACGCAGGGTGGGTCGCGCTTTATCGATCCACCTGGCTTCCACGTGACGCCCGCCCCAGGAAACCAAGGTAGATGTAGCAAGCGACATCCACCCTGCGCCCGCCGTTACACCGAAAGCATCAGGAATTCCCGCTCCCAGGAACTGATCACCCGGTGGTAGTTCTCCTGCTCGGTACGTTTGACCGCAACGTAGCCGGTAATGAATTTCGGACTCAGGTACTTACGCAGCTCGCGGCAGTTCTCCATGCGTTCCAGCGCGGCTTCCAGGGTCAATGGCAGACGCAGGTTGCGCCGCTCATATCCGCGTCCTTTGACCGGCGGGCTCGGGTTCAGCCCCTCGACCATACCGATGTAGCCGCACAACAGGCTGGCGGCGATGGCCAGGTAGGGGTTGGCGTCGGCGCCCGGCAGGCGGTTTTCCAGACGGCGGTTCTGCGGGTTGGAGTCCGGCACGCGCAGCCCCACGGTGCGGTTCTCCTCACCCCACTCGACGTTCACTGGCGCCGAGGTGTCGGGCAGGAAGCGGCGGAACGAATTGACGTTGGGCGCGAACATCGGCAGCAGCTCGGGAATGTACTTCTGCAGGCCACCAACGTGATTGAGGAACAGCTGGCTCATTGAGCCGTCCGGGTTGGAAAAGATGTTCTGCCCGGTCTCGATGTCGATCACGCTCTGGTGCAGGTGCATGGCACTGCCTGGCTCGCCGGTCATCGGCTTGGCCATGAAAGTGGCCGCCACGTTGTGCTTGAGCGCCGCCTCGCGCATGGTGCGCTTGAACACAAGGATCTGGTCGGCCAGATGCAGCGCTTCGCCGTGACGGAAGTTGATCTCCATCTGCGCGGTGCCTTCCTCGTGGATCAGGGTGTCCAGATCCAGTCCCTGGGCCTCGCACCAGTCGTACATGTCCTCGAACAGCGGATCGAATTCGTTGGCCGCGTCGATGGAGAACGACTGGCGACCCGTCTCCTGGCGACCGGAACGCCCGATTGGCGCCTGGAACGGCAGGTCGGGGTCCTCGCAGCGCTGGGTCAGGTAGAACTCCATTTCCGGCGCGACGATGGGCTGCCAACCGCGGTCGGCATACATCTTCAGCACGCGCTTCAAGATGTTGCGCGGCGAAATCTCGATGGGATTGCCCATCTTGTCGTAGGTGTCGTGAATCACCTGGGCGGTCGGCTCGATGGCCCAGGGCACCAGAAACATCGCATCGGGATCAGGACGGCAGAACATGTCGATGTCCGCCGGATCGAGAAGCTCGTAGTAGATATCGTCCTCGACATAGTCTCCGGTGACCGTCTGCAACAGCACGCTTTCCGGCAGACGCATGCCCTTTTCACCGAGGAACTTGCTGGTCGGTGAAATCTTGCCTCGGGCGATGCCGGTCAGGTCACTGATCAGGCACTCCACTTCGGTGATTTTGTGTTCCTTCAGCCAGCTGGTGAGCTGGTCGAGCTTGGTATTCATGATGACCTCAATTGGTAAAGTACCCGCATGATGCTTGCACCTTGTGAAGCTTGTACCGCAGGTATCCTTTAGCGCCGTTGCGCATGTGCCTCGCAGGCTTCTGCGAAGCCCTGAAACAGCGCCAGGTAAGCCGGATGTTCATGTACTTTCCATTCCGGATGCCATTGCACCCCGAGGGCGAAGCTGGACGCTCCTTCAACGGAGAACGCTTCAATCAGGCCGTCCGGTGCCAGCGCCTCGACTCTCAGCCCCGCACCCAGCCGTTCGACGCCCTGCCCATGCACCGAGTTGACACGAATCTCGGCAGGCAGGCCAAGCCGCTCCAGCACGCCGCCCGGCTGCACATGCAGCGTGTGGCTCAGGCCATATTGCACTTCGACGGGGTCCTCGGGGCGCTCGCGGTGATCCTGGTAAGGCCCGGCCTCGTGCACCTTCTGGTGCAAGGTGCCGCCGAAGGCCACGTTCATTTCCTGAAAGCCACGGCAAATCCCAAGTAGCGGAATGCCGGCATCCACCGCCTCGCGAATCAACGGCAGCGTCAGCTGGTCGCGCGAAGGGTCATGGGGTGTACCGGGCTCGCTGGGCGGGCCCTGGTAATGATGAGGTTCAACGTTGGACGGCGAGCCGGTGAAGAGCAGGCCGTCGAGGCTGCTCAGCAGGGACTGCCGGTCGATCAATTCGCCCAGCGCCGGTATCACCAGGGGCACGCCGGCAATCGCTGCGGCACGCAGATATTTGTCACCAGCAATATGAAAGCCATGATGGCCGATCTGCCGGGTACAGGCACACACACCGATCAGGGGCACTCGAGACATGAAAAACTCGTTTTTTAAGTGGGTCTCACCGAAGAGTAGTCTTGTTCATTTTTATAGACAATAGATTGCTGAACGACCTTCATCTCGGCCTCTCCGGGGGGATTCCTGCGCCCCAGAAATGCCCGCCACAGCCCATAATGGGGCACTCGCGCGCCGCTATTGACAGTCGCAAGGCTTTTCGATTGACTCCGATCAAGCCGTTTTGATGATTGAAATTTTTAACAATATTTAAGGTAACTCATCATGCAACCGCCGCCGCGTGCCGTTCAGCTCAATGAAGCGAACGCATTTCTCAAGCAACACCCGGAGGTCCAATACGTCGACCTGCTGATCGCCGACATGAACGGTGTCGTGCGCGGCAAGCGCATCGAGCGCGCCAGCCTGCACAAGGTGTACGAGAAGGGCATCAACCTGCCTGCTTCGCTGTTTGCCCTCGACATCAACGGGATCACGGTAGAAAGCACCGGACTGGGCATGGACATCGGCGACTCGGACCGCATCTGCTTCCCCATCCCCAATACGCTGTCCAACGAACCCTGGCAGAAGCGCCCCACCGCGCAGTTGCTGATGACCATGCACGAGCGCGACGGCTCGCCGTTCTTCGCCGACCCGCGCGAAGTGCTGCGCCAGGTGGTTAGCCGGTTCGACGAGCTGGGCCTGACCATCTGTGCCGCCTTTGAGCTGGAGTTCTACCTGATCGACCAGGAGAACGTGAACGGCCGACCACAACCGCCACGCTCGCCGATTTCGGGCAAGCGCCCCCATTCGACCCAGGTCTACCTGATCGACGATCTCGACGAATACGTGGACTGCCTGCAGGACATCCTCGAAGGCGCCAAGGAACAAGGCATTCCTGCCGATGCCATCGTCAAGGAGAGCGCGCCGGCGCAGTTCGAGGTCAACCTCCACCACGTGGCCGACCCGATCAAGGCCTGCGACTACGCGGTACTACTCAAGCGCCTGATCAAGAACATCGCGTACGACCACGAGATGGACAGCACCTTCATGGCCAAGCCCTATCCGGGCCAGGCCGGCAATGGCCTGCATGTGCACATCTCGCTGCTGGACAAGCAGGGCAACAACATCTTCGCCACCGAGAATCCGCTTGAGAGCGAACCCCTGCGGCATGCCATCGGCGGCGTCCAGCAGACCATGGCCGCCTCGATGGCCTTCCTCTGCCCCAACGTCAACTCCTACCGCCGCTTCGGCGCGCAGTTCTACGTGCCCAACTCGCCCTGCTGGGGCCTGGACAACCGCACCGTGGCCCTGCGGGTGCCCACCGACAGCCCGGACGGCGTGCGTATCGAACACCGTGTCGCCGGTGCGGACGCCAACCCCTACCTGCTGCTGGCCAGCGTTCTGGCGGGCGTGCACCACGGCCTGACCAACAAGATCGAGCCGGATGCGCCCATCGAGGGCAACTCCTACGAGCAGGTCGAGCAGAGCCTGCCGACCAACCTGCGCGATGCCCTGCGCGAGCTGGACGACAACGAAATCATGGCCCGCTACATCAGCCCGGATTACATCGACATCTTCGTCGCCTGTAAGGAAAGCGAACTGGCCGAGTTCGAACACTCGATTTCAGACCTGGAATACAACTGGTATCTGCACACGGTCTAAGGCCGGGCAAGCCGTCAGACGCATCACCACACCGGATCGGCGGGGCTCACCCGCCGTCCGGACAGCTTATGGTTCAGGCTCCGGCTGCCAGCTGCTTCTCTGAACCCCATCGCTTAGAATCACTCCATTCCGAAAGCTCAACTCAGCGAGGCCGTCATGACCCGTACCGTTACCGTCGCCGCCACTCAGATGGCGTGCTCCTGGGATCGCCAGGCGAACATCGCCAAGGCCGAACAGCTTGTCCGCGAAGCCGCCGGCAAAGGTGCCCAGGTGATCCTGATCCAGGAACTGTTCGAGACGCCCTACTTCTGCCAGAAGCCCAACCCCGAATATCTGCAGCTGGCCACCCCGGTAGAGGAAAACCCGGCGATCCTGCATTTCCAGAAGATCGCCAAGGAGCTGGCCGTGGTGTTGCCGATCAGCTTCTTCGAGCTGGCCGGGCGCGCCCGCTTCAACTCCATCGCCATCATCGATGCCGACGGCTCGCTGCTGGGCGTCTACCGCAAGAGCCACATCCCGGACGGCCCCGGCTACCACGAGAAGTACTATTTCAACCCCGGCGACAGCGGCTTCAAGGTCTGGAACACCCGCTATGCGAAGATCGGCGTAGCCATCTGCTGGGACCAGTGGTTCCCGGAAACTGCCCGCAGCATGGCGCTGATGGGCGCCGAACTGCTGTTCTATCCCACCGCCATCGGCAGCGAGCCGCATGACCCGAACATCACCTCGCGCGACCACTGGCAGCGTGTCCAGCAGGGCCACGCCGGCGCCAACCTGATGCCGCTGATTGCCAGCAACCGCGTCGGTACCGAGGAGCAGGACGGTTACGACATCACCTTCTACGGCTCCTCTTTCATCGCCGACCAGTTCGGCGAGAAGGTCGAGGAAATGGACCGCACCAGCGAAGGCGTGCTGGTGCACCAGTTCGATCTTGACCAGCTCGAACACATCCGCAGCGCCTGGGGCGTGTTCCGCGATCGCCGGCCGAATCTCTACGGTGCAATCAAGACCCTGGACGGCTCGCAGCCGTCCGAGTGAGCCAAAGCCATGCATAGGGTGGAAAACCGCACAGCGTTTTCCACCGTTCGGAAACCCAATGGTGGAAAAGGTCTGCCGCCGTTTTCCACCCTATCGACGGATATCGTCATGACCACCCTGACCTCCACACCCCGCGCCGACGGCTACTTCATGCCCGCCGAGTGGGCGCCGCACAGCCAGACCTGGATGGTCTGGCCCGAGCGCCCGGACAACTGGCGCGAACAGGGCGTACCGGCGCAGGCGGCCTTTGCCGCCGTGGCGCGTGCCATTGCCCGTTTCGAGCCGGTAACGGTCTGCGCCAGTGCCGGGCAGTACCTGAACGCCTGCCAACAGCTGGATGACCCACATATTCGCGTGGTAGAAATCAGCAGCGACGACGCCTGGGTGCGCGACACCGGCCCGACCTTCGTCATTGATGGCAAGGGCGGCCTGCGCGGCGTCGACTGGACGTTCAACGCCTGGGGCGGCCTGGACGGCGGTCTCTATGCCGACTGGCAGACCGACGACCTGGTAGCGCGCAAGATCCTCCAGATCGAGCGACGCCAGCGCTACCGCACCGAGGGCTTCGTGCTTGAAGGCGGAGCAATCCACGTGGATGGCGAACGCACCCTTATCACCACCGAAGAGTGCCTGCTCAACCGCAACCGAAATCCGCACCTGTCGCGCGTGCAGATCGAGACGGTAATGGCCGAGCACCTGGCCATCGACAAGGTGATCTGGCTACCCCATGGCCTGTACAACGACGAAACCGATGGACACGTCGACAACTTCTGCTGTTTTGTGCGTCCCGGCGAAGTGCTGCTGGCCTGGACTGACGATCCCGCCGATCCCAACTTCGAACGCTGTAACGCAGCGCTGCGCGTGCTGGAGCGGGAGCGCGACGCACGTGGACGCCCATTAACTGTGCATCGGATGCCGATTCCCGGACCAATTTATGCGAGTGAGGCCGAATGCGCCGGCGTGCTGGCTATCGACGGCAGCCAGCCACGTGACCCTTCGATTCGTCTGGCCGGCAGCTATGTGAACTTCCTGATCGTCAACGGCGGCATCATCGCGCCGAGCTTCGACGACGCCCACGACAGCGAAGCCGAAAGCATCCTGCGCCGACTATTCCCCGAACATGAAGTGGTGATGGTGCCGGGCCGGGAGATCCTGCTTGGCGGCGGCAATATTCACTGCATTACCCAGCAGCAGCCGCTGCCCTAACAGGCCGTTGAAAAACGTAGGCGAGGCAGGCAAGACAAGGCAAAAACGGCCGAAAAAGCGCAGTTTACGAGTTGTAAATGAGCATTTTGAGGCCGTTTTTAACGCAGTATTGCCAACGCAGGTAGTTTTTCAACAGCCTGCTAAAGCCGGACCTGGTGTGGTTCAGTAGGGGCGAAACGGGATTACGCGTTCGGCTGATCCAGCCACAGCTGGTCAGCCGACAATGACCTGGTTCTTACCCAGCCGCTTGGCGGTATACATCGCTGCATCGGCGCGGGCGAACATGGCGCTGAGGTCCGCGTCCTCAGCCTTGAGGTAGGTCACGCCGAGGCTGATGGTCACACTGAAACGCTTGCCACCAGGCGCGGTGAACGAAAGCCGCTGGACTTCTCGCTGCAGGCGCTCCCCTATCTGCTCGGCGAGATCCGGCTTGCAGCCAGGCAATAGCAGCGCGAATTCTTCGCCACCGATACGCCCGAACAGATCACCCCGCCGCAGTACCGCGGCGCCACACTGCGCAACGCGCTGAAGCACCTGATCGCCCATAGGGTGGCCGTAGTTGTCGTTGATTCGCTTGAAGTCATCAATATCCAGCAACTGGAACGCCAGCGGGGTGGCGTACTGCCTGGCCAGCTCGAACTCGCGATGGGCGCATTCGAAAAAGTGCCGGCGGTTGCTGCTCTGGGTCAGCACATCGGTGGTGGCCAGGCGCTGCAATTCACCTTCGAGTTGCTTCTTTTCAGTGATGTCCTCAGCGATACCAACCACGATCGACCCGCGCTCATGGTCGACGCCCTGGGCGACGAAACATTTATCGCTGATCCAGCGCAGCTGCCCATCACCACGGATGATGCGGTACTCGCGTCCCTCGATGGCACCCAGTTCAAGCACGTCGTACAAGGACTGTTCGGCATATTCGAGATCGTCGGGATAGACGCTGTTGCGCCATTCATCGAAATCCGCCAGCAGCAAAGCTGCCGAGCGACCGAAGATGCGCTCATAGGCCGGGCTGACATAGACCATCCGCCGCGATTGCCCATCGAACGCCCACAGCACAGCATTGACGGCGCCCATCAACGTGCTGAACAGCTGCTCTCGCTCGCGCAGTCGTGCCACCTCGGCACGGGCATGCATAAGGCCCAAACGGGCTTGCGTCTCGGTCGGTGGCTCGGTTTCCGTCACCAGGTCGCTTCGCTGCTTCAAGGGATACATACCTGCCATCCAAACAGACGTCAGACCGACAGAGAACCGGTAGGTCATGACGCAATGCTGTTCAGAAAGTAGCGGAGATCCAAAGTTCCAGCCTGGTGGCTCAAGACAGGGACAGATGCGGCGAGGCTTTAATGGACGACAGCTGACGTATTGGGTGCAGCATGCGAGAATCTCGGCACAGATATCATTTAGCCATCACTCGCAAAAGCCGAGCTCTCTTTCCGGCGGTGCCATGCCCATAACCCGCACTTCACGCTCTGCCGATCCACGCTGGCTTCTCGGCATTGGCAGCCTTTTGCTGGTCTTGCTGTTCGGCGGCCTTGCGCTGAATGATCGCCAGGCCCGCGAAGCGGTTCTGAACCTGCAGAACGAGAATCAGGGCAAGCTGCAGGCGCTGGCTGTACAGAGCGCGCAGCAGCACCTGTTGCAGCAAGGTCGGCTCTTTGCCGCAACCCTCGCGGCAGACCCCGAAGTGCTGGATCTGGTGCGCCAGGCCGATCGGTGGTTAGGCCAGGGCGCATTGATCGACGACGAGGAGCTGCAACCTATCCGCGAGCAGTTGTTCAGGCGTCTGACGCCGGCTTGGCAAGCGCTACAAAACCACCGTGCGCTGCAGCTGCAAATCTACTGGGGCAAAGCCGGCATCAGCCTGCTGCGCATGCAGGATGCCGAAGCCTATGGCGATGCCGTCGCCGATCACCGCCCACTGCTCTATAAAGCGCTGCACCAGGGGCGGATTGTTTCCGGGCTGGATATCGGCAAGCACAGCGTCGGCAATCGCGCCATTGCCCCGCTACGCGCTGGCGACAGCCCGGACAGCCCGGTCATTGGTGCTCTGGAGGTCGGTTTTGGCATTCTCCCCGAGCTTTCCGTGCTGGGCGACCAGCTCGATGCAGGACTGGGGATTCTGCTCAACCAGGAAGAACTGGAAGAAATCTTCTGGACGCGTCCCGTAGGTGTCCGCCTCGACGGTTTGCAAGGCTGGTTGCTGCAGGCCCACTCGACGCCGCAGATTCTCCATTGGACGACCCAACGGGCGCTACTGACGCCAGGTGCGGGCCACAGGTTGCAACTGCTGGAAGCCGAAGGGCGCCGCTTTCTGCTGAACCAGATCCCTCTGCATGACGCACGTACGCAGAACGACTCCTCAAAGCCGCCAACGGTCGTTGTACTGGTCTGGCGCGACATCACCGCAACCATCGACGAGCACCAGCACACCGAACGCCAACTCCTCATGAAATGGATGCTGGCCTGGCTGATCGCCGAAGCGTTGCTGTTGATTCTCGGCTGGCTGCTGCATCGACGCGCCGTCGTCCAGCGCCAGCACGACACGGCCCTGCGCGATAGCGAAAGCCGTTTTCGCAGCATGGTCAGCAACCTGCCGGGCGTGGTTTACCGGCGTGGCAGTGACAACGCCCGCACCTTGAACTATCTGAGCACCGGCATAGAGCGCCTGACAGGTTATCGCACCGAGGACTTCGCTCCGGGCCAGCGCAGCTTTCTCAGCCTGGTTCATCCGGAAGACCAGGCCTGCCTTGCTCAGGAGGACGGCGATTTCGAGCGTACCTACCGACTGATCAACGCCAAAGGCGAAACCCTCTGGGTCCAGGAAAGCCGCCGCGCGTTGCGCGATGCCGACGGCCGGCTGCTCTGGTACGACGGTTTCATCTGGGACGTGACTCAGCGCGTACTCGCCGAACAGGCCCTACGGGCCAGCCAGGAGCACCTGAGTTCGCTGTATCACCTGGCACCGGTGGGCATCATGCTGAGCCGCCTGGAAGATGGTGAACTGCTGGATTGGAACTCGGAACTGCAGCGGGTCAGTGGCTACTCCGCGGCGCAACTGGCCGGCTGCAATGTACGCAGCCTGCTGCCCGACCCACGCAATGGCCAGGCCGCCGTCAGGCAACTGCTGCAGAAGGGCTGTTACGGCCCCCACGAGACCGAGTTGCGCCGCCAGGACGGCAAGCCGGTGCCGGTGCTGCTCAATGGCACGCTGATCAGCGAAGCCGATGGCAGCCTGCTGGTCTGGTCCATCGTGCAGGACATCACCGCACGGGTCACCGCCGAGCGCGAAACCAGCGAACGTGAGCAGTATCTGCGCCTGCTGATTGCCAATGTGGTGGACGCCATCGTCATCATCGACACGCGCGGCACTATCGAAACCTTCAACCACGCCGCCGAAGACATGTTCGGCTACGGCGAACAGGAGGTGCTGGGTCACAACCTGTCGATGCTGATGCCGGAATCGCACCGCAGTGCCCACAACAGCTATCTGCAGGACTACGAAAAGCACGGCACAGGGCGAATGCTGGAGCAGAACCGCGAGCTATCGGCGGTCCGGCGCAACGGTGAAATCTTCACCATCGAGCTGCGCGTCTCGGAGATCAGCCATGGCGGCGAGCGCAAGTTCATCGGCCTGCTGCGCGATATCACCGAGCGCAAGCGCATCGAGCGCATGAAGAGCGATTTCGTCTCGGTCGTCAGCCACGAACTGCGCACTCCGTTGACCTCGATCTCCGGCGCCCTCGGCCTGATCACCGGCGGTGCCCTGGGCGAGGCGCCTGAGGCCATGCGCCCAATGCTGGATATCGCGCAACAGAACAGCCTCAGGCTCGAACTTCTGGTCAGCGACCTGCTGGACATGGACAAGCTGGCCGCCGGCCAGATGCAGCTCGAGCTGCACACGCAGCCACTGGCACCCCTACTGCAAGAGGCGTTGCGCACCAACCAGGGCTATTTCAAACAGTACGGTGTTGGCTGCGAACTGGGCGAACTGGACACGGCCCTAGTGTCGGTCGACGCACACCGACTGCAACAGGTGCTGGCAAACTTCCTCTCCAATGCGGCGAAATTCTCGCCGCCCGGGGAAGTCGTAACCTTGAGCAGCCAGCGTCTGGGCGAGCATATTCGCGTCAGCGTCACCGACTGCGGGCCGGGTATTCCGCAAACCTTCAGGGAGCACGTTTTTCAGAAGTTCTCCCAGGCCGACTCCTCTGATACGCGCCAGAAGGGCGGTACCGGCCTTGGCCTGGCAATCAGCAAAGAGCTGATCAAGCAGATGCAGGGCCGCATCGGTTTCGACGCCGAGCGCACCCGGGGCGCCTGCTTCTGGTTTGAGCTGCCCGTTCACGAGGCATCACCATGAGTTGTGTTTCTATCGACACATTGCGCATTGTTAGCTCATAGGCGCGTCTGACCCGGAGGTACCGCATGATTGAGCTGAAACGGATTCTGCACGTAGAGGACGACCCCTCCATCCAGGCGGTGGCCAAGGTGGCGCTGGAAGCGATCGGCGGCTTTCAGGTATTGAGCTGTGCGTCCGGGCAGCAGGCCGTGGAGGAAGTCGAGGACTTTGCGCCGCAGTTCATCCTGCTCGATGTGATGATGCCCGGCATGGGCGGCCCGGAGACACTGGCCAAGCTCGGCCAGCGGGTGGACCTGAGCACGATTCCGGTAGCCTTCATGACCGCCAAGGTGCAGCCCGGTGAAATCGAGAATCTGCGCAAGCTAGGTGCACAGGATGTGATCATCAAGCCGTTCGACCCGATGCGCCTGGCCAGCCAGATTCAGGCAATCTGGAAAACCTGGCATCCATAAGTCACTGCGCAGCAAGACGGAATAGAAATGGAGTCTCCGAAAGCCAACCCGAAGTCGTCACGCGAGCTGTCACGGCTCGCAGCGCTGCTGCGCTACGACATTCTCGACAGCCCCAACGAAGACGCTTTCGACGATTTCACCCACTTGGCAGCGCAGATTTGCGGTACGCCCATCGCCCTGATTTCGCTGGTAGATGCTCAACGCCAGTGGTTCAAGAGCCGTTTCGGCCTGGACGTCAGCCAGACCCCACGGGAGATTTCCTTCTGTACCCATACCATCGAAGGCCAGGGCCTCTTCGAGATCAATGATGCGCAACAGGATCCACGCTTCCAGCACAACCCGCTGGTGACCGGCGCGCCGAATATTCGCTTTTACGCAGGCACGCCCCTGACCACCCCGGACGCCTACAACATCGGCACTTTGTGCGTGATCGACAGCCGGCCACGCCAGCTCGACGCCATTCAGCGCGATGCATTGGAACGCCTCGGCCGGCAGCTGATGCGCCTGTTCGAGGAGCGCCTGCACGCACAACGCTATGCCGAGCAGGCAGCCATGCAGCAAGCGCTGCTCAACAGTGCCGCCAGCGCCATGCTGGTAACCACCACCGATGGCTTGATCTCAGCCGTCAACCCCACCGCTGAGCGCCTGTTCGGCTACAGCGAAGCAATGCTGCTGGATCATCCGCTGACCTCGGCGCTGTTTCCCCAGGAGGCACTGGCCCGCCGCGCGGCGATTCTCAGCGATGCACTGGGCGAAACCGTCACGCCGGGATTTGCCGTACTTACCGCACCGCTGTTCAAGGGCCGGCGGGAAGTCCGCGAATGGCACCTTCGCCATCGCAACGGCACCTCGATACCTGTGCTGGTGAGCATCTCGGCGATTCACGACGAATATGAATTGCTGCGCGGCTATATCGTCAGTGCCCACGACCTGGCTCATCAGGAACACCTGCAACTGCGCCTGCAGCAGATCGCCGCGCAGGTACCGGGAATGCTGTTCCAGCTTTGCTGGCACGCCAACGGCCAGACCTCGTTTCCATACGTCAGTGAAGGCATAGAAGCCATCTACGGGCTGAGCACGGCGGATCTGGAGTCGAGCATCGGCCCGATCTATGCCAGGGTTTATCCGGATGATCGTGCACAGGTGCTGGCAAGCATCCGCCAGGCCGCCAGCACCCTCACGCCCTGGCATTTCGAGCACCGCATCGAACACCCGCGCAAAGGGCTGATCTGGGTCGAAGCGCGCGCCACGCCCTTGCGCCAGGCCGATGGCTCGGTGCTCTGGCATGGCCTGGTGACCGACATCACTGAGCGCAAGGCCGAACAGCTGGAGCTGGACAAGCAGCAGGAAATGAATCGCCGCCTGCTTGAGGCCCTGTCCGAAGCGGTGGTTGCCTGCGATGCCAAAGGCAACCTGACGCTGTTCAACAACACCGCGCGGCTCTGGCACAACCTCGATGCGCAACAGCTGGCGCCCGGGGACTGGGCCGAGTATTACCATCTTTATCACGCCGACGGCACGACGCCACTGCGCCCGGAAGAAGTGCCGCTGATGCGGGCTCTGCGCGGTGAACGTATCCGCAACGTGGAAATGACCATCGTCGTCAACGGCCACACCCGCTACGTACTGGCCAACGCCGACCCGATGCTTGCCTCCGATGGCCAGCAGAACGGTGCGGTAGTGGTCCTGCACGACATCACCGAGCGCAAGAACATCGAGAAGATGCAGCGCGAGTTCGTCTCCACCGTCAGTCACGAGCTGCGCACGCCCCTGACCTCCATCACCGCCTCGCTGGGCCTGATCTGCGGTCAGGTAATGGGCGAGGTGCCCGGGCATCTGCAGGAACTGCTGGACATCGCCCACCAGAACAGCAAGCACCTTAGCGCGCTGATCGACGACCTGCTGGATATCGACAAGCTGAACGCCGGCAAGATGCGCTTCAAGCTCGAACTGCAGCCCCTGCAGCCCCTGCTCGAGCAGGCCAGGCGCAATAATCAGGGCTATGCCAACAGCTACACCGTGACCATCAAGCTCGGCGTTTGCCCGCCAATCCTAGTCAGGGTCGATGGCATGCGCCTGGTTCAGGTATTGAGCAACCTGTTGTCCAATGCAGCCAAGTTTTCTCCGCCTGGAGAAAGTGTCGATTTGTTTGCCGAGCGCGTCACCGAGAATCGAGTGCGTATCAGTGTCCGTGACCGCGGGCCGGGTATCGCCGACAGCTTCCGCGACCGAATCTTCAGCCGATTTGCCCAGGCGGACTCCTCCGATACGCGCCCACAGGGCGGTACCGGCCTGGGCCTGGCCATCAGCAAGGAACTCACAGAGCACATGGGTGGACAGATAGGCTTCGACTCAACCCCCGGCGCCGGTGCCTGCTTCTGGATAGAGCTGCCCTGTCAGTCCGGGAGCCTGCCCCGATGAGACCCCTGCAGCGCATCCTGCACATCGATGACGTGCCGTCGATACAGGTGGTGACGCGCATCGCCCTGGAGAAACTCGGCGGTTTTCAGATTCTGAGCTGCGCCAGTGGCGCCGAAGCGCTGGCGCAGGTCCGCCAGTTCGATCCAGACCTGATTCTTCTGGATCTCGAATTGCCGCAAATGGACGGCCTTGAATTGTTGCAGCAACTCGCACAACTGATCGATCTGCAACGCATACCGGTGGTACTTCTGACCGGCCGTAAGGAACCGGTCGAGCTGGCCGATTTGCGCCATCTGGGGGTTCGCCAGCTGTTGCTCAAACCCTTCGACCCCCTGCTACTGGCGACACAGCTCAATGCAATATGGGAAGCCGAACATGAGTAATGCCGAAGCGCTGCAAAGCCAGCTGCAAGCCTTGACCGACAAGTTCGCCGAACGCCTGCAGCAGGAGCTGCCGGAGCTCGATCGGCTTGCCGAAGCCTTGCAGCAGGCCCGCGACAACGAGCAGCGCCGGCAACTGATGCTGGTCCTTCACGAACACCTGCACCGCCTCGCCGGTAGTGCCGGCACCTTCGGCTTCACCACCCTCGGCCAGCAGGCGCGCCTGCTGGAGCAACGGGCGGACCGCTGGCTGGAAGCCTCGAAGCCCAGCGGCCAGGCGCTCACGGCATTTGTTCGGGCGGTGCGCCTGTGGACCGCAGAAACCCAGGCTCGGGCGCCGAACAACCTGCCCGAGGCTCCCGCGGAAAGCTGCGACAACCTCCAGGCCGGCTGTCGCATCTTCCTGCTTGAAAGCGACCCTGACGCAGGCCACAAGCTGTGCCAGACGCTGGGCAACTTCGGTTACGACGTACTGCGCTTCAGCCAGCCCGAGCCACTGTTGGCCGCCCTTGCCGAGCAACTGCCCGACGCCCTTATCGTCAGCCAGCATGCCAACGAGTTGGCGGCCATCGGCCCCCTGCAGCAGAGTCTGGAAACGCCGCTGCCGCTGCTGGTGATCAGCCAGCGTAGCGACTTCGACAGCCAGTTGGCCGCCGTTCGAGCCGGAGCGCAAGGCTATTTCACCCGGCCGGTGGATCTTACGCAGCTGGAAAACAGCCTGGAACACTGCCTCAACCTGCAGCATAACGAGCCTTATCGGATCCTCATCGTCGATGATGATGCCGACCTGGCCGCCCGCTACAGCCTGGTTCTGCGCAACTCGCAGATGCTGGTGCAGACCCTCAGCGACCCCAGCCAGCTGTTCGATACCCTGCACACCTTCAACCCGGAAGTGCTGCTGCTGGACGTCAATATGCCGCTGTGCTCAGGCCCTGAACTGGCGCAGATGATTCGCCTCAATGATGAATGGCTACGCCTGACCATCATCTATCTGTCCGCCGAAACCGATATCAACCGGCAGATGGCCGCGCTGCTCAAGGCCGGTGACGACTTCATCACCAAACCCATCAGCGACAACGCGCTGATTGCCGCCGTGTTCTCCCACGCCAAGCGCGCCCGCTCGCTGAGCACGGCGCTGGCGCGCGACAGCCTTACCGGCCTGCTCAAGCATGCCGACATCAAGGAACACGTGATTGTGGAGGCTCAGCGAGCTCAGCGCAGCGGCAAGCCGACCAGCGTGGTCATGCTCGACCTGGACCACTTCAAGCAGGTCAACGACCAGTACGGCCATGCCGCGGGCGACAATGTCATTCGGTCACTGGCCAACCTTCTGCGCCAGCGACTGAGGCGCATCGATAGCCTGGGCCGCTACGGCGGCGAGGAGTTCGTTGCCGTTCTGCCCGAGTGCAGCGCCGAGCAAGCCAAGACCATCTTCGACGAGATCCGCCAGCGCTTCGCGGCGCTGAATTTCCATGCCGGCCCGCACACCTTCAGCGTCTCACTCAGCGCTGGCATCTGCGAAACCAGCGCCCAGGTGGAGCCTGGAACCCTGCTCGAACGCGCCGACCAGGCGCTGTACGTCGCCAAGCACAACGGCCGCAACCAGGTTCGCATAGCAGCTCGGGACTGAAGCCAAAGGCTACAGAGCCAGCCCCGGCACCTCTGAAAATTGGACTTGCCGTTAATCAGGTCGCCAGAGCCGGCCCATCACTGCGCCAGTCGAAACGACTCGAACAATGCCGGGATACCCGGGAACATGCCGATGCCCAGCATCACGCCGCAAAGCACGACGAACACCAGCAAGGGAATGATCCAGCGATGCAGGCGACTCAGCGACTGGCTGTGCGCCTTGTCACCGACCAGCCCCATATTGTCCAGCAGCACCGTCAGCGACCAGCCGAACACCGGGTTTACCAGCGCCGAGGAGAACACCACGATGGCCGCCGACTGCGAGGTCTTGCCTTCGCGGGTCATCTGCATGCCCGCTTCAAGCAACGGCAGGAACACACCCACCAGTAACGCCACGCTGAGCACTGGCGGCCAGATGGCCAGATCCATCGGGTAGCCCCAGAGCGCCGCGATCACACAGAGCAGACCGGTCAGCATTGCACCCGCCGGGATTGGCCGCTTGGCGATGGCCGCCGGCACCAGAAAGGTACCCCAGGAAGACGCCAGGTTGCCGCCGCCCAACGCTGTGCCGACGACCTGCCGCGCCGCCGCCACACACATGGTGTCGTCGATGTTCATCAGCACTTTCTGCGCTTTATGCGGGTAGTTGAGCTGTTGGAAAATCCGGTGGCCGAGGAAGTCCGGCGACCACATCGCCACAGCCAGTACCGCGAAGGGGAAGACCGCTACGAAGTGATGTAGTCCCGGCAGGCCGAGCTGCCAGCCAGTGTCCTCGCCCCACCAATAAGCGGGATTGAGATTGGGGATACCCGGCTCGGTCTCGAACTCGAAGGGTGCACCCAAGGCGAAGGAGATCACCGCCGCCAACACGCAGCCCAGGGGAATCGCCAGCCAGCGCAAGCGTATGTGCTCCAGATAGGCATACATCACGATGGTTGCGAACACTACAACGAAGGCGATGTAGCCCATATCAAAGCCATTGGCCCACTCGAACAGCACCTTGATCTGTGAAGTCACGCCAATGAAGCCCAGATATAGCAGCAGGCCGCCGCACACTCCGTCACTGGTCAGGCGCGCCAGTAGACTGCCGCCCTTGAAGACCCCCAAGGTAAAGCCCAGCACACCGACCATGATGCCCAATGCCATGGGATGGCCGCCCGATGCGACAATCAGCGGAATCAGCGGAATCAGCGGGCCGTGGGTTCCGGCCAAATTGGAGGTCGGATTGAGGAAGCCGGAAAACAGCACCACAAACAGAAGCGCAGCAATGAGCATCTCAAAACGGACGTTTTCGATGACAAAATCATCGGAAAGGCCCAGTGGTGCGGCAAAGGTTGAGACGATCGCCGCAACCATGACGATTTTGCCGATGGTCGCAGCCATAGCCGGCACCCAATCTTCGTATTCGAAGCGGTAATCACGAAACGGCAGGTTAATCCCCCAGCGTTTCGGCGCCATGATTTCCAGCTCATGCTCGAGATACTCCGAGCGGGTTGCAAACTGTCCCTTTGGCTTATGGAGCTCCTGGTAACTGCATAGGTCCCTATCTTTCATGACAATCGCCACACCAAGAAAAAGGGCGCAACGGTACAGATCGGCAAGCGACAGCTCACCAAGACCTTAAGTGGATTGAAGTAAGTCGCGCCATATGATAGCTAGCTATCTAAATGCCATCACCGCTATGGCCAACCATCAGATCAAGCGCTGGAAGAAAGTCAGCTTATGGCGTTTGCCCGAGCAGCTCCGCAACACGCTGGCGATCGTCGGCGAAGCTGCTCCGAGCCTCGACCCGCCCCTTCTCGTAGCGCTTGAGATCACGCTGCAGGCTGGCCTGCTCCTGCTCCAGGTTGGCGATCTGCGCCAGCAGGTTTTCCGGGACACCGCGGCCCGCTCGCTCATGGTTGGCAGCCTGCTTCTGCAAATTGTCCTGCTGGTTGCGTAACGCCTGCAGATTGCCCTGAGTCAGACCGATCACGCTATCCAACTCGGCAAGCCGACGCGCTTCGGCTCGCTCCACGTCCTCGACACTGGCATACAGACGCAGCAGTTTCGCATCGGCAGCTGCCCGCGCCTTGTCGGCCTGCAGCCGCTGAAACTCTTCGGCGCTGGGTGCCGGGGGGATTTCACGGATGACACGGCCCTGCTCGTTGAGCACCTGATAGCCACGGCCGATGTGCTGCGGCGGAACGCCGTGTCGATCGAGTACCACCACCCCGCGGTCATCCACATAACGATAGAGTTCGGCGGCCTGCGCCAGAACCGGAGCCAGCAGGCCCAGCAACAATATCGAGCGAATGAACAGCGGTGTGCGCATGCCGAACTCCAGAGTGTCAGATCCCGTATCGCTCGCGGTAAGCCTGCACGGCGGGCAGGTGCTGCTTCAGCTGAGCGTCATCGGCCAGATACTCCAGCACTTGTGTCAGGGACACAATACTGACTACTGGCATTTGATAATCACGCTCCACTTCCTGGATCGCCGAAAGCTCGCCCTGCCCCCGCTCCTGCCGATCGAGGGCGATCAGCACCCCGGCAGCCTGGGCATTCTGGGCCTGGATGATCTGCATGACTTCACGGATGGCGGTACCGGCGGTGATCACGTCATCGACGATCAGCACGCGCCCGGTCAGCGGCGAGCCGACCAGGGTGCCGCCTTCGCCGTGATCCTTGGCTTCCTTGCGGTTGAAACACCAGGGCAGATCGCGCTGGTGATGTTCGGCCAGCGAGATCGCCGTGGCCGCCGCCAGCGGAATGCCTTTATAGGCCGGGCCGAAGACCACATCGAACTCGATGCCACTGTCGACAATGGCCGCCGCATAGAAACGTCCCAACTGGGCCAGGGCCGAGCCGCTGTTGAACAGACCGGCATTGAAGAAATAGGGGCTGGTGCGCCCGGATTTCAGAGTGAACTCACCAAAGCGCAGAACCCCGCGCTCGATGGCGAAGCCGATGAACTCGCGCTGATACGCCTGCATGAAGAAAATTCCCGGAAGACACTGATTTCGCTAATTGCGAGGAGCTTGGGTTATCATACACACACGAGTTTTCAGGGGCCATTTATGCGGATTATCAGCGTCAACGTGAATGGTATTCAGGCGGCAGCACAGCGGGGTCTACTCAGCTGGTTGCAAGCACAGAATGCCGATGTCATCTGCCTGCAGGATACCCGCGCCTCCGTAGTAGAACTTGACGATCCTGCTTATCAGCTCGACGGCTACTTTCTTTATGCCTGCGATGCTGAAATCCCCGAGCAAGGCGGCGTCGCGTTGTACTCCCGACTGCAACCCAAGGCCATCATCATGGGCCTGGGTTTCGAAACAGCCGACCGCTATGGTCGTTACCTGCAGGCCGATTTCGACAAGGTCAGCATCTCCAGCCTGCTACTGCCTACAGGCCGCGGCGGTGATGAAGACCTGAACCAGAAATTCAAGTTCATGGACGACTTCGCCCATTACCTCGACAAGCAACGCCGCAAGCGCCGCGAGTACCTGTATTGCGGCTCGCTGCATGTGGCACACCAGAAGCTGGACGTGAAGAACTGGCGCGACTGCCAGCAGGAAGTAGGCTTCCTGGCGCCGGAACGTGCTTGGCTTGACGAGATTTTCGGCACCATGGGTTATGTCGATGCCTTGCGCGAAGTCACCCGTGAAGGCGACTTGTACAGCTGGTGGTCCGATACCGAACAGGCACAGCTGCTCAACCTCGGCTGGCGCTTCGACTACCAGATCCTCACCTCGGGGCTGCGCCGTTTCGTCCGTAGCGCGCGCCTGCCACGCCAGCCGCGCTTTTCCCAGCACTCGGCACTGATAGTCGATTACGACTGGACGCTGAGCCTCTGATCGGGCGGCCAGCACGCTGGCCGCTGCCGTTCTTGCACCCTCGCCCGGCTATTTGACGATCCGCCAGCAGAGCGGATAGCGATAGGGCTTGCCCTCGTTGGCGCGGATGCCGGCGATCACCACCAGCACCAGCGCCACCACACTGACCAGCACCATCAGCGGAAAGCCGATAAGGATCCAGGCGAGCACCCCGCAGATCATCAGCAGAATGCTGAAGGTGATCTGGAAGTTGAGTGCCTCCTTGCCTTGCTCGTCGATAAAAGGGTCCATGTCCTTCTTCAGCTGCCAGATGATCAGCGGCCCCAGCACGTTGCCGATCATCGGCACCACGAACCAGCAGAACGCCGAGTAATGGCAGAGCATGGCCCAGCGTCGCACCTGGGAGGAAGGCTGTGGAACCGGCAGCTGATCAGTCATGGTCTTCTCCGTCGTTAGTCAGCCAGTGCAGCCTGTTGCACGGCGAACAGCTCCCGCATGCCGGCCTGGGCCAGTGCCAGCATGGCATTGAGTTCTTCAGGCTGGAACGGCGCTCCTTCGGCGGTGCCCTGTACTTCGATGAAGCCACCGGCGTCGGTCATCACCACATTGAGATCGGTTTCCGCGGCGGAATCTTCCAGATAGTCCAAATCCAGCACAGCTTCACCCTGGTACATGCCCACGGAAACGGCGGCGACCATCTGCTTGAGCGGATTGCCGCCCTTGAGCCCACCACGTTTTTTCAGCACGGCCAGCGCATCCACCAGCGCCACCATGGCCCCGGTGATGGAGGCGGTACGGGTGCCGCCATCGGCCTGGATCACATCGCAATCGATATAGATGGTGTTCTCGCCCAGCTTGCTCATGTCCAGTGCAGCGCGCAGCGAGCGACCGATCAGGCGCTGGATCTCCAGGGTTCGGCCACCCTGTTTGCCACGGCTGGCCTCGCGCTGATTCCGCGAGCCGGTAGAGCGCGGCAGCATGCCGTACTCAGCCGTGAGCCACCCCTGCCCTTGGCCTTTGAGGAAGCGCGGTACGCCGTTTTCGATACTGGCGGTGCAGATCACCTTGGTCTCGCCGAACTCAACCAGCACCGAGCCTTCGGCATGCATGGTGTAGTTGCGGGTGATACGGATCGAACGCAGCTGGTCGGCGGCGCGGCCACTGGGACGCTTCATGGACATTTCCTGTTTCTATGGATTCGAGTGGACGCATTATAGGTGCCTTTGCGGCTGATTCATGCAGCCAGCCGGCTAATCGCACCGGTTATAACGACCGAGAGCCGGGGCGTTGCCCGCCTTTTTGCTTTACAATCCTCCGCCTTTCGCAATATCACCGAGAGGTTCCCCGATGATCCATAGCATGACGGCCTTTGCCCGTGCCGAACAGGCCGGCGCCCACGGCACTCTCAGCTGGGAAATCCGCTCGGTCAATCATCGCTACCTGGAACCGCACCTGCGCCTGCCGGAAGCCTTCCGCGACCTCGAAGGTGCGGTGCGCGAAGCCCTGCGCAAGGGCCTGTCGCGGGGCAAGGTCGAATGCACCCTGCGCTTTGCCGAGGACAGCAGTGGGCGCTCGATGCAGATCGACAGCCAGCGCGCCAGCCAGCTGATCGCCGCCGCCGAAAGCGTAGCCTCTCTGATCAAGCAGCCCGCCCCGATCAATCCGCTGGAAGTGCTCGCCTGGCCGGGCGTGCTGGTGGGCGACGCCAGCGATCCGCAGGCACTCAACAGCGCAGCGCTGGCGCTGTTTCATGAAACCCTTGGCGAATTGAAAAAAGGCCGTCAGCGTGAAGGCGAAGAGCTGGCCCGCCTGATCGAAGAGCGCCTTGATGCGATCACCCAGGAGACCGCCACGCTGCGCGAGCAGGTGCCGCAGATGCTTGCCCTGCAACGGCAGAAACTGCTGGACCGCTGCGCCGAGATGCAGGTTGAGCTGGACCCGCAACGCCTGGAACAGGAAATGGTCCTGCTGGCGCAGAAAAGCGACGTCGCCGAGGAACTCGACCGCCTCGCCACCCATGTCGTCGAAGTGCGCCGAATACTGAAATCGGGAGGCGCCGCAGGCCGGCGGCTAGACTTTCTTATGCAGGAACTCAACCGCGAAGCCAACACTCTCGGTTCCAAGGCGTTCGATCCACGCAGCACCCAGGCCGCGGTCAACCTCAAGGTCCTGATCGAGCAGATGCGCGAACAGGTGCAGAACATCGAATAACGGGCATTGCCCTGAATTGCCCGGCTCCTTCGGGCGCCCATCACCACCGCTTTTGCAGAGAACGCCATGTCCGCCTCCACCGGTACGCTCTATATCGTTTCCGCGCCTTCCGGGGCCGGCAAGACCAGCCTGGTCAAGGCCCTGCTCGATGCGCAGCCGCAGGTTCGGGTGTCGGTATCCCACACCACCCGGGGCATCCGTCCGGGTGAGGTGGATGGGGTCAACTACCACTTCGTCAGCCGTGAGGATTTCCTCGACCGTCTCAAGCGCAACGAGTTTCTCGAGCATGCCGAAGTCTTCGGCAACCTCTACGGCACGTCCCAGCGCTGGGTCGAGCAGACCCTCGCCGACGGCTACGACCTGATTCTGGAAATCGACTGGCAGGGCGCCCAGCAGGTACGCCGGCTGATGCCCCAGGCCAAGTCCATCTTTATCCTGCCGCCGAGCGCCGAGGCCCTGCGCCAGCGACTGACCCATCGCGGCCAGGACAGCGAGGATGTGATCGACACTCGCATGCGTGAAGCGGTCAACGAAATGACTCACTACGTGGAATACGACTACCTGGTGATCAACGACGACTTCACCCACGCCCTGGCTGATCTGCAGGCCATCTTCCGCGCCAACCGCCTTCTGCAACCTGCCCAACAGCAGCGTTTCGGAGCGCTACTGGAGCAATTGCTGGCTTGACGGGCGCTTTTATAGCTTCCATAACCGCTGGTGATTTTTTAGACTATCCCGTCCGCTCGCCCATTTGGGCACGCTTTACCGAATCTGATGAGGAACACCATGGCCCGCGTTACCGTTGAAGACTGCCTGGACAACGTAGATAACCGCTTCGAGCTGGTCATGCTCGCGACCAAGCGCTCGCGCCAGCTGGCCACCGGCGGCAAGGAGCCCAAGGTAGCCTGGGAGAACGACAAGCCGACCGTGGTCGCCCTGCGCGAAATCGCTTCCGGCCTGATCGACTATGACGTCATCGCCCAGGAAGAAATCGTGGACGACGAACCGCTCTTCGCCCAGTACGAGGAAGAGCCCAACGAGGCCATCTGATCATATGCCGGGTCGAAGACGAATCGCCGAGACGCGCTGTCGGCAAGGAGTAATGCCTTGCCAGCCATAGATACGCTTGCCGATCGCCTGTCGACCTACCTTGGCCCGGATCAGGTCAACCTGGTCCGCCGCGCCTACTTCTACGCCGAGCAGGCCCACGATGGCCAGCGTCGGCGCAGCGGTGAAGCCTACGTCACCCACCCCCTCGCGGTAGCCAACATCCTTGCCGACATGCACATGGACCATCAGAGCCTGATGGCCGCCATGCTGCACGACGTCATCGAGGACACCGGTATTCCCAAGGAAGCGCTGACCGCGCAGTTCGGCGAAACAGTTGCCGAACTGGTCGATGGCGTCAGCAAGCTGACCCAAATGGATTTTCAGACCAAGGCGGAAGCCCAAGCCGAGAACTTCCAGAAGATGGCCATGGCCATGGCCCGCGATATCCGCGTGATTCTGGTCAAGCTCGCCGACCGCCTGCACAACATGCGCACCTTGGAAGTCTTGGCCGGGGAGAAGCGCCGCCGCATCGCCAAGGAAACCCTGGAGATCTACGCACCCATCGCCAACCGCCTGGGCATGCAGGCCATGCGCGTGGAGTTCGAGGACCTGGGTTTCAAGGCCATGCACCCGATGCGTTCCGAGCGCATCCGCGCCGCCGTGCGTCGGGCGCGGGGCAATCGCAACGAGATCGTGCAGAAGATCGAACAGTCGCTGATCCACTGCCTGGAGCGAGAAGGCCTCGAAGGCGAGGTCATGGGCCGCGAGAAGCACCTGTTCAGCATCTACAAGAAGATGCGCGGCAAGCGTAAGGCCTTCAACGAGATCATGGATGTCTATGCCTTCCGCATCGTGGTGGACAAGGTCGACACCTGTTATCGCGTGCTGGGCGCCGTACACAGCCTGTACAAGCCGCTACCGGGCCGTTTCAAGGATTACATTGCGATCCCCAAGGCCAACGGCTACCAGTCGCTGCATACCACGCTGTTCGGCATGCATGGCGTGCCCATCGAAATCCAGATCCGCACCCGCGAGATGGAGGAGATGGCCAACAACGGCATCGCCGCGCACTGGCTGTACAAATCCAGCGACGACGAATCGCCCAAGGGCACCCACGCCCGTGCCCGGCAGTGGGTCAAGGGTGTGCTGGAAATGCAGCAACGCGCCGGCAACTCGCTGGAGTTCATCGAAAGCGTCAAGATCGATCTGTTCCCCGACGAGGTCTACGTCTTTACGCCCAAGGGCCGCATCATGGAGCTGCCCAAGGGCTCGACCGCGGTCGACTTCGCCTACGCCGTGCACACCGACGTCGGCAACACCTGTATTGCCTGCCGGGTCAACCGTCGCCTGGCGCCCCTGTCACAGGCCCTGGAAAGCGGCTCGACGGTGGAAATCGTCACCGCTCCCGGTGCACGCCCGAATCCCGCCTGGCTGAACTTCGTTGTCACCGGCAAGGCGCGCACGCATATTCGCCATGCGCTCAAGCTGCAGCGCCGCTCGGAGTCGATCAGCCTCGGCGAACGTCTGCTGAACAAGGCGCTCACTGGTTTTGAGACCAGCCTGGAAGCAATCTCCCAAGAGCGCATCAAGGCGGTGCTGGGCGAATACCAGATGGACGTCATCGAGGATCTGCTCGAGGACATCGGCCTGGGCAACCGCATGGCCTACGTCATCGCCCGGCGCCTGCTGGCCAGCAGCAATGAGGAACAACCCAACGCCGACGGGCCGCTGGCAATCCGCGGCACCGAGGGCTTGGTGCTCAACTACGCCAAGTGCTGCACGCCGATCCCGGGCGACCCCATCGTCGGCCATCTTTCCGCTGGCAAAGGCATGGTCGTGCACCTGGAAACCTGCCGCAATATCAGCGAAGTGCGGCATAACCCGGACAAGTGCATCCAGCTGTCCTGGTCCAAGGACGTCACTGGCGAATTCAACGTCGAGCTGCGCGTCGAACTGGAGCATCAGCGCGGCCTGATCGCCCTGCTTGCCGGCAGCGTCAACGCCGCCGACGGCAATATCGAGAAGATCAGCATGGACGAGCGCGACGGCCGCATCAGCGTGGTACAGCTGGTGGTCAGCGTTCAGGACCGCGTCCACCTGGCGAACGTCATCAAGAAGCTACGCACCATCAAGGGCGTGATACGGATTACGCGAGTCAGGGCCTGACGCAGAAAGGGTGGCAACGCCTACCAGGCTTCGTCTAGGATCCGCCTTCTTTTAAGCTCCGGCTTGCTGTTCAAGCCCCGAACCATGAGAACCCGCCATGACCCGCACCGTGATCACGTCCGATAAAGCCCCTGCCGCCATCGGTCCTTACTCCCAGGCCATCAAGGCCGGCAATACCGTCTACATGTCCGGGCAGATCCCGCTGGACCCCAAGACCATGGAACTGGTCGAGGGCTTCGAGGCGCAAACCGTGCAGGTGTTCGAGAATCTCAAGTCTGTAGCCGAAGCTGCGGGCGGCTCGCTCGCCAATATCGTCAAGCTGAATATCTTCCTCACCGATCTAGGCAACTTCGCCGCCGTCAATGAGGTCATGACCCGTTACTTCCAGGCGCCGTACCCTGCGCGTGCCGCCATCGGCATCAGCGCCCTGCCCAAGGGCTCGCTGGTGGAAATGGACGCGATTCTGGTGCTCGACTGATCCATTGCGAACCCTCAGCGCACCTCTATCTCCACCCGGCGATTACGCACTTCGGGTGTTGCATCCGGTGTGCTGACCAACAGGTCCAGCTCGCCCAGCGAGCGGACCTGCATTCTCGCCTGCAGCCCCTGCGCCCGAAGCCGTTCGGCAACTGACTGCGCACGCTGCAGGCCGATTCTGAGATTGGCCTGCCTAGGGCCGAGCGTGTCGGTGTGGCCGGTGACGACCACCAGTGGATGCTCACGCTGGCGCACTGCATGCAGCACCTGATCGAACACCTGCTCCGCGAAGATGCTCGGCTGCCCGTCGGCCTCCATGCGCACCACGAAACGTTCCGCCGGTTCCGGCCGCATTGCCAGCGCTGCGGCGAAATCTTGCCGCAATTGCCAGTCGCCTGGTGTGAAGGGCGAAGCGCCGGCCGCCAACGGTATCGCCAGGCCGGTCTGTTGCAGGGTTCGGCTGCGCTGACCGTCTAGTACCGTCACCTCGGCTCCGGCGGGATCTTCCAGCAGCGCCACGTAAGAGCGCTGGGCACAACCCGCCAGCGTCATGACCAGCAGCGAGACCGCAATTACGCGCCTCACCGGCTCACCTTCAGCAACGCATGGCCGGCACGCACCCTGACGCGCGCATCAGGCGTTCGCAGGTTGATCGCATCTGGATCGAGTCGGGTGATGGCCCCGCTCTCAATGCTCAATGTGCCCCGCTCGAAGCGCGCCTCCAGAGCGAAGGCTCCAATGGCCGGCGTGAAGCGATAACGCTCCAGGTGCAGCTCGCTGTCCGGCCCGAAGGACATGACCGTACCGTCTTCGAAGATCACTGCCAGGCCGCCCCCAGGGCCGCTGTGCAGCGTCATGCCCTCGATCACTGCCTGTCCCGGCAGCAACTCGCTGGTGATGCCCCGGCTGGTGACCAGAGCCTCGCCACTGACTCGGGAAATATAGCCGGCAGGGTCCGGCAGCGGTTGCGCCACGAGCGCAACTGGCCACAGGCAGAGCCCTGCAACCGCCAAACGAAACAGGTCGCGCAAACAGGCCATCCGGCACTCCAAAAGTGACTACTCCGATCGCCCGTAGAACCAACAAGAATGTGACGCTCGTCTAAAAAGGCCCGCCATTCGTCGCATCGCCACTTACTCACGGCGCCTTGCCGTATCCTCGTCCACGGTCGGTTCCCTGCTATCCGACCAGCGGTCGGCATCAAAATTCATTTGCATAAGCCGCGCCGCCGCGCCTGCCTTGGTGCTTCCGGGCGACTCGCCCGAAAACTGTGGTCCGTCCGCCAAGGGCGGTTGTTTTATGACGCCTCGGGCTTGCCCCGCCTGGATGTGAAATGAAAAAACCCCATTTGCCGCAAGGCCGCCGTCGTGGCCTGCTGTCCGTTGCGCTGGCGCTGGTAGTAGCCGTTGCGCTGGGCTACTGGCAGTTGAGACCCGATACCCCCGCCGCGCCTGCCACCGATGTCAGCACCAGCATGCTGCAGCAGCTGGATGCTTCGAAAAAACCCTGGCTGGAAAATCGCCGCGATCTCTCTACCCTTCTCGGCGACCTGCGCGGCCAGACCATCAGCAGCGCCGCACTGAGCAAGAACGCCATCTACGTCACGCGTGTCGATGGCCTGAATTACTGGGTGCCAGACCAAGCCGGTCACGTTGCGCAATTGCTGCTCGATCACTATGCAGCCGCCCAAACCCCGGTATTTCCACTGGCACTGTTCGAAACCGATGGCGAAGCGCCCTGGTATAAGTCCGTGCTGCCCTATACGCCTTTTATTCTGGCGATGATCGGCGTACTGGCTTACCTGTTCGTGAAAAACCAGTCCTTCAACGTGCAGCGCAAAGGCAGCGGTATCGGCTTTGATGACGTCATCGGTGCCCATGAAGCCAAGCAGGCGCTGAGCGATATCACCGCGTATCTGCGCGATCCCAGTACCTATGCCGCTCTCGGTGCCCGTCCGCCCAAGGGTGTGCTGCTGACCGGCGAGCCGGGCACCGGCAAGACTCAGCTGGCCAAGGCCCTGGCCAGCGAATCCCACGCCAGCTTTATCCAGGTGACCGGCAGCGACTTCTCCTCGATGTATTTCGGTGTCGGCATCCAGAAGGTCAAGGCGCTGTTTCGCACCGCGCGCAAGCAGGCGCCGTGCATCATCTTCATCGACGAGATCGACGGCATCGGCAAGCGCGCCGAGCAGCAGCGCTCCAGCGATGCGGAGAGCAACCGCATCATCAACCAGTTCCTGGCCGAAATAGACGGCTTTGACGCGGCCAGCGGCGTGCTGGTGCTGGGCGCCACCAACTTCCCCAACTCGCTCGACCCGGCCTTGGTGCGCGAAGGCCGTTTCGACCGCTCCATTGCCGTCGGCCTGCCCGGTCTCGACGACCGCGAGGCGCTGTTTCGCCTCTATGCCGGCAAGATCCGCGCGACCGACGCGCTGGACTATCCCCAGCTGGCGCGCAATACCGTCGGCCTGACACCTGCGGCCATCGCCCATATCGTCAACCATGCGGCGCTGCTGGCGGCGCGTGCTGGCGAGCAGCAGGTGGACATGGCGCACTTTATCGACGCCATCGAGACCTGCCGCATCGGCGAACAGCCGAGCGGTGTCACGCCGCTGTCAGGCAGCGATCGTAAGCGCATTGCCGTGCATGAAGCCGGCCATGCCCTGGTGGCCGCGGCACTCAAGGTCGGCCGGGTGGAAAAGGTCACCATCCTGCCGCGTGGCCAGGCGCTGGGTGTCACCCTGGTGACGCCGGTGGAAGACAAGCGCCTGCATATGGCATCCGAACTGCGCAATCGGATCCAGATGCTGCTGGCAGGTCGTGGCGCCGAGCTGCTGTATTTCCAAGAGTCGTCCTCGGGCGCCGGCCAGGATCTGCAGGAAGCCTCGAAAATCGCTCTGTCGATGGTCGGCGCGCTGGGCATGGGCCCGAACGGCTCGCTGCTGAGTTTGCAGGCCGTGCGTGACGCCCATATCGAGTTCGATTCGGCCGAGTCGATTCGCGCTGCCGATGAGCTGCTCAAGCAGCTGGATCGCGAATGCCAGGCGCTTTTGCAGCGCATGAAACCGGCGCTGGATGAGATCACCGCGCGGCTGCTAGCCGAGGAAACCGTGCCAGGTGAACAGATTCTGCAGGCCATCGAACGCCTGCCCGAGCATCACTACGAAGCTCGCGTCAGCTCGATCATCGGGCATGCCATGAGCAGCATCGACCGGGTTGCTGCCAGCGCCCTGGAGCACGTCGAGCAACTCGAACTGACGCCGATCGAGCCTGAAAAGGATGACGGGCCGGGGATGGTCTGATCAGCCTGCGCGCCGGGAACCAGGCCGCCGTTACTGTCTATCCGTAGGGTGGATAAACTCGCGAAGCGATTTTCCACGCGTAGCGCGCCAGTAAAGAGCTTGCCCAAGTCGTACGTCGTTCGCGTGGATGGCTTCGGCCATCCACTCAGATCATCACCAGCCGGTTCGGTAGCTGGTTGCGCGCATGGGTAGCCGGAACATGCTGCTTGAGCAGCGACCCGCAGGCCTCAATGCAGCCAAGGAAGCCTTCCAGTACCTGGCCGTCGTGCACCTGCTCGGTGAAGTTGGCAACGATGGCTTCCCAGGCGCTGTTGTCGATGCGGCTGGAAATTCCCCGGTCCACCAGTATTTCGACGTAACGCTCGGCCTCGGAAACGAAAATCAGGATGCCGGTGCCGCCCTCGGTGTGATGCAGATTCAGCTCGATAAACTGCCGCCTGGCCAGATTGCAGGCGCGCCAATGGCGCACCGGGCGCGGAATCAGGCGCGTCGTCAGACTGGGGAAGCGAAACAGCAACGCCAGCACGATAAAGGTTGCCCACTGCACCAGCAGCAATTGCCAGGCGCTCATCGCAGCCGTGAAGAACAGCGCGGCGCCCGGTACCACCAGTGCGATCAGGCCGGCCCATAGCAGCGGAATATAGTGATAGTCATCGGCCTGTTCGGCCAGCACAGTGACCAGCTCCGCATCGGTGTCGCGCTCGATGCGGTCGATGGCATCGGCCACCTGCTGCTGCTCGCTTTGGGTCAGTAGAGTCATTGCGCTTTCATCCTTTGATCACCAGCCACCCGAGGCACCACCGCCACCAAAACCGCCGCCTCCACCGCCAAAGCCGCCTCCTCCGAATCCACCTCCACCGAAGCCGCCGCCGCGGCTCATGCCGCCCAGCAGTGCGCCAAGCAGCAGCGCACGGCGTCCGCCGCCACGCCCACTGCGACCGCCGCCGATAACGAAGATTGCCACCAGCATCAGAAAGAATGCCAACACCCCGAAGCCACCTGGCTGCTCGGTGCCCATCGGCATCACCGGGCGCATAGCCGCGCTTTTCAGCGGATCGCCACCGAGCACCTGAACCATCGCTTCGGCGCCTTCGATGATGCCGCGGGCGAAGTCGCCCTGCTGGAACGCCGGTACGATGATGCCGTTGATGATCATCGCCGACTGCGCATCGGTCAGCCGCCCCTCGAGCCCGTAGCCGACCTCGATACGCACCCTGCGGTCATCCCGGGCGACGATCAACAACGCCCCGTTGTCCACGCCCTGCTGGCCAATGCCCCATTCACGGCCCAGCTGCAGACCGAAGTCCTCAATGCTGCGGCCTTGCAGATCGGGCACGGTAACCACCACCACCTGCTCGCTGCTGGCCTGCTCATGTGCCGCGAGCATGCTGGTCAGCCGCGCCTCAGCCTGCGTGTCGAGCAACTCGGCGTTATCCACCACTTGCCCGGTCAGCGCCGGCAGTTCCGCTTCCTGAGCGAAGACGGAGCTGGCGCAGACCAGCAGCAGCGGAAACAGCAGGCGCCTGGCAATCATTGAAACTGCACTTGCGGCGCCTGATCGGCGTTCTCGGTGGTCGCCTCGAAGTTCTCGCGAAGCGGCATGTCGCTGTACATCAGGGTGTGCCAGATGCGGCCGGGGAAGGTACGAATCTCGGTGTTGTAGCGCTCTACCGCGGCGATGAAATCACGCCGAGCCACTGCAATGCGGTTCTCGGTGCCTTCAAGCTGCGACTGCAGAGCCAGGAAGTTCTGATTGGACTTGAGTTCCGGGTAGCGCTCCACCACCACCATCAGCCGGCTTAGCGCGCCACTCAGCTGATTCTGCGCCTGCTGGAACTGCTGCAACTGCTCCGGGTTGTCCAGGGTATTGGCATCGACCTGAATGGACGTAGCCTTCGCCCGGGCCTCAACCACCGCGGTCAGGGTTTCCTGCTCCTGGCGGGCGAAGCCCTTGACCGTCTCGACCAGATTCGGAATCAGATCGGCGCGTCGTTGATACTGGTTTTCCACTTGCGACCAGGCGGATTTAACCTGTTCATCGTACTGGGGAATGTTGTTGATGCCGCAACCGGCCAACAACCAGGACATAAGAACAACAGTCGCCAGCTGCCAGGTGAAACGGGAATGCTGCCTTTGCATGGTGCGCTCTTCCGCTAGAAGGGTGTCCACCATAAGAATGGCGAAGCCGCTCCAGAGTTCAGCGCAGTTTCCGGGGCGCTCGGCTCAGATCACCCCAGCCTGGCGCAGGGCGGCGATCTGCCGGGCGTCCAGCCCCAGCAGATGCTGCAGCAATGCCTCGCTGTGCTCCCCCAGCAGCGGCGGCGCGTGGCGATAGCTGACCGGCGAGGCCGAGAGGCGCAGCGGGCTGGCCACCTGAGGCACGCTGCCGGCCTGGGAATGCGGCATATCGAGCCTGAGGCCACGGTGCCGGACCTGAGGGTCGGCAAATACCTGCGCCACATCGTTGATCGGCCCACAGGGCACCCCGGCCCGCTCCAGTTCGGATACCCATTCGGCGGTGGTGCGAAATACCGTGACTTGGCGAATCAGCGGAATCAGCTCGGCCCTGTGGGCGACGCGCGCCTTGTTGCTGGCGAAGCGCGGGTCGTCGGCCCATTCGGGTCGCCCCGCCACCGTGCAGAACTTTCGAAACTGCGCGTCATTGCCGACCGTGAGGATGAAATCGCCATCGGCCGTGGGAAAGTCCTGATAGGGGACGATATTCGGATGCGCGTTGCCCATGCGCTTTGGCGCAACGCCGGTGGTGAGGTAGTTCAGCGCCTGGTTGCCGAGGCAGGCGACCTGCACGTCCAGCAGCGCCGTATCGATATGCTGGCCCTCGCCCGTGCGTTCACGGTGGGCCAGCGCCGCCAATACGCCGACCGTGGCGTAAAGCCCGGTGAGGATATCGGTCAGTGCCACTCCGACCTTCACCGGTCCAGCGCCCTGCTCGGCATCGCTGCGCCCGGTCAGGCTCATCAGCCCGCCGAGGCCCTGGATCATGAAGTCGTAGCCGGCACGCTGGGCGTAGGGTCCATCCTGGCCGAAGCCGGTGATGGAGCAGTAGATCAGCCGTGGGTTGATCGCCTTCAGGCTCGCGTAATCCAGCCCATAAGCCGCCAGCCCACCAACCTTGAAATTTTCCAGCAGCACATCGCTCTGCGCCACCAGCTGGCGAATGAGGCGCTGGCCCTCGGGCTGGGTGAAATCCACCGTCAGCGACTGCTTATTGCGATTGGCACTCAGGTAATAGGCCGCTTCGGCGGTATTTTCGCCCTGGCTGTCCTTGAGAAATGGCGGACCCCAATGACGGGTATCGTCGCCACTGCCGGGGCGCTCGATCTTGATGACCTCGGCGCCCAGATCACCGAGGATCTGCCCGCACCAGGGCCCGGCGAGGACACGAGAAAGATCGAGAACACGAATATGAGACAGGGCGCCGGACATATATTAAGCCTCGATCTGAACGCGACGAAAAAACCGGCAGGAGCACCGTAGGGTGGATGACACTTTACCCATCCGCCTTGAGCGGCCAGCGGTGGATGAAAAGAACCTCATCCACCCTACGGTCAGAAGAACGCCTGAATGCCCGTCTGCGCACGACCGAGAATCAGCGCGTGCACATCGTGGGTGCCCTCGTAGGTGTTCACCACTTCCAGGTTGACCAGATGCCGGGCGATACCAAACTCGTCGCTGATGCCGTTGCCGCCCAGCATGTCACGGGCCGTGCGGGCGATATCCAGCGCCTTGCCGCAGCTGTTGCGCTTCATGATGGAGGTGATTTCCACCGCCGCCGTGCCCTCGTCCTTCATGCGCCCCAGGCGCAGGCAGCCCTGCAGCGCCAGGGTGATTTCGGTCTGCATGTCGGCCAGTTTCTTCTGGATCAGCTGATTGGCAGCCAGCGGGCGGCCGAACTGCTGACGGTCCAGCGTGTATTGGCGAGCGGTGTGCCAACAGAATTCAGCTGCGCCCAGGGCGCCCCAGCTGATGCCGTAGCGGGCGCTGTTCAGGCAGGTGAAGGGGCCTTTCAGGCCGCGCACATCCGGGAAGGCGTTTTCCTCGGGGCAGAACACGTTGTCCATGACAATCTCGCCGGTGATGGAGGCGCGCAAGCCGACCTTGCCGTGGATCGCCGGCGCACTCAGGCCTTGCCAACCCTTCTCCAGCACGAAGCCGCGGATGGCGCCCTCGTCATCCTTGGCCCAGACCACGAAGACATCGGCGATAGGGCTGTTGGTGATCCACATTTTGCTGCCGGTCAGGCGATAGCCGCCGTCGACCTTTTTCGCCCGGGTCGCCATCGAGCCCGGATCGGAGCCGTGATCCGGCTCGGTCAGGCCGAAGCAGCCGATGTATTCGCCACTGGCGAGTTTGGGCAGGTATTTCTGCCGGGTCGCCTCGTTGCCAAACTCGAAGATCGGCACCATTACCAGCGAGGACTGCACGCTCATCATCGAGCGATAGCCGGAGTCGATGCGCTCCACCTCGCGGGCGATCAGGCCGTAGCAGACGTAGTTCAGGCCGCTACCACCGTAGGCTTCCGGCAGGGTTGCACCAAGCAACCCGGTTTCGCCCATTTCGCGGAAGATCGCCGGATCGGTGCGCTCATGGCGGAAGGCTTCCAGCACCCGCGGTGCCAGCTTGTCGGCAGCGAACTGGGCGGCGCTGTCACGCACCATGCGCTCTTCTTCGGTGAGCTGCTGGTCGAGCAGCAGCGGGTCGATCCAGTTGAAACTTGCCTTGCCGGACATGGGGAATCCTCTGAATTGTTATTGGTGCAGGCGCTGAACAGACGGTTGAGCAGGTTGTTGAAACCTAGGCGAGGCCGGCAAGACGACCAGCGGAAGTAGCAGCCGAAGGCAGGCCCGAAGGGTGAGTGCAACGAGCCTGCTTCTGCGCCGTATTGCCAACGCCGCCAGTTCAAGGCCTGTTAGAGCTTGATCCAGGTGGCCTTCAGCTCCGTGTACTTGTCGAAGGCATGCAGCGATTTGTCGCGACCATTGCCTGATTGCTTGAAGCCTCCGAAGGGAGCGGTCATATCGCCGCCGTCGTACTGGTTGACCCACACACTGCCGGCACGCAGCGCACGGGCGGTGCGATGGGCCTTGGACAGATCCGCCGTCCACACGGCCGCAGCCAGGCCATAGGGTGTGTCGTTGGCAATGGCCACGGCTTCCTCGGCGCTGTCGAAGCTGATCACGGAGAGCACCGGGCCGAAGATTTCTTCCTGGGCGATCTTCATGGCGTTGCTGACGCCATCGAAAATCGTCGGTTCGACGTAGAGGCCGCCGGTTTCTTCAAGGGTACGCTGACCGCCGATCAGCACCTGCGCGCCGGCCTCACGGCCGGCCTCGATATAGCCGAGCACCGTATCCAGCTGCTGGGTATCCACCAAGGCGCCGACGTTGGTCGCCGGGTCCAGCGGGTTGCCCGGTGTCCAGCCCTTGAGCGCCTCCACCACCAGTGGCAGGAAACGCGCCTTGATCGAGCGTTCCACCAACAGCCGCGAGCCCGCGGTACAAACCTCGCCCTGGTTGAAGGCGATGGCACCAGCCGCCGCCTCGGCAGCTGCGGCAAGGTCCGGCGCATCGGCGAAAACGATGTTCGGACTCTTGCCACCCGCCTCCAGCCAGACGCGCTTCATGTTCGACTCGCCGGCATAGACCATCAGCTGCTTGGCAACCCGTGTGGAGCCGGTGAACACCAGAGTATCGACATCCATGTGCAGCGCCAGCGCCTTGCCCACAGTGTGGCCGTAACCCGGCAACACGTTGAGGACGCCCGGCGGAATCCCGGCCTCAACGGCCAGCTGCGCCACACGAATGGCTGTCAGCGGAGACTTCTCCGACGGTTTGAGCACCACCGAGTTGCCGGTGGCCAGCGCCGGGCCCAGTTTCCAGCAGGCCATCATCAGCGGGAAATTCCACGGCACGATGGCCGCAACCACCCCCACCGGCTCCCGCGTAACCAGCCCCAGCTGGTCATGGGGCGTGGGCGCCACCTCGTCGTAGACCTTGTCGATGGCCTCGCCTGACCAGCGCAGCGCCCGCGCCGCACCGGGAATATCCACTGCCAGCGAGTCGGAAATCGGCTTGCCCATATCGAGGGTTTCCAGCAATGCCAGCTCCTCTTTGTGAGCCTCCAGCAGGTCGGCAAAACGGATCATCACCGCCTTGCGCCTGGCCGGCGCCTGGCGCGACCAGATGCCGGACTCGAAAGCCGCCCGCGCGCTCTGCACCGCCTGTTCGGCATCCGCTGCACCGCAGCTGGCAACCTGCACCAGCACCCGGCCATCGATGGGGCTGATGCAGTCGAACGTGGCCCCGTCAGCAGCGGCCGTGTACTGCCCTTGGACGAAAGCCTGGCCTTCGATACGCAGGTCGCGGGCACGCTGCTGCCAGTCGGCAAGAGTCAGGGTGGTCATGGTGCTTCCTCGGTCAAATAGTCCAACGAATAGAAAGGCACCCTAAACCAGCGGCGCCAAGGCTATCAATATATTTTACGAAGTCAGGCTATCGGCCTTGTTTTGTGCGTTTTATTAAACATAGACTCGGGCCAACGGCTGTGCGGAAGGCGGTTGTACGTATCAGCTTAGCCCTCATTGCTGCAAGACTGGAGCGACCATGGCCAACCACCCGCACGCCGAACATTTCTGGATGCCCTTTACCGCCAACCGCCAGTTCAAGGCCAACCCACGCCTGCTGGAAAGCGCCCAGGGGATGTACTACACCGACACCAGCGGCCGCCAGGTGATCGACGGCACCGCCGGACTCTGGTGCTGCAACGCAGGCCACAGCCGGCCGGAAATCACCGAGGCGGTAAGCCGGCAGATCGCCAAGATGGACTTTGCGCCGACCTTCCAGATGGGCCACCCGCTACCCTTCGAGCTGGCCGAACGGCTGGTGGAGATCGCCCCGCCAGGCATAAGCCGGGTGTTCTTTACCAATTCCGGCTCGGAATCTGCCGACACCGCATTGAAGGTTGCCCTCGCTTATCAGCGCGCCATCGGCCAGGGCAGCCGTACCCGGCTGATCGGACGTGAGCTGGCCTACCACGGCGTCGGCTTCGGTGGCATCTCGGTGGGCGGAATGGGCAACAACCGCAAAGCCTTTAGCAGCGCGCTGCTTCCCGGTGTCGACCATCTGCCACACACGCTGGACATGCAACGCAACGCCTTCACGCGTGGCCTGCCGGAGCATGGCGCGGAGAAGGCCGATGAACTGGAGCGGCTCATCACCCTGCACGGCGCCGAGAACATCGCGGCAGTGATCGTCGAGCCCATGTCCGGCTCGGCCGGGGTGATCCTGCCGCCGCTGGGCTATCTGCAGCGGCTGCGCGAGATCACCCGAAAGCACGGGATCCTGCTGATCTTCGACGAAGTCATTACCGGTTTCGGTCGCGTCGGCAAGGCCTTCGCCGCTCAGCGCTGGGGTGTCACTCCGGACATCCTCACCTGCGCCAAGGGCCTGACCAACGGCGCGGTGCCCATGGGCGCGGTGCTGGTATCAGATGAGATCCAGCAGGCCTTTATGCACGGCCCGGAAAGCGCCATCGAGTTCTTCCACGGCTACACCTATTCGGGGCACCCAGTAGCCTGCGCCGCGGCTCTGGCAACTCTGGATATCTACCAGCGCGAGCAGTTGTTCGAGAAAGCCATCGAGCTGGAGGACTACTGGCAGGACGCCTTGTTCAGCCTGCAGGACCTGCCCAACGTGACCGATATCCGCAGTGTCGGCCTGGTCGGCGGAATTCAGTTCGCAACTCACGCCGATGGCGTCGGCAAACGCGCTTATGAGGTGTTCCGCCAGTGTTTCGAGGACGGCCTGCTGGCACGGGCCAGCGGCGATACCATTGCGCTCTCACCTGCGCTGATCGTGGAACGCGAACAGATCGACGCGATGATCGAGCGCCTGGCTGGCGCAATTCGCAAGGTCGGCTGACAGCGGATTGCCGTTGTGCCCCGTCAAGCCGCGACGGCAGGCTCGCGACTGCATTCAGCGCGAGGAGGCGGCTTCACAGAAGCAGCGCCGCCCCCACCGACCCCGTGGGAGCGGCGCCCTCACCGCGAAGCGTTAACCACAACGGGATCCAGAAACGAAAAAACCCGCCGAAAGGCGGGTTTTTTCTTCAAGGGCCGATCAATTACTTGATCTTGGCTTCCTTGTAGATCACGTGCTTGCGCACGACCGGATCGTACTTCTTGATTTCGATCTTGTCGGGCGTAGTGCGCTTGTTCTTGTCGGTGGTGTAGAAGTGGCCGGTACCGGCGCTGGACACCAAACGGATCAGGTCACGCATGATAGTTCTCCTTAAACCTTTTCGCCGCGAGCGCGAAGTTCAGCCAGAACGGCGTCGATACCGCGCTTGTCGATCACACGCATGCCCTTGGCGGTCAGGCGCAGACGAACGAAGCGGTTCTCGGACTCGACCCAGAAGCGATGATGCTGCAGGTTCGGCAGAAAACGACGACGGGTTTTGTTGTTCGCGTGGGAAACGTTGTTCCCGGTTACCGGACCCTTACCGGTAACTTGACAGACTCTCGACATGCCTCAGCCCTCTAAAACCACATGCCCAACCCGGCATGGGTTGGCCGCTTGAATTCAAATGTCTTTTTTGGCGCTCAGCACCACGATTCGTTGGGGTCTTACCGGCTACGCTGCAAACGAACAAAGCGTGCCCCTAGAAAAGAGCGCTGCTTTATATCAGAAACCCCCCTTTGCAACAAGCGCGGATTGATTTTTCCGCTCAGGGGACATCACCGAAAAGGCGCCTGTTTTAGCCCTGCTTGCCCTTCGGAACAGAGCGTACGCTGTCCCAGGCAATCTCTGCCAACAGCTCGCGACAGTCGGACAAAGCAGTGCTGCTGCGCCCTGCCAACCAGTTGCGCGCCATGTCATGGGCCGGGCCGATCACCACCGAGACGAAACAGTCACCGGGCATCGGTCGGAAGGCACCCGCCTCACGATGCCGACGCAGCACCGCACCGATACGCTTGCCGTGATCGCGATTATGTTCGCGCAAACGCTCGCCCCACTCGCCTGCCTCCACCCTGCCACGATTGTGCAGAATGAAACGCGCCCAATCCGGATTGGCCACAACCCAGTCGATATAACAGGTGACGAACAGCTTCACGCAGGCTTCGGGCTGCAGTGTATCCACCAACCCGGCTTCCAGCAGCGCTGCATATTCACCGATGCCCTCAAGATAAAGCGCAGCGATGATCCGCTCGCGGTTGCCGAAATGGTGATAAAGGCTGCCAATGCTCGCGCCCGATCGGTCGCGGATCATTTCTATGGTGGTGGCATCCACGCCGTGCTCGGTGAAGCAGGCAAGCGCGGCCTGGAGGATTTCCTGTTTGCGTGACGACCGGGCCATCAGCTCTCCGACTTACTAGAATATTTTTCTAGAATTTTATTCTTGCGCTCGTATACTCGCCCATCGTCCCTTCCCGGGAAAGTGCGGAGAACAAGAAAATGGCAATACCCAAGCCCGAACTGCGCTGGATCGACAACGGCAACGGTCAGCACCTGGCCAGCCAGTGGTACGCGCCGGCCACAAAGCCCTGCGGCGCCGTGTTGATCGCCCCGGCAATCGGCGTCAAACAACGTTTCTACAGTGATTTCGCCACCTGGCTGGCCGGCCAGGGTTATCTTGCGGTGACATTCGACTACATTGGCATTGGCCAGTCGCGCCTCGGCTCACTGCGCAAGCTCAAGGTGGATGTCCTCGACTGGGCCCGGCACGATGCCAGCGCCATGCTCGACCAGCTCGCCAATGCGGCAGAGGACCTGCCGTCGTACTGGATCGGTCACAGCCTCGGCGCGCAGATACTGCCGATGGTCCGGGGCAACGAGCGCCTGGCGCGGATCATCACCATCGCAGCCGGCAGTGGTTATTGGCGCGAGAACAGTCCGCAGATTCGCAAGCAGGCCTGGTTTCTCTGGCACGCTCTGGCGCCAGTGCTGACCGGAGTCGCCGGCTACTTTCCAGGCGAGCGTATAGGCGCGGTGGGCGACCTGCCGGCCGGCGTGATCCGCCAGTGGCGCCGCTGGTGCCTGCACCCGGACTACCTGATCGGCATCGAAGGCGAGCCGGTGCAACGCGCCTTCGATGCCGTGCGTACACCGCTGGTGTCACTCTCGTTCAGCGACGACGAGATGATGTCGGCACGCAGTACCGAGTCTCTGCATGGCTTCTACCGGTCAGCCCCCAAGACCATGCACCGTATCGCCCCGCAAGATATAGGCGTGGCGCGCATCGGCCATTTCGGCTTCTTCCGCAAGCACTTCCAGGACAACCTGTGGGCGCCTCATCTGTTGCCGGAACTGCAGATGGAGCGACAGCTGGCCTGAGCTGCGAAATCATTAGGGCACCCTTGGAGCGGCGGAAAATTCCGCTTATGGGTTGGTCTTCAGTCGCGCGGCGCGCCGATCAGGAGCTGAGGATCGACCCGCAATAGACGTGCGGAGCGCTCGGCGGCCAGGCTCTGGGCTGAGGCATCGGCCGGCAGCGCCAGCAACAGGCCGGTCAGATTCAGCACCAGCGCCTCGCGGGTGAATACTTCGGCACCCAACCCGTAGTAGCCGGCAATCGCCTGGCGCAAGCCCAGCGGCAGTCGCCACTGGATACGCAGCGAGGAACCGAAACCTGCCGCGTGGGTACGCAGCAATGTCGGCAGCTCCTCAACGCCCAGCTCACCACCGCTGTCGAGCCAGTTCTGCAGGCTGCGCAGCACCGCCAGCTCGCCCAGGTTGTGCAGCAGGCCGGCGGTGTAGCAAAGGCTGGCATCCAGCTTCAGCCGGCGCGCCAGCCAGCCTGCGAGTTTGGCCGCGCGCTGGGCCTGCTTGCTGACGTGGGCGGCCTGCCGTGCCAGATCCGGGTCAGCCAGTTGCGCGCTGCCCTGGACCGCCATCTCCAGCACCAGATCCAACGAAAGCCTGACGCCCAGCCGCTGCAGCGCCTGGGCCAGGGTCTGGCAGTTACCGGCCTGCCCCGCGCTGTTGGCTACGCTGATCAGTCGCGCCGTGATCTGCGGGTCTCGGGAAAATCGCGCTTCAAGTACGTTCAGGTTGCGCTCGGCGGCACTCAGGCTATCGCCTACCGCCACCTGCACCGATTCGAGCAAAGGCGCACCCGGGTTGCTCTGGCGCATGCGCTCCAAGAAGGCTGCCAGGGTATCGGTAGGCGCCTGGATCGCGCGCCCAACTGACGGTGGCAGGAGCCTGTCCAGGCGCCGACTCAGACCTTCGAGGTCACAGGGTTTGCCCAGATAGGCTGCCAGCCCGAGCGGTATCGCGGCGCGTACGCTGGCCCGGTCCATACGCTCGCTGATAAGGATGCACGCCAGCTGCTGCCGCGGCGCCCGACGGCGCAACTCACGCAGCACGGCTCGTCCGTCCAGCCCGTCCAGTTCACCGTCGACAATCAGCAGCCGGGGCAGCTCACGCTTGCACGCGGCAAGCGCGGCGTAACCATCATGTACTTTGAGGATACGCAGCCGCGGGCGCAGGGACGCAACCAGCTGTCCGAGCTGGTCGGCACGCCAGGAGTCGCTGAAGGCGATCAAAACGAATGAAGCACTGACCGGAATGGGCACAGCATCCAGGATAAAAAGCGCGAGATAGGGCCTTTATTTTGAGCCGCCCAAGGCAAAAGGACCAGACCGTTAAGGCAGATCCTTTTGCCGCGCCCGGTTACAGACCCAGGCAGATGTACTTGATTTCCAGATAATCCTCGATGCCGTATTTGGACCCTTCGCGGCCCAGGCCGGAGGATTTCACACCGCCGAACGGCGCGACTTCCGTTGAGATCATCCCGGTATTGACGCCGACCATGCCGGACTCCAACGCTTCAGCCACGCGGAACACCCGGCCCAGGTCGCGGGCATAGAAGTACGCCGCCAGACCGAACTCGGTGTCGTTGGCCAGCGCGATGCCCTCGGCTTCGTCCTTGAAGCGGAACAGCGGTGCCAGAGGCCCGAAGGTCTCTTCCTTGGCCACCTTTGCCGTGTGCGGCACATCGATCAGCAAAGTCGGCTCGAAATAGCTGCCGCCCAGGCTGTGCGCCTTGCCCCCGGTCACCACCTGCGCGCCCTGGGACACAGCATCCTCGATGTGCTCCCGGACCTTGGCCGCGGCACGGTCGTCGATCAGCGGGCCGACATCGACGCCATCATCCAGGCCGTTGCCGATCTTCAACTTCTCGACCGCCGCCTGGAATTTCTCCGCGAAGGCCTTATACACGCCCTCCTGCACATAGATGCGGTTGACGCACACGCAGGTCTGCCCGGCGTTGCGGTACTTGGACTGCATGGCGCCCTTCACTGCCTCGTCCAGGTCGGCATCATCGAACACCAGAAACGGCGCATTGCCGCCCAGCTCCAGCGATACCTTCTTGATCCCCGGCGCGCACTGCTCCATCAGCTTGGCACCGATTTCGGTGGAGCCGGTGAAGGTGATCTTGCGCACAACGGGGTTGGACGTCAGCTCGCTGCCGATATCGCCGGCCGAGCCGGTGACTACGCTGAACACGCCTTTAGGGATACCCGCACGCTCGGCCAGCTCGGCCAGTGCCAAAGCGGAGAACGGCGTCTGGCTGGCGGGTTTAACCACCATGGTGCAACCGGCTGCCAGCGCCGGGCCGGCCTTGCGGGTGATCATCGCCGAGGGGAAGTTCCAGGGTGTGATGGCCGCCGTCACGCCGATGGGCTGCTTGATGACGATGATGCGTTTGTCCTTCTGATGCCCCGGTATGGTGTCGCCGTAAATGCGCTTGGCCTCCTCGGCGAACCACTCGATGAACGATGCCGCATAGGCGATCTCGCCGCGTGACTCGGTCAGCGGCTTGCCCTGCTCCAGGGTCATCAGCCGGGCCAGATCTTCCTGGTTTTCCAGGATCAGCTCATACCAGCGGCGCAGCGTCTGCGAGCGTTCCTTGGCAGTCAGATCGCGCCAGGCAGGCAGGGCGCGCTCGGCCGCCTCGATGGCACGGCGCGTCTCGGCCGCGCCCATCTTCGGCACGCTTCCAAGAACTTCGCCGCTGGCCGGGTTGCTCACCTCAATCGTCTGCCCGCCATCGGCATCAAGCCAGGCACCGTCTATATAAGCCTGCTGGCGAAACAGGGAAGAATCTTTCAGTTGCATGGTGCTCTCCTGAAGGCTTGCGCTGCCGGCGAAAGGCGGCCCGCATCAATGAATGTCTACGGCGTCAGAGCCCTCCCGACACGGCCCGGTTCAACCGCCTGCAGATGGCAACCATCCTATTGCCGCGATTGCCAGCCGAGCAAGCTCATCCAGCCGGGCATTGTTCAAGCATAGGCCGCTCTGATGGGCATTCTGTTAACCCTTGTTACACAACACGACGCTGCCTGACAGGCAAGGTATAGTTCCGCGCGGCTGGCCGCAGGGCACTGCAAACGCCCTGGTAGAGCCTGCCGTCCCCGTTAAATGGATTGTTGAGGAATTACCGTGAAAGCACTGTTGATGGGCGCCATGGCAGCCGCCCTGCTGGCAACCACTGCCGCACATGCGCAAATGAAGCCCGAGGATATGGTCGAAGCCCGCAAGGCCGGCTACCAGTTCATGGCGTGGAACATGGGCAAAATCAAAGCCCAGGTCATCGATGGCAAGGAGCCTTTTGATCAGGCCAAGGTTGCTGCTGCCGCCAACGCCATTGCGGCCATCGCCAACTCCGGCATGGGCGCGCTGTACAGCCCGGAAACCACCACCGAGCAGCTGGGCAAGGCCACTCGCCTGAAGCCCGAGTTCTTCCAGAATCTGGACAAGGCTGGCCAGATCGGTCGCGACTTCACCGTTGCCGCCAACCAGCTCGCCAGCGTTGCCGCTGATGGCGACCAGGCCGCCATCAAGAAAGCCTTCGGTGACGTCGGCGGTTCGTGCAAATCCTGCCACGACAACTTCCGCGCAGAGCGATAAGTCAAACGTGACGCCGGGCGCTGCGCCGCCCGGCCTCGGACTACCAGTCCAGCGTAGGCGCCGGTGCGGCCGGTGGCGGCGTCATCCAGCCGGCAACCGACTGCACCCCCCACACCGTGCCCACGGCCAGCACCACGACCAACACGGCCGCCACCGCTGAGCCACCTTGGGCATCCTGCTGTACGGGGTGCTCACGCCGCGCACGCCCGGCAATCATCGCGGCGACAAGCGGCTTGCGGCGCACCAGCGTGTACCAGGCAATCGCCAGCAGATGCAGGCCGATAAAGCCCACCAGCAACCATTTCGCCTGACGATGCAACCCGCTCAACCAGCTGCCGGTGTCGCTGGTGACCAGCGTATACAGCGGCCCTTTGAAGGCGATATCGTCGGTTGCCATCAAGCCGCTGACCACCTGAAACCCCACCAGCCCCAGCATGGCGAGCACCGACAGCGCGCCCAGCGGGTTATGCCCGGCCTCCCGCCAGCTGCCCTGCAGATAGGCTTTCACTCCGAAGGCTGCCCCCAGAATGCGCGACCAGCGCGCATAGGTTGAGCCGACGAAGCCCCACAGCAGACGAAAGATCAGCAAGCCCAGTACCAGCAAACCCAACCGGCCGTGCCAGACCATCAAACCACCGCCCAACCAGCCGGTGGCAATGGCGGCAGTCACCGCGGCGGCAAAGGTCCAGTGAAAAATACGCAGCGGCGCGTCCCAGAGCTTGATATGGCTCGACATCCCTTCCCCCGTTAACGTCCCGATCTCGGCCAAAAAGCCATAAATAATCGCCAAGGTTAACAGCCGCCACCAGGCTTGGCAGCCACTGCACGCCCATGCCAGAGCCTTTTCAGTACCCCGAGCGGCTTACCCCTGCCCATTGGCAAGCCACCGCAGAAGCACTCGCCAGCATGGACGCCTCCGGAGGACATGCGTATGATTGCGCTCCGCAACGCACTCGTAGCTCAGCTGGATAGAGTACTGCCCTCCGAAGGCAGGGGTCGTGGGTTCGAATCCCGCCGAGTGCGCCAGATACGACGAAGGCCCCAGGAGCAATCCTGGGGCCTTTTGTTTTGAATCTCGCTTATCGAGGGGAACGCGAGGAGAAGGCTTGCTCCTCCCTCGCTTTTGCAGATCAGGTTAGCGACGCATGCGCTCTTTCATCTGCAGCTGACGGAAATCTTCGTGGGTGCAGGTAAGCGGCTCACTGCCGGTCAGGTCATAGCAACGCTGCCCATAGCCCATTGGCCAATAAGCGATGCCCACCGGCGGCCAGAAGATCGAAGCCACTCGAAAGCGGCTGCGCAACTTTCCGCTGCTGACCGTTTCCGACTGCTGATCCACTACGCGATAAGGAATACCGCCGGCCGCCCCCCAGGAAAACGGACGGCTGCGCACCAGCCCCTCATCGAAGCTGGTGGGCCTCTCGCTCACCACCAGCCGGGTCTCATCGGGCAGCTTGAACCAGGCACCGGTCTAGCAGCCGGCCAAGGCCAGGGTGAGAGGGAACAGCAGAGACAAGCGGGTTTTCATAATCGGTCCTTCGGCTAACGAAATGGCGGGTAATGGCCGGCTGTCCGGCTCTCCTTGATGGCATCGAGCCCTGCTACGCATAGGAGTCAGAGGCGAACGGTCCGGACATGGCATCTTGCCAGAGGACTGCTGTTCGCCGAGTCTTCTGGCGCACACTTCCGTCATCGAAAGAGCGGCCTGGGACTTTGGCTTTCGCCGGTCTGCCCGCCTTCGGCGTGAAATATTGCCGGCGCGCAATTGCTGACACGCCGCTAGCGACAGCGCCGCTTAGGCTTTTTTCGCTTTCTTCGGCTTTAGATACTTGGTCAATCCCTGGAACCACATGACCAGTGCCGGGTTGCCCTGGATCTGGATGTGCTTGTCCTGGATTCCCTGCATAAAAGCCAGCTGCTTGTTCTTCGCCGTCATGGTTTCAAAACCATAGGCGGCATCGCGAAAACCCAGGGAGAAAGCCGGCTCGGTTGCCGGGCCACTGCTGCTGGTGATGCGCTGATCCTTGACGGTGAAGTGCCGTGCCACTTTGCCGTCCAGGGTGTGCAGCTGAAAGGTAAGATCCTTGTCGCCAAGCTGCTGTTGAAACTCGGCATTGTTGCGGCTGGCCTTGCTCATCAATCGGCCCAGCATCCATAGAAGAAAGCGAAATTTCATGATTTTTACCGACCGGGGAATGAAAATTTCCGCATTGTAGCGGCTTGCCGGAATGGGAAAAGGGCTTTGCGCGGCGGGAACGGAGCGGTCTGGCACAGACCGGCGGGTCGGGTTAACCCGGAGCCAGGCGGCTCCGGGTAGCGCTGATCAGTTGATCGCGTCCTTGAGCATTTTCCCGGGCTTGAAGGCCACGGTATTGCTGGCCTTGATGGTCACCGGCTCTCCCGTCTGAGGGTTCTTGCCGGTGCGTGCGCCACGGTGGCGTTGCACGAAGGTTCCGAAACCGACCAGGGTGACGCTGTCCTTGCGGTTCAGCGCGTTGGTGATTTCATCCAGAACGGCGTTGAGTACACGATTGGCCTGATCCTTGGTGAGGTCGGCCTTTTCGGCGATGGCCGCCGCGAGTTCCGGTTTGCGCATGAGTAGCCTCTGAGATTTCTTGTTTTTGTGTGTGTGCTGTTCCAGGAACAGCGCTCCAAGGCGCTGGGGCAGCTCCTAAGCGCCGCAGACTCGGGGAGAATGGCACGCTGATGGCAGAGGCGCCAGTACCCTAAAGTGTTAGGCCGAACTCAATTCGAAGGCGTTAATGACAGAACTTGCGGCACCTCAGCCAGTACTGGCGGCAGTTGTTTGTTAAGCATCAGACGCTGCTGCACGGCTGCTCCTGCCAGCGCATAGCCGAGCAAACGTCCATCGGCGGCCTGAAACAAAGCCGTGATATCGCGGCCTTCGCCTTCGATGGCCCAGCCGCCTTCGCTACCAAGCGCCGGTGGCGATACCACCAGCGGACATACCGGAGTCTTTACCGTTACCGGCATCGGTCCATAGCTAACCGCTGTGGCGCTGCCGGCCAGCGTCCGTGCCAGTGCCCGCACGCCGCTCATCAGCGGCATGACATAAAGCAGGCTGAGCCCATCGACTTCGGCGCAATCGCCCAACGCATAAACGTGCCGGGCAGAAGTGCGCAGGTAGCGGTCCACGACGATCCCTCGCGCAGCTTCCAAGCCGGCCTCGACGGCCAGCTCGATGCGCGGACGCAGGCCCACGGCACTGACCACCAGATCGCATGACAACAACTTCCCGCTGGATAGCTGCGCCTGCAGGCCCTCGGCGACGTGATCGACACGCTCCACCACCGCACCGAAATGAAAGCGCGCTCCCAGTGATTCCAGGCCGTCCTGTACGGCAGCGGCCACTGCCGCCGGCAACAGTGCGGGCATGACCTGTTCGCCCGGCGCGACCAGATCGACCTCATAGCCCCCCTGCAGCAGGTCGTTGGCGAACTCGCAGCCAATCAGCCCGGTACCAAGGATCAGCACCCGCCGCTTGCCCTGCGCCGCTTCGCGGAAACGGCCGTAGTCGAGCAGATCGTTGATCGAGAAGACCCGGTCCGTTGCATCACCCGCCAGAGGCACATGAATGGGCTGTGCGCCCCAGGCAAGCACCAGATCGCGATAGGGCACCGGCTCGTTGCCGATCCATACCCGCCGGTTGTCGGGATCGAGCCGGGTCACCCTGGTATGGGTGCGGATCTCGGCATCGAGCTGGATGGCCATCTGACCGGCATCCAGCATGCCGAGCGAATTGGCATCCTTGCCCATGGCAAAGCCGGTGGAGAGCATCGGCTTGGAATAGGAGCGGCCGTCGTCGGCAGTGATCAGCAGCAGCGGAGTCTGGCTGTCGTGCTTGCGAAACTCCCGGGCCAGGTTATAGCCCGCCAGGCCTGTGCCAATGATTACCAAGGGTGCCGTCATGCCGCTTCCTCTGTTGACTTGATGAGGTCACGAATCAGCTGATCGCAACCATTTCGAAATCCATCTTGCCCACGCCGCAGTCGGGGCAGAGCCAGTCTTCCGGCACATCTTCCCAGGCGGTGCCGGGCGCAATGCCCTCGTCCGGCAGGCCCAGGGCTTCGTCATAAATGAAGCCACATACCACGCATTGCCACTTTTTCATGGGATCACCCCTGATCAGTGCGATTGCATCGAACGCTATACCAGAATCCGGCATTGCGCCAAATCCAAACAAAACGGGCGGCCAAGGCCGCCCGTTTTACTCAACGCAATCGCTTAGCCGGCAGCGCCAACCAGCGGATCGCTGATACCCATCACATAGAACCCGATCAGGCCGATGGTGCCGGCCACGATAAGGTAGTACAGGGTCGGCAGCATGGTCTTGCGCAAGGTGATCCCTTCGCGACCCAGCAGGCCCACGGTGGCCGATGCCGCCACCACGTTGTGGATGGCGATCATGTTACCGGCCGCTGCACCAACCGACTGCAGCGCAACCATCAGCGCGCCGGAAAGCGTCAGCAGTTCAGCCGTATTGAACTGGAACTGGGACAGCATCAGGTTGGAGACGGTGTTGGAACCGGCAATGAACGCACCCAAAGCACCAACGGCCGGAGCGAAGAACGGATAGATATCGCCCACGCTATTGGCCACCAACTGCGCCATAGCCACCGGCATGGAGACCAGATCCGAGCCGTTGACACCGGAGTTGATCAGGATACGCACCATCGGGATGGTGAAAATCAGCACGAAGCCCGCGCCGAGCAGCGTCTTGCTCGACTCGGAAAGCGCTGCACCCAGCTCACGGGCCTTCATCCGATGCAGGAAGAAGGTCACCAGCACTACCATGCAGAGGATCCCGCCCGGCAGATAGAGAGGCTCCAGGGTGCCGGATACTCCAGTCTCACCGAGGATATCCTTCCAGCCGAAGCTGACCGACATCAGGGCTGCCTTGACGTCGGGGAAAACGCGGGAGATCACCAGGAAGGCGGCCAGCAGCAGATAGGGCGCCCAAGCCATCGGAACGGAGATCGGCGTTTTGCCGGCCACGTCCTCGATCTTCATCTCGATCTTGCCCATCCACTCGGCCGGCCATTCACTGGCCGGGGCGAAGTCCCACTTCTCCTTCGGTAGCAGGAAGCCTGCCTTGGCAGCCGGCACCACAATGGCCAGGCCGATCAGGGCACCGATCATCGACGGGAATTCTGGGCCGAGGAAGACGCCCGCAGCAGCATAGGGGATAACGAACGCCAAGCCGGTGAACACCGCGAACGGCGCCATCGCAAGGCCTTCAGACCAGGACTTGTTGCGGCCGAAGTAGCGAGTCAGGATGCACAGCATGATCAGCGGCATCAAAATTCCGCACATCGCATGGATGAGCGCAACGCGCGAGAAGATCAGGTGGAAGAATACTTCCCAGTTGCTGCCAACCGTCGCCAGCTGAGCGCCGATGCCGGCCTGGTCCAGGCCTGCCCCGACACCTACCAGAATCGGTGTGCCCACCGCACCGAAGGACACCGGTGTGGATTGCACCATCATCCCCATCACCACAGCAGCCAGGGCCGGGAAGCCCAGCGCCACCATCAGCGGTGCGGCTACAGCAGCGGGCGTACCGAAGCCCGAAGCACCTTCGATAAAGCAACCGAACAGCCAGGCCACGATCAAGGCCTGTACGCGCCGGTCAGGGCTGATATTGGAGAAACCTCGGCGAATCGAAGCGATACCACCGGAGTGCTTGAGTGTATTTAGGAGCAGGATAGCGCCGAAGATGATCCAGAGGATCGCGGCGGTAAGAATCAGCCCTTGCAAGGTCGAGGCGACGACGCGGTTGAGCGTCATGTCCCAGGCCAACAGGCCGATTAGTGCGGTGAGGACAAATACCAGCGGCATTGCGTACTTGGCCGGCCAACGAAAGCCGATCAGCAATACGCCCGCCAGGACCAGTGGCACGAATGCCAGGATGGACAGCAGAGTCTGACTCATTGTGGGTTCCCTTGTTTATTCTAATGAACCGCTTTCTTTTCCCCGGTTACCCGGTACCTCCGCATGGATGACGCCTGCGTCATCCAAAGGTGCCGCTCGATTTAAATCGACTAGCCCCCATGCTCAAAAGCTCCGAAGGCTTTAAGCACTTCGGAGCTTGGTCTTACCACTAGCCAGCGAACCGGCTGAACGACATATTATCAGCAACCGTTCTGCTGTTTGAAGCGCTGCCTCCACGCATGTAGCAGAGGTTCGGTGTAGCCGCTCGGCTGCTCACGTCCCTTGAATACCAGATCGCAGGCCGCCTGGAAAGCAATGGATTGCGCGTAGTCTGCTGCCATTGGGCGATAAACCGGATCACCAGCATTCTGCTGATCAACCACTTTGGCCATACGCTCCAGAGTTTCGCGAACCTGAGCCTCACCAACCACGCCGTGGTAAAGCCAGTTTGCCAAGTGCTGGCTGGAGATACGCAGCGTGGCGCGGTCTTCCATCAGGCCGACATCGTGGATATCCGGCACCTTGGAGCAGCCAACACCCTGCTCGACCCAGCGCACCACGTAACCGAGGATGCCCTGGCAGTTGTTGTCCAGCTCCTGCTGGATTTCCTCGGCGCTCCAGTTGCGCTCAGGCGCGACCGGGATGGTCAGCAGGTCGTTGGTCAGCTGCTCGCGCTCGCTGGCCAGGTCGATCTTCTCCAGCTCGGCCTGTACTGCCTGTACATCCACCTGGTGGTAGTGCAGCGCGTGCAGGGTGGCGCCGGTTGGCGACGGAACCCAGGCGGTGTTGGCGCCGGCTTTGGGGTGAGCGATCTTCTGCTCGAGCATGGCGGCCATCAGGTCCGGCATGGCCCACATGCCCTTGCCGATCTGCGCCTTGCCACGCAGGCCACAGTTCAGGCCGACCAGGACGTTGTTGCGCTCGTAAGCCTGGATCCAGGCGGTGCCCTTCATGTCGCCTTTGCGCAGCACGGCGCCGGCTTCCATGATGGTGTGCATCTCGTCACCGGTACGGTCGAGGAAGCCGGTGTTGATGAAGGCGACGCGGTGCTGGGCAGCGCCGATGCAAGCCTTGAGGTTGACGCTGGTGCGGCGCTCTTCGTCCATGATGCCGACCTTGAGGGTGTGGCGCGGCAGACCGATAAGGTCTTCGACGCGGCCGAACAGCTCGTCGGTGAAGGCCACTTCGGTCGGGCCGTGCATCTTCGGCTTGACGATGTAGACGCTGCCGGTGCGCGAGTTGCCCTTGCGCTCCAGGTCGTGCTTGGCGATCAGGCTGGTAACCACGCCGTCGAGGATGCCCTCGGGAATCTCGTGGCCTTCGCCGTCGATGATCGCCGGGTTGGTCATCAGGTGACCGACGTTACGGATGAACAGCAGCGAACGGCCGTGCAGCTTCAGGCTGGAACCGTCGGCCGCGGTGTATTCGCGATCGGCATTGAGCTTGCGAGTCAGCGCCTTGCCACCCTTCTGGAAGGTGTCGGTCAGGTCGCCCTTCATCAGGCCCAGCCAGTTGCGGTAGACGTGCACCTTGTCGTCGGCGTCGACGGCAGCAGTGGAGTCTTCGCAGTCCATGATGGTGGTCACGGCCGCTTCGATCAGCAGGTCCTTGACGCCGGCGGCATCGGTCTGGCCGATGGGGCTGTTGGGGTCGATCTGGATCTCGATGTGCAGGCCGTTGTTCTTCAGCAGCACAGCGGTGGGCTCGACAGCCTCACCCTGGAAGCCGACGAACTTCTCCGGCTGCTTGAGGCTGGTAACGCTGCCGTTCTCCAGGGTGACCTTGAGCTGGCCGTCCTGGACGCGGTAGTTGGTGGCGTCGGCGTGGCTGCCTTCAGCCAGCGGCGCAGCCTGATCGAGAACGTTGCGCGCATAGGCGATGACCTTGGCGCCGCGCACTTCGTTGTAGCCCGGGCCCTTCTGCGCACCGCCTTCTTCGGAGATGGCGTCGGTGCCGTAGAGCGCGTCGTACAGCGAGCCCCAACGTGCGTTGGCGGCGTTCAGTGCGTAGCGGGCGTTGCCGATCGGCACCACCAGCTGCGGGCCGGCCTGGCTGGAGATTTCAGTGTCGACGTTGCCGGTGCTGATCTTCACTTCGCCCGGCTCGGGCAGCAGGTAGCCGATGGACTCAAGGAAGGCACGGTAGGCCGGCATGTCGGTGATCGGGCCCGGATTGGCCTTGTGCCAGTTGTCCAGCTCCACCTGCAGACGGTCGCGCTCGGCCAGCAGCGCGCGGTTCTTCGGCGCCAGGTCGTGGACCAGCTGGTCGAAACCGCTCCAGAAGGCGGAAGCCTCGACGCCAGTGCCTGGCAGCACTTCGTCTTCGATAAAACGCTGCAGATTGGCCGCAACTTGCAAGCGACCCAGGGTTACACGCTCACTCATGACAATACCTCTTTATTCGTTACCGGCATTGGCCGGATGGCACCTGACGGCTAACGCGGGCGCTCGCTGCACCCGCTGCGATTCAACCGTCAGCGCTTACTCTGGCTGACGCTTGTTTCAGTTACCCACTGCAGCGACGCCAGCCTTGGCTACTTGGGCGTCCTGTACGGCGGTTACGCCAGAAACACCCACCGAGCCAATTACCTGCCCGTCAACGACCACCGGCACGCCGCCTTCCAGCGAGCAAACTACCGGCGCGGACAGGAAGGCATTACGGCCGCCATTGACCATGTCCTCGTAACCCTTGGTTTCGCGACGACCGATGGCGGCGCTACGGGCCTTTTCGGTGGCGATGTAGCTGGCAACGGGCGCGCAGCCATCCAGGCGCTCCAGACCCAGCAGGTGGCCACCGTCATCGGCAACGGCGATGGTCACGGCCCAGCCGTTGTTCTGCGCTTCGGTGCGCGCAGCGGCGAGGATGGCAGCGACTTCGGCTTGACCCAGTACGGCTTTGGTTTTCATGTTCTCTCCTTTCGAATTCGTTCTGCGCAGGCGCAGGTGTTTTTGTAGGAGCGAGCTTGCTCGCGAACACAGCGGCTCTGAGCCACGGACTCGCTCCTACGCGTTATTGCATTGCTTCTTCGACGATCTCGATCCAGTGCCGCACCGGCGTGCGACCGGCGCCGTCCAGATGCGTCTGACAACCGATGTTGGCGGTGACGATGATTTCCGGCTTGCCGCTTTCCAGCGCGGTGAGCTTGTTGTCACGCAGCTGTTTGGAAATCTCCGGCTGGGTGATCGAGTAGCTGCCCGCAGAACCACAGCACAGGTGCGCGTCCGGCACGGCAGTGAGCTGGAAGCCCAGGCGGGTCAGCACGTCTTCGACTGCGCCACCGAGCTTTTGTGCGTGCTGCAGCGTGCAGGGGCAATGGAAGGCCATGCGCCGGTCGGCCTTGACGTTGAGCTTCTCCAGTTCGGCGCCGCGCAGGACTTCTACCAGGTCCTTGGCCAGGTCACTGACCCGCGCCGCCTTGACGGCATAGGCCGGGTCGCCCTTGAGCAGGTGGCCGTACTCCTTGACGAAGGCGCCGCAGCCGCTGGCGGTCTGCACGATGGCCTCGGCCCCGGCCTCGATGGCCGGCCACCAGGCGTCAATGTTGCGCCGCGCGCGGTCCAGCCCGGCTTCCTGGGCGTTGAGGTGGTAGTCCACCGCGCCACAGCAACCGGCTTCACGAATGGGCGTGACGCTGATGCCGAGGCGATCCAGAACCCGCGCGGTGGCCGCGTTGGTGTTGGGCGACAGGCTCGGCTGCACGCAACCTTCGAGAATCAGCACAGTGCGTGTGTGACGGGTCTGCGGACGCGCTTTCGGTGCACGCACCTGACGCGGCAGATGCGCTTTCAGGCTGGCCGGCATCAACGGGCGCAGGGCGTTGCCGGTGGTCAGCAGCGCCTTGAACAGCGCCGGACGCGGCACCACGGTGCGCAGACCACTGCGCACCATGCGCTCGCCCATGGAGCGAGGCACCTGTTGCTCGATGAAGTCGCGACCGATGTCCAGCAGGTTGTGGTACTGCACACCCGAGGGGCAGGTGGTTTCGCAATTGCGGCAGGTCAGGCAGCGATCCAGATGCAGCTGAGTGCTCTCGGTGACTTCACCGCCTTCGAGCATCTGCTTCATCAGGTAGATACGCCCGCGCGGGCCATCCAGTTCGTCGCCCAACAGCTGATAGGTCGGGCAGGTGGCATTGCAGAAACCGCAATGCACGCAGGAGCGCAGAATGCTCTCGGCCTCCTCGGCACGCGGCAGCTTCTTCGCGGCTTCGCTGAGATTGGTTTGCATCGTCGTCAGACCTCGGAGTACATGCGGCCAGGGTTGAAAATTCCCTGCGGGTCAAGCTGCGCCTTGAGCTGGCGGTGGTAGCGCAACAGCGGCTCGGGCAGTGGCTGGAACGGTTCGGCAACGGCACCGGCGCTGTAGCAGGTGGCGTGGCCACCGACTTCACCGACGATGGCGCGCACGGTCTCGGCGCTGGCATCGCTCTTCAGCCAGCGCTGAGCTCCGGCCCAGTCCACCAGCTGCTCGCCGGGCAGCACGACTGGCGCCGTGTTGGTGGGCAGCGACAGACGCCACAGCGGACGCGGGTCGGCAAAGAAGGCCAGGCGCTGCTCACGCAGATCGCTCCAGTAGACACCCTCCAGGTCCTCGCCACCGATGCGCTCGCGCGCTGCGTTGACCGAACCCTCACCACCTTCCAGACGCAGGTACAACGCCTTCCCGTCATGGCTGGCGGCGCTGATCGGCACCGGCTGCTGGCCCCACTCGGCGAGCTTGAGCAGTGCCCGCTCCAGATCCATTTCCAGACGCAGCCCGGTGACCAGACGCGGTTTTGGCAGCACCTTGAGCGAGACCTCGGTAAGTACGCCAAGGCACCCGAAGCTGCCGGCCATCAGGCGCGACAGGTCGTAACCGGCGACGTTCTTCATCACCTCGCCACCAAAACGCAGATGCTTGCCCTGGCCGGTGATGACCCGCGTACCGAGTACGAAGTCGCGCACCGAACCGCTCCACGGGCGCCGCGGACCGGACAGCCCGGCCGCTACCATGCCACCGACCGTGGCACCTTCAGCGAAGTGTGGCGGCTCGCAGGGCAGCATCTGCCCGGCAGCGTCCAGCGCCGCTTCCAGCTCGGCCAATGGCGTGCCGGCACGCGCGGTGACCACCAGTTCGGTCGGGTCGTAGCTGACAATGCCGCGATGGGCGCGCACATCCAGAAACTGGCCTTCAACGACACGGCCAAGGAATTTCTTGCTGCCGCCACCCTGGATATTCAGCGGCGTCTTGGCCGCCAGAGCCTGGTTGACCTGTTCCAGCAACTGCTCGCTGGCATCAAATGAAACCGTCATCAGAAGCGCTCCAGTTCGGGGAAGGGCAGCTCGCCGTTGTGGATATGCATGCGGCCGAATTCGGCGCAGCGGTGCAGAGTTGGAATGTTCTTGCCAGGGTTGAGCAGGCCGCTCGGGTCGAAGGCCGCTTTCACCGCGTGGAACAGGGTCAGCTCGTCGGAATTGAACTGGGCGCACATCTGGTTGATCTTCTCGCGACCTACACCGTGTTCACCGGTGATGCTGCCGCCAACCTTGACGCAAAGTTCGAGGATCTTGCCGCCCAGGTCTTCGGCGCGCTCCAGCTCACCTTCCTGGTTGGCATCGAAGAGGATCAGCGGGTGCATGTTGCCATCGCCGGCATGGAACACGTTGGCCACGCGCAGGCCGTACTGCTCGGAAAGCTCGGCGATGCCCTTGAGCACGCCCGGCAGCTCGCGGCGCGGGATGGTGCCGTCCATGCAGTAGTAGTCCGGCGAAATGCGCCCGACCGCCGGGAAGGCGTTCTTGCGGCCGGCCCAGAAGCGCACGCGCTCGGCTTCGTCCTTGGCCAGGCGCACTTCGGTCGCACCGGCCAGCTTCAGGACTTCGCTGACGCGATCGCAGTCTTCGGATACGTCAGCCTCGACGCCGTCCAGCTCACAGAGCAGGATGGCCTCGGCATCCACCGGGTAACCGGCACGGATGAAATCCTCGGCGGCACGGATCGACAGGTTGTCCATCATCTCCAGCCCGCCAGGGATGATGCCGGCAGCGATGATGTCACCCACCGCGCGCCCGGCTTTCTCTACCGAATCGAACGCAGCCAGCAGCACCTTGGCTACCTGCGGCTTGGGCAGCAGCTTGACCGTGACCTCGGTGATGATGCCGAGCATGCCCTCGGAGCCGGTGAACAGAGCCAGCAGGTCGAAGCCCGGGCTGTCCAGCGCGTCGGAGCCGAGCACCATGCGCTCACCTTCGACGGTGAGGATCTCGACCTTGAGCAGGTTGTGCACGGTCAGGCCGTATTTCAGGCAGTGCACGCCGCCAGCGTTCTCGGCGACGTTACCGCCGATGGAACAGGCGATCTGCGACGAAGGATCGGGCGCGTAATAGAGTTCGTACGGCGCCGCAGCCTGGGAAATCGCCAGGTTGCGCACACCGGGCTGAACGCGGGCGAAGCGACCCGCCGGATCAACTTCGAGAATCTTGTTGAAGCGCGCCATCACCAGCAGGACGCCCTGCTCCAGCGGCAGCGCGCCGCCGGACAGACCGGTACCGGCACCACGGGCAACTACCGGGACGCGGCGCTGATGGCAGAGCTTGAGCAGGGCTTCGACCTGCTCGACGCGCTCGGGCAACACCACCAGCATCGGCGTGGTGCGATAGGCGGAAAGGCCGTCGCACTCGTATGGCTTGAGATCTTCGAGGCGATGCAGGATTTCCAGGTCGGGAAGCTGCGCCTGCAGCTCGGCCAGCAGCGCGGCCTTATCCACCTTGGGCAGCTCGCCGTCGATGCGTTCGTCGTAAAGAATATTCATGGCAGTCGGGTGCTCTCGTTGTTCACCTGCAGCGTTCAAACTGCGGCGGAGTGCCGCATCATTAGCCCGAATGAGACCTGGAGTCCACCCCCTGAGCAGCTGGTCCTACCAGTTTGAAAAAGGCTAGAATCCTCAACAGCCCGCCAAGTCTTAGCTATATGAGGCTTTGCTCAGTTTTCTCAGAAAATAATCCAGGCGGGATCTACACTGGTCCTACCACTGCGGAGAACTCATGCTCAATCAGATAGTGCCCGAAAGGCGCCAGGTGGCGGACGTGGTGGCCGAACGTATCGAACGCCTGATCATCGACGGCGTGCTCAAGGTCGGCCAGGCCCTGCCCTCCGAGCGCCGCCTGTGCGAGAAACTCGGAATTTCCCGCTCGGCCATGCGCGAAGGCCTGCGTGTGCTGCGCGGGCGTGGGATCATTGAAACCGCTCATGGACGCGGCTCATTCGTCGCCCGGCTGTCCGGGGAGCACGATGCCGCGCCGCTGATGCATCTGTTCAACTCCCAGCCGCGCACGCTCTACGATCTGCTCGAAGTGCGCGCCCTGCTGGAAGGCGAGTCGGCACGGCTGGCGGCGCTGCGCGGCACCGACGCGGATTTCATTCTGTTGCGCCGGCGTTACGAGGAAATGCTCGCCGCTCACACCGAAGAAGGGGCCGACCCCCGCGAACATGCGCGCCTGGATCACGCCTTCCACCTGGCGGTATGCGAGGCGTCGCATAACCCGGTGCTGGTACACACGCTGCAATCCTTGACCGACCTGATGCTCTCCACGGTCTTTGCCTCGGTGAACAACCTTTATCACCGCCCGGTGCAGAAGCGTCAGATCGACCGTCAACACTCGCGGCTGTTCCATGCGGTCACCGAGCGCCTGCCTGACCAGGCCCAGCGCGCGGCCCGCGACCATATCCACAGCATTCGCGACAACCTGAGAGAAATCGAACAGGAGGAACAGCGCCTGGTGCGCGCCACCATGCGGCTGGAGGGCTGGACGTAACGCCCTCACGGTGGATCGATGAAGCGTGATCCACCCTACGAGGACCGCTGCTTTTTCGTCCAGCGGGCCAGGCCCCAGCGCTGGCTTTCTTGCTAGACTCCCCGCCTTTCCGAACCGCACCCACTATCGCCCGTGTCCGAATCTCACCATTGGCTGACCGCCGACCAACTGCCCGTGCCGCTCGACCCGTTGCAACATGACTGGCTTTACATCGACAAGGGCTCGCTGACCCGCCGCCTGACCCTGCTGGCTGAAGGCGCCTTCAGCGTCACGCCGCTGCGCGAAGGTTGGCAGCCGCTGCGTGACGATGAATGCGCGGCACTCGGCGTGGCATTCGGCAGCAGCGGCTGGGTGCGCGAGGTGTATCTGCGCGGGCATGGCGAGCCATGGGTGTTCGCCCGCAGCGTGGCGGCTCGCAGAGCCCTGGAAGACTCGGGCTTCGATCTGCAGCGCCTGGGCAGCCGCTCGCTGGGCGAACTGTTGTTCAGCGACCAGGCCTTTACCCGCGGCCCGCTCGAAGCCATGCGCTACCCTGACGCCTGGCTGCCCGCCGAGGTGCAGCAGACCCAGCTCTGGGCCAGACGCTCCTGCTTCAGCCGCGGCAAGTTGGGCGTGCTGGTCGCCGAAGTATTTCTGCCTGCGCTCTGGCAAGCCGCACAGCGCGACAGCTGATCGGCCGTACGACACCTTTTTCTTCAGGAGCCCCACCGATGTATCAAAAGCTTCTGCAATCGAGCAATCGCCTGCATCCACGCGCCTTTGATTTCATTCAGCTGATGCGCCTGGATCGCCCCATCGGCACCTACCTGCTGTTGTGGCCGACGCTTGGCGCGCTGTGGATCGCCGGCGAAGGTTCGCCCAGCGTGAAGAATCTGATCATCTTCGTACTTGGCGTGATCCTGATGCGCGCCGCCGGCTGCGTTATCAACGACTTCGCCGACCGCAATTTCGACGGCCACGTCAGCCGCACCAAGAATCGCCCGCTGGCCACCGGCAAGGTCACAACGAAGGAAGCCTGGATTCTGTTCGCGCTGCTGGTAGCGCTGAGCTTCTTGCTGGTGCTGCTGACCAACGCGGCGACCATCTGGCTGTCCTTCGGCGCGCTGGCGGTCGCCTCACTCTATCCCTTTATGAAGCGCTACACCCACTACCCCCAGGTGGTGCTCGGTGCGGCCTTCTCCTGGGGCATTCCGATGGCGTTTACCGCTGAAACCGGCAGCCTGCCGGCAGAGGCCTGGCTGCTGTTCCTCGCCAATATGGTCTGGACCGTCGCCTATGACACCTATTACGCCATGGCCGACCGCGAGGACGACCTGAAGATCGGCATCAAGTCCACCGCCGTGCTGTTCGGCGATGCCGACCGGGTGATCATTCTCACCCTGCAGGGGATTGCGCTGTTCTGCCTGCTCCTCGCGGGCGCGCGCTTCGAGCTTGGCCAGTGGTTCCACCTCGGCCTGTTTATCGCCGCCGTGTGCTTTATCTGGGAGTTCTGGACAACCCGCTCACGCGATCCGCAGATCTGCTTCAAGGCCTTTCTGCACAACCACTGGGCGGGGCTGGCGATGCTGCTGGGGATCATCCTCGACTACGCACTCAAAGCCGGCTGATAGCACCCCAGCGCCGTTATCGATTCAGCTCGTAGGCACAGATATTGACGGTGGTGGCCAGGTTCAGCGACTCGATGGCGCCACTGCCGGCAATGGTGAAAGGCTTGGCACCGAGCGCGGACAGCTGCTCGCGGGGCACGCCGCGCGCCTCGTTGCCGAACAGGTAGCAGTCGAAGGTCTTGAAGTCGGCCGATTGCAGGCTGTCGCCATGCATGTCCAGGCAGGCGATACGCTGGAAGCGCCCGGGCAACGAATCCAGCTCCACATCCAGCTCCAGAGGCGCATGGAAAATCGCTCCCATGCTGGAGCGCACCACCTTGGGATTGTACGGATCGACGCTGCCGGGGCTGAGCAGGCAGCGAAAGTTGCCGAACCAGGCCAGGGTGCGCAGGATGGTGCCGAGATTGCCAGGGTCCTGAATCTCATGCAGGTAAATGGCGCGCTCATTGGCTGTAGAGGCCAGCGCAGTACTTTCCGGCATCGGCACCACGGCGATGATGCCCTGCGGCGTCTTGGTATCGGCAATCTGCGCCATCTGCCGCTCGCTGATCAGCTGGGTCCTGAACGGACTTTGCCAATGCTCGTAGGCCCCGGTGACGTATAGCTGGCTGCGCTGTAGCAGCGGATTGTGCAGAGCCGCTTTCTGCAGCTCCAGCACCAGGTGCTCGCCTTCCACCAGAAAATGACCGAACTCGGCGCGGTACTTTTTCTGCTGAAGCTTCTTGATGTCGTCGAGTTTCATCGGCTGGCTCAGTTATTCGGCTCGCCGGCCTCGGCCAGCATGGACTTGGCCACCGCCTCAGCCACCTTGATGCCATCCACGCCCGCCGAAAGAATGCCGCCGGCATAACCGGCACCCTCGCCTGCCGGGTACAGGCCACGAAGGTTAAGGCTCTGCAGCGTTTCCGGATCACGGGTAATGCGCACGGGTGAAGAGGTGCGGGTTTCAATACCGGTCAGCACTGCGTCGTCACGGTCGAAACCGCGAATCTGCTTGCCGAACGCCGGCAGCGCCTCGCGAATGGCCTCAATGGCATATTCCGGCAGGGACGGCGCCAGATCGCCCAGACGCACACCCGGCTTGTAGGACGGTTCTATCTCGCCAAACTCGCTCGACGGCTTGCCACGAATAAAGTCGCCCACCAACTGCCCCGGCGCACAGTAGTCACTGCCGCCCAGTTCATAGGCACGGGACTCCAGGCGCTCCTGGAATTCCACACCGGCCAGCGTGCCGCCGGGGAAATCCTGCTCCGGGTTGATGCCGACAACGATGGCGGCGTTGGCGTTACGCTCGTTGCGCGAGTACTGGCTCATGCCATTGGTTACCACGCGCCCCGGCTCGGAAGTGGCGGCGACCACGGTGCCGCCCGGGCACATGCAGAAGCTGTAGACAGCGCGGCCATTTTTCGCGTGATAGACCAGCTTGTAGTCGGCGGCGCCCAGCTCCGGGTGACCGGCGTACTTGCCCAGGCGGGCCTGGTCGATCAGGCCCTGCGGGTGCTCGATGCGAAAGCCCACGGCAAAGGGCTTGGCCTCCATGAATACGCCCCGTCCGTGCAGCATGCGGAAGGTATCGCGGGCGCTATGACCCAGGGCCATTACCACATGGCGACTGCGCAGGGTTTCGCCGTTCTCCAGCACCACACCTTCGAGCTGGTCATTGTCGATCACAAGATCGGTCACCTTGCTTTCGAAACGCACCTCGCCGCCCAGGGCAATGATCTCCTCGCGCATGGCCGCCACCACGCCAGTGAGGCGGAAGGTGCCGATGTGCGGTTTGCTGACGTAGATGATCTCCTCCGGCGCGCCGGCCCGAACGAACTCCTGGGTCACCTTGCGGGCATAGAACTTCGGGTCCTTGATCTGGCTGTAGAGCTTGCCGTCGGAGAACAGGCCGGCCCCGCCTTCACCGAACTGCACGTTGGATTCGGAGTTCAGGATCTTCTTGCGCCACAGTGCCCAGGTGTCCCTGGTGCGGCTGCGCACGTCCTTGCCGCGCTCCAGCACGATGGGCTTGAAGCCCATCTGCGCCAGCAGCAACGCCGCAAACAGCCCGCAAGGGCCAAGCCCAATGACCAGCGGCCGCTCGCTCAGATCGGCTGGCGCCTGCCCCACCGGATAATAATTGGTATCCGGCGCCGGACGGACATTGCGATCATCGGCCAGGCGCGCCAGCACGCCAGCCTCGTCACGCACTTCCAGGTCGATGATGTAGATGAACAGGATGACGCTGTTCTTCTTGCGCGCGTCGTAGCTGCGTTTGAACACGGTGAAGTTCAGCAGATCGGCATCGCTGATGCCCAGCCGTTGGACGATGGCCTGGCGCAACTCATCGTTTGAGTGATCGAGGGGCAGGGACAGTTCGGTGATGCGAATCATGGCGATGGTCCTGGCCGGTGACTCCGGCAGAGGAAGAAAACAGGAGGGAGGATAGGGGTCGATTGTACCCGGAGCCGCCCGCTCCGGCGACTTTCCAGAGGCGTCAGCAGCCGGTGCACCGGCCTGGCGATTTAACCTGCACCGCGTTATCGGCCTATAATTGGCGCCATTCTGCGCGCACGGCTCTCCTCAGCCCCAAGCGTTGGCGCGCCCCTCAGCTTGATTCCCGTGGTACCTCCCGAATGAAACGATCCAAAAGCAGCCGCCGCTGGCTGGATGAACATGTCAACGATCCCTACGTCAAACGGGCTCAGAAGGACGGCTTGCGCTCGCGCTCCAGCTACAAGCTGATAGAGCTCAACGAGAAGGACAAGCTGATCCGCCCGGGCATGCTGATCATGGACCTTGGCTCTGCCCCCGGCGGCTGGTCGCAAGTGGCGGGGAAGCTGGTCGGCGAAAAGGGCCGGGTCATAGCCACCGACATTCTACCGATGGACCCGCTGGATAACGTCGACTTCATCCAGGGCGATTTCACCGAAGATGCCGTATTCCAGCAGCTTCTCGACCAACTCGACGGCCGTCAGCCGGATCTGATCGTTTCCGACATTGCTCCCAACCTCAGCGGCATCGCTGTCGCCGACCAGGCTTCCTCGATGTACCTGGTCGAGCTCACCCTCGACATGGTGCGCAAGGTGCTCAAGCCTGCCGGCAACTACGTGGTCAAGGTGTTCCAGGGCGAAGGCTCCGACGCCTTTCTGAAGGACGTGCGCACCTCATTCGAGAAGGTGGTGGTACGCAAGCCGGCGGCGTCACGACCGCGGTCGAATGAGGTCTACCTGGTGGCCAAAGGGTTCAAAGGTCAGGACGCAGACGCCTGACCGAGCGCCGCACCGCTAGCGCCTGCCTTCTCCCTGTAACATCGCTGCAACATTCCCGTTATCTAATGCCCGACGATGAAAGCGGACCGAGAGCGGACATGAATGGCAAATGCATACTGATCGTCGACGACGAAGCACCGATTCGCGAGATGATCATGGTGGCCCTGGAGATGGCTGGCTACGAATGCCTTGAGGCAGACAACGCGCAGACCGCCCACGCCCTGGTCGTTGACCGTCAGCCGGACCTGATCCTGCTCGACTGGATGCTGCCCGGCACCTCGGGAATCGAGCTGGCGCGTCGCCTAAAACGCGAAGAGATGACGGCCGACATGCCGATCATCATGCTTACCGCCAAGGATGCCGAGGACAACAAGATCCAGGGTCTGGAAGTCGGTGCGGACGATTACATCACCAAGCCCTTCTCCCCACGCGAGCTGGTGGCGCGCCTGAAAGCGGTGCTGCGCCGGGCCGGAGCCAACGACGCCGAGACACCCATCGAGATCGGCGGCCTGCTGCTTGATCCGGTCAGCCACCGCGTCACCATCGATGGCGTTCCGGCCGAGATGGGCCCGACCGAATATCGCCTGCTGCAGTTCTTTATGACTCACCAGGAGCGCGCCTATACGCGCGGCCAGTTGCTCGACCAGGTCTGGGGCGGCAACGTATACGTAGAAGAACGCACCGTGGACGTGCATATCCGCCGGCTGCGCAAAGCCCTGGGCGAAACCTACGAAGGCCTGGTGCAGACCGTGCGTGGCACGGGCTATCGTTTTTCCACCAAAAGCTGACAACCCTGCCACCACCCGCAGTTCACGGATAGAAGATGGCCCCGAGCAGACAGCGAAAAAACCCAGGTAGTTTTCTACGACCCGCCGCCCGAGCCGCCCAGGAGCGCAAGCAGTGAACCAAGATTGGCAAGGCGCCCTGGTGCGTCGTCTGCTCCTGCTGTTGGCTGGCTGTCTGCTGATCGGCCTGATCACCGGCGAGTACGCCTGGGCACTGGCGCTGGGCCTGGGCGGCTACCTGGCCTGGACCATCCGGCAGATACGCCGTCTGCAACAGTGGCTCAAGCGCGATCAGCCGGATGATCCCCCCCCGGACAGCCATGGCATCTGGGGCGAGATCTTCGACAGCCTGTATCAGCTGCAGCGACGCGACATCCATTTGCGCGGCCAGCTGCAATCTGTGATTGACCGCGTTCAGGGCTCCACCGCGGCCCTGAAGGACGCGGTCATCATGCTCGACAGCGATGCCAACCTGGAGTGGTGGAACCCAGCCGCCGAACGCCTGCTGGGCCTGAAGAAACCTCAGGATAGCGGCCACGCGATCACCAACCTGGTGCGCCATCCCAGCTTCAAGGAATACTTCGAAAGCGGCCGCCATGACGACCCGCTGGAACTGCCTTCACCGGTCAGTGACCGTCTCTGGCTGCAGATCACCATCACCCGCTACGGCAACAGCGAGTACCTGATGGTGGTGCGCGACATCACCCGGCTCCATCAGCTGGAACAGATGCGCAAGGACTTCGTCGCCAACGTTTCCCACGAATTGCGCACCCCGCTGACGGTGATCACCGGCTATCTGGAAACCATGCTCGAGCACAGCGAGGAGCAAAGCCCGCAGTGGACCCGCGCATTGCAGCAGATGAACCAGCAGGCCGATCGCATGCAGCACCTGCTCAACGACCTGCTGCTGCTGGCCAAGCTGGAGGCCACCGATCCTCCGACAAGCGCCAAGCCGGTAAACGTGTCCGCGCTGCTGGAGTCGATCCGCAGCGACGCCCTGGCCCTCTCAGCCGACCAACACAGCATCAGTTTCGATGTGGACGCCTCGCTACAGCTGCGTGGCCGTGAATCCGAATTGCGCAGCGCCTTTTCCAACCTGCTGTTCAATGCGGTGAAATACAGCCCACCTGGCGGGCAGATTTACCTGCGCTGGTGGCGAGACGAATATGGTGCGCACCTGGCCGTGCAGGACTCGGGCATCGGCATCGAGTCCAAGCACCTACCACGCCTGACCGAACGCTTCTACCGAGTCGACTCCAGCCGCGCCAGCAGCACCGGCGGCACCGGCCTAGGCCTGGCCATCGTCAAGCATGTCCTGCTGCGGCACCAGGGCCGCCTGGACATCCAGAGCACGCTCGGCAAGGGCAGCGTCTTTACCTGCAGCTTCCCGCGCTCGCGAACCGAGTGAGCCGCTCGCCGGCAGCTCTCGTCGACTGCCCCTTGAAAAGTTCGCTGCGCGGGGCCATTGTGCAGCGATCATCCGCTACCCGACACCTTCATGGACCCCTCCCCTGCTTTAAACGATCCGTCCTACTTCGCCGACATCGGCCTGATTCTATTTGCCTTCTTCCTGGTCCTGCTCAACGGCTTTTTCGTGGCCGCCGAGTTCGCCATGGTCAAGCTGCGCGCGACCAAGGTCGAGGCCATTGCCAAGCAGCACGGCTGGCGCGGGCACATCCTGCGCAAGGTGCACGACCAACTGGACGCCTACCTGTCCGCCTGCCAGCTGGGTATCACCCTGGCGTCGCTGGGGCTGGGCTGGGTCGGTGAACCGGCCTTTGCTCATTTGCTCGAACCGCTGCTGGCGATGCTCGGCATCGACTCGCCGGCTCTGGTCCACGCCATCGCCTTCTTCACCGCCTTCTTCATCATTTCCTACCTGCACATCGTGATCGGCGAGCTGGCGCCCAAATCCTGGGCAATCCGCAAACCCGAATTGCTGTCGCTGTGGACGGCGGTGCCGCTGTATCTGTTCTACTGGCTGATGTACCCGGCGATCTACCTGCTCAACGCCAGCGCCAACGCCATCCTGCGCATCGCCGGCCAGGGCGAGCCCGGTGGCAATTACGAACACCACTACACACGGGAAGAGCTGAAGCTGATCCTGCACTCCAACCGCTCTCTGGACCCGACCAACGCGCAGATCCAGGTGCTCGCCTCGGCAGTGGAGATGAGTGAACTGGAAGTCGCCGACTGGGCCAACTCGCGCGAGGATCTGCTGCAGCTGGACCATGACGCTCCGCTGGCGCATATCCTCGATGTGATCCGCTTTCACAAGTACAGCCGCTACCCCGTGTATGACCGTGACCGCGGCGAATACACCGGCCTGCTGCATATCAAGGATCTGTTGCTGGCCCTGGCCAGCGACGAGAACCTGGCGGAAAACTTCCACCTCAACGAACTGCTGCGCCCGCTTGAGCGCGTTTCCCGGCACCTGCCGCTGAGCGACCTGCTGGAACAGTTCCGCCAGGGTGGCGCGCACTTCGTGCTGGTGGAGGAAGGCGATCACAAGGTGGTGGGCTTCCTGACCATGGAAGATGTGCTGGAAGTGCTGGTCGGCGACATCCAGGACGAGCACCGCAAGGCCGAGCGCGGCATCCTCACCTATCAACCAGGCAAACTGCTGGTGCGCGGCGACACCCCGCTGTTCAAGGTTGAACGTCTGCTCGATGTCGACCTTGACCATATCGAAGCCGACACCCTGGCCGGCCTGATCTACGAAACCCTCAAGCGCGTCCCCGAGGAAAACGAAGAGCTGCTGGTCGACGGCCTGCAGATCATCATCAAGAAGATGCGCGGCCCGAAAATCGTACTGGCGAAGGTGCTCAAAGTTCAGCCGCAGGAGTGACGAGACAGCGAACCGGTCCTTACATCTTTGTTTACATATCGGCTGCTAGCCGCTGATTTACTTGAAAAATTGACCGCCCATCGCACTGGGCGAATTTTCTGAAGGTAGTGCCGGTCCACGGCATAGGCGGCTCTCCGGCCGCCAATCCACGTCTAACAAGATGGAGCTACCTTCATGCGCCTCAATCCCCTGAGCACTACTGCAGTTCTGGCCATGTGCCTGGCCGGCCACCAGGCCTTCGCCCAGAGCGCCACCGGCCCAATCTCCAACTTCGGCGTCATCGGCTCGCACAACCAGTACAAGCTGACCATCGACGGTGAAAGCGACAAGGAACGCCTCAACCAGGGCGGCCTGTATTACAACTTCGGCAACAAGCTGACCGGCCAGGAAGGCTTCATCTACCAGATCGGCGTGGAAGGCCAGTACCGGGAAAAGGACGACGTGGAGTTCCTCTCCGCGCGCGCTGACCTGGACCTGGGCCTGCGTGCAGCACTGAGCACCAACAACTATGTGGACCTGATCGTCGGTGGCGGCTATGACTGGGGCCGTATCGAACAGGACGACGTGAGCTTCGGTCTGTTCGAGGAAGATGTCGAGCTGACCAACCGCTCGCCATTCGCCAAGGCCGCGGTCGGCTACAACTACCTGACGCCGGACTACACCCTGCGCCTGGAAGTCGGCGCCCGCTACTCAATCGAAGCCGAAAGCAAATTGAAAGTCGGTGGCGAAAGCGACACCGTGGACCTCAAGGACAAGGCCAACCCTTACGGCGAATTGACCGTGCTCTGGAACAAGGGCATCAACAACATGCCGATCAGCACCAGCCTGTACTACACCCAGACCCGCTATGAACTCGACAGCGACAGCGTGGTTGCCGACAACACCAAACTCAAGCAGGAAGAAGTTGGTTTGAAAGTCGGCCTGGCCTTCTAAGCCCGCCGAAAACCCGGGCCTGCCGAGCGTCCGTTATTCACCGCCGACGGCGAAGTTCGGCAGACTGCCAACCGGCTGGGCGAACTCGAAGGGAATCGATTCGACCGCCAGGCCGACGTTGCGCTGAACCACGAAATGCAGATGCGGCCCGGTGCTGTTGCCGGTGTTGCCCGATCGGGCGATCGGACTGCCGGCGCTGACCCGCTGGCCTTCGCGCACGGTGACCGAGCCCTTCATCAGGTGCAGGTAGACACCCATGGTGCCGTCGTCATGCAGGATGCGCACGAAGTTGCCTGCCGGGTTGTTGCCGCGCCCGCTCTGCTGGTTCTCCACCTTGACCACCATGCCGCTACGCGCCGCCACGATGGGCGTGCCTTCGGGCATGGCGATATCCACCGCATAGCGGCCCTTGGGCGTGAAGTGGCTGTACTGACCGTTGGCACCCTGGGTCAGACGAAAAGGTCCGCCGCGCCAGGGCAGCGGGTACTTGTAAGGCTTGGGCAGAAGGCGCGGATCGCCCAATGCGTGGCGCAATTTCGGCGTGTATTTCAGCGGGCGGGACGGATCGCGGGGGGCAAGGGTAGCCAGGCGGATCTGGCTGCGCGGCGGCAGTACCCAACGAATCGGCTTGGCCGGCACCCCAACCGCATTCTGCACGCCCTCGAACTTCAGCTCGAGATCCACCGGTGCGTAAAGGTCGTTGCGTACCAGCAGGGTTTCGCCGGCGGCATGCTTGCGGGTTTCAAGCTTCACCTGGTTATCGAGCTTTTCCACCATGCGGTCATTGAAGGTGAACACGGCGGCGCCCGGCCTCGCCTGGTCGCTGTAAGTGACCACGCCATTGGCATCGGTGTACTTGTAAATGGTCAGCGCCCAAGCCGGACTGGCCAGCGTGAGCAATCCGAGCAGCGCGAGTAAACGTCCCGTCATGGCAACGAACTTCATGGTGTGTGCAGAAGCCGCAGACTAGCAGCGCAACAGCCTCCGTGCGAGCTACCAACCATCGGGGTGTGAAGCGGATCATCAGCGGGATGCGCGGCAATCGACAGGCGTTGCGAAAAGCCGGGCCGACCCCGCATCTCAGCGAAGCACTCAGGCGCCCGGCACGAAATGCCGCTGGGCCGTACCCCGGGCGATCAGGCGCGACAGGTAGTCGAGCTTCTGCGGGTCGCGGTCGACGAAACGGAAGGTCAGCTGCAGCCATTCACTATCGGGCTTCGGCTCGAACGCGGCCACCGCATGCAGATAGCCGTTCAGCCGTGCCACCTCACCGCCTTCACCCTGCTCCAGATCGAGCACGGCGCCTTCCAGCACCTGGGGCAGCTTTTCTCCGCGACGGATGACCAGCAACGCTTCCTTGAGGCTCATCGCCTTGATCACGCAGGTCAGCGTGCCGCCCGCCAGACGCAACTGCCCCTGCCCACGCCCGCTGGCGGCAGTGGCTTTTTCCACACGGGGCCGGACCAATGGCGCGGCCGCTGCCGGTTGCTCCTGAGGCGCGGCGGGGCTGGTCGCAGCCGGCTTGAGCACTTCCGCCTTGCCGCCGGTCAGTGCAGCCAGCGAGTCATTGGCCAGGCCGGTGGACAGCGCACGCACCGGCGCACTGGCGGCCAGCGCATCGAGCTTGCCGGCCCGGCCCAGCGCCTTGCGCACCTTGCTGGTCAGCTGCTCATTGCTGAAGGGCTTGCCGATGAAATCGGAGACCCCGGACTGAATCGCCTGCACCACGTTTTCCTTGTCGCCACGGCTGGTGACCATGATGAACGGCACGCCTTTCAGACGATCCTGCGCACGGCACCAATCAAGCAGCTCAAGGCCGGACATTTCCGGCATCTCCCAGTCGCAGAGGATCAGGTCGAAGCGTTCACGATCGAGCATCTGCTGGGCCTTGCGACCGTTCACCGCCTCCTCGATGCGAATGCCGGGGAAATGCCCACGCAGCCCTTTCTTGACCAGATCACGGATGAAAGGCGCATCATCCACCACCAGCACACTGACCTTGCTCATCACTCGCTCCTGCTTGAATGGCCGCCAGCATAACGGCAGCCGCCGGTGTTAAAAAGCTCGACGGCCCGGGGTGGTGCTTTTTTGCCATCCCAGCCTCGCTGCGGCACCGGTACGCAGGACAATCACCGGCCTGCGCGGCATACTGCTCATCTCCGTTCAGCCCGCGAGGTCGCAATGGTTCAGCATATCCTCATCGCTCACGACCTCAGTCCTGAAGCTGACTTGGCGCTGCGTCGGGCCGCTCAGCTGGCACGCCAGACCGGTGCCCGTCTGAGCCTGCTGCATGTGCTGGACGAGCACGGCGATGAGCTGCAGGCACGCAGTTATCTGCAGACACGGCTGCAGGAAGTGGCCTGTAGCGAGCTCAAGCCCTGGATACGCCGAGGCCGCGCTGTCGAGGAAATCCTCACCCAGGCGACCGGCCTGGAAGCCGACCTGCTGGTGCTCGGCCAGCACCATCGCCAGTCGCCACAGGGTTTCGCCGGCACCACACTGGAGCGCATCCTGCTCGGTTGCCCGATTCCCCTGTTGCTTGCCATCGCACCGGTTCAGCCTTACTCGCAGGCTCTGGCTGCAGTGGACTACTCGCGCTGCGCCAGTCGCGCCCTGCAAACGACCTGGCAACTATTGCCGCCTGCGGCCAGGCTGACCGCGCTGAATATTCATGAAGTGGCCGAAATCCACTGCCCGGACGCCGGCGAGCTGGCAATGCAGCAGGAGCTGTTCGGGCAGCTGATCGAGGATCTGGGTGACGAGCTGGATGACAATGGCGCCGTACTCAGCTCGATCCTGCGCTACGGTGAGCGCAGCAACTGCCTGGACTCAGCCATTGCCGAATTCAAGCCGCAGCTGCTGGCTCTTGGCAGTCATAGTCGTGGCGAGATGAGCAGCGCCCTGCTCGGCAGCCTGACCCGGCAATACCTCGACCAGCCCCCCTGCGACATCCTGATCGCACGCTGATTCGCGTCGGTTCCCTAACTTGGCGAGCGCCATAAGCGGCATCGCCATGCCTAGCTTCGCAACCCCTGTCTACAAAGCAGCAGCAGCTGCCTTGCCCCAGTGACATTGCTTACGCTGAATCCCCTGCTACGTTTATTTCCTATGGCCTGTTGTCGTTTCAACACATCGGCGCCGTGAAGTAAGGCACTGATTCGGGGCCTAGAAAAACAATAAACAAGGTCGAAGCAACCATGGATTCCAACTTGCCCCATCGCCATCCGACCCTCTTCCAGCAGGCCTTTGCGCCGACCGCCCATCACATACAAAGCCCCTGTACAGACCGCCAGGCACCAAGTGCCGGATATCGCGTTTCGCCATAAAACCACGTCAGCCGCCAGGCCAACCAGGCGAAGCGGCCAACGATCAAACGTGCCAGGAGACAAGCATGAAGCTTTCAGCAATTGCAGCGGCAACCCTGACAGCGGCGATCGCCGCCCCCGCCTCGGCCGAGATATCCGACGGCAAGGTGAAGATCGGCATCCTCAACGACCAGTCCGGCGTCTACGCCGATTTCGGCGGTAAATGGTCGTTCGAGGCGGCGAAGATGGCAGCCGAGGATTTCGGCGGCAAGGTACTGGACGCGCCCATCGAGATCGTCACCGCCGACCACCAGAACAAACCGGACATCGCCTCCAACATCGCCCGCCAATGGTACGACCGTGAACAGGTCGACTCGATCATGGAGCTGACCACCTCCTCCGTGGCGCTCGCCGTGCAGGGGCTGTCCAAGAGCAAGAAGAAGATCAACCTGGTGACCGGTGCCGCCACCACCGAGCTGACCGGAAAGCAATGCTCGCCCTATGGCTTCCACTGGGCCTACGACACCCATGCCCTGGCAGTCGGCACCGGCGGTGCGCTGGTGTCCCAGGGTGGCGACAGCTGGTACTTCCTCACCGCCGACTACGCCTTCGGCTATTCGCTGGAGGAGCAGACCGGCCAGTTCGTCAAATCCAAGGGTGGTGAGGTCAAGGGCGCGGTACGCCATCCACTGGCAACCACCGATTACTCCTCCTTCCTGTTGCAGGCGCAGTCCTCGGGTGCCAAGGTCATCGGCCTCGCCAATGCCGGGCTGGATACTGCCAACAGCATCAAGCAGGCCGCCGAATTCGGCATCGTCGCGGGTGGCCAGCGCCTGGCCGCCCTGTTGTTCACCCTTGCCGAGGTGCACGGCCTGGGCCTCGATGCCGCCCAGGGCCTGAGCCTGACCGAGAGCTTCTACTGGGATCGCGACGATCAATCGCGCGAATTTGCCGAACGCTTCTTCGAGCGTACCGGGCGCATGCCGAACATGATCCATGCCGGCACCTACTCCGGTGTGCTGCAGTACCTCAAGGCCATCGAGAAGGCGGGCACCGACGCCACCGAGCCGGTGGCCAAGGCCATGCATGAAATGCCGGTGGACGATGTCTTCGCGCGCAACGCCAAGGTGGGCGCCAACGGCCGGCTGATCAGCGACGTCTACCTGATGGAAGTGAAAAAACCCGAAGAAAGCACCCGCGCCTGGGACTACTACAAGGTGCTGGCCACGGTGCCTGGCGCCGAAGCCTATATCGATCCGAGCAAAAGCGGCTGCGACCTGGTCGGGCAATGAGCATGACGGCGCCGACCGACAGCGCAGCGGCCGCTCCGCCGGCTGACCAGGACTGGCCCGTGCTGCTCTCGGCGCGCGGCCTGCGAAGGGAGTTCGGTGGCTTCGTCGCGGTCAACAATGTCGATCTGGACGTGCGCCACGCCCGGGTGCACGCCCTGATCGGCCCCAACGGCGCCGGTAAGACCACAGTGTTCAACCTGCTGACCAAGTTCCTGCAACCCACCAGCGGCAGCATCCGCCTGCTGGACCAGGACATCACCCGCACGGCGCCGGCCAAGGTGGCGCGCATGGGGCTGGTGCGCTCGTTCCAGATCTCCGCGGTGTTCCCCCACCTGAGCGTGCTGGACAACGTGCGCGTCGCGCTGCAACGCCCCAACGGCCTGGCGACCCAGTGCTGGCTGCCGCTGCGCTCGCTCAACCGCCTCAACGAGCGGGCCATGCAACTGCTGGAATCCGTCGGCCTGGCGGACAAGCGTCACGAGCTGGCGGCGGATCTGTCCTATGGCCGCAAGCGGGTGCTGGAGCTGGCCACCACCCTGGCGCTGGAGCCCAAGGTGCTGCTGCTCGACGAGCCCATGGCGGGCATGGGCCACGAGGACGTGGCGGTGGTCGCCGAGCTGATCCGCGGCGTGGCCACCGAGCGCGCGGTGCTGATGGTCGAGCACAACCTCAAGGTGGTCGCCGACCTTTGCCACGAAGTGACGGTGTTGCAGCGCGGCGAAATTCTCACCTCCGGCGACTACCGCAGCGTCAGCCAGGACGAGCGCGTGCGCACGGCCTACATGGGGACCGAAGATGAATGATAGCCCTGCATTACTGTCGGTACGCGAGCTCAACGCCTGGTATGGCGAGAGCCATGCGCTGCACGGCATCGACCTGGACGTGCACGAAGGCGAAACCGTGACCCTGCTGGGCCGCAACGGCGTGGGCAAGACCACCGCGCTGCGTGCCATCGTCGGCATCATCCGCAAGCGCAGCGGCAGCATCCGCGTCGATGGCAAGGACATGCTGCGCGTACCGCTGCACCGCACCGCGCGCCATGGCATCGGCTACGTGCCGGAGGAGCGCGGCATCTTCTCCAGCCTGACGGTGGAGGAAAACCTCACCCTGCCGCCGATCGTCGCCAAGGGCGGCATGAGCTTGAAGGAGATCTACAGGCTGTTCCCCAACCTTGAGGAACGCCGCAGCAGCCCCGGCACCAAGCTGTCCGGCGGCGAGCAGCAGATGCTGGCGATGGCCCGCATCCTGCGCACCGGCGCGCGCCTGCTGCTGCTCGACGAGCCTACCGAGGGCCTGGCGCCGGTGATCGTCCAGCGCATCGGCGAGGTACTGGTAACGCTCAAGCAGCGCGGCATGACCATCCTGCTGGTGGAACAGAACTTCCGCTTTGCCAGCCGGGTAGCCGACCGCTTCTACGTGGTGGACCACGGCAAGATTGCCGACAGCTTCTCCGCTGCGGAACTGCCCGGCCGCATGAGCCGGCTCAACGAAGCCCTGGGGGTTTGATGACGACGATCTTCGACATACCCATCCAGGCCTTCCTCGGTCAGCTGCTGATCGGCCTGATCAACGGCTCCTTCTACGCGCTGCTCAGCCTCGGCCTGGCGATCATCTTCGGCATGCTGAAGATCATCAATTTCGCCCATGGCGCGCAGTACATGATCGGCGCTTTCGCCGGTTACCTGTTGCTGGCCACCTTCGGCATAGGCTATTGGCCGGCACTGATCCTCGCGCCGCTGATCGTCGGCCTGGCCAGCGCCGTGATCGAACGTGTGGCACTGTCGCGGCTGTACAACCTGGATCACCTCTACGGGCTGCTCTTCACCTTCGGCCTGGCGCTGGCCCTGGAGGGCACCTTCCGCTATTTCTACGGGTCCTCCGGGCAACCCTACGCGGTGCCCAAGGAGCTGGCCGGCGGCTACAACCTGGGCTTCATGTTCCTGCCCAAGTACCGGGCTTGGGTGGTGCTGGCGTCACTGGTGATCTGCCTGGGCAGCTGGCTGCTGATCGAGAAGACCAAACTCGGCGCCTATCTGCGCGCCGCCACCGAGAACCCGACCCTGGTGCGCACCTTCGGCATCAACGTGCCGCTGCTGCTGACCTTCACCTATGGCATGGGCGCCGCGCTGGCGGGCCTGGCCGGCATGCTCGCCGCGCCCATCTACCAGGTCAGCCCGCTGATGGGGTCGAACCTGATCATCGTGGTCTTCGCTGTGGTGGTGGTCGGCGGCATGGGCTCGATTCTCGGCGCGATCATCACCGGCTACATGCTGGGGATTCTCGAAGGGTTGACCAAGGTGTTCTATCCCGAGGCCTCGAACATCGTCATCTTCGTGGTCATGGCGATCGTGCTGCTGGTGCGCCCGGCCGGCCTGATGGGGAGGGATGCCTGATGAACAGTCGAGCCAGCGGCACCCTCACCCCGACCAAGCGCCCGCTGTTACGCCTGGAAACCCTCCTCATCCTGGTAGGGGTCGCTGCACTGGCATTGGCGCCCTTCTACTTCTATCCGATCTTTATCATGAAGGTACTCTGCTTCGCGCTGTTCGCCTGCGCCTTCAACCTGCTGCTGGGCTATGCGGGAATCCTTTCCTTCGGCCACGCGGCCTTCTTCGGCGGCGCCGCCTATTTCACCGCCCACGCGGTCAAGGAATGGGGGCTGACGCCGGAGCTGGGGATTCTCGTCGGCGTCGCCGGCGCGGCGCTGCTGGGGCTGGTGATCGGCTTCCTGGCCATACGCCGGCAGGGCATCTACTCGACGATGATCACCCTGGCGCTGGCGCAGATGTTCTTCTTCTTTTGCCTGCAGGCCGACTTCACCCACGGCGAGGACGGCATCCAGGGGATCCCGCGCGGTCAGCTGTTCGGCCTGATCGACCTGGAGAATCCGCTGTACATGTACTTCTTCGTACTGACGGTGTTCCTGCTCGGCATGCTGGTGATCTGGCGGGTGATCCACTCGCCGTACGGCATGATCCTGCGCTCGATTCGCGAGAACGAAAACCGCGCGATTTCACTGGGCTACAGCGTGTCGCGCTACAAGCTCGGCGCCTTCGTGATGTCGGCGGCGCTGGCCGGGCTGGCCGGCGGGCTGAAGGCGCTGGTATTCCAGTTCGCGACGCTCACCGATGTCAGCTGGCAGATGTCGGGGGAAGTGGTGCTGATGACCTTGCTGGGGGGGATCGGCACGCTGATCGGCCCGGTGTTTGGCGCCGCCCTGGTCACCACGCTGGGCAACTACTTCGCCACCTCCGAGCTGCCGGTCACACTGGTCACCGGCATCATCTTCATGATCTGCGTGCTGGTATTCCGCCGCGGCATGATCGGTGAGTTCTACGCCTCGCGGCTGGGGCGCCGGCTCACCCAGCGCCACGACGATGATTGACGGCGCGGGCCCCGGGGGCTCAGACCGCGACCGGGGCCTTGATGTGCGGGTGCGCCTCGTAGCCCACCAGCTCGAAATCCTCGAAACGGAAGGCAAACAGGTCTTTCACGGCCGGATTGAGCTTCATCGTCGGCAATGGCAACGGCTCGCGAGTCAGCTGCAGATCGGCCTGCTCCAGATGGTTGGCGTACAGATGGCAATCGCCGCCACTCCAGATGAACTCGCCCGGTTCGAGGTCGCAGACCTGCGCCACCATCATCGTCAGCAGCGCGTAGCTGGCGATATTGAAGGGCACACCGAGGAAGATGTCCGCCGAGCGCTGATAGAGCTGGCATGAGAGCCGGCCGTCGGCGACGTAGAACTGGAACAGCGCATGGCACGGCGGCAGGGCCATCTGATCCACCAGCGCAGGGTTCCACGCCGAGACGATAAGGCGACGCGAATCCGGGTTCTTCTTGATCATCTCCACCAGCTTGGCGATCTGGTCGATGGATTCGCCATTGGGCGCCGGCCAGCTGCGCCACTGATAGCCGTAGACCGGGCCGAGATTGCCGTTCTCGTCGGCCCACTCGTCCCAGATCGACACGCCGTTTTCCTTGAGGTAGCGGATGTTGGTGTCGCCCTGCAGGAACCACAGCAGTTCGTGAATGATCGAGCGCAGGTGGCATTTCTTGGTGGTCACCAGCGGGAAGCCATCGGCCAGGTCGAAGCGCATCTGGTAGCCGAACACGCTGTAGGTGCCGGTGCCGGTACGGTCGCTCTTGAAGGTGCCGTGCTCGCGCACGTGGCGCATCAGGTCAAGGTACTGTTTCATGATCAACTCGGAGCGGGCGCCGAAGCGCAAGTGAAAAGGCTGGGCGCATAGTAAAAGCCCGGGCCTTGCTTGTCTCCCTGATGCGACAGCCGAGCGCTCAGACGGCGGCCCTGGCACCTTCGCGCCGATAGGCCCAAATCATCATGCCAGCACCAATCAGCACCATCGGCACGCACAGCACCTGCCCCATGGTCAGCCAGCCGAAGGCAAGGTAGCCAAGTTGCGCATCCGGCACCCGGACGAACTCGACGATAAAGCGGAAAATCCCGTAGCACACGGCGAACAGCCCCGACACTGCCATGGTCGGCCGAGGCTTGCGCGAATAGAACCAGAGAATCAGGAACAGCGCGACGCCTTCCAGCGCGAACTGGTAGAGCTGCGAAGGGTGACGGGCCAGCTGCTGCGGGTCGGTGGGGAACACCATTGCCCAGGGCACGTCGGTGGCCTTGCCCCAGAGTTCGGCATTGATGAAGTTGCCGATGCGCCCGGCGCCCAGGCCGATGGGCACGAAAGGCGCGATAAAGTCCATCAGTTCGAAGAAGGACTTGCCGTTGCGCCGGGCGAAGATCCAGGTGCATAGCAGCACGCCGATCAGCCCGCCATGAAAGGACATGCCGCCCTTCCACACCTGCAGGATCAGGCTGGGGTCATTGAGGTAGGACGCCAGGTCGTAGAACAGGACGTAGCCCAGGCGACCCCCGACGATCACCCCCATGGCTACCCAGAACACCAGGTCGGAGAGCTTGTCCTTGTTCCATTCCGGGGCGAAGCGCTGTACCCGCCGCGATGCCAGCCACCAGGCGCCGCCGATGCCGATCAGGTACATCAGGCCGTACCAGTGGATCTGCAGTGGCCCGAGGGAAACGGCGACGGGGTCTATCTGCGGATAGGCGAGCATCCGGAACTCCTTAGATCAGGAAATTGATACCGACGCTCAACAACAGGAGCGCAAACAGCCGCTTGAGCAGTTTCGGCGACAAGCGATGGGCCAGGCGCGCGCCCTGCCGGGCAAAGAACATGCTGGTGACGGCGATACCGACCAGCGCCGGCAGGTAGACGAAACCCAGGCTCCAGGGCGGCAGCTGCGCATTGTGCCAGCCAACCGCCATGAAGCTCAGCGCACCGGCAATCGCAATCGGCAACCCGCAGGCGGAAGAGGTGGCCACCGCCTGCTGCATCGGCACGCTGCGCCAGGTCAGGAAGGGTACCGTCAGCGAGCCGCCACCGATACCGAATATCGAGGACGCCCAACCGATCACCACGCCAGCGATGGACAGGGCTGGCTTGCCCGGAACCTCGCCCCTGGCTTTGGGCTGGAGTTCGAAGCCCATCTGGATCGCTACCATGATGGCGAATACGCCAATGATCTTTTGCAGGTGCGGCCCTTGGATCATGTCGGCGGTCAGGCTGCCAAGCACCGCGCCGAAAACGATGCCGAAGGTCATCCAGAGCACCAGCGGCCAGCGCACTGCACCCAGGCGATGGTGCGCGAGAATCGAGTTGATCGAGGTAAACACGATGGTCGCCAACGAGGTGCCGATGGCCAGATGGGTAAGAATTTCCGGAGCGAAACCCTGCAGGGTGAAGCTGAAAACCAGCACCGGCACGATCACCATGCCGCCGCCGACGCCGAATAGTCCGGCCAGCACCCCAGCGAACGCGCCAAGGACGAGGTAAAGCACGAACTCCATCGGAGTCACCCTGAAAAACAAAGCGGCATGGTAGCTGAAAAGCATTCCCGAGCTGAACGTCGGATAGGCTGAATAGCGCGTTTTTCCTGCCGTTTCTTCGCTGTGCCGACAGGTGACCCGCGAGGCTTTTTCGTCTAGCCTCGAAGCCCCACGGTTCGTTCGATGCTTATGTGCCTCATCGTTTTCGCCTGGCAGCCTGCACAGGCCATACCCCTTGTCGTCGCGGCCAACCGTGACGAATTCCATGAGCGCCCCAGCCTGCCGCTGGCCCCGTGGCCGGAGCGACCCGAGCTGATCGCCGGGCGCGATCTGCAAGGGGGCGGCACCTGGATGGGAGCGACCCTGGACGGACGTTTTGCCGCTCTGACCAATATCCGCGTCCCCGGCCAGCCGGTCAGTCCTCGCTCGCGCGGGGAATTGCCGGAGCGCTTCCTGGCCAGTGGGCTATCACCCGAAGCCTACATGGCGGACCTGCAGTCCCGGTGCGCCGACTACGCCGGCTTCAACCTGCTGGTGGGTGACAGCCAGACCCTCTGGCATCTGAACTCCCATGAAGGGACTCCACGCGCGCTTGAGCCGGGCCTGTACGGGCTTTCCAACGCCTCGCTGGACACGCCCTGGCCGAAACTGCTGCGAGCCAAGGCGGCACTGGCCAACTGCCTGGAGCGCCCCGACAGCGAAGCGTTGCTGGAATTGCTGGCCGATACCCAGAAGGCACCGATCGATCAGTTGCCCAATACCGGCGTAACTCTTGAACTGGAAACCTTGCTGTCCAGCATATTCATTGCCAGCCCGAACTACGGCACCCGCGCCAGCACGGCGTTGGTTCGCCGTCGTGATGGTTCTCTGGAAATCCGTGAGCGCGCCTTTGGGCCCGATGGCAGGCTGGGCGAAGTACATTTCGTTCACCCTAAGGCTGCTGAGACCCCGACCCTACAAAATTGCAGCCAGCTTCTGTAGGGCGGATTTATCCGCGAGCTTTTAGCGCGGGGCCGGATTTATACGGACAGCGAGCCCAAGACCGACAGGTTCTGCTCTGCGGCAGAAGTCCGCTTGGAGGCGGCTTCTCAGACCGCCGCAGAAGGATTGGTCAGTTTGTCCAGACCGAGGTTGCGCAGGGTCAGCTGCACGGTGGCATGGGTAACCTCGGGGCTGTCGATCGTCATAACCCTGGCCAGCAAGTCCTTGGCGGTCTGCATGCTGATCTGGCGCAACAGCCATTTCACCCTGGGCAGGTTGGTGGCGTTCATCGACAGGCTGTCGAAGCCCATCGCCAGCAATAGCATGGCAGCCGCCGGATCGCCGGCCATCTCGCCGCAGATGCTTACCGGTCGGCCCTCTTCGTGGGCTTCCTTGACGATTCGCTGCAGCGCTTCAAGCACCGCCGGATGCAGGTAGTCGTAGAGATCGGCGACCCGCGGATTGTTGCGATCAACGGCCAGCAGATACTGGGTCAGGTCGTTGGAGCCGACCGAAATGAAGTCTACCTGCCGCGCCAGTTCACGGGTGAGGTAGACCGCGGCGGGCACCTCGATCATGACCCCGACTGGCGGCACCTGCACGTCCATGCCTTCGTCGCGCACCTCGCCTATGGCGCGATGGATCAGGTGCAGCGATTCCTCCAGCTCGCGGGTACCGGAGATCATCGGTAGCAGGATGCGCAGATTGTTCAGGCCTACGCTCGCCTTGAGCATGGCGCGAATCTGTAGCAGGAAGATTTCCGGATGATCCAGCGTCACCCGGATACCGCGCCAGCCGAGGAAGGGATTCTCCTCCTTGATCGGAAAGTACGGCAGTGATTTGTCGCCGCCGATATCCAGGGTGCGCATGGTTACCGGCAGCGGATGGAAGGCTTGGAGCTGTTCGCGATAGATCGCCATCTGCTCCTTCTCGCTGGGAAAGCGCTCCTTGATCATAAAGGGCACTTCCGTGCGGTACAGCCCAACACCCTCGGCGCCGCGCTCCTGGGCGCGCACCACGTCGGCGAGCAGCCCGGTATTGACCCACAGCGGGATGCGGTGGCCGTCGGTGGTTTCGCACGGCAGCTCGCGCAATACATCGAGCCCGGCGGACAGCTGTCGTTCCTGCTCGGCCAGCTGCAGGTACTGCTCGCGCAGCACCTTGCCCGGGTTGGTGATGATTTCGCCGCGCGTACCGTCGACGATCAACTCGATGCCATCGACCTTCGAATAGGGCAGGTCCACCGCGCCCATTACCGTCGGAATACCCATGGCGCGGGCCAGGATGGCGACGTGGGAGTTGCTCGACCCCAGCACCGAAACCATGCCCGCAAGACGCCCTTCAGGCACCTCGCCGAGCATCGCCGGAGTCAATTCCTCGCTGACCAGAATGGTTCGTTCGGGATAGGTCAACGCCTGCTTGTGCGCCTTCTGCAGATTGCCGAGCAGGCGCCGGCCGATGTCCTTGATGTCCGAAGCGCGTTCGCGCAGGTAGTCATCGTCCATCATCTCGAAGCGCGCGATATGGTTGCTGACCACCTGACGCAAGGCCCCCTGGGCCCATTGGCCGGTGCGGATCACCGCGGCCACTTCGCCACCCAGGGCGGAGTCATCGAGCATCATCAGATAGACGTCGAACAGCGCCAGCTCTTCCTTGCGCATCTGCGAGGAGAGCTTCTGCGAGAGTGCGCGCATGTCCGCCCGAACCGCTTCGAGCGCCGCCTCGAACAGCGCCAGCTCGGCGGGAATGTCCTCGATATGCTTGTCCGGCACCACATCCAGATCAGCCGGCGGCAAGACCACCACGGCGCTACCGACAGCTGCGCCAGGCGCACCGGCGATGCCGAGGAAACGGGTTTCCTGAATGCCCTTGCCCTGGCGGCCGAAGCCTCGGATCGAGCCGGTGGCTTCGGCATGGGCGATGACGCCGGCCAGCTGCGCGCTCATGGTGACCAGGAAGGCTTCTTCGCCCTCGTCGAACTGGCGGCGCTCTTTCTGCTGAATGACCAGCACACCCATGACCCTGCGATGGTGAATGATTGGCGCACCGAGGAATGAGGCATAGCGCTCCTCGCCGGTTTCGGCGAAGTAGCGGTAGCGCGGATGTTCGGAAGCGTGTTCGAGGTTAAGCGGCTCTTCGCGGGAGCCCACCAGACCCACCAGGCCCTCGTTGTGGGCCATGCTGACCTTGCCGATGGCCTTCTTGTTCAGACCCTCGGTAGCCATCAAAACGAAGCGATCCGACTCGGGATCGAGCAGGTAGACCGAGCAGACCTGGCTGCCCATGGCCTCGCGTACCCTCAGCACAATGATGCCCAACGCCGCCTTGAGGTCCTTGGCGGCGTTCACTTCCTGGACAATCTTGCGCAGCGTGCCGAGCATGCTCAGAGGCTTTCTCCCGTCAGTCCCGCGACATCAGCCGCGGAGCAAGTTCTTTAAGGGCGCGACGATAGACCTCGCGCTTGAAGGTGACCACCTGGCCCAGCGGGTACCAGTAGCTGACCCAGCGCCAGCCATCGAACTCGGGCTTGCCGGTGACATCCATGCGTACTCGCTCCTCGGCGCCGGTCAGACGCAGCAGGAACCACTTCTGCTTCTGTCCGATACATAGCGGCTGGCTATGGGTACGTACCAGGCGTTGCGGCAGGCGATAACGCAGCCAGCCTCGGGTGCAGGCCAGGATACGCACATCATGCGGCTCCAACCCGACCTCTTCATTAAGTTCGCGGTACAGCGCCTCTTCCGGGGTCTCGTTGGGATTGATACCGCCCTGGGGAAACTGCCAGGCATCCTGATTGATCCGCCGTGCCCACAGCACCTGCCCGACATCATTGGTCAGAATGATGCCGACGTTGGGGCGAAAACCATCCGAGTCGATCACGGCACACAACCTCGCAGACGCATGTGCGCCGCATTGTTCCACAAAAAGGCGAGCAGCCGAAAGCCGGATATTGGCCTGTTCTACAACAGGCTCTGCAGGCAGCCGCCAAGGCCTTCCCGACTGCCCTACAGTGGGGATTCCCGCTATGCTGCGCGTTTTTCATCGTGAGGGTTCGCCACGTGCGCCTGGCTCTATTCGATCTCGACAACACCCTGCTGGCCGGTGACAGCGACCACGCCTGGGGTGAATTTCTCTGCCGTCACGGCATCGTCGACAGTACCGACTACAAGGCACGCAACGATGCCTTCTACCAGGATTACCTGGCCGGCAAGCTGGACGTCCTGGCCTACCAGAACTTCTGCCAAGAACTGCTGGGGCGCAGCGAAATGGCGCAACTGGACGAGTGGCACCGACAGTTCATGGCCGAGTTCATCGAACCTATCGTCTTGGCCAAGGGCGAGGCGCTGGTGCGTCAACATCATGAGGCCGGTGATCAGGTGGTGATCATCACCGCCACCAACCGCTTTATCACCGGGCCGATCGCCGCGCGGCTGGGCGTTGATACGCTGCTGGCCACCGAATGCGAGATGCAGGACGGGCGCTACACCGGCCGTCTGACCGACACGCCATGCTTCCAGGAAGGCAAGGTCACGCGCATCGAGCGCTGGCTGAAAGAAACTGGACATAGCCTCGAAGGCGCCTATTTCTACAGCGATTCGCGCAACGACCTGCCGCTGCTTGAGCGCGTCACGCATCCGGTGGCGGTGGACCCTGACCCGACCCTGCGGGAAATTGCCGAGCAGCGCGGCTGGGACATCATCAGCCTGCGTTAAGCGCCCTTGCTCACCATCAGGTAGAAGATCACCACGAAGGCAATGAACGCCGGCCAGCCGAGTGCGAACCACCAGCGCATGTAGCGAAACGTCTCGGCCGGTAGCGGCGTGCCGTCACGCAGCGCCTGCTCGGCCAGCTTGTGCACGCGGATTTGCAGCCAGACCACCGGCAGCCAGCAGGCACCGGCGAGGACGTAGAGCGCAATGCTCCACATCAGCCACGGCTGGCTCAGGTCGAAGCCGGCCAGATGCACCAGGGCCAGGCCGCTGAGCGGCTGGATCACGGCGGTGGTGGCGGTGAAGGCCCAGTCGGCGAAGACCAGGTGGCGGAAGGTCACGGCGATCACCTCGACCTTGCCGCTGCGCCAGGCGCGCCAGCTGTAGTAGGCCGAGCCGAGCCCGGTGCCGAACAGCACCGTGGACGACAGGATATGTAGCGTCTTGAGCAGCAGATAGAGACTCATCGGCGGCGCTCCTGCGGTTCTGTCCATAGCAGCCAAAGCGTGGCGACCAGCAGCACGGCATTCTTCGCCACCGCCGCGAACGGGTCGAGCCAGTAGTGCGGCAGCCAGAGACTGATGATCAGCATATACCCGAGCATCAGTGCCAGCTGTGCACGCAGCGCATGGCGACGCCAGCGCCGTAGCAGCAGACCGATGCCCAGCAGCCCATCGACCAGGGCTCCCCCGGCCACCGCCGCCGTCGCCATCCAGCCGTGCACGCCAACTTCGGCCATGATCCGCAGCCCCCAGCCATGACCCGGCCCCAGGCAAACAACTGCCGTACCCAGCCAGATCAGCACCAGTACAGCCAACAGCAACGGGCGCAGCGCTGTAGTAACGCTGCGCTCCGGGCGCGGCCACTCGCTCAGGCGACTCGCCAGAGGCGCGGCCGCAAAGCCGATCGCCGTCTTCATCGCGCCGGCATCGGCCAGGTTGCCGCGTCTCGCCAGGCTCAGCGTCTGCGTGTTCAGCGCCCGCCAACCGAAGCGATCCCCAAGCCTTGCGCCCAATCCGGCCAACGGCGCCGGCACCTGGAGGTAGCGTGCCGGTGCCCAGCCCTGAGCCGCTCGCAGCTGATCGAGCAACTGCGGCAGCGTCATCGCCTGCGGGCCGACCAGAGGCAGAACACAGGATCGCTCCGGCCAGCGGCGCAACAGCCCAAGCACGGCGGCAACAAGATCGTCCACATGCAGCGGCTGCATGCGTACCTGGGTACTCAATACGGGGATCAATGGCCAGGGCGACATGCGGCTCAACCAGCCGCTACTGGCGCCGCCCTCGCCCAGCACCAGCGACGGGCGCAGCACTACGGCGGGCACGTTCAGACCGAGCAGGTGCTTATCGGCCAGGGACTTGCTGGCAAGGAAAGGGACATCCGGCTGATCGCCAGCGCCCAAGGCGGCCAGCGAAAATGCGCGGCGTCAGTGGCCAGCAAGGCGAGGTCCAGCGCCCGCCACTCGACTCCCGGCCAAGCGGATCCCTGCCCCGAGCGCGAGGTGGCGACCAGCGAGTGGCCTTCAGCATGCAGTGCCCGCAGCAGATGCCGGCCGATAAAGCCGCTGGCACCCACCAGCAGGATGCGCATCAGACCGGCTTGGCGCCCATCAGGCCCATGATCGCAACCAGAACCAGCAGGATCAGCCCCGCGTACGCCAGGGCGAAACGCGGCAGCCTGGGCGGTGCCGGCTGTTCGCCCAGGGCCTGCCAGGCGCGCAGACGCCCGCCCAGCAGCAGTCCCAGAGGCACCAGCAACAGGAACAGCACCGAGCTGGCCAGCAGCCATAGCTGACCCAGCGGCCACCCGGCCAGATGCACCAGCCACCAGCCGCTTAACGGCAGCAGCAAGGCCAGAACCGCCAGCAGCGGAAGGGAGATCTGGCGGGTGCGTTTGAGTTTCTGCTGCAGCACGCCAGCATCGGCGCGGCGCCATGCCTTCCACAGGATGACCATGTGGGCGATCAGCCCCAGCGATACCAGGACGGCCAGCGCCGCATGGATGAAGTACAGCAGCTTGTAATGTTCCATCTGTTCCCTCGTCAGCCCAGAAACAGCTGATAGGCCGGATTATCCGTCTCATCCCAATAGCGGTAGCCGATCTTGTCCAACGCTGCCGGCAGCAGATGACGTTCCTCGGCAGGCACTTGCAGGCCCGCTACCACCCGGCCATCGGCGGCGCCGTGGTTGCGGTAGTGGAACATCGAGATATTCCAGCGCCCGCCCAGGTTGTTGAGGAAGTTGAACAGCGCACCGGGCCGCTCCGGAAACTCGAAGCGCAACACCATCTCATCACTGACGCCGGCTGCATGGCCGCCCACCATATGACGGATGTGCAGCTTGGCCAGTTCATTCTCGGTGAGATCGTGAACCGGGAAGCCTTTTTCCCGCAGCCCTTCCACCAATGCTTCGCGCGGATCATTTTCCGGGTGCGTCTGCACCCCGACGAAGATATGTGCCGAGCCGTTCTGGTGATAACGGTAGTTGAACTCGGTGATCTGGCGCCGGCCGATGGCCGCGCAGAAGGCCTTGAAACTGCCCGGCTGCTCGGGAATGGTCACAGCGATGATAGCTTCGCGCTTCTCGCCCAGCTCGGAGCGCTCGGCCACATGGCGCAGGCGATCGAAGTTGATGTTGGCACCCGAATCGATACCCACCAGCACCTGGTTGGTAACGCCATCGCGCTCGACATACTTCTTGATGCCGGCCACCGCCAGCGCACCCGCAGGCTCGGTGATCGAGCGGGTGTCGTCGTAAATGTCCTTGATCGCGGCGCACAGCTCGTCGGTACTGACCGTAATGACTTCATCGACATGGTCTTTGCAGATATCGAAGGTGTGCTCGCCAATCTGCGCCACCGCCACACCGTCGGCAAACAGCCCGACCTGGGGCAGCACCACCCGCTCACCGGCGGCCAAGGCCTGTTGCAGGCAGTTGGAATCATCCGGTTCGACGCCGATGACCCGGGTTTCCGGACGCAGGTACTTGATGTAGGCCGCCACCCCAGCGATCAGCCCACCACCGCCCACCGGCACAAAGATAGCGTCCAAAGGCCCCTGATGCTGACTGAGGATCTCCATGGCCACCGTGCCCTGCCCGGCGATCACGTCCGGGTCGTCATAGGGATGGACGTAGACGTAGCCCTTTTCCTCGACCAGTTTCAGCGAGTGCGCCAGCGCCTCGGGGAAAGCATCACCGTGCAGCACGACCTTGCCGCCACGGGCGCGTACGCCCTGAACCTTCAGCTCCGGTGTGGTACGCGGCATGACGATGGTGGCTTTGATCCCCAATTCGCGCGCTGCCAGCGCCAGGCCCTGGGCATGGTTGCCGGCCGATGCGGTAACCACACCGCGCGCCAGTTCCTCGGCAGAAAGCTGCGCCAGCTTGTTGTAAGCGCCGCGAATCTTGAAGGAAAACACCGGCTGCAGATCCTCGCGCTTGAGCAGAACCTGGTTACCGAGACGCTCGGAGAGCTGGCGAGCGGGCTGCAGCGGAGTTTCCACGGCCACGTCGTAGACGCGCGAGGTGAGGATCTTCTTGACGTACTGTTCGAGCATGATGGGTATCTTGGCGGGGCTTGCGAAGACCGCCGAGTCTACTCCCACGACACCCCGCCGACCACCGGCAATCGGCCAGCGGACAAGACCGACACGTCCGGCACCGGTATACTTTGACCCCCTCGAATTCCCGCCCCGGACTCCAGCCATGACCCAGGACCAACTCAAGCAGGCCGTCGCCCAGGCCGCCGTAGACCTTATCGTCCCGCAACTCAACGACCGCAGCATCGTCGGCGTCGGCACTGGCTCGACCGCCAACTTCTTTATCGACCTGCTGGCCAAGCACAAGGGTTTCTTCGACGGCGCCGTGGCCAGTTCCGACAGCACGGCCGAGCGCTTGAAGCAGCACGGCATTCCGGTCTACGACCTGAACAACGTGCACGATCTGGAGTTCTACGTGGACGGCGCCGACGAGGCCAACGGCCATCTGGAGCTGATCAAGGGCGGCGGCGCGGCACTGACTCGCGAGAAGATCGTCGCAGCAGTGGCACGAACCTTCATCTGCATCGCAGACGCCAGCAAGCTGGTCGAACGTCTCGGCACCTTTCCGCTGCCGGTGGAAGTCATCCCCATGGCCCGCAGCCACGTCGCCCGTGAGCTGGTGAAGCTGGGCGGCGATCCGGTGTACCGCGAGGGCGTGGTGACCGACAACGGCAACGTGATTCTCGACGTACACAACCTGATGATCGGCTTCGCCCCCGATGTCGAGGCGCAGATCAACAATATCGTCGGTGTGGTCAGCAACGGCCTGTTCGCCGCGCGCCCGGCGGATGTGCTGCTGTTGGGCACCAAGGATGGCGTACAGACACTCAAGCGTTAACGCCTGAATGACCGGAAAGCCGGACGAGAGAACCTATCGCTTATCGTCCGGCGCTCTCCGTACTCACTTCTGCAACAACCTCAGGCCGTTGAACACCACCAGCAGGCTCACACCCATGTCGGCAAATACCGCCATCCACATGGTTGCCTCGCCGGCCAGGGCCATGCCCAGAAACAACGCCTTGATACCCAGCGCCAGCGCGATGTTCTGTTTGAGGATGCTCGCGGTCTGCCGTGACAGGCGAACAAACGCCGGAATCTTGCGCAAGTCGTCGTCCATCAGCGCGACATCCGCTGTTTCGATGGCCGTGTCGGTGCCGGCTGCGCCCATGGCGAAGCCAATCTGCGCCTTGGCCAGCGCCGGCGCATCGTTGATGCCATCACCGACCATGCCGACCATCTGGCCCTGTACCTGACGCGCTTCGATCCACCCCAGCTTGTCGGCCGGCAGCAAATTCCCCTGCGCCTCGGCGACTCCCACCTGCTCGGCAATGACTGCCGCGGTGTGGGCGTTATCACCCGTTAGCATGCAGGTACGAATACCCAGCTGCTGCAGTTCGGCCAGTGCCTCACGACTGCTTTGGCGCACCGTGTCGGCAACGGCGAACAGCATCAGCGCACGCTGCTCATCGCATAGCACCACCGCCGTCTTGCCCTGACGCTCCAGCGCTTCCAGGCGCTCTTCCAGCGGCGCAGAACACAGCCCCAGATCCTCGACCAACCGATGATTGCCCAGGTAGAGCAGCCTGCCGGTAACCCGGCCCTGGCTGCCGCGCCCGGGCAGCGCAGTAAAATCATCCACCTCCAGAAGCGCCAGACCCTGCTCTTCGGCGTGGCGGGCCAGCGCTCTGGATACCGGATGGTCAGAGCGCGCCGCCAGGCTTGCCGCCCAGCCAGCATGGGTTGGTTCGTCATCGCCAAACAGGTTCAGGCTGTCGGTCTGCACCGGTTTGCCGTGGGTCAGGGTGCCGGTCTTGTCCAGCGCCAAGACCTGCAGATGGCGCCCGTTTTCCAGGTACACGCCACCCTTGATCAAGATGCCCCGGCGCGCCGCTGCCGCCAGGCCGCTGACCACCGTCACCGGCGTGGAAATCACCAGCGCGCAGGGGCAGGCCACCACCAGCAACACCAGGGCACGGTAAATCCAGTCGAACCAGGCGCCGCCCAGCAGCAGAGGTGGCAGCACGGCAACCAGCAGGGCGAAGAGGAACACCAATGGTGTATAGATACGCGAAAACCGATCGACAAAGCGCTGTGTCGGTGCCCGGGAGCCCTGGGCCTCTTCTACGGCATGGATAATCCGCGCCAGAGTGGTATCACGCGCCGCCGCCGACACGCGAAACTCCAGCGAGCCCGCTTCATTGATGGTGCCGGCAAAAACCTGATCGCCGATGCGCTTCTCCACCGGCAGGCTTTCACCGGTGATAGGTGCCTGGTTGACCGTTGAGCTTCCGGAAATCACCTCGCCGTCCAGGCCGATACGCTCGCCAGGCCGCACGCGCACCACATCGCCCGGATTGACGGACTGCACGTCCAGCTCCAGCCAGCGGCCATCGGCCTGCATCACCGTCGCCTGGGGTGGCGCCAGATCCATCAGGCCACGTATGGCGTTGCGTGCCCGATCCAGCGAGCGCGCTTCAATCAGCTCGGCAAGCGTGAACAGAACCATCACCATGGCCGCTTCCGGCCACTGGCCGATCAGCACCGCGCCAGTCACGGCAATGCTCATCAGGGCATTGATATTGAGGTTGCGATTTTTCAGGGCAATCCAGCCCTTCTTGTAGGTGTTCAAGCCGCAGAGCAGGATCGCCAGCAGGGCCAGGCCGGCCACCAGCCACTGCGGCCCTGCCCCACTGAAGTGGACGATCTCCGCGGCTAGCGCTGCTGCCCCGGACAAGGCCAACGGCCACCAGTGCTTTTTCGTCGAGAGCTGTTCGGGGCCGGTTTGCGGTGCGGCTTCGTCTTCCACCACCGGGGTGAATCCCAGCTTCTCGATGACCAAGATCACCCGCTCCAGCGCACCCTCTTCATGGCTGACGCTCAGCACCCGCTGCAACAGATTGAACTGCAGCTCGCCAACGCCGGGTACACCCGCCAGCGCATCACGAATCAGGCGCTCCTCGGTGGGGCAGTCCATCTGTTCGATACGAATGCGCGTGCTACCTGGCGCCAGAACCCGGGCGGTCGATACCGCCGGTTCGTGGTCATGCTCATGGCCACAGCAACTTTTCATGGAGACCTCGCAGGAGTAACGAATGCCTGTTGCGCAGTACACACCCTGAATCCCCTGTCACCATAGGGTCAAGCTCCGCGCAGAAGCCTGCGATGAATTGGTGAACTGGCCGGCTACTCCACCCCGCAGCACTTCGCTCGGGAGCTGCCTGGCTGGGCGGCAACCCGGTCTACCACGGGCACCCGGACGGCATGCAGACGCTCACGCTGAAGCGCAGCGGCATGCCGAATTGCAGCTACGCTTGTTGATACTGCACCGACCCCGGCGCAGGTCATGACAGGAGCATCGCCATGTCCGGCAAGTTTCATCTGAAGAAAGGCAACAACGGCCAGTTTCATTTCAACCTGCTGGCGAGCAACGGCCAGGTCATTCTCTCCAGCGAGCAGTACAAGGCCCATGCCTCGGCCATCAACGGCATCGACTCGGTACGCAAGAACGCCTCGCGCGAAGGCGCGTTCGAGATACGTGAATCAAGCAGCGGCAAACCCTACTTCGTGCTCAAGGCGACCAACGGACAGGTCATCGGCCAGAGCCAGATGTACGCCAGCCTGAGCAGTGCGGAAAAAGGCTGCGAATCGGTACGCAACCACGCCCCGGGGGCAAGCCTGCTGGACGAAAGCACTGCAGCGACCACCTGAACCTGAAGAGCGGCACGGCCCGACCTCCAGCCTTTAGCGGGCCGTCCGCTTGAATACATAGAAGCGGTTGGGCTCACCGACCACGTAGATGTTGCCCCGCCCATCCATCGCCACGCCCTCGGCCTGATTGATCCCCTGAACCAGGCCATTCAAGTCGCCAAACAGCGCCATGAAGCTGCGCGGCTTACCTTGCAGATCAAGCTCCACCAGCAGGCGAGACTCGTCCGAGAGCATCAGGGTATGGCCGCTCACGGGGTCGAAGGCCAACGAGGAAATATCACGCACCACCAGCGGCTGCCTTGGCAGTGCTTCAAGCACGCCAAAGTCGCCGTCTTCACCAGGAAACGGCAGTTCGAACAGCCCTTGCGGGTCACGCTCCTTGGCCAGCAGCAGGCGTTGCGTATGGGGGTTCCAGGCCAAGCCTTCGAAACCCTTGTTGCCCGCATCGGCAAAGCCCAGGTCATGCACGACCAGATCGTCCAGATCGATGCTGTCCACGCCCGGCTCGGGATTCACCAGCGCCACCAGTCGTCGACGCTCGTCAACCACAGCCAGGCGCCCATCGCCAATGGCCTCGACGGCCTCGGGATCGGAAAAACCGTTCAGCCGTATGCGTCGCAACACCAGGCCCGCCGGGGTGAATTCGACCAGCTGCGGGTTCTGCCCGGTGACGGTCCACAGCGTGCCCGTCAGCGGGTTCCAGGTCAGGCCCGAGGTTTCATCCTCTTCCAGCCCAGCCAGGGTCGTCTCCAGTACCAACTCGTAGTCAGGCAGCCAGATACTGGCCGCGCGCTGCTCAGCACCCACGTGCTTCTCGGCCCAGTACAACCGCAGCTGGTCATCCCAGTGCAGCTGATGACCAGTAATCAGAAAAGCGGCCAGGGCCAGCAACAAGCAGGAATTGAGGATCAGCCGCCAGCGCGGCGTGCGAGTGGCAATGGGGGGCATGGACAAGGTTCCAGCGAAAGGACGCGCATTACAGCACGGCAGCCATCAGCAGGAAACGCAAAGCGGCGGGATTGCCCCGCCGCTACGGCTCAGAGTACGCGGCTTTCGAAGCTCGACAGCCCGACCAGCTCCAGCGTCAGCGTATCGCCCGAAGCCAGCGGACCCACACCGGCTGGCGTGCCCGTCAGCACCACGTCACCCGGCTGCAGACTGAAGTGGCCGGCGATATGCTGCAGCAGCGGCAGGATGGCGTTGAGCATCTGGCTGCTGTTGCCGTCCTGGCGCAGCTCGCCGTTGATGCTCAGACGGATGCCGATATCGGTCAGGTCTTCCACCGTGCTGGAATGCACGAAGGGCGCCAGAACGCAGGCCCCGTCGAAGCTCTTGGCGACTTCCCACGGGTGGCCCTTTTCCTTGAGCTGCGCCTGCACGTCACGCAGGGTCAGATCCAGTGCCGGGGCGAAACCGGAAATGGCATCGCGGACTTCTTCCTCGTTGGGCCGGCGCGACAGCGGCTTGCCGATCAACACGGCAATCTCCGCCTCGTAGTGCACCGCTCCACGGTCGGCAGGAATAGCGAAGCCACCATCGAGATCCGTTGCGCAGCTGCCGGGCTTGATGAACAGAAGCGGTTCGGTGGGCACCGGATTGTTCAGTTCCTTGGCATGTTCGGCGTAGTTGCGACCGACGCAAACCACCTTGCCCAGGGGAAAGTGGATCGGCGTGCCATCGGTGTATTGATGCTTGTAGGTCATGGGTGATCCTTAATCCGTGGGGCGGTTATCCCGCCGATGCCCTAGGCGGGTAACACCCGCCGTGCTTCAAACCGCGAATATCTTGCCAGGGTTCATGATGCCATTGGGGTCGAACGCCGCCTTGACCGCCTTCATGTACTCGATTTCCGCAGCCGAGCGGCTGTACTCGAGGTAATCACGCTTGGTCATGCCGACGCCGTGTTCGGCGGAGATCGAACCGTTGTACTTCTCGACGGTTTCGAACACCCACTTGTTCACCGAAGCGCATTTTTCGAAGAACTCGTCCTTGGACAGCGCTTCCGGCTTGAGGATGTTCAGGTGCAGGTTGCCGTCGCCGATATGGCCGTACCAGAGCACCTCGAAATCCGGGTAGTTCTGGCTGACGATGGCATCGATGTCGGCCAGGAAGGCCGGCACTTTGCTCACGGTCACCGAGATGTCGTTCTTGTATGGCGTCCAGTGGCTGATGGTTTCGGAGATGTATTCGCGCAGTTTCCAGAGGTTCTGCAGTTGCTGCTCGCTCTGGCTCATCACGCCATCGATCACCCAGCCTTCGTTGACGCAATGCTCGAAGGTCGCCAGGGCCTGGTCGGCACGCTCCTCGGTGGTGGCCTCGAACTCCAGCAGCGCGTAGAAGGGCGCGCGGGTTTCGAACGGCGCGGGTACGTCGCCGCGGCCGAGGATCTTGTCCAGGCACTTGTCGGAGAAGAACTCGAAGGCGGTCAGGTCCAGCTTGTCCTGGAAGGCGTGCAGTACCGGCATGATCGAGTCGAAATCCGGCGTGCCCAGCACCATCGCGGTGAGGTTGGTCGGTTGGCGCTCCAGGCGCATGGTGGCCTCGACCACGAAGCCCAGGGTGCCCTCGGCGCCGATGAACAGCTGGCGCAGGTCATAGCCGGTGGCGTTCTTGATCAGGTCCTTGTTCAGCTCCAGCAGGTCGCCCTTGCCGGTGACGACCTTCATGCCCGCCACCCAGTTGCGGGTCATGCCGTAGCGGATCACCTTGATGCCGCCGGCGTTGGTGCCGATGTTGCCGCCAATCTGGCTGGAGCCGGCAGAGGCGAAGTCCACGGGGTAGTACAGGCCCTTGTCCTCGGCGAACTGCTGCAGCTGCGCGGTGACCACCCCGGGCTGGCAGACCACGGTGCGGTCGGTGGCATTGAAGTCGAGGATCTGGTTCATGTTGTCGAAGGACACCACCACCTCGCCGTTGGCCGCGACAGCCGCGGCGGACAGCCCGGTACGGCCGCCGGACGGCACCAGGGCGACCTTGTGGGTGTTGGCCCAGCGCACAATGGCCTGGACCTGCTCGACGGTCTTGGGGAAGACGATGGCCGACGGCGCCGGAGCGAAATGCTTGGTCCAATCCTTGCCGTAGGCGGCCAGCGATTCGGCGTCGGTCAGGACCTTGCCGGGCTCGACCAGGGTTTTCAGCTCTTCGATCAGGACGGGATCGGTCATCACAGGAACTCTCATACGATTCATGGTCACCCTGAGCACGCTTCAGCTCGGGGGATGGGTCTTTCAGGGGGCTCGTATGCTAGCATACGAGCCCCTTTGAAACGTGCCTCGGCAGACTCCCGAACCGGCATTATCCGGTCGGCCGGCCTTCGCTGGACACTCGTCATAACCTCCGGCCCTAAAGGTTTAAACACAGATGAGCCAGACCTCTCTCGACAAGAGCAAGATCAAGTTCCTTCTCCTTGAAGGTGTCCACCAGAACGCCATCGACACCCTGAAGGCCGCCGGTTACTCCAACATCGAATACCTCAAGACCGCGCTCTCCGGCGACGAGCTGAAGGCAAAGATCGCGGATGCCCACTTCATCGGCATCCGCTCGCGCACCCAGCTCACCGAGGAAGTGTTCGATGCGGCGAAGAAGCTGATCGCTGTCGGCTGCTTCTGCATCGGCACCAACCAGGTCGACCTCAATGCCGCCCGCGAGCGCGGTATCGCCGTGTTCAACGCGCCCTACTCCAACACCCGTTCGGTAGCCGAGCTGGTGCTGGCCGAGGCCATCCTGCTGCTGCGCGGCATCCCCGAGAAGAACGCCTCCTGCCACCGCGGCGGCTGGATCAAGTCTGCAGCCAACTCCTTCGAGATCCGCGGCAAGAAGCTCGGCATCATCGGTTATGGCTCCATCGGCACCCAGCTGTCGGTGCTGGCCGAGTCCCTGGGCATGCAGGTCTACTTCTATGACGTGGTGACCAAGCTGCCGCTGGGCAATGCCACCCAGGTCGGCTCGCTGTACGAGCTGCTGGGCATGTGCGACATCGTTTCCCTGCACGTGCCGGAGCTGCCGTCCACCCAGTGGATGATCGGCGAGAAGGAAATCCGCGCCATGAAGAAGGGCGGCATCCTGATCAACGCCGCTCGCGGTACCGTGGTCGAGCTGGATCACCTGGCCGCCGCCATCAAGGACGAGCACCTGATCGGCGCCGCCATCGACGTGTTCCCGGTGGAGCCGCGCTCCAACGATGAAGAGTTCGAAAGCCCGCTGCGTGGCCTGGACCGCGTGATCCTGACGCCGCACATCGGTGGTTCTACCGCCGAAGCGCAGGCCAATATCGGCCTGGAAGTGGCAGAGAAGTTGGTCAAGTACAGCGACAACGGCACCTCGGTGTCATCGGTCAACTTCCCTGAAGTGGCCCTGCCGTCTCATCCCGACAAGCACCGCCTGCTGCACATCCACCAGAACATCCCTGGTGTGATGAGCGAGATCAACAAGGTCTTCGCCGACAACGGCATCAACATCGCCGGTCAGTTCCTGCAGACCAACGAGAAGGTCGGTTACGTGGTGATCGACGTCGACAAGCAGTACTCCGAGCTGGCGCTGGAGAAGCTGCAGAAGGTCAACGGCACCATCCGCAGCCGCGTCCTGTTCTGATCGGCAGGTGATGACCAAAGGGAGGCTACGGCCTCCCTTTTTTGTGCTCAGTCAAAAGCCCAGCTCGCCGGCAGAGCACGGCCGCTGGTTTTCTCCAGGTTGTCGGTCTCTGGCCGCTGCTGCCGCTGCGGTCGTGGCTGGACCGGCTCGAGCGGCGGTACTTCAGGAGGGGCGTCCAGCGTAGGCGGGCGCGGCTCGCGCTCGTCAGGCGAGTCGATGATGTCCTGACGTGGCTCGCGGTTGTCCAGCGGATGCTCGCGGCTTTTCTCCGGTAGCGTTGGTCCGGTACCAGTTGCCAGCGCCGGAGCAGCGGCTACCAGGGTTGCGGTGAAGATCAGCGTACGCAGGTCCATGGCTCACTCCTGAAGTGATACCTGGTTTGGCAACCTCCTGCAGCATGAGTTTCAACGGTACGGGCAAGCATGGCCGCCAAAGCAAAAGCCCCGGTCGAGGCCGGGGCTTTGCTTCAAGCAACGCTGGTCTCAACATCAGTTACCTGCGCCACCCGCTCCGCCTGCACCACCTGCTCCGCCTGCACCACCACCGGTGCCGGTGCCAGTACCCATACCGCCGGTGCCAGTACCGGTCCCCATGCCGTCAGTACCAGTACCGGTACCAACGCCAGTGCCAGTGCCAGTGCCAGTGCCAGTGCCAGTGCCAGTGCCAGTGCCAGTGTCGGCATCAACGCCGGTGCCGGTGTTCATGCCCGGGCTGGCCGGCATGCCCGAACGGGTATCTTCATTGGTGGTTCCATCCATGCTGCCGTAGCCGCCGTTCTCGGTGCGGTCGGTACCAGTGGTGCCCGTCGCGAACACAGCTGTAGACATCAGGCTGGCCAGGGTAAATGCGGCAATTTTGGTCGCTTTCATGTCGTTCTCCATTTCTCAGTGAGTACCTAAAATCGGGCAGCAGGGCACGCCAAGGGTTTCATCGGGGGCATTACAAAATCTTTCTTTTCACCAGCAGGCCATATCCCCTCCGTTTCGCTACCGTTCGTCGCCTTTTCGTTCTTGCGCCACGCTGGACACGCCCTGAACCAGCGAAGCGGTGAACTTCACTGACTGTTGCCGGTCGTTTAGTAACTTTCAGCCTCTTATAACAATGGATTGAACATGGACGACGCGGATCTGACCCATCAGGAACGCAATCTTTCCTGCGTGTGCCTGCTTACCAGTAACGAACTGCTTGGGCTGTTCTTCAAACACTTCATAAATGAGCAGATCCGTCTTGAAGTCAGCCTGGAGCGCTCCGTCCAGAGCAGAGCGCCAGCCCCTGATCTCTATCTGCTCGACGCCGACAGCAACGACTCCACACAGCTGGCCCAGTTTCTGGAGCAACTGGACGGAGAGGTACCGGTAGCCCTGCTGAACATCGCTCCAGAGGAGGCCGAGCAGCTGGTTGAGCAATACCCTGCCGTTCGCGGCGTGTTCTACGCCCATGCAACGCCCGAACATCTGCTGGAAGGCATTCAAGTACTGCTTGATGGCGGAGACTGGCTGCCCCGCCTACTGACCGAGCGCCTGCTCAGCCAGTGGCGCCGCATGCGCCAACGGGTTGGCAACAGGCCATCGCTGACGCTGCGTGAGCGAGAAATTCTCAAGCTCGCCGGCCAGGGCCTGTCGAACGCCGAAATTGCCGAACAGCTGAACCTGAGCCCGCATACGATCAAAAGCCATATCCACAATCTGCTGCGCAAGATTGGAGCGGCCAACCGCGCTGAAGCGGCCTTGCTCCTGCGCGGCCGTCTGGAACAACCCGAGCCCTGCCGGGCCTGAGCCCGGTATTCGGTGAGGCTGCCGTTTGGACGCAAGCGGCAGGCTTAAGCGGACCAACGGCACGCCAATGGCCGTTCGTTCAGCGCAGGTTCAGCTTGGGTTCAGCAGCGGTTCAGTGACCACCTTTCAGACTGGGGACCGTCAGTTCCTGTAGTTTGAAAAGGAGTCACCGATGAAGAAAATCACCACCCTGGCCCTGGCCACCACCTTTGGCATGTTCAGCATGGGCAGCCATGCCGCGGAAAATTTCGCCGGCCTCACCTGGGGCGAAAGCACCATCAATACCGACCGGTCCAGCTCACTGCAGCAGAACATGCCCGGTAAAAACCGCTTCGACGACACCATCAAGAACAGCGGCACCTGGGGTGTGCGTGCTGGTCAGATGACCGACGAAGCCCGCTACTACATGACTTACGAGAATGTCTCGGACGATTACGGCAGCAGCCTCAAGCTGCGCCAGCAGAACCTTATCGGCAGCTATGACATGTTCGTCCCGCTGGGCGACAGCACCCGCCTGTTCGGTGGTGCTAGCGCCGGTCTGACCAAACTGGAAAACGAATCCAGCGGCTACAGCCGTGACAGCGACATCGGCTATCTGGTCGGTCTGCAGGCCGGTATCCTGCAGAACGTCGGCACCAATACCTCGCTGGAAGCCGGCTATCGCTATCTGCGCAGCAACGCCAGCACCGAAGTGTCAGAACGTGGCGTCGGCAAGCTGGGCTCGATTGACCTGCACAGCAGCAAGCAGGTCTACCTGGGCCTCAACTATCACTTCTGATGGCATCGCGCTGACAGACAGTTGAACGACGGCCGGGCTAATGCTCGGCCTTCTTTTGGGGGCTCGCAGCAACTTCGAACCTGGGGAGAAGAGAATATGAAAGTGCTGGTGGTGGAAGACGAGGCGCTGCTGCGCCACCACTTGCAGGCCCGGCTCAGCGAGAGCGGGCACATCGTCGATGCAGTGCCCGATGCCGAAGAGGCGTTGTATCAGTGCCAGGAATTCAATCATGACCTGGCCGTCATCGATCTGGGCCTTCCCGGTATCAGCGGCCTGGACCTGATCCGCCAGTTACGCAGCGGTGGCAAGACCTTCCCCATTCTTATCCTCACCGCCCGCGGCAACTGGCAGGACAAGGTCGAAGGCCTGGCGGCCGGCGCCGACGACTATGTGGTCAAACCCTTCCAGTTCGAAGAGCTGGAAGCCCGGTTGAATGCGCTGCTACGGCGTTCCAGCGGCTTCACCCAGGCCACCATCCAGGCCGGGCCGCTGCTGCTCGACCTCAACCGCAAGCAGGCCACCGCCAATGGCGAGTCGCTGTCACTGACCGCCTACGAATACCGCATACTCGAGTATCTGATGCGCCATCAGCAGCAGGTAGTAGCCAAGGAGCGCCTGATGGAGCAGCTCTACAGCGATAACGAGGAGCGCGATCCAAACGTGATCGAAGTGCTTGTAGGTCGGCTGCGACGCAAGCTCGAAAGCCAGTGCGCGATGAAACCCATCGAAACCGTACGCGGGCTGGGTTACCTGTTCACCGAGCGCTGCCGATGAACCGACGCTGGCGCCGGCTTCAGGCGCGCATCCGTATCCTGAGCACCGGCGCCATGTCGCTGCGCCTGCGCCTGATGCTCGGCGCCGCAAGCCTGGCCGTGCTGTTTATGCTGGCCCTGCTGCCTGTGTTGCAGGGCGCCTTCAGCCTGAGCTTCGAGAAAGTCATCGAGCAGCGCCTGGCCGCCGATGCCATTACGCTGATCACTGCCGCACAGGTCGAGGACGGCCGGCTGTCGATGCCCGAGCGGCTGCCCGACGAAGAATTCAACCTGCCGGACGCGCAACTGCTGGGCTTTATCTACGATCGCCGCGGCGAGCTGGTGTGGCGCTCGCGTTCGGCTGTCGACGAACACATCGACTATCGCCCGCGCTACGAAGGCCGTACGACGGAGTTCCTGCGTGTACGCGACGCGGAGGGCATCGAGTATTTCGCCTATGACGTCGAACTGCATCTGGCCGGCCGACGCGACAACGCCTTCAGCTTCGTCACCATGCAGCCAACCAGCGAATATCTCAGCCTGTTCGAAGAGTTTCGCCGCCAGCTCTATCTCTGGCTGGGCAGCGGCCTGCTGGTACTGCTGGTGCTGCTCTGGCTCGGCCTGACCTGGGGCTTTCGCACGCTCAAACGGGTCAGCGCCGAGCTCGATGCGGTCGAGTTGGGCCAGCGCGAACGGCTAAGCGACGACCACCCGCGCGAGCTGCTACGCCTGACACGTTCGCTCAACCGGCTGCTGGACAGCGAGCGTCGTCAGCGCGAGCAGTACCGCAACGCTCTCGGTGACCTGGCGCACAGCCTGAAGACTCCGCTGACCGTTCTGCAGGGCGTCAGCGATACCTTCTCGGCGCAAGCGCACAGCCGCGCACAGGCACAGATCATGCGCTCGCAGATCGAGCGCATGAGCCAGCAGATCAGCTATCAGTTACAACGCGCCAGCCTCGGCAAAAGCGGCCTGGTGCGCCATCGGGCCGAGCTTGAACCGCTGCTGACCAGCCTCTGTAGCACGCTGGACAAGGTCTACCGCGACAAGCACGTGGAGGTCGAGCTGCAACTCCCCAGCTCCTGTCAGGTGCCGATGGAGCAAGGCGCACTGATGGAGCTGCTCGGCAACCTGCTGGAAAACGCCTACCGGCTCTGTCTGCAGCACATTCGTGTAAGTGCCAACATCGGCGACGGCGACCTGGTGTTGAGTATCGAAGATGACGGGCCCGGCGTACCGCTGGACCAGCAGGCGCGGATCATCCGCCGAGGTGAGCGCCTCGACGGCCAGCACCCCGGCCAGGGCATCGGCCTGGCGGTGGTCAAGGACATTCTCGACAGCTATGGCGGCGAACTCAGTCTCGGTGAGTCGCCACTGGGCGGCGCCGCCTTTCAGATCAGGCTGCGGACCGATTAATTTCGGTCACCACAACCAGCCGAGCCAGAGCAGCCCCACCAGCAGCCAGGCGCTGAAAGCCAGAGTGCTGCTTTCCCACAGCCGATTCCAGCGCCGCTCGCGCTGACGCCAGTACCCAGGTTCGAGCCGAAGCTTCGGTACCGGCAAGGGCGGTTGGCGCAACAGCCTGGCCAGAGCCAGCGAACCGCGCAAAGCCAGGTTTGGCATTCGCTGCAGACGCACCGGCACCCGCCAGCCGCGCCAGAGCGCCAGGCAGGCCAGCGCCATGGCTGCCAGCAACGGCCAGGACGCCGACCAGATACCTCCTGGATACAGGCCAGCCAGCAGCGGCTCGCGGGAAACCTGCCAGATCCACGGCCAGACCACCGGTGCCAGACCGAGCAGCGCCCAGGGCAGCCATTGCGCCGGCGACGGCGAGTGCGCCGGAGCGTGCTGCTGGTCACGGCGCATCAGCCAGAGCGCGCGCAGCAGCAACAGCGCGGTGGCGAAGCTGGCGAGGGTGAGCCAAGGCGCCCAGGCATCGAAAACACTTTGCTGCCAGGCATCCTTCATCAGGTGCTTGGCCGCCGCCCCGCTGGTAAACGGCGTGCCCATCAGTGCCAGCGCCGGTAGCCACAGCAGCGCCCAGGCCAGCCGCGGCAGACGACTCTGATGGGCCATTCCGGCGGCCAGAAACAGCGCTCCCTTGGCCAGGCCGTGGTGGACACCAAACACCAGCAGCACGGCCAGCATCGCCGTTTGCGACCCTTCCAGACTCCAGGCCAGAGCAATGATCATCAGGCACCAGCCCATCTGGCTCACCGATGAATAGGCCAATACCGCCTTGGACCGGCCGGCACACAGCCCCAGCAGTGCCGCATACAAGGCGCCGAACAAACCCACCGCCAACAGCGCTGCACTCCAGGCCGCGAGGACCGGATCGTCCTGCGGCAGACAGCGCCAGATACCCAGCAGCCCGGCCTTGAGCATCGCTCCGGAAAGCACCGCGCTGGCCGGCGCTGGTGCGGCTGGGTGAGCCAGCGGCAGCCAGACGTGCAGCGGCCAGAAACCCGCCTTGAGCCCGAGGCCAAGCACCAGCAGGATCAAGGTCAGGTGGTCGATGGGCTGCGCCTGCCAGCCGGTAAAGTCGAACGTCCGGTCTGCCCCGTGCACCCGCAGCAGCAACCCCGCCAGCAGCAGCATCTCACCGCACACGGCCAGCTGCAGATACAGCCGACCGGCCCGACGCGGCTCCGGCCCGCCCTGATGCACAATCAACCCGTAGGCGGAGAGGCTCATGGCACTGAAGCCGAGGTAGAAACTCAGCGCATCGGTAGCGGCAATCAGCAGCAGATTGCCGGTCAACGCCAGCTGCCAGAACACCCAGAAACGCAGCCTGTGCGGACTTTGGGCCAGGCTGCTATGGGCGAACACCGCGGCGCAGCCCCAGAGCAAGGCGGTGAACCCCAGCCAGGCGCGACTCAGCGTATCGTCTGCACCCCAGCGTATGCCCTCCCACAGCCAGGGCAGCTCCAGCGCGGGCGGCGGTTGCCAGGTAACCAGCAGTGCCGGCACGCAGGTCAGCCACAGCCAGGGCTGCAGCCGCTCACGCAACAACGGCAAGAACAGCGCAGCGAGCAGCGGCGCGAAGGGCACCAGCAGCCAAACCCAGGCGTTCATATGGCGAACTCCCGTTCGACGATCAGCTGGCTCCAGCCCAGCGGACTCAGCACGCTAGCCGCCAGCAGGCCCACCAGCAGCGACAACAACGCGGTAATCAAGGGCGGCAGCAACAGCATCCAATGGGTTTCGAAACGCGCACCGGCAAAGTTGTCGTCATGCCAGGCAGCGGGCCTGGCGAACCAGCCGCGCCAGAGCAGCGGCAGAAAATACATGGCATTCAGCAGCGCCGAGCCAAGCAGCACCAGCACCACCCAGTCATGGCCGACTTCCAGCGCGCCGAGGCCGAGGGTCCACTTGCTGATAAAGCCGGCAATGGGCGGGACGCCGATCATCCCCAGCGCAGCCACGCTGAACGCCGCCATCGTCCAGGGCATCCGTCGCCCGACGCCATCCATCTCGCGGATACGGTGGATGCCCAGGGTTTCGGCGAAGTTGCCGGCGCAATAGAACAGCGTCACCTTCATCAGCCCCTGATGCACCAGATGCACCAGGCCGCCAACCGCGGCTACCGGCCCAAGCAGCGCGACGCCCAGGGTGATGTAGGAGACCTGGCTGATGGTCGAGTAGGCCAGGCGCTTTTTCAGCTCCTGCTGCTGCAAGGCGCGCACCGAGCCATAAAGAATGGTGAACGCCGCCAGCCACAGCAGCGGGCGGTTCAACTCCAGCACGCTCAGGGCCTCGGCGCCGAACACGTCGTAGACCACCCGCACGATACCGAAGGCGCCAGCCTTGACCACCGCCACCGCATGCAGCAACGCACTGACCGGCGCCGGCGCCACCATCGCCTTGGGCAGCCAGCCGTGCAGCGGCACCAGCGCCGCCTTTACCCCGAGGCCGAGGATCAGCAGGACGAAAGCCACCTGCAGCGCCAGGCCGTGCTCTTCCACCTGCTCCAGCAGGTAGCCGGCGGCGCGAAAGTCCGGCGTACCCGCCAGGCTGTGCAGCATCGCCACGCCGATCAGCACCAGCGCCCCGCCGCCCACCGTGTAGGCCAGATAAACCCGCCCGGCCCGCAGCGATTCCGGCGTGCCCCGGTGCACCACCAGGGGGAAGGTGGCCAGGGTCAGCATTTCGTAGAACAGCAGAAAGGTCACCAGATTGCCCGCCAGCGCCAGCCCGACCGTGGCGCTGACGCACAGGCTGAAATAGCCGAAGAAGCGCGAGCGAAGGGGTGAGCCTTCCAGGTAGCCGATGGCATAAACCGTGGTAAGCGCCCACAACACCGAGGACAGGCTGACAAATAGCAGAGACAGCGCGTCGCCCTGCAATACCAACGGCGCGCCGGGCAAAAGCGCCAGACTGAAACGAAACTCCATGCCCTGGCTGACGCCGTAAAGCATGGTCCCCACCAGCAATAGTTTGACGCTGATACCGCCCAGATTGAGCGCCACCCGCAGACGTTTCTGCTCTTCGCTCAAAGCAAAGATGACCAGCCCGGGCAACAGCGAGCTGAGCAGAATGCCCAGCGGCAACAGGCTGCTCCAGCTCATCGCCCGAGTCCTCCCAGCCACAGCAGCAGCGGCTCGCTGATCAGAGCCAGGCCCCAGACCAGCAGCGCCGGCAGCAATGCCAGCCACTGCGCCAGCCGGTCGGCACGAATGCTCGGCGGGTTCGGGCGTGCGCGGTTGAAGCCATGAGTCAGCACGCGGAATACATAGGCTGCGGACATCAGCGTACCCAGCAGCACACCCACCACCCAGGGCCAGTGCTGCGGGTTCTCGAACAGCGGTTGCAACAGCAGCCACTTGGCCAGGAAGCCGCCGCTGGGTGGCAGCCCGATCAGGCTGCCGCCGGCTACGGCGAAGGCGCCGAGGGCGATCGGTACATTCTGGCTGGCGCCTCTCATTCCCTTCACCCGCTTGCTGCCGAGAATGCTTTGCAGCTCGCCGGCCGCCAGAAACATCGACACCTTGGCCAGACCATGGGCCAGCACGAACAGCCACAGCGCCGCATGCAGACGGGGCTCCTCAAGGTGCAGCAATAGCCCGAGGGCCAGCAGCGCGTAGCCCAGCTGGGCTACGGTGGAATAGGCCACCAGGCTTTTCATCAGCGGCGCTCGCAGCGCCGACCAGCCGCCTGCCAGCAGCGCCAGCACGCCGGCGCTGCCGAACAGCAGGCCGGCCTCGCGCCCCAGCTCGGCAGGTGCAATCTCGCTCCAGAGCAGCCAGAGGATATACAGCGGCCCCTTTACCACCAGCGCCGACAGCAGTGCACTGACCGCCGTCGGCGCCGCGGCATGGGCGGCCGGCAGCCACAGGTGCAGCGGCCACAACGCGGCCTTGAGCATCAGCCCGAGGCTCATCAGCAACAACGCCACGCGGGTCGCGCCGTCGGCCTCGGCCAGATTGGCCAGCAGGTGGATATCCAGCACGCCGTAGCGCCCGTAGAGAATCGCCACGCCCAGCAGATAGGCCAGCGAACCGGCCAGGGACAACAGCAGGTAATTGAGCGCTGGCCGCCAAGCCTTGTGCCCGGCCAGCGACACCAATGCCACAGCCGCCAGCCCGAGCAGCTCCAGCGTCACGTAGAGGTTGAACAGATCCGCCGACAGCCACAGGGCAACGAGCGCGGCGTGCAACAGGCAGGACAGCGGCCAGAAGTCGCGATTGCCGGCTGCGTGGGAAATCCTTGCCGCGTACAAGGCCACCAGCAGATGCAGACCCGCAGTAAAGACCAGCAACAGCGCCGCCAGCGGCGACAGCTGCAAGCGGATCGCCAGGCCGATCTCCCAGCCGCCGATATGCAGGCGCTGCACGCCGTGTTCCATCGCCAGCTGCAGAGCCACGGCTGCGGCCAGCACACTGGCCAGGTTCAATGCGATAACCCAGCGCGACTCATGCCGGGGCCGCAGCAAAAGCAGCAGCAGGGCACCGCCCAAGGGCAATAGCAGGCTGAGCAGCGCCGCGCTCATTCCCCGTCCTCCGGGGGTTGCTCCAGCGCGCTGCTCAGGCGCAGGGCCAGCGCCGTGGCGCTGACCGCCACCACCAGCCCGGTGACCACCAGCGCCACCAGCAGCGGATCAGTGGGTGTGCTACGCGCCGCCAGGGCGATCATCACCAGAAACACGCCGCTGCCCATCAGGTTGATCGCGATGATCCGCCGCAACGGCTGACGCAGGGTCAGCAGCCCATGCAAGCCCAGCAGCCACAGCGCGACGCCGATCGAAAGCCAGAACACCGTACTGTTCATGGCTGACGCTCCGGCTCATCGCCCACCACCAGCAGGCTCAGGCTGGCGGCGATGGAGAGCGTCGCCGCCGTCTCCACCAGCAGAATCAGCGGTTTGCTCCAGGCCGGCGGATAGTGCAGCCAGCCATCCCCGAGCCAGGCCGTCAGTGCCGCTACCGCCACAAACAGCAGCAGCCCCAGCAGCACTGCCAAACGCAGCGGCCAGGCCGACCAGCGCAACGCCGGAAGGACATCGGCCAGGCGCAAAAGCACCACGCCCGCTGCCAACAACGCGCCGGCCTGGAACGCACCGCCGGGCGCGCTGGAGCCGCGCCACAACACATAGCCGCCGGCCAGCACCAGCAGCGGCGCGAGGATCCGGCTCCAGGCACGCAGCAACGGCCAGGGTTCGCTCAACCCCAGGCGCACCGGCCCCAACTGGCGCGCACCCAGCAGCGCCAAGAGCAACACGGCCAGCTCCAGCAGGGTGTCCCAGGCGCGGAAGTTGAGCAGGACGGCCGTCACCGTATGGTCAACGCCGCTGTCCGGCATGGCCTGGTCAATGCGCGCCGGCAGCGGTGCGATCTGCTCAGCCAGTGGTGCCAGCTCCCCCATCAGCAGGATCAGCAACGGCAGCATCACGGCCAGGGCAGCCAATCGCCGGCGCCCCGGCACTTGCGGTTCGCTGCCTTCCACAGGTTGACGCGCCAGTGCAGAGAACAGCAGCACACCCGTCAGCCCGGCGCCTATCGCCGCTTCGGCCAGGGCCAGATCAGGCGCGCCCAGACGTGCCCAAATCAGCGCCAGCACCAGGCCGAAGGCGGTAAACAGCAGCACCCCGGCATACAGTTGGCGCACATGTAGCGCACCGCCGGCCAGCGTCAGGAGCAACAGTCCGAGCACGCCATCGAGCAGCCACTGCGTCACGCGTCGCCCTCCTCGTCGGCCTGACGCGCCAGCAATTGACAGGCGATGGCGCCGGAGGCCAGCAGCAACAGCCAGATCAGCACCATCTGCGCGACCTCGAAGAGACCTTCGGCATGCAGGGACAGCCCCGCCACCACCAAGCCCAGCCCCAGAGTATCGGCCTTGGTCAGCGCATGCAGGCGGCTCAGGGTATCGGGGAAACGCAGCAAGCCGACGCTGCCGGCGGCGAAGAACAGCAACCCGCCGGCCAGCAGCAGATTACTCAGGATGAGCAGCCAGTCAGCCATGGCGACTCCGCCGCAGCAACTGCACCAGCGCGACGCTGATCATCGCCGCCAGCAACGCCAGTATCAGCGCCGCATCGCGCAAGCCCGGCTGCCCCAGCCACTGGGCGAGCATCAGGAGCAACGCCGTACCACTGGTGCCCAGCAACTGCACCGCCAGCAAGCGGTCGACCCGCCCTGGCCCGTGCCAAACGCGCCACAGGCCGAGCACCAGGGTCAGCAGCAGGAGCAGCGCAAACAGGCCCATCATCGGCTGTCACCACCAAGCAGTTGCTGCAGGTGCCGCTCCAGCTCGATCACCGTGGGCCGCCAAGCCAGGCGTTCATCGAGTATGTGCATGCACAGCTGATCGCCTTCGATGCGCGCGACCAGGGTGCCGGGAAGCAGTCCGATCAGCGAAGCCAACAGCAGGCGGGCCCGGGGCGAAGCCAATTCCACCGAATAGCTGTGCCACGCCGGCTGCAACGTGGCGCCAGGCAGCAGCGCACGCCGGGCCACGTCCCAGGCGCCAATGAACATGTGCTGAAAGAAGAACGCCAGAAAACCCGGCAGCGCGAGCAGGCGTAGCCGCAACGGACGCAGCCTCAGCCACAGACTAAGGGTGACGGCCAGCGACACCGCCAAGCTCCCGGCAACCCAACCGCGCCCTTGGGCGAACACCAGCCAGAGCGTGGCGTAGAGAGCCGCCCAATAGAGCCCGTCGGCAACCACTCGGACACGCGTGACCTGATTCATCATTGTTCTCCCTTCCTCGGGAGTTGGTAAACAAGACGAGGTCAAACGTTCAGCGCGGTATCACCTTTCCTTGTATCGACAGTTTGCCGTTGCGCTAGAAGCAGCCGCGCAACGGAACGGCTAGCGCTTGGCCTGCGCCAGGCCCTTGAGAAAGTTACGCAGCAACTGATCGCCGCAGACGCGGTAGTTGCTATGCCCGGCCTTGCGAAACAGTGCACTGAGTTCCGGCTTGGCGATCGGGAACCCGGCGTTCTTGAGAATCGCCAGCATGTCCTCCTCCTTCAGCTCGAAGGCCACACGCAGCTTCTTCAGAATCAGATTGTTGGTCAGGGGCAGCTCGATGGGCGGCGCCGGCCGGCTTTCATCCTTGCCGCGCTTGTGGATCACCAGCCCATCGAGGAAGTACGCCATGATGCGGTCGCCGCACGGCTTGTAGCCTGCCTCGTCGTCCTTCTTCAGGTAGGCCGTCATTTCAGCCTCAGGCAACTCGCAGCCGGTGAGCTGGGTGATCTCGGCCATCTCCGCATCGCTGGCGTTGAGGGTATAACGCAGGCTGCGCAGCACGTCGTTGTTGAGCATGGAATGTCCTTGCTGGGGTGGTTGAACGAGCGCAGTTCACTCACCGGCTCGCCCGCGCGTTTCACTTGGGCGCGGCAGTATAGAGGATAGCCCTGCGATTCCCATGCGATGGCCGACATGGGCATCCATTCATCTTCCTGCCAACCAGGCCGATATCAAGCAGAGCGTCTTGCGAACAGCTCAATGGCTAGTTGCCATCTAGCATTTGCCAGCCGAAGATAGTTCGGCACTTGCCGTCATATTCGGCAGGGGCGCATGCCCAGCACCACTTTCGTGAGCAGGCACAGAACAAGAAACGGAGAGAGCCACGATGGGAACCTTGCGAAACCTCTATGACTGGAGCGAACGGACCTTCTGGAACTCGCTGAGCAAGAAGCTTGCGAGCCTGCTGGTGCTCTATTCGGTGAACCTGGGCTACCTGTACTTTTACATCCAGCAGAAAAACGCCATCAACACGGCGCTTGAACACGGTCAGGCTTCCGCTGAACTGGTCGCCAGCATCAACGCATCACTCGACAACGGCCTGACAGCCGTGATCGTGCTCAGCGTGCTCAGCCTGGTCTGGCTTGTTGCGCAGATCCTTTACCTGCGCCACCTGATTCTGACGCCCGTTCGCTCGATGATCAGCGCGCTGGACGAAATCAGCGACGAAGGCGGCGACTTCTCCCAGGATCTCAAGCCTCGTTCCCACGACGAATTTCGCGAGCTGGCCGAAAGCTACAACCGCTTCGCCGGCAAGATGCGGCGGATCATCAGCGATATCCGCAAGATGACCATTCCCATCGCGCTGGAAGCGCTTCAGGTCAAGACCCGCATCGAGGAGACCGGCAGCAGCGCACGCCAGCAGGTCACCATGACCGACACCGTGTTCGGCGCCAGCACCGAAGCCACCCAGGCCATCGGCGAAGTGTCGCGCAGCACCCAGATCATCTCCGACTCGACCAGCGCCAACCTCAACAGCGCACGCGCTTCCCTGGAGGAAATGCAGGACATCTCGCGCAAGATCAACGAGGTCGGCAACAAGGTCGAAACCTTCAACCAAACCATCGAAGACCTCTCCCAGCGCTCGGCAAGCATCAGCCAGACCGCCGAACTGATTCGCAGCGTCGCCGACCAGACCAACCTGCTGGCCCTCAACGCCGCCATTGAAGCCGCCCGCGCCGGGGAAGCCGGCCGTGGCTTCGCCGTGGTTGCCGATGAAGTACGCACCCTCGCCGAACGCGTCAACAAGGCCTCGGTGGAGATCACCGGCAATACCGAGACCATGCTCAAACTGGTCAGCCACACCCGCCAGGCGAACGAAGAGATCAACAGCGACGTGCGGCAGACCCGCGACGTGGTCAGCCGCTCGGCCGAGCAGTTCGAAGGCATGGTTGCGGACTTCGAGCAGACCAGTGCGCAGCTGCTGCATATCGCCAGCGCCATGGAACAGCTTTCCGCTTCCAACGTGCAGGTGCACGAGAACGTCACCTCAATCCAGCGGCTGTCGGCCGAGGTCGCCGCGCACATGTCCGATTCGGAAAACCGCGCCAGAACCCTGTCCGTAGATACCGAGGCGGTGCAAGAGCTGGTATCGCGTTTCAAGATCGGTATCGGCACATTCGACCTGGCGGTCGACAAGACACGCATCATGCGCGATACCATTCAGGCGGAACTGCTGGAAATGAGCCGCCAGGGCATCGATATCTTCGACCGCAACTACCAGCCCTTCGGTAATACCGTGCCACCCAAGTTCAAGCTGGCTTGGAGCGACGAGTTCGTCCGGCGCTGCCAGCATTACCTCGACATCACCCTGAATGCCATTCCGGCGTGCAGCTACGCGGTGGCGGTCAACACCGACGGTTACCTGTCGGCGCACAACGCAAAATTCTCCCAGCCGCTCACCGGCGACGACGCGATAGACCTGGTCGGCAACCGCTGCTACCGCAAGTTCGACAGCCCCGGTGAGCTGGAAGCAGCAAAGAACACGGCGCCGCTGCTGGTACGCACCTACCTGCGCGACACCGGCGAAGTGCTCTGCTACCTGGCCATGCCGATCTACATCAGCGGCCGACACTGGGGCAACGTGCGGGTCGGCTGCTCGGTAGAGGCGCTGTTGAAGGACTGATAAACGTGCCCGTGTCCGGCGGGCGCGTCTTTTCCTCCGCTTACGGAACAATCCGAGGCTGACGACCTGATCTCATCGGCCGGCGCGCTACGCCTGCAGCAATGGCCTCGCTCCGGACAAGTCGCTTCACTGCGCCGCTATCACCAATCCATTGCTGGCTGAAACTGCGTTCCGGCGGAAGTGGGCTTTCCGCTTGATACTCGAACGCCTCAGCTGAATATCTCCCGTATTACGCGCTGGAAATCCTCGCTGGGTGAAGCCTGCAGGTGCAGGGGATTGCCGGTGACCGGGTGGGTAAGGTGCAGATCCGTGGCAGCGAGCATCAGACGGCCCTGGCCGAAGCGTTCGGTAAAGTAGTGGTTGTGTTTGGTTCGACCGTAGTTGGTGTCGCCGATGATGGGATGGGCGATGTGCTGCATATGCCGCCGCAGCTGGTGCTTGCGACCGGTTAGCGGGTGCAGGGCCATGAGGCTGTAGCGGCTGGTGGGAAAGCCCTCGATCTCTACCGGCAGCTGCGTGGTCGCCAGGCGGGTGTAGCGCGTCTGAGCCTCACGCAGGGGCTGGGGCTCGTCCTTGAGGCGCTTGTCCACGGCATGCTCGCGCAGGGCGTGGTCGATCAAGCCTTCTTCCGGCGGCCAGCCGCGCACCAGGGCCTGGTAGGTCTTGTGCACGGCATTGGCCATCATGGCCTGGCCGAGCAGGCTGGCGGTTTGCGGGTCACGGGCAAAAAGCAGCAGGCCCGAGGTCGGGCGGTCCAGACGGTGCACTGGATAGACGTGTTCGCCGCCATTCAGCTCGCGGGCGTACTGCAGGGCAAATTCGGTTTCGTGTTTGTCGATGGGGCTGCGGTGCACCAGCAAACCGGCAGGTTTGTGCACGGCCAACAGCCAGTCGTCCCGGTACAACTCGGTCAGCGGATTTGCGGGCGGCAGGCTCATCGGTAGGCGCGCTTGATTGACAGGGCACGATAATACGGCGCGCGGGCACAGAAGGGGACCTTGACCCCGAAGATATCTTTCAACTCGCGCAAATCAGAAATGCAGCGCTGATAGTCCCGGCTCGATCAGCGTAACCAAGCGCTTCCAAGGCACCACCTGATCCATCTCGATCAGGAACAACTCCTTGCGGGTCTGCTTGCGCTTGCCGGCGTACTTGGCGTCGGCGAAGGTCATCTGCTTCATGGAAGAACTCGGGGGGCGGGATTACCGGCGTATTTCACCAGATTCTGGAAGTGTTTTTCAGAGTGTCCCTAACGTCTGGTTAAGGGGCGGGCTTTAGCCCGTCCCAGTGAGCGAAGCGAACGGTTGAACCATTTGTTAGAGCGTTCAACGATTTAGTTCTTGTGGGCTAATGAAGCAATTTTCTCTTTGAAACTAGCGAAAACTTTTTCAAATTTTTCTTGCGCAGCAACAAAATCATTCGAACTTAATTTACTATCTTTTGGATCGCATAGAAATTTTGCAACTTTACTTCGGGCACTATTTACTTCTTCATAATCTGACGCCAACTCTGGGAAGTGAACGCCAATGAGCATTTTTAGTTTTTGAGCCTCTCCAGGAGCAAGAATATCGCTCTTCCCTGTTATATCTAGCACCTGGTTATAATCTAGCTTTCCTAAATAGCAACTGAGATACGTGATGTAAACGCTTGAGAAGTATGATTCCCATTTTTCAGATAATAAATAAGTCTCTTCAACTTTTAAGATTCTCTGCTCAGCAAGCTTTTGCCTTGCTTGTGCATCCGAATTAGACTTCGATAGCTTTAAGTTGAAAAAATTTGTAATGACAACTGCGAGAAGTGTTGATATAGCGGTGATCAGCCCGCCGATTATTATTGCGATATCCTTTATTTCGACTTCTGTCAAAATTTTCTCCTTAGCTCTAACGCTGAGCTTAGCGGCGACCTTGTAATGCAGGCGTAGCCGCAATGAAAAGGGCGTCCGGCGGCCATCGGCCGCGTACTACAGCGACTTGTTAAGCGCTGTGCTAAAGGCCACGCTCAATAGCCTGCTTTATGACCGGCGCTACGGTTTCCGGAGTGATGCCCCGGTCTCGGCAATACTTAGTTTGCAGCCATGCGGATAGCTGCTTTTGGCCTTTGCTGGCATTACAACCGCAACAGCAAAGAGCAATATTTTCTCGAGTAATGATGCTGGCATCATTGATGATGTGCTCCCAGCTTGCCGCAGATTTTCTTGAGACTTTCACGGAGGTAAATTCATTGCGGCAATAGACGCACTCCGTGTCTCGGGCTCGGACCTCTTTTTCCAGCCAGCCCGGAATATTCCAGTTATTTGCCATTGCTCAAACTTACCTTCTCCCGCTTAACGCCCGCCACACGGGCAAAGTTGAAGCGCAGCGTAAACTATGTCCCCGTGCTGGCGATTGTTATGCACCTTCATCTCGAACATTCAAGTTTGCTGAAGCAAGGGGATGGCTTTCCGAATTGAAGAAATATAGTTCCTTCCCTTTCAGATCAACGGTTAGCCGAGATTTCAGGGCGACAATTTCCTCTCCATCTTGGTGCGGCCAAACACCAATAGCCACTTTACTGGAATCGCTCTGCAGGATCGCATCGATAATGTGTTGGTCATAATCTTTATGCAAAGAATGCCCAATTACGACCAACCCATTCTTGCTCCTTGCAAGCTTTTCGTAACAAAAGCGGAGATAGTCATTCCGTTTAATCCGCGACAGCTTCCATTTGGAGCTGCCTTCGGTGATAAAAAGAGGGAACTGCTCGGGATGGTCTAAATCGAAGAGTTCTGATAGCCGGTTCAGGCCATTGGCGGTTAGCTTTTTAGTCTTTCCGTTTGGAAGCTCTACGAGGTGGATAGCGCCATGCAGGTAATGGAGTTTTGTTCTGTCTGCGGGAACAGTTGTATCAGACGAATCAAAGCAACCATCTTCCCCCCAGAAGTAATCTTTAAATCTCCATGTATCGGAATCCATAATGGCCCAATATGGGATTAGGTCATAGTTCGTGGTAAAAACATTCTTGTAATCCCTAAGCCTTGCATTAATTTCAGTGACGTTAGCAAGTGCTGGCGGTATATGGGCAAAGTTAACAGCTGAACCCAAGGCATTCTTGGCGATTTCATATAGAGCTGTGATCTCGGCATCTTGAGGGCTACCAAGCTGCTCATCTACGAGCTTCGCGTGATACAGGATTCTCAGAACGTCTTCAAAGTTAACACTGCCAACATGCTCAAACAGAGCAAGACTTTGCGCGGTGAGTTGATGGTCTATATCTTCTCTCTGAGCAACCTCAAACAGTGTTCCGTACCCAAATCGATGCCAAATATTGATACTAAAACCATTTCCAAGAAGCAGGTTTTTCCATTCCAACTCGGATAGCTCGTCCCACTCAACTAAGTTTTCGTCAATTTTAAGCTCTGGCATCGATACTCCGTTTCGAGAAACCATGAAATGCATAACGTTTGGTTAAGGGGCGGGCTTTAGCCCGTCCCAGTGAGCGAAGCGAACGGTTTGAACCAGTTGTTATGTGCTCTTAACTCGTAGCCAATGCTTTTTTGAGTTTTCCTGGCGCTTGATCTTGCCAGATTTTATAAGCTGATTGAAAGAAGTGGTGAATTCGGACTGCGGAATCTTGAGTTTATGTTGTATCTCAATTGATGTAATTGGTTGAGACATTAGCTTGAGAATTTTTGCCTCAATGGATGTGTCAATTGCGACCACAACATTGTTGCTCTCAGTTTCTATAGCGATATGTGGTGCGCTAGATTTTACGCCTGCAAGTGAGCATTGAAATTCAAAAGCCTTCCAAAGGTTTTGGTCTCTGGAGCAAAGGTTGAATTCTATTGCTTTTTTCTCAGCCTTTGAGAGATGAGATAAGACGTTAGATAGATGAGCGATTATGTAGAAATCTGCTTGATTTTGCCCCGGCGGATAGCCACTTACGCAGGTTAATAAGGCGTTGCTGCATGCAGATTTTAGGCTTTCTGAATTTGTGAAAACGAAAACTCTATCGAGGATGGAAATCGTTAGTTCGTCCAGCATGCTGAGGCCGATGTTTTCAGCGTCGACGTAATAGATTTTCAAAGGCTGCTCCAGTGCCAGATGAGTACATAACGATAAGCTTTGGGGCGGCTGGAGCGAAGCGTAAGCCGTCCCAGCCGCGATAGCGGCGACAACAGCGCCTGGTTATGCATTTTCGACCTTGATGAACCACTTGGGCTGCATGGCATCGAAATCCTGACGGATATTGGATGGCAGGTAACTAGCCGAATCCAGCACAAATGGTTGACCTCCCACGCGCTTGAATACAACCCAGTGCCAGAAGTCCTTGCCTTCTTCCTGATGGTGCTTGATAGACAACAACGCCAGATTGGGCAATGCCTCCCAAGATTCAAATGGGGTTTCATCAGCGGAAGTTTTGACACCTGCGCTCGACAACATACGCCGGACATACTGTGTATCTGACCACAGCGATTTGTCCGAAGCATGGATGCCCATAGCATTGGCTACGGCCTTCATCTCCGAGTACGTCTTGCCCAGAATGTTGGCAACCGACGCGATTCCGCATCCCGTGGCTTCCTCCTGAACTACTGGTTCGAGCACTGACTCCCCCTTAATGCATAACGCCCCGCACATGGGCGCGAGTTTACGAGCGTCCCGCCGACGCTTGCGGCGGCGTAATGGTGCGGCTTGTTAGCCATTTACTTTTTTAATGTGTGTTTTGAATGCATGCATTAGCTCACTAGATGCCTTAGGCAGTTGTATAACTGCGCCCTCGAATTCATGCTCTACGGTCTCATATTCAACGTATTTACTTCCTTTTTTTTGATTCATTCTAAGAATATAGATGTTTTCCCATTTTCCATTCCTCCAAGGAGCATCAAGGGAGAGATCATTTGGATCATAAGGACGCCATACAGGAACTTCATTATTATCATGTTGCACAAAACCAGTTTGAAATTTATATATTTCATTACTCCTTATGTCATATACGCAACGCACAATTGCCTTCATGCTAAATCCAATTTCAATCCGCTGGTCTCTGATGCCCATAAATTCTCCTGATGGCTAACAGTGATTAGACCGCATGCTGCGTTAATACATAACGGTCGCGTTCGATATAACTCCGGAAATCTGGAGTAGCCTTGGAAATAGATCCCCTTGTAAAACAAGACATTGGCTGAGTGCTGGTGCCTTCGGCTGTATTCGCTTGACAGATATCTTTTGCGAGCCTATTACCACTGTGCAAAAAACCAGTGAAGGGAATCACATGAACAGCCAACCACCCAAGCCGCGCCTGCAAGAGCAGTTTCACGCCTTGATGCGTGCACATCACTACAGCATCCGCACCGAGAAAAGTTACTGGTACTGGATACGCTTTTACCTGCGGTTTCACCAAATGCGTCATCCACTGGAGCTGGGGCCTTTCGAGGTCAATCAGTTTCTGAGCTGGCTCGCCAGCGAGCGCCAGGTGGCGGCGGCCACACAAAATCTGGCATTGAATGCCATCGTGTTTCTCTACGCCCGTGTACTTGAGCGACCCTTGGGCGATATTGGCAAGACGATCCGGGCCAAGCGTCCGCCGCGCTTGCCGGTGGTGCTTTCGCATCAGGAGGCGATGGCGATCATCGGGCAGCTTGCTGCACCCTACGATCTGCTGGCGTCGCTGATGTATGGCGCTGGCTTGCGGGTGGTGGAGGCCTCGCGGTTGCGGGTGAAGGACATCGATTTCGACAAGCAGCTCATCATCGTGCGTGACGGCAAGGGCGGCAAGGATCGCACTACCCTGCTGCCGGCCAGCCTGATCGCGCCGTTGACGGAGCGCATTGCGCTGATTCGCGGGCGTTTGCAGGTGCGGGAGCCGTTCTACCAAGTGCCGGTGACAGTGCCCTTCGCGCTCAAGCGCAAATACCCCAGCGCCTCCGGTTCGCTGCAATGGCAATGGCTGTTTCCGTCTGCTGGGGTATGCCTGGACGCGGACGGCGATCCGGTCCGCCATCACGTGCATGTCACGTCCATTCAACGTGCCGTCAAGCAGGCGGTGCAGGCGTGTGGGTTGGGCAAGCCGGCGAGTTCTCACACCTTTCGGCATACTTTTGCCACCGAGCTGCTGCGCCGGGGCAGCGATATCCGGACGGTGCAGACGTTGCTCGGACATGCCGACGTGCGCACCACGCAGATCTATACCCATGTGCTGGGCCAGGCGTTTGCGGGCGTGCGCAGCCCGCTGGGGTAAGTAGTGGGGCGAACGTTGGTAGGGCGTATGGGGATGAATGGCGTCGTTCCCTGCCGGGAGGATAGCGAAATGCCATCCATGCTGGCTGGGAGCGTAGTCCGGTCAGACATCGCGATTCAAGAGCGCATGCTCGATCCAGTGGATTGAAACAACAAAGGCGCCCGAAGGCGCCTTAGTTTTGGCTCAGCAGCTATCAGTTCTTGGCGGCGCGCTTGCGCTGGTTCTCGTCGAGAATCTTTTTGCGCAGGCGGATCGACTTCGGCGTCACTTCAACCAGTTCGTCGTCGTCGATAAATTCCAGGGCCTGTTCAAGGGTGAACTTGATCGGCGGGACCAGGGCGATGACTTCATCCTTGCCGGAGGCGCGCATGTTGTCGAGCTTCTTGCCCTTGGTGGGGTTGATCGTCAGGTCGTTGTCGCGGCTGTGGATGCCGGCCAGCTGGCCTTCGTAGATTTCCTGGCCGGGCTCGAGGAACAGCTTGCCGCGGCTCTGCAGGGTTTCCAGCGAGTAGGTCAGCGCCTTGCCGGTAGCCATGGAGACCAGTACGCCGTTCTGGCGATGGGCAACGTCACCGCCCTTGATCGGGCCGTAGTGGCTGAAGGTGGAGGCGAGGATGCCGGTACCCGAGGTCATGGTCAGGAAGTTGTTGCGGAAGCCGATCAGGCCGCGTGCCGGAATGGTGTATTCCAGGCGGATACGGCCCTTGCCGTCCGGCGACATGTTGGTCAGATCGCCCTTGCGCAGGCCCATCTGCTCCATCAGGGCGCCCTGATGCTGCTCCTCGATGTCGATGATGACGTTCTCGTAGGGTTCCTGCTTCTCGCCGTCGATATCGCGGATCACCACTTCGGGACGGCCGATGGCCAGCTCGAAGCCTTCACGGCGCATGGTTTCGATCAGTACCGAGAGGTGCAGCTCGCCACGGCCGGAGACCTTGAACTTGTCTGCAGAATCACCTTCCTCGACGCGCAGGGCAACGTTGTGCAGCAGCTCCTTCTCCAGGCGCTCCTTGATGTTGCGGCTGGTGACGAACTTGCCTTCCTTGCCGGCGAACGGCGAGTCGTTGACCTGGAAGGTCATGGACACGGTGGGCTCGTCCACGGTCAGCGGCGGCAGCGCCTCGACGTGATTCATGTCGCACAGGGTGTCGGAGATGAACAGCTCGTCCATGCCGCTGACGCAGACGATATCGCCCGCTTCGGCTTCCGGCACTTCCACGCGCTGCAGGCCGGAGTGGCCCATGATCTTCAGGATCCGGCCCTGGCGCTTCTTGCCGTCGGCACCGATGGCAACGACCGGGGTGTTGGTCTTGATCTTGCCGCGCTTGATGCGGCCAACGCCGATCACGCCGAGGAAGCTGTTGTAGTCCAGCTGGGAGATCTGCATCTGGAACGGGCCGTCAACGTCGACGTCCGGAGCCGGCACGTGATCAACGATGGCCTGGAACAGGGCGTCCATGTTGTCTTGCAGGTTCTCGTGATCGAGACCGGACAGGCCGTTCAGGGCGCTGGCGTAGACGATGGGGAAGTCCAGCTGCTTGTCGGTGGCGCCGAGGTTGTCGAACAGGTCGAAGATCTGGTCCACAACCCAGTCAGGACGCGCGCCCGGACGGTCGATCTTGTTGACCACAACGATGGGGTTGAGGCCGGCCTGGAAGGCCTTCTGGGTGACGAAGCGGGTCTGCGGCATCGGGCCGTCGATGGAGTCGACTACCAGCAGTACGCAGTCAACCATCGACATCACGCGCTCGACCTCACCGCCGAAGTCGGCGTGGCCGGGGGTGTCGACGATGTTGATGTTGTAGTCTTTCCACTTCAACGCGGTGTTCTTGGCCAGGATGGTGATGCCGCGTTCCTTTTCCTGGTCGTTGCTGTCCATCACGCGCTCGTTCTCGAGCTCCTTGCGGTCCAGGGTGCCGGACAGGCGCAGGAGTTTGTCGACGAGGGTGGTCTTGCCATGGTCGACGTGGGCGATGATGGCGATGTTGCGAAGATTTTCGATCACTATTTGATACCTGATAAGAAGCTGGAAGCCTGGCGGCTGGAAGAACTAGGCAGCACACACCGCCGGATCAGGGGGGTGCTTGCGCCTGATGACGAAGCGGCTGGTAGGACCGAGGCTCTTCACTTCGAACTTCCAGCTTCGGGCTTCAGCCTGGCAGGTCGATAGACCCGTACGTTCTGATGCCCTTCACAGAGCAGGTGATGAGCATGCAGGCGGCTCATGACACCTTTATCGCAGTACAGCAGGTACTGGCGATTTACATCCAGTTCCTTGAAGCGATTGTTGATGGCATAGAAAGGCATTGTTTGCACTTCGATGCCGCTTAGTTGCAGGGGTTCGTCCTCGACCTCGTCCGGGTGACGAATGTCGAGAATGACCTGGCCGGCAGTCGGCTCGGCCACATGTTCAACCTGGACATCCTCGCCCAGCTCGTCGATCACCTGATCGATGGGCACCTGGCGGGCATTTTCCAGGGCGCGCTCCAGCACGCTCATGTCGAACTGCTTTTCTTCGTGTTCGATGCGGTAGCGCTTGGCCTTGGTGGTCGGGTTCTTGGAGATCACGCCGCAATACTCGGGCATGTTCTTGGCGAACTCGGCCGTGCCGATCTCGAACGCGGTATTGATGATGTCCTGCTTGTGCGCAGCGATCAGCGGGCGCAGCACCAGCATGTCGGTGGCCGAGTCGATCACCGAGAGGTTGGGCAGCGTCTGGCTGGAAACCTGCGAAATCGCCTCGCCGGTGACCAGCGCATCGATATGCAGGCGCTCGGCGATCTGCGTGGAGGCGCGCAGCATCATGCGCTTGAGCACTACGCCCATCTGGCTGTTGTCGACCTTTTCGAGGATCTCACCAACCACTTCCTCGAACGGCACGCTGATAAACAGCACGCGATGGGAGCTGCCGTATTTCTTCCACAGATAATGGGCGACTTCCATCACGCCCAGCTCGTGGGCGCGGCCGCCGAGGTTGAAGAAGCAGAAATGCGTCATCAGCCCGCGGCGCATCATCTGGTAAGCGGCGACGGTGGAGTCGAACCCGCCCGACATCAGCACCAGGGTCTGCTCCAGCGCACCCAGCGGATAGCCGCCGATGCCGTCATGCTGGGCATGCACCACGAACAGGCGCTGGTCGCGGATTTCCATGCGCACTTCGATTTCGGGCGCTTTCAAGGAGATTCCCGCCGCACCACATTCCGCACGCAAACGGCTGCCGACAAGGCGTTCGACGTCCATCGAGCTGAACGAATGCTTGCCTGCACGCTTGCAGCGCACTGCGAAGATCTTCCCGGGCAGGCGGTCGGCAAAGTGCGCCTTGCACTTCTCGAAGATGTCGTCCAGATCGCCCAACGGATATTCGTGAACTTCCAGACAATGCCCGATACCGGGCGTGCAGCGCAGGCGCTCGATCATCTCGCGCAGCACCTTCACGTCGCTGATATCGGTTTCCACCTCGATGTTGTCCCACACCCCGGCCACCCGCAGGTCGGGATCGAGCTCGCGCAACACGGTGCGGATGTTCTTCGCCAACTGGCGAATGAAGCCCTTGCGCACCGGTGGGCTCTTGATGGTGATTTCGGGGAAAACCTTGACGATCAGCTTCATTTGAAAGCGCACACGCGCCGGCATGGCAAAAAAAGAGGGGGGCGGAGTATACCGGAACTGATCAACTTTCAGGCAGTTTTCTGCTCTTGTGCCATGGAAAGCGTGCCGACCGGTCAATTGCCCCTAAATCGCTCGAAAATCCGAAGCGGCGCACTATTATGGTGCATTAAATCGACTTTGACGGTCATACGAAAAGTCGCGCCCCGGAAAAGCGCCCCGACTAAGGTTCCCCTGCCCGCAAAAGAGCGATGGCACGCAAATTGCTCTCTTGTGAGGCAGGTCGCCTTGGCGGAACATCGCCGCCCGGCTTCACCCTGCTTCGGAAGCATCCCCTGTCAGCGCTTCCACTATTTGGAGAACACCATGTCGAAGTCGCTTCAACTGATCAAAGATTACGATGTGAAGTGGATTGATCTGCGCTTCACAGACACCAAAGGCAAACAGCATCACGTCACCATTCCGGCACGCGACGCCGAGGATGAGGACTTCTTCGAACACGGCAAGATGTTCGACGGTTCTTCCATCCAGGGCTGGAAGGGGATTGAAGCCTCCGACATGATCCTGATGCCGGTCGACGAAACCGCCGTGCTTGATCCGTTCACCGAGGAGCCGACGCTGATTCTGGTCTGCGATATCGTCGAGCCGAGCACCATGCAAGGCTACGACCGCGACCCGCGCTCCATCGCCAAGCGTGCCGAGGAATTCCTCAAGTCCACCGGCATCGGCGACACCGTGTTTGTCGGTCCGGAGCCTGAGTTCTTCATCTTCGATCAGGTGAAGTTCAAGTCCGACATCTCCGGCTCGATGTTCAAGATCTACTCCGAGCAGGGTTCCTGGATGACCGACGGCGACGTCGAAGGCGGCAACAAGGGCCATCGCCCGGCTGTCAAGGGTGGCTATTTCCCGGTTCCGCCGTGCGACCACGACCATGAAATCCGTACTGCCATGTGCAACGCCATGGAAGAAATGGGCCTGGTTGTTGAAGTCCACCACCACGAAGTGGCAACTGCCGGCCAGAACGAAATCGGCGTCAAGTTCAACACCCTGGTGAAAAAGGCTGACGAAGTTCAGACCCTCAAGTACTGCGTGCACAACGTCGCCGACGCCTATGGCAAGACCGCGACTTTCATGCCCAAGCCTCTGTATGGCGACAACGGCAGCGGCATGCACGTGCACATGTCCATCTCCAAGGATGGCAAGAACACCTTCGCAGGCGAAGGCTATGCCGGCCTGTCGGAAACCGCCCTGTACTTCATCGGCGGCATCATCAAGCACGGCAAGGCACTGAACGGCTTCACCAACCCGTCGACCAACTCCTACAAGCGTCTGGTCCCGGGCTTCGAAGCGCCTGTGATGCTGGCCTACTCGGCACGCAACCGCTCCGCCTCCATCCGCATTCCTTACGTGTCGAGCCCGAAAGCCCGCCGTATCGAAGCACGCTTCCCGGACCCGGCCGCCAACCCCTACCTGTGCTTCGCTGCACTGCTGATGGCCGGTATCGACGGCATCCAGAACAAGATTCACCCCGGCGATGCCGCCGACAAGAACCTCTACGATCTGCCGCCGGAAGAAGGCAAGCTGATCCCGCAGGTTTGCGGCAGCCTCAAGGAAGCACTGGAAGCACTGGACGAAGGCCGCGCGTTCCTGACCAAGGGCGGCGTATTCAGCGATGATTTCATCGACGCCTTCCTGGAGCTCAAGCGCGAGGAAGAGATCAAGGTGCGCACCTTTGTGCATCCGCTGGAATATGAGCTGTACTACAGCGTTTGATCTAGCTGCCTGATCACACAAGGCCTCCTTCGGGAGGCCTTGTTGTTTCTGGGCAGGTTTCAGGAGTGGCGCACTCACCCCGTAGGAGCAGGCCATGCCTGCGAACCAGAGCCTACCCCCATGAAAACCAGGGCGCCTTCAATCCAAGCAGCCGTAGCGCTCGAATAACAGCCGCAGCCTCCGCGGGGTAGCCTTTCGCGGGCATGGCCCGCTCCCACTGAAAAAGCAAAGTGTTGCACTCACCCCTGTAGGAGCAGGCCATGCCTGCGAACCAGAGCCTACGCCCCATGAAAACCTTCAGGGCGCCTTCAATCCAAGCAGCCGTAGCGCTCGAATAGAGGCCGCAGCCTCAGCGGGGTAGCATTTCGCGGGCATGGCCCGCTCCCACTGAAAAGCAAAGTGTTGCACTCACCCCTGTAGGAGCAGGCCATGCCTGCGAACCAGAGCCTACGCCCCATGAAAACCTTCGGGGCGACCTCAATCAAAGCAGCCGTAGCGCTCGAATAGAGGCCGCTACCTCGGCTGGGTGGTACTTTCGCGGGCATGGCCCGCTCCCACCAAAAGCGCGTGCAGCGGGCTGCGGCGAATGCAGGCCGCAGGCCCACGGACCTTACTTGGCCACCGCAGCTTGTCGCCGCTCGCAAATCCTGCCGAACGAACTTGCCTGTCGGCCAAAGCGGTGCAAGGCTTCAGCCTTCTTCCCACGCGGAGCTTCCCATGCGCACTGCATTGATCAGCCTGCTCATGATCCTCGCCACCAGCGCCACGGCCGAGATCTACAAATACACCGACGACAAGGGCAACACGGTATTCACCAACCAGCTGCCCGACGGCGTGGTGGCCGATGAAGTGAAGCTGCCGCCAGCCAATACCGTGAACATCAAAACCCCCGACATGCCGCCACCCCTGGCCGACGATCGCCAGGACGAACAGCGCCAGCCTTACCGAAGCCTGAGCATTGGCGGCATTCCTGACGACGAGGCCCTGCGCGCCAACAACGGCACCTTTACCGTCACTGCCCTGCTGGACCCGCCCCTGCAACAGGGCCACCAGGTGCGCTTCCTGCTTGATGGCATTCCACAGGCCCCGGCCAGTCCCAGCACCTCGTTGCAACTGAACAACGTCGATCGCGGCACCCATCGCCTGGAAATCGAGGTGCTGTCCGGCGAACGTGTGCTGCAGCGCGCCATGCAAACCTTCACCGTGCAGCGCGTGCACGTCTCCAGCCCGGCGCGCCGATGACCCGTACCGCTCTGCTCGGCCTGCTGCTGATGCTGGCTCTCCCGGCAGCAGGCCAGATCTATTCCTATATCGACGACCAGGGCAACCGCGTCTTTACCGACCGCCCCGCCGGTCGTGCCGCCGAACAGGTTCAGTCCAAGCCCATCAACAGCATGCCGGCCATGCCCGTTGCCACGCCGACACCTTCCAGGCGCCAAGCCGATACCGAGCCCGCTGCTTATTACCGACAGCTGAACATCCTCCAGCCGGAAGCGGACGCCACCATCCGCGACAATGCCGGCTCGCTCGTTGTCATCCTGAGCAGTGAGCCGGCCCTGCAACCCGGCCATCAATATCGGCTGCTGCTGGACGGCAACCCGATCGCCACCAGCGATGCCGCGACCCTGGCCTTGGAATATGTGGACCGCGGCACTCACCAGCTGACGGTGGAAATCATCGACAACCAGGGAAAAACGCTGCTGCACAGTGCACCCCAGACCTTTCACATGATGCGCACCTCGCTGGCCCAGCGGCGCATGGTGAGGCCGTGCCAGAAGGCTGATTACGGCGTACGCCCCGAATGTCCGCTGAAGGACAAGCCTGTCGAGAAGAAAAACATTCCTTTCGCGCCCTTTCTGTGAGCATGCTATGCACCTAAGTGGTGCACGAACATTCCTATTGGTGAGGGCGCCTTCCTCCGCCGATCGTGCCAACTCGGTGCAATTCGCTTTTCTCCAAGGAAACAGACACTTGGTTTGCTTCTTGCATTTGCCGCATTCCATACCGGATGCAGACCGCCATGATCAACGAAGCCCTGCAACGCCTGCTGATCGAGAACCTGACCACCGCAACCCTGTTGCTGGATTCGCGCCTGCACCTCGAATACATGAACCCGGCGGCGGAGATGCTGCTTGCCGTCAGCGGCCAGCGCAGCCATGGCCAGTTCATTAGCGAGCTGTTTACCGAATCGGCCGAAGCGCTGTCCGCGCTGCGCCAGGCAGTGGCCGAGGCGCATCCTTTTACCAAGCGTGAAGCGACGCTCACTTCAGCCAGCGGCCAGTCACTGACAGTCGATTACGCGGTCACACCGATTCTCAACCGCCAGCAGACCTGGCTGCTGCTGGAAGTGCTGCCCCGCGACCGTCTGCTTCGCATCAGCAAGGAAGAAGCACAGCTATCCACGCAGGAAACCACCCGCATGCTGGTGCGTGGCCTGGCTCACGAGATCAAGAACCCATTGGGCGGTATTCGCGGCGCGGCACAGCTGCTGGCCCGCGAGCTGCCCGGCGAGCACCTCGCCGACTACACCGCAGTGATCATCGAGGAAGCCGACCGGTTGCGAAATCTGGTGGACCGCATGCTCGGCTCCAACAAGCTGCCGTCGCTGACCAAGACCAACATCCATGAAGTGCTTGAGCACGTCGCGAGCCTGATCGAAGCCGAGAGCCAGGGCAATCTGACCCTGGTGCGCGACTACGACCCGAGCATCCCGGAGCTGCTGATGGACCGCGAGCAGATGATCCAGGCCGTGCTCAACATCATGCGCAACGCCATGCAGGCGCTTACTGCGCAAAGCGAACTGGGCCTTGCCCGCCTGACCCTGCGCACCCGCACCCTGCGCCAGTTCACCATCGGCCATGTGCGCCATCGACTGGTGGCACGCATCGAGATCATCGACAACGGCCCCGGCATCCCCGCCGAACTGCAGAACACCCTCTTCTACCCCATGGTCAGCGGCCGCCCGGACGGCACCGGCCTGGGCCTGGCCATCACCCAGAACATCGTCAGCCAGCATCAGGGCCTGATCGAATGCGAGAGCCATCCTGGCCATACCGCGTTCTCACTCTTCCTGCCGCTGGAACAAGGAGCCTCTTGAGCATGAGCCAAAGCGAAAATATCTGGATCGTCGATGACGACCGCTCCATCCGCTGGGTGCTGGAAAAGGCCCTGCAACAGGAAGGCATGGCTACCCAGAGCTTCGATAGCGCCGACGGCGTCCTCGCCCGCCTGGCCCGCCAGCAGCCGGACGTGATCATTTCCGACATCCGCATGCCCGGTGCCAGCGGCCTGGAGATGCTGGCGCAGATTCGCGCCCAGTACCCGCGCCTTCCGGTGATCATCATGACCGCGCACTCGGACCTCGACAGCGCGGTTGCCTCCTATCAGGGCGGTGCCTTCGAGTACCTGCCCAAGCCGTTCGACGTCGATGATGCGGTGGCGCTGGTCAAGCGCGCCCAGCTGCACACCCGCGAACAGCAGAGCCAGCAGGAGCCTGCCAGCCGCCATCACACCCCGGAAATCATCGGCGAAGCGCCGGCGATGCAGGAGGTGTTCCGCGCCATCGGTCGCCTCAGCCACTCCAACATCACGGTGCTGATCAATGGTGAATCCGGCACCGGCAAGGAGCTGGTCGCTCACGCCCTGCACCGCCACAGTCCCAGAGCCCAGTCGCCGTTCATCGCGCTGAACATGGCGGCGATTCCCAAGGATCTGATGGAGTCCGAGCTGTTCGGCCACGAGAAAGGCGCGTTTACCGGCGCGGCCAACCAGCGCCGCGGGCGCTTCGAACAGGCCGATGGCGGCACCCTGTTTCTCGACGAGATCGGCGATATGCCGGCCGATACACAAACCCGCTTACTGCGCGTGCTGGCCGATGGCGAGTTCTACCGGGTCGGCGGCCATACGCCGGTCAAGGTGGACGTGCGCATCATCGCTGCCACCCACCAGGATCTGGAAGGCCTGGTCCAGGCCGGCAAGTTTCGCGAAGACCTGTTTCACCGGCTGAACGTCATTCGCATCCATATTCCACGTCTGGCCGACCGGCGTCAGGATATTCCGGCCCTGGCCGAACACTTTCTGGCCAGCGCCGCCCAAGAACTGGCAGTGGAAACCAAGCTGCTGCGCCCGGAAACCGCGCAGTACCTGCAGAACCTGGCGTGGCCGGGCAACGTTCGCCAACTGGAAAACACCTGCCGCTGGATCACGGTGATGGCCTCCGGGCGCGAGGTGCATATCGATGACCTGCCGCCGGAGCTTCTCAGCCAGCCCGGCGACGCCCCGCCGCTGCACAACTGGGAACAGGCGCTGCGCCATTGGGCCGATCATGCTCTGACCCTCGGCCAGACCGGCCTGCTTGATGAAGCAGTGCCGACCTTCGAGCGGATCATGATCGAAACCGCGCTCAAGCACACCGCCGGCCGCCGTCGCGACGCCGCCCAGCTGCTGGGCTGGGGCCGCAATACCCTGACCCGCAAGATCAAGGAGCTGGGCATGGGCGATGCGGGCGAAGAAGAGGATGAGGAATAAGCTGGAGAAGCGGAATGTGGTGTTTCGCTCGGTGGGACGATAAAAACGCATAGCCTGGTAGGAGCAGGCCATACCTGCGAACGGGGCACCACTCGCACGTAACCTTTCGCGGGCATGGCCCGCCCACCGAAAAAGCAGAGTGTTGCACTCACCCTGTAGGAGCAGGCCATGCCTGCGAACGGGGCACCACTCGCACGTAACCTTCGCGGGCATGGCCCGCTCCCACCAAATCGTTAGTCCACTGCCGGTCGCAGCTCCAAAAGCCAGTCTCCGCCCACTTCTAGCTCAGTTGCCTGCACCCGTAGCGCTCTCAACGCGACCAGATGCAGCGTCAGGCCATGCTCGGCAGGCTGCACGCGCCAGCGAATATTCTCGCCGTTGAAGCGCAGCTGCCCGGCTCCCTCGCTTCCACGAGCCTGCAGCAGCAAAGCGTAGGCGCCGTCGATAAGCTCCTCGCGATAGGCCGTCTGTTGATTGAAGCGCAGCACCAGCCCATCCTCTACGGCCTGCACATCGATCAACCGCGCCGGTTCCGGCGTCGTCAGCCGCCCGATCATCATTCCCACCAGCAGGCCGATCAGCACCAGCGAGCCGAAAAAGCGCCAGCGCATGCGCGATAGCGGATCGTCCGCCGCAGGGTCGCCTGGCGCAGTAGAATGCTCGCCGTTATCCGACTCAGTGCCCGCCATGTTCCAAGTGATCCTTTTTCAGCCGGAAATCCCGCCCAATACCGGCAACATTATCAGGCTCTGCGCCAATGCCGGCTGCGGTCTGCACCTGATCGAACCACTGGGCTTCGAGCTGGATGACAAGCGCCTGCGCCGCGCCGGCCTGGACTACCACGAATACGCACCGCTCCAGCGCCATGCCGACCTGGACAGCTGCCTGGCCAGCCTCGGCCATCCGCGCCTGTTCGGCTTTACCACCAAGGGCTCACAGCCTTTTCATGAAGTGAAGTTCGAGCGCGGCGATGCCTTCCTCTTCGGCCCGGAAAGCCGCGGCCTTCCCGCCGAGATTCGCGACGCGCTGCCGGAGGATCGCCGCCTGCGCCTGCCGATGCGCCCCGACTGCCGCAGCCTCAACCTCTCCAATACCGTTGCCGTGGCCGTCTATGAAGCCTGGCGCCAGCTCGACTTCGCCATGGACTGAGCCGGAAAGATACGCACACGTTTCAGGGCTGAACGTTCCGTGCCGCACCACGTCGTAACTTGAACTCCCGCAACACCCAGGAGAACGACGTGAGCCAGCCAACCTTCAAGCCCTACCACGCGCCCGCCGGTGGCTGGGGTTCGGCCTATTCGGTCGCCAACATCCTGATCCGCGAAAAGATTCCGCTATCCGGCGCCTCGCTGCTGCTCAAGCAGAACAAGCCCATCGACGGCTTCGCCTGCGTCAGCTGCGCCTGGGCAAAACCGCATCCGACACGGCCGCTGTCGTTCTGCGAGAACGGCGCCAAGGCCACTGCCTGGGAAAACACCACGCGCCGCTGCGGCCCCGAGTTCTTTGCCGCGCATACCGTCACCGAGCTGCTCAACTGGACGGACTTCGACCTGGAAAATCAGGGCCGCCTGACCCATCCAATGCGCTACGACGCCGCCAGCGACCGGTATCGGGAAGTCACATGGGAGCAGGCGTTCGCCGAGATCGGTGACGAACTCAAGGCCATGTCTGACCCGAATCAGGTGGTGTTCTACATGTCCGGGCGCGCCTCGCTGGAGACCGCCTACATGTATGCGCTGCTGGCGCGGATGTACGGCACCAACAATCTGCCGGACAGCTCCAACATGTGCCACGAAAGCTCCTCGGTGGCGCTGCCGGAAAGCATTGGCGTGCCGGTGGCGACCGTCACCCTGAACGATATGGAGCGGACCGACGGGCTGTTCTTCTTTGGCCAGAATACCGGCACCAGCAGCCCGCGCATGCTTCATGAGCTGCAGGATGCCCGCAAGCGCGGCGCCGAGATCGTGACCTTCAACCCCATTCGCGAACGCGGGCTGGAGCGCTTCGTCGACCCGCAATCGCCGCGCGAAATGCTCTCACCAGACAGCACGGTGATCAGCACCCAGTATCACCAGCTGGCTATCGGCGGCGACATTGCCGCCGTTACCGGCATCTGCAAGGCGCTGCTGGCGATGGACGATGCCGCCCAGCAGAACGGCCAGGCGCGGGTGCTGGACCTGGACTTCATCGCCCAGCACACCCAGGGTTTCGAGGCCTTCGCGCAGTGGGTACGCAACCATCGCTGGCCGGTCTTGGAGCGCCGCTCGGGCCTCAGCCGAACCGCCATGGAAGCGGCCGCCACCGCCTATGCGCGCTGCCAGCGGGTGATCGTGGCCTACGGCATGGGCATTACCCAGCACCGCCATGGCGTGGAAGCGATTCAGATGCTGGTCAACCTGTTGCTGTTGCGCGGCAATATGGGCAAGGAAGGCGCGGGCATCCTTCCGGTACGCGGGCACTCCAACGTGCAAGGCCAGCGCACCGTCGGCATCACCGAGAAGGCCGAAAAGGTGCCGGCGGATAATCTGCGCCGGCAGTTCGGTTTCGAGCCGCCCAGCGAGGACGGCGTGAACACAGTGGAAGCCTGCGAGGGGATCATCGCCGGCCGCATCAGGGGCTTTATCGCCATGGGTGGCAACTTCACCCGCGCGGTGCCGGATACTTCGCAGATCGAGCCGGCCTGGCGCAAACTTCGGCTCTCCGTGCAGGTATCCACCAAGCTCAACCGCAACCACCTGATTACCGGCGAGGTGTCCTATATCCTGCCGTGCCTGGGCCGCACCGAAATCGACCACCAGGCCAGCGGTGAACAGCGCCACACCACCGAAGACAGCACCGGCTGCATCCGTGCCTGGCGTGGCGCGGCCGAGCCGGCGGGCGAGTTGCTATTGTCCGAGCCGGATATCGTCGCGCGGCTGGCCAAGACCACGCTGCAACCCAATCCGCTACTCAACTGGGACGCCTGGGTCGGCAACTACGATCTGGTCCGCGACGCCATCGCCGAGAGTTACCCGGAAATCTTCCATGATTTCAACGTGCGCATGATGGAGCCCGGCGGCTTCCATCGCCCGCTCGGCGCCAGCCAGCGCAAATGGGACACCGACACCGGCAAGGCCAACTTCATCACGCCGCCAGAGCTGGCGGCAGACCCCGACACCGAGCGCGGCGGCCATGAACAGCACGATGTGCTGCAGCTGATGACGATACGCAGCAACGACCAGTTCAACACTACCGTGTACGGCTACAACGATCGCTTCCGCGGCATTCATGGCTCGCGCATGGTGATCCTGATGAACCGCAACGACATCGTGCGCCTGGGCCTGGTCGAGGGTGATCAGATCGAAGCGGTGACCGAGGTCGACGACGGCGTGCACCGCTCGGTCGGCCCGCTGCGCGTGACGCCCTATGACATTCCCGAAGGCTGCTGCGCCGGCTACTACCCCGAGTGCAACGTGCTGCTGCCGGTCTGGCACCACGCCAAACGCAGCAAGGTGCCGGCGGCGAAATCGATTCCGGTGCGGTTGCGCAAGGTCATCGCCATGGCCAGCGCACGAGCCGCGCCGGTTGATCCGGCTCCGCCGAACAGTGCCGGTACGGCTTGATACCTGCCCCGCCTCGCACTCTGGGGCCGAATAAATTCGGCCCTACGGATCGTGCCTGCGTCTGATGGCATGTATTGCCGCCTCGATCGGTTGAAAAGCCCGCAGGCCTCCCCCATATCAACCGCATTCGGGCATTTATCGCCCCGCTGCGTGGAGATTTTCCTTTGACCACCATCGTTTCAGTGCGCCGCAACGGCAAAGTCGTCATGGGCGGCGACGGCCAGGTTTCCCTCGGCAATACCGTGATGAAAGGCAACGCCAAAAAGGTTCGCCGCCTCTATCACGGCCAGGTGCTGGCCGGCTTCGCTGGCGCCACCGCCGACGCCTTCACCCTGTTCGAACGCTTCGAGGGCCAGCTGGAAAAGCACCAGGGCCATCTGGTGCGCGCCGCCGTCGAGCTGGCCAAGGACTGGCGTACCGACCGCTCCCTGAGCCGCCTGGAAGCCATGCTCGCCGTGGCCAACAAGGACGCTTCGCTGATCATCACCGGCAACGGCGACGTGGTGCAGCCCGAGGATGACCTGATCGCCATGGGCTCCGGTGGCGGCTTTGCCCAGGCTGCAGCCATGGCTCTGCTGCGCAAGGGTGGCGAAGAAATGTCCGCCCAGGAAATCGCCGAGACTGCGCTGAACATCGCCGGCAGCATCTGCGTCTTTACCAATCAGAATCTGACCATTGAGGAGCTGGACAGCGCCGTCTGACAGACCGATGAAAAACTGCCTGCGCGGACATACGACGCCTCGTCCTGCCCGCCTGGCCTAGGTTGATCAACGGCCTGCTTACCAGCTGCCAGCTTCCCGGAGTACCGCACCATGTCCATGACGCCCCGCGAGATCGTCCACGAACTCAACCGCCATATCATCGGCCAGGACGACGCCAAGCGTGCCGTCGCCATCGCCTTGCGCAACCGCTGGCGCCGTATGCAGTTGCCTGCCGAGCTGCGCCCTGAAGTCACACCAAAGAACATCCTGATGATCGGCCCCACCGGTGTCGGCAAGACCGAAATCGCCCGTCGCCTGGCCAAGCTGGCCAACGCGCCCTTTATCAAGGTGGAAGCGACCAAGTTCACCGAAGTCGGCTATGTCGGACGCGATGTCGAGTCCATCATCCGCGATCTGGCCGATGCTGCGCTGAAGATGCTGCGCGAGCAGGAAGTGCAGAAGATGCGTCACCGCGCGGAGGACGCCGCTGAGGACCGTATTCTCGACGCGTTGCTGCCGCCGGCCCGCCCTGGCTTCAACGAAGACCCGGCGCCGAGCACCGATTCCAACACTCGCCAGCTGTTCCGCAAGCGCCTGCGCGAAGGTCAGCTGGACGACAAGGAAATCGAAATCGAAGTGGCGGAAAGCCCGGCCGGCGTCGAGATCATGGCCCCTCCCGGCATGGAGGAAATGACCAGCCAGCTGCAGAACCTCTTCGCCAACATGGGCAAGGGCAAGAAGAAGAGCCGCAAGCTGAAGATCAAGGAAGCCTTCAAGCTGGTCCGCGACGAGGAAGCCGCGCGCCTGGTCAACGAGGAAGAGCTCAAGGCCCGTGCGCTGGAGGCGGTGGAGCAGAATGGCATCGTCTTCATCGACGAAATCGACAAGGTGGCCAAGCGCGGCAACACCAGCGGCGCCGACGTTTCCCGTGAGGGCGTGCAGCGCGATCTGCTGCCGCTGATCGAGGGCAGCACGGTCAACACCAAGCTGGGCATGGTCAAAACCGATCACATCCTGTTCATCGCCAGCGGTGCATTCCACCTGTCCAAGCCCAGCGATCTGGTGCCTGAGCTGCAAGGTCGCCTGCCGATCCGCGTGGAACTCAAGCCGCTGTCGCCGGAAGACTTCGAGCGCATCCTTACCGAACCGCACGCCTCCCTCACCGAGCAGTACAGTGCGCTGCTCAAGACCGAGGGTCTGGGCATTGAATTCATGCCCGACGGCATCAAGCGCATCGCCGAGATCGCCTGGCAGGTCAACGAGAAGACCGAGAACATCGGCGCTCGCCGCCTGCATACTCTGCTTGAGCGCCTGCTTGAAGAAGTCTCCTTCAGCGCCGGTGACCTGGCCGGCCAGCAGAACGGCGAGCCGATCCGCATCGACACCGCCTACGTCAACGAACACCTGGGCGAGCTGGCCGAAGACGAAGACCTGTCGCGTTACATTCTTTAAGCAGGACCAGGCGTAGGGCGGATCAATGCTTAACCGATCCGCCGATCGTAGATTCCGGCGTGTAAGATGCTACTGGCTTGCACGTCGGATGACGCTTCGCCCCCGGATTACGCCTACGGCTAATCCAGGCTACGGTTGGGCGAAAGTTCAGCCTCCAGCTTCCAGCCTCTCATCGGTTTTTTCTCATGCGCATCCCCACACAAATCAAACTCCGCAAGGCCTCGAAAACACTAGAGCTGGAATACGGCCCCAACGAGCGCTACAGCCTGCCGGCCGAATTTCTGCGGGTACTTTCGCCCTCCGCCGAAGTTCAAGGCCACGGCAATCCGGTGTTGCAGACCGGCAAGATCAACGTCGCCATCGAAGGCGTGGAGCCGGCCGGACAGTACGCACTGAAACTGACTTTCAGCGATGGCCACGACAGCGGCCTGTACAGCTGGGACTACCTGGACCAACTGTCGCGCAACCAGCAACAGCTCTGGGATGACTACCTCGATGAATTGGCCAAGGCCGGCAAATCCCGTGATCCGGATATTTCTCCGGTAAAGATCATGCTCTAACGAACACCCGTCAATGCCGAATCCGCCGCCTTGCGGCGGATTCGCCTGCACGACAGACAGCCCGCCTTGTTATCACACGGTCAAACCGTGCCCGCCCGGTCAAATTTCGACGAGCTATCCGACTATTAGCTAAAGAAACCAGTGTTTCTGGCCGCTATAGCCGGTAACCGCCTGCACCATTGAGGGGCATTCACGCCCCACAAAGTGGCAACTAGCCTGCGTCCTTGCTCTCGGAGCCATTCGCCATGTCCCGTTTTTTCGACAATCTGCCCATCACGCGCAAGCTGGGGCTGGGTTTCTGTTTCATGATCGCGCTGACACTGCTGGTGTCAGTCATCGCCTTCACCAGCATGGGCAATTTGCTGGAGCGCAACCAGAAGCAGACGACCCTGGCTGATATCCAGGAGCTGTCTCACACCCTGAACGCCGCCCGTGCCCAGTTCGAGCAGAACGCCAGCGAAAGCCACGCCGAAGCAGTACGCAGCCGTGCAGACGAGATCCGCCGGCATGTGGAGGCCATCAGCACCACGCTGACTTCCGCCGATGATCAACGCGACGTCGCCGCCCTACTGGAAAATATCTCCGCCATAGAGCAGGCCTTTCAGGCGCTACAGCAAGCCCGCGAAAATCGCGAGCAGAGCCGTGCCGTAATGGTCAGCAGTGCCGGGCAGGCATTGACGGCGCTGGGCGAGCTGGAAGAGCAAATCTTCGACGCGCTTGAGCGCACGCCCGAGGATTACGCTGTGGTCCAGCAGGCCCGCGCGCTGGCCGAACTGACTCGACGCGTGCTGGAAACCCGCTACATGGTGCGTGGATACGTCTTTCAGCTAACCGAAGAAGCTGCGCAGATCGCTTTCGCCGGTCTCGACCGGGCGCACCAGCAAGCCGCCCAGCTGCGCAGCCTGCTCCCCGTCGACCAGCAGACCCAGCTGCTGCGGATGGCCGCCAGCCTGGATCACTATCGTGAAGCCATCGACGCCTTCAAGGTGGGCATGGAAACCACCCTCGCCGCGCGCGGTGAGCTGCAGGCGGGCATCACCGGGCTACTGGAGACCAGCAACCGCATGTACCTGAATCAGCAGCGCAAGATGCTTGCCGACTCGCAGCAGGCACGCACCCAGACGCTGCTGACTGCCCTGGCCAGCATTCTGCTGGGTGTGGTGACAGCCTGGTTTATCGCCCGCCAGATCGTCATGCCACTGCGTCATACGCTGGGCATGGCGCAACGCATCGCTGACGGCGACCTCGGCGGGGAAGATGCTGACTACGCCCGCGACGAGCTGGGCCAGATGGAATACGCCATGCAGGACATGCGCCGCAGTCTGCGCAGCCTGATCGGCAACATCGACAGCAGCGCGACACAGATCGCCGCCGCGGCCGAAGAGCTGTCCGCGGTAACCGAGCAAACCAGCGCCGGGGTCAACGACCAGCGTCAGGAGACCGATCAGGTGGCCACAGCGGTGAACGAAATGGCCGCAACCGTACAAGACGTCGCGCGCAATGCGGTCGAAGCCGCCCAGGCTACTTCCGTCGCGGATCAGCAAGCCAACGAAGGTGAGCGGGTGGTCGGCGAAGCACTGACACAGATCGAACAGATGGCAGCACAGGTGGACCGCACCAGCGAAGCCATGTCGCATCTGCGCCGTGACAGCGACGCCATCGGCAGCGTGCTGGATGTGATCAAGGAGGTCGCCGAGCAAACCAACCTGCTAGCCCTTAACGCGGCCATCGAAGCCGCCCGCGCGGGCGAAGCCGGGCGCGGTTTTGCAGTGGTCGCCGATGAAGTGCGCGGCCTCGCCCAACGCACCCGCAGCTCCACCGAGGAGATCGAGAAGCTCATCGGCACCCTGCATGTCAGCTCCGAAAACGCCAGCCGGCTTATGCAGGACAACCAGCAGCTGAGCGCCAGCACCGTGGAGCTGACCCGCAGCGCCGGCCAGGCCCTGGAACAGATCGCGCGCACCGTCTCCTCAATTCAGGGCATGAACCAGCAGATCGCAGCGGCAGCCGAGCAGCAGAGCGCAGTGGCGGAGGAAATCAACCGCAGCGTCATCAGCGTGCGCGACATTTCCATGCAGACCGCCACCGCCAGCGACGAAACAGCGCGGGCCAGTACCGAGCTGGCTCAGCTGGGTAATGCTCTGCAGCAGCAGATTGGGCGCTTCCGTCTCTGATTCATAACTGCACCGGACCTGCCAGCCGCGGCAGGTCCGGCCCGTGGAGCCCGTGCTTTGAAGCTTGTCGCGCCCTTTTCGGTTTAGAATGCTCGGCACATTCTTCCGGTGACAGTGACATGACCGATCCTCGCAAAGAGCATGACGCAGAACCCATCACCCACTTCGGCTACAAGAACGTGCCGGAGAGCGAAAAAGCCCACAAGGTAGCCGAAGTCTTCCACTCGGTAGCCGCCAAGTACGACCTGATGAACGACCTGATGTCCGGCGGCGTACACCGGCTCTGGAAGCGCTTTACCATCGAGTTGTCCGGGGTGCGCCACGGCAATCGCGTACTGGATATCGCCGGCGGCACGGGCGATCTGGCGCGGCAGTTCTCGCGCATCGTCGGCCCCACCGGCGAAGTGGTGCTGGCCGACATCAACGCTTCGATGCTCAGGGTTGGCCGTGACAAGCTGCTGGACAAGGGCGTGGCCGGCAATATCAGCTTCGTTCAGGCCGACGCCGAGAAGCTGCCCTTCCCGGACAACCACTTCGATGTGGTCACCATTGCCTTCGGCCTGCGCAACGTCACCCACAAGGAAGACGCCATCGCCTCCATGCTGCGCGTGCTCAAGCCGGGCGGGCGCCTGTTGGTGCTGGAGTTCTCCAAGCCCACCAATCAACTGTTCTCCAAGGCCTACGACGCCTATTCGTTCAGCCTGCTGCCGATGATGGGCAAGCTGATCACCAACGATGCCGACAGCTACCGCTACCTGGCCGAGTCGATCCGCATGCACCCGGACCAGGAAACCCTCAAGGGCATGATGGCCGCCGCCGGTTTCGAGCGCGTGACCTACCACAACATGACCGGCGGCATCGTCGCCCTGCACCGCGGCATCAAACCCTGATGCTGCAGCTTGCCGTGCTGGCCGCAGCCGAACGCGGCATCAATCGCGTGCTCAGCCTCGACCCGACTGCCCTGCCGCGGTTGGCTCGACTGAGCGGGCGCGTCATTGAGATCGACTGCACGGCGCCGGCCTGGCGCCTGTTCGTGCTTGCCGACGGCGAAGGCCTGCGGCTGGCGACGGACTGGGGCAGCGAGCCCGACTGTCGCCTGCGTGCGCCGGCTTCGAGCCTGGCGCAGCTGGCCCTGAGCCGCAACAAGACCGCCGTGCTGCACGGTCCGGAAGTCGAGATCGACGGCGACAGCGCGCTGCTGATGCAGCTTGCCGAAGTGCTGCAGGACCTGGAGCTGGACTGGGAATACGAGGTATCGCGCTGGCTCGGCCCGGTCGCCAGCCAGATGCTCGGTAGCAGCCTGCGCAGGCCTCTGGCCTGGGCCCGACAGAGCGGCAGCAGCCTGCGCCTGAGCCTGGCCGACTACCTCGCCGAAGAATCCCGCACCCTGGTCGGCAACAACGAAGCGCAAGCCCGCTTTGACGAGATCGACCGGCTCAAGCTGGCACTCGACCGCCTCGAAGCCCGGGTCGAGCGCCTCACTCACTCTCTGCAGCCAGATCAAGCCGAATGAAGCTGTTTGCCGCCACCCGCCGCCTGTTCCGCATCCTGCTGGTGGTGATTCGTTACCGCCTGGATGATCTCATCCTCGATCTGCCGATGCCCTGGTGGCTGCGCACCAGCGGCTATCTGCTGCCCTGGCGCTGGCTGCCACGCCGGCGCAGCGAGCTGTCCCGTGGCGCACGCCTGCGCCTGGCGCTGGAAGGCCTCGGGCCGATCTTTATCAAGTTCGGGCAGATTCTCTCGACCCGTCGCGATCTGCTGCCGCTGGATATTGCCGAAGAGCTGGCGTTGCTGCAGGACCGCGTCCCGCCATTCGACTCGGCCACCGCCATCAGCCTGATCGAACGCCAGTTGGGCGCACCGGTGGACGAGGTGTTCGCGCACTTCGAGAGCACGCCGTTGGCCTCGGCTTCGGTGGCGCAGGTGCACGCGGCACGCCTGCGCAGCGGCGAAGAGGTGGTGGTCAAGGTGGTACGGCCCAATCTCAAGCCGATCATCAACCAGGATCTGGCCTGGCTGTTCATGCTCGCCAGAGGCGCCGAACGCGCCTCGGTCGACGCCCGCCGCCTGCATCTGGTGGAGGTGGTCGAGGATTACGCCAAGACCATCCATGACGAGCTCGACCTGCTGCGCGAGGCCGCCAATGCCAGCCAGCTGAGGCGCAACTTCCAGAACTCGCCGCTGCTTTATGTGCCTCAGGTCTACTGGGATTACTGCCGTCCGCAGGTGCTGGTGACGGAGCGCATCTACGGCGTGCCGGTCACCGACATGAAACAGCTGGCCCAACAGCGCACCGACATGAAGCAGCTGGCCGAGCGCGGCGTGGAGATCTTCTTCACCCAGGTGTTCCGCGACAGCTTCTTCCACGCCGACATGCACCCCGGCAACATCTTCGTCAGCACCCAGCAGCCGTGGAACCCGCAGTACATCGCCGTGGACTTCGGCATCGTCGGCAGCCTCACCCCCGAGGATCAGGATTACCTGGCGCGCAACCTGATGGCCTTCTTCAAGCGCGACTACCGCAAGGTCGCGCAACTGCACATCGATTCGGGCTGGGTGCCAGCGGAAACCAAGGTCAACGAGTTCGAGGCGGCGATCCGTACCGTCTGCGAGCCCATCTTCGAGAAGCCGCTCAAGGACATCTCCTTCGGCCAGCTTCTGGTACGCCTGTTCCAGGTGGCCCGGCGCTTCAACATGGAGGTGCAGCCGCAGCTGGTGCTGCTGCAGAAGACCCTGCTCAACATCGAAGGCCTGGGCCGCGAGCTGTATCCCGACCTGGACCTGTGGAGCACCGGCCAACCCTACCTGGAGCGCTGGATGCGCGAGCGCATGAGCCCCAAGCAGATCCTGAAGAACGTGCAGGGCCAGATCGAGCAGATCCCGCATCTGGCCAGCATGGCCCGGGAGCTGCTCGAACACATGTCCCAACCCCATGCCGACAACCCGGCCCCGCCCTGGCGCGAACATCGCCGTGGCTGGCTGCTGCGGCTGATTGGCGCAGCATTGCTCGCCGGCGGCGCCGTTCTGGCGGCTGGCAGCGAGGCATTGGTTGCCGTTGACAGCTGGCCGGCGTGGGTGATGCTCGGGGCCGGGGCGTACATCGTTGTGCGCCGATAGCCACGACCGATTCGGGCTGGCACACTTGGCAACATCAGCGGAGAATTCGATGAACTGGCTGGACGAGATCAAGTGGAACGCCGATGGCCTGGTTCCTGCCATCGCGCAGGATTACCAGACCGGGCGTATCCTGATGATGGCCTGGATGAACCGTGAAGCACTGGCGCTGACCGCGCAGGAAAACCGCGCCATTTACTGGTCGCGTTCACGCGGCAAGCTGTGGCGCAAGGGCGAGGAGTCCGGTCATATTCAGAAGCTGCACGAACTGCGCCTGGACTGTGATGCCGATGTGGTCGTGCTGATGGTCGAACAGCTGGGCGGCATTGCCTGCCACACCGGGCGGCACAGCTGCTTCTATCGGGTATTCGAAAACGGCGAGTGGAAAACCGTCGAACCGGTCCTCAAGGACCCGCACGCCATCTATGCGGAGCGCAAGCATGAGTGACACATTCGCCCGTCTGGCCGAGGTACTGGAAGCGCGCAAGAGCGCCGCACCGGACAGCTCCTACGTGGCCAGCCTGTATCACAAGGGCCTGAACAAGATTCTGGAAAAGGTTGGCGAGGAATCGGTGGAAACCATCCTTGCCGCCAAGGATGCTGCCACCAGCGGCGACGCCCGCGAGCTGATCGGCGAGACTGCCGACCTGTGGTTTCACAGTCTGGTCATGCTGGCCGCTCTCGACCAGCACCCCCAAGCGGTACTGGACGAGCTGGACCGCCGCTTCGGCCTTTCCGGACACGCGGAAAAAGCCGCGCGCCCGCATAACTGATTTATTTTCGGAGATAGCATCATGGGTTTCGGTGGAATTAGCGTCTGGCAACTCCTGATTATCCTGCTGATCGTGATCATGCTGTTCGGCACCAAGCGCCTCAAGGGCCTGGGTTCTGACCTGGGCGATGCGATCAAGGGCTTCCGCAAATCCATGGGCACCGATGAAGAAAAGCCCAGCGTCGAGGAAAAGCAGAGCCACACCATCGACGCCGAGGCCCGTAAGGTCGAAGAACCGAACAAGAAGAACTGAGGCATGTTCGATATCGGCTTCATGGAGATGCTCCTGGTGGGGCTGGTGGCGCTGGTCGTCCTCGGCCCCGAGCGTCTGCCCGGCGCCGTGCGCACCGCCGGTTTGTGGATCGGTCGCCTCAAGCGCAGCTTCAGCAACATCAAGGCCGAGGTGGAGCGCGAGATCGGCGCCGATGAAATCCGCCGCCAGCTGCACAATGAGCGCATTCTCGACCTGGAAAAAGAAATGCAGGCGATGAAGCAGAACCTCACCGCTCCGGTAACCAGCATCACCCAGAACTCCAGCGAACCGACCAAACCGGCTCCGCCTGAGCCAACCGAACCAGCCCAGCCGACCGAGCCTGTGAAGGCTGTCGAACCGCCTCCCGCTCCTCGCCCGGACAGATCCCAAGAACCATGAGTCACGATACTGGCACCGATCAGGAAATGCCCCTGATCGCTCATCTGACCGAGCTGCGCAAGCGGCTGATGCGCTGCGTGATAGCGATCTTCCTGCTGTTTGCCGGTCTGTTCTACTTCTCGCAGCAGATCTACGCACTGGTGGCCGCGCCGTTGCGCTCGTACCTGCCGGAAGGGGCGACCATGATCGCCACGGGCGTCGCATCGCCGTTCCTGACGCCGTTCAAGCTGACCCTGATGGTCTCGCTGTTCCTGGCGATGCCGATCATCCTGCACCAGATCTGGGGCTTTATCGCGCCCGGCCTGTACAAGCATGAAAAGCGCATCGCCGTGCCGCTGCTGATTTCCAGCATCGTCCTGTTCTACGCCGGCATGGCCTTCGCCTATTTCGTGGTGTTTCCGATCATGTTCGGCTTCTTCGCCAGCGTAACGCCCGAAGGCGTGGCGATGATGACCGATATCGGCCAGTACCTGGATTTCGTGCTCACGCTGTTCTTCGCTTTCGGCGTGGCCTTCGAGATTCCCGTGGCGACCTTCCTGCTGATCTGGGTCGGCATCGTCGATGTCGCTACGCTGCGCAAGAGCCGCCCCTACGTCGTGGTCGGCTGCTTCGTGATCGGCATGGTGCTGACGCCGCCCGACATCTTCTCGCAAACCCTGCTCGCCGTACCCATGTGGCTACTGTTCGAGGCCGGGGTGATCTGCGGCAGCATGATCAGCAAGCGCGAGCCGGCCTTCCGCGGCGACGCCGAGGAAGACAAGCCCGAGCGCGACCAACCGCCCGTTTCCCGCCCGTGAACCTGCTGTTGCTGGAGCCGGCGGATTTTGTTGCTGCCGACCGTGTACTGCTGGATGGCCGCAGGCTGAAGCACCTGCAGGAGGTTCACCGCGCCGAGGCCGGTGAATCTCTGCGGGTTGGCCTGATCGGCGGCGATATGGGCGAAGGCCGACTGCTGCGGCTGGACGCCGGCTCAGCCGAACTTCAAGTGAGTTTCGATCAGCCACCTCCGGTCAAGCTGCCAATTACTCTGCTGCTGGCGCTGCCGCGACCGAAAATGCTGCGCCGCGTACTGCAGACGGTGGCCACCATGGGCGTTCCGCGACTGGTACTGCTCAACAGCTACCGGGTGGAGAAGAGCTTCTGGCAGACGCCCTTCCTGGAGCAGCCAGCCATTCGCGAGCAGCTGATACTCGGCCTTGAGCAGGCACGCGACACCGTGCTGCCCGAGGTCATCATCGAAAAACGCTTCAAGCCCTTCGTCGAGGATCGCCTGCCACTGCTCGCCGCCGGCAGCCTGGGACTGGTCGGCCACCCTGGTGACTTTCCGCCCTGCCCGCGCGGCCTGCCCCTCGACCAGCCGGTAACCCTGGCCATCGGCCCGGAAGGCGGCTGGATTCCCTATGAAGTGCAGAAGCTGGCCGAGGCCGGGTTGCAGCCGGTGCAGTTGGGCGAGCGCATCCTGCGAGTGGAGACCGCCGTCAGTGCGCTGCTGGCACGTCTGTTCTAAAAGGCTTTACGAGCGGCGCCGCAGTCATCTCGTCAGAATGCCAACCAGTATCGATGAATGTAATGCACGCAATGCATGCAATTGGGTCAGAGCCACTGAGTCCTAATAAGCAGAGCCTGCCATGCGCCCGATGACCATTGATCTGCACCGTCTCGAATATGCACTGGATGCCCGTGACGCCTGCACCCATTATCTGGATCTGGAGAGCGGGGATATCCGCGCCGTCTTCCCCGGGGAAGCACCGCCCAGCGCCAACGAGAAATACGACGTCCAGCCCGGCCGCTATCTGCACATCGAACCTCTCGACCTTCAGCAGTCGATCGCCATGCGCGAAGACTTTCTGCTCACCCAGCACAACCCCAGTGCATATGCCGTATTGAACACTGCGTTACGGGGCCGGAAGCCGCTGCGCACCTTCGATTTCAAGCTGGAAGAGTTTCCGGCGGTACGCCAGGCCTGGCTGGACTACCAGACCGCTCAGCTGCGGGAATATGCCATCAACTGGCTGCATGAGAATGGATTGGAGCCATCGGGGCGGTAGGTGATGAGTACGGCCTGCTCCCTCACCCTAGCCCTCTCCCAAGGGGAAAGGGGACTGCTGCAGCATTGGGAGCAAGCCAAGTGCAGGGCTCACCTTTCTCTATCAGGAAGGTTTTACCCGGCTAACTCCCTCTCCCTACGGGAGAGGGCCGGGGTGAGGGGACGGACCTAGGAGCAGCGCACGCTCAGTCCTCACCGCCCAGCCACAACCCTCAACTCTCCAGCAGAAAGGTCACCGGGCCATCGTTTTGCAGGAACACCTGCATATCGGCGCCAAAGCGACCGCAGGCAACCTGGGGATGCTGCTGGCGCGCCTGGGCCAGCAGGTATTCGTAAAGCTCCTCACCCATGGCCGGCGACGCCGCGCTGGAGAAGCTCGGGCGCAAGCCGCTGCGGGTATCGGCAACCAGAGTGAACTGGGAAACAAGCAGCAGGCCACCGCCGATATCGGCAAGGGAGCGATTCATCCGCCCCGCTTCGTCGGCGAATACCCGATAGCGCAGCAGCTTGTGCAACAGCTTGTCCGCACGCGCCCGGTCATCCTCACGCTCGACTCCAATCAAGGCCAGCAATCCCTGGTCGATGGCCCCGACGATCTCGCCGTCCACCTCGACCCGCGCCTGACGGACCCGCTGAATCAGTGCCCTCATCAGGCGTCCTCGGGAGACAGGTCGAGCAGCCGGTGCGCAATATCGTTGGCGGCACGCACCAGCGCATCGCAAATACCCGGTTCGGTCGCCGAATGGCCGGCTTCACGGATGATCTGCAGTTCGCTGCCGGGCCAGGCTTCGTGCAGCTGCCAGGCGTTTTCCAGCGGGCAGATGACGTCGTAGCGACCGTGCACGATGATCCCCGGCAGATGCGCGATCTTGTGAACGTCCCGCAGCAGCTGATTGGGTTCTAGAAAGCTCTGATTGACGAAGTAGTGACACTCGATCCGGGCCATGGCCAGGGCCCGGTGGATATCAGCGAAATGTTCCACCACATCATGGCTGGGGCGCAGCGTGGCAGTGCGTCCTTCCCAGCAGGACCAGGCCTTGGCCGCATACATCTGGGCAATCTGGTCGGTACCGGTCAGGCGCTTGTAGTACGCCTGCATCAGATCACCGCGCTCTTCCGGAGGGATCGGTGCGATGAAATCCTGCCAGTAATCCGGAAACAGACGGCTGGCGCCTTCCTGGTAGAACCAGGAGAGCTCCTGGGGCCGACAGAGAAAGATGCCGCGCAGGATCAGCGCATGGACATTTTCCGGATATGCCTGGGCATACGCCAGCGACAGCGTCGAACCCCATGAACCGCCGAACAGCACCCATTTGTCGATCCCGAGATATTCGCGGATGCGCTGCATGTCGGCGATCAGGTGTGCGGTGGTGTTGTTCTCCAGGCTGGCATGGGGCGTCGAGCGTCCGCAGCCGCGCTGGTCGAAGGTGATGATGCGGTACAGATTGGGATCGAAGAAGCGCCGACTCAGCGCATCACAGCCGCCACCTGGGCCACCGTGCACGAACAGCACTGGCAGACCTCCCGGCGAACCGCTTTCGTCGACATAAAGCACATGCGGCGCTTCGACCGCCAGCTCATGCCGCGCGTAGGGTTTGATCTCCGGGTGCAAGGTCTGCATGGCACACTCCAGGTTCTGTGCTGCGGGGTCCAGGCATCATAACGAGGTTCTCGGGGTTCGGCATAACCGTCTGGAAACCCGACATCATCACTGCAGCCGTCCGCTGCGATGCCCGCTACACAACAAAGGGAATAAAGCGCTTGCTGCGCAGCATATAGCGTCGGTAGTCCTCGCCGAAGTAGACCAGGCACTCTTGCTCATCGCGCAAGGCCGTCAGCCAGAGGCACAGCGAGGCGGTCAGTGCCAGCAGCAGGCCGAGCAGCCCGGGTTGCTTGAAGAAGATGCCCCAGGCCAGCAACAGCAGAGAGCAGTACATCGGGTGGCGGATGTAGCGGAAGATCCCCACAGTCACCAGCTGCGAAGTCTTTTCGAAGGCGAACAGCTCCTCCTCTTCCCGAGCCCGGTCAGTCTTGCCAACGCGCCGCAGCATATACAGCCCGGCGACCAGCACGGCGATGGAAGTCTGCAGTAGCACCCAGGACACCAGCTGAGTCGCGCTGTAGCGATCTTCGAACCAGACCGGCGCGTTGAGCGAGAGCAGCGCGAGAATCGCCACCCAGGCGAGAAAGCGCGGAAAGCCGTGGGAGCGGGGCTGGCGCAACGAAGCCCGGGACAGCCAGGCCAGCACCAGCGTACCCAGCAGGAAGAACACAGCCTGCAGCATCAATCATCTCCTTACGAGTCTGTCTACGCCCGGGTAGACGGCAACGCCGGGAAGCCATCTGCTACACTCCCGGCCCGCCAATATTCACGCAGTCGTCACGATGGATCGATCCCAACTGCTCAGCCTGCTGCCGCATCAGGGAACCGCGCTCTGGCTGGATTCCGTGCTCCAGCACGATGCCAGCAGCATCAGGGGCCTGAGCGCCTGGTCGTATCTGCAACAGTTCGGTTCCGATGCATCGCCCTGCCTGCTATTCGAGGCGGCGGCACAATTATGCGGCGCGCATGGTGCCCTATACGACAACGGAAAATCCATCGAGATGGCACTGGTAGGCAAGCTGAGCACGCTGCAACTGCATCACCAGCCGGCCGAGCGCAGCGGCCCCCTGCTGATCAGTGCGACTCAGGAAGCGCTCAGCCCGGCCGGAGCGCTTTACACGTTCAGCATCCATCATGAAGAACGCCTGCTGCTCGATGGCCGCCTGCTGCTGGTCCTTGTCCATGCTTGAACTGCGCAACCTGAGTTTCCGCTATCCCGGTGCCGAACGTGCGGCGCTCGAAGGCATCGACCTGCGCCTGGAAGCCGGTCAGTGCCTGGGCCTTCTGGGCAGCAATGGCGCCGGCAAGACCACGCTGCTGTCTCTGATTGCCGGCCTGCGCCAGCCGCAGCAGGGCGAAATCCACTGGCAGGACCAGCGCAGCATCGGCCTGATACCGCAACAATCGGCGTTCCACGCTGGGCTGAGCGTGGCGGAAAACCTGCAGCTGTTCGCCGACCTCTACCGATTGCGCGGCGCCGAGCGCAACAGCCGCCTTGAGCGCTGCATCGCAGCCACCTCGCTGCAGGCACTGCTCAAACAGCGCGCGGCGGGGCTTTCCGGCGGGCAGCAACGCCGCCTCAACTTTGCCATCGGCCTGCTTCAGCCCGCTTCGCTATATCTGTTCGACGAGGCCACCGTGGGCGTCGATGCACATTCGCGGCAGTTGCTGCTCGATGCCGTGAAGGCCCTTACGGCCGAAGGCTGTGCGGTGATCTATACCAGCCACTATCTGGAAGAGATCGAACGCCTGGCGCAGCGGATCATCCTGCTGGCCGATGGTCAGGTGCGCCTCGACCTGGACAAGCGCCAGCTGCTAGGTGACGACCACGGCCTGCTCCTGGAATGGCCTGCCGCGCCACCGCCCGGCTTTGCCGCGCTGATCACCGAACTGCGCCTGGAGGCACTGCCGACCGAGCGCGGTTATCGTATTGATCGCCTTGATGGCGCCCAGCTCGCGCAACTGTGTCAGTTCATTGGCCAGCAACAGCCGCTGCCCGATCTGCTGCGCTTTGGCCGTCCGTCTCTGGAACAGCTCTATCTGCATCTGAGCGGAGGTGCCCTGTGAGATTGCGCGCTCTGATCCGCAAGGAATGGCTGTTGCTGATACGCGATCCCCAGGCGCTGACGGTGCTGTTCGTGATGCCGGCGCTGTTCGTGCTGCTGATGGCCTTCGCCCTGGCCGAGGTCAACCAGGAGCGCCTGCCGGCACTGAATCTGGAACTGGAAATCCCCACGGCCAGCGAGCAGAGCGCCTTCTTCAGCGCGGCACTGCAGCAGCAACTGCCTGACAGTACGATCACCACCGCCAGCGACCAGGCCGTCCCACGGATTCATCTGGCGCCCGACTTTTCCGAGCAGCTGCTGGATACCGAATACACCAGCCTCGGCCTGATCTTCCCCGCCACCACCGATGCCCTGACGCGCCAGCGCCTGCGTAACGCCGCCCAGGTGGCACTGGCACAGACCCGGCTGATGACCTTTTTGCTGGACACCGGCGAGCTGGACGAGAAATCCTCCCTGGATGAGCGGATGACACTGGTCCGGGAGCGCACCCAGGTACGCATGGACGAGCAGGAGCGCCTGGCCAGCGGCGCGCTCGAACAGCGCGCCAACGCCAGCCAGCACAGCGTGCCGGCCTGGCTGATCTTCGGCATGTTCTTTGTCATGCTGCCCATGGCCAACAGCCTTCAGCGCGAGCAACAGAGCGGTACCCTGCTGCGGCTGCGCTGCCTGAGGCTCAACATGGGCACACTGGTGTTGAGCAAGTTGCTGCCGTACCTGGGCATCAACGTCATCCAGTTCGCCCTGCTGCTGGCTATCGGCGTCTGGCTGCTGCCGCTGCTGGGGCTGCCAGGTCTGCATCTGCCCGGCAGCCCGCTTGCCTATGTGCTGCTGGCCGTCTGTCTGTCGCTGGCTGCCTGCAGCCTGGGCCTGGCCATTGCCTGCCTGGCACGCAGCAGCGAGCAGGCGCTCACGCTCAGTGGCGGCCTCAACCTGATCCTCGCGGCGATCGGCGGCGTCATGGTGCCCAAGAGCGTGATGCCGGAGGCCATGGCCCGATTGGCCGAGATCTCACCCATGAGCTGGGGCTTGGATGCTTTTCTGGTTCTGCTGGTCGGCCAGGGCTCGCTGGCTGATATTGCGCCCTGGTGCGCCCGCCTGCTGTTGTTCGCAGCAGTGGTCGGCGCAGCGGCGCTGTTCCTGTTTCTCAAACGACTGAACGATACGCAATGGACGACACACAACTAAAACAGGCGCTCAAGCAGCTGCTGATCCGTGAATGCGACAAGCAGGACGACATCGACTGGCAGAGCATCGACGATGCCGAGCCGCTGTTCGGCCAACAGAGCCGCATCCAGATGGACAGCCTCGATGCACTGCAGGTGTCGCTGGCCCTGCAGCAGCATTACGGTGTACGTATCGAAGGCGCCAAGGATGGCCGGCGCATTCTCAACAGCATCGACAGCATCGCTGCATTTATCAGGCAGCACTCGTGAAGCCGGTCTATCTGCAACGCGCGCAGCTGTGCAGCACGCTGGGCGAAACCCTGCAGGATGCCGCCAGCGCCTGCCATCATGGCCGCCTGCCACAACCGGAATGGTTCGAACTGCATGAGCGCCATGAACAGCGCCCCTACCTGGGCGTCGCCGGTGCCCCGCTGGAGCTGCGCCAACGTCTGCATCAGCTGGTCGCCCGCTCCGAGGCGGGCACGCTGGACGACTGCCTGCTGATCCTGGCATCCACCACCCTGGATATCACCGCCATCGAAGCGCGGGTAAAGGCCGGCGAAGCACCCGGCAACCAGCTGGCCCCGGTGCTTGATGCTCTCGCCGAGGAGCTGCGCCAGGAGTGGGGATTTGCCGGCGCCTTCACCCTCAACACCGCCTGTACCAGTGCGGCCAATGCACTGCTTTACGGTGCACGACTGGTAGCACGCAACCACTACCGGCGGGCGCTGATACTGGCCTTCGAAACGCCCAGCGAAGTCACCCGCCAGGGCTTCGGCGTACTGGAGTTGACCAGCCCCAGCGCCGCCTATCGTCCCTTCCATGCCGAACGCGACGGGCTGATTCTCGGCGAGGCCTATGCCAGCGTCATGCTCAGTGGCGAACCCGGCCCCGATCCGCTGGCACGCCTGCTGGGGGGCTTCAGCGCCTGTGACACCAGCAGCCTGACCAATACCGCCGAAGACGGTAGCCATATCGACTGGGTAATGCGCCGCGCGCTGCACAGCGCCAAGAGCCGGGCGGCCAAAATTGGTCTGGTCAAGCTACACGGTACCGCCACCAGCGCCAACGATGAGGCCGAAAGCAACGGCATGCGCCGCACCTTCGGCCAGGCCATGCCGCCGATGTGCGCACTCAAGCCTTATCTGGGCCACACCCTGGGCGCATGCGGCCTTAGCGAAACCCTGTTGCTGCTGGAAACCCTGCGCCAGGGCGCGCTGCCCGGCTGCGACTATGCCGCGCAAGCGCTGCTGCCACTGTCCGCCGCGCCGCTGGCAGTACCCGCCGAGAGCCTGCTGCTGGCCAACTATTTCGGTTTCGGCGGCAACAATGCCAGCCTGGTACTGCAAGGAGTCGCATCATGAAAGTGATCGCCGCCTGTGAAGTGCGTGGTCGCAATCGTAGCGATAGCCAGCTCAAGGCCGCGCTGAGCGAGCATCTGGACAATCCGCCCCGACGCACCGACCGCCTGACCCTGCTGGCGCTGCTCGCCGCCGCGCCGCTCAAGGCGCATATGCAGGCAGACAGCGGGCTCTACCTCGCCGCCACCTGGCCGGCGCGACAGAACATGTTCGCCCTGCTGGAAAGCGTCTGCGCCCAGCAAAAGCTGCCCAAGCCCTTCGAGTTCGTGAACAGCGTGAGCAACGCCGCGGGCTTCCATGTGGCTCAGCAGCTGGGCTTGCAGGGGCCGAACCTGTTTATCGGTGCCGGTCCGCAAGTCTGGGGCCATCTGCTCGACCTGGCTGGCAACGACCTTGAACGCGCGCAGATACGCCAGGGCCTGGTGATGCTGGTCGAGGAAGACCTGCAGGACGGTTTCAGCATCCAGGCCCTGGTGCTGGAGCCAGGCGGCGACTCGCTGCGCGGGCGGGACTTCGCCTCACTGAGTGCCACCGCCGAGGTGCTGCGACTGGAGCTGGACGCGGAGTAATCCCCCCGCCACCTGAAGCAAAAAGCTTCGCGGCGAGGGCGCCGCCTCCACGCGAGAGTGCGCGCCGGGCCATTTTTTGTGGAAGTCGCTCTCGCGACGAATGCAGACGTAGGGTGGATGTCGCTTTTTACATCCACCACCCCTGTACGGCGTTGGGGGCTGAATAGGCCCAGCTTAAGCAGAAAGCTTCGCGGCGAGGGCGCCGCTTCCAAGAGAGATTGCGCGCCGGGCCATTTTTTGTGGGAGTCGCCCTCGCGGCGAATGCAGACGTAGGGTGGATGTCGCTTTTTACATCCACCGCCCCTGTGCTCGGTGGATGGCCACCCCGTGGATCGATGAAGCGTGATCCACCCTACGCCGCCCTCAAGAACAAAGAACCCCGCACAAGGCGGGGTTCCGGATCACGCATGGAAGTGAATCAGAAAGCCGGAACCACTGCACCCTGATACTTCTCAGTGATGAACTGGCGAACCTCTTCGCTGTGCAGCGCGGCAGCCAGTTTCTGCATGGCCTCGCTGTCCTTGTTGTCCGGGCGGGCAACGAGGATGTTCACGTAGGGCGAATCGCTGCCTTCGATCACCAGCGCGTCTTCGGTCGGGTTGAGCTTGGCTTCCAGCGCGTAGTTGGTGTTGATCAGCGCCAGGTCGACCTGGGTCAGTACGCGCGGCAGGGTGGCCGCTTCCAGCTCACGTACCTTGATGCCTTTGGGATTGTCGGCAATGTCCTTAAGCGTGGCGGTGATGCCGGCGCCTTCCTTGAGGCTGATCACGCCGGCCTTGTCCAGCAGCAGCAGGGCGCGACCACCGTTGGTGGCATCGTTGGGGATTACCACGTTGGCGCCCTTGGGCAGCTCGTCCAGCGACTTGAGCTTGCTAGAGTAGGCACCAAAAGGCTCGACGTGCACGCCGGCAACGCTGACCAGCTCGGTGCCCTTGCCCTTGTTGAACTCATCCAGGTACGGCTGGTGCTGGAAGAAGTTGGCGTCCAGACGCTTTTCGGCAACCTGGATATTGGGCTGCACGTAGTCGGTAAAGACTTTCACGTTCAGCGTAACGCCCTGCTCGGCCAGCTTGGGTTTGACGAACTCCAGCAGCTCGGCATGGGGCACGGCGGTGGCCGCTACGTTGAGCTCGGCAGCCTGGGCGGAAAAGGCCGCGACGGTGGCCAGGGCGGCAATCAGTTTTTTCATCGTACGGTTCCTTCGAAGGTATATCGGGTGCGAAGTTCGCTCGCCCTAGCAGGCCGTCAAAAACTAGCTGCGTTGGCAATACTGCGTTAAAAACAGGCTCGGAAAGCCGCTTGCGGCTAACGCGCTTTAGCGCGGCCCGAAGGGCGAACGAAGTGAGTACTGCTCATTTAGACTACTAAACTCCGCGTCCTCGCCTGTTTTTGCCTTGTCTTGCCTGCCTCGCCTACGTTTTTCTACAGCCTGCTGGCTGATTGTTTATTTACGCGAAAAATGCGTAACTAACCGGTCGCCGATGCTTTGCAATACCTGCACCAGCACCAGCAGCAGGACCACGGTAACTACCATTACATCGGTCTGGAAGCGCTGGTAGCCAAAGCGGATCGCCAGGTCACCAAGGCCGCCTGCGCCAACCACACCGGCCATCGCCGTGTAGGAGACCAGGGTAATGGCAGTGACGGTGATTGCAGCGATAATGCCCGGTCGCGCTTCCGGCAGCAATGCGTTGAAGATGATCTGCCGGGTCGTCGCCCCCATGGCCTGGGTCGCCTCGATGATGCCGCGGTCCACCTCGCGCAGGGCGGTTTCCACCAGCCGAGCAAAGAACGGTGCGGCACCCACCACCAGCGGCGGAATGGCACCGGCCACGCCCAGCGAGGTGCCGGTCAATAGCACCGTGAACGGGATCATCACGATCAGCAGGATGATGAACGGCAGCGAACGCAGCACATTCACCACGAATGACAGCGCCGCATACAGCGGGGCGTTTTCAAATAGCTGGCGCGGTCCGCTGAGGAATAGCAGCACGCCCAGCGGCAGGCCCAGCAGGATGGTGAATAGCAGCGAGCCGCCGAGCATCAGCAGGGTGTCCAGGGTCGCCAGCCAGATTTCGTACCAGTCGACATTGCCTAACAAAGAGCTAAAAAGGGCATCCATCAGCGCAGGACCTCCACATGTACGTCGGCCTCATCGAAGCGCGTCAGTGCCGCCTCGACATCGCCGCCCACCAGCGCCAGGGTCAGCTGGCCGTAGGGAGTGTCCTTGATGCGATCGATACGCCCGGAGAGGATCGAGAAATCCACCCCCGTCTCGCGCGCGACGCTGCCCAGCAACGGCTGGTAGGTGGAATCGCCCTGAAACGTCAGGCGCAGAATGCGTCCGGGTACGTGGGCAAAGTCGTCGCGCTGCTCGCTTTCATCCACTGCCTCGTCTTCGAGAACGAAGCGTTGAGTGGTGGGGTGCTGCGGATGCAGGAAGACGTCCGTCACCGCGCCCTGTTCGACAATCACGCCGCCATCCATCACCGCCACGCGATCACAAACCCGGCGGATCACGTCCATCTCATGGGTGATCAGCACGATGGTCAGATTCAGCTCGCGGTTGATCTCCGCCAGCAGCTGCAGCACCTGAGCGGTGGTCTGCGGATCCAGGGCGCTGGTAGCTTCGTCGCACAGCAGGATGTCCGGTTCGGTGGCCAGCGCCCGGGCAATACCGACCCGCTGCTTTTGCCCGCCGGACAGCTGCGCCGGGTATTTGCGGGCGTGGTCCTCAAGGCCAACGCGCTGGAGTAACGCGGCGACACGGCGCTCGATCTCGCTTTTCGAGTAACTGCCAGCCAGGCGCAGCGGCATGGCGACGTTGTCGGCAACCGTTTTGGACATCAGCAGGTTGAAGTGCTGGAAGATCATTCCCACGCGCTGGCGGAAGCGCCGCAGTCCGTCTGCGTCCAGGGCGGTGACGTCCTCGCCGTTGACCAGGATGCGCCCGCCGGAGGGTTCCTCCAGGCGGTTGATCAGGCGCAGCAGGGTGCTCTTGCCAGCGCCGGAGTGACCGATCAGGCCGAACACCTCACCCGACTCGATACGCAAGTCGGTCGGCTGCAGCGCCATCACGTCACGGCGGGCAACACGATAGGTTTTTTGAACATTGTGAAATTCGATCACGGGCGGGCCTGTAGATCCGGACATCTGCGGCCATCTGGCCGGCAAAAGATCGGCATTCTAACCCATTTGGCCTTCGTCCTCAGCTGCCATCGGGCTGCCAGGCCAGGTTATCGACTTTACCAATCGTCGCCATAGCCAATCTAAATTGGCGAGACGGCGACCTTGTCAGCGGCGTGCGGGTCAGTTGTGCAGATCCTCGTGGAATCGCTGCGTCAAGCGATCTACGGAAACTCCACCCGCATGAGATCACCGCCATGACCGATACCCGCCCGCCGCGCAATACGATCGCCGGCACCGACACCGTTGATCGCGCCAACAGCAATGCCAAGCTCGATCAGCTCGAAGCCTTCCGCTCCGATGCCACCGACCAGGCGCTGCGCACCAACCAGGGCGTGAAGATCGCCGACAACCAGAACACCCTCAAGGCCGGCGGCCGGGGCCCCTCGCTGCTGGAAGATTTCATCATGCGCGAGAAGCTCACCCACTTCGATCATGAGCGCATCCCCGAGCGCATCGTGCATGCGCGCGGCTCGGCCGCCCACGGCGTGTTCGTCAGCTATGGCGACCACAGCTGGCTGACCAAGGCGTCGTTTCTCGCCGCCGCGGGCAAAGAAACGCCGGTTTTCGTGCGATTCTCCACCGTTCAGGGTTCGCGCGGCTCGGCCGACACCGTGCGCGACGTGCGCGGCTTCGCCACCAAGTTCTATACCGATGAGGGCAACTTCGACCTGGTCGGCAACAATATGCCGGTGTTCTTCATCCAGGACGCGATCAAGTTTCCCGACTTCGTGCATGCAGTGAAACCCGAGCCGCACAACGAGATCCCCCAGGCGCAGTCGGCCCACGACACCTTCTGGGACTTCGTCTCGCTGACGCCGGAATCGGCGCACATGGTGCTCTGGACCATGTCCGACCGCGCCCTGCCGCGCAGCTACCGGGCCATGGAGGGCTTCGGCGTGCACACCTTCCGCATGATCAACGCCGAGGGCGTCAGCCGCTTCGTCAAGTTCCACTGGAAGCCGGTGGCCGGGGCCTTCTCGCTGGTGTGGGACGAGACGCTGAAGATCGCCGGCAAGGACCCTGACTTCAACCGGCGCGACATGTGGGAGTCCATCGAAATGGGCGACTATTTCGAATGGGAGCTGGGCGTGCAGGTGGTCGAAGAGGCCGACGAGCACAAGTTCGACTTCGACCTGCTGGACCCGACCAAGATCATCCCCGAAGAGCTGGTGCCGGTACAGAAGCTCGGCAAGATGACCCTCAACCGCAACCCGGACAACTTCTTCGCCGAGACCGAGCAGGCGGCCTTTCATATCGGCCATATCGTGCCGGGCATCGACTTCACCAACGATCCCTTGCTGCAGGGCCGGCTGTTCTCCTACACCGACACCCAGCTGCTGCGCCTGGGCGGCCCGAACTTCCACGAAATCCCGATCAACCGCCCGGTCTGCCCGTTCCACAACAACCAGCGCGATGCCTTCCACCGCCAGACCATCCACAAGGGGCGCGCCAACTACGAGCCCAACTCCATCGATGGGGGCTGGCCGAAGGAAACGCCGCCGGCTGCGCAGGGCGGCGGGTTCGAGAGCTACCCCGAGCGAGTGGAAGGCCACAAGATCCGCAACCGCAGCGAGTCCTTCGGCGACCACTTCTCCCAGGCCACGCTGTTCTGGAACAGCATGAGCGAGCCGGAGAAGGAGCACATCATCGGCGCCTATACCTTCGAGCTGGGCAAGGTCGAGCGGGTCTACATCCGCGAGCGCCAGGTCAATGAAATCCTCGCCAATATCGATCTGGAACTGGCCCGTCGCGTGGCCGAGAACCTCGGCTTGCCGGCCCCGAGCGCACCGACGGTCACGCCGAAGACGCCGACGCCGCAGAGCTCGCCGGCGCTGAGTCTGATGAACCACGTGCCGGGCAATATCAAGTCGCGCAAGGTGGCGATCCTGGTTGCCGATGGCGTGGACAGCGCCGCCATCGACGCCTTCAGGGCTCGTCTGGCCAAGGAGTGTGCGTTTGCCAAGCTGATCGGCCCTTCGCCGGCGCCGGTGAAGACTGCCGACGGGCAACTGCTGGTCACCGATGCGGCCATGGACGGCATGCCGTCAGTGATGTTCGATGCGGTCTTCGTGCCGGGCGGCGCCGATGCGGTGGCCGCCATGGCTCAGTCCGGCGAGGCCAAGCATTACCTGCTGGAAGCCTACAAGCACCTCAAGCCGGTAGTGGTAGTCGGCGAGGCGCGGTCATTGCTGACATCGCTGAACCTGGTAACGGATGCTGGGCTGATTGAGGGCGTTGGGGTGGACGCGGTGTTCGATGCCTTCGTCCAGGCGCTCGGCCAGCATCGCGTTTGGGCACGAGAGGCAGCTGCCAAGGCGGTGCCGGCGTAGACGCCTGTCCGGCAACCTGCGACCCGCTTTCGCCGCCAGGGCGCGCCCACCGCTCCGCTGCACACCGCAGACCTGTGGTGGGAGGCCCGCCCCCGAGCCGAAGCGTGATCGTAGGGTGGATGGCCGAAGCCATCCACGCGTCGGCAGCGTCAGCCCCACTGAAGGCTTTTGCGCACGCAGCGCGTGGAAAATCCGCTTCGCGAGTTTTCCACCCTACATCCTTCTCGCCCTTGCGACTCTCGCCAGCCTGGTGGGAGGCCCGCCCCCGGGCCAAAGCGTAATCGTAGGGTGGATGGCCGAAGCCATCCACGCGTCGGCAGCGTCAGCCCCACTGAAGGCTTTTGCGCACGCAGCGCGTGGAAAATCTGCTTCGCGAGTTTTCCACCCTACGTCCATCGCACGCTCGCGACTTTCACTAGCCTGGTGGGAGGCCCGAAATCGCTTCAGCGGTCGCTCAGCTCGCGCCAGTGCAGAAACAGCCGCAGGTCGAACTCGATCTGCCCGTAACCCGGCAGCATATGCTCGCAGAGCTTGTAGAAGGCGCGGTTGTGCTCGCTTTCCCTCAGGTGCGCCAGCTCGTGCACCACGATCATCTTGAGAAACTCCGGCGCGGCCTCGCGGAACAGTGCCGCCACGCGAATCTCCTTCTTCGCCTTGAGCTTGCCGCCCTGCACCCGCGACACCGCTGTATGCAGGCCAAGCGCGCGATGGGTCAGGTCCAGACGGTTGTCGTAGAGCACCTTATCGATGGGCGGTGCGCTTTTCAGATAGTCCTGCTTGAGCCCCTGCACATAGCCGTACAGCGCCTTGTCGCTCTGTACCTCGTGGCGGCCGGGATAGCGCCGCGCAAGGTAGTCACCCAGGCGATCCTCGGCAATCAGCTGACGCACTTGCTGTAGCAGCGACTCGGGATAGCCGCGCAGGTACTTGAGGTCGGTCATGGCCTCAAGCCCGCTTCGGCCAGGCAAAACTGAGCAGGAACAGCGTGGCGGCGCTGACCACGATGGACGGCCCTGCCGGGGTGTCCTCGTACCAGGACAGCGCCAGCCCCAGGCACACTGCGACAAGGCCCAACAGGCTCGCCCCCAACGCCATCTGCTCCGGCGTGCGTGCGTGGCGCTGCGCCGCAGCGGCGGGAATGATCAGCAGGGAGGTGATCAGCAACACGCCGACGATCTTCATCGCCACCGCGATCACCACGGCAATCAGCAGCATCAGCGCCAAGCGGATCCCCGCCACCGGCAGGCCTTCGACGCGGGCCAATTCCTCATGCACGGTGATCGCCAGCAGCGGCCGCCACAGCGGAATCAACATCAGCAGCACCAGAGCGCTACCGCCGATGATCCAGGCCAGATCGGTGGGGCCTACAGCCAGCAGATCGCCGAACAGGTAGCCCATCAGATCGATGCGCACATCCGACATGAAGCTCAGCGAAACCAGGCCTAAAGACAGCGTGCTATGGGCGAGTATGCCCAGCAGAGTGTCGGAAGCCAGCGGCTGACGCTGTTGCAGAGTCACCAGCAGCAGCGCCAGCAGCACACAGCCGACCGTCACTGCCAGGGTCAGGTTGATATCGAGCATCAGCCCCAGGGCGACGCCGAATAGTGCGGCGTGGGACAGGGTGTCGCCGAAATAGGCCATACGCCGCCAGACGACGAAGCTGCCGAGCGGGCCGGCCACCAGTGCCAGGGCGAGGCCGGCGAGCAGGGCATTGAGTAGAAAATCGGGCATTTAGTGCTTGCAACCAGGGCCGTGAACATGGACCGGGCCATGGATGGTCAGGCCCGCCTTGACCACGCCGCCATCCAGATCGTGGGCGTGGTCGTGATGGTGGTGGTAGATGGCCAGGCTTTTGGCATCCTGGCCGAACAGCTCGACGAAGGCCGGGTCGCTGCTGACCTGCTCGGGGTGCCCGGAACAGCAGACGTGGCGATTGAGGCAGACCACCTGGTCGGTGGCGCTCATCACCAGATGCAGATCATGGGAAACCATCAGCACGCCGCAGCCATGACGCTCGCGCAGTACGCCGATCAACCGGTACAGCTCGGCCTGGCCGGCAACGTCAACGCCCTGCACCGGCTCGTCCAGCACCAGCAACTGCGGCTTGCGCAGCAGCGCGCGGGCCAACAGCACACGCTGCATCTCGCCGCCGGAAATCCGCTGCAGCGGGCTATCGATGACATGCGCCGCGCCCACTTCGGCCAGTGCAGCTTGTGCCCGCTCGCGATCCACGCCAGGTACCAGACGCAGGAAACGCAGCACCGACAGCGGCAGGGTGGCATCGACGTGGAGCTTCTGCGGCATATAGCCGACGCGCAGCTTGGGCTGGCGCCAGACCTTGCCGCGATCAGGCTTGAGCAGGCCCAGCACCACCCGCACCAGAGTCGTCTTGCCGGCGCCGTTGGGGCCGATCAGGGTGACGATCTCACCACGGTTGACCTGCAGGTGCGCGCCTTCCAGGACGTCCTGGCTGGCGAAGCGCACGTGGATGTCCTCCAGTCTCAGCAGCGCCTCACTCATGCTGCACGCCGGCAGGGTGCGCAGAGGCCGACCACTTCCACGGTCTGGCCTTCGACGCTGAAATCCACGGTACGCGCTGCGCTGACGATGGCTTCGGCAATCGCCGGCTGCTCCAGCTCGATGGCCGTCTGGCAGCCACGGCAGATCAGGAACTGCCCCTGGTGCGGATGCTCGGGCCGGTTGCAGCCGATAAAGGCATTGAGCGACGCGATGCGATGCACCAGGCCGTTTTCCAGAAGGAAATCCAGCGCCCGGTAGACCGTTGGCGGCGCGGCACGGCGGCCATCCTGCTCACTGAGCACGGCGAGAATGTCGTAGGCGCCCAGCGGCTTATGGCTCTGCCAGACCAACTCCAGCACACGCTTGCGCAGGGCGGTCAGGCGCACACCCTGGCGCGCGCAGAGCGTATCGGCTTCGGCCAGCGCATGGCTGACGCAATGATCGTGGTCATGTGGCCTGCAGGCCAGCGGAGTCTTGGGCATGGGCAGCGACGTCATGATGAAGAGACGTTATTATGTACCATTTCCACCCGCCGAGTGCTGCCCGTGATCCGTCTTTTGTCCATCCCGCTGATTATTGCCCTGCTGATCGGCACCACATCTGCCCAGGCCGAGATCAAGGTACTGACCAGCATCAAACCGCTGCAACTGATTGCCGCGGCCGTGCAGGACGGTGTCGGCGAGGCCGATGTTCTGCTGCCGGCCAGCGCTTCGGCACACCACTACGCATTGCGCCCCTCCGACGTACGGCGCCTGCAGGAGGCGACGCTGTTTTACTGGGTCGGCCCCGATCTGGAGAATTTCCTTCCACGCGCGCTGAATGGGCGCCAGGGCCCGAGCGTGGCCGTGCAGGAATTGCCAGGGCTGACGCTGCGACATTTCGGCGAGGCTCATGCCCACGATCACGAACATGAGCATGAGCATGAGCATGAGCATGACGATCATGATCACGACCATCGACCCGGCAGCCTTGATGCCCATCTCTGGCTGCTGCCGGCCAATGCGCGGGTGATCGCCGAACGCATGGCCGCCGACTTCGCTGCCGCCGACCCGACCAACGCCGAACGCTATCAAGCCAACGGCAGGGCTTTCTCCGAGCGTATCGAGGCGTTGGACCAGCGCCTCCGCCAGCGTCTTGCCAATGTGCAGAACAAACCCTTCTTCGTCTTCCACCAGGCCTACGACTACTTCGAGGCTGCCTACGGCCTCAGCCATAGCGGTGTTTTCACTGCCGGCAGCGAAGTGCAGCCGGGGGCGCGTCACGTTGCCGCCATGCGCGAGCGCCTGCAGCAAGCCGGCCCCAGCTGCGTATTCAGCGAACCGCCGATGCGTCCGCGCCTTGCAGAAACCCTGACCAGTGGCTTGCCGGCGACGATGGCCGAGCTGGATGTGCTCGGGGTTGAGCAAAAGGTAGACGCTCAAGGCTACGAACGGCTGATCGAAGAGTTGGGATCGACTCTGGCAAGCTGTCTGGAGTCGCTCTGACGGGCGGTTGGAGAAGTCGACTTGGCAGGATTGTCACCTGTCATCAGCGATTCGGAATGCATCATTTTCATGTGCGCAAGTAAGCTGGATCGATAACTGTCAGGTGCCATTCTCGCCTGCATAGCATAAGCTTCGCGCTTTAAATTTTCCCCATACGAACGAGGATGCGCAGCGCATGGCGAAGACAGGCGGGCCGGCCACGGCAGAGGAAACAACCACTTCCAGCATTCCACTGCAGGTGGCTTCCGAGGATATCTGGGCGCAGAAATACCGCCTGACCAGCAAGGATGGCGCCGCAGTCGACGCCGACGTGGACGCCACCTGGCAGCGTGTCGCCCGGGCCCTGGCCGAAGTCGAGTCGCCTGATACACGTGAACTCTGGTACCAGCAATTTCTCTGGGCGCTGCGTAACGGCGCGATCCCCGCCGGGCGAATCATTTCCAACGCCGGCGCGCAGGACTACAAACCCGCCACCTCGACCATCAACTGCACTGTCTCTGGCACCATCAACGACTCGATGGACGAGATCCTCGGCAAGGTCCACGAGGCCGGACTGACACTCAAGGCCGGCTGTGGCATCGGCTACGAATTCAGCACCCTACGCCCGCGCGGCTCTTTCGTTTCGGGTGCCGGCGCGCATACCAGCGGCCCGCTGTCGTTCATGGATATCTTCGACAAGATGTGCTTCACCGTCAGCTCGGCCGGCGGTCGCCGCGGTGCGCAGATGGGCACTTTCGACGTCGGCCATCCAGATGTCCGCGAGTTCATCCGTGCCAAGCGTGAAGACGGGCGCCTGCGCCAGTTCAACCTCAGCCTGCTGATCACCGACGAGTTCATGCAGACGGTGGAGAACGATGGCGAGTGGCCGCTGATCTTCCCCTTGCACCTCAAGGAAAAGGCCGAGGTGAGCCTGGACGATCCCGAGCAGGTGGTCTGGCGCGAGTGGCCAACCCACGAGGGCTATATCGTTCGCGAAGACGGCCTGGTGGCCTGCAAGATCTACGGCAGGGTCAAGGCGCGGCATCTGTGGGACATGATCATGGTCTCCACCTACGATTACGCCGAGCCGGGCTTTATCCTCATCGACCGCGTCAACCAGTTGAACAACAACTGGTGGTGCGAGGCGATCCGCGCCACCAACCCCTGCGGCGAGCAGCCACTGCCGCCCTACGGCTCCTGCCTGCTGGGCTCGATTAACCTGACCCGCTTCGTTATCGACCCCTTCGGCGAGAACGCGCGCTTCGACTGGGACAAATACCGCGAAGTGGTGCGCCTGTTCACCCGCATGCTGGACAACGTGGTGGAGATCAACGGCCTGCCGCTGGAAAGGCAGCGTCACGAGATCGAACACAAGCGCCGGCACGGCATGGGCTTCCTCGGCCTGGGCTCGGCCCTGACCCTGCTCAAGCTGCGCTACGGCAGCCCGGAAGCCTGCGTGTTCACCGAAGAAGTCGCCCGTGAAATGGCTCTGGTCGGCTGGCAGGTGGCGCTCGAACTGTCCCGCGAAAAAGGCCCTGCGCCGCTGCTCGCCGAAACCTTCGAAGTCACCGCCGAAATGCTGCGCAAGCGCCCGGAGATGAAGAAGGACGGCTACAAGGTCGGCGACCAGGTGCCGGGCCGCGTGCTACACGCCAAGTATTCGCGCTACATGCAGAAGATCGCCGAATACGCTCCCGAGCTGATCGAAGCCCTGGCCGAGGAAGGTGCGCGCTTTACCCACCACAGCTCCATCGCGCCCACCGGCACCATCAGCCTGAGCCTGGCCAACAACGCTTCCAACGGCATCGAGCCGAGCTTTGCTCACCACTACTCGCGCAACCTGATCCGCGCCGGGCGCAAGGCCAAGGAAAAGATCGAAGTCTACAGCTACGAGCTGCTGGCCTACCGCACCCTGGTCAACGAGCGCGCCAAGCCGGGCTCCACCGAGCCGGGCGAGAAGCTGCCGGATTACTTCATCACGGCGGACGACATCACCCCGACGCAACACGTGGATATCCAGGCCGCGGCGCAGAAATGGGTCGACTCGTCGATCTCCAAAACCGCCAACGTGCCCACCGACTATCCCTTCGAGGCGTTCAAGGACATCTACCGCTACGCCTGGCGCCAGGGACTCAAGGGCTGCACCACCTTCCGCTTCAACCCGGCCGCCTTCCAGGGTGTGCTGGTCAAGGAAGCGGATCTGGAGAAGACCCTCTACCGCTTCACTCTCGAAGACGGCAGCGTGGTCGAGCTCAAGGGCAACCAGGAAGTGGAATACGACGGCGAAGTGAACACCGCCGCCAACCTCTTCGACGCCCTCAAAGAAGGCTATTACGGCAAATACTGAGCCGGCCCACCTGACCGCAAGCCGGGCGGCCCGCCGCCCGGATGGAGAACACCCAATGACAGTAAAGATCACTCAGCGCATCAAGGGCTTCAAGGTCGTCGATGAGACCCTCGAGCGCCCCCTTGCGACCGTCGAGCAGCAAGCCACTGGCAAGCCCACCACCGTAGTGGAGATGGACGAGAGCCTGCAGCGTCCCGAATCCCTGATCGGCATGACCTACAAGATCAAGTCGCCGCTGTTCGAGCACGCGCTCTACGTCACCGTCAACGACATCGTCCTCAACGCCGGCACGCCCCACGAGCAGCGCCGCCCCTTCGAGATCTTCATCAACTCGAAGAACATGGACCATTTCCAGTGGATCGTGGCGCTGACCCGCATCATGTCCGCCGTGTTCCGCAAGGGCGGCGACTGCACCTTCCTGGTGGAAGAGCTGAAGGCGGTATTCGACCCACGCGGCGGCTACCTGAAGAAGGGCGGCGTCTACATGCCGTCCATCGTCGCCGAGATCGGCGGCGTGCTGGAGCGTCACTTGATCGCCATCGGCATGATGGAAGGACATGAGCTGGACGAGCACCAGCTCAAGTATCTGGCCGAAAAGCGTGCCGCCTACGAAGCCAGCCAGGGCGCCGTGGCGGTGGAGCCGGGCGACGGCTTCCCGGCGGGTGCGCAGCTGTGCAACAAGTGCAACACCCAGGCCGTGGTGCAGATGGACGGCTGTGCCACCTGCCTGAACTGCGGCAACTCCAAGTGCGGCTAAACGCCTGCCGGTAGATTCAACCACTCGCGGCTGACGCTGCTCCTGCCGGACTCATGAATCGGCAGGGGCAGGTCAGCCGCGATGCGTTTCTGCCCTAGCTGGCCTGCTCAGCTCACCACGCGGTAGCAGGGCTCATAGGGTCTTCCGCCCGGCAGTTTCATCCGGTGCTGGGCGACGAAGGCCTGCAGCAGTGCATCCAGCGGCTTCATGATCTCCGGCGCGCCGTGGATTTCGTAGCGGCCGAACTGCTCGATACGACGAATTCCCTTGTCCTTGACGTTACCGGCGACAATCCCCGAGAACGCCCGACGCAGGTTGGCCGCCAGCTCATGGGGTGGTACATCGCGGGTCAGCTGCAGGCTTGCCATGTTTTCGTGGGTGGGATCGAAGGGGTGCTGGAAGCCTTCCTCGATCTTCAGCAGCCAGTTGAAATGAAAGGCATCGTTGCGCTCGCAGCGGAAATCCTTCACTTCTTTCAAGCCCTTGACCATCTCCCGCGCCACTGCAGCCGGGTCGTCGATGATGATCCGATAGCGCTGTTGGGCCGTCTCGCCCAGGGTGGCGCCGACAAATTCATGCAGTTGTTGCAGGTAGGGCGCCGAATCGCTCGGCCCGGTAAGTATCACCGGCAGCGGGATATCGGCATTGTCCGGATGCAGCAGGATACCCAGCAGATAGAGGAACTCCTCCGCCGTGCCGACTCCGCCAGGGAAGATAATGATGCCGTGGCCAACCCGCACGAAGGCTTCCAGACGCTTCTCGATATCCGGCAGGATCACCAGCTCGTTGACAATGGGGTTCGGCGCTTCGGCGGCGATGATGCCCGGCTCGGTCAGGCCCAGGTAACGCCCGCCCACCAGACGCTGCTTGGCGTGGGCGATGGTGGCGCCCTTCATCGGCCCCTTCATTACCCCCGGGCCGCAACCGGTGCAGATATTCAGATTACGCAGGCCCAGCTCGTGGCCTACGCGCTTGCTGTACTGATATTCCTCGGAATTGATCGAGTGCCCGCCCCAGCACACCACCATGTTCGGCTCGGCGCCGGCGTGCAGGATGCGAGCGTTGCGCAGCAGGTGGAACACGTAGTCGGTGATGCCCTCGGAGCTGCTCAGGTCGATGCGGGTGCTGCTCAGCTCGTTCTCGGTGTAGACGATGTCGCGCAGGGCACTGAAGAGCATCTCCCGAGTGCTGGAAATCATGTGGCCGTCGACGAAGGCATCGGCGGGCGCATTGATCAGTTCCAGGCGTACGCCCCTATCCTGCTGGTGGATGCGTACTTCGAAGTCTTCATAGGCTTCGAGGATGGTCTTGGCGTTGTCGATCTGCGTGCCGGTATTGAGAATCGCCAGGGCACACTGGCGGAACAGGGCGTAGGTGCTGCCGGAGCCGGCCTCGCTCAGTTGCTGGACTTCCCGTTGCGACAGCGTTTCCAGGCTGCCTTTGGGATGTACCGAGGCATTGATTACATAGCGTGAAGTCATTGGTCATTCCATGAGAAAACGATGCCGCCAGGCCGCGTGGCATGCGGCAACTGCTGATGAGCGGCCGGCGGGCGGAAGATCGCCGCGATGCAGCATCTTAACTCCAGGTGTGGAGTGCACCGTGGAAAAACTGCAGAGCGGCGCTGTTGAGAAAACGCGCGCCGGGTGAATGTTCCGCCTCAGAAGGCGAATGGCAGCGCACTGTGAAAATGCTGGCGCGCACGCAGCAGACGATAGAACTCGTCGGGGTCCTTGACCTGCACCTGCTGGCCAACGACGTTCTGGGCGGCGATCAGCCGCGACAGCCAGAAGCGCACGCAGGCCATGCGCAGCATCGGCTGCCACAGCTCGGCCTCGGCCGGGGTGAAGCGGCGCAGGGCGGAATAGGCAGCCAACAGCGGCCGACTGCGCTCTTCGTCGATTTCGCCGTTGGGGTGCGAGCACCAGTCGTTCACCGCAATCGCCACGTCATAGAGCATGGGCCCGGAGCAGGCATTGTAGAAATCGATCACCCCGGTCAGGTGGCTGCCTTCGAACAAGACGTTGTCGCGAAACAGATCGGCATGCAGGTTGGCCCTGGGCAGTTCGCGGAATTTTTGCTTCAACTCGGCGATTTCCGCCAGGCCATCGCGCAGCAGCGGCAATTGCTTGTCCGGCAGATTCAGCGCCAGGCTCGGTCCTTCGCGCTGCATCCAGTCAGGGCCACGGTCGCTGGGTCGCTCCAGAATCCGCTCGCGGGTCGCCAGATGTATGCGCGCCAGCAGGCGCCCCACTTCGCTGCAGTGAGCTGCATTGGGAACGCTGACATGCCGACCCGGCAGACGTGGCTGCAGCAGTGCGGGTTTTTCCGCCAAGGTGCCCAAGGCCACGCCTTCGGCGGTGCGCACGGCATGGGGCACGGGAATGCGCGCCTGATGCAGCACGTCCAGCAGCTCGATGACGAACGGCAGGTCCTGGGTCGGGCCGCGCTCGATCAGGGTCAGGACATATTCGCCCTGCTCCAGGCTGACGAAGAAATTGCTGTTCTCGGTGCCAGCGACGATACCCTGGAAGTCACGCAGGCGCCCCAACCGGAAAGGCGCCAGGAAGGCTTCCAGTTCGTGCTGCTCAAGTGGCGTGAATACAGACATGGGGGTTCGTCCCTCGATGATCGCCGATGCTTACCAGCGGAAGATTTCCCAAGCGGGGATCAGCATGTCCGGCTGGTCGGCACGGACGAAATTGCTATCGCCATCGGCCCGCACCAGGAAATACGGCTTGCCGTGCTTGGGGGTAACTTTCACGGCGTAGAGAAAACCGTTTACGCGGTACTCCTCCACCGTGCGATCGCCTTCCTGACGGATGGTCACGTCCGGCTCACCGTCCACTGACTCCTGGGCAAAACCGGCCAGCGGAGCGCTAGCTAGCACAGCGGCCAGCATCAGGTGTTTGATAGCGCGCATGATAACCTAGCCCCTTTTCCAATGATTGGTCCGGGGCATTCTAGCGCTCGGGCCGTCGAAAAGGTTGATCGCGCTCATGAGTCAAACGCCCCTCGTTCTGGTGGACGGTTCGTCCTACCTGTACCGCGCTTTCCATGCCCTGCCGCCGCTGACCACGTCCACCGGCAAGCCGACCGGCGCCGTGAAGGGTGTGCTGAACATGCTGCTGTCGCTGCGCCGGCAATATCCGGAAAGCCCGTTTGCGGTGGTCTTCGATGCCAAGGGCCCGACCTTCCGCGACGAGCTGTTCGCCGAATACAAGTCCCATCGACCGCCGATGCCGGACGACCTGCGCGGCCAGATCGAACCCCTGCATGCCAGCGTGCGTGCGCTCGGCCTGCCGCTGCTGTGCGTTGAAGGCGTCGAGGCCGACGACGTGATCGGCACCCTGGCGCGCCAATGCGCGGCGCTGGGACGTGATGTGGTCATATCCACTGGCGACAAGGACATGGCGCAGCTGGTCTGCCCCCACGTCACCCTGGTCAACACCATGACCGGCAGCGTCTATGACATCGAAGGCGTACGCACCAAGTTCGGCGTCGGCCCCGAGCTGATCATCGATTTCCTCGCACTGATGGGCGACAAGGTGGACAACATCCCCGGCGTGCCCGGCGTTGGCGAGAAGACCGCCTGCGGCCTGCTCAATGGCATTCCCGGCGGGCTCAAGGGCCTCTACGACAACCTGGATCAGGTCGCGGCGCTGCCGATTCGCGGCGCCAAGTCACTGGGTGCCAAGCTCGAAGAGCACCGCGAGGCGGCCTTCATGTCCTATGAGCTGGCGACGATAAAGATCGACGTGCCGCTGGATGTTCAGGTAGCCGACCTGATGCCCGGCGAGCCCCATCGCGAAGCGCTGATCGCGCTTTACCGCGAACTGGAATTCAAGCAGTGGCTCGACGAACTGCTGCGCGAAGCGAAAGCCGCAGAACGCGATGAAGCCTCCGCCGAAGGCGCTTCGATCCAGGCCGAAGCCGAGTACGAGACGATTCTCGAACAGGCCGACCTGGACCGCTGGCTGGCGCAGCTGCAAGGCGCCGACTGCTTCGCCTTCGACACCGAAACCACCAGCATCGACGCGCAGAAAGCGCAGCTGGTAGGCCTGTCGTTCGCCGTCGAGACGGGCAAGGCTGCCTACGTGCCGCTGGGCCACAGCTATATGGGCGTGCCGCAGCAGCTCGACCGCGACAGCGTACTGTCCGCGTTCAAGCCGCTGCTGGAGGACGAAAAACGCGCAAAGATCTGCCAACACGGCAAGTACGACATGAACGTGCTGATGCACTACGGCATCGAAATGCGCGGCATGCAGTACGACACCATGCTCGAATCCTACGTGCTGGATGCCACCGCCACCCGTCACGACATGGACAGCCTGGCGCTGAAATACCTCGGCCGCGGCACCATCCGCTTCGAGGATATTGCCGGCAAGGGTGCCAAACAGCTGAGCTTCGACCAGATCGCCATCGAGCAGGCCGGGCCATATGCCGCCGAGGACGCCGACATCACCCTGCGCCTGCACCAGACATTGCTGGACAAGCTCTCTGCCACGCCGTCGCTGCGCAAGGTGCTGGACGAGATCGAGATGCCGCTGGTGCCGGTATTGGCGCGTATCGAACGCAATGGCGCGCTGGTGGATGCCAAGTTGCTTGGCCAGCAGAGCGTCGAGCTGGGCGAGAAACTGGTCGCCCTGGAGCGCGAAGCCTATGAAATCGCCGGCGAGGAATTCAACCTCGGCTCGCCCAAGCAACTCTGCGCCATTCTCTACGACAAGCTCGGTTGCCCGGTGCTGTCGAAAACCGCCGGTGGCCAGCCCTCAACCGCCGAAAGCGTGCTGGCCGAGCTGGCCGAGCGCGACTACCCGCTGCCCAAGGTGATCATGCAGCACCGCTCCCTGAGCAAGCTCAAGGGCACCTACACCGACAAACTGCCACAGCAGATCAACCCGCGCACCGGGCGCATCCACACCAGCTATCACCAAGCGGTCACCGCCACCGGACGCCTTTCCTCCAGCGACCCGAACCTGCAGAACATCCCGATCCGCACCGCCGAGGGCCGTCGCATCCGCCAGGCGTTCGTCGCCGCACCGGGTTACAAGCTGCTGGCCGCCGACTACTCGCAGATCGAGTTGCGCATCATGGCCCATCTAGCTCAGGACGAAGGGCTGCTGCACGCCTTCCAGAACAACGTGGACGTGCACCGCGCCACTGCCGCCGAAGTTTTTGGCGTGCCGCTGGATGAAGTCACCAGTGACATGCGACGCAGCGCCAAAGCGATCAACTTCGGTCTGATCTACGGCATGAGCGCCTTTGGCCTGGCCAAGCAGATCGACGTCGGCCGCAAGGAAGCGCAGGAATACATCGACCGCTACTTCGCCCGCTACCCCGGCGTGCTGGCCTACATGGAACGCACCCGCACCCAGGCAGCCGAGCAGGGCTACGTGGAAACGCTGTTTGGTCGACGCCTGTACCTGCCGGAGATCAATTCAAAGAATGGCGCCATGCGCAAGGGCGCCGAACGCACCGCGATCAACGCGCCAATGCAAGGTACCGCAGCCGATATCATCAAGCGCGCCATGATTGCCGTGGATACCTGGTTACAGGAAAGCGGCCTGGATGCGCGGATCATCCTGCAGGTGCACGACGAACTGGTACTGGAGGTGCGTGAAGAGCTGGTCGAACAGGTGCGCGAAGTGCTGTGTCCGCTGATGAGCCAGGCCGCTGAACTGGATGTGCCACTGCTGGTGGAAGCCGGTGTAGGCAATAATTGGGACGAGGCGCACTGACGTCGGGAAACCAGGCAACCCTGCGCATGATGGTCGGTGAAGCGTATTCCAGCCATTACTGCATCGCTGGGCCACATTCGGCACGGGGGCGCGCCTTGTATGGTTTTCCTGCAGGTCCAAACTGGACTTGTCAGGGTGGAGGGGGCAAGCGCGCCTTCCGGCCTTTCGGCACGGACTGTGGGAGATTTAGCCCCCGCCCTTCTCATCAAAACGCCGATAGAGAATCCATCGGCGGAGCCTTGCCGCTCATGACCGACGAAATGTTGCAAGCCAGCGTTCGATGAGCCCTGACAAGTAAAATCACCTTAGCTTGGAGGGTAAAGCATGGCAAAGCCCATTACGCCAGTCATGGTGGGTGTCGATGTCAGCAAGGCCGAGCTGGTCATTGCCCGCAGTGATTCGAAGGATCTTAAGAGGATTGCCAACACAGCCCAAGCCATCGGCGGCTGGCTGAAGACGCTTGCGGGCCGAACCAAAATCGCACTCGAGGCTACTGGTACCTATCACCGCACCTTGGCAACGCTGGCGCATCAGGCGGGCGTTGAGCTTTATTTGCTCGATGGTTATCGACTCAACCGGTATCGCGATGGCGTTGGCAGTCGCGCCAAGACCGACCCGGCTGATGCTCGGTTGATTCTGCGCTACCTGAGCAAGGAACTGAGCGACCTCAAACCCTGGGTGCCGCCTCACGATGCGTTTTACCGCATCCAGAGCCTGCTGCGACGCCGGGCTTCGCTTGTGCATACCCGCATCGCCCTGACCCAGAGCCTGGACGATATGCCCGACCTCAAGAGCGCATCCAAACGCCTGAGCAACAACATCAAGGACATCGAAAGATTGATCGAACGCCGCCTCAAAGAGGCCATGGCTGAGGTGGGCTGGCAGTCGGATGCCCAGCGCTGTAAGGCTATAGAGGGCATCGGCGATCTCACCTCGGTAGCGCTGGCCAATACTTTCCACCGAGGCGAATTCAAGAACAGCGATGCCTTCGTTGCCTACCTGGGCATGGACGTCAGAGTTCGGGACTCAGGCAAGCAGGTGGGTCGCCGTAAACTGACCAAGAAAGGTGATCCGGAGCTGCGACGCCTTTTGTATAACGCGGCCATGTCTGCCCGCCGGACAAAAGCCTGGTCCGGCCTATATGAAACCTATCTTAGCCAGGGACTGAAGACGACTCAGGCTCTAGTAAAGCTCGGCCGAAAGCTGGCCCGTATCGCCTTCGCCTTGATGAAAAACCAATCAATGTATCGACCAAAAATGCCGGTTAAGTGTTGCGCTGCACCATAGAATCTCCTACAGGAGCGGTGCAACGCTGCCGCGACTTGTAGGAGCGCCGCCCTCCGCGCGGAGCTTTTGGCCGGCGGCATCGGTTGCGGGTGCATCCGCGATGCATCAGGCCGACCCCGGGCTGGCGGGCTTTCGCGGTTGACGCTGCCGGCGAAACCCAGAATATTTTGCAGAGTGCATTGAACTTCAGCACAAAGAACCGAGTCCTAGCTTGCGAAGGGCGTGAAAGCTCTTCGATGCTCCTTGTTGTGTTAAGTGTTGGCAGATCTTCGGACCCCGCCCTAGCGGTCCGAATTCAACCTCGAACTTCCCCCTCCCCCAATGAGGTTCGAGGTTTTTTTTCGCCCAGAGAAAACCATCCGACCAGGCCATGGACCATTTCTGGAAACCGACTCGGATCCCGGTAGAAATACGCTATTGAGAAGCGTTATCATTCATCTCGCTTATCTGCGGGAGGCTCCATGGCAGCCGACGGACTTATCCGACAACAATACATACAGCGGCTCTACGTCGAGCATCAGGGCTGGCTGAATGGCTGGTTACGGCGCCAGCTGGGCTGCAGCCAGAACGCTGCCGACCTGGCGCAGGACACCTTCGTCCGGCTGCTGGGCAAGGATCAGGACATGGCCGCCATCCGCGAGCCGCGGGCCTATTTGCACACCATTGCCAAAGGGCTGCTGATCAATCACTGGCGTCGCCGTCAGGTGGAGCAGGCCTATCTTGATGCCCTGGCGTTGCAGCCGGAAGCAGTAGCCTCTTCGCCCGAATCCCAGGCGCTGATCGTTGAAACCTTGCTGCGCATCGACTCGATGCTGGCCCGGCTGCCCGCGAAGGTGAGCGCGGCATTTCTCATGTCCCAGCTGCACGGGATGACCTATGCGGCAATTGCGGCGGAGCTGGGCGTTTCCGAACGCATGATCAAGAAATACATGGCGCAGGCGATGCTGCATTGCCTGTTGCTGGTTGAAGAGCCATGAACGCCGATTACCGGGTGCTGCAGGACGCGGCGCAATGGTTTGCCGTGTTGCAGTCGGGTTCTGCCAGCGAGGCGGACCGCCTGGCCTGGCGCAGCTGGTTGCGGGAGCCGGAGCACGCGGCCGCCTGGCAGCGGGTCGAGCGGATCAGCGGGCAGTTCCAGCCGCTGGCGGATGACCGGATCGCACGCTCGGCCAGCCGCCTGTTGCAGCAGCGCCAACCCAGTCGGCGGCATGCGCTGAAGGTGCTCTCGCTGGCTGGCGGCGGCGCGCTGCTGCTGGCCAAGGGCGTGGGCGGCTGGCAGGACTGGTCGGCCGACCAGCGCACCGCCGTCGGCGAGGTCCGCGACCTGCGCCTGGCGGACGGCTCGCAGCTGTGGCTGAACACCGACAGCGCGGTGGATGTGGCCTTCGACGGTCCGGTGCGGCAACTCGCCCTGTACCGGGGCGAGCTATTGCTGGATACGCCCGATGAACCGCGCCCCTTGCTGCTGCGCACGGCGCAGGGCCAGTTGCAGGCGCATCAGCGGGCACGCTTTGCGGTGCGACAACACTCCGAGACGACCCGGATCGATGTCTTCGCCGGGACGCTGCGAATCCAGCCGGCGCACATCGGGGCGCCGCAAACCCTCGCCACGGGGCAGCGGGCCATCTTTGGCCGCGACTTTATCCAAACGGCACAACCCGCTCAGGCGGCCAGCCAGGCCTGGGCCGACGGCGTGCTGCTGGCCGACAACCAGCGCCTCGAAGACTTCGTGGCCGAACTGGCCCGTTATCGTCGCGGCTACATCGGCTGCGATCCGCACATCGCCGACTTGCGGGTGGTGGGCGCCTTTCCGCTGGCGGATACCGAACGGGTGCTGGATGCGCTGGCAAGCACCTTGCCGCTGCGCATCAACCGGCGCCTGCCCTGGTGGATCAGCCTCGAACCCTCGGGGGAAACAGGCGACGCCTGAGCTCACCATTAACGCGAATAACAAAGATTCCTATTCGAGTTCCCTTTTTGCGAGCTGGGCGGGCATAGGGTCACTGACCGTGAATTTGCCCTCCGCAAAAAGGATCACTCATGCCCTTCCAAGATCGTCCGTATCACCGTTCGCGTCCCCTGGTGCAGGCCATTCGCGCCGCGCTTTTCTGCCTGCCACTGGCGACCCTCGTCGCTGCACCTGCCGCGTTGGCGCAGTCCGCCGCCAGCGAGCAATCGGTTCGCAGTTATGAAATTCCCGCAGGCCCGCTATCCAGCGCCCTCAGCCGCTTCGCCGGTAAGGCGGGCGTCATGCTCTCAGTGGATGGCAGCCTGCTCGAGGGTCGCCAGTCGGGCGGCCTCAGCGGGCAGTACGGTGTGGACGAAGGTTTCGATGCGCTGCTGCAGAGCAGCGGCCTGCAGGCGGTACGCAACGCGCAGGGCACCTATTCGCTGGCGCCGCGTGCCGAACAGGCCAGCAAGGTCGAGCTCAAGCCGATGGTGGTCGAAGGCTTCGCCCTGGGTAACGCGCTGGGCGAGATGGAAGGCTACAACGCCACCCACAGCAGCGTGGCGACCAAGACCAGCATGCCGTTGGTGCGAACATCGCAGAGTGTGTCTGTGGTGACGCGGCAGCAGATTGACGATCAAGGTTCGCAAACCGTCTCCGAGGCGATTCGTTATGCTCCCGGCGTGGTAACCAATCCCTACGGCGCGACAAGACGTTACGACTACGTCGCCATGCGAGGCTTCAACGACGGCTCGGTGGATAACATCATTGTCGACGGGCTCAAGTCGATGAGCGACGCAGGTACCTTCAGCAGCCTGCAGGTCGATCCGTATTTCATCGAGCGTATCGACGTTCTGAAAGGGCCATCCTCGGTTCTTTATGGTCGTAGCAACCCTGGTGGTTTGGTTGCCTTGACCACCAAACGTCCTCAGTTCGAAGCACGGCGCTCGGTTGAGCTTGCTGCGGGCAGCAACGACTACAAGAGCATAGGCTTCGATTTCACCGGGCCGTTGACCCACAATATTGCTTACCGTCTCGTCGGACTCGCGAGGGATGGCGATACGCAGTTCGACCACGTCGAAGAAACGCGTTACACCCTGATGCCGAGTCTGGCGATCAACTTCAGTGAAAATACCTCGCTGAACCTGTACGCCTATCTGCAGAGCGATCCGCAAAGCGGCTATCACGGCGGCTTACCGGCGTCCGGCACACTGTATCCGCATACCAACGGCCAGCGAATATCGGAAAACTTCTTCGAAGGTGAGCCGGGCCTGGATACCGCCAAGCGCGAGCAGCAGATGTTCGGCTATGAATTTCAGCATCGGCTGAACGATATCTGGAGCGTGCGGCAGAATTTTCGCTATCTAGACTCCGAGCATACGCAGGAACAGGTGTACGCCTGGGGGTACGACAATTTCGCTCCGAGCCCCGGCTATGTGCCGCGGCCCAATGAACTCTATCGCCAGTACACAGGAGCCGAAGAGGCTCTGCACTCCTGGATCATCGATAACATGGTGCAAGCCGAGTTCATGACTGGCTCAGCCATGCACACGCTGGTGATGGGTATCGATTACCAGCGAATCAAGAACGTGGTGGATTGGACATACGGGTACCCAAGCAATATCGACCCTTTCAACCCGGTCTACGGCAACGACGAGATCACCTATGTCTCCCCGTTTGATCGTTACAGCTACCTGCGGCGAAAGGAGCAGACCGGCGCGTACATCCAGGACCTGATCGAAGTCGGCCGCTGGAACCTGTCGCTTGGCCTGCGCAAGGACTGGTTCGAGGTGTCGGAAACCAACCGGCTGGACGAACACGACCCCGTGACCGTTGCCGTCACTCGACCGGCAGGGACTGAAAACAAGCTGAATGACAGCAAGCTGACCGGGCGTGCCGGCGTGCTCTACCAGTTCGATAACGGTATTGCACCCTTCGTCAGCTATTCGGAGTCGTTCAACCCGTCGACCTACAGCGATGCAGCCGGCAGCTTGATCGAACCCTCGGAAGGCACCCAGTGGGAGTTGGGCGTGAAATACCAGCCGACCGGCACGGACGATCTTTACACCGCCTCGCTGTTCCACATCACTCAGGAAAACGTCGCAACCAAGCAGGCCAGCGAGGACTTCTACCGCAATGCCGGCGAAGTCGAATCCCACGGCCTGGAACTGGAGGCGCGGTTTCAACTGACCGACAGCCTGCGCTTGCTGGGCAGCTATACATTCACTGAAGTCGAATACACCAAACCTTATTTCAACCGGGCGGCGGATGGGCTGACCCGCAACGTCGAAGGCAACATGCCGGCACAGACGCCAGAGCATATGGCCAGCCTCTGGGCTGATTATCGGTTCAACCACGGCATGCTCACCGGGCTGAGTGCAGGGCTGGGCGTTCGCTATATGGGCGAGAGCTGGGCCGATGCGGAAAACACCGCGCATGTACCGTCGTATACGCTGTACGACGCCTCGCTCAGTTACGACCTGACGCAGGTTGGCCTGGAGGGCACCCGTGTGCGGCTGAATGTCAATAACTTGACTGACGAGAACTACGTCGCCTCCTGTGGGAGCCTGAACTTCTGCTACTACGGCGCCGAGCGAAACGTCACCGCGACGATCAGCTACGACTTCTGATCGGCAAACCAGCCGCCGGCCTTCACGGGCCGGCGGCTTCGTACTTTCTGCAATACGGATAACCGACGATGCGCTCTATCCTCGTGCTCCTGCACCGCTACATCGGCCTGGCCACGGCGTTGTTCCTGTTCCTGGCGGGCATCACCGGCAGCATCCTGGCCTTCCATCACGAGCTGGACGAGTGGCTGAATCCAGAGTTCTACCACACCACCAGCGAGGGGCCGGTGCTGGCGCCGGGCGATCTGGTCGAGCGGATCGAGGCGGCCAATCCGCGCATGCAGGTCTGGTACATGGAGTTCCCCGACGAGCCGGGCCATGCCGCGTTGATGGCGCTGGTGCCACGCAAGGACCCCGCGACCGGCAAGCCTTTCGATATCAGGCCCGTGGTGCATTACCTCGACGCGGTGACCGGCGAGCCAGTCGGCACGCGCTACTGGGGCGAATGCTGTTTCTCGCGCAAGAACTTCGTGCCCTTCATGCTCGAGTTCCACTACAACCTGTCGCTGCCGGGCAACTGGGGGCTGTGGCTGATGGGCATCGTGGCGATCGCCTGGGTGATCGACTGCTTCGTCTCGCTGCTGCTGACGTTCCCGCGGGGGCGGCCGTTCTTCGGCAAGTGGTGGACGTCGTGGAAGATCAAGCGCCAGCGCATGAATCATGACGTGCACCGCGCGGGCGGCCTGTGGCTTTGGCTGCTGCTGCTACCGGTGGCCGTGAGCAGCGTGGCCATGAACCTGCCTGAACAGGTGTTCAAGCCGGTGGTGTCGCTGGTATCCAAGGTTGAGCCGAGCGTCTACGAAGCCCGTGGCCGGCTGCCGGCCGAGCAGTTGGGCACCACCGCCTACGATTTCCACCAGGCCTACGACTACGCCATGCAGCATGCGGCCGATCTCGGTCTGAGCGAGCCCATCGGCGAGCTGTACTACAGCTTCGAATACAACTTCTATGGCGCCGGCTTCGGCGACCACGACAGCAACCAGGGCAATGCCTGGCTGTTCTTCCATGGCACCGATGGAACCCGGTTGCTGGGCCAGGAAATACCGGGGCAAGGCACGCTGGGCCAGCAATTCCACATGCTGCAGCCGGCGATCCATGGCGGACGCATCCTCGGCATGCCGGGGCGCATCCTGATCGCGGTGCTGGGCGTGGCGATTGCGGTGCTGTCGGTGACCGGCGTGGTGATCTGGTGGCGCAAGCTGCGCGCCAGGAGAGCGGCGGCACTGAGGCGGGAGATGGAGCTGGCGGTTTGATTAAGTTGCGCGTGTCGGGTCACGCCTTCGGAAACACGGATTACGCCTTCGGCTGATCCAGACTACGGTGTGGGTAGCGAACTTCCACGAAGTGCTTCCTGAGCATCGATAGGGCTTCGTTCGCGAGCAAGCTCCTACAATGGCCACGTGCATATCGCTCCTACGGAAATACAACCGTTACGCACGAGTTGCCTATTCCACCTGGGCGCAGCTCCACAGCTCCAGTGCGGGCTGCTCCGCTGTTGGCGGGCCGAGCCATTCGCTCAATACATGACACTGCTCATCGAAGCACAGCTGGTAGTCGCCGGCTTCCGGGGTTCGTCCGACCCGCAGCGGTTGCAGCGGCGGCAGCGTGCGGTGATAGCGCCAGCTGCCATCCTTCAACTCGGCACCTTCGGGAATCTCCATACCGGCGCCGGAGCCACGGACGCGCGCCTCACCCAGCAGCAGCCCCTGCGGGGTAACGCGGTAATCCTCTTCCCAGCGGATCTTCTCGATGGTGTGGTCCCACGCCAGGGTGAAGGCCGGCGTGGGCACCTGCGCCCACACCAGGCCTGCCAGCCCCAGGCAGAGGCCGATCACGCCGCTGCCGGTGCAGCGCGACGAGCACGCCAGAAATGCTGAGCCAGGAACAGCACGCCCAGAGCGAAGCCGATTTCATCGCTGATGGGCATCGCCAGAATCATCGCAGCGCCGGCAGCGAAGGCCAGCAAACGCTCCCACCAGCCCAGCGGACGCTCCAGGTAGCCGGTGAACACTGCACCCCAGAGACCGATCGCAAACGCGGCCTTGAGCAGCATGTAAAGTGTGGCGCCCCAGTCACCGCCCTGCATCATAAGTGCCGGGTTGTACACCGCCATGAAGGGCACCACGAAGCCTGCTATGGCGATACGGATCGCCCATAGACTGATCTTCAGTCCACGTTCCTTGGCGATGGGTGCAGCAGCGAAACAGGCCAGCGCCACCGGCGGGGTGAGGTCGGCCATGATGCCGAAGTAGAAGACGAACATGTGCGAGACGATCAGCGGCACGCCCAGATCCAGCAACGCCGGTGCGGCGATGGAGCTGGTGATGATGTAATTCGGGATGGTCGGGATGCCCATGCCCAGCACCAGGCAGGTCAGCATGGTCAGGACCAGCGAAAGGAACAGGTTGTTCTCGCCGATGGCCAAGATGTAACCGGCAAACGTCGAGGCCACCCCGGTCAGCGAGACGATGCCGATGATCACCCCCACCAGGGCACAGGCGATCCCTACCGGAATGGCGTGCCTGGCGCCTTCCACCAGCGCGTGCAGGCAGATGACCAGGGTGTCGCGACCTCCGTTGATGAACCAGCACACGGCCACCAGCGCGGCAATGACGCCGAAGATCACTCCGATACCGAGCTGGAAGAACCCCGCACAGAGCAGGCCCAGCGCGATCCAGAACGCAATACGCAGGCCGAACGACGACACCTTGAGGATGATCGCCGAGCCGAGGATGACGATGGCCGTGAGCGATAGGCCAATGGTGCCGGCGAACATCGGCGTGCGCCCGGAGAACAGCAGCCAGACCAGCACTACCAGTGGGATCAGCAGATACCAGCGGTCCCTGACCGCCGCCCAAGCGCTCGGGCATTCCTCTTTTGGCAAGCCCTTGAGACCGGCGCGCTTGGCTTCCAGATGAACCATCCAGAACACCGAGCCGAAATACAGCAGTGCCGGGATCAACGCGGCCTTGGCGATCTCGACGAAGGGCACGTTGATGGTCTCGGCCATGATGAATGCGACCGCGCCCATCACCGGCGGCATGATCTGGCTGCCCATGGAGGAGGTGGCCTCAACGCCGCCAGCGAACGCCGGACGATAGCCGAAGCGTTTCATCAGCGGAATGGTGAACTGGCCGGTGGTGACCACATTGGCCACGCCAGAACCGGTGATGGTGCCCATCAATGCCGAGGACACCACCGATACCTTGGCCGGGCCGCCGAGTTTGTGCCCGAACAGGCCCATGGCGAAGTCGGTGAACAGCTTGATCATCCCGGCCTGCTCGAGGAAAGAGCCGAACAGGATGAAGAGAAAAATGTAGGTCGCCGAGACGTAGGTCGGCGTGCCATACAGGCCTTCGGTACCGAACGACAGTTGGTTGACGACCTGGTCCAGGTAATAACCGCGGTGCGCGAGATCACCAGGCAGGTATTCACCGAGCAGGCCGTAGGCCAGGAACAGCCCGCAGATGATCGGCAGGGCAATGCCCATGACGCGTCGCGCGGCTTCGAATACCAACACGATAAGCGTCAGGCCAACCACCATGTCGGTGGTGGTCATGTCGCCGGAACGCTGGATCAGGTCAGCCTCGAAATACCACTGGTAGAAGAAGGTGGCGAAGCCCGCCAGGCCCAGCAGCCAGGCCAGGGGCTGGAACGGCTTGCCGTTACCCCGTGCCGGATAACAGAGAAATACCAACAGCAACAGGAAACCGACGTGACCGGCGCGCAGCACCTGGCTGGAGACCGGGTGAAATGCCGCCGTAACGATCTGGTAGATGGAGAACAGCAGGGCGACGTAGAACAGCGCCTTCGGCCATTCGCTGGGACTGGCATGCAGCCCTTGGCTTTCGCTCATGGAATCACTCTCTCACTGCAAGATGGGGCCTGCAGAAGCAGGCTTGCCGACGAGGCAACGCAGGCAAGCCTGCTTCTACAAGGAGCGGGCTGGAGCAGGCATCCTGGCCTGCTCCAGCCCGCCAAACCAGCGCCTGGTTTACTGCAGAACGCCGGCTTCCTTGTAGAAGCGCTCAGCGCCCGGATGCAGCGGAATCGGCAGGTTCTTGGTGGCGTTTTCCAACTTGATGTCCTTGGCGGCGGAGTGGGCGTTACCCAGCGCGGATAGGTTGTCGAACATCAGTTTGGTCATCTGGTAGGCCACCTCATCAGAGACCTTCTCGTGGGTCACCAGGATGTTGGTGATGGCCACGGTGGGCACGTCGGCGTCCTGACCATCGTAAGTGCCAGCCGGAATCACACCCGCCTGGTAGGCGTCGCTCTCGATCTTCTCGACCACGGCGGCCGGAATCTCCACGAAGGTCACCGGCATGGTGCTGGCCAGGTCGCGGATGGCGGCCATGCCCAAGCCAGAGGACTGCAGGGTGGCGTCCAGCTGGCGGTTCTTGATCAGCTCGACCGACTCGGCGTAAGGCAGGAACTCGACGCGTCCCATGTCCTTGTAATCCAGGCCGGCGGCCTTGAAGATCGCGCGGGCGTTCAGCTCGGTGCCGGATTTAGGTGCGCCGACGGAGATGCGCTTGCCCTTGAGGTCCTCCAGGGTCTTGATGCCCGACTCGGCACTGGCCACGACCTGGATGTAGTTGTTGTAAGTGCCGGCGATGGCGCGCAGCCGCTTGAGCGGCGCCTTGAAGCCGGCGTCCTCGACACCGTTCCAGGCGTCGGCAACCGAGTCACCCAGGGAGAAAGCCAGTTCGCCGCGGCCGGCCTGCAGCAGGTTGAGGTTTTCCACCGAAGCCTTGGTGGCCTGTACGGAAGTCCGGGCGCCGTCAATCTTGTTGTACTGCTGCGACAGGGCCACGCCGATCGGGTAGTACACGCCGCTGGTACCGCCGGTAAGGATGTTGATGAAAGTCGGCGCGGCGAGAGCCGCCGTACTGGCGGTGAACGCTACTGCTGCAGCAAGCAGGCCCAAGCTTTTGGTCAGTCTCATGTTGGATCTCCGTTTCGTTTTTATTGGATGAAGCAGCACTCAAGATAGACGATTACCCTGGCTCGCAAAGAGCGGTCGGGGCGACAGGAAGGAGAGCGACGACGCGGGCAGGCCCCGTGGGGGCAGTTGAATCGCTGCAGTCTTCTTGTCGTTGTATCGCATCGAGTGCTCAGACCATAGCAGAAGCCGTGCCAGGTCCCCACGCCGCCTTGCAGAGCGACTCAGGAGATAAACAGCAAGGTCAATCGGCAAGATTCCGCTTATCCGCCAGAACGCATCGGCAATAATGCGCCCATGCGTTTCGCGATACTGAGGGCGGTACGGGCGGCGCTTGTACAACCCGCCGATGGCGTTACAGTAGAGTGCTTATTACCTGCGAATCCGACCATGCGTGTACTGCTTCTCGCGCTCGGGCTGACGCTGCCATTGTTGGCGGCCGCCGCCCCAGCGCCCTATTACCAATGGCAAAGCAAGATCGACGGCACGATCATTTGCCGCCAGAGCTCCCCAGGGCATGGCTGGGAACGCCTCAGCGGCCAGCCTTTTCGCGACCTCAACTGCACCATGCCGGCCTCGCGTACGGAGCGCCCCAGCGCCATACCGGGCTTCCGTCCGCAGCCGGGGCGCTGATGCCGCTGTGACAAATCCAAACGACCGCGGTCTGATCATGGGTAACGTACTGGCCCGCCCGCACTGCGGCAGCTGCTTTTGGGGAAATACGATGTCGTTGCGTCATTTCGGACTATTGGCAGCGCTGCTGATCCTTACCGGCTGCAATCCGATCACCCAGGAAAACTTTGCCAAGCTCGAGGCTGGCATGTCACGCCAGCAGGTCGAGGAGCTCCTCGGCAAGCCGGGTGAATGCGCCGGGGCGCTGGGCATGTCCAGCTGTACCTGGGGCTCCAAGCATCGCTTTATCAGCATCCAGTACGCCGGTGACAAGGTACTGATGTTCTCCGGCCAGGGCCTGAAATAGTTCGAACCTTTCGATGAGGGAAGAAACATGCGTTTCGCCAGTGTTCTTTTGAGCGCCGTCCTGCTGGCCGGTTGTACCGGATCCAAAAACGTCGACGACGCACCGTCCACCGTCGGTCATGTCGACCTGCAACGCTATCAGGGGGTCTGGTACGAACAGGCAAGACTGCCGATGTTTTTTCAGCGCGACTGCGTGCGCTCCGAAGCCCGCTACAGCTTGCTGGACAACGGAAGTATCGGGGTGCTCAACCGTTGCGAAACCAAGAATGGCGAGTGGAAGGAAGCCAGAGGTGAAGCCGAGCCGCAACAGCCGGGCAGCACCGACCGGCTCTGGGTACGCTTCGACAACTGGTTCAGCAGGCTCTTTCCCGAGATGACCAAAGGCCATTACTGGGTGCTATATCTTGACCAGGAATACAGTGTCGCCCTGGTCGGCAGCCCGGATCGGGAGTTTCTCTGGCTGTTGTCGCGCGACATTCAGCTTGATGCCAGCACCCGCCAGCGCCTGCTGGACGAGGCGGAAAAGCGCGGCTACGACACCAGCGAGCTGATCTGGCGCGGCGAAGGCGCTGAAATCTAGTCAACGGTCCGGGCTGCGTCACGCGCCAGCGCCGGCCCTTGCAGCTCGACGATTACTTCGCTGGGTTCCTCACCGTGCTCAAAGGCGCAGTCCTGCAGCGCCGGCTTGCTGCGCTTCAAACGTGGATTGTTCGAGAAGCCGAACGGCTCGCGCGGGATGCCCCTGGGGCTGACATCCAGCTCGCCATTGCCATTGAGGTCGACGAATAGCTCGATGGCATAGCGCCCTGGTGGAACATCGTCGAAGACGAGCAACCCCGGCTTGCCGCTGGCCTGGCGCACAGGCGCGTCCCAATCCCCGGCCTCCACCGCATGCAGCTGCGCATGCAGCATCCCCTCCGACAGGCCTGCAACCTGCAAGCGGATCTCCGCCGCCTGAGCGGCCCCCATGCCGAGTGTCACAAGCCCGGCAGCCAACCAGGCACGCGTTACATTCAGGTTTATTTGCTGTGGCATAATCGCGACCATTTTCAGTGACTGAAGTTTCCATGCGCCAGGTATTGGTCGTTCACTATTCGCAAACAGGGCAGCTCGGCCGTCTGGTGCAGTCTGTCTGCACGCCGCTGTTGGCGCGTGACGACGTGCAGGTGGACTTCCTCTCCGTGCAGCCTGCCAAACCCTATCCCTTTCCCTGGCCATTCCTCACCTTTTTCAGCATTTTCCCCGAAACCGTGCTGATGCGCCCGGAGCCACTGCAACCGCTTCAGGTGGATCCGGGCAAGCGCTATGACCTGGTGATTCTCGCCTATCAGGTTTGGTTCCTCTCGCCGTCCCGGCCCATCACCAGCTTTCTTGCCACGCCAGAAGCGGCGCAGCTCCTGAACAACACGCCCGTGGTGACGCTGATCGGCTGTCGCAACATGTGGCTGATGGCCCAGGAGAAGCTCAAGGCTCGCCTCGATGCGCTGGGCGCGCGACTGGTGGACAACATTGTGCTGACCGACGAATGCGGCACGGCGGCAAGCTTCCTGGCGACCCCGCTGTGGATGTTCACCGGGCGCCAGCAGCCGTTCACCTGCATTCCCAAGGCCGGCATCAGCGAAGCCGAGATTGCCGCTGCGCAGCGTTTCGGCGTAGCCATCGGCGCACGCCTGGCGCAGGCCGGCCCCATAGAACAGCCGATGCTGCGCGGCCTGGGCGCGGTGCGCGTGGATGAAAAGCTGATCGCCAGCGAGCGCGTCGGCACCCGCAGTTTCAAGGCCTGGGGCACGCTACTGGCAGCCCTGGGACCGCAGCACAGCGTGCGCCGGCGCGTGGGACTGGTCGTCTACATCGCCTTTCTGCTTAGCCTGATCCTTACCGTAGTTCCGATCACCGCGTTGCTGAAGAAGCTGCTCGCCCCGCTGACCCGTAACCGCATTCTGCGGGAAAAAGCCTATTTTGCCGCGCCGTCCGGCGAGTAACCTTTCGAGGACCGATCCGTGGCCCAGCCCGTCTATATCAACCGCATCAGCGCTTGCCTGCCTCACGAGCCGGTGAGCAACGAGGAAATGGAAGCGCGCCTCGGCCAGGTCGGCGAGCGGCCCTCGCGGGCGCGCTCGATCGTGCTGCGCAGCAACGGCATCCGCCAGCGCCATTACGTGATCGATCCGGCTACCGGCGAGCCGAGCATGACCAATGCACAGCTGACCGCCGAGGCCGTCCGCGGCCTGGCCAGCCCGGTCGAGCTGCAGGGCATCGAATGCCTGGTGGCCGCCACCTCCTCGCCGGATCAGACCCAACCGGGCCACGCGGTGATGGTGCATGGCGAGCTGGGCAACCCGCCCTGTGAGGTAGTGACCACTGCGGGGATCTGCCTGTGCGGCGTCAGTGCGCTGAAATATGCCTGGCTCAACGTGGCCAGCGGTGAAAGCCGCAACGCCGTGGCCTGTGGCTCGGAGGTCGCCTCGGTGCTGATGCAGGCGCGCAATTTCAGCGCCGAGGTCGAAGGCATCGACGAGGAGCTGGAGCGCCGCCCGGAACTCGCCTTCGAGAAGGACTTCCTGCGCTGGATGCTCTCCGATGGCGCCGGCGCGGTCTGGCTGGAAGACCGCCCCAATCCTGAGGGTCTGAGCCTGCGCATCGACTGGATCGATATCCTCTCCTTCGCCGACCGCTTCCCGGCCTGCATGTATGGCGGCGCCGAGATGCAGGGCGAACAGCTGGTGGGCTGGAGCCGCATAAGCGCAGAAGAACGTAATCGCCGCTCGGTCATGGCTATCAAGCAGAACGTCAAACTGCTCAACGAGAACATCGTCAAGATCACCGTCGAAGAGACGCTGCAACGCATTCGCCACCGTCGCGAAATGCGCGCCGAGGATATCGACTGGTTCCTGCCGCACTATTCCTCGGAGTTCTTCCGCGACCGTCTGGCCGAAGGCCTGGCGCGGGTCGATTTCAACATCCCCCAGGAGCGCTGGTTCACCAACCTGACGCGCAAGGGCAACACTGGCGCAGCCTCGTTCTTCATCATGCTCGACGAGCTTTTCCACAGCGGTCAGCTCAAGGCCGGCCAGCGCCTGCTGGGCTATGTGCCGGAAAGCGGCCGTTTCTCCAGCGCCTTCCTGCATATGACCGTGGTGGCGCCGGATGAAGCTTGATGAAGTCCCGCAGGACCCCAACAGCAGCTATGGCGGCCACAGCAAATTGCTCTATGCCGTCGATGACAAGGGCCGCTACCAGGGCGCCCAGAGCGCCGGCTGGGAGCCGGAATCCTATGCCACCCAGCTCGCCGTGGCCGAGCTGGAAGAACAGGAAGCCCAGGCCCTGGCCGACTGGCAAAGCGGGCAGGCCTCACCACTGAAGTGCCTGATGTACCGCTACCGCCTCGACGAGCCGGCACTGGCACAGGTGACCGGCTTCTGGCAGTGGCGCATTCGCCGGCATTTCCGCCCGGCCGTCTATCGCCGTCTTTCCCCACGGCAACTGGCCCGCTACGCAGAAGCCTTCGGTCTGGATGTCGCCGAACTGATCAAATACCAGCAGGAGCTGCCGCAATGAGCGCCTTTCAGCATCGACAGAGCGCCCACTGCGAAACCGGAGTGATGGCCAACCTGCTGACCCACGCCGGCCTGCCCATGAGCGAGCCGATGGCCTTCGGCCTGGCTTCGGGGCTGGCGTTCGCCTACCTGCCCATCGTCAAGCTCGGTGGCATGCCGCTGATTGCCTATCGGATGCCGCCAAAGCACATCATCAAGACGCTGAGCAAGCGCCTCGGCGCACGCCTGCAGACGGCCACTTTCCGTCAGCCGGAACAGGGCCGCGAGGCGTTGGACCAGGCGCTGAGCGCTGGTCGCCTGACAGGCTTGCAGAGTTCGGTGTTCTGGCTGCCCTACTTCCCGCCGGAAATGCGCTTTCACTTCAACGCGCACAACCTGCTGGCCTACGGGCGTGACGGCGACGACTACCTGCTCAGCGACCCGGTGTTCGAAGAGCCGGTGCGCTGCGCCAGCGAGGATCTGCAGAAAGCCCGCTTCGCCAAGGGCGCACTGGCCGGCAACGGACTCTTGTACTGGGTCGAGGATGTGCCGCCCGAGCAGGACTGGGCGCGGCTGATTCGCAAGAGTCTGATTTCCACCACGCGCATCCTCGACGGCATGCCGCTGCCCTGGATCGGTATTCGCGGAATCCGCCACCTGGCCTCCCAGGTACGCAAGCTCGACCCGGCACAGGCCAAATACAACCGGCTCTACCTCACCCATATCGTGCGCATGCAGGAAGAAATCGGCACCGGCGGTGCGGGTTTCCGCTTCATGTACGCCAGTTTCCTCCAGGAATCCGGCACGCTGCTGGGCGAGCCGGCGCTCAACGACATGGCCGCGCAACTGACCCGCATCGGTGACGACTGGCGCCAGTTCGCCTCGGCCTGTGTGCGTCAGTCACGCAACAAGCAGGGCGGCGGCGATTTCAGCGCCATTGCCGCCATGCTGGAAGCCATCGCCGTGCAGGAACGCGATCTGCTGCGGCAACTGGGAGCCTGGGCCAGGCGCTGACCTATTCCGTTTGACTCAACAGCGCCGGCAGCTGCTCACGCAGTTTGTCCACCTTCAGCGGCGCACGGATAAACCCGCGCTGACGCCCATCCGGGCCGATGATCACCAGATTGCCGCTGTGGTCGACGGTGTAGTTCTCGCGGCTGGTGTCGCCGGGGATAAAGGGAATGCCGACGCCGTTGGCCAGAGCCTGGATATCGTCCAGCGAGCCGGTCAGGCCGATAAAGCCTTCGCCAAAGAATTTCAGGTATTTGCCTAGTTGCTCGGGCGTGTCGCGGTGCGGGTCGACGCTGACCAACACCGGCTGCAGGCGCTCGCGCACCGCCTCGGGCAGCCCGCTGCGCAACTGGCGCAGCTCGGCCAGGGTCGCCGGGCAGATGTCCGGGCAGAAGGTGTAGCCAAAGAACAGCAGCGTCCACTTGCCCTGCAGCTCATCGGTCTGCACTGCTTCGCCGTCCTGATCCGTCAGACTCAGCACCGGTACCGGACGGCTCTGTGGCAACAAGATGATTCCGGCATCGAGCATTCGGGTCGGGTCGGCCGGGGGCTCACGGTCGAGTACCCGGTAAACCGTCAGCCCGACGACCAGCGCAATCAGCGCGACAAGGATGAAGACAGTGGTCTGAATACGGCTCATGTACTTCCCTGGGATGGTTCAAAGGTTGAGCAGCAGATAATGGTCAACCAAGAGCGCGATGAACAGGGCGAACAGGTACCAGATGCTGAATTTGAAGGTCCTGATTGCCGCATGCGGCCGGCTGTCGCGGTAGAGCACGACCGTCCAGAAGAGAAAGCGCGCGCCCAGTATCAGCGCCGCCGCCAGGTACAGCGGGCCGCTCATGTGGATGGCGAAGGGCATGACGCTCACCGCCAGCAGCATCAGCGTATAAAGCAGGATGTGCACCTTGGTGTAGTGCTCGCCATGGGTCACCGGCAGCATCGGGATATTCACCTTGGCGTATTCGGCCTTCCGGTGAATGGCCAGGGCCCAAAAGTGCGGCGGCGTCCAGGCGAAGATGATCAGCACCAGCAGCAGCGGCTCGGCGCTTACCTGCCCGGTCACCGCGACCCAGCCCAGCAACGGCGGTGCCGCACCGGCCAGCCCGCCGATAACGATATTCTGCGGCGTTGCCCGCTTGAGAAAGCCGGTATAGATCACCGCATAGCCGAGCAGCGAGGCCAGAGTCAGCCAGGCCGCCAGCGGGTTGGTGAACACCAGCAGCAGCGCCAGGCCGGCGATGCTCAGCGCCAGGGCGAAAGCCAGCGCGGCAAACGGCGAAACCCGGCCCTCGGCCAACGGCCGTTTGTGGGTGCGCGCCATTACCGCGTCGATACGGCGGTCCACCACATGGTTGACCGCCGCCGCGCCACCGGCGCACAGCGCGATGCCCAGGTTGCCGAAGATCAGTACCGTCCAGGGCACCCCGGCACGGGTGGCGAGAAACATGCCCACCAGCGAGGTGATGAGCATCAGCAGCACCACCTTCGGTTTGGTCAGTTCCAGATAGTCGCGCCAGCCTGCCGCGCCGCTCGATTGGCTGAGTGCTGTGGCCATGGGGCTTCTCCTTGTTCTGATCATTGGCTGGGCAGTTCGACACCGCCCGTGCCATTGGGGTCGCGCCGCAGCGTTTCGCTTGCGGTTTCAACATGTGTCCGCGTAACAGCCGGGGCGGGCTGGCGCAGGCGGAAATTGATCAGCACCAGCACCAGCAGCAACGCCGCACCGCCGCCGTTATGTGCAACCGCGACGGCCAACGGCAGGTTCAGCAGCACGTTGCTGATGCCCAGGGCGAGCTGCACGGCCAGTGCCGCCAGCAGCAATGCCGCCAGCGACGTGAATCCGTGACGGAACAGCCGCCAGGCCAGCGCCAGCAGGAACAGGGCGACAATCAGCGCACCAATTCGGTGAGCGACATGGATGGCGGTACGCGCCTCGCCATAGAGCAGGCCGCCGAGGTAGTTGGGGCCGATGTCGTGGTGGGTCAGGTCGAAGGCGCGGGAAAAGTCCATCTGCGGCCACCACTGGCCGTGGCAGGTGGGAAAGTCGGTGCAGGCTACCGCCGCGTAGTTGCTGCTGACCCAGCCGCCGAGGGTGATCTGCGCCAACACCAGTGCCATGCCAACCCCGGCGAACCATCGCAGTGCCGGCGGCACCGGCACGGATAATGGCGGCAGGCGCCCGGACAAGCGCAGGCACAGTAGAAACAGCAGGCTCAGAGTGGCGAAGCCGCCCAACAGGTGGGTGGTAACGATCTGCGGCCAGAGCTGCAGCGTCACCGTCCACATACCGAAGATGGCTTGTGCAATCACCACTGCAAGCAACAGCAGCGGCAGTTTCAGCGGCTGCCCCGGCTCGCCGCGTCGGCGTAGCGCCTGTACCGCCAGCCCGAGAATCACCAGCCCCAGGGTGCCGGCGAAATAGCGATGGATCATCTCGTTCCAACCCTTGCGCACTTCCAGCGGTGCATCAGGGAAACGTTCGGCAGCCAGCACCTGCTTGTGTTCGCTCATCGGCACGGCAAGGAAGCCGTAGCATCCGGGCCAGTCCGGGCAGCCAAGGCCGGCGTGGGTCAGCCGCGTGTAAGCACCCAGCAGCACCACGACCACGGCCAGGGCAGTGGCGAACAGGGCGAGGCGGTAACCGGGGCGTGATGTTGGTGGCATGAGGTCCTCTTTATGAAAAGCTGGGGAAGACGCTGTTTTTTGAATCCGATGTTGGACTTGGCTATTTCCCCTCACCCCAGCCCTCTCCCCAAGGGGCGAGGGGGTGGATTGGTTTTGCGTCTGGCTTCCGGTTGATCTTCAGCCAATTTGCGAAATCTTCAGCAGGTACTTCAGGTCATCGAGAATCGCCTTGCCGTCGGCATCCGCCGCGTAGCGCAACACCAGGTTGCCGTGGGGGTCGACGATCCACAGCTGCGGGGCGGCGGGGGCTTCGGGATTGCTCGAGTACACCGACGCATCCAGTGCATAGCGCTTGAGCTGCGGGTATTCACGCTGCAGGCGTTGTTCGTAGACGGCATCCAGCGCCTGCGTTATCGCCAGGGCATGCCCGGCCCGGCCCGCTTCCCGAGCCAGGCCGATATTGATCTGCCGCGCCAGATAGACCAGCTTCTGGCAGTTTTCATTGCAGCCTTGCGGTGCCGTGACCAGCAGTTCCCAGCGCGCTTCCGCCCCGGCCTGTACGCCGAGGGCTTCGCGACCCTGGCCGTTGGCGATCAGTACACCGTCGTAACTGCGGCTCTCCGGCACCCAGAAACCGAAGCGGTACATGGCTGAAGCAAGCAGCATCGGCCCCAGCACCACGCCGATGATCAGCAGCAGCTGCAGCCGCCCTCGGGCCCGTCTCGGCTCAGCGACGGTCGGATTCATGCTCACCATGGCGACTCTCCCGTGCCTGATGCACACCCAGATAAATAAACAGCGCCAGCAGCGCAGCGGCCAACGCAAACCACTGCGCGGCATAGCCCCGATGCTGCGCCGGGCTCATGCTGGTAACCGGCCAGTCGGCGCGATAGGCCGCTGGTCCCGGCTCGAGGCGCAGCTCATAAGCCACACCCTCACGCCCGAGCGCCTGCCAAAGCTGCTGCATATCCACATGATTGATCAGCCGCGGCCAGCCTTCGGCCATGCCTCGGTCGAGAACGAAGGGCTTGCCCGACGGTACATAGGTCCAGGCAGCAAGCTTCAACTCCTGTTCGGGAGTATCGAATTGCGGCGCAATGCGGCGGTCCGGCCATGGTATCCAGCCACGGTTGACGATCACCCAGCGCCCACTGGGCCGATCCTGAAAAGGCTGCAGCAGCTCGACTCCGACCTGGCCGTCGCGGGTGCGGCTGTCGAGCAGGAAGCTGTGTTCGGCGTCGAAACGGCCCTGCAGGTACACGCGGCTGTAGGCAGGGTCCGTCAGTTCTTCAAGCTCGGCGGGCGACAGGGGTCCAAGCTCGGCGCGGGCTTCCTGGCGTTCCAGCATGTCGCGCTTCTGCTCGCCGCGCTCCAGCTGCCAGAAGCCCAGCCAGACCAGTACCGGCAGCAAGGCCAAGACCACCAGCGTCGGCAGCAGCCCCGGCTTGAAGCCGCTCATGAACGCCCCCGTGGTCTGTGGATACGACTGGCTATACTCCACCCCCATCACCCCTGTCGTGGATCCGCCCATGCTCAAGGCGGTTATCGTTGTTCTCTTAGTCGCCACGCTGATCAGTCTGTTCAGCGGTCTTTTCTTTCTGGTCCATGACGAGGGCCGGACGTCTCGTGTCGTCACCGCCCTGCTTATCCGCGTCATCCTCAGCGGCATGATCATCGCCTTGATCGGCTGGGGCTTTTATTCAGGACAGCTGCAGCCGATCCTTGGCTGAAACCTCGCCCTAGAGCACGTAGACGAAGATGAACAGCCCCAGCCAGACCACATCGACGAAGTGCCAGTACCAGGCAGCCGCCTCGAAGCCGAAATGATGTTCGTGGGTAAAATGCCCGCGAAGAATGCGCACCAGCATCACCGTCAGAATGATCGCGCCAATGGTCACGTGCGCGCCGTGAAAGCCCGTGAGCATGAAGAAGGTAGCGCCGTAGATGCCCGAACCCAGGGTCAGGCCCAGCTCGCTGTAGGCGTGGATGTACTCCTCGATCTGCAACGCGAGGAAGGCGGCACCGAGCAGTACGGTCACTCCCAGGCCGATCTTCAGGTGCTTGCGGTTGCCCTTCTTCAGCGCGTGGTGTGCCCAGGTCAGGGTAAAGCTGGAGGTCACCAGCAAAACGGTATTGATCAGCGGCAGGCCCCAGGCACTGATCACACCATCCGGTGCGGGAAAGAGCCGCGGGTCTGGGTTGTTCAGCAGCGGCCAGGTGTACTCGAAGCCCGGCCAGAGCATGTTACTGACGCCCTTGTCGCCCTCTCCGGCAAGCCAGGGCCCGACCCAGTAGCGGATATAGAACAGCGCCCCGAAGAAAGCTGCGAAGAACATCACCTCGGAAAAGATGAACCAGGTCATGCCCCAACGGAACGAGCGGTCCATCTGCGCACTGTAGAGCCCAGAGCGGCTTTCCCTCACTACGGCACCAAACCAGCCGAACATCATGTAAGCGATCAGCAGGGCGCCGAAGAAGAAGATCAGTGGCCCATTGGACTCGGCACGCTCTGCCGTCAGGTCATTGAACCAGGTGCCCAGGCCATAGACCGTGACCAGCAATGCGACGGTGGCGACGATGGGCCACTTGCTCTGCGCAGGAACGTAATACTGCGCATGACTTTGGCTTTCCAAGCCATGATGGCTCTCAATTCGCTGATGGCTCTCGGTGCTCATTGCAGACTCTCCTTGGCCGACAGGACGGCGACCGGGGGCTGGCGGGACGTGATGTCGAACAGCGTGTAGGCGAGGGTCAGGTGGTGCACATCGGCTGGCAGGTCGCGGTCGACGATAAAGCGCACCGGCATCTCGATACGCTCACCCGGCTGCAGCACCTGGTGGGTAAAGCAAAAACATTCAGTCTTGTGAAAGTACGCCGCAGCCTTGGAAGGCGAGACGCTGGGTATCGCCTGGGCGGACATCGGCTTGTCCGTGGGGTTATAGGCAATGAAACGGATTTCCTGGCTGGCGCCTGGATGCACCCGCACCTGGTCATCCACCGGACCGAACTCCCAGACCATCCCGGCGGCGTTGGTGGCGAGGAACTGCACGCGAATTTCCCGCGTTTCATCCACCGTCTGCACGCCCTGGTAGGCGCCGGCGGTCTTGCCGTTGATACCGAAGGCCTTGCACATCACGTCGTAGATCGGCACCAGGGCGAAGCCGAAGGCGAACATCACCACCACCGCGATCAGCAGGCGGCGGACCAAGCGGCCGAGCGGGAGCTCAGTGTTCATGGCTGCACCCTCCGGCAGATCCGATGCTAATCATGCTTGGGACCCGTCCGATGCTCATGCAGCGTGTGCGCATCCGGCGGCGTGACGAAGGTGTGGTAGGGCGCCGGCGACGGCACGCTCCATTCCAGCCCTTCGGCGCCGTCCCAGGGTTTGGCTGCCGCAATCGGGCCGCTGCGAATGCACCTGATGACGATGTAAAGGAACAGCAACTGCGTGGCGCCGAACATGAAAGCGCCCACCGAGGAGATCATGTTGAAGTTGGCGAACATCATGTTGTAGTCGGGGATCCGTCGCGGCATGCCGGCCAGGCCGACGAAATGCATCGGGAAGAACGCCAGGTTCATGCCGACGAAGCTCATCCAGAAATGCAGCTTGGCCAGGGTCTCGTCGTACATGTGCCCGGTCCACTTGGGCAGCCAGTAATAGGCTGAGGCGAAGATCCCGAAGATCGCGCCCGGCACCAGCACGTAGTGGAAGTGCGCCACCACGAAGTAGGTGTCGTGATACTGGAAGTCCGCCGGGGCTATGGCCAGCATCAGCCCGGAGAAGCCGCCGATGGTGAAGAGGATGACGAATGCCACGGCGAACAGCATCGGCGCCTCGAAGGTCAGCGAGCCGCGCCACATGGTGCTGACCCAGTTGAACACCTTCACCCCGGTCGGCACCGCGATCAGCATGGTGGCGTACATGAAGAACAGCTCGCCGGTCAGGGGAATGCCCACGGTGAACATGTGGTGCGACCAGACCAGGAACGACAGGAAGGCAATCGCGCCGGTGGCATAGACCATGGAGGTGTAGCCGAACAGCGGCTTGCGCGAGAACGCCGGGATGATCGAGCTGACGGCACCGAAGGCCGGCAGGATCATGATGTACACCTCGGGGTGGCCGAAGAACCAGAACACATGCTGGAACAGCACCGGGTCGCCGCCGCCGGCGGCGCTGAAGAAGCTGGTACCGAAGTGGATGTCCATCAGCATCATGGTCACAACGCCAGCCAGCACCGGCATCACGGCGATCAGCAGGAAGGCGGTGATCAGCCAGGTCCAGACGAACAGCGGCATCTTCATCAGCGTCATGCCCGGTGCGCGCAGGTTGAGCACCGTGGCGATCACGTTGATCGCGCCCATGATCGAGCTGATACCCATCAGGTGGATGGCGAAAATGAAGAAGGTCACCGACTCCGGCGCGTAAGTCGTCGATAACGGCGCGTAGAAGGTCCAGCCGAAGTTCGGCCCCCCACCCTCCATGAACAACGTGCTGACCAGCAGACCAAAGGCCGCCGGCAGCAGCCAGAAGCTGAAGTTGTTCATCCGCGGCAGGGCCATGTCCGGCGCGCCGATCATCAGCGGGATCATCCAGTTGGCCAGGCCGACGAAGGCCGGCATCACCGCGCCGAAGACCATGATCAGGCCGTGCATGGTGGTCATCTGGTTGAAGAATTCCGGCTGCACGATCTGCAGGCCCGGCTGGAACAGCTCGGCGCGGATCACCATGGCCATGGAGCCACCGAGCAGAAAGGCGCAGAAGCTGAACCACAGGTACATCGAGCCGATGTCCTTGTGGTTGGTTGTCAGCAGCCAGCGCGAGAGGCCCTTGGCCGGGCCGTGGTGATGGTCGTGTCCGGCATGACCATGGTCGTCGATCACTGCACTCATCAGCCTGTCCTCTTATTGGGTGGCTTCATCGGCCTGTTTGAAATCGAGCACGTCTTTCGGCGTGACCATCTCGCCCGTGTCATTGCCCCAGGCGTTGCGTTCGTAGGTGATCACGGCGGCCAGATCGACCTCGGAAAGCTGCTTGCCGAACGCGGCCATCGAGGTACCGGGCTTGCCGTTGACGACAATGTTTATATGACCCTCGCGGTCCTGAGTGACCAGCGGCGAGCCCTTGAGCGCCGGGAAGGTCGGCGGCATGCCCTCGCCCGTGGCCTGGTGGCAGGCCACGCAGGCAGTGCGGTAGACCTGCTCGCCGCGTTCGCTCAACTCTTCCAGCGTCCATTCCTTGCTGGTGAGCTCAGCCAGCTTGGCCGCCTCTTCCTTCTTCTCGGCGAGCCACACGGCGTAGTCTTCAGGTGAGCGTACGTCCACCACCACCGGCATGAAGCCGTGATCCTTGCCGCACAGCTCGGTGCACTGGCCGCGGTAGATGCCGGGCTCCTCGACGCGGGTCCAGGACTCGTTGATAAAGCCCGGTATCGCATCCTTCTTCACCGCCAGAGCCGGTACCCACCAGGAGTGGATGACGTCCGCTGCGGTGATCAGGAAGCGCACCTTGGCGCCTGTCGGGATCACCATCGGCTCATCCACTTCCAGCAGGTAGTGCTCGCCCTTGGGGGACAGGTTGTTGATCTGCTCGCGCGGCGTGGTGAGGTTGCTGAAGAACTCCACGTCTTCACCCAGGTACTTGTAGTGCCACTTCCACTGGTAGCCAGTGACCTGGATATCGACGTCGGACTCGCTGGGGTCGTAGATATGAATCAGCGTTTGCGTCGCCGGAACCGCCATGACGACCAGGATCACCAGCGGGATGACCGTCCAGGCCACCTCGACCTTGGTGTTTTCATGGAAGTTCGAAGACTGCGGACGCTTGGAACGGCGATGGGCGATCATCGAATAGATCATCACGCCGAATACCAACGCACCGATGACTACGCAGATCCAGAAGATCGCCATGTGCAGGTTGAATACGGATCGACTGACATCGGTCACGCCGACTGGCATGTTCACGTCCCAGGCGGCATGGGCCTGGCCGAACAAGAAGCACAGCCCGAGACTCATCCAAAGCTTTGGATGTCGAGACATTGCGGGTTCCCCTTATGGTTCTTGTTATCCCGCCGACCGCTTCGTTCCGCCGAAATTCGGCTGTCCCGGGCCTGAAGCCTGTCCCGGTGATACTCGCCACTTTCCGATCAGACCGATCTGCTCTGGCTACGCCACCGAGACTACACAGTGGCCAATCCTTCGCCTGCACGCACAGTCGGATTGCACTCAGTACCCTTACGCTTGGGAGTATAGACAGCGATTGCCCACTCGCAATTCAAGAGCCGTCGACGGCCGCTTCGGCCCGGCTAGAGCTGTCGCCTTCGTTCTTTTTCACGCCACGAATGTTCATCAAAGCCAGGCACACCTGCAGGGTGATCAGCGCCCAGGCACCGCTATGCCAGCCCCAGATGACCCAGAGCAGGTTGCTTGCCAGGAAGCACCAGAAACCGACTGTCCGACGGCCGGGCCGCAGCGAGCCGATCAGCCATGCCGCGATTACCGTCACCACCATCGCCGGCCATTGCAGCAGGTCGATCCAATCCATATTGCCTCCAACGAAGCGGGAGCCTGTTGTCCCGTCAAGGTTGGTGCTGTGGCGTTGCGCAGAGTTCCGAAGCATCCCGCAGGCCATGGCGGGTGGAAAACCCGAGTGAGATTCCACGCGACAAAGCCGGAACGCATCTGCCCGCCAGACGCCACCGCGTGGATGGCTGCGGCCAGCCGCCCAGCTTCGCACGCTTACAGCAGGCTCATCTGCTGCCCTGGCGGCGCGAAACGGCTGCAATCGAGCCCGTAGTTCTGATCGCGGCGGTTGAAGCCCAACCTCTTGCAGGCCAGCCGGAAGCGCTGGGAAAGCAGGTCGGCGAACTGGCCTTCGCCGCGCATGCGGCTGCCGAAGCGGCTGTCGTAATCCTTGCCGCCACGGGACTGGCGCACCAGGCTCATCACATGGGCGGCTCGCTGCGGAAAGTGCTCGGCCAGCCAGTCTTCGAACAACTCCGCGACCTCATGGGGCAGGCGCAGCAACACATAGCCCGCCGATGCCGCACCGGCCTCGCGGGCGGCCTCAAGCATGCGTTCCAGCTCCATGTCGTTGATCATCGGAATTATTGGCGCGCACATGACGCTGACCGGCACGCCGGCCTCGTGTAGCGCGCGCATGGCGCGCAGACGCGCCGAAGGCGCTGCGGCGCGCGGCTCCATGATGCGCTTGAGTTCGTCGTCCAGGGTGGTCAGGCTGAGCGAGACACTGACCAGCCGCTGCTCGGCCAGGGGCACCAGCAAATCGAGATCGCGCAGCACCAGCGAGCCCTTGGTGATGATGTGCACCGGGTGCTTGAAGCGCAGCAGGATTTCCAGCGCCTGACGGGTCAGCCGCTGTTCGCGCTCCAGCGGTTGATAGGCATCGGTGTTCACGCCCAGGGCAATCGGCTGAGGCACGTAGCCCGGCTTGCTCAGCTCCTGCTCCAGACGCTCGGCCAGGTTGGTCTTGGCGATCAAGCGCGTCTCGAAATCGATGCCCGGGGACAGATCCCAGTAGGCGTGGCTGGGCCTGGCGAAACAGTAGATGCAGCCATGTTCGCAGCCCCGGTAGGGATTTACAGAGCGATCGAAGCCCACGTCCGGCGACTGATTACGGGTGATGACGGTTTTCGCCGTCTCGCTGCGCACCTCGGTGGCGCGCGTCGGCGGCACCTCCTGCTCCCAGCCGTCGTCATAGGCCTCGCTATGGGTCGGCGCGAAGCGGTTGTCCGGATTGATGGCGGTGCCGCGACCGCGCGGGGTGACTTTCGGCGGGAACATGACGGGCTCCGAATACTGTATATCGATACAGTAACAGAGCTATTCTCTACGCCGCTATTTTTCGCAGGCCCGCTCGTCGTATCAGGGCTCAGGGCGACGTACCTGGACGTTCTCGTACTTCGATTCAACGCAGTCGCTCAGCTGCAGAAGGTCCATGCGCGCCAGTTCACGCGCACGCCAGAACAGCAACATATCGGTGGGGAAAAAGCCGTTGCAGGCTGCCATGACCTCCGCCATGGCCCGCGCCAGCGGCTGCCAATCCACGCCACAGGCGGCCGTGAGCTGCTGATCGATGCGTTGGTAGTCCTCGCCCGCGAAAAAGCCCTGATCCCAACGGCGTATCAGCGAATGCTGCCGCACCGCAGCGCGCCATTGGTCAGCCAGCGAGGCGAGCCTGTCAGGCCCGACGAGACGAGGCCGGTAGAGCAGCGCCAACGCCTCCGGCCGGTGTAGGGATACCGCCATACGCGTGCCCGCCCGGCTGTCGCCCGTGCCGCAGGTGAGATGCCACATGCAGGCCTCGCAAGCGTCAGTCGGGTTTTTTCTTCAACTTGGGATTGGGGAAGAACTGCACCGTCTGCACCTGAGCTGCGGCTGCCTTTGGCTTGACCTGATTGACCCGCGTGCCCAGCTCCGAGGGCACTGACTGGCCCTGGGCGTTGAGAGTATCGGCGTAGCCGCAGACCACGCATTCGCGGTGCGGCACCTCATCCACGTCCCACATCTTGATGCTGTCTGTGGCGCTACACGCCGGGCACACGGCACCGGCGATAAAACGTTTGGCGGTAACTTTCGGCTCGTCGCTCATGCCACTTTCTCCGTCAGGCCGAGATGGCGCAGCAGCGCGTCGGTGGACGGCTCGCGGCCGCGGAAGTCGACGAACAGCACCATCGGCTCTTGGGAGCCGCCACGGGCAAGGATCGCGTCGCGGAAGGCCCGGCCGGTCTCGGGGTTGAATACGCCTTCCTCCTCGAAGCGCGAGAAGGCATCGGAGGACAGCACCTCGGCCCATTTGTAGCTGTAGTAACCGGCTGCATAACCGCCGGAAAAGATATGCGCAAAGCTGTTGGGGAAGCGGTTGCTGGCCGGTGGGCGCATTACCGAAACCTCGTCGCGAATGCTTTCCAGCACCTCCAGCACGCTGCGCCCGTCGCCATGGGTGGCGTGCAGCTCGAAGTCGAACAGCGAGAACTCCAGCTGGCGCACCATCATCATGCCGGACTGGAAATTCTTCGCCGCCAGCATCTGCTCCAGCTTCTCCTGTGGCAGCTTCTCGCCGGTCTGGTAATGACCAGAGATCAGCGCCAGACCTTCCGGCTCCCAGCACCAGTTCTCCATGAACTGGCTCGGCAGCTCGACGGCATCCCAGGCCACGCCGTTGATGCCCGAAGCACCGGCATGTTCGATCTGGGTCAGCAGGTGATGCAGGCCGTGGCCGAATTCGTGGAACAGGGTGGTGACTTCGTCATGGGTCAGCAGCGCCGGGCGCTCGCCAACCGGCGGGGTAAAGTTGCAGACCAGGTTGGCCACCGGCGTCTGCAGCGTGCCCAGGCTGGTGCGGCGCTTGTCGCGGGCACCGTCCATCCAGGCGCCGCCGCGCTTGTTGGCGCGGGCGTAGAGATCGAAGAAGAAGCGCCCGACATGCTCGCCGTTCTCGCGGATCTCGAACAGGCGCACGTCCGGGTGCCAGCTGTCGAAGCCTTCCAGCTCCTGGATCTCGATGCCGTACAGACGCTGGACGATGGTGAACAGCCCGGACAGCACCTTGTCGATGGGGAAGTATTCGCGCAGCTCTTCCTGGTTCAGGCTGTAGCGCTGCTGCCGCAATTTTTCGGCGAAATAGCCAACGTCCCAACTCTGCAGGTCGTCGACGCCGTTCTCGGCGGCGAAGGCGCGCAATTCCTTGAGGTCGCGCTCGGCGAACGGCTTGCTGCGTACGGCCAGGTCGCGCAGGAAGCCCAGCACCTGGTCGGTGCTCTCGGCCATCTTAGTGGCCAGCGACAGCTCGGCGTAATTGCCGAAGCCCAGCAGACCGGCCAGCTCCTGGCGCAGGTCGAGAATCTGTTCCATCACCGGGCCGTTGTCGAACTGACCGGCGTTCGGTCCCTGGTCGGAGGCACGGGTGGAATAGGCGACATAGACCTCTTCGCGCAGGGCGCGGTCATCAGCGTAGGTCATCACCGCGTAGTAGCTGGGGAATTCCAGGCTGATCAGCCAGCCGTCGAGCTCCTTGGCCTTGGCAGCCTCGGCCATTTGCGCACGGGCCGAGTCGGGAATGCCGGCCAGTTGGCCTTCGTCGGTGATGTGCTTGGTCCAGGCCTGGGTCGCATCGAGCAGCTGGTTGGAGAAGGTGCTGGCCAGCTCGGCGAGCTTCATCTGGATGGCGCCGAAGCGCTGTTGCTCGGCCGGCGGCAGGTCGATGCCGGACAGGCGGAAGTCGCGCAGAGCGTGCTCGATGATGGTCTTCTGCGCCACATCGAAGCCGTCTGCCTCTGGGCTTAGCGACAGCGCCTGATAGGCGGCGAACAGATCCGGGTTCTGCCCCAGCTCGGTGAAGTAGGCGGACAGCTTGGGCAGGCAGGCCTCGTAGGCCGTACGCAGTTCGGCGTTGTTGCACACGGCGTTGAGGTGGCTGACCGGGCTCCAGGCGCGGCTGAGACGCTCGTTCAGCTCATCCAGGCCGACCACCAGCGTCGACCAGTCGAGACTCTCGGCCGGGCGGCTGAGCAGCTCCTGCAAGGCGACACGGTTGTCGCCGAGGATGGTGTCCACGGCGGGTTCGACGTGCTCGGGGCGGATCTCGGAATAGGGCGGCAGGTCGAAATCGCGGAGCAGCGGATTGGTAGCGGTCACGGCATTGGCCCTTTCTGATGAATAACCAAGGCATGTTAATGACAAATGCCTGACCGCGCAGCTGGGAATCAGCCCGATAGCGCCTGTCTATCCCTTCGAAGCGGCGACTTCGGGACTCGGCTCAGGCTCTTCTCGTTGAGCGTAGCGCTGGGCCAGTACCGCACAGACCATCAGCTGGATCTGGTGGAAGATCATCAGCGGCAGAATGATCATGCCCACCGCGCTGCTGGCGAACAGCACCTGAGCCATGGGCACACCGGTGGCCAGGCTCTTCTTCGAGCCGGCGAAGAGGATGGTGATGCGGTCTTCCAGGTTGAAGCCCAGGCGCCGGGCGAGGAAGTGGGTCAGCCAGAGCACCAGCGCCAGCAGGGCACAGCAGACCAGCGTCAGCGCCAGCAGCCGCGACAGCGGGATCAGTTGCCAGAGCCCCTCGACCACTGCATCACTGAAGGCGGTGTAGACCACCAGCAGAATGGAGCCCTGATCGACGAACTTCAGCCAACTCTTGTTGCGCGTGACCCAGGCGCCGATCCAGCGCCGCGCGATCTGGCCGGCGATAAAGGGCACCAGCAGTTGCAGGACGATCTTGCCGATGGAGTCGAGCGTCGAGCCGGCTTCGCCTTCTACGCCCAGCAACAGCATGACCAGCACCGGCGTAAGGAAGATGCCGAGCAGGCTGGACGCCGCTGCACTGCAAATGGCTGCCGGAATGTTGCCGCGGGCCAGCGAGGTGAAGGCGATGGCCGATTGCACCGTGGCCGGCAGGGCGCAGAGGTAGAGAATGCCCAGGTACAGCTCGGTGCCGACCATCGGCGTCAGCAGCGGCTTGAGCGCCAGACCCAGCAGCGGAAACATCACGAAGGTGCAGGCGAACACCAGCAGGTGCAGGCGCCAGTGCCCGGCCCCGGCGAGGATGGCTTCGCGCGAAAGCTTGGCGCCGTGCATAAAGAACAGCAGGGCAATGGCCAATGTGGTCGCCCAGCCGAAGATGACCGCGCCCTGCCCCTCACAAGGCAAAAAGGTAGCGATGGCGATAACCGCCAGCAGGGCGAGGGTGAAGTTATCGAACAAGAGACGCACATGAGCCATGACGGACGTTCCTTTGACTTGCGAACAACAGGCGGCAACCTTATCGTCATCGCCTTCTTCCGACTAACGCCAAGCAGGCACTAAATGTCGCCAAACGGACAACAGGCCAGGCTGCTGACCCGCCTCAGCGAACTACAGGCACTGCCGAGGCCTGTGTACGGCCAGCTCGACTCGCCGCCCAACCTCAAGCTCGGCTACCGCCATAGCCACCCCTGGATACAACTGTCCCACGCGGTGGAAGGCGTGCTGGAGGTACGTACCGAGCTTGGCCGTTTTATCGCGCCGCCTCTGCGCGCCGTGTGGATTCCGGCCGGGATTACCCACCAGGTGTTCTGCGCGCCTGATACCTGCATTCGCAGCCTCTATATCGATCGCAGTGTGGCTGGCGCTGCTCCCGAGCGCTGCCGCGTGCTGCAGGTCAGCCCCTTGTTGCGCGAGCTGATCCAGCATTTCAGCAGCCTGCCTGAAGACTACGCCGAGGACGGCCCCGAAGGCCGGCTGGTGCAGGTGCTGCTGGATCAGCTTGGCAGCGCACCGGAAGTCGAACTGGTATTGCCATTGCCGACCGAACCCAGATTGCGACAACTGTGCCGGCAACTGCAGAGCCACCCTGACGCACGCGATACCCTGGCCGACTGGAGCCAGATGCTGAACGTTTCGGAACGCACCTTGAGCCGCCTGTTCCTGCGGGAAACGGGCCTGACCTTCCGCGCCTGGCGGCAACGCCTGCGCCTGCTCAGCGCGCTGCCGGCATTGGAGCGCGGCGAGCGCGTCACCGACGTGGCGCTAAGCTGTGGCTACGAGTCGCTTTCGGCATTTATCGCTGCCTTTCGCGAACAGTTCGGCGCCACGCCAGGCGAGTTCTTTCGCGGCGCACGCCAGGAATTCCAGCTGGTCTGACCCTTACCCACCTCAGGAGCCCCGCCATGCCCATCCGCACCTACCAGACCCACACGCCCAAGCTCGGCGAGCGGGTGTTCGTCGACCCCAGCGCCGTGCTGATCGGTGATATAGAAATCGGTGCCGACAGCTCGGTCTGGCCGCTGACCGTGATCCGTGGCGACATGCACCGCATCCGCATCGGTGCGCGCAGCAGCATCCAGGACGGTAGCGTGCTGCACATCACCCACGCCGGCCCGTTCAACCCGGACGGCTTCCCGCTGGTGATCGGCGACGAGGTGACCGTCGGCCACAAGGTCACCCTGCACGGCTGCACCCTGGGCAACCGCATCCTGGTGGGCATGGGTTCCATCGTCATGGACGGTGTGGTGGTGGAAGATGAAGTCATCATCGGTGCCGGCAGCCTGGTACCACCGGGCAAGAAACTGGAAAGCGGCTTTCTCTATGTCGGCAGCCCGGTAAAACAGGCACGCCCGCTGACGGACAAGGAGCGCAGCTTCTTCAGCTACACCGCCGGCAACTACGTGAAGCTCAAGGACATGCACATGGCCGAAGGGACGTCGTAGGGCAATTGATTCGGCTGCACCATCCCGGCCAAATAAATTCGGCCCTGCGGGCAAGCAGACCTAGAATGCCGCTTATTGAAAACGCCACAACGAGTTGCTCATGCACCACTCCACCATTCTCTTCGACCTCGACGGCACCCTCACCGACCCGCGTGAAGGCATCACCCGCTCGATCCAGTACGCGCTGGCCAAGCTCGATATCGACGAGCCGGACCTGACCAAGCTCGAGCCCTTTATCGGCCCGCCGCTGCTGCAGGCCTTTATGCAGTTCTACGGTTTCGACGAAGCCCGTGCCTGGCAGGCGGTGGCCTTCTACCGGGAGCGCTTCAAGGTGCAGGGGCTCTACGAAAACCTGCTGTTCGACGGCGTGCTGGAAATGCTCGAACACCTGCGCGGCCAGGGCCGCACGCTTTATGTCGCCACTTCCAAGCCTTCGGTATTTGCCCGCGAGATCGCCCGGCACTTCTCCTTCGACCATCACTTCAAGGTGATCTACGGCAGCGAGCTGGACGGCACTCGCACCGACAAGGTCGAGCTGATTGCCCACCTGCTCGCCGAAGAGAAGCTTGAAGCCGCACAAACCCTGATGATCGGTGACCGCAAGCACGACCTGATCGGAGCCCGGGAAAACGGCTTGCAGGCTGCCGCCGTAGGCTACGGCTTCGGCAGTCATGCCGAACTGATGGCCGAGGCGCCCGCCTATTACTACGCCACGCTCGCCGAACTACGCCAGGCCTTCGCCTGATAAAGCGCCGGTCGCTGCTACCGCTTGGCGGAAATCCGAGCGCTCTGTGACGCGGCTCTCAAGACTTTAGACGTTTGGCCGATAGCTGCGCCGGCGACAAAAACTGACGCCAGAAAAGCGGCGCTGTTTTTTTCGCACCCAACGGCTATTGGAGATTCTGATGAATTGGTTCGGCAACCTGAGCGTCAACCGCAAGCTCGGTCTGGGCTTCGGTCTTGTACTGTTGTTCACCCTGGCGCTCGCCGTCATCGGCTGGAACAGCCTGAACAGCATGATCGACCGCAGCGATCGAATGGGCGACATCGCCTCGCTGGGTGCAGCAACCAATCTGGTTCAGATCAGCCGGCTGGAATACATGCTCACCGATGGCGATGAAAACGCCTTGCGCCAGGCCCAGGCCGCGCTGGACGAGCTCAAGCACAAACAGCAGGCGATGAAGCAGAACTTCACCCAGGGCACCAACGTAAGTCTGCTGGGCGAGATTGAGCAGGGTATCCAGGTTTATCAGCAGGCCCTGCAGCAGATGGTTGCCGCCGTCGGCAGCACCCAGGCCGCTCGCCGGGACATGATTGCCCAGGGCAACGAAGTGGTACAAAGCATCGACGCGGTACGCGTGCGCATCGAGCAGATCGAACTGCCCGAAGAGCGCGACCGCCTGTTCCGCGCCTTCACCGCGTTCAATGAAGAGATGCTGGTCACCCGCTACGAGGTGCGCGGCTTCATGATGACCGGCTCCGCCGACCGCGAAGCCACCCTCGGCAAGCAGATGGACGTCACCCGCGCTGAGCTGGCGCGTATCGAACCCATCCTGGCGCAGGAATTTCCCGAGAGCCTGAAGCGCCTCAAGAGTGCTCTGGAGGCCTACTTCGCCTCGCTGGATGGGTACAAGAACAGCCTGCGCGCGCTGAAGGCCATCGGCCCCGGTTTGACCGAGCATGCCAGCGCCATCCAGCGCCTGACCGAGGAATTGCAAAGCCATCAGATTGCGCTGCGTGACGCCGACAGTGCCGCAGCCCGCAGTCTGCAGGTGATCGGCGCACTCGCCGCGCTGCTGCTGGGCCTGCTCGCCGCGGTGGTCATCACCCGGCAGATAACCCACCCGCTGCACCACACCATGCGCATCGCCGAGCGTATTGCCCAGGGCGACCTGACCGCCACCGAGCCGGCCACCCGCCGCGACGAGCTGGGCAACCTGCAGCGCGGCATCCAGAGCATGGCCGCCACGCTGCGCGAGCTGATTGCCGGCATCCGCGACAGCGCCACCCAGATAGCCGCCGCCGCTGAAGAGCTTTCGGTGGTTACCGAACAGACCAGCACCGGCGCGCAGAAGCAGAAGATCGAGACCGACCAGGTCGCCACCGCCATGCACGAGATGTCTGCCACCGTTCAGGACGTCGCCCGCAACGCCGAAGCGGCTGCCGAAGCGGCGACCCACGCCGATAACGAAGCCCGCCAGGGCGACGAAGTGGTCAACGAGGTGATCACGCAGATCGAGCGCCTGGCCTCGGAGGTCAACCGCTCCACCGAAGCGATGACCCACCTGGAGCAGGAAAGCCACAAGATCGGCAGCGTCATGGACGTTATCAAGGCAGTCGCCGAGCAGACCAACCTGCTGGCGCTGAACGCCGCCATCGAGGCCGCGCGCGCAGGCGAGGCCGGTCGCGGCTTCGCCGTGGTCGCCGATGAAGTTCGCACGCTCGCTCAACGTACTCAGCAGTCCACTGAAGAAATCGAGGGCCTGGTGGCCGGTCTGCAGTCGGGAACCCAACGCGTCTCTGCCAGCCTGAACAGCAGCCACCACCTGGCCGGTAGCAGCGTGACGCTGACTCGCAAGGCCGGCACCGCGCTGATCGCCATCAACAGCGGCGTATCGAGCATCCAGTCGATGAACCAGCAGATCGCTGCCGCCGCCGAGCAGCAGAGCGCGGTGGCCGAGGAAATCAGCCGCAGCGTGCTGAACGTTCGCGATGTGACCGAGCAAAGCAGCACCGCCACTCAGGAGATCGCCAAGTCCAGTACCGAACTGGCGCGCCTGGGCCACCAGCTGACCGGCATGGTCAGCCGCTTCCGGATCTGATCACTGCAAAAAGAACGCCCCGTCGCCACTCAGGTGGAGGGGCGTTTTCACGCCCGCCCGTAGCCCGCAGGCAAAAAAAAAGCGTGCCCGAAGGCACGCCAAATGAAGCGCACACGCAATCTATTTGATCTGGACGATCAGGTCTCGGCGGACCAGGGTCTTGATCTTCACCAGGTGGTCGTCCTCCTGCTCCTTGGCCTTGTGGAAGCTCTTGGCGATGTTCGGATGACCGCCTGCCTCGGCCAGCTCGATCAGCAGCTCCCAGGCGGCGTTGTCCTCAAGCTCGATGGTCAGCAGCGCACCCATGCCCTGGGCGACATTGGTCCGCGAGTCGGTGAGCACCTGCATCACGCCCATGGCTTTTACCCCGGCCACATCGGCGCAGGGCGTCATCGCCGTGGGGTCGGCGCCCAGCGTCTCGATGGCCTCGCGCACCAGGTTCATATGCTCGAACTCCTCGTCGCGAATGTGCTTGAGTACCTGCACAAGGTCCGAATCGGCGCCTTCCAGGGCTTTGGCCTTGGCGATCATGGCGTCGTAGAGGCGCACGCCGTTACGCTCGAAGGCCAGGCGCTCGCCCAGCTTGTCGATAAGTATTTCCGGGCTCTTGCCCAGGGCCATGTCGAAGGTGGTCTTGAGCATGCCCTTGGCCGAGCCAGGCACCGGTACCGAACCAATCCGCTCGGCCTCCTCGTTGCGCACGATGCGCTCGGTCTTGATCGCCTTGGAGTCGCCGGGGACATCCGGGCGAATCTGCTCCACCGCTTCGAGCAGGCTCTTGGTGTCTTTGGGTGACATCTGCACGCCAGTCATGTTGGCGCCGACTTTCGCTGAAGTTGCCATATCGATCTCTCCTCAGGATTTCTTGCGCATGAGTTCGCCGCCCGGTCCCCACTGGTAACCCGCCGAGACGATGTCCGAGGCGAGCCCTTGGGAGGCCAGGTAAGCGCGATAGTCCAGGGAAGATTGCGGCTCCTTGGCTTTATCGACATAGGCGGGGCCGGCCGTACGCAGATTGACTTCGGCAGCCAGTACCTGGCGGACGAATTCACGCTGGCTCTTGAACTCGACCATCTTCGGCAGCGGGCCGGCGAGAATCTCGGCCGGGTCGCGACCTTCGATCTTCTTGAACCATTCGCAGGCAACGTTCAGGTGGCCCAGCTCGTAGTCGAGGAAGCGTTCCCAGATCGCCTTGATACGCGGGTTGGTCTCCTGCTCGGCGCAGCTGGCGTACATGTAGACCTCCATCGCCTCATGCACCAGCCACTTCTCGATATGGCTTTCGCTGGGGTCTTGCAGCGCGCCGTACTGAGTCACGTGCTGCTCTTCCACCGAAGCGATCTCGGCATACAGCTGCCGCGCCACCGGGTCGGCGAACAGCGGGCCGATGTTCATGTAGTAATCGTGGGTCTGGTATTCCGCGCCAGTGATCAGCGCCGCGTGGATCTTGGTGATCAGCGCAGCGTTGTTCTTCTCGTAGTTGTCGCGGATGTCGTTTTCCGGGTGACGATGGTGCTCGGACGTCTTGCGACCGGGAACGATGTCGGTATAGCCCTGCAAGATGTTGTTGGCATCCTTGCCTTCCAGGCGATCGAGCATGGCCGAGTAGCGGTACAGGTGATCAAAGTCCTCCAGCAGGCCGAAGCGGTAGGTCTGCGCCTGGTAGGGATCGGGTTCGTTCTGCGCCACGGCGGCGGTCACCTCGATGGCCACCTGCTCGTAGGCGACGGTGGTTTCCAGCGGCGAGTGGTCGGCACCAATCAGCCAGTTGACCATGGTCGCCTGGTGCTGCTCGACACGACGGATGTCCGCCAGCGGCAGGCGCAGCTCCTTGTTGAAGCGGGCGATGCCGTGCTTCAGGCGTAGCGCGTCGGTCTCGACGCCATTCATCAGGATGATACGGACCCGGGTAAAAGCGTCGTCATCCAGCTTGCTGATCGGCTGGCCCGCCATTTCCTTCCATGTGAATTTTTGCTTCTCCAGGGGCGTGCCTTTGTTATCAAGAATTCCGGAAATGGTCTCCATGGAGCCTCCGTTGTTATGCATGGGAATCAGGCATCGGTAATCGCGGCCACGAATGTGGGCGACCTTTAAAGGGGACCGGAGAGCTCGCAAAAGGATTCGCGCCGTTCATCGGCGGTGAGCTGATCGTCGCCGATGAGTCGCAAACGTGAAGGCTTCGCTAAGGGCTACAGGCGCCTTGCGTGGTGATTACAAGCGATTGGCCGCTTCGCCTGTTTGGCCCAACAGTTGCGTCAGGCGAGCTTCCCGTTCGTCGGCGGGGCGTTTGGCCAGCGCCGCCACTTCGGTATGGAAGCGCTGCCAGTCCCGTTCGCACTCTTCGAACAGGGCGGAAAAAGCGGCTACCCAACGGTCATACAGGCCGAACGGCACCAGGGTGGCATTGTTCAGCGGCTGGGCGAACCAGCGATCGAAACGCCGATCGCCGCCCCACTGGGTATCACGCAAGGTTCGGTAGGCCTGGCGCAGGCGCATGAATTCGGCCTGTTTGAGCTGGCGTAGCTCTTCCTCGGAGCGCGGCGACGCGTACAGCTCGGCCAGGCGCTCGCGGGTCGCCAGCAATAGCTCCACCAGTTGTCGGTAGCGTGCCCGAGCCTGTGCCGCCTGCTCGGGCAGGCCACGGCTGGCCTGCCATTGCCGCAACCCTTCACGCTCTACAAAGCTGGCGTAGGACTCGTTGAACGCCGTGTCGCCGGGCAGGTAAAGCTGCTGGTGGGCCAGCTCATGGAAGATCAGCCCGGCCAGTTGCTCATCGTTGCGCCGCAGCATGGTGTTGAGCAGCGGATCATCGAACCAGCCCAGGGTCGAATAGGCTTCCACGCCGGCGACCAGGGTATCCAGGCCCTTGGCCTGCAACCGCGCCGCCGCACCACGCGCTGCGCCCTGACGGTAGTAGCCGCGGTAGGCCACGCAGCCGGCGATAGGGAAGCAGTGCTGCAGCGGCTCGACGGAAAACTCCTCGGTGGCAAACAGATTCCACACCACGTAAGGACGCTGCAGGTCGGCGTAGAGCCGATAACTGCTGTTGTCCGGCAGACCCAGCGCACTGCTGGCGAAATCACGCGCCTGCTGCGCCTGGTCGAGGCGCTGGCGCAGGGCCTGGTCACGGCTTTCATCGGCGATCAGCGCCGCCACCGGTTGACGCGCACGTAACAACTCCAGTTGCCCCTGTGCCAGTTGCCCGTAGTAGCTGCTGCAACCATTCAGACCGACGGCCAGCAACAGGGGAACCCAGCGCAGACGCAGGCGGTCGATCAAGGCGGCGTTGAGCTTCGACATGGGGCAACCTATGGAAATGCGGCGCAGACACCCTACAAAGCGGTACGGCGGACGGCAATCCCGCCGTATCGACCCCTCCAGCCGGAGTTCTAGCATGCGTGGTTTCCTTGTCGCCCTGTTGATTTCAAGCCTGGCCGGCTGCTCGCTGTGGATGCCCAAGCCCGACCCGACCCAGGCCTGGATCGACCTGGAGCCGCTGGAGAAAACCGACCTGCAGGCGCTGGCAGTGGATGGCCGCCGCCTGGATGACGACCGCTACTTTCAGGTCCAGCCCGGCAGTCGCACGCTGGAGATGCGCTATCGCTTTCAGGTAGAGGGCGCCGATATCGGTCCCGGCAGCAAGCCGCTCGCACGTGACTGCAAGCTGAGCCTGGAGTACGACGGCTTCACTGCCGGCAACCGCTACCGACTGGTCGCTGGCGGCTACGGTTTCCGCCCCTGGGCCAAACTCTACGACCCGCAACAGCGGCTGTTGGCGCGGGCCACGGAAAAAGGTTGCGGCAACCTCGCGGAACGCTGATTCAGCCCTTATCACAGCACCTCGTAGGAGCTGGCCATGCCTGCGAACAGGGCGCATGCTCTGGTGCGGGATCTTTCACGGGCATGGCCCGTTCCCACAGAAAAAGCGCAGACCCGCCAGCACGAGCCAGCTGCGCCCGCAAGTCCGCTCGCACATTGAAAACCGACGGTATCTGGCGCAGGCTCGGGCAGACGAATCAAACAACTCTGGAGTCACCCATGCGCCTGTCGCTTGCCCTCCTGCTCGCCCTTGCCCTTGGCGGCTGTGCCGGTCCGCTGCCGTCGCCCGACCCGAATATGGCCTGGGTGGACATGACGGCGCAGACCACCGATATCTTCATGTCCGACCGTCTGGACGGCAAACGCACCTATGATGGTCGCTACTTCCAGGTCCCGCCGGGCAAACATGAACTCGAAGCGCGCTACGAATTCGAAATCAGCAGCGGCGGGTTCGGCCTGTTCGGCGATACCCAGACCATGCGCTGTACCCTGGTGGTCAATTACGACAATTTCGAGGCCGGCAAGCGTTACCTGTTCCAGGCCCGCTCACTGGGCTTCACCCCTCAGGGCTGGCTGCGCGACGAGCAGCGCAATGTGCTGGTCCGCGCTGAAGCCGAACACTGCTACTGAATCTGAATTTCGAGGTAGACGATGTCCCGTATCTCCGAGACCCGCTTTTCCGCACTGGATCTGGCGCCCATCCGCGACGATGGCACCCCGGCGCAAGCCCTGCACAACGCCCTGGCGCTGGCCCAACATGTGGAAGGACTCGACTTCGAACGCTTCTGGGTCGCCGAACACCACAACATGGACGGCATCGCCAGCGCGGCCACCTCGGTACTGATCGGCTACCTGGCCGCCAATACCTCGCGTATCCGTCTGGGTGCGGGCGGCGTCATGCTGCCCAACCATGCGCCCCTGGTGATCGCCGAGCAGTTCGGCACCCTTGAGGCGTTGTATCCCGGGCGCATCGAACTGGGCCTGGGTCGCGCACCCGGCGCCGACCAGTTCACCGCCCACGCGCTGCGCCGCGATCGCATGGGCAGCGCCGATGACTTCCCGCAGGACGTTGAAGAGCTGGAAATGCTGCTCGGCCCGCGCCAGCCCAACCAGCGGGTGATCGCCATGCCCGGAGTGAACAGCAATGTGCCGATCTGGCTGTTGGGCTCCAGCCTGTTCAGCGCCCAGCTGGCGGCGGCCAAGGGCCTGCCCTACGCCTTCGCCTCGCACTTTGCGCCGCGCTTTATGCACCAGGCGATCAAGCTGTATCGCGACAACTTCCAGCCGTCCGCGGTGCTCGACAAACCCTACGTGATGCTCGGCGTACCGCTGATTGCCGCCGACAGCGACGAGCAGGCCGAATATCTGGCCACCAGCGTCTACCAGCGCATCCTTGCGCTGATCCGCGGCCAGAGCCTGGTGCTGCGCCCGCCGGTGCAAAGCATGAAGGGCCTGTGGTTGCCCCACGAGCAGCAGGCAGTGGGTGACTTCCTTGGCCTGGCGCTGATTGGCGGCTCGGAGAAGGTTCGCGCGCGACTGGATGTGCTGCTGGAACAGACCCAGGCCGACGAGCTGATCTTCACCTGCGACCTTTACGAAACCGCCGACCGCCATCGCGCCTTCGAGATACTGGCCGGGCTGAAGTAACGTTTGGCTGGCGGGTAATGCCGCCGGTCAACGCGTAAAGGCCAATGCGAAGTCGCTTATTCAAAGCTTCGCGCCGGGGGCGGCGCTCCCTCAAGTCGCAGTAGGCGTCGCACTACCTGTGGGAGGCGCGCCCACGCGCCGAAAATGGTCAATGGACCAACCCGGTTTTCGCCTGGCAGTGCGTCTTGTAGACTCGGCCATACGCTTCGCGTCAATGTGATCGTGCAACTGCGACTGCCAAAATCAGCCGCAGGCAAATCGCCGGAAGTTCCGGCATAGGCCGAACAAGCTCGGCCCTACCGCAACGTATCAGCTGTCCTTCAGACGGAAGCCTATCTTCATCGTTACCTGGAAGTGCGCCACCTGGCCATCGGCGACATGGCCGCGAATCTCGCCCACCTCGAACCACTCGATGCTCTGCAGCGTCTTGTTCGCCTCGGCGATGGCGTTGCGGATGGCCTCGTCGACGCTATTGCGCGACGAGCCGACGATCTCGATTTTCTTGTAGGTGTGATGATCCGACATGAATGCCTCCTTCTGGTCCGCGAGACTCCGCTCGAATGAGTGCGTCCTGCTGAATTGAGGCCAGCAGAGCGTGGCGAAGTTCAGGCGTAGGGTGGATAACGCGAAGCTTATTCACGGTTGCGTATCGTCGAACTGCGCTGCTCCGACTGGCATCGAGAGACGCGTGGAAAAGGCTTCGCCGTTTTCCACCCTACGCTGCTCGTCGGGGTCGTAGCCAGATAGCGCAGTCTGCTTGAATTCAGGCGTAGGGTGGATAACGCGAAGCTTATCCACCGTTGCATATTGTCGGAGGGACACCGATCTGCCGGGATCGGCAAACGCGTGGAAAAGGCTTCGCCGTTTTCCACCCTACGCTGCTCGTCGGGGTCGTAGCCCAGATAGCGCAGGCTGCTTGAATTCAGGCGTAGGGTGGATAACGCGAAGCTTATCCACCATTGCATATTGTCGGAGGGACACCGATCTGCCGGGATCGGCAAACGCGTGGAAAAGGCTTCGCCGTTTCCACCCTACGTCCGGCTGAAACCTTCGGCCTGCATCCGCCACAGTGCGTCGAATTCGCCGCCGCGGCTGCGCAGTTCATGGGGCGGGCCGTCCTCGACGATGCGACCGTTGCGAAGCACGATGATCCGGTCGAAGCTGGACAGGGTCGACAGACGATGCGCCACGGCGACCACCGTACGGTTGTTCACCAGATCGTTGAGCGCCGTCTGAATCTCGGCTTCGGACTGGGTATCCAGCGCTGACGTGGCCTCGTCGAGGATCAGGATCGGCGCATCCTTGAGGAACGCTCGGGCGATGCCCAGACGCTGGCGCTGGCCACCGGAGAGCATCACGCCACGCTCGCCGACCAGGGTGTCGTAGCCTTCCGGCAGCTCGCGGATAAAGCTGTCACAGAACGCATGGCGCGCCGCCTGAATCACTTCTTCATCCGTCGCGCCCGGCCGACCATAGCGGATGTTTTCGCGAATGCTGCGATTGAACAGCGCGGTTTCCTGCGGCACCACGGCGATCTTCTCGCGCAGGCTGTCCTGACTGACCCCGCGGATGTCCTGGCCATCGATCAGGATGCAGCCGTCCTGCACGTCGTCGAGGCGCTGGATCAGATTGATCAGGGTCGACTTGCCGGCACCGGACGAGCCCACCACGCCAACCTTCTGCCCGGCGGGAATGTGCAGATCGAGATGACGGAACACCGCGCCGCGATCCGGGTAGCTGAAGCTGACGTCTTGAAAGGTGATATCGCCCTCGGCAAGCAGCAGCTGAGCGTCGCTGTCCTCCAAGCCGTGGGGCTGCACAATGATGCGCAGGGTGTCCTCAATGGCACCGACCTGCTGCGTGGCGTCCACCAGCGCCAGCGCCAGATCCCGCGAGCCATGCAGGATGCGGAACGTCAGAGCACTGACCAGCACCACGTCGCCTGCGGTCACCTCCCCGTCGAGCCACAGACTGATGGCCCAGATCAGCATGCCGCCGGCCATCACCGACAGGCAGATATCGTGCATCACCCGGGCCTTTTCCAGGTACATCCAGCTCCGGCGCTGAGCCCGCGCTTCGTAGCCGATTTCCTGCGCCAGCCGCTCGGCTTCGCGATCCCGGGCGGAGAAAGCCTTGATGGTCCAGACGTTGGACACCGCATCCACCAGCTCACCACCGACTCGCGCCGACTGAGCGGCGAAGCGCTGATGCTTGGCGCGGCCACGAATACCAAAGCCGGTGATCAATGCCGCGACGATGGCGACGAACAGAATCAGCGCGACCGCCATGCGCACATCGACGGTCAACAGCACCACCACCGCACCGATGAAATCCACGATAGGCGGCACGATCTTCCAGGCCAGGCCGCCGTAAATGGCTCCCGCCGCCTGCCCCAGCGCCGAAATCCGATTGCCCAGCGAGCCGGCAAAGTGCTCGGTGAAGTAGCGCATCGGATGGCCGGTCAAATGCTTGAACAGATCGACCCGCAGATCAACCACGCTGGCCACCACGGTGCGGCAGCCGAGCCAGCCTCCAAGGCGCCAGAACACGTTCTCGACCACGATCAGGCCGATAAACAGCCACAGCGGAAACCAGACATTGCTGGCGCTGCGGTCAGAAGCGCCCTGGGCCATGGCGTCCACCAGCAGCTTCATGCCGTACTGCACGGCCACCGCACAGCTGGCGGCACCGATGATCAGCGCCAGCAAGCCGCCGAAATGCCAGGGCCGGGCGCGGATATAACGCCAGAGAAAAGCCAGCGGCGTGCTGGGTAGCGGCACCGACGAGGTTTTCGCCCGCGTGGGCTTTTCCGGGGCGTTCATGGCAGTGCTTGGGCAAGCGGCGAGGCAGCGCTGAACTGGCTGAATCGCATCTGTTGCAGACGCAGCTCGTCAGCCAGTCCTTCATGCACCTTGCGGTTGCCATTTTCGTCGGGGAAGCCCAGCAGGCCGGTGGGGCAATGGCGCTCATCGGTCCAGCCGGGATAGTCCAGCACCGGATACAGACAGATGCCTTCCACCGGCACCCCGCGCTGCATGGCCAGTCCGGCCTGCTCGCTGACGTAGCGCAGCCAGTCGCCGCGCAGATCACCCTCTGCGCCGGTTTCCGCGATCAGCAGCGGGCGCTTGTAGCGCTGCCAGATCTCGCTGAGGATGCCCTTGAACGGCCGGTAGTCCGGGTTATCACGCTCGATGGTGCGGCCATCGCCCAGGTACCACTGGTTGTCGGAGTAGTAATTGACGCCCAGTACATCGAGATATTCCGGCGCCCCGCCCAGGCCCGGCCAGTGCTCACCGCAAAGCATGTCCCAGGCCTCGAACTGGCTCTGACGGAAACGCTCCGCCTCGCGCTGCGGGCCGGGACGGTCGTTGGGCGCCACCACATGGATGGCCGGATCGACCTGCACGAAACGCGCGCGCGGCTCCACGTCCCGGATCGCCTGCATGGCGGCAATGGTGGCGCGCACCAGCTGATGCTTGAGTTCGAAGCCGCGGCCGCGCGCCATGGGGTTGAAATAGGCTTCGTCACCGCCGGCCCAGGCCCAGAACGAGATTTCATTCAGCGGCGCGTAGAAGGGCACCGTATCGGTTTCATCCTTGACCAGCTGCGCAACGGCAGCGGCATAACGGCCGAAACGCTCGACGAACTGCGGCCGCCAGATATCGATATCGTCCGGCCAGCCATAATGGCAAAGATCCCAGATCACCTGGGTGCCCTGGCGATGCGCGGCCAGCAGCATCGGCAGGAAGCTCGACCAGTCATACTGACCCGGCGCCGGCTCGATCAGGTGCCAGCGCAGACCGTCACGCACACTACGCAGACCATGGCGCTGCAACACCGCGTAGTCGTGCGCCGCCCAGCGATCGTGGCCGGTGGCGGCCAGCAGATCGAGACGCCGACCATCACTGCGGCGATGATTCGAGCACTCGAAACCACCCATGAAGAAGCTCTTGAATAGCGTGGGCTGATGCATCTTGGTCTCGTCTCAGGGGGCCTGTTCGGTCAGCGACTGGTTGTGTTCCGGGCTCGCTTCGGACTCTGAGCCGCGCTCGGCCTCCTCGATGCGCTTGTACAGTGCCAGCGCCTGACCCACCACCTGGTCCATGTTGTAGTACTTGTAGGTGCCCAAACGTCCGACGAAGGTCACCCCCGGCGTCTGCTCGGCCAGCTGTTGGTAGCGCTTGTACAGCTCGGCGTTCTCCGGCCGCGGGATCGGGTAATAGGGATCGCCTTCGGCGCTGGGGTACTCATAGGTGACGCTGGTTTTGGGGTGCACCTGTCCGGTGAGGTGCTTGTATTCGCTGATACGCGTGTAGGGCACATCCTCGCTCGGGTAGTTGACCGTGCCGACCGCTTGAAACTGCTCCTGATCCAGCTGTTTATGCTCGAACTTCAGCGAACGATAGGGCAACTTGCCGAAACGGTAATCGAAATACTCGTCGATGGGGCCGCAGAAGATCAGATGATCGTGGCGCACCTCGTCGCGGATCTCGCGGTAGTCGGTGTTGAGCATCACCTTGATATTCGGGTGCGCCAGCATCTTCTCGAACATCTTGGTGTAGCCGTACTTGGGCATCTGCTGGAAGGTGTCGGTGAAGTAGCGATCATCGGTATTGGTGCGGGTGGGAATGCGCGAGGTGACGGACTTGTCCAGTTGCGAAGGGTCCAGGCCCCACTGCTTGCGGGTGTAGCCGCGGAAGAACTTCTCGTACAGCTCGCGGCCGATGCCGTTGATCACCACGTCTTCGCTGGTCTGGATGTTCTCCACCGGCTCGGCGCGGCTGGCCAGGTAATGCGCGGCGTCCTCATCGGTCTGCAGATCCAGCCCGTAGAGCTTGTTCAGGGTGGTGCGGTTGATTGGAATCGGCACTTCCTGCCCATCCACCTGGGCGAGCACGCGGTGTTCGTAGGGCCGCCACTCGGTGAAGCGCGACAGGTAGTCGACAATGCGCTGGGCATTGGTGTGAAAGATATGCGGCCCATAGCGGTGGATCAGCACGCCGGATTCGTCGTAGTAGTCGTAGGCATTGCCGGCGATATGCGAGCGGCGATCGACCACCAGCACTCGCTTGTTCAGCCCGGCCGCCAAACGCTCGGCCAGCACGCTACCGGCAAAGCCGGCACCGACGATCAGATAGTCGAAGCCCCTCTGGCGCTGCGGCAGCTCGCCGCCGACCCCGCCGAGACGCTCAGGATGACTGTCTTGCGGGTTCAGATTGCGCATTGAATCTTCTCCTTCATCAGGCTCCAAGTATGGTCCCAGGACATGTCGCCGAGGATCTCGTCGGCCTTTTCCAGCAGGCTGTCGCGGTCTTCGGCATCAGCCAGGGCCGCCTCGCAGGCTGTGACGAACGCCTCGGGGCTGTCGGCGATACGCACGATGCCGGTGTCGCCATAAGTACGCACCACATCGGTGATCGGCGTGGAAACCACCGGGCGACCACCGGCCAGGTATTCGGGGGTTTTGGTGGGGCTGATAAAGCGGGTCGACTCGTTCAGCGCGAACGGCATGATCGCCACATCCCAGCCGGCGAGGTATTGCGGCAGCTCGTCGTAGGTCTTGCCGCCCAGGTAGTGGATATTGTCGCGTTGCGGCAACAACGCCGGGTCGATCTTCACCACCGGACCAATCAGCACGATCTGCCAGTCGGGGCGCTGTGCAGCGACCTTGGCGATCAGCGGCAGGTCCAGGCGCTCATCGATCACGCCGTAGAACCCGAGGCGCGGCAGCGGAATCTCGGCCTGATCCGCCGGATCGGCCTGGGGCCGCCGCGCCGCAGCGAAGTGATCAACGTCGACGCTGCTGGGAAAGGGGTGCGCGTTGTCGTGATGCTTGCGCTTGGCCTCATAGAGGCTGTAGCCGCCAGTGAATACCAGGTCGGCGCGGCGTAGCAGCTGGCGTTCACGCTCGATCAACTGTGGCGGCGCACCATGGAAGGCCGACAGCTCGTCCATGCAGTCGTAGATCACCACCTTCGGCTCCAGGTGATCGGTAAACGCCAGACTCATTGGCGTGTAGTACCAGAGCAGCAGATCCTCCACGCCCAGCTTGGCCAGGTAGCCGTCCACCAGACGGCGCAGCACCGGCTCGGCAGCCTCGCCTTCGCAGCCGGCTGGCAGACGCGGGATCAGAACCTGCACGCCATTTTCCTCGGGACGCACCTCCAGCCAGGGCTGGGCATCCTCGGTAGGGACAGGCTCTTCGCAGAACAGCACGTTGAAGTCGCGGGCGAAGCGCGACATCAGGTGTTGGGGGCGCTGGTAGACGAAACTCCAACGCAGGTGCGACAGGCACAACAGTGTCGGAACCTGCTCGTCAAAGACCACCTCCGCCGGTTCGGCAGACTTGTGGGGGGATTTGCCTATTTCGTACTGAAAGGGGCCAGCCCAGCTCATGAGAAACCTCGGTACGGGCGGCGGTGCGGTCAGCGTCCCTTCTGCGGCATCGCGCGTGAATTCGGTGCTCTCCTGCGCAACATATAAGGCGTACAGCGCGCGCAATAGTTCGGTTTCAGACGCACCGTTCGCCGGGAAGCGCTTGACGACTGGCCTTTTCTTGCTCTCGCGTCCGCCCCTGCCAATTGCCGGCTGGCGGGTGGGTTGAACTTGCGCGCCACCCCACCCGTCACTATTTCAGGACGCCTGACTCACTCGGCCTCAGTCGTGCACGCAACCCGCTTTGGTGCCCGGCTCGGCAGGTCGTACTTTCTCTGGAGATTTCCCTGCGGCGCTGTCTTTACGGCAGCCCGGGTGTGTTCCGTTCGCGTCCACAAACTGCATTGCGGAGGTGGAAATAGATGATTCTGGTCACTGGCGGAGCGGGATATATCGGCTCACACGCAGTACTGGAGCTGCTTCTTGCAGGCGAAGAAGTGCTCGTACTGGATAACCTTTGCAACAGCTCTAAAACCGCCCTTGACCGGGTCGCGCAGCTGAGCGGGCGAGCGCCGCAATTCATCAAGGGCGACGTGCGCAACCGCGCCTTGCTGCAGGCGCTGTTCGCCTCCTACCCGATCCGTGCGGTCATGCATTTCGCCGGACTCAAGGCTGTGGGCGAAAGCGTGCGCGAGCCACTGCGCTACTACGAAACCAATGTCAGCGGCAGCATCACGCTCTGCCAGGCAATGGCAGAAGCCGGGGTCTTTCGCCTGGTGTTCAGCTCGTCGGCCACGGTTTATGGCGAATCACCGGTGATGCCGATTACCGAGGATCGCCCAACCGGCACCCCGACCAACCCCTACGGCCAGTCCAAGCTGATGGCGGAAAACGTGCTGAAGGGGCTGGCCGAATCCGATCCGCGCTGGTCCATCGGCCTGTTGCGCTACTTCAACCCCATCGGCGCCCACGAGTCCGGGTTGATCGGCGAAGACCCCAACGGTGTGCCGAACAATCTGCTGCCCTACATGCTTCAAGTGGCTGTCGGGCGGCGCAAGCAGCTTAGCGTCTACGGTGCGGACTATCCGACCCCTGACGGCACCGGCATTCGCGATTACATACATGTGGTGGACCTGGTCAAAGGCCACCTCAAAGCGCTGGATCGCCTGGAGCAGGTGCGCGGGGTATCGGTCTGGAACCTGGGCACCGGCAAGGGGCATTCGGTACGCGAGATGATTACCGCCTTCGAGGAAGTCACCGGCCGCCCCCTGCCCCACGTGATCAAGCCACGCCGCGCCGGGGATATCGCTCAGTGCTGGTCGGAGCCGGGCAAGGCCTGGGCGGAACTCGGCTGGCGTGCCGAAAAGGATCTGGTGACCATGCTTGCCGATGCCTGGCGCTGGCAGAGCCGTAACCCCCATGGCTATGCCGAGCCGCAAGAGAACACCGCCACTTCCAGCGCGCCGCTCAGCACGGCGCTGGCCAGCTAACCCCGCCCGGCTTCACCCAGACAGGTGCACGGATTGCACCTGCCGACTGCTCCCCTCTTCCACCCGCTCCGCAGAATCGATGCCCGGTGCTCAGATTGCGAAGCCTTGTGCCTCGCCAGGTCAATAGAGAAGTTCTGGCCAGCGCCTGGCCGGGAATCGGAACAGCACCCCTTGCTATGATGGTCCGTGCAAGTTTTCCGCTTTCTGATGCTGAATGATCAAAGCTCGTCAGATGGCGAATTTCAGCTGTTTGTCGACCAAGGATGCCGGAATCCGGCCTTCCGCTTGTGATCCAAGAAGGTGGCCTCGATACGGTCACTCGCAGCGACCTGCGTATGATCGGCCGTACGGCCCGCTGTAGCCGAACTTTCTCCACCAACCGCTCGTGAGGATTGCCATGACTGACACCACTTCCTACGTTCCGCCGAAGGTCTGGACGCACGATGCGCCTTCGGGCGGCAAGTTCGCCAGCATCAACGCGCCTACGGCCGGGGCGAGAGAGGAACAGGCGCTGCCGGTGGGCAAGCACCCATTGCAGCTGTATTCCCTGGCCACGCCCAACGGCGTCAAGGTCAGCATCATGCTCGAAGAGCTGCTTGCCCTTGGCCACAGCGGCGCCGAGTACGATGCCTGGCTGATCAAGATCGGCGATGGCGACCAATTCGGCAGCGGCTTCGTCGATATCAACCCCAACTCGAAGATCCCCGCACTGGCCGATCACAGCGTGGGCGGCGAACCGCTACGGGTGTTCGAATCCGGTTCGATCCTGGTCTACCTTGCGGAAAAATTCGGCACCTTTCTGCCCACTGAACTCCGCGCCCGTACCGAAACGTTGAACTGGCTGTTCTGGCAAATGGGCTCGGCGCCTTTCGTCGGGGGCGGCTTCGGGCATTTTTATACCTATGCACCGGAAAAGTACGAATATCCGATCAACCGCTATGCCATGGAAACCAAGCGACAGCTCGACGTACTCGACCGCCAGCTGGCCGAACGGCGCTTTATCGCTGGCGATGACTACACGATCGCCGACATGGCGATCTGGCCCTGGTACGGCTTGCTGGCGATGGGTGAGCTGTACCAGGCCGGTGAATTCCTCTCAGTGCAGGATTACCAGCACGTACAGCGCTGGGCCGCCGAAATCGCCAAGCGCCCCGCCGTGATTCGCGGACGCAAGGTCAACCGCACCTGGGGCGATGAGTCCGAGCAGGCGCCGGAACGCCACAGCGCAGCAGATCTGGACTGAGTCACAAGGGTGGAAAACGTCGCAGCCTTTTCCACCTGCCACGGTGGATAAGCGCTTCGCGCGTTATCCACCCTACCCGCATCATCACCGCCCGCGGCGTTCCTCGCCCAGTGCCTGACGCAACCCGACCCGACCAAGGCCCAGCGCCAGACAATCCTCAGCCAAACCGAGCGTGGCGTTGAGCAGCGCATTGGGCTGGTAGGGCTTGCGCAGGCTCAGGCCGATCTTCGAGGCAACCAGCGCTGCCGTCGCGCCGAGCAATACCGGCATCAGCAACGGCTCGCGCCGCGCCCCGGCCAGCGCCGCCGTACTCACCCCTGCGGACAAGGCACGAAACATCATCGACGGCACAATGGTGCGATCAGGCGCAAACGGAAGCTTGTCGCCGGCAATCTCGCCTGCTGCCAGCACCGGTAGAAATGTTTGCGCGGTATCCGAGGTCAGCAGCTGTACCGCCTCACCCGAACCCTGCAGATCGCCCCGCTCGCTCAACGCCCGGCTGACCAGGGTCGGCGCCAGCATGCTGCGCATACCGGTGACCGCCCCGATGGCCAGGGCGGCCCATAACAGATTGCTGGATGTGCTCATGAGGTGGCTCCCGGTGGCTTGTCTAATTCCGACCGGGAGAGAGGTACAGGCGTTCAGCTTATCGTCAGCTGTAAAGCAGTGCTCAGCTGCGCGCGCCGAACTTGCCGACCACGCCGCGCAGGGTTTCCTGGATATCGGCGGGCAACAGCACAGTCTTGGCGTTATCGCTCTGGCTGAGACGATCCAGGGCAGCGATGTATTTTTCGCCGAGCAGGTACATCATCGGCGCGCTCTCATTGCCGACGGCACCGCTGACCCGGCGGATCGCTTCTGCCGAGGCTTCTGCCAGCATCACCTGGGCATCGGCGTCGCGGCGGGCGGACTCCTGGCGCGCCTCGGCCTCGAGGATGGCCGCCTGCTTGGCGCCTTCGGCGCGGGTCACGGTGGCCTTGCGCTCACGTTCTGCGGCGGCCTGCAGCTCCATTGCGCGCTGCATGGATTCCGAAGGCTTGATGTCCTGAATTTCCACCGACTTGACCGTCAGACCCCAGTCCACCGCTTCGTCGGCGATGCTCTCGCGCAGGCGCGCCTTGATCCGGTCGCGCGAGGACAACGCCTCGTCCAGCTCCATTTCACCGACGATGGAGCGCAGGGTGGTCATGATCAGGTTGCGGATCGCCTCGGAGAAATCGGTAATGCCGTAAACCGCCTTGACCGGGTCGGTAACTTTGATAAAGGCAATGGCATTGGTGAGGATAACCGCGTTATCGCGGGTAATGACCTCCTGTTCCTGCACGTCGAGGATGATGTCCTTGGTCACCAATTTGTAGGCGACGTTATCCAGATAGGGAATCAGGATATTCAGCCCCGGTCGCAGAGTGGTGTGGTACTTGCCCAGCCGCTCCACCACCCACTCCTCGCCCTGGGCCACCAGGCGCACGCCCTTGGCGATGGTAATGACGATAAATACCAGCACTACGCCAGCAATGATCAGTCCTTCATTCATGACACGATTCCTTGAGTAAGAAACAACCTGTTCAGGCTTTAGCGACTTTCAGATAACTGCCTTCAACGGAAACCAGCCGCACGCGCTCGCCAGCGCTGATGCTTTGCTCCGCTACACAGGCCCACTCCTCGGCGCCCAGGATGGGCCGCTGGAAACGCACCCGTCCGCGCTGGAACGGCTCGACCTGGCCGACCAGAAGACCCACTTCGCCAATCACCTCGCCGGCGGCGGTGCCGATCAGCGTTTTGTGTCGGCTGGGTTTGAACACCCTGAACCACAGCACCACCATGGCCAGCGAAGCCAGGGCCCAGATCACCAGCTGCATCGTCAGCGACAGATCACCAGCCAGCAGCAGGATTGCCGCCACCAGCAGCGCGCCCATGCCGAACCAGATCACGAAGAACGAGGGAATCACCAGCTCCAGCATGATCAGCAGCAAACCGCCGACCGCCCAGTACCACCATTCGATAGTCATTTCGGCTCCATTGTCAGTGCACGCACCCATGCCCGCGCTCGGCTCATGCGCACGAGCCGGGCGAGTATGAACCTATTTTCTGCGGATTATCGGAAGGCTGTCATTCATCTGCTGGGGCGCAGAACGACGCACACCACAAGTGCGCTCAACGGGCAGGACGCCTGGCGGCAGCAACCGGCCAGGTCAGCGAATTCGGGCGTCCGAAAACGCCGGCTTCGACATGCCCCTGCCAAACCCGTCGCCCTCGGCACGCTATTGCCGGTCAGGCCGGCGTTTCAAAGCACCGGCGATACCGCACTGACCACGCGCAGCGCCAAGCCTTCATAGGGATCGAGGTGCAGGGTCAGCTCGCAGTCATCGGTCAGGTCGCCTTCGACCCGTTCATGGATGATATCCACCACCGGGCCGGGCGCTATGCCGGGCAGGCAGAGGGTTTCGCTGATCGATTCGGCGCTGAAGTTCAGCGCGGTGATCTGCACCCCCTTGCCTGCGGGCAGCTCATGCACCATGACCAGCAGCCCCGGCGCCTGCACATCGGGAATCATGATCTGCTTGCTCGCGGCAATATCGTAGGCGCGCCGCACGCTGAGGATGCGCTTGAGCTGGCAGGCGAAAGAGCCGGGGGCCTGCAGCTGATCAACCAGACTGCCGTACAGCGCACGCGCACGCGGCAAGCCTTCGGCGGAGGTTTCAGCTTCGGGTGCAAGATCGGCCAGATCATAGGCGCCTCGGTGCAACCAACGGGTATCACCGTCACCCATCAGATGCTCGACCTGCGCCGCCTCCAGCGGCAGGGCGCCGACCAGATCCCAGCCGGAGAGGGCAAATACGCCGGGCTGCATGGCGTTGAACATCACCAGGAGGATATGCAGCCGCTGAATCTGCTCGATATCGGCGGCGTCGATGCTGTTCAGGTCACGAATGCCCAGTGCCGCGGTGATCACGCTGGCGGTGGTACAGGCGACGCCATTGGTGACGAACTTGAGGTTGTAGGGCGCGTGCTCGCCAGTCAGCCGCTCGTACATCTCCTCGCGAATGTGCTCGCGGAGGATGCCGCCCGGCAGGGTCTGGCCGTGGTAGTGATAGTGGTCGTGGGCATGCAAGGTCCAGAAGTGCACCAGCTCCAGGGTCAGCTCGTCATGGTTCTGCATCGCATGGATCAGCGAAGCCGGGTCGATACCGAAGGCATGCACCTCGCGCAGCATCAGCCGCAGGAACTCGGTATCGCCGGTCAGCAGGGCATGGTGGTAGGCCGGGCGGGTAATGAAGTCATAAGACAGATCGGCGCCACCGTGAGTCATGGCGGCGATATCGTCGATGGTCAGATTCAGCTCCTGGAAGCTGAAACCGCCGGCCTTGCGGATGGCGCCGGCGATCAGCTGGTTGCCGGTGAGCGACAGCGGGTGGCTCTCCGACCAGGCGGTGCCCTCGGCGCGGCGCTCGACACCGAGAAAGCCATTGGCGTCCAGGCGCAGCATGCGCGCACCGGACACATCAATGGCGTGCAAGGCATCGCCAATGATCAGCTGCTGCGCAGCGAAGGTCGGGTCAAGCCAGTTCAGCGACGGCTGCCCCTCCTTGAAGTAGTGCAGGTACACCCAGCGCCGGCGCTTGCCGTCGACGCCGGTGACAATATCGGTGGCGCTCCAGTCGGTGTCCTTGATACCCGGCTCGAAGAAGATCACCCGTTGCAGCTGGCCGACGATGTAGTGCTTGTCCTTGAGCTGGTCCACTACCGCCGGGGACAGGTTGACCGAGTCTCGCCCTGCCGGCACCTCGGGCAGCAGCGGCCAGTCCTCCTCGTTGATTTCCACCATGTGGTAGAGGCCCGGATAGTCGCCGTAGGCCATTTCCGCGAGACGGAAATCGGCGCCCTTGCCGGTGTGTGCCGGGATGATGTCGTCGATGACGATGGCATTGTGCGCGGCGGCCATTCGGCTGAGCTGCAGCATCTGCGCCTCGGTGCCGAGGTTGGGGTCGATGTCGAAGCTGATGCGGTCGAAATTGCCGTCGATGGTCGGGGTGAATTCGTGACCCCGCAAGCCGCCGGAGCGCTTCATCGGACCGTTGTGGATGCCCTGTACGCCAAGCTCGGAAAGGGCGCTCCAGAGCCGCTCATCCGCCAGTGCCTCGAGCACCGAGCCGCCCTCTGGGGTGATGATCGCCGCGGGATAGGCGGTGAACCACACTGAGGACGTCGCACTTGCATCCCGCGGGCGCGCCTGTGCGTAGGGGCGCTGCCAGAGCCGTGCCTGGCCGGCATAGTAGCGGGCCCGCTCACGGGCCGCTCGTAGCATGGACTGGCTTTCCAGCCATTCGATATAGCTGCTGTCAGGTGTACTCATAGCGACATGCATTTCCCGGTGCGCAAGGGACGATGTGTCGTTTGAGTCGGACGCACCGGCATCGTTGCATCAGGCGATGCAACGAGTCGCTGAAAACTCCGGTCAGCGCGCGCCGGCTACCTCACCGGCCTGTCCGGCCAGCTGGCGCTCGGCCTGCTTTTGCGCCTTGTAGGCCAGGGCGGCCGGTGCCACCGGTGTGGTTTTACCGGTTTCCAGCCATTTCTTCAGACGATTGGCATCGGCCATATGGGTGTACTTGCCGAAGGCGTCGAGCACCACGAAGGCCACATCACGCCGGTCCATCACGGTGCGCATCACCAGGCAATGGCCAGCAGCGTTGGTGAAGCCGGTCTTGGTCAGCTGGATATCCCAGTTGGGCTTGCGCACCAGGGCGTTGGTGTTGCGAAAGCCCAGGGTGTAGTTGGGCTTGCGGAAGGCCACGGTCTTCTCGCCCTGGGTGCTGAGTTCGTCGATCAGCGGATAGGCGCGGCTGGCACGCAGCAGCTTGACCAGGTCATTGGCACTGGAGACGTTGTGTTGCGACAGACCGGTGGGCTCGACATATCGGGTGCTGCTCATGCCCAGTTCACTGGCCTTGAGGTTCATCGCCTGGATAAAGGCGGCATAACCGCCCGGGTAGTGGTGCGCCAGGCTGGCGGCCGCACGGTTTTCCGAAGACATCAGCGTCAGCAGCAGCATCTCGCGACGACTGATTTCGCTACCGATGCGCACCCGCGAGAACACCCCCTGCATTTCCGCTGCGTCACGAATGGTGATGGGCAGTTGCTCGTCAAGCGGCAGCTGAGCATCCAGGACCACCATGGCTGTCATCAGCTTGGTGACCGAGGCAATCGGCACCACCAGATCGGGATTGCTCGAATAGAGGACCTGATTGGTATTCAGGTCGACCAGCAGGGCGCTGCCGGAGGCCAGCTCCTGCTGCGCCGGCGCCGCGAACGAGGCGGGGCTGGCGATGACGCTGCTGCAAGCCAGCAGCAGGCCGAAAATGGAATGTCGTAGTTTCAAAACAAGCACCAGAGAAGTGGCGAAATAGGTGGTGTCACGCGGCGCGCAGTATACGGAAAAGCCGCCCCAGACAGGTTTGTGTCGATGGAGTGTAGAAGAGAATCGTCGCACCTTCAGGCGTGCTGGCTGTCAAACCAGCAGATATCCATCCAGGGGAGGGTTCTCATGTCCCGCTTCAGCAGCAAAATCACCACTCGTGACGAGATCGAGCGCGAAATTCACAACCTGATGAACGCACTGGACGAGCTCAAGCGCGACGCCAGCCGCGGGTCGCGTCATCGCTTCAATGATCTGCGCTCGCGCGCCGAGTCGCTCTGGCACGACAACCATTGGGATGAGCATCGCGAAGCACTGTCCCGACGTAGCCGTGAGGCCACGCGCATGGCCGGCGAATGTGCACGCCGGCATCCGCTGAGCACTTTGGCGCTGGCAGCAGGTGCCGTGGCCCTGATCGGCTATCTGGCCACGCGTCGCTCGTAAACCGCCTGCGTCAAAGACCTGCTGAGGGCACCGCCATGCTCAACGCCGAAACGCCACGTCTCAAGTTTGCGCTCTACGGAGCGCACTCCAGCCTGGGCAACGCGGTGCTGTGCGAGCTGTTGAGCCGGCAACACGAGGCTGTCGCGCTGATCAACGACTTCAACTCCATGACTGCCCGTCCCGGGCTGCGCACCAAGGCCGGCGATCTGTTCGATCCCACCAGCGTGTCCCGCAGCGTGGCCGGTATGCATGGAGTGATCTGCCTGTTCGATAGCCCTTCGGTTCCGACCGCGCCTGATGCCAGTGTCGTAGGTCGGCCGCAGGACCTGTATCAGGCGGTGTCGTCGCTGCTTTCGGGCATGACCGACGCCGGCGTCCAACGTCTGCTGCTGGTGGCCGATTTCAATGCCCATGCCGAGGAGTCGGAACTGGCAGCCGCCCGGCAACTGATCGCCTCGCATCCGCTAAAATGGACCCTGGTGGATGCCAGCACCGCCGGCGAGGACCTGTCCATCGAAGACTTCAGCGATATCGACGGGCTGCCCAGCAACGATCCTCGCGTGCAGTTACGACGTATCGCCGCCGGCCTGGTCGACGAGCTGGAGCGTCCGCAACACCTGCATCAGCAGATCCAGTTCCACTTCTGAATAGATTTCAACCCTCGAGCTGACGCCGCAGCTCCAGCAACACCGGCGCCGACTCCGGCCGTACACCACGCCACAGTTCGAAAGCCGCCGCCGCCTGCTCCACCAGCATGCCCAGGCCGTCGCGGCTGTGGGCGCCAAGGTCGATGGCCCATTGGCAGAACGGTGTGGGTTTGGCGCCGTACATCATGTCGTAGCAGAAGGTCCGGCTGGCAGCGATGAGCTCAACGGCCAGCGGTGGCAGCTCGCCGGCAAGGCTGGCCGAGGTGCCGTTGATGATCACATCGAAGGCGCCCTCCAGCTGCTCGAAAGCACTGGCGCTGACCGGCCCCAGCTCGGCGAACTCCTCGGCCAATTGTTCAGCCCTGGCCAGGGTACGGTTGGCAATCACCAGCGTGGCAGGGCGTTGCGCCAGCAGCGGCTCCAGTACGCCACGCACCGCACCACCGGCCCCCAGCAACAGGATGCGCTTGCCTTGGAGGGTCACACCGGCGTTGTCCAGCAGGTCGCGTACCAGGCCGATGCCATCGGTGTTGTCACCCAGCAGGCGCCCATCGTCGAGCTTGTGCAAGGTGTTTACCGCCCCGGCGCGGCGGGCGCGCTCGGTCAGCTGGTCGGCGAGACGCCTGGCCTGTTCCTTGAAGGGCACGGTGACGTTGGCGCCGCGCCCCTCGACGAAGAATTGCCGAACGAAACCGGGAAAATCATCCAGCGGAGCCAGCAGGGCGTCGTAACTGAGCGCCTGACCGGTCTGCTGGGCGAACATGCGGTGGATCTGCGGTGACTTGCTGTGACCGATGGGGTTGCCGAATACGCCGTAGCGGTCCATGAAAAACTCCAAGCTGCTAGAAATCAGGCGTCAGCGAGCCAGTCGCGATCCTTCAGGAAGTATTCGGTCAGACGCGCTTCCGGCGTGCCGGGCGCAGGATTCTTGTCATAGCCCCAGCTGACATTCGGCGGTAGCGACATCAGGATCGACTCGGTGCGCCCGCCCGACTGCAGACCGAACAGCGTGCCGCGGTCGTAGACCAGGTTGTATTCCACGTAACGGCCACGGCGCAGCAACTGGAATTCACGCTCGCGCTCACCGTAAGGCGTGGCCTTGCGGCGCTGGATGATCGGCAGATAGGCCTCCAGATAGGCATCGCCGACTGCGCGCATAAAGGCGAAGCAGGTGTCGAAATCCCACTGGTTGAGATCGTCGAAGAACAGCCCACCGACACCGCGCGGCTCGTTGCGGTGCTTGATGTGGAAGTAGCGGTCGCACCATTCCTTGTAACGCGGGTAGACGTCGGCCCCAAAGGGCGCGCAGGCGTCACGGGCGACCTGGTGCCAATGGATGCAGTCTTCATCAAATCCGTAGAAGGGCGTCAGGTCGAAACCGCCGCCGAACCACCAGACCGGCTCTTCGCCTTCCTTCTCGGCGTTGAACAGGCGCACATTGGCATGTGACGTGGGCACGTACGGGTTGTGCGGGTGGATCACCAGCGACACGCCCATGGCCTCGAAACCGCGCCCGGCCAGCTCGGGCCGATGGGCACTGGCCGAAGGCGGCAGGCCGCTGCCGTACACATGGGAAAAGTTGACGCCACCTTTTTCGATCATCGCGCCGCTTTCAATCACCCGGGTACGGCCACCACCGCCACCCGGCCGCTCCCAGGCATCCTCGACGAAGCGCGCACTGCCGTCCTCGGCCTCCAGTGCGGCGCAGATACGGTCCTGCAGATCGAGCAGGTAGGCTTTGACGGCTTCGGTCCGGTCGCTCACGAAATCACCTTGGCATTTGATGGGCAGTACATCCCCGACGGCTTAGGCCGGGGTGAAAAGGCGTAAGCATATCATCCACCCGGTTGACGAATTCCTGGCAGGGCGGTTGGATAGACTCCTTTAGGTCCACCCCCAGGAGCTTCCCATGTCGCAGCGCATTCAATTCAGCCAGCACGGTGGTCCCGAGGTTCTCGAACAGATCGAGACCCAGATTCCCGCTCCCGCAGCCGGTGAGGTCCGCGTGCGCAACCATGCCATCGGCCTGAACTTCATCGACACCTACTTCCGCAGCGGCCTCTACGCGCCACCGAGCCTGCCGTCGGGGCTGGGAACCGAAGGCGCCGGCGTGATCGAGGCGCTGGGGGAGGGCGTCGATCAGTGGCAGATCGGTGATCGCGTCGCCTACGCCACCGGCCCGCTGGGCGCCTACGCTGAGCATCATGTACTGCCGGCGCAGCATCTGGTGAAGCTGCCGGAGGCGATCAGCTTCGAGCAGGCGGCGGCGGTGATGCTCAAGGGCCTGACCACGCAATACCTGCTGCGCCAGGTGTATCCGCTGCAGGCAGGCGAAACCATTCTGTTCCATGCGGCAGCCGGTGGCGTGGGCTCGATTGCCTGCCAGTGGGCAAAGGCTCTGGGCGCCAAGCTGATCGGCGTGGTCGGTTCGGAAGAAAAGGCCGAGCGCGCCAAGGCACTGGGTGCCTGGGAAACCATCGACCGCACCCGCGAGGATGTGGTGCAGCGCGTACTGGAGCTGACCGACGGGCAAAAGTGTCCGGTGGTCTACGACTCGGTGGGCAAGAGCAGCTGGGAAATCTCCCTCGATTGCGTGGCGCCGCGCGGCCTGCTGGTCAGCTTCGGCAATGCTTCGGGTGCGGTAACGGGCGTCAACCTGGGCGTGCTGGCGCAGAAGGGTTCGCTGTTCGTCACCCGGCCGATCCTGGCGGGCTATGCCGACACGGCGCCGCGCTTGCAGGCAATGGCCGCCGAGCTGTTCGAAATGATTGAAAGCGGCCGGATCAAGGTGGAGATCGGTCAGCGTTTCGCACTTGGCGAAGCCGCCGAAGCCCAGCGCCTGCTTGCAGAGGGACGCACCACTGGGTCGACCATCCTGCTGCCGTAGATATACGGCTTTCCCTATTTGCAGTCCTTAGGCCTGCATTCGCCGCGAGGGCGCGACTCCCACCGGAGCGGAGGCTTTGTTCGGTGGGAGCGCAGCCCTCGGCGCGAAGCTTTTCCATTGCTATCACGCATGCTCAAACAGGGTTAGCCCAACGCTAACTGGCCCGTATGACTTCGCCGCTACGCACATCGCGAATGGTGCTGGGGTTGCGTCTTCCACCTAGCGGGCCGTCGAGAACGGCATCCAGCTGGCGCGGGAAATATTGCTCTACTCGCAGACGCGAACGGGCAGAAGGGCGGCCGGCTGGATTGGCCGAGGTGGACACCAGCGGTCCGGTAAATGCACAGAGTCGGGCCACCAGCGGGTGGTCGGTCACGCGCAGCGCCACGGTATCGTGCCGTCCGGTGATCCATTCGGGCAGAAGCTGGCGGTGCGGCACCACCCAGGTATTGGGGCCCGGCCAGCTGCTAGTCAGCCGATCAAGCCAGCGCTCGGGCAGGTCAGCGAGAAGAAAGTCGAAATCCCTGATGTCGCCGGCGATCAGGATCAGGCCCTTTTCCACTGGCCGCTCCTTGAGCGCCAGCAGGCGATACACCGCGTCACTGTCCCAGGGATCGCAACCCAGGCCCCAGACGGCCTCCGTGGGATAGGCAATCACGCCACCGGCCCGCACCACACGCGCCGCCTGTTGTATACGCCAATTGCCGAACATCATGACCCCAGCTGAAGGAAAACCGCGGCAGTTTACCTGAGCAGGGCGCTCAACCGCTGCACGCAATCCACTGGCCATGCTCGCAGGCCACCCGGCCTTCGATCTCCAGTTCGGTCAGCTCGGCGAGCACCTGCGCGAGCGGTCGATCAAGCGCGCTGGCGAGGGCTTCGCTGCTCATGGGCGCTGCGTGTAGTTGGACGAGCAGCTCATGCTTTTCGGGCTCGGGCGCCGCCGTGTCCAACGTTGCGTGCGGCACCACCTGCTGCCAGCCCCGCAGAGCCTGAAGGATATCCTCGACACCCTCCACCAGCGCCGCGCCCTGGCGGATCAACTGATGGCAGCCGCGGGCGCCGGGATGATGAATGGAGCCGGGAATGGCATACACCTCGCGGCCCTGCTCAGCGGCAAGACGTGCGGTGATCAGCGAGCCGCTGGACGGACTGGCCTCGACCACCAGTACGCCCAGGGAAAGACCGCTGATGATTCTGTTGCGCCGGGGAAAGTTGGATGCCTGCGGCGGGCAATCCAGCGGCAGTTCCGATACCAGCGCACCACCGCCTTCAACGACTCTGCCGGCCAGGCCCACGTGGCGCGCCGGGTAAAGCCGCTGCAGGCCGGTGCCCAGTACCGCGATGGTGTGGCCATCAACATCCAGCGCACCCTGGTGGGCTGCGCCATCGATGCCCAGCGCCAAGCCGCTGGTGATGACAAAGCCGGCCCGCGCCAGGCTGCGGGCGAACGACAGTGCATTGTCCAGCCCTGCACGCGAAGCGCGGCGGCTGCCCACCATGGCCAGTTGCGGGCGTTCCAGCAGGCTGACGTCGCCCTCGACGAACAGCAGCGGCGGAGCATCCGGCAGCTCTGCCAATAACGCAGGGTAGCTGGGGTCATCCCACATCAGCAGATGATGGCCAGGTTGCTCCAGCCAGGTCAGCGCTGCGGCAGCACGTTCACGCACCGAGGATTCGCGGCGGTACTCGGCGCAGCTAAGGGGCAAACCAAGCGAACGCCAGGCGCTGGCCGGTGCGCTCAGGGCAGAGGAGGCGTTGGGAAAGGCTTCAAGCAACCGCTGCAGGCGCCGTGGCCCCAGTTCGGGCAACAGGTGCAGACGCAGGCGTGCTTCTAGTTCGGCGGGGGAAATGGCGGGCATGGCAAACCTCCTTGTTGCCGGGCGCTGCATCCGTGCGGCACCCAGAAGCTGAAAGCCCCGCATCAGCGGGGCTTGTTTGTCAGGGGTTGCGGACCTTGTCCTGTACCGCCAGCGAGCGTGTGGCTTGCAGCACCAAGCCGTAGCTGAGCTTCTCGTAGGTGCGGAACACCATCAGCAGGCCGGCACGTTCATCGGGAATCTTCACATTCTCACCGGTAACCCGGTCGCGTACGGTTTCGCCGGTCTTGTATACGGCCAGGACGTTGCCGTCCTTGAGGCCATCACGGGCGCCCTTGTTCAGGGTGACCACATCGAACTGGCCGATCTGCGTCACACCGCGCGGCACGTCGAGAATCAGGCCGTTGATTTCCTCTTCCGGCTCGCTGGGCATAAAGGAGGAATTGACCGCACGTTCTTCACTGGCAAACAGGCGATCACCGATACGCGCTTCCTGAGTAACGCGGGTCAGCATCATGGTGGCGATATCACCTTCCATGTCGACAATCTCTGCGCTGCCGACGTCATCGGCATTGATGCCGAGGAACTCTCCGGTTTCCGGGTCGATATAGGTCTTGCCCTGGCGGAAGATGCCGTAGACCGGGATGTTGTCTTCAAAAACGCCACGGCCATAGACCCGATCACCCGAGCCGCTGATAACCCGTTCGGCATTACCCGCAACGATATAGGGCGCACCATTGAACTCTTCCGCACTGTCGACGATGCGGTTGCTCAGCAGAAAGCTGTTGATCGCCTGCAGCGGGATGGTGGGAATGGCTTCGGCCATCGGTGTGGTGCGCACCGTGGGCGAGAGCTTGATGGTGCCGCGCGAAGCGCCGCGGTTGAGCATCAGCCGTGGCTGGCCATCAACATAGACCAGGCTGAGGCGGTCACCGGGATAGATCAGGTGCGGGTTTTCCACTTGGGGATTGGCATGCCAGAGTTCAGGCCACTTCCAGGGTTCACGCAGAAATCGCCCCGAGATGTCCCAGAGCGTGTCGCCTTTGACTACGGTGTACTGCTCGGGATGATCTGCCTTGAGCTGAACTTCAGCCTGGGCGATACCGCTAACCGCCACCAGCAGCAAGGCGAGTAGTGATTTCCTCATGTGGTGAATCCCTTTATGATGTGCCTTCACGTAAAGCGCCCGGGCGCCGCGGTAATCCTTGTGGAAAGCGGCGTTAAGCCGTTTTACAAGCTGCCCGGCATCTTAGCAGCGGCTTTTGAATTTATTCCATAAGTGCATCACAAACGTATATGGCGATTCTGAACATCCTCGAATTTCCCGATCCACGCCTGCGCACCATCGCCAAGCCGGTCGAAGTGGTCGATGACAGCATTCGTCAATTGATCGACGATATGTTCGAGACCATGTACGACGCACCGGGAATTGGCCTGGCCGCAACTCAGGTGGATGTGCACAAGCGCGTGGTGGTAATGGACCTTTCCGAGGACAAGAGCGAGCCACGGGTTTTCATCAACCCCGAGTTCGAGTTCCTCACCGACGAAATGGACCAGTATCAGGAAGGCTGCCTGTCGGTACCCGGCTTCTACGAGAATGTCGACCGCCCGCAGAAGGTGCGGATCAAGGCGCTGGACCGCGACGGCCAGCCTTTCGAGCTGGAAGCCGAGGGCCTGCTGGCGGTGTGCATTCAGCACGAGTGCGATCACCTCAACGGCAAGCTGTTTGTCGACTACCTGTCCAATCTCAAGCGCGACCGGATCAAGAAGAAGCTGGAAAAGATTCACCGCCAGCAGGCTTGAGACCCACACTTCGAAGGCTTGCTACGGCAAGCCTTTTTTATTTGACGGACCTTTTCCATGCGCATCGTTTTCGCCGGCACGCCGGAATTCGCCGCCCAGCACCTTCAGGCTCTGCTTGATGCTGGCCATGCCATCGTTGCGGTCTATACCCAACCGGATCGCCCCGCCGGACGGGGTCAGAAGCTGATGCCCAGCCCGGTCAAGCAGCTCGCCCTGCAACATGCGATTCCCGTCTATCAGCCGCAGACCCTGCGCGATCCCGCTGCCCAGGCCGAGCTCCAGGCGCTGCAGGCGGACCTGATGGTGGTGGTCGCCTATGGCCTGATCCTGCCGCAAGCGGTGCTGGACATGCCGCGCCTGGGCTGCGTCAACAGCCATGCTTCGCTGCTGCCGCGCTGGCGCGGTGCGGCGCCGATCCAGCGCGCCATCGAAGCCGGCGACAGTGAAACCGGTGTAACTCTGATGCAGATGGAAGCAGGCCTGGACACCGGGCCGATGCTGCTCAAGGTCAGCACGCCAATCAGCGCCGATGACACCGGCGGCAGCCTGCATGACCGCCTCGCCAGCCTGGGTTCCCAGGCCTTGGTTGAAGGTGTGGCGGCACTGGCAGCCGGAACCCTTAAAGGCGAAGTGCAGGACGACACCCTGGCCACCTACGCCCACAAGCTGAACAAGGACGAAGCGCGCATCGACTGGACACGTCCGGCGCTCGAGCTGGAACGACTGATCCGCGCCTTCCATCCCTGGCCGATCTGCCATGCCAGCCTCGACGGTGCAGTGGTGAAGATTCACGCAGCCAAGATCGGCGCAGGGCAGGGCAATCCCAGTCAGATCCTTGCCGCTGGCAAGGACGGCCTGGAAGTCGCCTGCGGTCAGGGCTCACTGTTGCTCACTCGCCTGCAACTACCGGGCGGCAAGCCGCTGGGCTTTGGCGATCTGTTCAACAGCCGGCGCGAGCAGTTCACACCCGGCAAGGTGTTCGAATAATGGCGATGAACCCGCGCCTGGCCGCCGCCCGCGCGCTGTCAACGGTGCTCGCCGGCAAGGCCTCGCTGGGCAGCAGCCTGCCCGATGTCCTGGCCAAGGTCGAAGCACGTGACCGCGGCCTGACCCAGGAGCTGGCCTTTGGCGCCGCGCGCTGGCAACCGCGCCTGGCGGGCCTGGCCGAACGCCTGCTGCAGAAGCCCTTCAAGGCGGCCGACCGCGATGTCGAGGCCTTGCTGCTGGTCGGCCTGTATCAGCTGTTCTACACCCGTATTCCCCATCATGCGGCCATCGGCGAGACCGTCGGTTGCGTGGAAAAACTGAAGAAACCCTGGGCCAAGGGCCTTCTCAATGCCGTGCTGCGCAACGCCCAGCGCGAAGGCGAAGCCTTGCTGGCCGAGCTGGAACACGACCCGGTGATTCGCGTCGCGCACCCGCGCTGGTTGCAGAAATCGCTCAAGGCGTTCTGGCCGCAGCACTGGGAAGCCATCTGTGCCGCCAACAATGCGCATCCGCCGATGATGCTGCGGGTCAATCGCCGTCAGACCAGCCGGGACGAATATCTGGCCGAACTGCAGGCCGCCGGCATCGAGGCCTTCGCCTGCCGGTTCAGTGAGGACGGCATCCGTCTGGCAGCGGCCTGCGATGTGCAGCAACTGCCGGGTTTCGCGGAAGGTCGCGTCAGCGTGCAGGATGAAGCCGCGCAGCTGGCTGCCGGATTACTGGAGCTGAAACCCGGTCAGCGCGTGCTGGACGCCTGCTGCGCACCGGGCGGCAAGACCTGCCATATCCTCGAACGTGAGCCGGAGCTGGCGGAAGTCGTCGCCCTGGACCTGGAACCCAAGCGCCTGCAGCGTGTGCAGGAGAATCTCCAGCGCCTGCAACTCAAGGCCACCCTGACCACTGCCGACGCCCGCGACACCCAAGCCTGGTGGGACGGCAAGCCCTTCCAGCGCATTCTGCTCGACGCGCCGTGCTCGGCCACCGGCGTTATCCGCCGTCACCCGGACATCAAACTGGCACGCCAGGCAGACGACATCGCCCCCCTGGCCATCCTGCAGGGCGAAATGCTCGATGCGCTCTGGCCCACCCTGGAAGTCGGGGGCGTACTGCTGTATGCCACCTGCTCGGTGCTGCCGACCGAGAATCGCGAGGTGATCGAAGCCTTTCTCAACCGCACGCCTGGCGCCCGCGAGCTGGACCTGCCTGATGCCTTCGGCCTCCAGCAGCCCCACGGCCGGCAACTGCTGCCCCAGGAAGACGGGCACGACGGCTTCTATTACGCCAAACTGATCAAGATTGCCGCCCAGCCGGGCGCTGGGAAACGCTAACGGGCTTCATCGCGCTTCAGGAGTGACCGCGTGAAAATCATCATTTTGGGGGCAGGGCAGGTCGGCGGGACCTTGGCGGAAAACCTCGCCAGCGAGGCCAACGACATCACCGTGGTGGATACCGACCCCGACCGCCTGCGCGATCTGGGCGACCGCCTGGATATTCGTACCGTCGTCGGCCACGCATCCTTTCCCACCGTGCTGCGCCAGGCCGGCGCCGATGATGCCGACATGCTGGTGGCGGTCACCAACAGCGATGAAACCAACATGGTCGCCTGCCAGGTCGCCTTCACCCTGTTCAACACGCCGACCAAGATCGCCCGGGTGCGCGAACCGGCCTACCTGACACGCACCAGCCTGTTCAACAACGAAGCCATTCCGGTGGATGTGCTGATCAGCCCCGAGCAGGTGGTGACCAACTACATCAGGCGCCTGATCGAGATTCCCGGCTCGCTGCAGGTGATCGACTTCGCCGGCGGCAAGGCGCAGCTGGTGGCCGTACGCGCCTACTATGGCGGCCCGCTGGTTGGACAGGAACTGCGCCAGATCCGCGCGCACATGCCCAACGTCGACACCCGCGTAGCGGCGATATTCCGCCGCAACCAGCCGATCCTGCCCCAGGGCAACACCGTAATCGAGGCCGATGACGAAGTATTCTTCATCGCCGCCAAAGCCGACATCCGCGCGGTGATGAGCGAAATGCGCCGCCTGGACGAAAGCTACAAGAACATCCTGATCGCCGGCGGCGGCCATATCGGCGAGCGCCTGGCCGAGGCCATCGAAAACCGCTACCAGGTAAAAATCATCGAAATGAGCACGGCTCGCTGCCGCTACCTCTCCGATACCCTGGACAACACCGTCATCCTCCATGGCAGCGCCTCGGATCGCGACCTGCTGCTGGAGGAAAACATCCGTGACGTGGATGTGTTCCTCGCGCTGACCAACGATGACGAAGCCAACATCATGTCGTCGCTACTGGCCAAACGTCTCGGTGCGCGCAAGGTCATGTGCATCATCAACAACCCGGCCTACGTCGACCTGGTGCAGGGCGGCGAGATCGATATCGCCATCAGCCCGCAGCTGGCCACCATTGGTACGCTGCTGACCCACGTGCGCCGCGGTGACATCGTCAGCGCCCACTCGCTACGCCGCGGCGCCGCCGAAGCCATCGAGGTGGTCGCCCATGGCGATATCCGCTCCAGCAAGGTCATCGGCCGGGAGATCGGCAAGATCTCGTTGCCGCCGGGCACCAGCATCGGTGCCATTATCCGCGACGAAAAGGTCCTCATCGCCCACAGCAATACCGTGATCGAATCCGGCGACCACGTGATCCTGTTCCTGGTCGACAAGAAGCAGGTGCGCAATGTCGAGCGGTTGTTCCAGGCCGGCCTGACCTTTTTCTAATCTCCTGCCCATACGGCCGTTTCGCTGCAAGTTGGCCCCGAAATCCGCTCTGAACCGGGTTTCGTTTGTTCGGTCAAAATTGGCGACCATTCGCTTCAGATGGCTTCGGGTTTTCGTTTGCGGCTCAGCTTTGTATGCTCACGCCGGGAGCCGAGGCTCCCTATAGTCTGTCAACCAGCAACCGGCGAGGCATTCACTCGATACATCCGTCGCGCTTGTAGCGGCACCCCGATGCCTCCTGGCAAACGATTCGCCATCCGCGATGCAAGAACAACAAACAGGAGAAACACCATGAGGGCTCCCACCATCTCACCCATTTCCCGGCTTCTGATCGGCTGTACGGCCTTGGCCAGCATCACGATCAGCAGCCTGTCCCAGGCCGATACGCTGGCCAAGATCAAGGAAAACAGCAGCGTCCGCATCGGCTATGCCAACGAAACACCCTTCGCCTACACCGCCACCGACGGCAGCGTCACCGGCGAATCCCCCGAAATCGTCGAAAAGATTTTCCAGCGACTGGGCATCGAAACCATCAACCCCGTCCTTACCGAATGGGGCTCACTGATCCCCGGCCTGCGCGCCAGCCGCTTCGACCTCATCGCCGCCGGCATGTACATCACCCCCGAGCGCTGCAAGCAGGTGCTGTTCACCGACCCACACTATCAGCTGCCCGACACCCTGCTGGTGAAGACCGGCAATCCAAAGAATCTGCGCAGCTATGAGGACATCGCCAACAACCCCGATGCCAAGCTGGCGATCATGTCCGGCACCGTCAACCTGGCCTATGCACGCAAGGCCGGGATCAAGGATTCGCAGATCGTCCAGGTTCCGGACACAACCTCGCAGCTGCAGGCCGTACGCACCGGCCGCGCGGATGCTGCGATCGGCACCCAGCTGACCATGAAAGGCCTGGCCGAGAAGGCCGGCGATCAGGTCGAAGCGACCACCGACTTCAAGGATGATCCTGCTCACACCGGCTACGGTGCGCTGGCCTTCCGTCCCCAGGACAAGGCGCTGCGTGATGCAGTGAACGCCGAGCTAAAGAAGTGGCTGGGCAGTGAGGAGCATCTGAAGACCGTTGAGCCTTTCGGCTTCGACCGCTCCAATGTCACCGACAAGACGGCCGAGGAACTCTGCTCCGCCTGACCGGAACGGCTGTACGCGAGGCCTAAGGGCACCGCTGCAGCCTTGCACCCACCTTGATTTCCGCCCACCGGAACACCTCGTCTTCACCCAAGCCCATCGCCTCTCCCGCGGTGCGCTTGCCGGTGGTCGAACGCGCCGACTCCGGCCGCACGTTTTTACCTGGCCTGCCTCGGGCCAATCGGAAAAGTCCATGAATGAACTCCTCCCCCTGATGCTGGAGGGTGCCTGGGTGACCGTGCAGGTCACCTTCTTCGGCTCCCTGCTGGCCATTGCCGTCGCGCTGGTGGCCGCCTTCGGCCGCCTGTCACCGATTGCCCCGCTGCGCTGGCTGGCCATCAGCTATATCGAAGTCTTTCGCGGCAGCTCCTTGCTGGTGCAGCTCTTCTGGCTCTACTTCGTGCTGCCGATGCCGCCCTTCAATGTCAGTCTCAGTGCCTTCCAGGTGGCGGTTATCGGGCTGGGCCTAAACATTGGTGCCTATGGCGCGGAAGTGCTGCGCGGGGCCATCCGATCAGTACATGAAGGCCAGTACGAGGCGTGCCAGGCGCTGAACATGACGCCCTGGCAGCGCACCCGGCGCATCATCCTGCCGCAGGCGCTGCTGGCAGCGATTCCGCCGGGAACCAACCTGTTGATCGAGCTGCTGAAGAACACCTCGCTGGTCTCCCTGATCACCCTGTCGGACCTGGCCTTCCGCGCGCGCCAGCTGGATCAGGCGACGCTGATGACTCTGGAGATCTTCGGCCTGGCGCTGGTCATGTACTTCATCCTGGCGCAGATCATCAATTTCTCCATGCGGGCGCTGGAGCGTCGGCTCAGTCGCGGGCGCATGCGTGGAGGTCTGTCATGAACTTCTTCGACTGGGAATTTGCCTGGAGCATCCTGCCGCGGCTGCTGGATGCCTCGCTAAAGACCATCGGCATCACCCTGGCCGGCTTTTCCATCGCCATCGTGCTCGGCCTGTTCCTTGCCATCGGCCGTCGCAGCCGCCTGCGCTGGCTGTCGTGGCCGGTGACCGGCCTGATCGAATTCATCCGCAGCACGCCGCTGCTGATCCAGGTCTATTTCCTGTTCTTCGTGGCACCGGCCTACGGCCTCAACCTGACGGCATTGCAGGCCGGCATCATCGGCATCGCGCTGCATTACGCCTGCTACACCGCCGAGGTCTACCGCGCCGGGCTGGACGCGGTGCCGCGCGCTCAGTGGGAGGCAGTCACTGCGCTGAACATGAAGCCGCTGACCGCCTACCGCAAGATCATCCTGCCCCAGGCGTTGCGGCCGATTCTGCCGGCACTGGGCAACTACCTGATCTCGATGCTCAAGGACACGCCGGTGCTGTCCGCGATCACCGTGGTGGAAATCATGCAGCGGGCCAAGAACATCGGCTCCGAACATTTCCGCTACCTGGAGCCGATCACCATGGTCGGCCTGTTCTTCCTTATCCTCAGTCTCGGCCTCGCCTGGTTGGTGCGCCGTCTGGAAAACCGCATGGAGCTCGCCCGATGAACCCGTCGACGCCCACCCCCGTCCAGCCCACCGAAACCAGCGCCAGCTCGGAACCCATGGTGCAGTTTCGCGACGTAACCAAGCGCTATGGCGACCTGACGGTACTCGACCATCTGGACCTCGATGTTCATAACGGCGAAAAGGTCGCCATCATCGGCCCCAGCGGCTCCGGAAAATCCACCTTGCTGCGCGCCCTGATGACCCTGGAGGACATCGACGAGGGCATGATCATGGTCGACGGCGAGCCACTGACCCACATGCCCGATGCCAACGGCCAGCTGGTGCGCGCCAGTTCCCGGCATCAGCGCAACGTGCGCGGCAAGGTCGGCATGGTATTCCAGAGCTTCAATCTGTTCCCTCACATGAATGCGCTGCAGAACGTGATGGAAGCGCCGGTGCAGGTGCTCGGCCTGTCCACGGCTGAGGCGCGCGAGCGGGCTACCGAGTTGCTGGCCATGGTCGGTCTGGACGACAAGTTCGAGCACTATCCGTCGCAGCTTTCCGGCGGCCAGCAGCAGCGCGTGGCGATCGCCCGGGCATTGGCCATGCGGCCCAAAGTGATGCTGTTCGATGAGGTTACCTCGGCGCTTGACCCCGAACTCTGTGGCGAAGTGCTCAACGTGATTCGCCGACTCGGCGATGCGCACAGCCTGACCATGCTGATGGTGACCCACCAAATGGGCTTCGCCCGGGAGTTCGCCGACCGCGTATGCTTCTTCAACGAGGGACGTATTCTCGAGGAGGGCACGCCGGACGAGCTCTTTGGCAATCCACAGCAGGAGCGTACCCAGGCGTTTCTCAGTGCAGTCAACGAAGCGCACTAGGCTCTGCACGCCGCCTTCGAGCAATGCACTTTTTCGTTCAGCCCCTGGAACATGGCTATTGGGGGCAGAACGATTAAGCTGGACGTGAGCCTGCCGGCTCGCTTCAGTCACTTGACGCTTTCAGCGCGCCAAAGGAGGCAACCGATGCTTGATTCACTGGAAAAGATGCTTGCGCAGGGCATGGACAACCCCATGCTGCGTTTCGGTCTGGGCAAGGGCTATCTGGATGCCGGTGATGCCGAGCGGGCGGTCACGCACTTTCGCCGCTGCGTGGAGCTGGACCCGAAGTATTCCGCAGCCTGGAAGTTGCTGGGGCGGGCGTTACAGAGTTGCGGCGATCTCGATGGAGCACGCGCGGCCTGGGAAAAAGGGCTGGTTGCCGCACAGGCACATGGCGACAAGCAGGCCGAGAAGGAAATGACGGTATTTCTGCGCAAGCTGGACAAGGCGCAGAGCCCTTGAGCCTTCTCCCCGCTTCGGCCTGCATCGCGCTTGCAAAAGCGCTTTTTAAGCCTGAAGCCGAATTCATTCAGCAGCTGTAAGGCCGAAGAAGTTCGGCCCTACAGCTATCAGTTCGCCAGGATAAAGCGCAGACCCACGCCTTCAGCATCCACCCGCATCACTTCCATTTGCAGCTCCGGCGCCGGGATCGGCAGGTCCTGTACCTGGCCACGGACAATGGTGCCCGGCTGTAGCGAGACCAGATCGGGATGCTTGACGTAGACCCCACTGTCGGAAAGGTCGCGGGTCTGTGCCAACACCTCGCCGAATGATTCGTGGCTGATACGAATTCGGCACTTCATGCTGGCGCGAGGGTGCATTCGCTGGTTTTGCATGCCGCGGCTCCTTCTTGTTGTTATATCCGTGAAATCAGTACCAACGCGCCTCACCGGCAGGACGCTTCTTGAAGCGCTTCATGGTCCACATGTATTGGCTTGGCCAGCGACGCACGTAACTTTCGATCATGCGGCTCATGGACGCAACGGCCACATTAACGTCTTCGCTGTACATCTCCTGCGGCGCAGCTTCGAGAATCACCTTGAAGCCCGAGCCATCCTCCAGGCGCAGCGCATGCAGAAACACGCCTACCGCCTTGCCGCCAGTGAGCATACCGGGGACGAATTTGCTGGTCAGTGCCTGAGTGGCAAAAAAGGGCACGAAGACGCCTGAGCTTTCACTGGGTTCCGGGTCGGCGGGAATCCCCACCGAACCGCCGCGACGCACTTCCTTGATCACGCTAAGGATGCCCTCTCGGGTAGAAGGGGCGACCCGATTGCCAAGCTGTACCCGCTGCTTCTGCAACAACTCGTCCACCGCCTTGAGCTTGGGCGGGCGGTAGAAAATGATCGGTTTGCACTGCGCGCAGTAGAAGTGGTTGAGCACTTCCCAGTTGCCCAGATGGCTGGTGATGCCGACCACGCCCTTGCCGGACGCCAGCGCCTGCTCGAGTACTTCCAGTCCCTCGACTTCCTTGACCAGACGCAACGTCTTGTCCGCTGGCCAGATCCAGGCACAGGCACTTTCGGTAAAGGTCTTGCCGATCTGTTGCAGGCTATCGCCCAGCAGCTGCTGCTGGCGTTTTTCGTCGAGCTCGGGAAAGCAGCGGGCCAGGTTGATCCGCGCCACTTCCCTGGAGCGATTGGGCAGCTTCCACATCAGCCAGCCAATCAGCGCGCCCATGCGCTGCACCATCGACCAGGGCAGCAGCGCGAACAGCCGCAGGAAACCGACGATCAGCGCGCCTTTAAACCTATCCAAGCGAGTGACTCCCGAAAAAACCAAAGGGCGCTAGTGTACCCGTATCAACGCAGCGTCCGCCGCCGCAGCGGCCAAGGGTGCGTGCCGGTGACAGTCGGTGGTGTGGTCCATGACCAGCCCGCAGGCCTGCATGTAGGCATAGCAAATGGTCGGACCGACGAAGCTGAAGCCTGCCTTTTTCAGCGCGCGGCTCATGGCCTCGGCTTCAGCGGTAACCGCGGGAACCTGCTCGCGCGTGGTGAAGTGATTGATCAGCGGCCGACCGTCAACGAAGGACCAGATAAACGCCGCCGGGTCTTCCAACTGCAGCCAGGCGCGGGCGTTATTGCGCACGGCTTCGAGCTTGCGGCGGTTGCGGATGATGCCGGGGTCCTGCATGAGCTGGTCGATCTCGGCATCGCTCAGCTGCGCCAGGCGTTGGGGATCGAAGCCGAACAGCACCTGGCGATAGCGTTCACGCTTGCGCAACACGGTGATCCAGGACAGCCCGGCCTGGAAGGCTTCGAGTAGCAGAAACTCGAACAGCACCTGCGGATCGCGACTCGGCACGCCCCATTCGTGGTCGTGATAGTGGATATACAGCGGGTCGTCGCTGCACCAGGCGCAACGCTGCATGGGCGGCTTCCTGAAGTGTGAAGGGCAAGTGGAAAACGACGTCTGCATGCACGCATGCACCGTGGGGAAGCACGGGAATCGGGTATACTCCGCAACTTTCCGTCGAAGCCCAGCACAGGTGAAATTTTGAGCCAGACTACGCCTGCCGTGCGCACCTTCCAAGACCTGATCCTCGCCCTGCAGAGCTACTGGGCCGAGCAGGGCTGCGTGGTCCTGCAGCCCTACGACATGGAAATGGGCGCCGGTACCTTCCACACTGCCACCTTCCTGCGAGCCGTGGGTCCCGAGACCTGGAACGCCGCCTATGTTCAGCCTTCGCGTCGCCCGGCCGATGGCCGCTATGGCGAGAACCCCAACCGCCTGCAGCACTACTACCAGTTTCAGGTGGTATTGAAGCCCAATCCCGAGAATATCCAGGACCTGTATCTGGAGTCGCTGCGCCGCATCGGCGTCGATACCTCGGTGCATGATGTGCGCTTCGTCGAAGACAACTGGGAGTCGCCGACCCTTGGCGCCTGGGGCCTGGGCTGGGAAGTCTGGCTGAATGGCATGGAAGTCACCCAGTTCACCTACTTCCAGCAGGTCGGCGGCGTCGAGTGCTATCCGGTTACCGGCGAGATCACCTACGGCCTGGAACGCCTGGCGATGTATCTGCAGGGCGTCGACTCGGTCTACGACCTGATCTGGACCGACGGCCCCTTCGGTACCGTGACCTACGGCGACGTGTTCCACCAGAACGAAGTGGAGCAGTCCACCTACAACTTCGAGCACGCCAACGTCGACAAACTGTTCGAACTGTTCGATTTCTACGAGAGCGAAGCCAATCGGCTGATCGAGCTGGAGCTGCCTTTGCCTACCTATGAAATGGTTCTCAAGGCATCACACACCTTCAACCTGCTGGATGCACGCCGGGCCATCTCGGTGACGGCACGCCAGCAGTACATCCTGCGTGTACGCACCCTGGCCCGCGCGGTAGCGCAGAGCTATCTGCAGGCACGCGCCAAGCTGGGCTTCCCCATGGCGGCGCCTGATCTGCGTGACGAAGTACTGGCCAAGCTGGAGGCTGCAGAATGAGTGCACTGGATTTTCTGGTCGAGCTGGGCACCGAAGAGCTGCCACCCAAGGCGCTGGACAAGCTCTCCGCCGCCTTTCGCGCCGGTATCGAAAAGGGCCTGAAAGATGCCGGGCTCGCCCATGGCCGCGTACAGGCCTTTGCCGCACCGCGCCGGCTGGCCGTACTGGTGGAACAACTGGCGGCCCAGCAACCCGATCGCAGCGTGAATCTCGACGGCCCGCCGATTCAGGCCGCGTTCGACGCCGAGGGTGAACCGACCCAGGCTGCGCTGGGCTTCGCCCGCAAGTGCGGGGTAGACCTGGCGGAAATCGATCGCAGCGGTGCCAAGCTCAAGTTCAGCCGCACCATAGAAGGCCAGCCGGCCGCCACGCTGCTGCCGGGTATCGTCGAAGACTCGCTGAATGACCTGCCGATTCCCAAGCGCATGCGCTGGGCCGCGCGCAAGGAAGAGTTCGTGCGCCCGACCCAGTGGCTGGTGATGCTCTTTGGCGATCAGGTTGTCGAGTGCGAAATCCTCGCCCAGCGCGCCGGTCGCGAATCGCGCGGCCATCGCTTCCACAACCCTGCGCCGGTACGCATCAGCCGTCCGTCCAGCTACCTGGAAGACCTGCGCAGCGCTCATGTGATCGCCGACTTCGCCGAGCGCCGCGAGCTGATCGCCAAGCGCGTGGAGCAACTGGCTGCCGAGCAGAACGGCACGGCCATCGTGCCACCGGCGTTGCTCGATGAAGTGACCGCACTGGTGGAATGGCCGGTACCGCTGGTCTGCTCCTTCGAGGAGCGCTTCCTCGAAGTGCCGCAAGAAGCACTGATCACCACCATGCAGGACAACCAGAAGTATTTCTGCCTGCTGGACAGCAACGGCAAGCTGCTACCGCGCTTCATTACCGTGGCCAACATCGAGTCCAAGGACCCGGCGCAGATCATTGCCGGCAACGAGAAGGTGGTACGCCCGCGCCTGACCGACGCCGAGTTCTTCTTCAAGCAGGACAAGAAGCAGAGCCTGGAAAGCTTCAACGAGCGTCTGCGCAATGTGGTCTTTCAGGCCCAGCTCGGCAGCGTCTACGACAAGGCTGTGCGGGTTTCCCGCCTGGCCGCGTTTATCGCTGAATCCACCGGTGGCGATGTTCGGCGTTCGGCTCGGGCCGGCCTGCTGAGCAAATGCGACCTGGCCACGGAGATGGTCGGTGAATTCCCCGAGATGCAGGGCGTTGCCGGCTACTACTACGCGCTCAACGACGGTGAGCCGGAAGATGTCGCCCTGGCGCTGAACGAGCAGTACATGCCCCGTGGCGCTGGCGCCGAGCTGCCCAGTACCCAGACCGGCGCCATCGTCGCCGTAGCGGACAAGCTGGATACGCTCGTCGGTATCTTCGGCATCGGCATGCTGCCCACCGGCAGCAAGGACCCCTACGCGCTGCGCCGGGCTGCACTGGGCATCCTGCGCATCCTGATCGAGAAACAGCTGGATCTGGATCTGGTCAAGGCGGTCAATTTCGCCATCGATCAATTCGGCGGCCAGGTAAAAGCCGGCGGGTTGTCCGACCAGGTGCTGGGTTTCGTCTTCGAGCGCCTGCGTGCGCGTTATGAAGACGAAGGCGTTGAGGTGGCTACCTATTTCTCGGTACGCGCCGTGTCACCGGCTTCGGCACTGGATTTCGACCAGCGCGTGCAGGCCGTACAGGCCTTCCGCAAGCTGCCGGAAGCCCAGGCACTGGCGGCCGCCAACAAGCGTGTCTCCAACCTGCTGAGCAAGTTCGAGGCGAAGCTGCCGGAAACCGTCGAGCCACGCTGGTTCGACAATGCCACCGAATTCTCGCTGTATTCGGCGTTGCAGCAGGCTGAACAAGCGGTTCAGCCGTTGGCCGAAGCCCGCCAGTACCGTGAGGCGCTGGAGCGCCTGGCACATCTGCGGGCTCCGGTGGATGCTTTCTTCGAGGCGGTACTGGTCAATGCTGAAGACCCTTCGGTACGTGCCAACCGCTATGCACTGCTGGCCCGGTTGAGAGGACTGTTCCTTGGCGTCGCCGATATTTCCGCACTTGGCTAAGCCTGTGAAACTGATTGTTCTTGATCGTGACGGCGTCATCAACGAAGACTCCGATGCCTATGTGAAAAGCCTGGCCGAGTGGATTCCGATTCCCGGCTCGCTGCAGGCCATCGCACGGCTGTGCCAGGCCGGCTGGACAGTGGCGGTCGCCACCAACCAGTCCGGTCTGGCACGGGGCATGTTCAGCGCCACCACCCTCGATGACATGCACCTGAAGATGCAACAGCTGGTGATGGAGGAGGGCGGTCGCATCGACCTGATCGTGCATTGCCCCCACGACCCGGACGATGGCTGCGAATGCCGCAAGCCCAAGCCCGGGCTGTTCCGCACCATCGCCGAGCACTTCAACCTGCCTGACCTCAAAGGCGTACCGGTGGTAGGTGACAGCCATCGCGACCTGCATGCCGGCATGTTGCTGGGCGGCGAGCCCTATCTGGTCAAAACCGGCAAGGGCCTGCGCACCCTGGAAGGAACGCTGCCGCCAGGCACACGGGTTTTCGATGACCTGGCTGCGGTGGTCGATCACTTACTCGGGAGCGCCGCATGAAAGCCCTGCTTCCCTTACGCATCGCACTGTTCTATTTCCTGCTGTCGTTCACTGCCTTTGCCTGGTGCCTGGTTTGCCTGGTTTTTGCGCCTTTCATGCCGTTCCACAAGCGTTATCGCTTCGTGGTAAAGAACTGGTGCAGCTGCGCCGTATGGCTGGGCAAGACGCTGGTTGGCCTGCGCTATGAAGTCCACGGGGCGGAAAACATTCCGGCCAAACCCTGTGTAATCCTCGCCAAGCACCAGAGCACGTGGGAAACCTTCTTTATCTCGGCGTACTTCGAGCCCCTGACCCAGGTGCTCAAGCGCGAGTTGCTGCGCGTGCCCTTCTTCGGCTGGGCCATGTGGCTGCTCAAGCCCATCGCCATCGACCGCGAAAACCCCAAGGCAGCTCTGCGCCAGGTAGCCCAACAGGGCCAGGAAAGTCTGGAGCGGGGCGCCTGGGTGCTGATTTTCCCTGAAGGCACCCGTGTGCCGGTCGGGCAAAAGGGCAAGTTTTCCCGCAGTGGTGCATCCCTGGCGGTGAACGCCGGTTTGCCGGTCCTGCCTATCGCGCACAACGCCGGCATGTTCTGGCCCAAGGCTGGCTGGGGCAAGACACCAGGCGTGATCCAGGTGGTTATAGGTCCGGCCATGTATGCCGAAGGCGAAGGCCCGCGCGCAGTCGCCGAGCTCAACCAGCGAGCCGAAGACTGGATCAATGAGCAGGTGCAACTCCTGGAAAACCAGGCCGTGACCAACTGATCAACCTGGCAGCAGAGGGGCAGGGACGCCGCCCCCAAACTTCATCGAGAGCCTGCTACGTGCAACAGATATCCAATGAACAACTGGCTGCCGAATGGCAAAGCTTGCTGCAACGCTTTCCAGTCCAGGCCGGCATCGAGCTGAAGGCCGTAGCGGAAGCCAATAGCCAGGGGCTGGCCGAGCATTTCTACCAGGAGATGCTGGCCGATCCCCAGGCTGCACTGTTCCTGTCCCATGAGCAGGTTCAGGAGCGTCTGAGCGACTCCATGGAGCGCTGGGTACAGAGAGTCCTCTCAGCCAATGGCGATGAGGATCTGGAGCCGCTTATCGAACTGCAGCGCACCATCGGCGCGGTCCATGCCCGCATCGAAATCCCGGTGAGCCTGGTCCTGCGTGGTGCACGTCATCTCAAGGGCCGGCTGCGCACTTTGATCGAGGCGCGTGTGAAGGAGGAAATCCTGCGCCGCGATGCGGCCCGGCTGGGTGCGGACATCATTGACCTGGCAGTGGAAATCATCTGCTTCGCCTATTCCCAATCCCACGACCGCAACTCACGCGCCGAGGAAGCCTATCGCCTGTTTTCGGTAGCTCAGAACCTGGGTGCCGAGAAGGAACGTCAACGGGCAGCGCTGCTGGATTGGGAAAATCAGCTGATGTTCAACCTTGCGGTGGGTAGCAGCCTCTCCAGCTTGCCACGCCTGACCAGCTCCGAGTTCGGTCTATGGTTCCGCCATAAGGCAGCCCACGCCTTCCAGGGGTCACCCAACGCATCGGGCATTCTGGAGACCATCCTCAAGATCGACAAAGAACTGCAGCTGCTGGGCGAGGCCGGCGTGGATCAAGGCAACAGTACGCTGCACAGCATCCGCGAAAAAACCCGCTCCATCCGCTTCCTGCTGGACAACCTGTTCGAACAGGCCAGCGAACTGGAAGCTGGACGTGATGTACTCACCCGACTGCTCACCCGCAAGTTCCTGCCGGTGGTGATGAACAAGGAGATGCTCTACAGCCGCCAGGCCGGCGGGAGCTTCGGGGTGCTCGTTATCGACGTCGACAACTTCAAGCAGATCAACGACCGTTATGGGCATGATGGCGGTGACCAGGTGCTGCTGCAGATCGCTACGACGCTCTCCAACAACACCCGTGGAGGCGACTATGCGTTCCGTCTGGGCGGCGAGGAATTCCTTCTGGTGCTGGTGGATGTCAATACGGAGAAAGTGATGAAGGCGGCGGAAAAGCTGCGTAGCCATATCGCCGCCGAACGTTTTCGCCTGCCTCAGGGCGAGATGCTCAACGTGACGGTCAGCATCGGCGTTGCCGTTCATGATGGTCACCCCGACTACGAACACCTCCTGCGCCGCGCCGACCAGGCCCTGTATGAAGCCAAGCGCAATGGCCGCAATCGTTGCGTTCTGGCGCCCTCCAGCTAAACCGGCCTAGGTAACGCAAAAAGGGGGAGCAGACCGAAATCTGCTCCCCCTTTTCTTTACCTCATGTCCGCTACGCGAGGCCGCCGCTTCGCAGGAGCGGCTTTCCCGCGTGCCTTACCGGTCTCAGGCGACCGGCGAGCTGCTGCGGATCAGGTGATCGAAGGCACTCAGCGAGGCCTTGGCGCCTTCGCCCAGGGCAATGACGATCTGCTTGTAGGGCACGGTGGTCACGTCACCTGCAGCGAACACGCCAGGGATGTTGGTCTGGCCCTTGGCGTCGACGATGATCTCGCCGAAACGGTTCAGCTCCACGCTGCCCTTGAGCCAGTCGCTGTTGGGCAGCAGACCGATCTGCACGAAGATGCCTTCCAGCTCGACGTTGTGCAGCTCGTCGCTGTTGCGGTCCTTGTAGACCAGGCCGGTGACCTTCTGGCCGTCACCTTTGACTTCGGTGGTTTGCGCCATGGTCAGGATGGTGACGTTGGGCAGGCTGCGCAGCTTGTTCTGCAGCACTGCATCAGCGCGCAGTTCTTCACCGAACTCCAGCAGGGTGACGTGGGCGACGATGCCGGCCAGGTCGATGGCCGCTTCCACGCCGGAGTTGCCGCCGCCGATCACCGCCACGCGCTTGCCCTTGAACAGCGGGCCGTCGCAGTGCGGGCAGTAGGCGACGCCACGGCCACGGTATTCCTGCTCGCCGGGTACGTTCATTTCACGCCAGCGGGCACCGGTGGAGAGGATCACGGTCTTGGACTGCAGGCGTGCGCCGTTTTCGAACTCGACGGTGTGCAGACCTTCGGCACCGGCCGGGATCAGCTTGCTGGCGCGCTGCAGGTTCATGATGTCGACGTCGTATTCACGCACGTGCTCTTCCAGGGCGCGGGCCAGCTGCGGGCCTTCGGTGGCCTTGACCGAGATGAAGTTTTCGATGGCCATGGTGTCCAACACCTGGCCGCCGAAGCGCTCGGCTGCGACACCGGTGCGGATGCCCTTGCGTGCGGAGTAGACCGCTGCAGCAGCGCCGGCCGGGCCACCGCCGATGACCAGTACGTCGAAGGCGGCCTTGGCGCTCATCTTCTCGGCATCACGCGCTGCGGCGCCGGTGTCCAGCTTGGCGAGGATTTCTTCTTCGCCCATGCGACCCTGGCCGAACAGTTCGCCGTTGAGGTAGATGCTCGGCACCGACATGATCTGGCGGGCTTCCACTTCATCCTGGAACAGCGCTCCGTCGATGGCCACGTGGCGGATGTTGGGGTTGAGCACGGCCATCAGGTTCAGCGCCTGGACCACGTCCGGGCAGTTCTGGCAGGACAGCGAGAAGTAGGTTTCGAAGTTGTATTCGCCTTCGATGTTCTTGATCTGCTCAATCACTTCCGGCGCAGCCTTGGACGGATGGCCGCCCACCTGCAGCAGCGCCAGGACCAGCGAGGTGAACTCATGGCCCATGGGCAGGCCGGCGAAGCACAGGCTGATGTCACCGCCGATGCGGTTGAGCGAGAACGACGGCTTGCGCGCATCCTGGCCGTCGGTCTTGAGGGTGATCTGGTCGCTGAGGCTGGCGATGTCCTGCAGCAGGCTCAGCATTTCCTGGGACTTCTCGCCGTCATCCAGGGACGCGACGATCTCGATCGGCTGGGTGACCTTTTCCAGGTAGGCTTTCAACTGGGTCTTGAGATTGCTGTCGAGCATGGAAATACCCCTTACTAAGTGACTGACCTTAAGGTCTGAAAGGTGAAAAACTTTGATGGAGTGAATGTTAGCGGGGACGAGTGGATTTCAAAAATTGATTAAAGCAAGCATGCCTATCGTCAAAAACTATCGATAACTTCGAGCCGTATTACCTACTGTGTTCCACGTGGAACATCCCGATCCTTTTTTTCAAACTTAAAAAAACCCCGGCTCTTGGCCGGGGCAGAGTGACACTAAACAGGACGAGGCTGAGTGGAATGGATCTTCCACTACAGAGACGAAGAAGAATCAGAAATCCAGGTTCGACACCGCCAACGCGTTCGTCTCGATAAAGTCGCGACGCGGTTCAACGGCATCGCCCATAAGGGTATTGAAGATCTGGTCTGCCGCAATCGCATCCTCGATGGTCACCTTGAGCATGCGTCGCGCTGCCGGATCCATGGTGGTTTCCCACAACTGCTCAGGGTTCATCTCACCCAGACCCTTGTAGCGCTGAACGCTATGGCGGCGCGTGCCTTCTACCAGCAACCAGTCCAGGGCTTCCTTGAAGGAGGAGACAGTCTTCTTGCGATCACCGCGCTGAACGTAGGCACCTTCCTCCAGCAGACTGTTCAATTCCTCACCCAGAGTGGTGACCGCCTTGTAGTCATTGCTGGCAAAGAAATCACGGTTGAAGGTGATGTAGCTGGCCTGGCCGTGGGAGATGATCTCCACCTCAGGAAGCCACAGGTGCCGCTCCTTATCCTCACGAAGGCTCGCCTTGTACGCCAGCCCCGAGCGCTCGACACCATCTAGCTTGGCCGAAAAGGCTGCTACCCAGGCTTGCATGGCCGATTGGTCAGCCAACTGCTCAAGGGTAACCCGCGGCAGATAAATGAAATGCTCGGTCAGCTCCTGGGGATAGAGGCGTGACAGGCGCTCCAGGGTCTTCATCACAGAGCGGTAGTCATTGACCAAGCGCTCCAAGGCTTCGCCGGACAGGCCCGGTGCATCTTCGTTTACATGCAGGCTGGCTTCTTCAAGGGCTGACTGGGTGCGGTATTCCTCCATCGCCTCGTCATCCTTGATGTACTGCTCGTGCTTGCCGCGCTTGACCTTGTACAGCGGCGGCTGCGCGATATAGATATAACCGCGCTCGATCAGCTCAGGCAGCTGCCGGAAGAAGAAGGTCAGCAGCAGGGTACGAATGTGCGATCCGTCAACGTCAGCATCGGTCATGATGATGATGTTGTGATAACGCAGTTTGTCGATGTTGTACTCTTCGCGGCCGATGCCGCAGCCCAAGGCGGTGATCAGGGTGCCGACCTCCTGAGAGGAGATCATGCGATCGAAGCGGGCACGTTCGACGTTGAGGATCTTGCCCTTGAGGGGCAGGATTGCCTGGGTCTTGCGGTTGCGGCCCTGCTTTGCAGAGCCGCCCGCAGAGTCACCCTCCACTATGTAGAGTTCGGAAAGGGCAGGGTCCTTTTCCTGGCAGTCAGCCAGCTTTCCTGGAAGACCGGCGATATCCAGAGCACCCTTACGACGCGTCATTTCACGCGCCTTGCGAGCTGCTTCACGGGCACGGGCGGCATCGATCATCTTGCCAACGACAGCCTTTGCCTCGTTGGGATGCTCAAGGAGAAAGTCCGCAAAATGCTTGCCCATTTCCTGCTCAACCGCCGTCTTCACTTCTGAAGAAACGAGCTTGTCCTTGGTCTGAGAGCTGAACTTGGGATCTGGCACCTTGACCGAAACGATGGCAGTCAAACCTTCACGCGCATCATCGCCGGTGGTTGCGACCTTGTGCTTCTTGGCCAGGCCTTCCTGCTCGATGTAGTTGTTCAGGTTACGCGTCAGCGCCGAACGGAAGCCCGCCAAATGCGTGCCACCGTCGCGTTGTGGAATGTTGTTGGTAAAGCAGAGCAGGTTCTCGTTGAAACTGTCATTCCACTGCAGTGCCACTTCTACACCAACACCGTCCTCACGCTGGACATTGAAGTGGAAGATTTCGTTCACCGGGGTCTTGTTGGTGTTCAGATAGGCCACGAAGGCACTGAGACCACCTTCATATTTGAACAACTCTTCCTTGGCATTGCGCTCGTCGCGCAGAACGATGCCGACGCCCGAGTTAAGGAAGGAAAGTTCGCGCAGACGCTTGGCCAGGATGTCCCAGCTGAAGTGAATGTTCTGGAAGGTCTCAGAGGAAGGCTTGAAATGAATCTGGGTGCCTGAGTCCTCGGTATCGCCCACAGCCTCAAGAGGGGCCTGAGGAACGCCATGACGATAGACCTGTTCCCAGACCTTGCCACCACGGCGAATCGTCAGTACCAGCTCCTCGGACAGTGCGTTGACCACGGAAACACCTACACCGTGCAGACCACCGGAAACCTTGTAGGAGTTGTCGTCGAACTTACCACCGGCATGCAGAACGGTCATGATCACTTCCGCAGCCGATACACCTTCTTCATGGATATCAACCGGGATACCACGACCGTTATCACGCACGGTGATGGATTCGTCGACATGAATGGTGATGGTGATATCGGTGCAATGGCCAGCCAGGGCCTCGTCGATGGAGTTATCCACCACCTCGAACACCATGTGATGCAGGCCGGTGCCGTCGTCAGTGTCACCAATGTACATACCGGGACGCTTGCGCACCGCGTCGAGGCCTTTAAGTACTTTGATACTGGACGAATCGTACGTGTGGTTTTCGCTCATGCCGTCACTCCCGAGGGGCCGTGGACCTGGGCAATCGTCCCATGTTCCACGTGAAACATTGAGACTGGTGTATCGTCACGCCAGCCTTCTCGCAATAGGTTCGAATCAACGCAGGTGATAAAGACCTGGCAATTCAGTTGTTCCAGCAAGCTACACAACGCAAGCCGGTGGTTTTCGTCCAGCTCGGACGGTAAGTCATCGACCAAATAGATACATTGGCCCCGCTTGGCTTCGCTAACCAGATGGCCTTGCGCTATGCGCAACGCACAGACAACAAGCTTCTGCTGGCCGCGCGACAGAGTTTCCGCTGCGTTATGGCCAGCCATACGCAGACGAAGATCAGCCCGCTGAGGCCCGGCCTGGGTATGCCCCATAACTCGATCACGTTCGATAGACGCCGCCAGTACATCGGCAAGGGGAAGGCTTTTGTCCCAGCCCCGGTAGTAACTCAACTGAAAGCCTTCAAGCTCCAGCAAAACCGCCAGAGTGCGCTCAAAAACCGGCTTGAGTGCCTGTATGTAGGTTCGTCGGTACTCGTCGATCTCTTCACTCGCCAGGCTCAGCTCACGGCTCCAGGCCGCTTGCGAAGCAGCGTCAAGTGTACCATGCCGGAGCCACGAGTTACGCTGCCGCAGGGCCTGCTGTAGGCGCTGCCAGGCCTGTAAAAAACGTGGTTCCACGTGGAACACGCCCCAATCAAGAAACTGCCTGCGCAGTTTTGGCGCACCTTCCAGCAGACGGAAACTATCAGGATTGATTAACTGCAGAGGCAGCGTGTCCGCCAGTTCGGCAGCGCTCTTGACGCTCTGTCCATCGATACGGATGCGCACATCACCCGAACGATCTCGAGATATCCCCAGAGCACTGGACCTTTCCGCATCGAGCCTTACCTGACCAAAAACCGTACAGCTGGTCTGCTCGTGAGCAATCACCGGATTCAGCCGCGCGCTGCGAAATGAACGTGCCATGCCCAGGAGGTAGATGGCTTCCAGCAGGCTGGTTTTGCCGCTGCCATTGTCGCCGTAAAGGATGTTGATGCGAGGGGAGGGGGTTAACGTCACCGGCTGCAGATTGCGAACGCCGGTGACGGAGAGACGACTAAGGGACATTCAGCGCTGATTACAGGCGCATTGGCATAACGACGTAGGAGGAATCGTCGTTGTCGAATTCCTGGACCAGCGCGCTGCTGTTGGCATCGGAAAGGATCAGGCGCACCTTGTCGGTGGTCATTACGCCCAGTACGTCCAGCAGATAGCTGACGTTGAAGCCGATCTCCAGCGAGCCACCGTTGTAATCGACTGCTACCTCTTCTTCCGCCTCTTCCTGCTCGGGGTTGTTGGCCTGGATCTTCAACAAGCCGCTTTCCAACTGCAGGCGAATGCCGCGGTACTTCTCATTGGAAAGAATCGCCGTACGGCTGAAGGCTTCGCGCAGTGTCTGCCTATCCCCGACCACCAGCTTGTCGCCACCGCGTGGCAGGACACGCTCGTAATCGGGGAACTTGCCGTCCACCAGCTTGGAAGTGAAGGTGAATTCGCCCGTAGTCGCACGAATATGATGCTGCCCCAGCACGATGCTGACTTCCCCGTCCTGCTCGGTCAGCAATCGCGCCAGCTCCAGGATGCCCTTGCGTGGAACGATGACCTGGTGGCGCTCCTGCTGATCGATGTTGGCTTGAACCGAGCACATCGCCAGGCGATGGCCATCGGTGGCCACTGCGCGCAGCATGCCGCTGGAAACTTCAATCAGCATGCCATTGAGGTAATAACGCACGTCCTGCTGGGCCATGGCGAAACTGCTGCGCTCGATCATGCGGCGCATGCTGCCTTGGCTGACGTTGAAGCTCAGCGAACCCGGCCCTTCTTCCACGGCGGGGAAGTCATTGGCGGGCAGGGTGGAAAGGGTAAAGCGGCTGCGTCCGGACTTGATGACCACTTTCTGATCGTCGAGACGGATATCGATGAGCGCATCAGGCTGCAGGCTTTTGCAGATATCCATCAGCTTGCGTGCAGGGACGGTGATTTCACCGGGCTCGCAGGCATCTTCCAGGGCGACGCGGCCGACCAGCTCGACTTCCAGGTCGGTGCCGGTCAAGGACAGCTGCTGATCTTGGACGACCAGCAGTACATTGGACAGCACCGGCAAGGTCTGGCGCCGTTCGACGACGCCGGCTACCAGCTGCAGGGGTTTCAACAGGGCTTCGCGCTGAATGGTGAAATGCATGGTCCGGTCCCTTGCCTATTAATTGGCCGCAGTCTGTCAGGTTGTCAAAGTACGCAGTAGGTTTTTGTAATCTTCGCGAATATCCGCATCCAGTTCACGAAGCTCTGCAATCTTACGACAGGCGTGCAGCACCGTCGTGTGATCACGCCCGCCAAATGCGTCACCGATTTCGGGCAGGCTGTGATTGGTCAGTTCTTTGGACAAGGCCATCGCCACTTGGCGTGGACGTGCTACCGAGCGCGAGCGTCGCTTGGAAAGCAGATCGGCAATCTTGATCTTGTAGTATTCGGCGACGGTGCGCTGGATATTATCGATGCTGACCAGCTTGTCCTGCAGGGCCAGCAAATCCTTCAGCGACTCGCGAATAAGCTCGATGGTGATGTCACGCCCCATGAAGTGGGAGTGAGCGATCACTCGTTTGAGTGCACCCTCCAGCTCACGGACGTTGGAGCGAATCCGCTGGGCGATAAAGAAGGCGGCATCATGAGGCAGGTCGACATTGGCCTGATCAGCCTTTTTCATCAGGATCGCCACGCGTGTTTCCAGCTCCGGCGGCTCCACTGCCACCGTAAGCCCCCAGCCGAAACGGGACTTCAGGCGCTCTTCCAGGCCATCGATTTCCTTGGGGTAACGATCGCTGGTGAGGATCACCTGTTGTCCGCCTTCGAGCAACGCGTTGAAGGTGTGGAAGAACTCTTCCTGAGAGCGTTCCTTCTTGGCGAAAAACTGGATGTCGTCAATCAGCAACGCATCAACCGAACGGTAGAAACGCTTGAATTCGTTGATGGCATTGAGCTGCAGCGCCTTGACCATATCCGCGACGAAGCGCTCCGAATGTAGGTAGACCACCTTGGCATTCGGATTCTTCTTCAGCAGATGGTTGCCCACGGCATGCATCAGGTGGGTCTTGCCCAGACCCACGCCGCCATAAAGGAACAAAGGGTTGTAGCCGTGCTTGGGATTGTCCGCCACCTGCCAGGCGGCAGCGCGCGCCAACTGGTTGGATTTACCTTCGACAAAGTTCTCGAAGGTGAAGGTGCGATTGAGATAACTGGTGTGCTTGAGCCCGCCTTCGACCTGCACGTTACGTTCTGTACGCGCGGGAGCCGCAGGTTCGGATACTGCGGTCGGGACATTGTCATACCGTACCGGTTCTTGAACCGCAGAAGGTGCAGCCGGAGCCGGCTGTTGCGCACGTGCCGCGGAAGCGGACGGCAAACCCGTTGCGGCGGGGCGGCGCTTGCTGCCGATCAACAACGAAAGATTAGGAGCCGGACCATCCGCTCGCTCGGACAGCAGCTCAAGCAAACGGGACAGATACTTCTCGTTAACCCAATCCAGAACAAAGCGGTTCGGCGCATAAACGTGAAGTGCGTCTGCTTCGGCCTCAACCTGAAGCGGACGAATCCATGTGTTGAATTGCTGGGCTGGCAGTTCATCCCTCAAGAGGTCAACGCACTGCTGCCAAAGTTCCACCGACACGGAATCTCCTAGACGCTGTCGAGCTGTAAAACGGCCGCCATTGTAGCTCTGTGCCTTCTACTTATCCACAAATGAAGCTTTGTCCGAATGCAGAAATGCATCGAGTAATCATCTACATAAAGAAGAAGGCTTCGCTAAGACCTGTTGATAACCCCGCACAAGCTCTGGGGATCACCCGGTGGATATCATGAACAACAAACGTCCTGTGGATAAGTAACCGATTCACCCACAGCCTATACAACGCATACGCACCTTCAGCTCACCGTTAACCCCAAGGGTTAAAAATCTTGCAAGACCTCGCCAGGCAAGGGTTACAGCCTGTTATCCACAGAAAGCTGACTCACCATCTACAAACGCTTTAGAAAGAAAGACTATTCTTTCTTTTCTTTATGTAACTTTCGCTGATTGATCGACTGGCTGGAAATTGACCTGACCGCCCGGCTTCTCTACAATCGCCGGTCTCTTAAAAGGGGGCCATTCCGGCCCGCAATGGATCACCAGGTAAAGCATCATGAAACGCACTTTCCAGCCCAGCACCATCAAGCGCGCTCGCAACCACGGTTTCCGTGCCCGTATGGCCACCAAGAACGGCCGTGCCGTCCTGTCCCGCCGTCGTGCCAAAGGTCGTAAGCGTCTGGCAGTCTGAACACGTCGGAATCGCTAGTGAGTCGGGACTTCAGTCGGGACAAGCGATTGCTGACCCCGAGCCAGTTCAAGGCAGTCTTCGACTCCCCTTGCGGCAAGTTACCGGGCAGGAACGTCCTGCTCCTTGTGCGCGAAAATGACCTGCCGCATCCCCGTATCGGGCTGGTGATCGGCAAAAAGAGTGTAAAGCTCTCGGTCGAACGCAATCGCATCAAGCGGCAGCTGCGCGAAACCTTCCGCCTCCATCAGCTGGAGTTGGCCGGTTGGGACGTCGTGGTGATTGCGCGTAAAGGATTGGCCGACATGGACAACCCTGAACTGGCACGGCAATTCAATAAGCTCTGGAAACGGTTGTCGCGCACACCGTCCAAAGCTGCCGTTCAACCAGAGCAGGATAAGACCGTCCATGCGTAAACTGGCTCTGATCCCGATTCGCATTTATCGGTACGCCATCAGCCCCATGATGGCGAGCCATTGCCGCTTCTATCCAAGCTGTTCCTGCTATGCCTTGGAGGCCATTGAGACCTATGGCCTGCTGCACGGTGGCTGGCTTAGCTTGCGCAGAATCGGTCGCTGCCATCCATGGAGTCCGGGCGGCTATGATCCCGTACCTTCTAATAACACCTCAAATTCATCATCGATGACCGAGTAATCATGGATATCAAACGCTCGATCCTGCTTGTATCACTGGCCATCGTTGCCTATCTGCTGGTTCTGAAGTGGAACCAAGACTATGGGCAGACAGCCCTGCCTGACGAGCCCCGTCAGACGCAAAATTCAACGGCTGCACAAAGCGACATGCCGACCATTGCCAACCCTGAAGGCGCGGAAGGTGACATTCCCGTGGTGGCCGGCGAGCAGCAGGCCAATGCCCTCCCGGATGCTCCGGCAAGTTCGCAGCTGATCCATGTGCGCACCGATGTGCTGGATCTGGCCATTGATCCGCGTGGTGGCGACATCATTGATCTGAAGCTGCCGCAATATCCGCGTCGCCAGGATCGTCCGGACATTCCGTTCCAGCTGTTCGAGCGCAGTGCCCAGCATATCTATGAAGCACAAAGCGGTCTGATCGGTGACGGTCCGGACAAGGCCAGCGGCCGTCCGCTTTACCGCAGTACCCAGCAACAGTACGTAATGGCCGAGGGCCAGGATCGGCTGGTGGTTGACCTTGCCTATAGCGAAGACGGTGTCGATTACATCAAGCGCTTCAGCTTCGAGCGCGGCGCCTACAACCTTGAAGTGCGCTATCTGATCAACAACCAGAGCGAAAAGCCCTGGACCGGCTACATGTTCGGGCAACTCAAGCGCGACAGCAGTGGCGATCCCTCCTCGAGTACTGCAACCGGCACCGCTACTTATCTTGGTGCAGCGCTCTGGACCAAGGACGAGCCCTATCGCAAGGTCTCCATGGGCGACATGGATGACAAGAACGTAAGGGAAACCGTTGAAGGCGGCTGGATCGCCTGGCTTCAGCATTACTTCGTAACTGCGTGGATTCCTTCTCCGGATCAGACCAATCAGGTCCAGACCCGCAAGGACAGCCAGGGCAACTACATCATCGGCTACACCGGCTCTGCGGTTTCGGTCGCTCCCGGCAGCACCGGCGAGGTGGCTGCAACCCTGTATGCCGGCCCCAAGGATCAGGATCGCCTGGAAGAACTTTCACCTGGTCTGCGTCTGACCGTTGACTATGGCTTCCTCTGGTTCATTGCCCAGCCGATCTTCTGGCTGCTCAGCCTGATTCAGTCGGTGATCATCAACTGGGGTTGGTCGATTATTGTACTGACCGTCATCATCAAGCTGATCTTCTTCCCGCTCTCGGCAGCCAGCTACCGATCCATGGCCCGTATGCGCGCCGTGGCGCCGAAGATGCAGGCGCTCAAGGAACAGCATGGCGACGATCGCCAGAAGATGTCCCAGGCGATGATGGAGCTGTACAAGAAAGAGAAGATCAATCCACTGGGTGGCTGCCTGCCGATCCTGGTTCAGATGCCGGTGTTCCTGGCGCTGTACTGGGTACTGCTGGAAAGCGTCGAGATGCGCCAGGCGCCCTGGATGTTCTGGATCACCGACCTGTCGATCAAGGATCCCTACTTCATCCTGCCGATCATCATGGGCGTGACCATGTTCTTCCAGCAGCAGCTCAACCCAACTCCGCCGGACCCCATGCAGGCGCGGGTGATGAAGTTGCTGCCGATCATCTTCACCTTTTTCTTCCTCTGGTTCCCAGCTGGTCTGGTGCTGTACTGGGTCGTCAACAACGTCCTGTCCATCGCGCAGCAGTGGTACATTACCCGCAAGATCGAAAAGGCGACCAAGGCAGTCTGACTTGAGAGCTGAACAAAACGCCCCTTGATTGGGGCGTTTTGCTTTTCCAGTTTCAGGAGAAACCCGCATGCGACCAGATCACGAAACCATCGCTGCAGTTGCCACCGCGCCGGGCCGTGGCGGCATTGGCGTCGTGCGTGTTTCCGGGCCGCGCGCCAAGGCGCTGGCGATTACCCTCAGTGGACGGGAACCTGTTGCCCGCCATGCCCACTACGGCCCGTTTCATGCCGATGACGGTGGGGTCATCGATGAAGGGCTGATGCTGTTCTTTCCCGGCCCGCATTCATTTACCGGCGAAGACGTGCTGGAGCTTCAGGGCCATGGCGGGCCGGTAGTCATGGATATGCTGCTGCGCCGCTGCGTGGAGCTGGGCGCGCGTCTCGCGCGGCCGGGGGAGTTCAGCGAGCGGGCCTTTCTCAATGACAAGCTGGACCTGGCCCAGGCCGAAGCCATTGCCGATCTGATCGAGGCCAGCTCCGCTCAAGCAGCGCTCAATGCGGTGCGTTCGCTTCAGGGTGAGTTCTCCCGACGGGTTCACCAGCTAACCGAAAGGCTGATCCAGCTGCGTATCTACGTAGAGGCCGCCATCGACTTTCCCGAAGAGGAAATTGATTTTCTCGCTGATGGCCACGTCCTTGGCCTGCTTGAGGGCGTTCGCGGCGAGTTATCCACAGTATTGCGTGAAGCGGGTCAGGGAGCACTGCTGAGAGAGGGCATGACCGTGGTCATCGCCGGTCTGCCCAATGCCGGCAAGTCGAGTCTGCTTAATGCGCTGGCTGGACGCGAGGCGGCCATCGTCACCGATATCGCCGGCACCACACGGGACATCCTGCGTGAACATATCCACATTGATGGCATGCCGCTGCACATTATCGACACGGCCGGGCTGCGCGATACCGACGACCAGGTCGAACGCATCGGCATCGAGCGTGCGATCAAGGCCATTGCAGAGGCGGATCGCATCCTGCTGATGGTCGATGCCAGCACGTCCGCCATCGGTTCCGATGAGTCGCCCTGGCCGGATTTCCTAAAGACACAGCCCGATCCGCTTCGGACGACGCTGATCCGCAACAAGGCCGATCTCACCGGCGAACCCATTGGGCTCTCTACCAGCTCGAACGGGGAGACGGTGCTTAGCCTCTCGGCGCGTTCGAGGCAGGGTCTCGAGGTGCTTCGTGAGCACCTGAAAACCTGCATGGGCTACGACCAGACCGCGGAAAGCAGCTTCAGCGCCCGTCGTCGCCACCTCGATGCATTGCGCCAGGCTCAGCAGCATCTTGACCATGGCCACACGCAACTGACCCTCGCCGGTGCGGGCGAGCTCTTGGCGGAAGATCTTCGTCAGGCTCAGCAAGCTCTGGGCGAGATCACCGGTGCCTTCAGCTCGGATGATCTGCTAGGGCGGATCTTTTCCAGTTTCTGCATCGGCAAATAACGCTCCTCCCTACGCTTTTCGACTCTTACGCCAGCTCCAAGTGAGCGTGGCGTGACGGCCTGTGTCTGGGCCTTTCGTCGATCTATTCCTCATTCCACCTCCGCTTGAACACTGTGGACAACTTCCCTTAAGCCAGGTCCATAACCTTGGTATAAAACGGTAGATAAATGTGTCTGTGGATAACAAGGCAATTCATGCACAGGCTACCAACCGCCTACGCACCGCAGCCGCCCAGCTTCAGCACCAAGTTATTATTCGCTGCAGCCCTTTGAGTTCGATGGTTACAGAGGTTATCCACAGATAACGGGCGCACCATTTATAAACATAAAAATAAGCTTTAAAGAATTTCTTTCTTTATTCCTATTTTTGTCTGCTAAGTGCTTACCGGGCGAAGCTGGTTATTTTTTATCCAGAAGTCTTCTTTCAACGTCCGTGAAACCCTATACTTGCGTGCTTCCCAGAACTCTTACGAACAGGCACGAGGTGCGTGGTGGATTTCCCTTCCCGTTTTGACGTCATCGTGATCGGCGGTGGCCATGCCGGTACCGAAGCTGCCTTGGCAGCAGCACGTATGGGCGTGAAAACCCTGCTGCTGACGCACAATGTGGAAACCCTCGGCCAGATGAGCTGCAATCCGGCCATCGGTGGCATCGGCAAGAGCCATCTGGTCAAGGAAATCGATGCGCTCGGTGGCGTCATGGCAACGGCCACCGACAGGAGCGGCATTCAGTTTCGTGTGCTCAACAGCCGTAAAGGCCCTGCAGTCCGCGCCACTCGTGCTCAGGCTGATCGGATTCTGTACAAGGCAGCCGTTCGCGAAACTCTGGAAAACCAGCCCAACCTGTGGATATTTCAGCAAGCTGCAGACGACCTGATCGTTGAAGCGGATCAGGTACGGGGCGTGGTCACCCAGATGGGGCTGCGTTTCTTCGCAGAATCCGTGGTCCTGACGACCGGAACCTTCCTCGGTGGACTTATCCACATAGGCCTGCAGAACTATTCCGGCGGTCGTGCCGGTGATCCACCTGCCATAGCGCTGGCTCAGCGTCTGCGGGAACAGCCTTTACGCGTGGGTCGCCTGAAGACCGGCACACCGCCGCGCATCGACGGCAAAAGCGTGGATTTTTCGGTGATGATCGAACAGCCCGGCGACACGCCACTGCCGGTGATGTCTTATCTAGGCACTCGCGAACAGCATCCGCGCCAAGTGAGCTGCTGGATCACCCATACCAATGCCCGCACCCACGAAATCATCGCGGCCAATCTGGACCGCTCACCGATGTATTCCGGTGTTATTGAAGGTGTCGGCCCACGCTATTGCCCCTCCATCGAAGACAAGATTCATCGCTTCGCCGACAAGGACAGCCATCAGGTCTTTATCGAACCTGAAGGCCTGACCACCCACGAGCTTTACCCCAACGGCATTTCCACCTCGTTGCCCTTCGATGTGCAGTTGCAGATCGTGCAAAGCATTCGCGGGATGGAGCACGCGCATATTGTCCGACCGGGCTATGCCATCGAGTACGACTACTTCGACCCGCGCGATCTCAAGCACAGCCTGGAAACCAAGGTGATCGGCGGCCTGTTCTTCGCCGGCCAGATCAACGGCACCACGGGCTACGAGGAAGCCGGCATCCAGGGGCTGCTCGCCGGCACCAATGCCGGATTGCGTGCCCAGGGTCGTGAAGCCTGGTATCCACGTCGTGATGAAGCCTATCTCGGCGTATTGATCGATGATCTGATTACGCTTGGCACCCAAGAGCCGTATCGCATGTTCACTTCGCGTGCCGAATACCGGCTGATCCTGCGTGAAGATAACGCCGATATGCGCCTGACCGAAAAAGGCCGCGAGTTGGGGCTGGTGGATGACATCCGTTGGGCGGCCTTCGAGCGCAAGCGCGAAGGTATTGCGCGCGAAGAACAGCGGCTGAAGGAAACGTGGGTACGCCCCGGCACCGAACAGGGCGATGCGATTTCCGCCCGTTTCGGCACGCCGCTGACCCACGAATACAATCTGCTCAACCTCCTGGCCCGCCCGGAGATCGACTATCAGAGCCTGGTCGAACTGACTGGGGAAGGGGTGGAGGACCCGCAGGTCGCCGAGCAGGTGGAAATCAGAACCAAATACGCTGGCTATATCGAACGCCAGCAGGACGAGATCGCCAGGCTACGTGCCAGCGAGAATGTGGTTCTGCCAGCCGAACTCGATTACAACGCCATCGCCGGGCTCTCCAAGGAAATCCAGCACAAGCTGTCCCAGGCACGTCCTCAAACACTCGGCCAGGCATCCAGAATTCCAGGCGTTACGCCGGCAGCGGTGTCATTGCTGATGATTCATCTGAAAAAGCGCAGTGCCGGCCAGAAGCTGGAGCAAAGCGCCTGATGAGTCTTGAAACCGCAAGCCATGCGGCAGAACTGCGTGAAGGCGCGCTGCAGCTGGGCATCGAACTGAGTGATGAACAGCAACAGCTGCTTCTGGGCTATCTAGCACTGCTGAACAAGTGGAACAAGGCCTACAACCTCACCGCCGTGCGTGATCCGGCGGAGATGGTTTCCCGGCACCTGCTCGACAGCCTCAGCATTGTCGCCCAAGCCTCCACGGGAGGTTCGCGCTGGCTGGATGTGGGTAGCGGCGGCGGTATGCCGGGAATTCCCCTGGCCATCCTGTTCCCCGAGCGCCAGTTCACCCTGCTCGATTCCAACGGCAAGAAGACGCGCTTCCTCACCCAGGTCAAGCTGGAGCTGAAGCTGGCCAATGTCGAGGTTATCCACAGTCGAGTGGAGGCGTTCAAACCCGAGCAGCCCTTTACCGATATCACTTCCAGGGCTTTCAGCTCACTGGAAGACTTCGCTAATTGGACGCGTCACCTGAGCGACGACAAGACTCGCTGGCTGGCCATGAAAGGCGTACAGCCGGACGACGAACTACAGGCCCTACCCAGCGACTTCGAGCTGGAACGTTGCCTGGTCCTCAAGGTTCCCGGTTGCCAAGGCCAGCGCCATCTGCTGATACTGCGCCGCACTTCATGACCCTGGACAGACACTGATCATGGCTAAAGTATTTGCCATCGCCAATCAGAAAGGCGGTGTCGCCAAGACCACCACCTGTATCAACCTTGCAGCCTCGCTGGTGGCAACCCGCCGTCGCGTGCTGTTGATCGACCTCGACCCGCAGGGCAACGCCACCACCGGTAGCGGTGTGGATAAGTTGAATCTGGATTACTCGATCTACGACGTGCTGATCGGCGAATGTAGCCTGGTCGATGCCATGCAGTATTCCGAACATGGTGGTTATCAGCTGTTGCCCGCCAACCGAGACCTGACGGCTGCCGAGGTGGCGTTGCTCAACCTGCCGGCCAAGGAAAATCGTCTGCGCGAGGCCCTGGCGCCGGTGCGGGAGAATTACGATTACATTCTCATCGACTGTCCGCCATCGCTGTCGATGCTGACCATCAACGCCCTGACCGCTGCCGACGGGGTAATCATCCCCATGCAGTGCGAGTACTACGCACTGGAAGGCCTGAGTGATCTGGTCAACTCGATTCAGCGCATCTCTCAGCTGCTCAACCCGAGCCTGAAGATCGAAGGTCTGCTGCGCACCATGTACGACCCGCGCAGCAGCCTGACCAACGAGGTCACCGAGCAGCTCAAGGCGCATTTCGGCGACAAGCTCTATGACACGGTGATTCCGCGCAACGTCAGGCTGGCCGAAGCGCCCAGTCACGGCATGCCGGCGCTGGTGTATGACAAGCAATCCAAGGGCGCATTGGCCTACCTGGCGCTGGCAGGAGAGTTGTCACGCCGCCAGCGCCGCGCTGCCCGTAGCGTAACCGCATAAGGAATTTCTAATGGCGACCAAGAAAAGAGGCCTGGGACGTGGACTGGATGCCCTGCTCGGCGGCGCCAGTGTCAGCACGATGCAGGAGCAGGCCGTTCAGGCCGACGTACGTGAGCTGCAGGAGCTGCCGCTGGACGTGATTCAGCGGGGCAAGTACCAGCCACGTCGGGACATCGATCCGGTCACCCTTGAAGAACTGGCGCAATCGATCAAGGCCCAGGGCGTCATGCAGCCCATCGTGGTGCGCGCCATCGGTGGCGGTCGTTATGAAATCATCGCTGGTGAACGCCGCTGGCGGGCCAGCCAGCAGGCTGGACTGGAAAAGATTCCGGCGCTGATACGCGATGTCAGCGATGAAGCTGCTATTGCCATGGCGCTGATCGAAAACATCCAGCGTGAAGATCTCAACCCCATCGAAGAAGCAGTGGCGTTGCAACGCTTGCAGCAGGAATTTCAGCTGACCCAGCAGCAAGTTGCCGATGCAGTGGGCAAGTCGCGGGTGACCGTCAGTAATCTGCTGCGGCTGATTGCCTTGCCCGACGAGATCAAGACGCTGCTCTCCCACGGCGATCTTGAAATGGGCCACGCCCGGGCATTGCTCGGCCTTCCGGCAGAACAACAGATAGACGGTGCGCGGCATGTTGTCGCACGGGGTATGACCGTGCGCCAGACCGAGGCTCTTGTACGTCAATGGCTGAATACCCCGCAAACCAGGAAAAGCGAGCCCAAGAGCGATCCGGACATCCAGCGTCTGGAGCAGCGCCTGGCCGAGCGGCTAGGCTCTCCGGTGCAGATCAAGCATGGCGAGAAGGGCAAGGGGCAGCTGGTTATCCGCTACAATTCGCTGGATGAGCTGCAAGGTGTGCTGGCGCACATTCGCTGAAACAAAAAACATGTAGTGACGACCGGAAAAGGCTACCTGAAGGTTGAACGCAAAGTGGCCTGCTCCTATACTCGCCGCGCTTTTTTGACTGCGGTCATTGTTGGCAACAACGGTCTCTGGCGGCGGATGTACGGGTGAATATACGTAACAGGACACCTCTTCATCGTCAGCCGGTTGTGCGTGTACTGATTGTGCAGGCGCTTGTCGGACTGGTTGTCGCAGTGTTCTGCGGGTTGCTTTTTGGTATGGTCGCCGGCTACTCCGGGTTGCTTGGCGGCCTGATAGCGCTACTGGCCAACCTTTACTTCGCGTTCAAGGCGTTCCGTTACTTCGGCGCGCGTTCGGCCAGGGCAATCGTGCAGTCCATTTGGGCTGGCGAGATGGGAAAACAGGTTCTTGCAGCAGCGTTGTTTGCGCTGGTGTTTGTGGGAGTGGAACCGCTGGAGCCATTGGCGTTGTTTGCCGGCTACGTGTTGGTTCTAGGCGCCGGAGCGAGCGCCCTCCTACTGATGAAAACTAATCCGAAGCATTGAGCACTGAGGCGTTTATGGCGAGTACCCCGGCGGAATATATCCAGCATCACCTGCAGAATCTGACCTACGGGAAACTGCCGGCAGGTTACGTTCGCGGCGACGGCTCTGTCGTCGATCAAGCCACCTGGACCATTGCCCAGACCGGTGCGGAAGCACGTGACATGGGCTTTATGGCCGTCCACCTGGACACTCTGGGCTGGTCGCTGCTGATGGGCGCCATCTTCATCCTGCTGTTCCGCAGCGTCGCCAAGGTCGCTACCGACGGTGTCCCCGGCAAACTGCAGAACTTCGTCGAAATCTGCGTCGAGTTCATCGAGGGCGTGGTCAAGGACACCTTCCACGGCCGCAACCCGCTAATCGCACCTCTGGCACTGACCATCTTCGTCTGGGTGTTCCTGATGAACAGCCTGAAGTGGATCCCGGTCGACTACATCCCTGGTATTGCTCACCTGCTGGGCCTGCCAGCCTTCAAGATCGTGCCGACCACCGACCCGAACGGCACCTTTGGTCTGTCGCTGGGCGTGTTCATCCTGATCCTGTTCTACAGTTTCAAGGTCAAGGGCGTGGGTGGTTTCACCAAGGAACTGGCTTTTACCCCGTTCAACCACTGGTCGCTGGTGCCATTTAACCTGTTCCTCGAAATTCTCGGTCTGCTGACCAAACCGCTGAGCCTGGCTCTGCGTCTGTTCGGCAACATGTATGCCGGTGAGGTGGTCTTCATCCTTATCGCGCTGCTGCCGTTCTATGTGCAGTGGACCTTGAATGTGCCCTGGGCGATCTTCCATATCCTGGTTATCCCGCTGCAGGCGTTCATCTTTATGGTTCTGACCGTGGTGTATCTGAGCTCTGCACATGAAGACCATGGAGCCGAGCAGGCGCACTAACGGCTGAATCGTTCGAAACGACTTTGCTTTACCCACGAAAAACCTTAACCCCTTAGCTTCAGGAGCTTTACATGGAACTCGTCTACATCGCCGCCGCTATCATGATCGGTCTGGGTGCCCTGGGCACTGGCATTGGCTTCGCCATCCTTGGCGGCAAGCTGCTGGAATCCACTGCTCGTCAGCCTGAGCTGGCTCCGCAGCTGCAAACCAAGACCTTCCTGATGGCCGGCCTGCTCGACGCCGTACCGATGATCGGTGTTGGTATCGCGATGTACCTCATCTTCGTTGTCGCTGGTTAAGCATTTATCCGGTTTGAGATGGGGTTCGCCGGGCGAGCCCCGTCGCCGTGGAATGACTCCCGCGTTGAACGAGATAGCACGAGGTAAATCGCTGTGAACATTAACTTGACGCTGTTCGGTCAAACGATCGCCTTCGCTATCTTCGTCTGGTTTTGCATGAAGCTCGTCTGGCCGCCGGTAACGGCAGCCATGGCAGCACGCCAGAAGAAGATCGCCGATGGGCTGGATGCCGCTGGCCGTGCACAGCAAGACCTGAAACTGGCTCAGGACAAGGTGACCAACACCCTGCGTGAGACCAAGGAACAGGCTGCCCAGATCATCGAGCAGGCCAACAAGCAAGCCAACGCGATTGTCGAGGAAGCCAAGCAGCAGGCACGTGCCGAAGGCGAGCGACTGGTCGCCAGTGCCCGCGCCGAGATCGAACAGGAAGTGAATCGTGCCAGGGATCAACTGCGCAGCCAGGTAGCGGCTCTAGCCGTCGCCGGTGCAGAGAAGATCCTGGAGTCCCAGGTGGACGCCAAGGTACACAACGAACTGGTCGAAAAACTGGCCTCCCAACTTTAAGCGAGGCAAGCGATGATCAATACCCAGACGCTTGCTCGGCCTTACGCGAAAGCAGCTTTCGAGTTTGCTAGTGCGGCCGGACAGACCGAGTCCTGGTCGAAGATGCTGAGCCTGGCGGCCATCGCCGTTGAAGTCCCGGAAGTCTCGGCCCTGCTGAGCGACCCGCGCCTGACCAGCGAAAGCAAGGTTCAGGAGCTGGTTCGCTTGCTCGGCGACGACACCGACGAAGCTTTTCGCAATTTCGTCCGCAGTCTTGGCGAGAATGATCGCCTGTCGGTACTGCCGACGGTCAGCGAGCTGTACGAGGACATCAAGGCGCAAGCCGACAAAACGCTTGAGGCAGAAGTTGAAACTGCCTTCGAGCTCAGCAACGCACAACTCCAAACTTTGGCTGCCGCCCTGTCGAAGCGGCTAGATCGCACCGTTAACCTCCAGCAGGCCGTGAATCCTGCTCTGATCGGCGGCGTGGTCATTCGCGCCGGTGATGTGGTTGTCGACGGTTCGGTCCGCGGCAAACTGAGCCAGTTGGCCGAATCGTTGAAATCCTGATTTGAGGGTCATGGCATGCAGCAACTGAATCCTTCCGAGATTAGTGAAATCATCAAGCAGCGCATCGAGAAATCCGATGTCGCTGCTCAAGCCCGTAATGAGGGCACCGTCGTCAGCGTGTCTGACGGCATCGTACGCATCTACGGCCTGGCCGATGCGATGTATGGCGAGATGATCGAGTTCCCTGGCGGCATCTTTGGTATGGCACTGAACCTGGAGCAGGACTCCGTAGGTGCCGTGGTTCTGGGTAACTACCTGGGCCTGACCGAAGGCATGAGCGCCAAGTGCACCGGCCGCATCCTCGAAGTTCCGGTAGGTCCGGAACTGCTGGGTCGCGTAGTCGATGCTCTGGGTAACCCGATCGATGGCAAAGGTCCGGTCAACGCCAAGCTGACCGACGCTGTCGAGAAAGTGGCACCCGGCGTGATCTGGCGTAAGTCGGTCGACCAGCCGGTACAGACCGGCTACAAGTCGGTCGACGCCATGATCCCGGTCGGCCGTGGTCAGCGTGAGCTGATCATTGGTGACCGTCAGATCGGTAAGACCGCCATGGCCATCGACGCCATCATCAACCAGCGCAACAGTGGCATCAAATGCGTCTACGTCGCCGTTGGTCAGAAGCAGTCGACCATCGCCAACGTGGTGCGCAAGCTGGAAGAGCACGGCGCCCTGGCCAACACCATCATCGTTGCCGCTTCGGCTTCCGAGTCCGCCGCACTGCAGTTCCTGGCTCCTTATGCCGGTTGCACCATGGGCGAGTACTTCCGTGACCGCGGTGAAGACGCGCTGATCGTGTATGACGATCTGTCCAAGCAGGCTGTGGCCTACCGCCAGATTTCCCTGCTGCTGCGTCGTCCGCCGGGACGTGAAGCCTACCCGGGCGACGTGTTCTACCTCCACAGCCGTCTGCTGGAGCGCGCTTCCCGCGTTTCCGAGGAGTACGTGGAGCAGTTCACCAAGGGCGAAGTGAAAGGCAAGACCGGTTCCCTGACCGCACTGCCGATCATCGAAACCCAGGCTGGCGACGTTTCCGCGTTCGTTCCGACCAACGTGATTTCCATCACCGACGGTCAGATCTTCCTGGAATCGGCCATGTTCAACGCAGGCATCCGTCCGGCCGTTAACGCCGGTATCTCGGTATCCCGTGTTGGTGGCGCTGCCCAGACCAAGATCATCAAGAAGCTGTCCGGTGGTATTCGTACCGCGCTGGCCCAGTACCGTGAACTGGCTGCGTTCGCGCAGTTCGCTTCCGACCTGGACGAAGCGACCCGCAAGCAGCTTGAGCATGGTCAGCGTGTAACCGAGCTGATGAAGCAGAAGCAGTATGCGCCGATGTCCATCGCCGAAATGTCCGTGTCCCTGTATGCCGCCGAGCGTGGCTTCCTGACCGACGTGGAAGTGGCCAAGGTTGGCGCCTTCGAGCAGGCCCTGATCGCCTTCTTCAACCACGAGTTCGCCGATCTGATGGCGAAGATCAACGTGAAGGGTGACTTCAACGACGAAATCGACGCTGGTCTGAAGGCCGGTATCGAGAAGTTCAAGGCCACGCAAAGCTGGTAAGCCGCAGCGGGAGCCGAAAGGCTCCCGCCTGCTAACCCGATAGGTGTCAAATGGCAGGCGCAAAAGAGATTCGCAGCAAGATTGCGAGCATCAAAAGTACGCAGAAGATCACCAGCGCCATGGAAAAGGTCGCGGTCAGCAAGATGCGCAAGGCACAACAGCGCATGGCTGCCAGCCGTCCTTACGCGGAGCGGATCCGGCAGGTGATTGGTCATCTGGCCAACGCCAACCCGGAGTACCGTCATCCGTTCATGGTGGATCGTCCGGTCAAGCGTGTCGGTTATATCGTTGTATCGACCGATCGTGGCCTGTGCGGTGGCCTGAACACGAACCTGTTCAAGGCACTGATCAAGCACATGAAGGAATGGCACGATCAGAAGATCGAGGCAGACCTCTGCGTGATCGGTAACAAGGGTGCAAGCTTCTTCCGTAGTTTTGGCGGCAACGTGGTTGCAGCCATCGGCAACATCGGTGAAGCGCCGTCGATCAATGATCTGATCGGCAGCGTCAAGGTCATGCTCGATGCCTTCCAGGAAGGCCGGGTGGATCGCTTGTATCTGGTATCCAACAAGTTCATCAACACCATGACCCAGAAGCCGACGATCGACCAACTGCTGCCGCTGGCTGCAGACGCGAACGCCGAACAGGTCAAGAAAGGTCAGTGGGACTACCTCTACGAACCGGATGCCCAGCAGTTGCTGGATGCCCTGCTGGTTCGTTTCATCGAGTCCCAGACCTATCAGGCTGTGGTTGAGAACGGTGCAGCCGAACAGGCCGCGCGGATGATTGCAATGAAGAGCGCAACCGACAACGCAGGGGAGCTTATCAGCGACCTGCAACTGGTCTACAACAAGGCCCGTCAGGCTGCGATCACTCAGGAAATTTCGGAAATCGTCGGCGGCGCTGCCGCGGTTTAAGAACGGTTCAAATATTCAGAGGAACCAAAAATGAGTAGCGGACGTATCGTTCAAATCATCGGCGCCGTTATCGACGTGGAATTTCCACGCGATCAGGTACCGAACGTCTATGACGCGCTGAAAGTTCAGGGCGCCGAGACCACCCTGGAAGTCCAGCAGCAGCTGGGCGACGGCATTGTCCGTACCATCGCCATGGGTTCGACCGAAGGCCTCAAGCGTGGCCTGGACGTCAACAACAGCGGCAAGGCAATTGCCGTTCCGGTCGGCGCAGGTACCCTGGGCCGTATCATGAACGTCCTGGGCGAGCCCATCGACGAAGCCGGTCCGGTCGAGTGCGAAGAGCTGTGGGGCATCCATCGCGCGGCGCCAAGCTACGCCGAGCAGGCTGGTGGTACCGATCTGCTGGAAACCGGCATCAAGGTCATCGACCTGGTCTGCCCGTTCGCCAAGGGCGGTAAGGTCGGTCTGTTCGGTGGTGCGGGTGTTGGTAAGACCGTCAACATGATGGAGCTGATCAACAACATCGCCAAGGCGCACAGCGGTCTGTCCGTGTTCGCCGGTGTGGGTGAGCGTACTCGTGAGGGTAACGACTTCTACCACGAGATGAAGGACTCCAACGTTCTCGACAAGGTAGCGATGGTCTACGGTCAGATGAACGAGCCGCCAGGAAACCGTCTGCGCGTGGCACTGACCGGCCTGACCATGGCCGAGAAGTTCCGCGAAGAAGGCAAGGACGTTCTACTGTTCATCGACAACATCTACCGTTACACCCTGGCCGGTACCGAAGTGTCCGCGCTGCTGGGTCGTATGCCGTCCGCGGTGGGTTATCAGCCGACTCTGGCCGAGGAAATGGGCGTTCTGCAGGAGCGCATCACCTCCACCAAGACCGGTTCGATCACCTCGATCCAGGCCGTATACGTTCCCGCGGACGACCTGACCGACCCGAGCCCGGCGACCACCTTCGCCCACTTGGACGCCACCGTCGTACTGTCGCGTGACATCGCTTCCCTGGGTATCTACCCGGCCGTTGACCCGCTGGACTCCACCAGCCGTTCGCTGGATCCGCTGGTAGTTGGCCAGGAGCACTACGAAGTGACTCGCGGCGTGCAGTACGTGCTGCAGCGCTACAAGGAACTGAAGGACATCATTGCCATCCTGGGTATGGACGAGCTGTCCGAGCAGGACAAGCAGCTGGTAGCGCGCGCTCGTAAGATTCAGCGCTTCCTGTCCCAGCCGTTCCACGTGGCCGAGGTCTTCACCGGCGCTCCGGGCAAGTACGTGTCGCTGAAGGAAACCATCCGTGGCTTCCAGGGCATTCTCAATGGTGACTACGATGACCTGCCGGAGCAGGCCTTCTACATGGTCGGTACCATCGACGAAGCCATCGAGAAAGCGAAGAAACTGTAACTGGCGCGCCCGCTTGCGGGCGCCGATCCCGCCCCTGGGCCGGCTCTGTCCGGTCCGGGGGAAGATTACCGAGGCATAAGTATGGCTATGACAGTCCATTGCGACATCGTCAGTGCGGAAGAAGAGCTGTTCTCGGGGCTGGTGGAAATGGTCGTCGCCCATGGCAACCTGGGTGACATCGGTATCCTGCCGGGCCACGCGCCGTTGCTGAGCGATCTCAAGCCGGGTCCGGTGCGGGTGATCAAGCAGGGTGGCGAGGAAGAAATCTTCTACATTTCCGGCGGCTTCATTGAAGTTCAGCCGAACATGGTGAAGGTTCTGGCCGATACCGCTACTCGCGCCAAGGACATCGACGAAGCTGCTGCTCAGGCTGCCGTGAAGGCGGCCGAAAAGGCGCTGAACGAGAAGGGCGCGGATTTCGATTACGGATCCGCCGCTGCTCGTCTGGCCGAGGCCGCAGCCCAGCTGCGCACCATCGAGCACCTGCGCAAGAAGTACGGTCGGCACTGATCGAACCGCGACTTCAGCTTCATCGCGCATGCGTAAAAGGGTAGCCTTGGCTACCCTTTTTCGTTTCCGCCGTTCGCCGATTCCGGCCAGGCCGGCACCTTTTCGAACTTCTTCAGGATCGCATCCATGTCACTCGATATCGTCATTCTCGCTGCCGGACAGGGCACCCGCATGCGCTCGGCACTGCCCAAGGTTCTGCATCCGGTGGCGGGCAAATCCATGCTTGGTCACGTCATCGATACCGCGCGCGCCTTGCAGCCGAAAAGCATCCAGGTGGTGATCGGTCACGGCGCCGAGCTGGTTCGCGAGCGTCTGGCAGGTGACGATCTGAGCTGGGTGGTCCAGGCCGAACAACTGGGCACTGGTCATGCAGTGGCTCAAGCGCTGCCCAACCTGTCGGCGGAGCGGGTGCTGATCCTCTACGGCGATGTGCCGCTTATCGAAGCCGAGACCTTGCAGCGGCTGTTGCACAAGGTCGGCCCCGACCAGCTGGCGCTGCTTACCGTGATGCTCGACGATCCCACCGGCTATGGACGCATCGTGCGTGACGAGCGTGGCGAGGTGCAGGCGATCGTCGAACACAAGGACGCCAGTGACGAACAGCGGGCGATCCGCGAAGGCAATACCGGCATCCTGGCGGTGCCTGGCAGCCGCATTGGCGAATGGCTGGGGCGCCTGTCCAACAGCAACGCCCAGGGCGAGTATTACCTGACCGACGTGATCGCCATGGCAGTGGCCGACGGCCTACGTGTCGCCACGGAACACTCCGGGGACGCCATGGAAGTACAGGGCGCCAATGACCGGATCCAACTGGCCGAGCTGGAGCGCCACTATCAGCTGCGCGCGGCGCGTCGCTTGATGGCGCAGGGCGTGACGCTGAGTGATCCGGCGCGTTTTGATGTGCGTGGCGAGGTTTCTGTGGGGCGCGATGTGCTGATCGACATCAACGTGATTCTCGAAGGCCGGGTGATTATCGAAGATGACGTGCAGATCGGGCCGAACTGCGTGATCAGAAATTCCACCCTGCGCAAGGGGGCGATCATCAAGGCCAACTCTCATCTGGAAGACGCAGAAGTGGGTGAAGGCGCCGATTGCGGTCCCTTCGCCCGGTTGCGGCCCGGCAGCGTGCTGGGCGCCAAAGCTCATGTGGGCAACTTCGTCGAGATGAAGAATGCGGTGCTTGGCGAAGGCGCCAAGGCAGGCCATTTGAGCTACCTGGGCGACGCTGAAATCGGCGCGCGGACCAACATCGGTGCTGGCACCATCACCTGCAACTATGACGGCGCCAACAAGTTCAAGACGGTGATGGGCGAGGATGTATTCATCGGCTCCAACAGCTCCCTGGTGGCTCCGCTGAACCTGGGCGCTGGCGCGACTACCGGCGCCGGCTCGGTCATCACCGAAGACGTACCGGCACATACTTTGGCGCTTGGTCGTGGGCGCCAGCGCAATATCGAGGGCTGGCAGCGGCCGGTTAAGGCCGACAAGAAGTCCTAAAAGCAGCTTTGTCGGACCGCAGCGCGGTAGCAGGTCTGCCTAGGCTCTGTACGAAAAGTGCCTGCGCTCGGTGATGCTTCGTTAAAAACGGGTTCGGAATGCTCATTTACAGCTCGTAAACTCCGCTTCCTCACCCGTTTTTGCCTCGCCTGACCTTCGCTCGACGACTTTTTGTACACATCCTAATACGACGGAAGTAAAAGCATGTTTGGCGTAACCGATTATGGTGCTTTTGTAGTCGCCTTCATCATTCTGCTGGCGATTCCAGGGCCGGGAAACCTCGCGCTTATTCTATCCACAGGCAAAGGCGGGATCCGCGGCGGTCTGGCTTCAACGTTGGGCATCATTCTCGGCGATCAGGTACTGATGTGGCTTGCCGTCGCCGGTGTCGCAGCCGTATTGAAGGCCTACCCGACAGCCTTTCACCTGGTGCAATGGCTGGGCGCGGCCTATCTGATCTGGCTCGGTCTGCGCATGCTGCTGGCCAAACCCGGCGCTGCACCTACGCTGGAGATCAGGCCAAGGCAATACCTGCGCCAGACATGTCTGATCACCCTGTTCAATCCCAAGGCCATCGTCTTCTACATGGCCTTTTTCCCGCTGTTCATCGATCCGCAGCGCCACCAGGGAATGCTGACCTTCAGCTTTCTGGCGGTGACCATCGCTGTGCTGACCTTCCTTTACGGGCTGGTGATCGTACTGAGCACCTACTTTCTCGCCGAACGTATGCGTGCCAATCCGCGTGTTGCACGTGGTCTGGAAAAGCTTGCCGGGCTATGCCTGGTGGGTTTTGGCGTCAAGCTGACCCTCAATTGAGGCTTGACTCGCGGGCATCTCTAGGTTTTGATTCGCACTCTTAACTTTCGAATCGAAACGTCTGTATGTCGAAGCGCAATACGCCACAGCGTCGCCACGCCATCCTTGCGCTGCTCAACGAGCAGGGTGAGGTCAGTGTCGATGCCTTGTCGCGGCACTTCGAAACCTCCGAAGTCACCATTCGCAAGGATCTCGCTGCGCTGGAGAAGAACGGCCTGTTGTTGCGCCGTTATGGTGGTGCGGTGTCCTTGCCGCAGGAACTGATTGGCGAGTCCATTCAGCCGGTTTCGCCGATCAAGCAAGCCATTGCCCGTGCCGCGGTCGCCTGCATTCGCGAGCATGCACGGATCATCATCGACAGCGGCACCACCACGGCGGCGATGATTCCGCAGTTGGGGCGTACCCATGGCCTGGTAGTGATGACCAACTCGCTGAATGTGGCCAATGCCCTGCGCGAGCTGGAACACGAGCCCGTGCTGCTGATGACCGGCGGCACCTGGGATCCGCATTCCGAATCCTTCCAGGGCCAGGTGGCCGAACAGGTGTTGCGCTCCTATGATTTCGATCAGCTGTTTATCGGTGCCGATGGCATCGATCTCGAGCGTGGTACCACCACTTTCAACGAATTGCTGGGCCTGTCGCGGGTCATGGCCGAAGTCGCCCGCGAAGTGATCGTCATGGTCGAATCGGACAAGGTCGGCCGGCGCATTCCCAACCTGGAGCTGCCCTGGAGCGGCATTCATACCCTGATCACCGATGATCGTCTCGACCCCGAGGCGCGTGACAGCATTCAGGCCCGTGGCGTCAGGTTGATCTGCGCGGCCATCGAAAACAATCTGGAGAACTGAACATGTGTGGCATCGTTGGCGCCGTCGCCGAGCGCAATATCAGCGCAATTCTTCTTGAGGGCCTAAAGCGCCTCGAATATCGCGGTTATGACAGTGCCGGCATTGCCGTGCTGGATGCCTCGGGAACCCTGCGCCGCCTGCGCCGCTCGGGCAAGGTGGCCGAGCTGGAGAGTGCCCAGCGCGCTGAAGAGCTGACCGGGCGCCTGGGCATCGCCCACACTCGCTGGGCGACCCATGGTGCGCCGTGTGAACGCAATGCTCACCCGCACCTGTCCGGCGACGATCTAGCGGTGGTGCACAACGGCATCATCGAGAACCACGAAGCGCTGCGTAGCCAGCTCCAGGCGCTCGGTTACGAGTTCGTTTCCGATACCGATACCGAAGTGATCGTGCATCTGCTGAATCACAAGCTTGCCGAGTTTGGTGATCTGACCGTCGCGCTCAAGGCGGCCATCAAGGAACTGCACGGTGCCTATGGTTTGGCAGTGGTCAGTGCCAAACAGCCGGACCGCCTGCTCGCCGCCCGCAGCGGCAGCCCGCTGGTGATCGGTCTGGGGCTGGGCGAGAACTTCCTCGCTTCCGATCAGCTGGCGCTGCGTCAGGTCACCGACCGCTTCATGTATCTGGAGGAAGGCGACATCGCCGAGATCCGCCGCGACAGCGTGCAGATCTGGGATGCCGACGGTCAGCCGGTGCAACGCGAATCCGTGCAGTATCACGAAGGAGCCGAAGCCGCGGACAAGGGCGAATACCGCCACTTCATGCTCAAGGAAATCCATGAGCAGCCCACGGTGGTGCAGCGCACTCTGGAAGGTCGTCTGGGCGACGACCATGTGCTGGTGCAGGCCTTCGGTCCGCAGGCTGCCGAGCTGTTCGCCAAGGTCCGCAACGTGCAGATCGTTGCCTGCGGCACCAGCTATCACGCCGGCATGGTCGCGCGTTATTGGCTGGAAGAACTGGCCGGTATTCCCTGCCAGGTGGAAGTGGCCAGCGAGTTCCGTTATCGCAAGGTGGTGGTGCAGCCCGATACGCTGTTCGTGACCATTTCCCAGTCCGGCGAAACTGCCGATACCCTGGCCGCGCTGCGCAATACCAAGGGCGCCGGCTATCTGGCCAGCCTGGCCGTGTGCAACGTCGGCATCAGTTCGCTGGTGCGTGAATCCGACCTCTGCCTGCTGACCCAGGCCGGGCCGGAAATCGGCGTCGCCTCGACCAAGGCGTTCACCACCCAGCTGGTCGGCCTGATGCTGCTGACCCTGGCTCTCGGCCAGGTTCGCGGCACCCTCGCAGCGGACAAGGAAGCCGAGCTAGTGGCCGAACTACGGCGTCTGCCGACCCGCCTGGGCGAGGCGCTGGCCATGGATGCCACGGTGGAGAAGATCGCCGAGCATTTCGCCGAGAAGCACCACACCCTGTTCCTCGGCCGCGGTGCGCAGTACCCGGTGGCGATGGAAGGGGCGCTCAAGCTCAAGGAAATCTCCTACATCCACGCCGAGTCCTATCCGGCCGGCGAGCTCAAGCATGGCCCGCTGGCGCTGGTGGATGCCGACATGCCTGTGGTTACAGTGGCACCCAACAACGAGCTGCTGGAAAAGCTCAAGTCCAACCTGCAGGAAGTGCGTGCACGTGGTGGTGAGCTGATCGTCTTCGCCGATGGCGCGGCAGGGATGGAGAATGGCGAAGGCACCTACGTCGTGAACATGCCCAGCATCCACGATGCGCTGGCGCCGGTTCTCTACACGCTGCCGCTGCAGCTGCTGTCCTATTACGTTGCCGTACTGCGCGGCACCGACGTCGACCAGCCACGCAACCTGGCCAAGTCGGTCACTGTTGAGTGACGCTCAGCCCGGTCTCAGCTACATGATGAAAAGGCCCTTCGGGGCCTTTTTCGTTTTCGGCGATGCACTGGGAGTGCTCGAGCGCGGCAGCGCGAATGAACAGCTCGAAGGTCGCTTCGGCGGCCGCCTGTATGGCCGGCCAGGTGCACGGATGGGCGGTCTCGAGCTGCGCGAGGAACGTCGGCCAGAGCTTGGCCGTGTCGCCGTGCTCCAGGTAAAGCGATGGTGCAGAAGGATCGAGCTGGTGAAGCCTTCGTGCCAGCACCCGCCCGCCCAGGCGGGAGCCTTCCAAAACGTATGCAGCGCCCCAGCTGCCGGCACTATCGTCAAGCTCCGGTGCTGGCAACGGTAAGGGTACCGGACTGCCTAGCGCCTCAAGGTCCGCGAACAGGGCATGGCGGCGAACCCGCTCTGGCCAGTCTTCCAGCAGACCAGCAATGCCGGCCTGCTCCAAGGCGACTTCCATGCTGCCTAAGACGCGGCCATGGGCACGCAAAAAGCTGAGGTAGCCGCCCTCCTGATCGAAGTCGAACGCGGCATAGGCGTTATCCACCTGTTCATGCAGAGGGGCGGTGGCCATGCGGAGACGGGTACGCAGCTCAGCCATTGTTATGTCTGCTTTCGTCGAGGGTCAGTTGAATCCGGCTGGCCAATTGCTCTTCGCGGAAGGGTTTCTGAATGATCGGGAAGTCCGTCAGCCCCAGCTCGCTCAGCTCCACATAGCCGGTCACGATGATCACCGGCAGCTCCGGGTAGCGGATTCTTACGGTACGGGCCAGCTCGCCGCCGTTCATGCCCGGCATGGCGAAATCGGCCAGCAGCAGGTCGACTTCAATGCCCTCGGCCAGCAGTTGTAGCGCCTGGTCGCCGCTTTCCGCCTCGGTCACGGCGAAGCCGAGGTTCTTCAGCATCTGTGCCGTCACCTCGCGCACGCTGTGGTCATCATCTGCCAGCAGAATACTGTGTCGGCCGAGAGGGGAGCGGGCGCGCGACGGCGCGAGCGCTTCGGCTTGCTGCGGTACGCTTGTGCGCGGCAGGAACACCTGCACCGTGGTGCCAACGCCCAGTTGGCTGCGGATGTGCGCGCCGCCGCTGGACTGCTTGGCGAAGCCGAATACCTGGGCCAGGCCGAGCCCCGAGCCTTTGCCTACTTCCTTGGTGGTGAAGAAAGGCTCGAAGGCCTTGCTCAATACTTCCTCACTCATACCGGCGCCGGTATCGGTTACCGACAGCACCACGTATTCACCGGGAGCTGGGTCCTCGGCGCGCAAGGCCGGCTGGTCAACCACGGCATTGCGGGTGCCCAATGTCAGCTGGCCGCTGTCACCCATGGCATCACGGGCGTTGATCGCCAGGTTAAGGATGATCATTTCGATCTGCGTCGGGTCCACCAGCGCATGCCATAGATCGGACTGCATATCGGTTTCGATGCGCACGTTGCCGCCCAGGGTGCTTTTGAGCAGGCTGAGCAGCGCTACCAGGGTCTCGTTGAGATCCACTGCAGTCGGTGCCAGCTGCTGGCGCCGGGCAAAGGCAAGCAGTTGACTGGTCAGGGTCGCACCGCGCTCACCGGCATCGCGAATGTACTGCAGCCGGCGCAGGCTGCGCTCGGCCGGAACGCCGGTTTCAAGATCGTTTTGCAGAAAGCTGGTGCTGGTCAGGATGACCGTCAGCAGGTTATTGAAGTCATGGGCGACGCCGGCGGTCAGCTGGCCCACGGCTTCCAGGCGCTGCATCTGCTGCAAGGTAGCCTCGACGCGCTCGCGTTCCTGGATCTGCGCGCGCAGCTGACGGTTGGCTTCAGCGAGCTTGTCGACGGCGGCTATTTCGTTGGTGATATCTCGTGCTGCGGCATAGATGCGGCCGTCGTCGGCCACGGCGGACCAGGACAACCAGCGATAACTGCCGTCGCGATGGCGCAGCCGATTGACGAAGCGATTGGTGACCTTGCCCTTGGCGATACGGGCGGTTTCGGCCTGCGATTCCTGCATGTCATCCGGATGAACCAGCTGGCTCAGGGGATGTTGCATCAGCTGCTCGAAGGACCAGCCGAGGGTGTCCTTCCAGATCGGGTTCAGGGCGATCGGCAGCATGTCCAGCTGGGTAACGGCCAGCAGGTCCCGTGACAGCTCCCAGGTACGGTCGCGTTCACGGGTGCGCTCCTCGACCCGCTCACCCAGGGTTTCGTTGATGCGCTTCAGGGTCTGGGTCGCCAACTGCTGCTCGGTGATATCCATCATCACGCCGAGGAAGCGGGTACAGACTCCATCCTCGAAAAAGGCCTGGCCACGGATTTCTATCCAGCAGGTGCGAGCGCCCCCGCGCAACACCCGGAAGGTGGTGCAGAACTCGCCATTACTCTCCTGACCTAGTGCCTGACGCACGTGCAGACGCAGTGCCTCTCGGTCTTCCGGATGGCAAAGCTGCTCCAACAGCGCCATGCTCACCGGAGCGTCTGGTGCCAGGCCGCACATGGCGCGGCTGCGTTCATCCCAAATCAGGGTGTCGTTCTTGGGCTCGTAATCCCACATGCCCAGCCGTGCTGCATTGATGGCCAGGCGTGCGCGCACCTCCACTTCACGCAGGGCCTTTTCCGCCTCCAATCGCTTGCGGTGCTCATTGACTTCGCCCAGGGCGCGCTCGACGGCCTTCGGCAGGAAGCCGAGGTTCTGCTTGAGCACGTAATCGACGGCGCCGGAGCGCATCATGTTGACCGCATTTTCCTCTCCAAATACACCGGAGAGGAAAATGAACGGTGTCTGCGGCGCCAGCTGGCGAGCCAGTTGCAGCGCCTGGCTGCCGGAAAAGCCCGGCAGGATGAAGTCGGCCAGGATCAGGTGGAATTCCTGTCGCTGCAAGGCCTCGACCACGCCCTGGTGATCGTAGACCCGCTCTGTATGCGACAGGGTATAGCCGCTGCGCTCCAGCGATAGCTGGGCCAGTTCGGCATCGTGTGGACTGTCCTCGATGAACAGGACGCTGATGTTTTTTGGCGCTGGCATAGTTACCCAGTCGATAAAAGCGGGAGCTGCAAACTGAGCAACGAGCGACCCTCAGGTGTCATCGTGCGGGCGCGCGCGCTTGAGCCGCAGGGAGCCGGGTGGCGGCTCGTTGAGCACCGCCCAGAAGATGCCCAGGTCAGAAATAGCGGCGACAAAATCCTTGAATTCGACCGGCTTGACCACGTAAGCGTTCACCCCCAGCTCGTAGGCTTTGAGCAGGTCGGGCTCTTCCCGCGACGAGGTCAGCATAACCACTGGAATACTGCGCAACTCTGGCGTATCGCGCACGATCTTCAGGACTTCCAGGCCGTCCACCTTCGGCAATTTGAGGTCCAGCAGCAGCACGGCAGGATTGCCGTCGGCGCGGCTTGCATGTTTGTCGGTGCGCAGCAGGTAGCTCAGTGCTTCGGCGCCATCGCGCATGATGACCACTTCGTTCGCCAGCTGGCTGCGCTCCAGTGCAATCAGTGTCAGTTCCAGATCGTGGGGGTTGTCTTCCACGAGAAGTATCGGTTTCAGCATCGCTTGTGTCTTCAAGAGGCAAGAGGTGTGTAGGACAATTTTGGTAACGCGAAATAGAAGGTAGCGCCCTGTTCAGGCTCGCTTTCAGCCCAGACCCGGCCATCGTGGCGCTCGATGATCCGGCGCACGCTGGCCAGGCCGATGCCGGTTCCCTCGAACTCTTCCATGCGATGCAGGCGCTGGAATACACCGAACAGCTTGTCGGCATATTGCATGTCGAAGCCCACGCCGTTGTCGCGCACATAGACGGTTACTTCGCCCATGCGCTGGGTGGCACCGATCTCGATCACCGCATGCTCGCGGTTGCGGGTGTACTTCACTGCGTTGTCGATGAGATTGCGCAACGCCATATGCAGGAATGCTGCATCGGCGACGATGATCGGCATCGGCAGCAGCCGCCACTCGATCTCCCGGCCTTCACAGTCGGGAGCGAGTTCCTCGCGGATAGAGGCGACCAGTGCGTCAAGGTTTACATCGGACAGGCGCAAGGCCGAGCGCCCCATCTGCGAGAAACTCAGGAGGTTGTCGACCAGGGTGCCGGCGAAGCTGGCAGCGTCGGCGATATTGTCGAGAAAGCGCGCGCCGCGTTCGCTCAGGCGGTTGCCTTCCAGCTCGCTGAGCAGCTCGGTATAGCCGGCGATATGGCGCAGCGGTGCACGCAGGTCGTGGGAGACGCTGTAGGAAAAGGACTCCAGTTCCTTGTTGCTGGCACGCAGTTCACCGGCCAGCTGGGCCAGTTCCTCGGCCTTGCGTAGTACGATGCCGAGCACTGCACTGCGCAGTTCCAGCGCACCCTCGACTTCCACCGGCTCCCACGGAAGGGCGTAGCCACTGAAAATCTGTTGCCAGCGCTCGAAGCTGTGCCGTGGGCTGAGGGCACCGCTTTGGCGATCCACCTGTTTTTCCGGCTGTCCGGCCCAGTTGACGATCTTGATCTGTTCACTTCGGAACCAGATCACGTAGTGGGCGTGCAGGCGGGAGATGGAAATTGCCATGACCCCGGCGCAGTGCTCGGCCAGCTCGGGCAGGCTGGGAATGTCGCGGCTGACGCAGTCGGTGTGGTAAATCAGCTGGTCGCGCTGCTGGCCCAGCCATTGGACCAGCCGCATGAGCTGTTCATGGTCGGGTGTTTCGCCGATGGTTTCGCAGATTTCCGCCGAAATGATCGCGGCGCCATTGGCACCGGCAAACGCCAATGCGACATCCGGCAGCTGGCGAAAGCCTTCCACCACGCTGTCGTGATCGGCCATGGCCGACAACATCCGCACGATCTGCTGGCGCAGCTCCAGCTGGCGCCGCGACAGGGTTTCCACCTCTCTCGCTTCGATCTGCAAGGCCAGAATGCGCCCCAGCAGCTCGCAAGAGGTACGGGTCTGGTAGCTCACCTGGCGTGGTTCGGCATCGTGACAGGAGATCAGCCCCCAGAGCCGGCCGCGCACGATGATGGAGATCGACATCGAGGCCAGCGTGCCCATGTTGCGCATGTACTGAAGATGCACCGGCGACACGCTGCGCAGGGCGGCGAAACTTAGATCAAGGGGCTCGCCAGTGGCGGGATTCAGCGCCGGTGTCAGGGGTGAGGGCTGATAGTTCGCGTCCTGGATCACGCGGATAAGGTTCTGCTGGTACAGCTGGCGGGCCTGGGGCGGGATATCCGAGGCCGGAAAACACAGGCCCAGATACCGGGCATAACCTGGGTCGGCTTCCTCGGCCAGCACGGTGCCGTTGCCTTCGGCATCGAACTGGTAGGCCTTGACCCGGCCAAACCCGGTGATGCGCTTGACCTCCTTGACGGCCAGCTCACAAAGACCGAGTAACTCGTGGGTCTCGTGAAGCTGGGTAACGAAGGTGCGCATCAGCGGATAGAGCGTGTCGTATGCATCATGGGTGCTACCGGCGCGCTCGAATTCCAGGATCAGCTGGTCGTTGCGGCGGTGCGCCATCAGCGCGAACGCACCTGCATCAGCGCCATCGAGACTGAAACTGATATCGCCCAGGTGAAACGGGTTCTGGTCATCTTCAGCCAGTGCGGCCAGCCCGGACTCGATTCGCCTGGTGTCGAACAATGCCGAAAGCGGTTGGCCCAGCAGCGCTTCGGCGTCGAGGCCCAGCCACTGGCGGATGTTTTCGCTGACCTGCTGGATGCGCAGCTGAGCCTCATCGACGGCTAACAGAAAACCGTGTGGTTGGATGCTGCCGGGAATATGAATAGGCTCTTCGGCGCAGCGTTCGATGGCGTCCAGGAGATCCTGGGCGTCGGTAGTGCTCATTGTGTGTCCTTGTTCAGGCTGTGCTGGCCGAATCACGCGCAGCATCAATGCGAGTGCTACCGGAAAACCGGCGGCAGTGGTCTATGGTGGCAGATCCTTGGACCCAATAACCGACGGTTTTACTTGATTGGGCACTTTAACCCGACGAAACGGACACGCCAATGCGCGCGCGCTTAAATGCGCTCAGCGAGCCGTAAGGAATTGTGAGAGTTTGGCAAGGCGGGAGTGACATGGCCTATGCCAGGCGGGGCATTGGCCAGGCGGACGGCTTTGCACCGCCCACCGTTTTGGCCTGATCAGGTCAGGAAATAGAAGGCACCGCAGATGACCACGCCCGAGTAGAGCAGCATCATCAGGCAGTAGCCCATGATGTCGCGAGCGCCGAGGCCGACGATGCCGAGCAGCGGCAGCGCCCAGAACGGCTGGATCATGTTGGTCCAGGCATCACCCCAGGCAATGGCCATGGCGGTGACGGTCGGCGAGACGCCGAGAGCCTGGGCGGCCGGCAGCATGATGGGGCCCTGTACCGCCCACTGGCCGCCCCCGGAAGGCACGAACACGTTGACCACGCCAGCGCTGAGGAAGGCCAGCAGCGGGAAGGTGTCGGCGGACGACCAGGAAATGAAGGTCTCGGTGACTTGGCGGCCCAGGGAAATGCCTTCGGCGTTGGCGCCCATCATCATGCCCATGATCCCGGCGTAGAAGGGGAACAGCAGGACGATGCCGCCGATGCCGCGCACACTCACGTCCACCGCGCGCATGTAGCGCTCCGGGGTTCCGTGCAGCAGCAGGCCGCAGAACAGGAAGATCGCAATCACCACGTCCAGGCCGAGCACGAAGCCCTTGCTGCTGAAATGGTTGAACAGGTAGATGGCAGCCATGGCCACCAGCGCCAGGCCGAGGATGCGGCTGTCGTCGACGCGCTGGGCCGGGGTTTCGCGCAGCGGCTGTTCAGCGGCGGCTTCCACCAGCTTGGCCGGATCGGCAACCTTGACGTCCTGGCGCGGATGCATGGCGCGGTTGAGCAGTGGCAGGCCGATGAACAGCAGCGCGACGATGGTCAGGTTCAGCGTTGTGAACAGGGTTTCGGTGATCGGTACAGCTTCGGTCAGCACGCCTGCGGTCATCCGCGCCAGGTCCGGGCCGCCGCTGGCCAGCGACAGCGGCACTGAGCCGGCAAGGCCGCCGTGCCAGACCAGGAAACCCGAATAGGCCGCCGCCACCAGCAGCGGGTAGTCGACGCCCTTGACCTGACGGGCCAGCGCGCGGGCGAAGACGGCGCCGATCACCAGGCCGAAGCCCCAGTTGACCCAGCAGCCGACCAGCGCCACCAGGGTGACCATGACGATCGCCTGACCCGGCGTGCGGGCCATGCCGGCCAGGCGGTCGAGCTGGCGGTTGACCAGCGGGGCACTGGCCAGCGCATGACCGGTGACGAAGATCAGCGCCATCTGCATGGCGAAGCCGAGCAGGGTCCAGAAGCCGCCGCTCCAGTGCTGCACCATGGCCGGTAGCGACTGGTCGGTGGAAAGCATGCCGGCAATCAGCACCGCGAAGGTGAGCAGCGCGGAGAAGACGAAGGCGGAGGGCAGGTAGCGTTGTACCAGGCTTACGCTCCAGCCAGTGAGGGTGTTGAACATGGGTGATGCCTCTTCTTATGTTTGTTTCTTATGTTCGTGTTGATCAGGCGGGTTAGCGCCAGGGCGCGGTTTGCCACAGCCCGGTCGAGACCGGGCTGGTTGGGGTTCCTCGTGTGAGCAGTTAGCGTTCGACGGCCAGCGCCACGCCCTGACCGCCGCCGATGCATAGCGTGGCCAGGCCCTTGTGGGCGTCGCGGCGGATCATCTCGTGCAGCAGGGTCACCAGGATGCGGCAACCGGAGGCGCCGATCGGATGGCCAAGGGCGATGGCACCGCCATTGACGTTGACCTTGTCGGCGTCCCAGCCCAGCTCCTTGCCCACCGACAGTGCCTGGGCGGCGAAGGCTTCGTTGGCTTCGATCAGGTCCAGCTCGGCGATGTCCCAACCGGCCTTGGCCAGGGTGCGGCGGGTGGCGTCCACCGGGCCGATGCCCATGATCGCCGGGTCGACGCCGGCACTGCCGTAAGCAGCAATGCGCGCCAGCACCGGCAGGCCGAGAGCCTGGGCCTTTTCAGCACTCATCAGCAGCACCGCGGCGGCGCCGTCGTTGAGGCTGGAAGCATTGCCGGCGGTGACGCTGCCATCCTTCTTGAACGCCGGGCGCAGCTTGGCCAGCGCCTCGGCGGTGGTGCCGGCACGCGGCTGCTCGTCGATGGCGAAGGCCACCGGCTCGCCCTTGCGCTGGGGAATCAGGATCGGGGTGATCTCGTCGGCGAAGCGCCCGGCCTCGATGGCGGCCGCAGCCTTCTGCTGCGAGGCGGCGGCAAAGGCATCCTGCTCCTCGCGGGAGAGCTGGTACTTCTCCACCAGATTCTCGGCGGTGATGCCCATGTGGTAGTCGTTGAAGGCGTCCCACAGGCCGTCCTGGATCATGGTGTCGACGATCTGGCTATGGCCCATGCGCAGGCCGGTGCGGGCGCCGGGCATGACGTAGGGTGCCAGGCTCATGTTTTCCATGCCACCGGCGATGACCACTTCGGCGTCGCCGCAGCGGATCGCCTGGGCGGCCAGTTGCACGGCCTTGAGGCCCGAGCCGCAGACCTTGTTCAGGGTCAGTGCCGGCACGCCATGGGGCAGGCCGGCCTTGACCGCGGCCTGGCGGGCGGTGTTTTGGCCGGCGCCGGCGGTGAGTACGTGACCGAGGATGACTTCATTGACCTGTTCGCCGGCGATGCCGGTCTGCTCCAGCAAACGCTGGATCACGGCGGCGCCGAGGTCGACGGCCGGCACATGGGCCAGCGCGCCCTGGAAACTGCCGATTGCGGTGCGGGTGGCGGCAACGATAACGACGTCTTGCATGGTGGTTACTCCGCTCAATCGAAAGACATTTCCGGAACCTGCTCAGGCACGATCAGGCGCCCGGCAGTCTTGGCCTTGATTTCCTCGACGCTTACCCCCGGTGCGCGCTCGCGCAGGATGAAGGCGCCGTCTTCGATTTCCAGGTAGGCGAGGTCGGTGAGCACCTTGCGGATGCAGCCGGCGCCGGTCAGTGGCAGCGAGCAGCGTTCCAGCAGCTTGGATTCGCCGTCCTTGGAGGCGTGGGTCATGGTGACGATGATGTTCTCGGCACCGGCGACCAGGTCCATCGCGCCGCCCATGCCCTTGACCAGCTTGCCGGGGATCATCCAGGAGGCGATGTTGCCCTGCACATCCACCTCGAAGGCGCCGAGCACCGTCAGGTCGACATGGCCGCCGCGGATCATGGCGAAGGATTCGGCCGAGTTGAAGATTGCCGCGCCGGGCAGGGCGGTGACCGTCTGCTTGCCGGCGTTGATCATGTCGGCATCCAGCTCGGCCTCGGTAGGGAAGGCGCCCATGCCGAGCAGGCCGTTTTCCGATTGCAGCATCACGTCGATTCCGGCCGGCACATAGTTGGCCACCAGGGTCGGGATGCCTATGCCGAGGTTGACGTAGTAACCGTCTTTCAATTCGCGCGCCACGCGCTGCGCCATCTGTTCGCGGGTAAGTGCCATGGGAACTCTCTTCTTGTAATCGGGCTTCTGGGAATCGGCAGCAGGATCAGTCGCGCAGGGTGCGCTTCTCGATTCGCTTCTCGAAGCTGCCCTGGATGATGCGATCGACGTAGATGCCCGGGGTGTGGATCTGGCTCGGCTCCAGCTCGCCGGGCTCGACGATCTCTTCCACTTCGACCACGGTGATCTTGCCGGCAGTGGCGGCCAGAGGGTTGAAGTTCTGCGCGGTGTGGCGGTAGACGACGTTGCCGAAATGGTCGGCCTTCCAGCCTTTGACGATGGCGAAATCGCCGCGGATGGCATGCTCGAGGATGTAGTGGCGGCCATCGATTTCGCGCACTTCCTTGCCTTCGGCCACCGGTGTGCCGTAGCCGGTGGCGGTGTAGAAGGCCGGAATGCCGGCGCCGCCGGCGCGCATCTTCTCGGCCAGGGTGCCTTGTGGAGTCAGTTCGACTTCCAGCTCGCCGTTGAGCAGCTGCTGTTCGAAGAGGGCATTCTCGCCCACGTAGGAGGCGATCATCTTGCGGATCTGGCGATCTTCCAGCAGTACGCCGAGGCCAAAGCCATCCACGCCGCAGTTGTTGGACACCACAGTGAGATCCTTGACCCCGCGACGGCGGATTTCCGCGATGAGGTTTTCCGGGATGCCACACAGGCCGAAGCCGCCGGCCAGTACGGTCATGCCGTCTTCGAGCCCTGCCAGGGCCTCCTCGTAGCTGCTGACGCGTTTGTCGAGTCCCGCCATGGTGCTGTTCCTCTTCTTGTTCTGATACTGATACCGACATCGCCGCCGGCCTGTCGATCGAGCTTCACCCTGGCGCATTCATTTGTTAAGTTTGTTTTTCTGATCTATTGATCAAAAAGGCAAATCAATGACCGTAAAGCAGCTCCGTGCTTTTCTCGCGGTTGCGCAAACTCTGAGCTTCGCTCAGGCCTGCGAACGCCTGCATTTGTCGCAGCCGGCATTGAGCCTGGCGATAAAAAGTCTGGAAGATTCCCTGGGCGGCAAGCTGTTGATCCGCACAACCCGCAGCGTACGCCTGACGCCTGAAGGGGAGGTCCTGCTACCGATCGCCCGGCGGCTGCAGACCGACTGGGACAATGCCGAAGACTTGCTGCGTCAGCATTTCACCCTGCAGCGCGGCACGGTGAGCATCGCCGCCATGCCGTCCTTCGCCGGCAATCTGCTGCCCGAGGCGCTCAAGGTATTCCGCAGTCGCTATCCCAAGATCAACGTGGCGGTACATGACCTGATCAATGAGCGGGTGCTGGAAATGGTCCGCAGCCGGCAGGTGGAGCTGGGCATCGCCTTCGAGCCGGAAGCCCTCGACGGACTGGAGTTCACCTCGTTCTACACCGACCGTTTCGTTGCCGTGGTGCCGGCCGGATCACCGCTGGCGCAGCGCGCGCAGCTCGACTGGGAGGAGCTGCTCGAGCAGACCTTTATTACCCTGCAACGCCCGTCGGCGGTGCGCCTGCTGCTCGAGCGCAGCCTGGCGGCACGCGGGCGCAAGTTGGCGGTGGGGTTTGAGAGTCACCAGCTGGCGACAGTGGGGCGTCTGGTAGCCAACGGCCTGGGGGTTAGCGCGGTGCCGTCGTTGTGCATTCGTCAGATGCATGAGCTGGGGGCACGCTGCGTACCCCTCCACGGCCTGCAGGTGGAGCGCCGGATCGGCCTGCTGCGTCTGGCCGATCACACCTTGTCCAGCGCCGCGCAGGGTCTGTCCGATGTGCTGGTGCAGATGAGCGACTGGCCGAACCTGGAGCAGCTGCGTCCGTCCTGACTTTCTTCGTAGGGGCGAATTGATTCGGCCGCGGGGCCATAAAGGCCGAACAAGCTCGGCCCTACAGACGGTGCGCCCGTAGTGAAACGCGCGCAGGCCGGGTCTGCTTGCCTTAGAGCTTGGCGATGGACACCTCGGTGGATTTGACGAAGGCGATGACTTCGCTGCCAACCCCCAGCTCCAACTCGCGGACCGAGCGGGTGGTGATTACCGAAGTGACGATGCCCGCGGCGGTCTGCGCGTCGATTTCCGAGAGCACGTCGCCGTGGACGATTTCCTTGATGGTGCCTTTGAACTGGTTACGTACGTTGATGGCCTTGATGGTCATGAGATTACTCCTGGGTATGTTTAAAGTGCCCAACGCAATTGCGTGGGCAAGGGGGTGATGGGTTCGGGGCGTTCGGCGAGCGCAGGGCGTTGCAGCACGCGGTCCAGGACCTGGGCTTCCAGCGCGGCGAGCGCGGCCGAGCCACGATTGCGTGGGCGCGGCAACTGCACATTGAGGTCCAGGCCAATAGCGCCGTCCTCGATAAGAATCACCCGGTCGGCCACCGCCACCGCTTCGGCGACATCGTGGGTCACCAGCAGCACTGTGAAGCCGTGCTGCAGCCAGAGCCGTTCGATCAGGTGCTGCATCTCGATGCGGGTCAGCGCATCCAGCGCGCCCAGTGGCTCGTCCAGCAGCAACAGCCGTGGCTGATGAATCAGGGCGCGGGCCAGTGCTACACGCTGCTTCTGTCCACCGGACAGCGCCGCCGGCCACTCGTGGGCGCGTTCGGCCAGGCCGACTTCGGCCAGCGCCTGCTGGGCCCGTGGTCGCCAGTCTCCGGAAAGGCCCAGGCCGACGTTGTCGATCACGCGCTTCCAGGGCAGCAGGCGTGCGTCCTGGAACATCAGCCGCACCTCGTCGCGGTATTCCGCCAGGCGTACACCGGCACTGCGTACCTCGCCGCGGCTTGGCTGGTCCAGCCCGGCCAGCAGGCGCAGCAGCGTGCTCTTGCCGCAACCGCTGCGGCCCGCCACGGCGACAAACTGGCCAGCGGGGATCTGGAGATCGATGCCCTTGAGCACTTCGCGTTGGGCGAATGACTTGCCGACGCCTTCGATGGCCAGCGGCACACCGCTAGCGGGTACGTTCCCTGGGATGCCGTGCAGGACGGTCATTGCGCACCTGCCTTGGCCTGATAGGCCGGGTGCCAGCGCAACCACAGTCGTTCCAGCCCGCGGGCGGCCACGTCAGCCAGCTTGCCGAGCACGGCGTAAAGCAGGATCGCCACGACCACCACATCGGTCTGCAGGAACTCCCGCGCATTCATCGCCAGATAGCCGATGCCCGCACTGGCCGAGATGGTCTCGGCGACGATCAATGTGAGCCACATAAAACCGAGGGCAAAACGTACTCCGACCAGAATCGACGGCAGTGCGCCGGGCAGGATCACCTGGCGAAACAGGGAGAAGCCTGAAAGCCCATAGCTGCGCGCCATCTCCACCAGCGCCGGGTCGACGTTGCGGATGCCGTGGTAGGTGTTCAGGTAGATCGGGAACAGGGTGCCGAGTGCGACCAGGAAGATCTTTGCGCTCTCGTCAATGCCGAACCAGAGGATCACCAGCGGGATCAGCGCCAGGTGCGGCACATTGCGGATCATCTGCACCGAGCTGTCCAGCAGGCGCTCGCCCCAGTTCGACAGCCCGGTGATAAAGCCCAGCAGCAGGCCGATACCACCGCCGATGGCGAAGCCGACGCCGGCGCGCCAACCGCTGATGGCCAGGTGGCTCCATATTTCGCCGCTGCGCAGCAGTTCCCAGCCGGCATCGATTACTGCGCTGGGCGCCGGCAGGATGCGCGTGGACAGCAGTCCGAAGGCCACCGCGCCCTGCCAGGCCAGCAGCAGCGCCACCGGCAAGGCCCAGGGCGCCAGGCGCAGGGCCAGGTGTTTGATCGTGATGTTCATGCCCTACCTCGAATCATCGTCTGGTCTACCGGACAGAGCACCAATCGGTGCCTGCCTTCCTCGATAAGTGGCCACATCCCTGTGGCCTCGTGCGCTCCTGCGTTTACGCGCGTTCCATGCGCAACCCGACCTTCCAGCCCGTCCGTAGGGTGGAAAACTCGCGCAGCGATTTTCCACGCGTACTGGGCATCGACTCCATGTCAGTCCCGGCGCTTCTGCGCGTGGATGGCTTCGGCCATCCACCCTACCCGGATGTTCCACGTGGAGCGTCAGCCGGCGGCGGCCGCCTTCGGCAGGATGTCGCTGGAGATGATTTCGCCGAAGGGGCTGACATAACCGAGGCCTTCCGGGCGCTTCTGCTGGGCCAGGTCCAGGTACGGGAACAGCAGCTCGGCCACGCGGTAGCTCTCTTCCAGATGTGGGTAGCCGGAGAAAATGAAGGTATCGATGCCGAGGTCGGCGTATTCCTTGACCCGTGCCGCCACCGTCGGACCATCGCCCACCAAGGCTGTGCCGGCACCGCCGCGCACCAGGCCGACGCCAGCCCAGAGGTTGGGCGCAACCACCAGTCGGTCACGATGGCCGCCATGCAGTGCGGCCATGCGCTGCTGGCCCACCGAGTCGAAGCGAGCCAGCGAGGCCTGTGCCTTGGCGATGGTTTCGTCGTCCAGATGACTGATCAGCCGGTCGGCAGCGGCCCAGGCCTCTTCGTTGGTTTCCCGCACGATCACGTGCAGGCGGATGCCGAAGCGCACCGTGCGCCCTTGCTTGGCGGCGCGGGCGCGCACGTCGGCAATCTTCTCGGCCACCGCTTCCAGCGGCTCGCCCCAGGTCAGGTACAGCTCGACCTGCTCGGCCGCCAGCTCGTGGGCAGCTTCCGAGGAACCGCCGAAGTACAGCGGCGGGAACAGCAGCTTGGCGCCCTTGACCTGGATGTGCTTGCCGGCGTAATCCACCGTCTCGCCCTCCAGCACGCGGCGCCAGATGCGGGTGAATTCGACGGCGGCTTCGTAGCGTTCGGCATGGCTCAGATTGAGGCCGTCGGCCGCCAGTTCGTCCGGGTCGCCGCCGGTGACCAGGTTGAACAGCGCGCGACCGTTGGACAGCCGGTCCAGCGTCGCCGCCTGGCGCGCCGCCACGGTGGGCGAGATGATGCCCGGACGCAGGGCGACGAGGAATTTCAGCTGCTGCGTCAGCGGGATCAGCGAGGCGGCCACCAGCCAGGAGTCCTCGCAGGAACGGCCGGTGGGGATCAGCACGCCGCCGAAACCGAGGCGGTCGGCGGCCTGGGCGATCTGCGTGAGGTAGCCATGGTCGACGGCGCGGGTACCTTCGGCGGTGCCCAGGTATTTGCCATCGCCATGGGTGGGCAGGAACCAGAAGATGTTCAGACTCATGAATCGTGACTCTGTATACGGGTTGGCGCGGCAGCCGGATGCGCCGCGCCGGAATGGGCGGATGCGCTTATTCTGGGTATTGGGCGATGGTCTTCGGCGGCGTCCAGATCACATCGCTGATGGCGAGCTTCTTCGGGATCAGCCGCAGCGCGGCAAAGGTGTCGGCGATTTCCTGCTGCGCCCGCACCACGGCAGGGGTGATCGGTTTGGCGCCGTAGCCCTGGCGGATCACCGCCTTGCGCGTGATCTCGCTGGACAGCCCCAGCAGCGGTGCGACCTGCGCCGTGGCGTCTTCGACGTTGTTTTCCACCCAGTGACCGATATCGCGAATCTCGTCGATCAGCGTGCTGATCACTTTCGGGTGGTCTTCGGCGAAGGGCCGAGCCGCCAGATAGAACTGGTGGTTGCTGACCAGCCCCTGGCCGTCACGCAGGGTGCGGGCTTGCAGCTGTTCCTCGGCGGCGGCCTGGAAGGGGTCCCAGATCACCCAGGCATCCACGCTGCCGCGCTCGAAAGCAGCACGCGCATCGGACGGCGGCAGATAGATCGGTCGGATGTTTCCGTACTTCAGACCCACCGATTCCAGCGCGCGCACCAGCAGGTAGTGCACGTTGGAGCCCTTGTTCAGGGCGATCTTCTTGCCCTTGAGTTCGCTGAGCGAGCGAATGGGTGAATCCTTCGGCACCAGAATCGCCTCGCCGGAAGGCGCGGGCGGCTCATGAGCCACGTAGAGCAGATCGGCGGCAGCGGCTTGGGCGAATACCGGTGGCGTCTCGCCGGTCACGCCGAAGTCGATGGAGCCGACGTTAAGCCCTTCGAGCAGTTGCGGGCCGCCGGGAAACTCGGTCCAGCGCACCTCGAAGCCCTGCTTGGCGAGCTGGGTCTCCAGCGTGCCGCGGGCCTTGAGCAGCACCAGCGTGCCGTATTTCTGGTAGCCGATACGCAGGACCTTGTCCTGCTTGGATTGAGCCTGTACCTGGGTGATGGCGCCGAAGGAAATGGCCGCGGCAAGCAGGGCGACCAGTCCTCGACGCAAGGTGTTCGTGCGCATGGCACTCTCCTTGTAGTTCGAGTTGGATTTACGACCTGCCTGCCCGTTGACGGGCAAGTAAGGCGGGGTGGCGGCAAGTGCCGCTGGGTGTTGCGTCGGTTGCTAGATGCTCCAGCGTGCGCTGGTCAGACGTTCATGCAGCAGTCGCGGATCGAGCGGTTGCGGGCGGCGCGCCAGTGCGGCGTGCAGCTGTTGCAGGGATTCTTCCAGGCGTTCGGTCAGTTCCGGCGCCAGGCTGGCTGCATGGCCCGCTTCGGCGTAACGGATCTGGGCGTCGACGGCGTACACGCCGTGCAACATCTCCTGGGCCTTGAGCGCAGTCAGTACCGGCTTGAGTGCGTAATCCACCGCCAGCATGTGCGCCACGCTGCCGCCCGAAGCCATGGGCAGTACCACCTTGTGCGCCAGCGCGCGCTCGGGCAGCAGGTCCAGCAGGGTCTTCAGCGCGCCGGAGAAGGACGCCTTGTACACCGGCGTGGCGATCAGCAAACCATCGGCCGCCTGGACGTGCTCGATGAAACGCTGCACCAGCGGACTGTCGAAGCGCCCATGCAGCAGGTCCTCGGCATCGAAGTCGCGCACGCCGTAGCGCACCACCTCGATGCCTCGCCGCTGCAGCCAGTCACCGGCCACATCCAGCAGCACGCCGGAACGCGAGCGCTGGCTGGGGCTACCGGCAAGAGAAACGACCAACATGGGCGCCGTCCTTCTGTTTGCTTAACGGTTGGGCTGCGGAGTCAGGCGCAGGTAGGGCTTGAGCGCGCGATAGCCCTGGGGAAAGCGCTGCTTGACCTCTTCCTCGTCCTTGAGCGAAGGCACGATGACCACTTCATCGCCGTCCTGCCAGTTGGCCGGGGTAGCGACCTTGTGGTTGTCGGTCAGCTGCAGCGAATCGATCACCCGCAGGATCTCGTTGAAGTTGCGGCCGGTGCTCGCCGGGTAGGTGATGGTCAGGCGCACCTTCTTGTTCGGGTCGATGACGAACAGCGAACGCACGGTCAGGGTGTCGTTGGCATTGGGATGGATCAGGTCGTACAGCTCGGACACCTTGCGGTCGGCATCGGCCAGGATCGGGAAGTTGACCTGGGTGTTCTGCGTCTCGTTGATATCGTCGATCCACCTGATGTGCGAGTCCACCGGGTCGACCGACAACGCAATGGCCTTGACGCCGCGCTTGGCGAACTCGTCCTTCAGCTTGGCGGTGAAGCCCAGTTCGGTGGTGCAGACGGGAGTGAAGTCCGCCGGGTGGGAGAACAGCACGCCCCAGCTGTCGCCAAGCCATTCGTGGAAACGAATGCGGCCTTCGCTGGAATCCTGTTCGAAGTCGGGGGCGATGTCGCCGAGGCGGATGCTCATGGGGTGATGCTCCTTGGATGAGAGGGGACGGCGCTCACTATGTGCAGAAATTATGTGGATGAAAAAGAATATATAACGATTAATTTATTACCTTTTGATCTATATGGCGGCGGCACGCTACGGTCTGCGGATATGGGCAGCTTTCGCGAGAGGAAAAAGGCGGCTTGTGCCGGTTGGAGGTCATTATCCCAACCAGGCGGACTCTGTCTGGCTTCGGCAGGCGTGCGTCAGCACCGGGGGGCGGCTTTCAGCGTCTTACTGAAAGCCGGCAGCACGGCCATGCCTTGGGCATGGCCGATTGGTTCAGAAAGGTTTGACCGTCATCAGCCCGTAAGCGGCAACAAGCAAGAGCACCTGCACCATTACGGCAACGACGGCAGCAGCTTTCTGCCCAGCGATCAGCGCTTTACGGCTGCGGACGCCAGCGATGCCATGGCCGATGACTGCGGCGAGGCCCAGCCAGGGAAACAGCATCGTCATCCAGGAGCCTTGCAGCAGCCCGAGCAGCAGGCCGGTGACGCCGACCAGACCGGTTGTTGCCATGGCACCGATGTAGCACAGCCGCTGGGGGCGCCCCAGAGTCGCGACCGTGCGCGGTGCGAGCAGCACCATGGCGGCCCAGCCGAGCGTCAGCAGCAGGGATAGCAGGGCCAGCCCCTGGTGGCTGTGATTGAACATCGTGTACATGGCGCGTCCCTCGTCTTCGATCAGAGCGCGCCACTATATCCGTGACGTCGGTCGCCGTCCGCCAAAGGTCAGTCGCGAGCGTTACGAATTCCTTCGGCCAGCTGCCGGCAATGTTCAAGAACGCCGTTAATGGCTTCCTCGGAACTACCGGCCTTGGCGATATGCTCGATCAATGCCGAGCCAACCACCACACCGTCGGCGAGGCGGGCAATGGCTGCAGCCTGTTCCGGGGTGCGGATGCCAAAACCGATGGAAACCGGCAGGTCGGTGTGGCGCTTGAGTCTCGCCACGGCTTCTTCCACGTGCTCCAGGGTGGCGGAGCCGGCACCGGTCACGCCAGCCACCGAGACGTAGTAGACGAAGCCCGAGCTGTTGTTCAGCACCACCGGCAGGCGCGCATCGTCGGTGGTCGGCGTGGTCAGGCGGATAAAGTCGATGCCCACGGCCTGGGCCGGGTCGCAGAGGTCTTCGTTGTGCTCGGGCGGCAGGTCGACGACGATCAGGCCGTCGACGCCGGCTTGCACCGCCTCGCTGATAAAGCGCTCCACCCCCATGGTGTGAATGGGGTTGAAGTAACCCATCAGTACGATGGGCGTGGTCTGGTTGTCCTGGCGGAATTCGCGAACCATCTGCAGGGTTTTCGCCAGGTCCTGCTTGGCCGCCAGCGCGCGGATATTGGCCAGCTGGATCGCCGGCCCGTCGGCCATCGGGTCGGTGAAGGGCATGCCCAGTTCGATCACGTCGGCGCCGGCGTCCGGCAGGCCCTTGAGGATCGCCAGGGAGGTGGCGTAGTCCGGGTCGCCGGCGGTGGTGAAGGTCACCAGGGCGGCGCGGTTCTGTTGTTTCAGCTCGGCGAAGCGCGTCTGCAGGCGGCTCATATGTGTTCTTCCTGTTCGTCGAAGTGGTGCATCACGGTCTGCATGTCCTTGTCGCCACGACCGGACAGGTTGACCACCATCAGATGATCCTTGGACAGCGTCGGCGCACGCTTGAAGGCTTCGGCCAGCGCATGGGAGGACTCCAGCGCCGGGATGATGCCTTCCAGGCGGCAGCAGTCGTGGAAGGCCTGCAGCGCTTCGTTATCGGTGATGGGCACGTATTCGACACGCTTGATGTCGTGCAACCAGGCGTGTTCCGGGCCGACGCCGGGGTAGTCGAGGCCGGCGGAAATGGAATGGGCGTCGGTGATCTGGCCGTCCTCGTCCTGCAGCAGGAAGGTGCGGTTGCCGTGCAGCACGCCCGGTGCTCCGCCAGCCATGCTGGCAGCGTGCTTACCGCTGTCGAGGCCGTGGCCGGCGGCCTCGACGCCGATGATCTTCACGCTGGCGTCGTCGAGGAAGGGGTGGAACAGGCCGATGGCGTTGGAACCCCCGCCGATGCAGGCCACCAGCGAATCGGGCAGGCGGCCTTCCTTCTGCATGATCTGCTCGCGCACTTCGTTGCCGATCACCGACTGGAAGTCGCGGACCATGGCCGGGTAAGGGTGCGGGCCGGCAGCGGTGCCGATCAGGTAGAAGGTGCTGTCGACGTTGGTTACCCAGTCGCGCAGCGCTTCGTTCATCGCATCCTTCAGCGTGCCGGTGCCGGCGGTTACCGGAATCACCTCGGCGCCCAAGAGCTTCATGCGGAAAACGTTGGCCTGCTGGCGCTCGATGTCGGTGGTGCCCATGTAGACCACGCACTTCAGGCCGAAGCGCGCCGCTACGGTGGCAGTGGCGACCCCGTGCATGCCAGCGCCGGTCTCGGCGATGATGCGCTGCTTGCCCATGCGTTTGGCCAGCAGGATCTGGCCGATGCAGTTGTTGATCTTGTGCGCGCCGGTGTGATTGAGGTCTTCGCGCTTGAGGAAGATCTTCGCCCCGCCGCAGTGCTCGGTCAGCCGCTCGGCGAAATACAGCGGGCTGGCGCGGCCGATGTAGTCGCGCTGGAAGTAGGCCAGCTCTTCGAGGAAGGCCGGGTCGTTCTTGGCCTTTTCGTACTCGGCGGCCAGCGAATGAATCAGCGGCATCAGGGTTTCGGCGACGTACTGGCCGCCGAACGAGCCGAACAGGCCGCGGGCGTCGGGGCCATTGCGGTATGAAGTCATGGTGATCTCCTGGGAATGCGCTTTGTAGGAGCGAGCTTGCTCGCGAATGACCGCCACGCATGGGCCATCGGTTCGTGGGCATGGCCTGCTCCTACACGATGAATGCACCCTAACCGGATGCGGCGTAGAAAAAAAGCGATATGATCGCCGCAATACGTCAGGAAAACTCACGCATGAATGCCAGTCTGCCTCCCTTGAATGCGCTGCGCGCTTTCGAGTCTGTCGCCCGTCTGGGCAGTCTGAAACAGGCGGCTGCCGAGCTACATGTCACCCATGGTGCCATCAGTCGCCAGCTAAAAAGTCTGGAGGATGCGCTGGGCGTTGCGTTGCTGGAAAAAGAAGGGCGCGGCGTAAAACTCACCGATTCTGGCATGCGCCTGCGTGACGCCGCTGTCGAGGCGTTCGAGCGCCTGCGCAGCACTTGCGCCGAGTTGCAGCGACAGACCGCCGAGGCGCCGTTCGTGTTGGGCTGTCCGGGCAGTCTGCTGGCGCGATGGTTTATTCCGCGTCTGGACCGGCTCAACCGCGAACTGCCCGACCTGCGCCTGCAGCTGTCAGCCAGTGAGGGCGAGTTGGATCCCCGTCGTGCCGGGCTGGATGCCACGCTGTGGTATGCCGAGCCGCCATGGCCGGAGGATATGCGGGTGTTCGAACTGGCCGTGGAAAGCGTCGGCCCGGTGCTGAGTCCGTATCACCCGAACGCTGAAGCGTGGCGTGGTTCGGCGCCCGCCGCACTGCTGGGCGAGCCGCTGCTGCACACGGCGTCGCGCCCGCAGGCCTGGCCGAGCTGGGCGCGAGGCAAGGGGCTGGAGCCTTCGGAGCTGCAGCTGGGGCAGGGTTTCGAGCACCTGTACTTTCTGCTGGAAGCAGCGCTGGCCGGGCTGGGTGTAGCCATTGCCCCGCAACAGCTGGTCGCCGATGACCTGGCGGCGGGCCGCCTGCTGGCGCCATGGGGGTTCGTCGAAACTCCGGCGCGGCTGGCGTTATGGGTACCGGCACGTCGTGTAGATCGACGCGCGGAGCGTTTGGCTGAGTGGTTGCGGGTAGAAGTGGGTGGGCAATAAGCAGAAGGCCAGCCGGGTGGCTGGCCTTCCTTTAAGCGTCTTGAAGCTTAAAGCAGGGGCAGGCTGTAGCTGACAATCAGACGGTTTTCGTCCTGGTCGGAAGTATTGGTCACATTGCTGCGAATGCTGGCGTTGCGCCAGGAGAAGCCCAGACCCTTGAAGGTGCCTTCCTGCAGCACATAGTCGAGGCGGAAGTCGCGTTCCCACTCCTTGCGATCACCCTGGGCGCTGTCGATATTGTCGCCCGACAGGTACACCACCGAGGCCTTCAGGCCCGGCATGCCCAGTTTGGCGAAGTCATAGCCGTAACCGGCCAGCCAGGTGCGCTCGCCAGCATTGAGGAACTTGCCGATCTGGCGGTCGGTGATCAGGTAGGCGGTGGAGCCGTCACCCTGATTGAGGAACGGGAAGGCGCTGTCGCCTTCAACCTGCTGGTAGCCGGCGCTCAGCTCGTGGCCGCTGTGGCTGTAGGTGAACAGGGCGCTCCAGGTTTGGTTGTCGACTTCGCCGGTAGTAACGCCACCGCCGTAGTAGCCGCTGCTGCGGTAGCCTTCGGCACGACCGGATGCGCTGCCGTTCTTGCCGTCGGCGTCGCTGTGGAAGTAGCGCAGGTCGGTTTTCAGGTTGCCGCCGCCAAGGGCATAGTTATGCACCAGGCCGAGGAAGTGCTGCTTGTAGAACTCTTCCAGGTTGCCGTAGTAGTACTGCGCGGTCAGGTCCTTGGTGAGCTTGTAGTCGCCACCGGCGAAGTAGAACTTGTTGGTGTCGGCCAGCGGGCTGCCTACCGGGGTGCCGCTGGGACGCGCTGCGCCAGCGATGCGTAGGCTGATGTCATCAGTGGAACTACGAGTCTTGGTGTGCTCCAGCTGGCCGGCGGTCAACGTCAGGCCGTCGATTTCCTTGGAGGTAATCTGGCCACCCTCGAACAGTTGCGGCAGTAGGCGTCCGTCGTTGTAGGTCACCACCGGCAGCTTGGGTAGCAGGGTACCCACACGCAGTTCGGTCTTGGAAATACGTGCCTTGGCAGTTACGCCGGCCTTGCTGTAGTCGTTAACTGCGCTGCCGTCGCTTTCCAGCGGGAACAGTGCGCCGGGAGTGCGCTCCTGGCCATCCTTGTCAGCGCGATTGCGCGGTTTACGGGTGATAGACATGGCAGCTCTCGATAACAACGTGCCAGCCACGCATGCGGCGCCCTGCTGTCCCTCTTTCTCGCCACCGGTCTGCTTGGCGCTCCACTTGTGGAGGCGGCCACGCAGCTGCGTATCGGCTACCAGAAATCTTCCACGCTGATCAGCCTGCTCAAGGCCAAAGGCACCCTGGAAAGCGCGCTGGCGCCACACGACGTGAAAATCAGCTGGCACGAATTTCCCAATGGCCAGCCTCTGCTCGAAGCGCTGAATGTTGGCAATATCGATCTGTCCGCCGACGTCGCCGACACTGTACCGGTGTTCGCCCAGGCTGCCGGCGCCAGGCTGGCCTATTTCGCCACCGAGGCGCCTTCGCCGACTGCGCAGGCGATCATCGTCCACCAGGATTCGCCGCTCTCCAGCGTCGCCGAACTCAAAGGCAAAAAGGTCGCCGTGACCCGCGCGGCGGGCAATCACTATCTGCTGCTCAGCGCACTGGCCGATGCCGGGCTGAAGTTCAGCGATATCGATGCCGCCTACCTTGCACCGGCTGACGGTCGTGCCGCCTTCGAGAACCGCAAGGTGGATGCCTGGGTCGCCTGGGAACCCTTTCTCAGCAGCGCCCAGCAGCAATTGCCGACGCGCACGCTCGCCGATGGCACCGGTCTGGCCGATTACCAGCGCTATTACCTGACCAGCGCCGCGTTCGCCGAGGCGCATCCGCAGGTGCTGCAAAGCGTATTCAACGAGCTGGTAAAAGCGGGTGAGTGGCTGCGCACCCATCCCCGCGAAGCCGCCGAGCAGCTCGGTCCGCTGTGGGGCAACCTGGCGCCGCAGATCGTCGAGCAGGCCAATCAGCGTCGCAGCTATGACGTTCGAGCCGTGAAGCCTGAAAGCCTGGTCGAGCAGCAGAAGATCGCCGACGCCTTCTTCAACGAGGGGCTGCTGCCCAAGCGCATCGACGCCAGCGACGTGGTGCTGTGGAAGCCGGAGACGGCCCAATGACCGCAGTAGAGCGTCTGGCGACCCTGGCCGGGAAACCGCTGTTCGAGCCGCGTTCGGCAGTCGTAGGGCGCTCTAAAGCTGACCTGACAGCCGCTTAGGACGCCGCATCCTCGAAGCGATCCACCCTACGCAGGCTCTTGAACGCCAGCATCCAGCCGCCGGTGACGCCCAAGGTACACAGGCCGCCGATCACCGCGGCCGGAACGGTGCCGAACCAGGCGGCACTGGTGCCGGCGCGGAATTCGCCCAGCTCGTTGGATGAGCCGATAAACAGCATGTTCACCGCGTTGACCCGCCCGCGCATGGCATCCGGGGTGGAGAACTGGACCAGCGATGAGCGGATGTACACGCTCACCATGTCCGCGCCACCGGCCACGAACAGCGCCGCGAACGACAGCCAGAACAGGCTGGACAGGGCGAACACCAGGTTGGCCACGCCGAAGATCGCCACCGCGATAAACATGGTCATGCCCACCCGGCGGTTGAATGGCCGGGTACTCAGGTAGAAGCCCACCATCACTTCGCCGAGCGCCATGGCGCTGCGCAGCGCGCCGAGGCCGGTGGGACCGACTTCCAGTACTTCCTGGGCATAGATCGGCAGCAGCGCGATGACGCCGCCGAGCAGCACGGCAAACAGGTCCAGCGAGATGGTGCCGAGGATAATCGGCCGTGAGCGGATAAAGTGAATCCCGGCGGTAAAGCGCTGCCAGGCCGTGGCCTCCAGGGCCTGCATCTTTTCCGCATAAAGTACCGGCACCCGCCGCAGCAGCAGGATGCCGGCGAGGAAGAACAGCAGACAGGCGGCGTAGGTCAGCCCGCCGCCGCCCAGCGCATACAGGCCGCCGCCGAATACCGGCCCGGCGATGGTCGAGCCGCGCACGATCATGCTGTTGGCGGCAATCGCGGCGGCCAGCTTGTCCCGCGGCACGATCTGCGGCAGCAGGCTCGACAGCGCCGGCCCGGTGAACGCCCGAGCGCAGCCGTAAAACACCAGCACAATGTAGAAACTGGTGACCTCTCCGCCACTCACTGAAAGCCATAGCAATGCTGCCGCGCAGGCCGCTTCCAGCGCCCAGCTAAGGCTCAGGATGCGCTTGCGGTCGTAGCGGTCGATCAGATCGCCCGCCGGCATCAGCAGCAACAGCATGGGGATGAACTGGGCCAGGCCGACGTAGGCCAGCGACAGCGGATCGCGGGTCATGTCGTACACCTGCCAGGCCACCACCACGGCCAGAATCTGCACCGCGAACATGGCCAGCACGCGGCTTACCAGAAATGGCAGAAAGCCCGGCTGGCGGTAGACGGACGCGGGTACTGCGGAAGTGTTGGACGTAGACATGACGAATTTCCAGGCAGCCGCCCTGGTGAAAAGGCGAAGGCGGGGCAATCTACTGGAGTGGCCCGCTATCAGACAAATGCTGACCGAAGGTAAAGCGTTTCGTCATATCCGGTGGCATGTACACGGCGTTTACGGGTCTATTCCTGATAGCGAGACCGCTAACATTGATCAATTCTTGATTGAACAGGACCCCGACATGAAGTTTGCACTCAACCCACTCCCGCTGGCGCTGATGGCAGGACTGCTGTTCAGCGTCGGCGCCCATGCCAATTCCCCGCTTGAACAACAGGTGCGCGCAGACGCCGCGGCGATCGAATCGAAGCTGATCGAATGGCGCCGCGACATCCACCAGCATCCGGAGCTCGGCGAGCAGGAAACCCGCACCGCGAAACTGGTGGCTGATCACCTGCGGTCGCTGGGCCTGGAAGTCAAAACCGGCATCGCCCGCACCGGCGTCGTCGGTATTCTCAAAGGTGCCAAGCCTGGGCGCACCGTCGCCCTGCGCGCCGATATGGATGCCTTGCCGGTCAAGGAACCGGCCGGTCTGCCATTCGCCTCCCAGGCCAAGGGCACCTATCACGGCACCGAGGTGGATGTGATGCATGCCTGCGGCCATGACGCGCACACCGCCATGCTGATGGCCACCGCGGAGGTGCTTGCCGGGCTGAAGGATCAGCTCGAAGGCACGGTCATGTTCATCTTCCAGCCGGCCGAGGAAGGCTCCAGCCTGGTTCAGCCCGGCCCTGGCGCCAGCTGGGGTGCCAAGAAGATGTTGGAGGAGGGGCTGTTCGAAACCCTCAAACCCGACGCGATTTTCGCCATGCACGTGATGCCGGGACCGTCCGGGCAGATCAGCTGGCGTACCGGCTCCACCACTGCAGCCAGCGACATGCTGAATATTCGCATCACCGGCAGTCAGGGCCATGGCGGCATGCCCTGGAACACGGTCGACCCCATCGTCACTTCGGCCCAGGTGATCGGCGGCATCCAGACCGTGGTCAGCCGCAAGGCCAACCTGCCGGTATCGCCGGCGGTGGTCACCATCGGCACCATCAATGGCGGCAGCGGGCCGAACATCGTTCCGGAGTCCGTGGAAATGACCGGCACCATTCGCACCTACGACGAAGGCGTGCGCAACCAGGTGCGCGACGACCTGAAACTCAGCGCGACGAAGATTGCTGAAAGTACGGGCGCCAGCGCCGATGTTTCGATCGAGCCGATGTACAGCACCACGGTGAACGACGCCGAACTCGTCGAGCGTATGGCGCCCGCGCTGGAGCGCGCCGCCGACGGCAAGGTGGCGGTCGCCGAACTGCCAGGCGCGGCGGAGGACTTTTCGTTCTTCGCCCAGCAGGTGCCGGGCCTCTACGTGTTCCTCGGCATCACGCCGGAAGGCCAGGACCCGGCCAAGGCAGCGCCGAACCACAATCCCGAGTTCTTCGTCGACGAGGCGGCGCTGGTGGTGGGGACGCGGGCCATGGCGACCATGGTGGTCGATTACCTTTCGAGCGCCAACTGATCGCCGGATAACGCACGCCAGGCTGAGCCTGGCGTGCCCCTCACTCGCTCTTCACCTGATGCTGCAGACTCGCCTGGGTGATGTTGCTGCCCGGCGGGATGCTGCGCGTCAGCCAGACATTGCCGCCGATGGTGGAACCCTGGCCGATGGTGATGCGGCCGAGGATGGTCGCGCCGGCATAGATCACCACGTCGTCCTCGACGATGGGGTGGCGTGCGCGGCCCTTGTGCAACTGGCCGGTTTCATCGGCGGTGAAGCGTTTGGCGCCGAGGGTTACGGCCTGGTAGATGCGCACCCGGTTGCCGATGATCGCCGTCTCGCCGATGACCACACCGGTGCCGTGGTCGATAAAAAAGCTGTGGCCGATCTGCGCACCGGGGTGGATGTCGATGCCGGTGGCCGAATGGGCGATTTCCGAGCCGATCCGCGCCAGCAGCGGCAGGCCGGCGCTGTACAAGTGATGGGCCAGGCGGTGGTGAATCACCGCAAGAATGCCGGGGTAGCACAGCAGCACTTCGTCGACGCTGCGTGCCGCCGGATCGCCGGCATAGGCGGCGGTGACGTCGCTGTCCAGCAGCCGGCGAATCTGTGGCAGGGCCGCAGCGAAGTCGCGGACGATACGCACGGCATCGGCATCACTGCCGTCTTCAGGTTCGCCGCGCTGCCGGGCGGCATAGCGCAGCTCCAGCCGCACCTGGCCGAGCAGGCTGTTCAATGCATTGTTCAGAGTATGGCCGACGTAGAAGTCTTCGCTTTCAAGGCTGAGGTTGCTCGGCCCCAGGCGCATGGGAAACAGCGCGCCGCTCAGTTCGGAGAAGATGCATTCCAGCGCCTGCCGTGACGGCAGTTCACGGCTGCCCAGGTCGCGTGCACGGCCGGTATTGGCGCGCCATTCGGTACGCGCGGCGCGCAACTCGCCAACGATCTGCTCCAGTTGCCAGCTCACCGGCTCGGAGGCGCCGGTTTTACTGCATTCATCTCGACCTTGGGGCTGGCCGTCGAGCTTGTCGGACATGGGAACTCCTTGGAAAAGGCCGTCTGCAGGTACCGGCGCGCAAGCCATACGAAGGAAAAAGCGCTTCGGCCCGGCCTGCCTCGGCAACATGGTCGTAGCGCAGTTTAGCAACGCCAAGCCCAGGCATTCGATACCTGGGCGCGGCGCAAGGGCAAATGATCGTGCGCGTCAGAGGCTGTCTAGCGCCTGCACGAAATCCGCGACGATGTCGTCGCCATCCTCTATCCCCACCGACACCCGAATGGTGCCGTCATAAATGGCCAACTCGCTCAGTACGTCGTGGGACAGCATGCGGTGCGAGGTTTTCCCCGGGTGGGTGATGCTGCTGGCGACACCGGCCAGCGATGGCGCAAACACGGTGTGCTTGAGCCTGCGGATAAGCTGATCGACTTCGGTCAGGCCGCCATGGAGGGTGAAGGCGAGCATCCCCGAGCAACCTTTGGCGAAGAGCCGCTGGGCCAGCTCATGATCCGGGTGCGAGGGCAGGCCGGGGTAGTGCACGGCGGCCACGCGCGGGTGCGCCTGCAGCGCTTCGGCCAGTTGCTGGGCGTTGGCCGAGTGCGCGCGCATGCGCAGGGCCAGGGTCTTGGCGCCGCGGAAGGTCAGCCAGGCTTCGAAGGGGCTGGCGCTGCCGCCAGCGTTGGTCTGGAAGCGCCGCGCCTGGGCCACCCATTCGGCATCGCCGACGAGGATGCCGCCGGTGGCGTCGCTATGACCGTTGAGGTATTTGGTGGTGCTGTGCAGCACCAGGTCGGCGCCGTCGGCCAGTGGCTGGTAGAGCGCCGGCGAGAGGAAGGTGTTGTCCACCAGCAGCTTGACCCCGCGGGCCCGGTCCAGTTTGGCCAGGGCGGGAACATCGCTGACTCGCACCAGCGGGTTGGACGCGGTTTCGGTGTAGATCAACCGCGTAGCCGGGGTAATCGCCGCTTCCACCGCCGCCAGGTCGCCAATATCCACCAGCGTGGAACCGATGCCGAAGCGGCTCAGCTCCTTCTCGATCAGGCTTTGCGTGGTGCCGTACAGCTCGCGGCTGGCCACCAGGTGATCGCCGGCGCTCAGGCGCCCGAGCAGCGCCGCGCTGATGGCGGCCATGCCGGAGGCGGAGAACAACGCCGCCTCGCCGCCTTCCAGGTCGCGGATCAAGGCTTCCAGCGCGGCAGAGTTGGGATTGCCCAGGCGGGTGTACATATAGTTGTCGGGATTGCCGGCGAGGTAGTCATCCACCTGCTCCAGCGAGTCGTAGACGAACACCGAGCTTTCGTAGATCGGCAGGCTCTTGGGTCGCGTGACCATCTTGTGGTCGATGGCATTGCCGCTATGAACGGCACGGGTGGAAACCCCTGGGCGGGAGGCTGACATGCTGGACCCCTGTGAGTTGATGAGCGCGGCTGCAAGGCGAGCGCTGCCGCCACGCGAAACTATCAGAAGGCCGGGAGTACGGCACCCGAGTACTTCTGCTCGATGAAGGCCTTCACCTCCGGGCTGGTCAAGGCTTCGGCCAGTTTCTTGATCGCGGCGCTATCGCGGTTGTCCGGCCGCGCGACCAGATAATTGACGTAGGGCGAATCGCTGCCTTCTATGACCAGCGCATCCTCTTTGGGAGGGTCGACACTTGCCGACCCCTGATTCAAACGATTTCAGCGCGGCAGCCGATCACCCGGTTGCAGCAGCGGAACTTCCACCCGCACCGTGTCCGGATACTTGATGCCGGCCCCGGTATTAAGGATCACCACGCGACCAACCTTCATCAATCACCGCAAACTATCGAAAATCCTCACGGTTGTGAGGATTCATAGCCATTGGATGAGGCCACAATGGCAAATCCTTACGATCATGAGGATTTACTTGCTTAAACAGTATCTGCATGGCAAATTCCTCACGATCATGAGGATTAGCCATGCAAGTCACTCTTAAAAATGCCTCCGAGCTGGGCAGCCTCGTTCGCCTCGCCCGCAAGGCCCAGAACATCCGCCAGGACGATGCCGCAGGCAGCATCGGGGTTAGTGAAAACTTTCTCGGCAAGGTTGAGCGCGGCAGCGAGAGTGTGCAGTGGGGCAAGCTGTTCCAAGTGCTCGACGGTCTCGGTCTGCGCTTGATCGTTGACCTGCCGGACGAGGTGCATGCTCTGCCGGATGAGCGCGACGTATGAAGCGCGAATTGCAAGCCTGGATTGGCCAGCGCCTGGTCGGGCACCTGTACGATGACAACGGCATTTGGAGCTTCCGCTATGCCGACGACTGGGACGAGTACGATCTTTGTCCCACGCTTGCACGACAGAACCGACTGGTGGTGGACGGCAGTAGCCAGCGTCCGGTGCAGTGGTATTTCGACAACCTGCTGCCCGAGGAAGGCCAGCGCCAGCTGCTGGCCGGCGATGCCCGCCTGGATGCCAACGATGCCTTTGCCCTGCTGGCCCATTACGGCGCCGAGTCTGCCGGCTCGCTGACCCTGCTGCCACCCGGGCAGCGCCAGCCGCAAGGCGGTCTGCATCCGCTGGGCGACGCCGACCTGTCGCGCCGCATCGAGGCCATGCCGCGCCTGCCGCTGACCCATGAGGCGCACAAGCGCATGTCTCTGGCCGGTGCCCAGCACAAGCTGGCCGTGGTGCTCGATCAGGGCGCGCTATACGAACCGCTAGGCGCCTGGCCTTCCACCCATATCCTCAAGCCGGATCATCCTGAGCAGGACTTTGCCCATTCGGTGATCAACGAGTGGTTCACCATGCGTCTCGCCGCTCGCGTCGGCCTGGCCGTGCCCGCGGTCAGCCGCCGCTACGTGCCGCAACCGGTGTACCTGATCGAGCGTTTCGACCGACAGCAACAGGGCGCGACCTGGCAACGCCTGCATAGCATCGACGCCTGCCAGATGCTGGGCCTGGACCGGAACTTCAAATATCAGGCCGGCAGCATCGAACGTCTGGTGGAATTGCTGCGTCTCACCACCTCATCCGCCGTTGCCCGGACGAGGCTGTTTGGCTGGCTGGTATTCAACGTGCTGGTCGGCAATACCGATGCTCACCTGAAGAACCTGAGCTTTCTGGTGACCGGGCGCGGGCAGCAACTGGCGCCTTTCTACGACCTGCTCTGCACGGCCGTCTATGAAACTCGCGCCTTCGACCAGCAGCGCTGGCCGCATGCGACGACACTGGCCTGGCCGATCCTCGGCGAAGCACACCTGGCCCGTATCGACCGTCAGCGCCTGCTGGATGCTGCCGAAGCTCTCGGGATCAAACGCTCATCGGCCGATTCGCAACTGGAGCGGATACGCGGGCGCATCGTCGAGCAAGCGGATGTGCTGCTGGCAGAAGCGGAACGGGAGAATGTCGAACTGGCCGCGGAGCGCCCGGAGCTGCGCGCCACCTTTGCCGGAGAAATGCGTTGCCTGCGGGCGATTCGGGCTCTGGTGGTGGAGCAGGCGCAGCGCCTCGAATCCTGAGTTGCCATTGAGTCAGCCAGCCCTTGGCAAGGTGGCGGCGCCGGAAGTTCATCAGCCGGAACATGAAGAAGAGCATGCCCCTGCGCTAGCGTGGGCACGCTCAATCGCCAGCAAGCTGGCGCCTGCAGAAGCGCGCCAGGAACCTAGCGCGCGTGAGTCCAGCGGCTGTAGAGCCAGCGCGCAGCGGCGTCGAGCAGGAAGCCCAGTACACCGATCAGCAGCACCATGGCCCTCAGTTCGGAGTAGGCCAGGCGGTCGCGGGTGTCGAGGATGTAATAGCCCAGGCCCGCGCTGACGCCGAGCATTTCGCAGGGCACCAGCACGATCCAGAGGATGCCGATGGCCAGGCGCACGCCGGTCAGCACATGCCCCAGCACGCCGGGCACGATGACCCGGCTCAGGGTTTCCCAGCGCGTGGCGCTGAGGCTGCGGGTCAGTTGCAGCCAGCGCGGGTCGAGCTGCTTCACCCCCGAGGATCCACCATCGACCCCGCAGGGCGTCGGTGGTGGAAGTAAAAGGCGACTTCCACCCTACGAGTCGGCCTCCATCCTCCACCAGACAGAGCCTCAACCAATGTCTAGCCGATCCTCCTCCGTCATACCCGGCTTCGGGCTGACGCTGGGTTACACCCTGGTGTACCTCAGCCTGTTAGTGCTGATTCCCCTGGGTGCGCTGTTTCTCAAGACCACCGAGCTGACCTGGGACCAGTTCATCTCCATCATCAGCGCGCCGCGCGTGCTGGCGGCGCTCAAGCTCAGCTTCGGCACCGCCTTTGTCGCGGCGGTGCTCAACGGCATTATCGGCACCCTGCTGGCATGGGTGCTGGTGCGCTACACCTTCCCCGGCCGCAAGGTCATCGAGGCGATGATTGATCTGCCGTTCGCGCTGTCGACCGCCGTCGCCGGCATCGCCCTGACCGCGCTCTACGCCCCCAATGGCCTGGTCGGCCAATGGGCCACGGCGATGGGTTTCAAGATCGCCTACAGCCCGCTGGGCATCACCTTGGCGCTGACCTTCGTCACCCTGCCGTTCGTGGTGCGTACGCTGCAGCCGGTGCTGGCCGACATTCCCCGCGAAGTCGAAGAGGCCGCGGCCTGCCTGGGTGCCCGCCCGCTGCAGGTGCGCGCCACGTACTGCTGCCGGCGCTGCTGCCGGCCTGGCTGACCGGCTTTGCGTTGGCCTTCGCCCGCGGTGTCGGCGAGTACGGCTCGGTGATCTTCATTGCCGGCAACATGCCGATGAAAACCGAGATCCTGCCGCTGCTGATCATGGTCAAGCTGGACCAGTACGACTATGCCGGCGCCACGGCCATCGGCGTGCTGATGCTGGTGGTGTCCTTCATCCTGCTGCTGCTGATCAATCTGCTGCAGCGCCGCATCTCGCACCCTTGAGGAGGTCGTCATGTCTTCTATATCGCTGACCGCGACGGCCAGCACCTCCGCCAATGCCGCGCGTCGCGGCAACGCCCTCGGGCGCCGGTTGCTGATCATTTCCGCCTGGCTGGTGTTCGCGCTGTTCCTGCTGCTGCCGCTGGTGATTGTCGTCAGTGAGGCGCTGAAGCTCGGTTTCGGCACCTTCTTCGAAGCCATCTTCGAGCCCGACGCCATCGCCGCGCTGAAACTGACGCTGATCGCCGTGGGCATCTCGGTGCCGCTCAATCTGGTATTTGGGGTCGCCGCCGCCTGGTGCGTAAGCAAGTACGAGTTTCGCGGCAAGAGCATCCTGGTCACGCTGATCGACCTGCCATTCTCGGTGTCGCCAGTGATCGCCGGCCTGATCTACGTCCTGCTGTTCGGGGCCCAGGGCTACTTCGGTGAATGGCTAAGCGATCGCGACATCCAGATCATCTTTGCCGTGCCGGGCATTGTGTTGGCCACACTGTTCGTCACCGTACCCTTTGTCGCCCGTGAACTGATCCCGCTGATGCAGGAGCAGGGCACCACGGAGGAGGAGGCTGCGCGGCTGCTCGGCGCCAGTGGCTGGCAGATGTTTTGGCACATCACTCTGCCGAACATCAAATGGGGCCTGGTCTATGGCGTGGTGCTCTGTACTGCGCGGGCGATGGGGGAATTCGGCGCGGTGTCGGTGGTGTCCGGGCATATCCGCGGGCTGACCAACACCCTGCCGCTGCACGTCGAGATTCTCTACAACGAATACAACCATGTCGCCGCGTTCAGCGTGGCCAGCCTGCTGCTGGCGTTGGCGCTGGTGATCCTGCTGCTCAAGCAGTGGAGCGAGTCGCGTATCAACCGCCTGAAGGCCACCGCCGAGGAATGATTCATGTCGATCGAGATTAGCAACGTCAACAAGCGCTTCGGCCAGTTCCAGGCACTGAATAACATTAACCTCAACATCCAGAGCGGAGAGCTGGTGGCGCTGCTCGGCCCGTCCGGCTGCGGCAAGACCAGCCTGCTGCGCATCATCGCCGGTCTGGAAACGCCGGACACCGGCAGCATCGTGTTCCACGGCGAGGATGTGTCGAGCCACGACGTGCGCGACCGCAACGTCGGCTTCGTCTTCCAGCACTACGCACTGTTCCGCCACATGACGGTGTTCGACAACGTTGCCTTCGGCCTGCGCATGAAGCCCCGAAAGCAGCGTCCGAGCGAAGCAGTGATTGCGCAAAAGGTTCATGAATTGCTGGGTCTGGTGCAATTGGATTGGCTCGCCGACCGCTACCCCGAGCAGCTCTCTGGCGGTCAGCGTCAGCGTATCGCTCTGGCCCGTGCGCTGGCGGTGGAACCCAAGGTATTGCTGCTGGATGAGCCCTTCGGCGCGCTGGACGCCAAGGTGCGCAAGGAGCTGCGCCGTTGGCTGGCGCGGCTGCACGAGGATGTGCATCTGACCAGCGTGTTCGTCACCCACGACCAGGAAGAGGCGATGGAAGTGGCCGACCGCATCGTGGTGATGAACAAGGGCGTGATCGAGCAGATCGGCACGCCGGCGGAGGTCTACCAGAACCCGGCCAGCGACTTCGTCTACCACTTCTTGGGCGATGCCAACCGCCTGCAACTGGACGGCGAGCGTTCGGTGCTGTTCCGTCCGCACGAGGTGGTGCTGAGCCGGGTGCTGGTACCCGAGTATCAGGTGGGTGAGGTGCGCGATATCCGGCCGCTGGGTGCGACCACGCGCGTTACCTTGCGCGTCGCCAACCAGGCGGAGCCAATCGAGGTGGAAGTCGCCAACGACCACGCCAGCCTGCAAGGCACCCATCGTGGTGAGACGCTGTATTTTCGTCCATTGGAGCAGCACGCGCGTGCGCTGGGCTGAGTTTCTGCCCAGCGGACCCAACCCAAGGTGAACCATCGGCGCTGATCGGCTACCCAACCTCTTACACCTGTCCAAAAAGGGGTTAGCCATGAACGATGAGCAACGAATACTCACCAACCGTCAGGGCCATCCGGTCCAGGACAACCAGAGCCTGCGCTCGGTCGGCGAGCGCGGGCCGGCCACGCTGGAGAACTATCCCTTCATCGAAAAGCTCACGCACTTCGACCGCGAGCGCATCCCCGAGCGCGTGGTGCATGCACGTGGCACCGCGGCCCACGGCTGGTTCGAAGCCTACGGCAAGATCGGCGATGAAGATGCCAGCAAATACACCCGTGCCAAGGTGCTGACCAAGGCCGGCGTGCGCACCCCGGTGTTCCTGCGCTTCTCCACGGTAATCGGCGCCAAGGAGTCCCCCGAGACGGCGCGCGACCCCCGCGGGTTCGCCATCAAGTTCTATACCGAGGACGGCAACTGGGACCTGGTGGGCAACAACCTCAAGGTGTTCTTCATCCGCGATGCGATCAAGTTCCCCGACATGATCCACGCCTTCAAGCCGGACCCCATCTCCAACCGCCAGGAGGCCTGGCGTTTCTACGACTTCGTCCAGCACCACCCCGAGGCGCTGCACATGGTCACCTGGGTCAAGAGCCCCTGGGGCATTCCCGCCGACTACCGACACATGCAGGGTTCGAGCGTGAATACCTACAAGCTGGTCAACGACCAGGGCGAGGCGGTGCTCTGCAAGTTCTCCTTCGAGCCCAAGCTGGGGGTGAAGAACCTCACCAGCGAGCAGGCGGCGGAGATCCAGAAGCACGACGTCGGCCACGCCACGCGCGACCTTTACGATGCGATTGACCGCGGTGACTTCCCCGAATGGGAAATGTGCGTGCAGATCATGTCCGACGATCCCCATGACGAGCTGGACTTCGATCCGCTGGACGACACCAAGCGCTGGCCGGAAGACCAGTTCCCGCTGCTGCCGGTGGGCCGGCTGGTGCTGGACCGCAACCCCTCGAATTTCTTCGCCGAAGTGGAGCAGGCGGCCTTCGGCACCGGCGTGCTGGTGGACGGCATCGACTTCTCCGACGACAAGATGCTCCAGGGCCGGACCCTGTCCTACTCCGACACCCAGCGCTACCGGGTCGGGCCGAACTACCTACAGCTGCCGATCAACGCCGCCAAGTCGCCGGTCGCCACCAACCAGCGTGACGGCCAGATGGCCTTCTATGTCGACAACGGCGGCGAAAACCCCCACGTCAACTACGAGCCCAGCTCGCAGAACGGCCTGCGCGAGGCGCCCAAGCCGGCCCGTGACTATCACCAGTGGGTCGAAGGGCATCTGGGCCGCTACCAGACCACTCGCACGCGCAGCGACTACCAGCAGGCGGGTGAGCGCTACCGCACGTTCGAGGATTGGGAACGCGAGGACCTGATCGCCAATATCACCGACGACCTCAAGCAGTGCCCGGAAAACATCCAGCTGCGCATGATCTGGCACTTCTGGCATTGCGACGAAGATTACGGCCGCCGCCTGGCCGAGGGTGTGGGCGTCGATCTGGAAAAAGCCAAGGCATTGCCACCGCTGGAGAACCGGCCGGCACCAGGTGCCGATGGCGACCGCCCCACCTATACCAGTGGCCAGGCGGAAGGGCCGGCGCGTTCCTGACCGGCTGCTTTCCGACATACGTCCGATAAAAGCGACGCGGGGCTGGTTCGCCCGCGTCCGGGCTTGTATAAAACGCGCTTTCTTGGCGTAAACGGGGGCCGTATGGAAGAGGTGATCGAACAGCTGCGCGAACTCAACGAGCCGGTTCCGGTGCCACTGGAACTGCCGGACGACGAGCGTCTGGTGGAGGTCGAGGAAGAGTTGTTTATCAATCTGCCCTACGGCCTGCGTGAATTTCTTCTGCTGGTCAGCGACGTGGTCTACGGCCGGCTGGAACCCGTCACCGCCACCGACCCGCAATCGCACACCTACCTGCCGGAAGTCGCGGCACTGGCCTGGGATGCCGGCGTCGAGCGCGACCTGTTGCCCATCTGCCAGGACGGCAACGACTTCTACGTGGTCGATCTGGAAGGCGAAGTCATGCTGTTCGACGGCGACACCCACGAGATGACCAACGAAAGCTGGGAGTCGGTGTGGCACTGGGTGCGGGATGTCTGGCTGGAGAGTTGAAGCGTTTCAGCGGCGTAGTTGATCCAGCCGCAGTCGTCGCATCGGCTTGCCGGGTTCACGCTCGATATCCACATGACCAGCGACCGGGTCGATGTGGTAGGTCAGGTCGTACAACTGCACAGGGTGACTGAGGGGTGTGGCGCGGAAGGTTGCCAGGCAGTCGCCGAGCCAACGCGCCGAGGGGTAGAGCAGCCCGGGCAGACCTTCATGGGCCAGGCGTTTGCCGATGGATTGTGGCCAGGCGTAGTCATCGCCGACCAGCGCCGGAAATTCTTCCAGCTTGCCGCGCAGGTCGATAAACAGACCGCTGGCCTGGATCTGCCAGACTTTGCGGTAACGGGTCACCACGCGGTCCACGCCTTCGATTTCACGCAGCATCTGTATCTGGTGGTAACAGGTTTCCGCCAGCGCGGTGTCCTCGTCGAGCGCGCCATACCAGACGCGGATGCTGCCGTCGCCATAGCGACTGGCGACACTGGTGTCCGCCTCGAACGGATAACCGATGGCTTCGCTGTAGGCCAGCCCGCGCTCGATTACTCCAGGGCCGGCGCTGCGCACCCGCATCTCAGCGGCGATCGCAGCCTGCTGGCCGCGGCTGTCGGGAATCAGATCGTCGAACAGGTTCTGCGAAACCCGCAGCGAGACGATATTGCGAAACACCGGTGCCGAGAAATCGCAGGTGGTATCGAGCAAGGCCATTTAGCGGCCTCGCTGGAAATCGACCAGGCGGGCGACCCGGGCAATGCCGATCAGCCCGTCGCGCACCATTACTTCCAGCGGCGTAGCGCCCTCAAGGGCGAGATTGCGCCTGTGTACCCATGAGAACCTCAGCTCCTCGTCTTCCGGGAACAGCAGGCGCAAACCCTTGTGGATGCCCAGCAGGTAGCCGGCGCGGTCGAGGTTGTCGCGGCTGCCGGGCAGCGCCTGTTCGCCGTTGCGATAACGTGGCAGCAGCTTGCGGCTCTTGGGGCTCATGCCCAGCAGCTGCATCTGCACTTCGGTGTCCAGCTTCCAGCGATCGAACAGCGCGGTGACTACGCGCGCCAGAACACGGCGACCATCCTCATCGGCAAGCTGTGCTTCGTCCGAATATTTCAGGACCGGTTGCATGCTTTATCTCCATAACATGTAGCTTTGTCTCCATTATGGGAAGATATGGCTACTTGTACAACCTGCGGGGTGGATTTTCCTCCGTGCCTGTTAAGCTGCTCGCCTGTTTCGATGAGCTCTTAACCCATGCTGACACTGGGCAATCTAACTCTGTTTCTACTGTTCCTCGCGGCCGCCGCCTGGCTCTGGCATTCCCATGGCGTTCGCGAGCGCGCATTGCTGGCCGTAAAGGCCTATTGCAAGAAGATGGATATCGAGCTGCTTGACGGTAATGTTGCGTTTCGCCGCATGGCGGTGGTACGTGATGCGCGAGGCCAGCGGCGTTTGGCCCGAGAGTACAGCTTCGAGTTCACCGTGACGGGGGAGCAGCGACACCAGGGCCGTATCCACATGTTCGGCATGCGCGCGGGGCCTATCCAGACGGATGCACATCCGTTCCCGGAGCCGAAAGAACCGGAGCAGGGCCGGGTGATCCAGATGGACGATTGGCGCCGCTGAACTCCAAGGCTGGGCTTCGGCCTACGCGTGCCTCTGCGCCGGCCTCATTATGGTGCGGACTTGTCCGCCTACCCTGCTTTTTGCTCAAGGACCGAGGCCGCCGCCAAGGCTTGTGGGCGCCATTCTACTGAGGAGCGGCTTCGACCAGACAGCGGCGCAGGCCGAGCGTTAGGGCCTCCTGATCCTGGGCCTCGGCAAAGATCAGCTCCAGGCGTGAATCACGACGCCATTCGCTCGCGCGAAACTCCAGCGCTGCGCCGTCCAGCGCGTTCGCCGAAACCCAATTTTTGGTTCCATGCAGCACCAGCTTGGCCCGCTTCCAGGGCAGCGTCGCCAGCCACCGGGCTACCTGATTAAGGTCGAAGCGTCGGCACGGGTGCCAGCGCCAACCGATGCTCCAGCCTTCGGCAGCCGCATGGACCTGAGTGATCGGCTGTAGCGGGTCCAGCCAGAGCGTGGCGGGCGGCGTGCTGCCTGAAGGTAGCAGCGGTGCCTCCGCTGCTGCTGCGCAAGCGCGAGTTTCAGTCTGCGGTAAGCGGCTGAGGTCGAGCCGGCCTTGCTGGGTCCAGCAAATCGGCCGTTGCGGGAGGCGTTGCGTCAGCTGCTCTCGCGCCTCGGCATCCAGTGTCTCGCTTTTGTTCAGTACCAGAAGCCCGGCCTGCTCGGCAACGTCCTGTTGCTGTGGTGGAAGCGCTTCGTCTCTGGCCAGGGCGGCGGCGTCCAGTACCACCACGCTGGGTTGCAGGGCGAGCACCTGATCCCAAGGCGGCTGACGTAGCTGCTGCAGCAGTTGCTTGGGGTGGCCAAGCCCGGAAGGCTCGATCAGCAGGCGGTCCGGCCTGGCCTTGCGCAGCAGCCGGCTCAAACCGATCTGAAAGGGCACGCCGTTGACACAGCACAGGCAGCCGCCCGCCACTTCGGCAAAGCTGATGCCGCTGTCGTCGCGATGTAGCAGGGCTGAATCCAGGCCGATCTGGCCAAACTCGTTGATCAAAACGGCCCAGCGTTCGCCGGCGGGTTTTTGCCCCAGCAGCGCCTGAATCAGGCTAGTCTTGCCGGCTCCCAGCGGGCCGGCGATCAGGTGGGTGGGGATCTGTTCGAGCATCTGAGTCAGGTTGATTAAAACGTGAAATAAAGGCGCTGGCGACAGCCACGACCATGCTAGATTGGCGCCCTTTCAATGGCGCCTACGTTTTAGGCTCTGTACGAACAGTGCCTGCGCTCGGTGATGCTTCGTTAAAAACGGGTTCGGAATGCTCATTTACAGCTCGTAAACTCCGCTTCCTCACCCGTTTTTGCCTCGCCTGACCTTCGCTCGACGACTTTTCGTACACATCCTAGAGGGCCCTCAAGGGGATGATCGATGCGACTGTTGGCGCTTTGCATGCTGTTGGCAACCGGGCAGGCCCTGGCTGAGGCCTGCATTGTGACCAGCAGCGGGGCCGGTGTGGAAGTCAAAGTCTGCCAGGACAATATCAACATCCCCACTGAGCTGTTTCGCAGCGGTTACTGCCAACCCCAATTGGCCGGGCAGGAAGTCCGAGTGGAGTTTGTCGAGCAGTGCCCCAGCGGTGCCTTTGGTATCTGTCGCAACGCTGAGGCATCCAACTTCAGCTATCGGCAGGATATCCACTATTACGGTGTGGCCAGCGATGCGCGATACCTGCAGCCGGCGTGTGAGCTGAACAGCAACGGCCAATGGCAGGCAGACGACTGACAAGCGGGGTTCCACGTGGAACCCGAAGCTCGCCTATTTCGCAGGCTTCAGTGTGCCGCAATCCTCGCCAATCCAGCGCGCATGGGATTCCATGCGACTGCTGCCTTGCTCGCCGCCAACGCTGTAACTGGTTTCCAACACGCTGACGAATTCGCGCTCGCTGATAAAGCGGGTTTCGCCCTGGCCGCTGGCTTCCGGGCAGCTGAAGCTGAACTTCCAACGGCGCTCGCTGCGCTCGGTGATTTCCTGGGTACAGTCCGGCTGATCGCTGAAGGGCAGCGCCTCGGCGTTCACCTGCGCCTCGCTCAGGCAGATGCGCACACCCTGACCGCCCAGCTGCACGCCTTGGGCGGCAAGCATGTCCTCCATCATTTTCCGCTGTTCAGGAGGCAGGTTCTGCAGCTGTTCGAGCATCTCGTTCATGCCCGGCATCTCTTGGCCATCAACCTCGACATTGCGGCTGGAGAACTCCCAGAGACCGGGCTGAATGGGCGCGGCCTGGGCGGAAAGAGAAAAGAATAGGGCGGTGAAAGCGAGGGCAGTCAGCAGGCGATTCATGGACGGCTCCGAGTAGAGGGTTGTAACGCTGGAGAATAGATGCACCTGAAGCAGCGTGCTTCCGGGATACGGTTTGACCCTCCAGTCCTGTGTCCGATCCGTGTTGCCAGCGAAGCCTAGCGCAGCTCCAGCCCGCCCTCGGCCTTGTGCAGCTGGCGCAAGTGCTGGCCGATCTGTTCGAGGTTGCGCTCGATGCTTTCCAGCTCCAGGCGGCGCTCGTCGTTCAGCAGCAGCCGTACTTCCCGCTCCAGTTCGCCGCTGAGCTGATTGAGCTGGGCCTGGCGCTGATCGCTCTGTTCTTCCAGACGCAGCCACTCACCGGCTTGCGGCAAACCATAGCCTTCGTCATTCAGCAGCTCGGCGGGGCGGCTCAGGTAACCACTGTTGGCGAGGATCTGCTGCAGTGCACCATCGGCTTTGGCCAGGCTCGCATCACCGCGCTCGCGCCCACTGAGGTAGCGCTTCTTCAGTTCTTCCTGGGCCAGCAGCAATTGCTGGCGCAGTGCGGCCTGTTCCACCAGCAGCATGGCTGCGCTGGCCCGTAGATCGGCCCGGGTTATCCACGGCTGGCGTTCGCTGGCTGTCAGTTCCAGCCACTGTTCCACGGTCTGCTGCGGCAGGCCGAGGCGTTCCTGCAGGACGTTGAACATCGCCTGATAGCGGTCGCGGTAGGAGTCGAAGCGATAACCCAGGCGCAGCGCCTCGCGCGGATCGTCGAGCACGCTGGCGTTGGCCAGATTGCGGTTGATCAGCATCCCCAGCAGGCCGTTGGGCAGGATGCTGTCGAGGGCCGTCAGCTCCTCCCTGCGGGTGCCGCTGCGCAGCAGCTTGAGGGTCTCCACCGCGCAGTTGTTGGAAAGAAAGTAATAGTCGCCGTCGTAACTCCAATGCAGCTCGGCGCTGCGCTCGACCAGCATCTCGATCTCGCGTCGCTCAAGTTTCAGCGGAATCGAGGCCAGGCTGCGCAGCTCAACCTTGGTGTATTCATCAATCACCTGGCCCAGCGGCAGTACGAACAGGCGCGAGGGATAGGCACCGGTCAGGCCGTCCCAGCTGGACAGCTGTACGTCGCCGACAAAAGCCCGGAAGGACAGCACCAGATGGTGATCCAAATCCAGCCGGCAATCGGGACCGGGCGTGCGCTCCGGTGCACAGATCACCAGCCGCAGCATGCTGTGGCCCCAGCGGCTGACCCAGGCGTCGTTGGCTTCGGCGAACAGGTAGTCCACCTCGTAGACGCGTTTGGGGTCGAGGCGCAGCAGTGGCGTACGGCCGAAGTCGCCGCCGGCGTTGAGAATCGGGTAGCCGTCGGCGCACTGCTCAGCCTTGGCCGGCTGCCAGCCGAAGTGCTCGCGAAAGTAGCGGTGCAGCGAAGGCCGGCGGCACGCATAGCTAGGGTCGAGGAGAAAGTACTCCAGGTTGACCGCGACAAACTCCAGCGGGCTGGTCAGCTCGTAAGTGTCAGGGCTGCGCGCCACCTGGGCGTTGTGCCGTTCGCGCTCACCGCGGCTGCCGACCCGCTGTGGCCAGCCGGCAATGTCCAGCAGATAGGGGTCATCGCTCAGGGTGAAGCGTCGCTGGGTCTGCCCGCGGCAGGCTTCCGGCAGGCCGATCAGGCCGAGGCTGGCGGCGCGCTGGCGGCAGAAGGCCTGGTGGCTGCGCTCTGCCGGCGACCACAGGCGGGCGCGATCGTAGAGGTGCGTCAGTTCGTGAATCAGCGTGGCCAGCAATTCCTGGCGCACGGTGCCATGGACCCGGTCAGTGCGCTGGCGAGCGGCGGAGCCGTCGGTAAGTGATGGCAACAGTCGTCGATTCAGTTCGATCAGGTTGCCGCCGGCGCGCCCGTAGGCCTGGTGGGGCAGGCGGGTACTCCAACGCACGCGCACCTGGCGGTCCAGCTGCTGCAGCATGCGCGGGGGCAATGCAGCCAGGGCTTCATCAAGCAGCGCCTGGCTGGCGGCGTGTTCGGCCGGTTGCAGCGGTTGTTGGTCGAGCGAAAGGCTCAGAGCGGCGCTGGCCGGACCGGCGAGGCTGACCAGCGCCGCCAGCATCCAGGCACAGGCAGATCTCACAGAGCGAGGATGGTCTTGGCCAGGGCCAAATCGTCTGCCTGGCGGGCATCGGCAAATTCGGCGCGTAGGGCGTCGAAGGCCGCTTCCAGGCGCGCGCCGCGAATATCACCGGCACTGGCAACGAAGCTGGCGGCCTCGTCGCGGGCATCGAGAACGAGCTTCATGCCGCTGATGCGGCTGGTCACGTCCGAGGTGAAATTGACGCTGCGATCCACCGCGTTGATGACGATATTGCTGGTGGCAACCAGCGTTTGCGCCTGGGCGGAGCAAGCGAGCAGGGCGGTCAGCGCAGCGGTGGTAAGTCTCTTGTACATGATGGGCTTCACGGCAATGGCGGTTATTGGACGAGAATGGCTTCAGCCAGTTCCAGATCACTGGCCACGAGTTCCGGTTGTTGCTCACGCATCCAGCGCAAGGCCGCTTCCAGGCGTGCGCCGTGGAGCTGGCCGGCACTGGCAACGAAGCTGGCCGCTTCGTCCCGCGCATCGACGATCAGCTTGTTCTCGAAGGGCAGGCTGGTCAGTTGGCTGGTGACATAGCTGGAAGCCACGACGCCACCCAGGGTGGCGTCAAAGGCCTGGGCAAAGCCACAGGCACAGCAGAGTGCAGTTGCAAGGGTGAGTCGTCGCATGCCAATCCTACCGCTTAAAAAATTGGCGCAAAGGCTAGCGAAATGCTGGCACCAGGGCCAGCACACCCTTTTGCGAGGTTTTACAGGCTGAGGATCGCTCGGGCCAGCTCAAGGTCGCTGGCTTCAAGGGCAGGTGACTGAGAGCGGATATGACGCAGGGCCGCTTCCAGCTGTGCGCCTTTTTGCATGCCGTTGCTGGCGACGAACGAAGCGGCGTCGTCACGGGCATCACGCACCAGCTTGTTGTCACCGATGGAGGAAGTCAGGTCGGACGTGCCCTCGACGGTATTGGCCAGCGAGGCACCCAGCGTATCGGTAGTGGCAAGGAAGCTGGATGCCGAAGCAGTACCGGCTAGCAGGGTGGCGGATGCAAGCAAAATCAGCAGGCGTTTCGACATGGTGTTTCTCCGGTACGGCCCGTTAAGAAAAGGGCGTGCAGGATAAGGCCTGCTGTTTCGCCTGTCAGCGCCAGAAGGGTTTGCGCAGTTCTTCCATGCGCTCGCCCGGGCTGATGCCTGCGTCGGCCAGCAGGCGATCATCGAGGCTGGCAAGTTGGCGGCGCGTTCGGGCGCGCGTTTGCCATAGGCGCAGCAGTTGCCACAGCTGTAGCAGTGAGTAGCGCGGAGTGCGCCTGGAGCGGATGCGGGGTAGGGCGCGATCCATGATGCCTTCCTTCCGGCGATGCCGGGTCAGTGGACACACAGGGTCGCAAAAGGGCGCTTGGCCCATACAGTCACAGCGTTGAAGAATTGTGCCGGTTCAGTTGTGCACGGAAAGGAACTGTACTGCCCGATACGGAAGAAACTGTAGCGACGGGCGTCCACGCTTGAGCAGGGACGCCCGAACGGCTTATTCCACAGCCTTGACCATGTCCTCGACGACTTTCTTGGCGTCGCCGAAGACCATCATGGTCTTGTCCATGTAGAACAGTTCGTTATCCAGGCCGGCATAACCGCTGGCCATGGAGCGCTTGTTGACGATGACGGTCTTGGCCTTGTACGCCTCCAGGATCGGCATGCCGGCGATCGGCGAGTTCGGATCGGTCTTGGCCGCCGGGTTGACCACGTCGTTGGCGCCCAGCACCAGTACCACGTCGGCCTGGCCGAACTCGGAGTTGATGTCCTCCATCTCGAACACCTGCTCGTAGGGCACCTCGGCCTCGGCCAGCAGCACGTTCATGTGGCCCGGCATGCGTCCGGCCACCGGGTGGATGGCGTACTTCACGGTCACGCCCATGTGGGTCAGCTTTTCGGCCAGCTCCATCAGTGCGTGTTGCGCACGGGCCACCGCCAGGCCGTAGCCGGGGACGATGATCACGGTGTCGGCGTTGGTCAGCAGGAACGCGGCATCATCGCTGGAGCCGGATTTCACCGAGCGCGCTTCCTGGGCACCCGCCGGGCCGCCGGCATCGGCAGTGGCACCAAAGCCACCGAGGATGACGTTGAAGAACGAGCGGTTCATCGCCTTGCACATGATGTAGGAGAGGATCGCACCGGAAGAACCGACCAGCGAACCGGCGATGATCAGCATCGAGTTGTTCAGCGAGAAGCCGATACCCGCTGCCGCCCAGCCGGAGTAGCTGTTGAGCATCGACACCACCACCGGCATGTCCGCACCGCCGATGGGGATGATGATCAGCACGCCGATGACGAAGGCCAGTGCCACCAGAATGGCGAACGCGGTGATATTGCCGGTGAAGGTGTAGACCAGGCCCAGGCCGAGGATTGCCAGACCCACCGCCAGGTTGACCATGTGCTGGCCCTTGAACACCACCGGCGCGCCCTGGAACAGGCGGAACTTGTATTTGCCCGACAGCTTGCCGAAGGCGATCACCGAACCGGAGAAGGTGATGGCGCCGATGGCCGCACCGAGGAACAGCTCCAGGCGGTTACCGGAGGGAATCGGGTCGGCCATGCCGGCGACGATGCCCAGCGACTGCGGCTCGACCACCGCGGCGATTGCGATGAAGACCGCGGCCAGGCCGATCATGCTGTGCATGAAGGCCACCAACTCGGGCATCTTGGTCATTTCGACGCGCTTGGCCATGACGGTGCCGACGCTGCCGCCGATCAGCAGGCCGACGATCACGTAGCCGATGCCGGTGGTGGCCAGTTCGCTGCCCAGCTTGAAGATCAGCCCGACCGTGGTGAGCACGGCGATGGCCATGCCGAGCATGCCGAACAGGTTGCCGCGCCGCGACGTGGTCGGGTGTGACAGCCCCTTGAGCGCCTGGATGAAGAACACCGAAGCGACGAGGTAGAGAAGGGTGATGAGGTTCATGCTCATGGCTTACTTGCCCTCTGCCTTGGCCGCGCTGCGGTCCTTCTTCTTGAACATTTCCAGCATGCGCCGGGTAACCAGGAAGCCACCGAAGACGTTGACCGCCGCCAGCGCCACAGCCAGGGTGCCCATGACCTTGCCCAGCGGGGTGACGGTCAGCGCGGCGGCCAGCATGGCGCCGACGATGACGATCGCGGAAATGGCGTTGGTGACCGCCATCAGCGGTGTGTGCAGCGCAGGGGTGACGTTCCAGACCACGTGGTAGCCGACGTAGATCGCCAGCACGAAGATGATCAGGTTGTAGATGCCGTCCGAAATCAGATCCATGTTCGCGTCTCCCTTAACCGTTGGTCCGCACGACCTGGCCGTCGCGGCACATCAGGCACGCGGCGACGATGTCGTCTTCGAGGTTGAGCTGGAACTGACCGTCCTTGTCGATGACCAGCTTGAGGAAATCCAGCAGGTTGCGCGCGTAGAGCGCTGAAGCATCCGCCGGCACCAGGGTGGCCAGGTTGCTGTAGCCGACAAGGGTGACGCCGTGGCTGATCACCACCTGGTCGGCGACGGTCAGCGGGCAGTTGCCGCCCTGGGCTGCGGCCAGGTCGACGATCACCGAGCCGGGCTTCATCTCGGCGACGGTGGCTTCTTGCAACAGCACGGGCGCCTTGCGACCGGGGATCAGCGCTGTGGTGATGATGATGTCGGCCTGCTTGGCGCGCTCATGGACGGCCTTGGCCTGGCGCTCCATCCAGGATTGCGGCATGGGTCGGGCATAGCCGCCAACACCTTCGGCGCACTCGCGTTCCTCTTCAGTTTCGCAGGGAACATCGACGAATTTGGCGCCAAGCGACTCGATCTGCTCCTTTACCGCCGGGCGCACATCGGAGGCTTCCACCACTGCGCCCAGGCGCTTGGCCGTGGCAATGGCCTGCAATCCGGCGACGCCGGCCCCGAGGATCAGCACGCGTGCAGCCTTCACCGTGCCGGCTGCGGTCATCAGCATGGGCATGAAGCGCGGATACTGGTTGGCCGCGATCATCACCGCCTTGTAGCCGGCGATGTTGGCCTGGGACGACAGCACATCCAGGCTCTGCGCGCGGGAGGTACGCGGCGCGGCTTCCAGGGCGAACGCAGTGATGCCGCGCTCGGCCATGCGGGCGATATTGGCGTTATCGAAGGGGTTGAGCATGCCGATCAGCACGGTACCCGGCTGCATCTGCGCCAGCTCGGTTTCGTTCGGTGCGTTTACCTTCAGCACGATGTTTGCTGCGAAGGTCGCCGCGGCCTCGACGATGGTCGCGCCAGCTGCCTCGTAGGCACCGTCCGGCACGCTGGACTGCATACCGGCACCGCTCTGCACAATGACCTGGTGACCTTGGGCAACGAGTTTCTTGACGGTTTCCGGCGTAGCGGCAACCCGCGTTTCGCCAGGGCGGGTTTCGAGAGGAACACCAATGAGCATTGTTCTTGTTCTCCTGCGTAATCGTGGCCAGCGGCCCGGCGTGACGGTTCGCTGGTGATACGTTTGGCCGCTGAAAACGGCGGATACAGCGCCTAACCGCGCATTTACGGCGAAATTCGCCGGACGCGGCGGCGCATTCTGCAAGCGCTGGAAAAATCAAACAACTGTTTTAATCAGTGCTGAAGATGTTTTTTTAACCAGAATCTGACCGGGTGACTGCTTCTGGCCAATGAAAGTCCCGACGACGCTGGGCTTCAGCGAGTCATTCAAAGGCCGCTGAAAAGTGTGCTTGACCGCCTGTGAAAATGGCGCGGCGAAGAATGCAGGGCATGCCAGGCAAGCGGTATTCGTCTGGAGCGTTGTTCAATACCGACCTTGGTGCCGGTTCTACTGGCGGCTGCGACTGTCGGAAGTAAAAAACCGGCAAACGGCGAATGTCGTTCAATCCTTGTAGTCCAAAACCATTGACGCCGCCGCCGCGTGTGCCGGCGAACTTCGATTGTTTGGCTGTTGGGGACGGCTCTCATGGCCGAAATGAACCTGAACGAATTACCGCCCGTACTGGATGAACCGGTACGTCGACGCCTGCCTTTCGCCTTTGCCCGGCGGCACGGTGTGATTTTGCTGGAGGCAGGCGGAAAACCCTGTCTGGGTCTGCGTGAAGGCGCAGCGCTGACCGCGGTACAGGAGGCGCAGCGGGTGGTCGGTGGGCCGCTGCCGGTGCAGTGGTTGGCCGAGGCCGACTTCGACCAGGCTCTGGCTGCCGCCTATCAGCATGATTCGTCGGCGACGATGCAGATGGTCGAAGGCCTGGGCGAGGGCATGGACCTCAACAGCCTGGCCGACCAGATCGAACAGACCGAGGATCTGCTGGAGCAGGAAGACGATGCGCCAATCATCCGCCTGATCAACGCGCTGTTGGGCGAAGCGATCAAGGAAAGCGCCTCGGACATCCATGTCGAAACCTTCGAGAAGCGCCTGGTGATCCGCTTTCGCGTGGACGGCATTCTGCGCGAGGTGGTGCAGCCCAAGCGCGAGCTGGCGGCGTTGCTGGTGTCGCGGATCAAGGTCATGGCGCGGCTGGATATCGCCGAGAAGCGCGTGCCCCAGGATGGGCGGATTTCCCTGCGGGTGGGCGGTCGCGAGGTGGATATCCGGGTGTCGACGCTGCCGTCGGCCAATGGCGAGCGGGTGGTGCTGCGCCTGCTCGACAAGCAGGCCGGGAGGCTGACCCTGCAGCATCTGGGCATGAGCGAGCGCGACCGCCAGCGCATGGAGCAGGCGGTCAAGCGCCCCCACGGGATCATTCTGGTGACCGGCCCCACCGGCTCGGGCAAGACCACCACGCTGTACGCCAGCCTGACCACGCTCAACGACCGCACGCGCAACATCCTCACCGTTGAAGATCCCATCGAATACAACCTCGAAGGCATCGGCCAGACCCAGGTCAACACCAAGGTGGACATGACCTTCGCCCGCGGCCTGCGCGCCATCCTGCGCCAGGACCCGGATGTGGTGATGGTCGGCGAGATCCGCGACCAGGAAACTGCCGACATGGCGGTGCAGGCCTCGCTTACCGGCCACCTGGTGCTGTCGACGCTGCACACCAACAGCGCCATCGGCGCGGTGACCCGGCTGGTGGACATGGGCGTCGAGCCCTTCCTGATTTCCTCGTCGCTGCTTGGTGTGCTGGCCCAGCGGTTGGTGCGGGTGCTTTGCGATGACTGCAAGCGCGCCTATGTCGCCGATGCCGCCGAATGTGCGCTGTTCGGCGTCGACCCCAGCGAGGCGCCGACGCTGTACCACGCCGAGGGCTGTGACAGCTGCCGCCAGCTGGGCTATCGCGGGCGTACCGGCATCTACGAACTGGTGCTGTTCGACGACACCCTGCGCAGCATGATTCATACCCGCGCCACCGAGCAGGACATGCTGCGCCACGCCCGTGAACTGGGCCCGAGCATTCGCGAAGACGGACTGCGCAAGGTCCGGGAAGGCGTGACCACCATCGAGGAGGTGCTGCGTGTCACCAGCGCCGAGCGCCGCTCCGGGCAGGGGGATCGCAGGCAGGGCGGTGATCGCCGGGGTACCGCTCGTGACCGCCGGAGCACGGACCGATGAGCTCGCTGCTGTTTGCGGCTGAAGCCGCTCGAAGCAATGTTCCGCCCAGCCATCGTCGGAGCCGCGCCCTCGCGGCGAAGGCGGGCTCGAGGCTGCTCAAACGGCACAAGCTTCGCGCCGGGGGCGGCGCTCCCACGGTAGGCGCTCTGCCACGCCAGCGTATGGTCAGCGTCTGATGGCCGCCTTCGAGTACGTCGCGCTGGATCCGCGCGGGCGCCAGCAGAAGGGCCTGATCGAGGCGGACAGCCCGCGCCAGGCCCGGCAGCTGTTGCGCGACAAGCAATGGTCGCCGCTGGAGGTCAAGCAGGCGCGCTCCAGGGAAGACAGCGGCACGGGCGGCTTCAGTTTCGGCCGCGGTCTGTCGGCCCGCGACCTGGCACTGGTTACCCGCCAGCTGGCAACGCTGGTGCAGGCCGCATTGCCCATTGAGGAAGCGCTGCGTGCCACCGCCGCCCAGGCCAGTTCGCAGCGGATCAAGTCGATGTTGCTGGCGGTGCGTGCTCGGGTGATGGAGGGCCACAGCCTGGCGGCAGCCCTGCGCGAATACCCATCGGCGTTTCCCGAGCTTTATCGCGCCACGGTTGCTGCAGGCGAGCACGCCGGACATCTGGGGCTGGTGCTCGATCAGCTCGCCGATTACACCGATCAGCGTCAGCAGTCGCGGCAGAAGATTCAGCTGGCGCTGCTGTACCCGGTGATCCTGCTGGTGGCCTCGCTGGCCATCGTGGTGCTGCTGCTCGGCTATGTAGTGCCGGATGTGGTCAAGGTCTTCGTCAACACCGGTCAGGAACTTCCGGGCCTGACCGTCGGCCTGATTGCCACCAGCGAGGCGGTGCAGCGCTGGGGTTGGCTGATGTTGCTGGGCATCGTCGTGGCGGGTGTGGGCATGCGGCTGGCCCTGCGTGACGAAAACCTCAAGCGTCGCTGGCACGCGTTCATTCTGCGTATTCCGCTGGTCGGGCGGCTGACAAGGGCAACCAATACCGCGCGCTTCGCCTCAACCCTGGCAATTCTCACCCGCAGCGGCGTGCCGCTGGTGGACGCTCTGGGCATTGCCGCCGCGGTGATCGGCAACCTGCGCATTCGCGAGCGGGTGGTCGAAGCGGCGCAGCGCGTGCGCGAGGGCGGCAGTCTGACTCGCGCGCTGGACGCCACCGGAGAGTTTCCTCCGATGATGCTGCACATGATCGCCAGCGGGGAAAAGTCCGGTGAGCTGGATCAGATGCTGTCGCGCACCGCCCGCAATCAGGAAAACGATCTGGCCGCACAGATTTCACTGCTGGTCGGGCTGTTCGAGCCGTTCATGCTGGTGTTTATGGGGGCAGTGGTACTGGTCATCGTACTGGCCATCCTGCTGCCGATTCTTTCTCTCAACCAATTGGTGGGGTAAGCGATGACGACGAAGAAACAGAGGGGCTTTACGCTCATTGAAATCATGGTGGTGGTGGTGATTCTGGGCATCCTGGCTGCACTGGTGGTGCCACAGGTGATGAACCGCCCGGATCAGGCCAAGGTCACCGTAGCCAAGGGCGATATCAAGGCCATTGCCGCGGCGCTGGATATGTACAAGCTGGACAACTTCAACTACCCCAGCACCCAGCAGGGCCTCAATGCGCTGGTGGAGAAGCCCAGTGGCAGCCCGCAGCCGCGCAACTGGAACCGCGACGGCTACCTCAAGCGCGTACCCAAGGATCCCTGGGGCAACGATTACCAGTACCTGTCGCCAGGCACCCAGGGCCCGTTCGATCTCTACTCGCTGGGCGCTGATGGTAAGCAGGGCGGTAACGACCTGAACGCGGATATCGGCAACTGGGATCTGTAAGCCGTGCTGCGATCGCGGCGGGCTGGCTTCACCCTGGTCGAGCTGCTGGTGGTGATCGTCATTCTCGGCGGGCTGGTGGGCCTGGCAGTACTGGCCACGGGCGGCTCCGGTTCGTCTCGGGAAGTCCGCGATGAAGCCCAGCGGCTGGCGAGCCTGCTTGGCCTGATGGTTGATGAAGCGGTGCTCGACAGCCGCGAATACGGAATGCTGATCGAGCCTCAGGGTTATCGGCTGTTGCACTACGAGGAAGCCCGCGGGCGCTGGCTGGAAAGCGATCGGCGCCAGGCTCACAAGGTGCCCGAATGGATGCGTCTTGAGCTTGAGCTCGATGGCACGCCGTTGCGGCTGGTGGCGCCAGTCAAACGCGAAGACGATAACCCCGGCCTGTCCCGCGAGGGGGATCGCGAGCGTCGCGATGAGCCCCGGTTGGAGCCGCAGCTGCTGTTGCTATCCAGTGGCGAGCTGTCGCCTTTTACCCTGCGCATCCTTGATTCGCGGACCGCTGAGGGAGGCTGGCAGGTCAGCAGCGACGGTTTCCGCATGCCTCGCGCCGAACCGCTGGATGCGCGCCGATGAAGCAGGCGCGTGGCTTCACCCTGCTTGAGGTGATGGTGGCGCTGGCCATCTTCGCCCTGGTCGCCGCGGTGGTGCTGACTGCCGCCGGCCGCAGCGTGGCCAATGCCGGCCGCTTGGAAAGCCTGACCCTGGCCGGCTGGATTGCCGATAACCGCCTCACCGAACTGCAATTGCAGCAACCGCCTCCGGCCATTGGCCGCGAGGAGCGTGAGCTGGTATTCGGTGGGCGCCAATGGCAAACGCTTAGCGCCGTCGAGACCAGCGGCACGCCCGGCTTGCTGCGTGTCACCGTGTGGGTCGCGCCTGTGGAGCCTGCCAGCTCACGCGAGCCGATTGCCGAGCGTGCGCTGACCAGCCTCAGCGGCTTTATCGGGACGGCTTTCTGATGATGCGTCGTGCCCAGACTGGCTTCACCCTGCTTGAACTGCTGATCGCCATTGCGCTGTTTGCGCTGCTGGGCCTGGCCACCTATCGCATGCTCGAAGCGGTGCTGCGCAGCGACGAGGTGGTGCGTGCCCAGGAAGCGCAGTTGCGCGAGCTCGGGCGGGCACTCTGGAGCCTGGAACGGGATCTGCTCCAGGCCGTGCCGCGCCCCATTCGTGACGGCTATGGCGATGAGAGCAACGCCTTTATCGGCCAGCTGGCCAGCACCGAGGAAAGCGTAGCCTTCGAGCTGACCCGCAGCGGCTGGCGCAACCCCACCGGCTTGCCTCGGGCCAATCTGCAGCGGGTGCGCTGGCGGCTTAGCGGCGACAACCTGGAGCGGCTCTATTGGGTGGTGCTCGACCGCGACATCGAAAGCCTGCCGCGTGTACAGCGGGTACTGCAGGGGATATCCGAATGGCGCCTGCGTTATCTGGACGGCGACAACGTCTGGCATGAGGAGTGGCCGCCGTTCTCTTTTGGCCGCAGCGATCCCGAACAGCAGGCTCGAAGTCTGCCCGCGGCGGTCGAGGTGTCCTTCGAGCACCCGCGCTTCGGCAATATCAGCCGTCTGTTGCGCCTGCCGGAAAATGCGGCGCCGCCAGCGTTCTTCCAGCCGGTAGAGAACCCGGATGGCGAGGCGGCTGGCCAAGGCCAGGCGCCCACGCCGGAGCCGCAACCATGAGGGCGGAACGTGGCGTTGCGCTGATTACCGTGCTGCTGGTGGTGGCGCTGGTCACCGTGGTCTGCGCCAGCATGATCGCGCGCCAGCAGCTGTCCATCCGCGCCACCAGCAATCAGCTGCAGGTGCGCCAGGCCTGGCACTACGCGCTGGGTGGCGAGGCGCTGGCGCAGTCGATCCTGCGTCGCGACGCGCAAGCGGCCGGAACTGGCGCGCAACCGCCAGTGGATCACCTGGGCGAAGCCTGGGCGCGGCCACAACCCGTCTATGATCTGGATGACGGCCAGGGGCAAATCCAGCTGCGCATCGAGGATTTGAGCGGGCGTTTCAACCTCAACAGTCTGGTTCAGGACGGCCTGCCTAATGAGGCCGCCCAGGCGCAGTTCAGCCGACTGCTGCAACGCCTGGAAATCACCGAACCCTATGCCGAGCGCCTGCTCGATTGGCTTGATCGGGATCAGCAGCCCAGCGGCGAAACAGGTGCCGAAGACAATGCCTATCTGCTACTCGACCCGCCCTATCGCACCTCTGGCCGAAGCCTGGAAGACATCTCCGAGCTGCGGTTGCTGCTGGGCATGCGTGACGAGGATTTTCAGCGTCTGGCGCCCCATGTCAGCGTGTTGCCGGCAGGCACTCCGCTGAACGTCAATACTGCGGGTGCGCTGGTGTTGTCCAGCCTGGCAGACAACCTCAGCATCGGTGCTGCCGAGGCCCTGGTGCAGGCCCGCGGCAGCGAAGGGTTTCGCGATGTGGCGACCTTTATGGCGCAACCGGCGTTTACCGCTGTCCAACTGCAAAACCCCCGCCTGGCGGTGACCAGTCAGTATTTCCAGGCCATCAGCGAGGTGCGCCTGGGCGACCGGCGCCTGGCGCTGGTGAGCCTGTTGCAGCGAGAAGGCGAGGGTGAGGTGCGAGTGCTGCAGCGCAATCTGGGACAGCCGCCGAGGCTGCCTCGTCAAACCGATGATGGAGATCGATAGCCGATGGCTTGCCTGTTCCTGCCCGACGATTGCGGTGCTCGCCTCACGGCCGAGACGCGTGCGTACTGGCTGCCGCGCGAGGGCGAGGCAGGCTGTATGACGCTGGCAGAGATTTCAGAGCAAGCACCGCCGACGCTGACGCTGATACTGCCGGTGGAGCGCTGTAGCTGTTTTGCCGTCAATCTGCCGACCCGGAAGGCCCGCTGGGTCGCCCAGGCGCTTGCCTATGCGGTGGAAGAGCTGCTGGCGGAAAACGTCGATGAGCTGCACCTGACCCACGGCGATGAGCTGGAAGATGGACGCGTGCGGGTTATCGCCATCAACCGTCAGTTGCTGGCCGACTGGCTGGAGGATTTGCAGGCGCTGGGCCTGAATGTCGTCGCCATCCATGTGGATGCCGATCTGCTGCCGCGCGAAGGTAGCCAGGTGCTGTTCATCGGCAACCGTGCGCTGCTGGGCGGCAGCGCCGAGGCGCGGCTGGTGTTCGAAAGCGAGCGCTGGGTGGAACTGGCGCCTCACTGTGCAGCCCCGCGACATGGTCACGGCACCCTGGAGGTGGCTCCCGGGCAGCTGGAAACCTACCAGCAGCTGGACGATCCCTATGGCTTTCTCGCCGTTGGCCGGCCATGGGCGCTGAACCTTGCACAGGGCGAATTCGCGGTGCGCAGCGGCACCAGTGGGCTGGCGCAATGGAAGCCGGTAGCCGCGGTGCTGGTCTTGGTGCTGGTGGTGCAGCTGTTGTTCAACCTGATCCAGGCATGGTCGCTGGAGCGTCAGGGCGAACGCTATGCCGATGCCAGCCGCGCGCTCTATACCGAGCTGTTTCCCGAGGACCAGCGCATCGTCAATCTGCGGGCGCAGTTCGCCGCGCATATCGGCCAGAGTGCCGGCGACTCGGGGCAATTCATGCGCATGCTCGATGAGGTCGCGCTAGCCATCAGCGAGGGCATGCCGGTGACCATCGACCAGCTGGACTACAGCCAGAGCCGTGGCGATCTGGCCCTGCAGGTCCGGGCCAGTGACTTCGCCGCGCTGGAACAGCTGCGTCTGCGTCTGGCCAGGAGCGGGCAACCGGTCCAGATGGGCTCCGCCAGCCGTGACGGTGAGACGGTGAGCGCCCGTGTTGTCATGGGAGGTCAGGGATGAAAGCAGCACAACGCATACGTGCGCAGCTGATGCAGTCGCCACTGTGGGCACGCTGGCAAGCCTTGCAGCCACGAGAGCAACGCTCGCTGGCAGTGCTTGCGGCATTTGTTCTGGTGACGCTGCTCTATCTGCTGCTCTGGCAGCCGGCGCAGCAGCGGGTAAGCGAGGCCAAGGCCTATTTCCAGCAGGAGCGCGAGCTGTACGCCTATCTGGAGCAGAACACCGAGTTGGCCCGGCAGATGTCCGGTAGCAGCCCGGTGATTCTGGCGTCTGAAGAGTTGCAGGGATTGGTGACCGCTACGGCACAGCAACATGGCCTGGTCATCGAGAGCTTCGACAGCAGTGGCGATGGCAGCTTGCAGTTGACGCTGCCGAATGTTTCCCATGCCGAGCTGCTGCGCTGGTTCGACGAGTTGCAGGCAGCCGGCGCAACGCTGGCTGAGGTCAGCTTGGGCCGGGCCGGGGAGGGCCGGGTCAACGCGCGGGCGAGCTTGCGAGCCGGGGCTGGCTGAACAGCGAAATCCGTGGGAGCGGGTCCGCGAGTGCAAGCCTCGCGGGCCCGCTCCCACGGCTGTCAGTGCGTCTGGCCGAATTGCTGCGCCAGAGCCCGTAGGGCGGCTTCGGCATCGATCACCCGGCCCACCACTTCGCTGGCTTTTTCGCGGGTCAGGCTGAGGCGGTCGAACAGCTCCTGAGGCACTTCCTCATAAGGCCCAGAGCCGATACCGCGATTGCGCAGCAGGCGTACCGCCAGGCAGACCAGGTTGGCGTGACCGGCATGCTCGCCCCGGTAATTCGGGTCGTGCTGGAAGCGCAGGGCCGTCGAAAGTTCCTCGGGCATGCCCCAGTAGCGCATCAGCCAGGCGCCGATCTGCTCGCGGGTGATGCCCAACAGATGCTGCTCGATCAGGCTGTGGTGCAGGTGCGGGTTGACCTCTAGATGCCGGCAGATCAGCGAAAAGTGCGGCGGGAACACATGCGCCAGCACCAGATAGCCGAAGTTGTGCAACAGGCCGGCCAGGTAGCTGATACCGGCTTCCGGGCGCTCGGTGCGTGGAATGGCGCGGTTCAGACCTTCGATTACCGCTGCGGTATAGATCGCCTGTTGCCAGTAAGGCGTCGCGTGCTGAGGGTGGTCCTTGGGCAGGTTCATGCTCTTGCCCAGGGCAAGGCCCAGAGCCAGGTTGATCACCAGATCGAAGCCCAGCACGCGGACTATGGCGTCCTCTACCGAGCGGATCCTGCCGGGCGCCGCGTAGTACGGCGAAGCCGCCCAGCTGACCACCTGTGCCGCCAGCGCCGGGTCGGTTTCCACCACGCCGGTGATGTCGTCCACCGTGGCATCGGGGTTGACCCTCAGCTTGATGATCTTCTGGGCCGTCTGCGCCAAGGGTGGAATCGCGATGGTTTCCTCCAGACGCTGCTGGATCCGGCGTGCGGTGAAGCTCTGCACCGCCTGGGTGATTTCGGCGCGGTCGTCGTGGGGGCGGTCGAGGTTGGGGCGGATGCCGCTCAAGGGAACGCTGAAGTGACCGGCGCTGGCCTTGCTCAGCAGGGTCTTGAAGTCCTTGCTGGTCATCGCCAACAGCAACCCCGGCTGGCCGCTTTCAAGCAACAGCTCAGGTTGCTGCAACAGGCAATCCTGATACAGGCAGGGCGAACTGGTCAGCGGCGGCAGGCCTGGCAACTGCTGTAGCTCGTGTCGCGCCAGCATGCGTTCCAGACGCTCGGGCTTTACCGCCGACAGCTCACGCCCGGTCAGCTCCGTCAGGCGCGCCAGGTCCAGCAAGTGATCGCGGGGAAACAGCACCAGCAACGCACCGACAGCGTCATCGAGCAACACTGCCTGGACCCGCTGCGCCGGATTCAAATCTGGGTTATCGGTCAACGTCCGGTAACCCAGATCGAGGTCTTTCAGCAGCTTTTCGATCAGGAAAGGCAGAACGGGATTTGACCCGTCATCGACAGCAATGCTCATGTGCGGACCCCATAATCGATATCTGCCGCAGTATAGCGAAGCCGGCGGACAAGAAACCTGTCATGACAGACGGTCGCGTGCCGGCCGGTTTTAGAGTAGTTGTGGCCTCGGTTGTGTCGGGCCAGTTTGGCAGCTGAGGACATAGATATCGGTGGCAAGGCGTAGCGGGTATTAGACGAAGGCGAAATCCATCGCGAGGGTCGGTATTCGGCACGATCCCGACCTCGATCTTCCGCCCACAACGGCTAATCAGACCTGCCCGTATTGCTGCCCGTGACGCAGCCAGCGTTCCAGCAGCGGGCTGACGTGTTGGGGCCAGTGAGCCAGCAGTTCCTGGGCGGCGTCGCGTACGGACGGCAGCAGGTCGGCATCGCGCATCAGGTCCGCCACCTTGAATTGCAGCAGGCCGGTCTGGCGAGTGCCGAGCATCTCGCCAGGGCCGCGCAGTTCCAGGTCCTTTTCGGCGATGACGAAGCCGTCATTGGTGTCGCGCATGATCGCCAGGCGCTCGCGGCCGATCTGCGACAGCGGTGGGTGGTAGAGCAGCACGCAGTGGCTGGCGGCGCTGCCACGTCCGACCCGCCCGCGCAGCTGATGCAGCTGAGCCAGGCCCAGGCGTTCGGGGTTTTCGATGATCATCAGGCTGGCGTTGGGCACGTCCACACCGACTTCGATCACCGTGGTGGCGACCAGCAGTTGCAGCCTGCCCTCCTTGAATTCCTGCATCACCGCGGCCTTCTCGGCCGGTTTCATGCGGCCATGGATCAGGCCGACATTGAGCCCGCCGAGGGCGGCCGAAAGATCCTCGAAGGTGGTTTCGGCGGCCTGGCAGGTGAGTTCTTCCGATTCTTCGATCAGGGTGCAGACCCAATAGGCCTGGCGTCCTTCGCTGCAGGCGGCACGCACCCGCTCGATCACTTCCAGGCGGCGACTGTCGGCAATGACCAGAGTGTTGACCGGCGTGCGGCCGGGCGGCAGCTCGTCGAGGATCGAGGTGTCGAGGTCGGCGTAGGCGCTCATGGCCAGGGTCCGCGGGATCGGCGTGGCGGTCATGATCAGCTGGTGCGGGCAAAGCCGGCCGTCGATGCCTTTCTGCCGGAGCGCGAGTCGCTGTTGGACGCCGAAGCGGTGCTGCTCGTCGATGATCACCAGGGCCAGGCGACTGAACTGCACCTCATCCTGAAACAGCGCATGGGTGCCCACCACCATCGGGCAACCTGCGGCAATTTTTTCCAGAGCTGCGGTGCGCGCCTTGCCCTTGAGCTTGCCGGCCAGCCAGGCGACTTCGATGCCCAAAGGTTCGAGCCATTTGCAGAAGGTGATGAAGTGCTGCTCGGCGAGAATCTCGGTGGGCGCCATCAGCGCCACCTGATAGCCGGCTTCCAGCGCCTGTAATGCGGCCAGGGCGGCCACCACCGTCTTGCCGGCGCCAACGTCGCCTTGCACCAGGCGCAGCATGGGCTCGGGCTGGGACAGGTCATAGGCGATCTCGGCGCCGACCCGCTGCTGCGCGCCGGTGGGCTGGAAGCCGAGATTCTGCAGATAGCGCTGCGGCAGGCTGCGGGCCACCGGCAGCTGCGGCGCCTGCTGGGCGCGCACGCTCTCACGCAGGCGCTGCAGCGACAGCTGATGGGTCAGCAGTTCCTCGAAGGCCAGGCGATGCTGCGCCCAGTGGCGGCCTTCGGCGAGTTCTTCCAGGTCGGCATCCGGCGGCGGTCGATGCAGGTAGCGGATCGCCTGGTCCAGTGCGGCGAGGCGGTAGTCGCGGGCCAGCTCCGGCGGCAGCCAGTCCGGCAGGCTGTGCGGGCCAAGGCGAGCCAGTGCCTGTTCGCTGAGGTTGCGCAGGCGTTGCTGGGTCAGGCCTTCGGTGGTCGGGTAGATGGGCGTCAGGGTCTGCTCGACAGGGGCCGGATCGCCAGTCAGGGCGCGGTATTCGGGATGGTAGATTTCCAGGCCCGAGGCGCCGGGGCGGGCTTCGCCGTAGCAGCGCAGCTGGGTGCCGCGCTTCATGGCTTCCTTCTGCGCGTTGCTGAAGTGATAGAAGCGCAGGCTGAGGGTGCCGCTGCCGTCCTGCAGGCGCACCAGCAGGCTGCGTCGGCGACCCATGACGACATCGGCGCCGGCCACGACGCCTTCGATCACCGCATCCTGGCCTGGACGCAGCGAACCGATCGGTACCACGCGGGTGCGATCCTGGTAGCGCAACGGCAGGTGGAAGAGGATGTCTTGCAGGGTTTCCAGGCCGACCTTCGCAAGCTTTTCGGCCAGCGCTGCACCGACGCCCTTGAGCGCCGTGACCGGAACTACAGCCAGCTCGCTCACCTGTTCAGTCTTTCGCAACCGGGGGTTTGCCCACCGAACACAGACGGATGGAGTCGGCCAGGACCTCGATGGCCTTGGGTCGCGGGAAGCTGGCGCGCCAGGCGATGGCCACGGTGCGGAACGGCACCGGCGGCGTCAGCGGGCGGATATCCAGCACGCCGGAGGAATAATGATGACTCTCTACTGCCGACAGCGGCAGGATCGACACGCCGAGGCCCGAGGCGACCATGTGGCGGATGGTTTCCAGCGACGAGGATTCGACCGTGGTGTGGCTCGGTGCCTCGCCCTTGCGCGTGGTCGGGCAGGCTTCCAGCACCTGATCACGGAAGCAGTGGCCTTCGCCGAGCAGCAGCAGGCTTTTGTCATTGAGCATGCTGGAGTCGATGGTTTCCTTCTTCGACCACGGGTGGTTGGCCGGCATCAGCACATAGAAGGGCTCGTCGTAGAGCGGTTTGGTCAGTACGTCGGCTTCCTGGAAGGGCAGTGCGATGATGATCGCGTCCAGCTCGCCGGTGCGCAGCTTGTCGCGCAACACATGGGTGAAGTTCTCTTCGATATACAGCGGCATGTCCGGCGCCACGCGGTGCAGCTGCGGAATCAGGTGCGGGAACATATAGGGGCCGACGGTATAGATGGCACCGACCTTGAGCGGTGCGGCCAGCTGGTTCTTGCCCGCCTGGGCCAGCTCGCGAATGCTCTGTGCCTGCTCCAGGACCTTCTGCGCCTGGGTGACGATTCCTTCGCCTACCGGCGTCAGGCGAACTGCGCTCTTGGTGCGCTCGAAAATCAGTACACCCAGCTCGTCCTCGAGCTTCTTTACGCCGACCGACAGAGTCGGCTGGCTGACATGGCAACGCTCGGCAGCGCGGCCAAAATGCTGTTCCTGTGCAAGGGTCACGATATAGCGCAGTTCGGTCAGTGTCATAGCGAGTATCCATCGGAGTGCCCGTTAGCATAGCCTTTGCTTGTTATTGAACCAACTGGCAGCAGATCCTAAGTTCTACGCGCACGAAAACCTGGCGGCGTACACTGTTTCAGGCGAAACCCCTGTTGATGGAGCAACCCTGATGAATACGCGTCCTTCGGTAATGATCGCCGGCTGCGGCGATGTAGGCAGCCGTCTCGGGCTGTTGTTGAGTCGGGTCGGCTGGACGGTCTATGGCTTGCGCCGCGAGGCGGCAGGATTGCCGGTACCGATCCTGCCGGTAGCGGGTGATCTGCTCTCTACCCAATGCCCCCGCAGTTGGCCAAATGGCCAGCTGGGCTATCTGGTCTATGCCGCGTCCGCCAGTCAGCATGATGAAACCGGCTATCGCCAGGCCTATATAGAGGGACTGCGCAATATGTTGGGTTGGCTGCAGCAGCGCGGCCAAGCTCCGAAGCGTCTGCTGTTTCTGTCCAGTACCGGCGTATATGGCCAGAACCAGGGGGAGTGGATCGACGAACGCTCGCCAACCGAACCCACCGGCTTCACCGGCCAGATGATGCTGGAGGCCGAGCAGCAGGCGCTGAACAGTGGCCTGCCGACTACCCTGGTGCGCCTGGCCGGTCTTTACGATCCGTCGCGGCCTTGGCTGCAGAATCAGATACGCGCCGGGCTGCGTGTCGACCGCGAGCCGCCGCAGTACAGCAACCGCATCCACCGCGACGATGCCGCCGGCTTGCTGGCGGTTCTGCTGCAGGCGGATTTGCGTGGCACGCCGCTGGAAGACTGCTATCTGGGCGTGGACGACGACCCGGCACCGTTGCACGAGGTGGTCGACTGGCTGCGCGAGCGACTGGGCGTGACACAGTGGGCCGAGCAGACCATGACCCGCCGCGCCGGCAGCAAGCGCTGCAGCAACGCCCGCGCCAGAGCCTTGGGCTGGGCGCCACGCTATCCCAGCTATCGCGATGGCTATGACTCGGTGGGGCAGCGCAAGAGCTGAGCCCATGCAGCCCGTCGGTAATTGGGCACTCTGGCGGGGCGCTGGTTACTAAAAACTAGCGCCGACCGGCAGAGGAGCAGCGAGCAAAGGGACAACACCAGGCGGCGAATCCACCCGACCAGGAGATCCCTTATGAGAGCGCTTCGCTGGCATGGCAAGCACGATATCCGCTGCGACAACCACGTCCCCGACCCCACCATCGAAGACCCGCGCGACGCCATCATCAAGGTCAGTTCCTGTGCCATCTGCGGCTCGGATCTGCATTTGTACGACGGCTTTATGCCGGGCATGAAACACGGCGACATCATGGGCCACGAGTTCATGGGCGAGGTGATGGAGGTCGGCTCGGCGAACAAGAAGCTCAAGGTCGGCGACCGCGTGGTGGTGCCCTTCACCATCGTCTGCGGTGAGTGCGACCAGTGCCGGCGTGGCAATTTTTCGGTATGCGAGCGCACCAATCGCAACAAGGATATCGCGGCGAAGATGTTCGGCCACACCACGGCCGGCCTGTTCGGCTACAGCCATCTCACCGGTGGCTATGCCGGCGGCCAGGCCGAATATGTGCGCGTGCCCTATGCCGATGTCGGCCCGGTGGTGATTCCCAACGGCCTGACCGACGAGCAAGTGCTGTTTCTCGGCGACATCCTGCCGACCGGTTGGCAGGCCGCGGCGCAGTGCGATATCCAGCCGACCGACACCGTGGCGGTATGGGGCGCAGGCCCTGTCGGCCAGTTCGCCGTGCGCAGCGCGATCATGATGGGCGCCGAGCAGGTGATCTGTATCGATAACGTGCCGGAGCGCCTATCCATGGCCCGTGCGGGCGGCGCCATCACCATCAATTTTGACGACGAGAGCGTACTCGAACGCCTTGGCGAACTGACCCGCGGCAAGGGACCGGAGAAGTGCATCGATTCGGTGGGCATGGAGGCCCATGCCTCGCGCTCCATCGACTCCATGTACGACCGCGCCAAGCAGGCAATGATGCTGGAGACGGATCGTCCGCATGTGCTGCGCGAGATGATCTACGTCTGCCGTCCGGCCGGAATCATTTCAATTCCGGGCGTTTACGGCGGGCTGATCGACAAGATTCCTTTTGGCGCCGCGATGAACAAGGGCCTCACGTTCCGTATGGGCCAGACCCACGTCAATCGCTGGACGGATGACCTGCTCAAACGCATTCAGGAAGGGCAAATCGATCCAAGCTTCGTCATTACCCACAGCGTCAGCCTTGAGCAGGGGCCGGAGATGTACAAAACGTTCCGCGACAAGCATGACGGTTGTATCAAAGTGATTCTCAAACCCTAACGGCAGCCCCTGTGAAAACTACTGCGCTCGGTCAGGCTGCGTTAAAAACAGGCTCAAAATGCTCATTTACAGCTCGTAATCTCCGCTTTGTTGCCTGTTTTGACTCGCTGCGTTCGCCCTTCGGGCCAGCCTTCGGCTGTACTCCAGCTGGTCGTTGCGCCTTTCCTGACCTTCGCTCGCTACGTTTTCTCAAGGTCTGTGAGTGACGATTCCCACGTATCACCGCCTACCGAGCGAGGAAAATTTCATGAGCATTCCACGTCAAGTTACTCGTACCAATCACTCGGCCCGCTCGGTGGCTCGCGGCCTTGGCTGGTTCAGCATCGGCCTGGGCGTCGTGCAGTTGCTGGCGCCGCGGCAGGTGTCGCGATTTATCGGGATTCAGGGCAGCGAAGCCATGATCCGCGCCTGCGGCGTGCGGGAGATCGTTACCGGGGTCGGCATTCTTATGGCCGACAACCCCAAGCCCTGGATTTATGGCCGTGTCGGTGGCGATGCGCTGGATCTGGCCTGCCTCGGCTGGAGCGTTGAGCATGGCCGCGAGCCGGTGAACGCGGCGATTGCCTTGGGCGCGGTGGCTGGCGTCACGGCCGTCGATATCGGTTGCGCCAAAGCGCTGGAAGCCGAGCAAGTACCCACTACTGAATGGGATTACAGCGACCGCAGCGGCTTTCCCAAGGGATCTGCGCAAGTGCGGGGCATCGTCGAGGCCGAGTTCGCCGCCGCCCGCGCCGAGCCCAACGGGTATTCACCCCAATTGCATTAGCGGGGAACCGACCTCAGTGGCCACATCGCTGCAACAGTGAAAGCCTCGGCGCGAAGCTTTCCGGCATTTGCCAGGACAGAGAAACCTGGTGGACGTGATCGCCGGTTTTTTTGCTAAGGTGGGCGGCCGTTTCGGTCGCTCACGCTTCCCCCGGTGCGCGGCGTCGCTTATGCCAGCAGTTGAGATTCCATGTCCTCGGTCATCAACGTCGTCCTGCCCGTCTTTGCGCTGATCTTTCTTGGCTATCTCTGTCGTCGTACTGGGCGTATGGGACCGGCGGGCGCATCAGAGCTCAATCGCTTCGTCGTCTGGCTGGGATTGCCGGCGTTGCTGTTCAAGATCACTGCCACTTCCACCTGGTCCGAGGTCTGGCAGCCGGGCTTTATCGCCGCCTTTTCCATCGGTTGCCTCGGCGTATTTTCTTTCACTCTGTTCTACCGCCTGCTGCAAAAGCAGCCGCTGGTGGACGCCAGCCTCGATGCGCTTGGCGCTTCCTATGCCAACACCGGCTATGTCGGGTTTCCGCTGTGCCTGCTGATTCTCGGTGATGCGGCCCTGCAGCCGGCGCTGGTGGCCACGCTGGTGGTGGTCTGCGTGCTGTTCGCCCTTGCTTTGGCCTGTGTCGAGACGGGGCTGCACGCTGGTCAGGATTTCGGCAAGACGCTGGCCAAGGTCAGCCGCGCGCTGGCCGGGAACCCGCTGGTGCTTGCGCCGGTGCTGGGTGCCCTGTGGGCGGTCGGCGGGCTTGAGCTGCCGAGCGGGATCAAGACCTTGCTTGATCTGCTCGGCGCTGCGGCAGCACCCTGTGCGCTGGTGTCGCTCGGGCTGTTTCTCGCCCAGCCGCAGCCCAGCGGCCCGGTGCGCGGGGTATGGCCGCTGGTGTTGCTGAAGCTGATCGTGCAGCCGGCGCTGACCTGGTATTTCGCCGCGCTGGTATTCGAGCTGGAGCCGCTATGGGTCTACTCCGCGCTGCTGCTGAGCGCGCTGCCCACAGGCACCGGCCCGTATATGCTGGCCGAGTTCTACGGGCGTGAGGGTTCGCGGGTGTCGAGGGTGGTGTTGCTTTCGACCCTGGGGTCGCTGATTACGTTGTCGGTCTGCCTGTATTTGATGCCGGTGTAGGCATTGGCACGCGTGGAAAACGCTTCGCGGTTTTCCACCCTACGCTGGCGATGTAGGGTGGATAACGCCGAAGGCTTATCCACGCGGCAGGCAAGTCAGCACCCAAGCCGCGTCACTTCCAGCACCACAGCCGCGATGCGGTCGCAGCGGGTGTAGGCGCCTTCAAGCAGCTCTTCGCCGAACACGTCCGGGTCCACTTCCCGATAGCGCCACTGCAGTTCGCGGCCTTCCAAGCGCTGCTCGACTTCGCGGCGGAACGGGTCCTGGTTGTTCACCATCGCCACGCCGGTGTAGAGCAGCAGGCTGCCGCAGGGGGCCAGGCGGGTGATTGCGCTTTCCAGAATGGCCAGCGACAGCCCGGCGCCCAATGGGCCGCCGCCATGACGGTAGGCACGTTCGCTCGGATCGATCAGGTACGGTGGGTTGGCCAGGATCAGATCGAATTCGCCCGGTACATTCTTGAGCAGGTCGCTATGCTGGGCGTGCAGGTTTTCCGCTTCGGCCAGGGCGGCGTTGACGCGGGTAAGGCGCAAGGCGGCAGGATTGATGTCCACTGCCAGTACCTCGGCTTGCGGCCTGGCCAGCGCCGTGAGTATCGCCCCGGCGCCTGAGCCGCAGCCGATATCCACGGCGCGGGTGATGGTGCCTGGGTGACAGTTCAGGTGCGCCTGCAAGGCACTGGCGAAGCGATAGGTGTCGGGGCCGAAGAACACCGCATCCGCTGCCTCCGTGGGAAAGGCCGAGTGAATGAACAGCTGCCCATCCAGGCTCGACAGCCTTACCCGACTGCGCCAGCGTGAACCGCAGCTTTCCAGTACCGCGGCTTGCTCCATCAGGCTGAAGAGCGATGGCGGCAGCAACTCGCGCTGAAAGGGGCGGCTCCAGCCGAACACGTCTTGCAGGTTGTCGGCCAGCGCATTTTCCGGCCGCTGGTTGACCCTGGCATGGGTCAGCGGAGTGGGGGTGATGAAATGGTAGCCGCGCTCGCGCAGTGACTGCGCCAAGTGCAGCAGTGCCTTGTCCTGGGCCTGTTCAGAGGTCATGAAGTTCCCTGGCGTAGATCGCCTTCAGTTGAAGAGTCCGTTGAACAGCCGCGTGGCGTGCAGGCCGGCATTGCTGTGATGCCGCGCTGGTGACAGCAATGGCAGCAAATGGCGCATGCGTGCCGCGCGGTTGGGAAGCTGCGCCAGTTGCTGTAGCAGCAGGCGCGCTTCCTGATCGAAGTCGTTGTCCGCAGGACCTGCCGGTTTTTCGCGTGCCTGCTCGGTCTGCCGACGCTGGGCGAGCCGCAGGTTCGGTTTGCCGCGTGTCGTCTGTTGTTCGGCGAGCCAGTCTCCCGCGATCCAGTCATGGATCAGCTGCTGCTCATGCTCACTGAACACGCCGAACATCGGTGCCTGCTCGCCGGTGATCAACTGCCAGAAACGGCTGGCTTGCGGGTCCTGGTTGCGCTTGATCCAGCCGCGCTGCTGCATCACTTCCAGGAACTGGCCGATCAGTTCCGGCGCGGCCAGCCACTGGTTTACCGTGCGGCCCTCGAAGCGGCAGTAGTCGGAATGCACGAATTGCCCTACGGCGGCCTTCTTTTCGAAAACACGCTGCACTTCCTGCTCGATATCGAAACCGCCGATTACCGACAGGGTGCTGGCACCCAGCTCGTTGAGCCGATAACCGTTGGCGACCCGGCGATAGAACTCGGCGCTGTCGCCCACCTGGGGCCAGGCGTCCAGAAGGCTCTGCACGGCTTTCTTCGCGTGCCCGTTGTCGGCGTTATCGACGGTGACGTGGAGGGTGAAATAGTAGGGGTCGATGCCCAGCTCGGTCAGCTCGTAGGAGGTGATCAGCAGGTGCAGTGGCAGTTGCTCGTAACCGAGGTTGAAGCCAATGACTTCGGGCAGAAACTGCTCGGCAGCCTCGGCCAGGGCCAGCTGGATCGCGCCCTGCACGAAGTGCTCATCGTCCAGGCTCTGCCAGTCGTCACAACCCTGGCTGGCCAGCAGTTTGCGGTAAAGCACCACGTGATTCTTTTCCGGCAGGCCTTCGCCCAGTTCCTCCAGATAGGTCTGGATCAAGCCCTGAAAGCGCGGTTCATCCCAGCGCTGCAGCAGCCCGTAAAGCCAGGCGCCGTCGACCAGCTTGGTCGGCGCCACGCCGCGCAGAAAATGCAGCGCATGGGCCTTGCTGGAGAAGTAGCGGCGCGGCGCACCGGCACGGCGGCTGTCCAGATAGGCTTGGTACTGCAGGCCGATCTTCTCGGTGTGGCCGGTCAGCCACTCGCCGAGCCCAGCCGGATCTTCGGGAAGGTCGCAGGGCAAGCCCGCAGCTGCCTCCAATTGGCTGCTCAGATACTCCACTGCGCTGCGACGCGCGGCATCGCGGTCCGGCTCTTCGAGCAGGGTGAAATATAGATCCCTCGACGCGGTTGGCTCCATGAGCGAAACAGGTCGAACGTCGGCTGGAAGACTTCTGGTCAATTGCATAATTCGTACACGCGGCAGTGGGAAAGCCCCAGTACGGATATTGGCCGCCTGTCGTACGGATAAGTTCAGGTGGCCCGCTGAATGGACACTGCAACTTCTCCGTAAGCCAGCCTTCCTAAACAGGAGGGGCACGCCGTGCCCGCATCTTGAATGGGAGGCCGCATGAACAAGCAAGATTCCGCCAAAGAAACCCACGAGGAGCGTCCTGAACGTCGGCGTGGCCCGAGCCAGGGCGAAGCTGCCGGTGGTGACCGCCACGATGTGCCCGGTGGGGCCTATAACGTGCCGTCCGGTATGGCCGACGAAGTCAGCGAGGAGGATGCGCAGCGGGACCGCCAGCGCGGCAAGCAGTCCCCCGAGCGATAGCGGGCTTATCGGCTTAACCCATGGGGAAATCCGGTCGTCTTGTACCAGGGAACTCTGCCCGTGCGCCTGAGCGGAACCGCGCTCTGCGTGTGGGCGGCCATTTCTCTAGCCAGAGGTACGGATATGCGCCAACACAGCCGCCTGACGTCCCGCAATCTGGGGCGAATCGAAGTGACCGAGGCCGGCAGCGAAACGCCCCTTGGGCATGTCACGGACCTGTCGATCGGCGGCCTGGGGCTGCTCGTCAGCCAGCCGCTGAACGAAGGGACCAGCTACTCGCTTTGCCTGCACGTGCCCGACCACCGGGACATTCTTTACCAGGTACCGGTAGAGGTAACCTGCCGCTGGGTGCGCCGCGGCCGGCGACGTGACACCTACGAAGTCGGCTTTTCCCTGGACCAGCCGAGCCAGGCCTTCAACGACCTGGTCGCGCAACTGCTGCCCAGACGGCGCTGAGCCATAGCCCGAGCTGGACATCGCGCTCGGCCCGCAGCGCCGAATTGCGTTAGCCCAGAGTGCCGAGGATGTTGACTCCGACCCGGTCGGGAATCTCGTTCTGCGACAGCACGTGCAGGCCCGGACTGAACACCCGGGCGTAGCGCGCCAGCAGCGGGCGCAACTGCGGCATCACGGTGAGGATCGGTGGGTGGCCGTCCTTGCGCAGCTTTTCCTTCACCACCGGCATGCTGTTCTGCAGCTGGTTGAGCAAGCTGGGTTCCACCGGGATGTTGTCCAGGCTGACCTGACCGGCCTGCTGGGCGATGGCCAGAGCGTTAAGCAGCGTATTTTCCAGCGCGTTTTCCAGCACGAACACCGCCAGCTCACGACGATCGCCGGCGATCATCGAGACGATGCTGCGGCGCAGGGCGAAACGCACGTCGGCGGCCAGCAGCACCGGGTCCTTGGTGGTCTCGCTGCATTCCAGCAGGGTGCTGGCGATGGTTTCGATATCTCGCAGCGGTACCTCTTCCTGCAGCAACTGGCGGTATACGCGCATCTGCTGGGTGTAGGTCAGCGCGCCCTTGAGGCTGTCGGCCAGCTTCGGTGCCTGCACCGTCAGGCGCTGCATCAGATGCTCGACGTCATCGTGCTTGAACAGGTCCGGCAGATGCTCGCGCACCACCTTGTTCAGGTGCGTGGCGACCACGCTGGCGCAATCGATGACCTGGTAACCCAGGTTCAGCGCGCGCGACTTGTCCTGCGGCTGGATCCAAACCACCTGCATGCGATAGGCCGGATCGGTGCCGAGAATGCCGTCGATCTCGCCATACAGCTCTGGCGAAGGGATGGCCATCAGGCGGTCGGCGTGCAACTCGGCGCCGTCGATCTTCTCGCCGTTGATGTAGATGTCGTACTGCGAAGGCTTCAACCGCAGGCTGTCGCGGATCTGCACCTCCGGCAGCAGAAAGCCCAGGTGTTCGGACAAGGTCTGACGCACTCCACGTACCCGCGCCGGCAGCGGCGCACCGGAAGCTTCGTTGACCAGCCCGACCAGCTTGTAGCCCAGGGAGATCGACAGGCGCTCGACCAGCGGAATGTCTTCCCAGGCCAGGCTCTGCGCGCGCTCCTTGTCCATGGCCTGGCCGATGGCCTGGATTTCCTTGAGGTCTGCGCCGTCCGCGGGCGGCTCGTGCAGCGAGACTCGCCAGCCGATAAAGCCCATCAGTGCGGCGAAGCCGATAAAGGCCAGGTGCGGCATGCCCGGTACCAGGCCGATAACGAAAAGGATGCCGGCCACGGTGTACAGCGAAGACGGCTTGGCCAGCATCTGCCGCTGAACCTGGCTGGTGATGTCGCTGGATTCGTTGTTCCGGGTGATGATGATCGCCGCTGCGGTAGCCAGCAGCAGCGCCGGAATCTGTGCCACCAGGCCGTCGCCGATGGTGAGCAGGGCGTACTGCTTGAAGGATTCGGCCGCACCCAGGTCATGGACGAACACACCGATGGCGAAACCGCCGAACAGGTTGATCAGCAGGATCAGGATGCCGGCGATGGCATCGCCTCGAACGAACTTCGATGCACCGTCCATGGCGCCGTAGAAATCGGCTTCCTTGGCCACTTCCTGGCGCCGGTTCTTGGCTTCTTCGTTGGTCAACAGGCCGGCGTTGAGGTCGGCGTCGATGGCCATCTGCTTGCCCGGCAGGGCGTCCAGGGTGAAGCGCGCGGTGACTTCCGAGATGCGCTCGCCGCCCTTGGTGATGACGATGAAGTTGACGATCATCAGGATCACGAACACCACCAGACCGACAATAAAGTTGCCGCCGATCACCACCTCGCCGAAGGCTTCGATCACCTTGCCCGCGGCGCCCGTACCGGTATGACCCTCCAGCAGCACCACCCGCGTCGACGCCACGTTCAGGCATAGACGCAGCAGCGTGGTGATCAGGATCACTGTGGGGAACAGCGAGAAGTCCAGCGGCCTGCGTGCCGACACGCTGACCAGCAGTACCAGGATCGCCATGGAGATATTGAAGGTGAACAGCACGTCCAGCAGCTGCGGTGGCAGCGGCAGGATGATCATTGCCAGGATCGACAGAATGACCAGCGGAATCCCTATCCGCCCGCTGCTGAAGGTGGGCGTCAGTTTCTGAATCAGGTTCATGCTCGGGCTCGGTTGAACAGTTCTTCGGGAATGTGGATATCGCTCGGCAGCCTGGGCTGGGCGCGGCGGCCCTGCCTCCAGGCCTTGAGCTGCAGGACGTAGGTCAGCACGTGGGCCACCGCGGTGTAGAGTGGTGCGGGAATCTGCTGGTTGACCTGGGTGCTGAAGTAGATGGCGCGGGCCAGTGGTGGCAGCTCGACCACCTCCAGCCCCTTGGCCTGGGCCAGCTTGCGCATGTACAGGGCGGTTTCATCAACGCCGCGGGCGATGACGAAAGGCGTCTCGGCCTTCTTCGGATCGTATTTCAGGGCCACCGCGTAGTGCGTCGGGTTGACGATCACCACGTCGGCATCCTTGATCACTCGGCTGATCTGGCGCTGGGACAACTGGCGCTGCAGCTGCTTGATGCGCGCCTTCACCTCGGGGCGGCCTTCCTGGTTCTTGTGCTCTTCCTTGCGCTCCTGCTTGGTCATGCGCATTTTTTTCAGGAAGAAGAAGCGCTGCAGCGGGATATCGATCAGCGAGAACAGCACGAACACCAACAGCAGCGTGATGGCCAGGTTGAAGGTCAGCGAGAAGGCGCTGCCGATGGCGTTGGTGATGTCGGTGCGCTGCAGCGCGATCAGTTGCGGTGCGGCGTAGTACAGCTGGCCGACGGCCACGCCCAGCAGCGCGGCGATCTTCAGCAGCGACTTGAGCAGCTCGGTCCAGTTCTGCGCGCCGACCATCCGCCCGAGGCCGGTGATCGGGTTGAGCTTGCTCAGCTTCGGCGCAAAGTTCTTCGAGGCGAACACCCAGCCGCCCGGCACCAGGGCGAAGGCGACCACGCACACCGAGGTGATCAGCAATGGCAGCAGCACGCTGATGAACACCACCAGGTTGTGGGTCAGGATCAGCTTCAGATCGTCGAGGCCCATCTCGGTTTGGTGAAAGTTGATGTACGAGTAGCTGAACGACTGCTGGATGCCGTCGAAGAACCAGCCGATGGTGAACTTGAGCACCAGCAGCGTCGCCAGCAGCGAGACCGTGGTGGCGACGTCCTTGGAGCGGGTGACCTGGCCATCGTCACGGCTCTTCTTGAGCTTCTGTTCGGAGGCTTCTTCTGTTTTGTCCTGACTGCTGTTCTGCTCAGACATCGCGGCCGCTCCGCAGGATTTCGCCGATGTTGCCCAGCAGCTCGCGGGTCAGGTGCAGATAGGCTTCCGAAAGGTTCGGCAGGGTCAGGTAGATCAGCGTCAGGCCGGCGATGATCGCCATGGGAAAGCCCAGGGAGAACAGGTTCATCGCCGGTGAAATGCGGTTGAGCAGGCCAAAGCAGAACTGCACCAGGGTCATGCAGAAGACGATGGGCAGGGCGATCAGCAGCGCGGCGGAAATCACCCAGCTCAGCGACCAGGCGATGGTCTGCAGACCATCGAAATGGATGCCGCTGCCGATCGGCCAGTAGACGAAGCTCTGGTAGAGGATGGTGACCGTCACCAGATGGCCGTCGGTGGCGAAGAACAGCAGCGCCAGCAGGATGAAGTACACCTGATAGACGATGGACGACGAGGACACGCCGTTCATGGGGTCGTTGAACACCGCCATGGCCAGGCCCAGCTGGGTCGAGACGATATCGCCGATCAGCGCGAACGCGGTGAACACCAGGGATAGCGCCACGCCCAGCAACAGACCCATGGCGATCTGCTCGATGGTGGTGAGAATGCCCTTGAGCGACAGCGGATCGAGCACCGGCGCGGCCGGCAGAGAGGCGGTTAGCACCACCGTCAGCGCCATGGCCAACAGTACCCGCACACGCACGCTGAATGACTTGTGGCTGAACAGCGGCGCCAGGGCGAACACGGCCATGATCCGGCAGAAGGGCCACCAGTAGGCGAGCAGCGATTGCAGGTACTGACCGGCCTGCATGATGGGTTCGTTGCCCATGGCTCAGCCAACCATCCGCCCGGCCTGGCGGAAGGTTTCGATGAACAGATCGCTCAGGGTGCGCAGGATCCAGTGCCCGGCGAACATCAGCATGCCCAGGGTGATCAGCAGACGCGGGAGGAAGCTGAGCATCTGTTCGTTGATCTGGGTGGCGGCCTGGAAAATGCTGATCAGCAGGCCGCCGAGCAGGCTCGGCACCACCAGCACGCAGACCACCAGGACGATGACGTGGATGGCGTTGGAGATGAAATGGACGGCGGCGTCGGGGGTTAGCATTGGGGCACCTGGCAGGTGAGTGCGTGCCCGCCGCTGAACGTCACGGCGTGCTTCTGCTGTCGTAGGAGCGAGCTTGCTCGCGAAGCTTTTCGGCTTCGGGCTTCGTGGTTATGGCTCGTTATCGGGATTGGCTGAAGCATTGGTTTCGCCCTGCTGGGCGAGTCCCTTTTGGCAGTCGCCGGATGGCCGGCCCCGCCCAAATGAACCAAAAAGTCTTGCCCCTGCATCCGGGTCTCGCTGCGCTCGACTTCCCTCACTCCATCCGCGTTCCGGGGGGCGGCGTACAAGGGCCATCCATGGCCCTTTACGCCTCTCGCGGCATCCATGCCGCTCGCTCCCCTCCACACGGACTCCGTTCGGCATTCTGAAAGGGGCGGTTTGGTGGCGTCTGCGGGGCCGTGCAGCAAAGCATTTGTGTGGATAAGACGTAGGGTGGGTAACGCGAAGCTTACCCACCGATCTTGCCGAGCAAGGTTCGATGGCCGCGTTGACTGCGGTGGAAAATGCTTCGCAGTTTTCCACCCTACGTAAACGGAAACAGGTGACGCGCCGGTAAAAGTGCAATCTGAAGGCCGTGCCAGCAAAGCTTCGCGAGCAAGCTCGCTCCTACAGGTGGGGCGCATGGCTATCGCTTCCATCCCCGCCACCTAAAACGGCTGAATACTGGTAGTCAGCGTGCCCATCAACAGCACCCAGCCATCCACCAGGACAAACACCATCAGCTTGAAGGGCAGCGAAATCATCATCGGCGACAGCATCATCATGCCCATCGCCATCAGCACGCTGGCCACCACCAGGTCGATCACCAGGAAGGGAACGAAGATCATGAAGCCCAGCTGGAAGGCCGTCTTCAGCTCGCTAAGGACGAACGCCGGCAGCAGCAGGGAGAAGTCCAGCTCTTCCAGTTTCTCCGGGATTTCCTCGCCGGCCAGGGCCACCATGGTTTCCAGCGAGGTCTTGTTGGTCTGCGCCAGCATGAAGCCCGAGAGGCTGGTTTTGCTGAGGTCCAACGCCTGTTCCAGGCTGATTTCGTCGTTCTGGAAGGGTTCGAACGCGGTGTCGTGAATCTCCTGCCACACCGGGCGCATCACCAGCAGCGTGATGATCAGCGCGATGCCGATCAGCACCTGATTCGGCGGGCTCTGCTGCAGGCCGATGGCCTGGCGCAGGATGGCCAGGACGATGATGAAGCGGGTGAAGCAGGTCATCATCATCAACATCGCCGGCAGGAAGCCGAGCAATGTCATCAGGATCAGGATCTGCAGCTTGACGCTGAATTCCTGGCCGTTCTCGGTATCGTTCAAATTGAACAGGGTGATCTCGCCGCCCGCGGCCTGGGTCATCAGGGGGAACAGACTGGCCAGCAACAGGCACAGCAGCGCCAGGCCGCGACTCAGTTTCATTGAGTCAGCGCGTCCAGGCTGGTGCCCGACAGTTCAACGATGCGCAGGCCGTAATTGCCATTCATCACCACCACTTCGGCCTTGCCGAAGTGGGTGCCGTTGACTTTAACGTCCAGCGGCTCGCCGGCCAGTTTATCGAGCACGATGACGCTGCTGGTGTCGCACTCCATCAGCTCTTTCAGCGAGATTTCCGCCGAGGCCACTTCCAGGGTGACGTTCACCGGGATCTTGCCGAAGAAGCTCATGTCCTGGCGGGGCGAAGGTAGCTGCGGCACGGGCTCTGCGGCTGGCTGCTCGGCCTCCAGGCTCAGCTCGCCTTCATTGATAAGGTTCTCGAATTCGTTGTCGGACAGTTGGCCGGTCATTGGGATTGCACGCTTTCAAGTGAAGTGAGGAACAGGGCGCCGTCTTCTTCGAAGACTGTGCCCCGGAAGAGCTTCTGCTGGTTGATGCGCACCTCGTAGCGGTCCAGTGGGCGCACCATGAGAATGTCATTGAGCTGCAGGCCGAGCACTTGCGACAGCGGCAACTGCACCGAGGCGACCACGCAATCCAGGCGCACCGGCAGGTGCTTGATATGGTCGAGCGGGTTGCCGTTCAGGCGCTCGGGCGGCGGCCCGGCCAGATGGCTGGTGAGCTCATCGACCAGTTCGGTATCCAGATGGATGAAGATCGAAGAGCGGCTTTCAGTGAGGTGGCTGATGTATTCGAACTCGGCCACGTATTCCCAGCTGGTCTCTTCGTAATCGTTTTCGTAGCGCTCCAGCTCGCCAAAGGTGTCACCGGCCAACAGTGCGCGAGCGAATATATAAGTCAGGTCCAGACCCAGGCGATTACGCATCCGCTGTTCGGACGTGCTTATTGGCGGAGTGTCCTGACTGGGCACTATGGTGCCACCGTAATAGCACTCGAGTGCTTCGGTAAGCAGCGCGCGGTCAATGGAGAAACCAACTTTGCCCATGGGCGAGCGGTATATACAGTCGGGCGTCTTGTTGGTCGCTTCCTGTACCTCGACCTTGCACAGTTCCAGGCTGATTCGGTAGTTGCGCAAAAAGTAATCCGCCATCAAGCGCGGATTCTTGTTGGTAGTTTCCTTAATGAACTGAGGAATCTTGTGGTGATGGCGCCCAAGTTTCTGCGGCTTCAGAACAGTCAGGCTTTTGGCAGGCACGCCATGGTGGACTTTTGAATTGCCAGACATGTTTGAACGGAGTGTCCTGGTTCTTGCGCGTCCGGAAAAACCCGAGGCGCTGAATAAAAGCGGAATTCAGTTTGGCCAGGGCGATATGACGACTGCGAAGACGCAGGCACGGCTCTAGCGTGCCGCCAGTCTAGGCATGGGCGCGAGCGGACATTAAATCAAGAGATATCAAATGATCTCTTTTGAGACCCTCTGAAAGTTACTGATTTATTTTAAGAGGAACTGATTGGGCAGTTCTGAGACGGGGTTGGTAGCGTGCGCGCAGTTTTCGGGTAGGCAGTCCTTGTGGCTCGTAGAGTTCCGGCCAGTTAGACAGGCAGAGCGACGGAAGTTCCCGAGAAATTAAATTATTTTTGCGAAATCCGGCGTGGCGCTTTCGCCAAGAGCAGGGAGCGTCGACGGCAAGGTGGTCACATGAACAGTTTCACAAATGCGATGGACTATTCATACGAAGAGCGATTCGCTCAGATGCCGGCGCCAAAGAAAATTCTCATGGTCGGGAACAAGGCCGAAGCCTGCGGCGAACTTCTTCGCGCCGGCCTGCGTAAAGAAGGTTGTGATGTCTTCGCTTATGCAGGCTTCGATGAGCTGGATAAGACTGCGCTGAAAGATGCGGCGCTGGTCTTTGTATTGATTGCCGGTATTCCAGATCAGGACCTATATAAACAGGTTGGCGCACTGATACGACGTGCAAGCACCATTACCGTAATCCCGGTGGTGCAGTACGCGGACCAGGAAAAGGCCGCGACCCTGCTTGAGCTGGGATGCGTCGACTATCTCTTGTCGCCGTTCAGCGAGAGCCAGCTCAGCGCCCTGTTGCGTCGCCAGGAATATGCCAATGCCGCGCAGGAAAGTTTCGTCTCCTGCTCCCAGGGCGGTCGCCGCCTGCTGGCGATGGCCCAGCGTGTATCGCTGACCCGCGCACCAATTCTGATCACCGGCGAAACGGGCACCGGCAAGGAGCTGATGGCTCGCTACATCCATCGCTTTTCGGCCGACGCCGATGCGCCTTTTATTGCGGTGAACTGCGCGGCGATTCCCGAGCAGATGCTTGAGTCGATCCTGTTCGGCCATGAAAAGGGCGCCTTCACCGGAGCGGTTACGGCGCAGCCGGGCAAGTTCGAGCTGGCCAATGGCGGCACCTTGCTGCTCGACGAAATCGGCGAACTGCCCCTGGCACTGCAGGCCAAGCTGCTGCGCGTGCTGCAGGAGCAGCGCGTCGAGCGCCTCGGCGGGCGCAGGGAGATCAGGCTCAACGTTCGCATCATCGCCGCCACCAACCGCGACCTGCAGCTGGAAGTGGCCGAAGGGCGCTTCCGCTCCGACCTGATGTTCCGCCTCGACGTGCTGCCGCTGCACATCATCCCGCTGCGCGAGCGCAAGGAAGACGTGTTGCCTCTGGCCCGGCGCTTTATCGCCAAGTACGCACCGCAGGACGCAGACCAGGATCTGCTCACCGCCGAAGCCTGCCGCGCGCTGTTGCAACACGATTGGCCGGGCAACGCCCGCGAGCTGGAAAACACCGTACAGCGTGCCCTGGTGATGCGTAACGGGCTGTTTATCCAGCCTCAGGATCTCGGGCTGGCCGTCGCGCCGATGGCCGAACAGCCGCAGGAGAAGCCCGCAGCGCTGCTGGCTGAAGGTGGCAAGGCCGCCTTGCGCGCCAGCGGCAAGTGGGCCGAGTACCAGCATGTGATCGACACCATTCGCAAGTTCGACGGGCACAAGACCAAGGCTGCCGCCAGCCTGGGCATGACCTCGCGCGCGTTGCGCTACCGCCTCAATGCCATGCGCGAGCAGGGCATCGAGCTGAATTTCTGAACATCGAAGGAAACCACCAATGAGTTCAATCACGCAGGTGCAGCAGGACATGCTGGGCCGGATGCAGCAGCTCGCGGAGGTCGCCGGGAGCCCGGCGATCCAGCCGGCGCGCCAGGCAGCGCCCGACGCCGGAGGCTTGTTCATGGCCGCCATGCGCTCGGTGGACGCCCAGCAGCATCAGGCCAGTGCCTCCATGGCTGCAGTCGACAGCGGCAAGAGCGATGACCTGGTCGGCGCGATGCTCGACAGCCAGAAAGCCAGCGTGTCGTTTTCCGCGCTGCTGCAGGTGCGCAACAAACTGACCACGGCGTTCGACGACGTCATGAGAATGCCGCTTTGATCCGGCGTGAGAGCTAAAACGTGCTGCAGAAACTAAAAAGCAAGCTGCCCGCCGGTGGCCTTCAACTCGACCCGCGGGTGACCCTCGCCGGCATGGCGGTGATCGCTGCCGCGCTGGCCGTGGCCGTGGTCTTCTATCTCTGGCGCGACGGCGCGTCCTATCGCCCCTTGCACGGTGCGGGTGAGGCCTTCCCTGCCGCCGAAGTGATGCAGGTGCTCGACGCTGAGGGCGTTCGCTACCGCGTTCATCCGCAGAGTGGCCAGATCCTGGTGGAAGAGAGCCAGCTATCGAAAACCCGCATGCTGCTTGCCGCCAAGGGCGTGAAAGTGGCGCTGCCGGCCGGCTACGAGCTGTTCGACAAGGAAGAGCCCCTGGGCACCAGCCAGTTCGTCCAGGACGTGCGCTTAAAGCGCAGCCTGGAAGGCGAACTGGCGCGCACCGTGATGTCGCTCAAGGGCGTGCAGCACGCGCGGGTGCATCTGGCGCAGGAGGAGAACAGCTCCTTCGTGATCAGCAAGCGCTCACCGAGCAAGGCGTCGGTGATGCTGCAGCTGGAACCGGGTTACCGGCTGGCGACCGAGCAGGTCGCCGCCATCGTCAATCTGGTTTCCGGCAGCGTGCCCAACCTCAAGCCCGAAGATGTCGGCGTGGTCGATCAGTACGGCGCGTTGCTCTCGCGTGGCCTGAATGTCGGCGGTGGTCCGGCGCAGAACTGGCAGGCCGTCGAGGACTACCAGAGCAAGGCCGTGGCCAATATCGAAGAAGTGCTGGCACCGGTGCTGGGCCGCGGCAATTACCGCATCAGCGTCGCGGCCGACATCGACTTCAGCCAGAAGGAAGAAACCTTCCAGTCGTTCGGTGACACGCCGCGTCTGCGCCGCGAAGTGCTGAGCAACGAAAGCGCGCTGGATCAGCTGGCCCTGGGTATTCCCGGTTCGCTGGCCAACCGCCCGGTGGCGCCGCCGGCCGAGGGTGAAGCGCAGCCGGAGGACACCGAGAACAAGGGCGCCACCTCCATCCGCGAGGAATCGACTCGCCAGCTGGACTACGACCAGAGCGTGGTCCATGTGAAGCACGCCGGCTTCGCCCTGCGCCAGCAGAGCGTGGCAGTGGTGCTGAACGCCGATGCCGCGCCCGAAGGTGGCTGGAGCGCCGAGGCTCGTGCCGAGCTGGAAGCCATGGTGAGCAGCGCCGTGGGCCTGAAGGAGGCACGGGGTGATCTGCTGACGCTTAGCGTGCTGCCCTTTGCCGCGGTGGACGCCAGCGCCGACCAGCTGCCCTGGTGGAGCGACAGCCAGGTACATGCGCTGGCCAAGCTGATCCTCGCCGGGGTGATTGCACTGCTGTTGCTGCTGATCGTGGTCCGTCCTGCCGTGCGCAATCTGACCCAGCGCGACGAGCCGGCGGAGCCCGAGGCGCTGGCGGCGCAAGGTGCACTGGCACCGGCCCGTATCGAAGCCGAGGCCCGTGCGGCATTGGCCGCGCCGCGGGCCAGCGCCGATGGCGTGCATATCTTCGGCGAGCTTAATCCGCTCTCGGAAATACGCCTGCCGGCCCCGGGCTCGGGCCTGGAATTGCAGATCGAGCATTTGCAAATGCTCGCCAAGAACGACCCGGAGCGCGTTTCGGAAGTCATCAAGCATTGGATAGGCCGCAATGAAAGAGACCTCAACTCAGCCAGCTGAGCCGACTACCGGCAAGGCAGCCAAGGCGCGCCCGTCGCAGTTGCGCTCGGTGAGCTCGCTGGAACAGGCGGCAATCCTCATGCTGAGCATGGGCGATGAAATTTCCGCGGGCATACTGCGCAACTTCTCCCGCGAAGAAATTATCAGCATCAGCCAGGCCATGGCGCGTCTGTCCAACGTCAAGCAGCCGATGGTTTCCGACGTGATCAGCCGCTTCTTTGACGACTACAAAGAGCAGAGCAGCATCAAGGGCGCGTCACGCACCTATCTGGCCGGCATGCTCGGCAAGGCGCTGGGCGGCGATATCACCCGCTCGCTGCTGGATTCCATCTACGGCGAGGAAATCCGCGCCAAGATGGCCAAGATGGAATGGCTCGATCCCAAGCAGTTCGCCGCGCTGATCGCCAAGGAGCACGCGCAGATGCAGGCGGTGTTCCTCGCCTTCCTGCCGCCGGGCATGGCCACCGACGTGCTCGAATGCATGCCGGTCGAACGTCAGGATGAATTGCTCTACCGCATCGCCAACCTCAATGAGGTCAACAGCGATGTGATCGCCGAACTGGAACAGCTGATCGACCGCAGCCTCAAGGTGCTCTCGAGCCAGGGCTCGCAGGTGCGCGGCGTGAAGCAGGCGGCGGACATCATGAACCGCTTCAAGGGCAACCGTGACCAGATGTTCGAGCTGCTGCGCGCGCACAACGAGGAGCTGGTGACCAAGATCGAGGATGAAATGTATGACTTCTTCATCCTTTCGCGGCAGAACCAGGACGTGCTGCAGACCCTGCTGGAAGTGATTCCGCTGGAAGAATGGGTGGTGGCGCTCAAGGGTGCCGAGCCGGAGCTGGTGCGCGCCATCCAGAGTGCGATGCCCAAGCGTCAGGCGCAGCAGATGGAGTCGATCAACCGACGCCAGGGGCCGGTGCCGCTGTCGCGGGTCGAGCAGGTGCGCAAGGACATCATGGCCGTGGTCCGTGAAATGTCTGCCGACGGCGACCTGCAGGTTCAGTTGTTCCGCGAACAGACGGTCGAGTAAGCGCCGATGAGCATCAAGATCATCAAGGGTGAAGGCCGTTCCTGGCGCCCGTACCGTTTTCCGCCGCGGGTCCGGCCGGCGGCGCAAGGCGACGAGGTGCTGGCCGGCGATCCGGCTGCGCTGCAGCGTGCTGTTGCCGAGGGCTTTCAGGAAGGCATCGACAAGGGCTACGAACAGGGCCTGGAGCAGGGCCGTGAAGCCGGCCATCGCGAAGGCTTCGAGCGCGGCATCGAAGACGGCAAGGCCATCGGCCGCGAAGAGGGGCGTGTCCAGGGCCTGAAGGCGTTCGAACAGGCTGCGCAGCCGCTGGACCAGCTGGTCGAACGCTTCGAGCGGTTCCGTCAGGATTTCGAGCAGGCCCGGCGGGAGCAGCTTCTGGAGCTGGTGCAGAAGGTCTCCAAGCAGGTGATCCGCTGTGAGCTGACGCTGCATCCGACGCAGTTGCTGACCCTCGCCGAAGAGGCGCTGGCGGCCATGCCGGATGATCAGGAAGACGTGCGCATCCTGCTCAACCCTGAGGAATGTGCCCGTATCAGGGAGCTGGCACCCGAGCGTGCGGCTGCCTGGCGCCTGGTGCCCGACGAAAAGCTGGCCCTGGGCGAGTGCCGGGTGGTGACCGCTCAGGCCGAAGCCGATATCGGCTGCCAGCAGCGCCTGGATTCCTGCATGGACACGCTGGCCGAGCACATCAAGGCAGAAGCCTGAGATGTCCCTGCGTGAAAGCTTCCGCCTCGACGAAGCGCTGCGCTCGCTCGATACCGTGCAGCTGGCCAAGGTCAGCGGCCGGCTGGTGCGGGTCTCCGGCATGCTGCTGGAGAGCCTTGGCCTGCAGCGCATGACCGGCCAGCGCTGCTATGTGGAGCAGGGCGACGGCAGCATGCTGGAAGCCCAGGTGGTGGGTTTCAACCGCGACATCACCTATCTGATGCCCTTCAAGAAGCCGGTGGGCCTGACCGCAGGCTCCCGCGTATTTCCGGCCCCCGACGACGCCAAACTGCATATCGACGAATCCTGGCTGGGGCGTGTGCTCAACGGTCTCGGCGAGCCGCTGGACGATCTGGGCAAACTCAGCGGGCGCGATCCGTTGCCGGCCGAGCTGCCATCGGTGCATCCGCTCAAGCGCAAGCCGGTCAGCGAGCCGCTGGACGTTGGCGTGCGCGCGATCAATGCCACCCTGACCCTGGGCAAGGGCCAGCGGGTCGGCCTGTTCGCCGGCTCCGGCGTCGGCAAGAGCGTGCTGCTGGGGATGATCACCCGGCAGACCAAGGCCGATGTGGTGGTGGTCGGCCTGATCGGCGAACGTGGCCGCGAAGTGCAGGAATTCCTGTTGCACTCCCTCGGTGAGGAGGGCCTGAAGAAGGCCGTGGTGGTGGTGGCACCGGCCAACGAATCGCCGCTGATGCGGCTCAAGGCCACCGAGCTGTGCCACAGCATCGCCGCCTATTTTCGCGACCAGGGCAACGATGTGCTGCTGCTGGTGGACTCGCTGACCCGCTACGCCATGGCTCAGCGCGAAATCGCTCTGGCGCTGGGCGAGCCGCCGGCGACCAAGGGCTATCCGCCCTCCGTGTTCGGCATGCTGCCGGAACTGGTGGAAAGCGCTGGCAATGGCGCCAACGACAACGGCAGCCTCAGTGCGCTCTATACCGTGCTGGCCGAGGGTGACGACCAGCAGGACCCCATCGTCGATTGCGCGCGGGCGATTCTCGACGGCCATATCGTGTTGTCGCGGCGCCTGGCCGACGCCGGCCATTACCCAGCTATCGACGTCTGCGCCTCGGTCAGCCGCTGCATGAGCCAGGTCGGCCAGCCGCCGCACCTGGGCGCGGCGCGTCAGCTGAAGGATTTCTACAGCACCTACGAGAAGATCAAGGAGCTTATCCCGCTGGGCGGCTACAGCCCCGGCGCGGACCCCAAGACCGACCGAGCGGTGAAACTCGCCCCGACCATCGAGCGCTTTCTGCGCCAGGAAGTGGGCGAGGCGGCGGAGCTGGAAACCAGCCTGACCATCCTGCAGAACATTCTTAAAACGCCATGAAACAGCAGATCGAAACGCTCACGCGCCTGGCCAGCCTGCGCGGCAACCGGGTCAAGCAGATGCTTGGGCAGGTTCAGTATCAGCAGAACCTCTGCCAGCGTTACCGCAACAACATCACCGGTCTGGGCCGCCTGTGCGGATTTTCCGTACCGGCTAACACGCCGCTGCAGCGCGACAACCAGCAGCGCTACAAGAGCACGCTCTACAAGATGGTGGAACTGCAGCGCCGCGAACTGGCGGTGGCCGAGCAGGCACTGGCGCGTATCCAGCAGGAACTGTTGCAGGCGATGCGCAGTGAAAAGGTGGTCGAGCACGTGATCGACGCCAAGATGCAGCAGTGGCAGCAACAGCTGATGGCGCAGGAGCAGAAGCTTCAGGATGGCCTGGCGGCGCAGAGCTGGTGGCGCAATCGGATTGCTTAGGTGGGGCAAGTGGGCCGAGGGAGTGTGGCGAGTATGATTTTAAGTCGGCTCAGCCTTGCCCCTCACCCCTAAGCCGGCACGTATCGCGACAAAACGGCCCGCCTGTCGCTCACTTTGAAAAAAGATTTAAATAATCCGCCCGAGCGGTCGCTTATCAGCAGTAACCACCGAGTTGGAACGAAATCATGGAAATCAGCCGGCACTTCAAGCCCGCCTCCGTTACGCCCAGCGAGCTGTCCTCCGCTCGCCAGCCTGCTGCACGCCCGACTGCTCAACCGGCAGTCGCTCGCCAGGAAGCCCTGCCACTGGAGCAGATGCACGATGCCCTGCGCGCCATGCCGGAGGTCGATCTGGACCGCGTTGCGGCGATCAAGCAAGCCCTGCAGCGCGGTGAGATCAGCACTGACGTAGGCGAGCTGGCAAGCAGCATGCTCAGCTATCACCGTGGAAACGATGCGTGAGCCAGCGGGAAAAACTGCTCGCCGTGGTCGATGACGATCTGCAGCAGGACTGCAGTGACTACCTGAGCCTGCGCGAGTTGATGCAAGAGATGTACGGCCATCTGCTGAAGCACGATGTGCCCGAGATCGACCGTACCAATGTACTGATCGGCAGCCGTATCGAAGCGCTGAGCGCGCGTGCGGCGCGGCGCAGCAAGGTGCTGGCCGCCTTCGGCCAGGAAACCACTGCGGCCGGCATGCAGCGCCTGCTGGCTGGGAGCTCGGGCGAACGCGGCGAGTCCCTGCGTCGGCATTGGCAGCAGGTCGGCGAGCTGGCCGCTGAGTGCCAACAGCTGAACGAGCGCAACGGCAAGCTGCTCGCCATGCACCATGAAATCCTGCAACAGCTGCTCGCTGGCAGCCAGGACGCTCAGCTCTATTCCCCGCAAGCTTATTGAGCAGGGCGTTCGTCTGGGCGGCTGGGGTCGCCCGTGGTGATTCCTTTCAGGCGGAGTCCCGCCTCCTGACCAGCAGAGCCGCATCCATCGAATGGGTCAGCAACGGCTTATTGCGCCACAGCGAACCAATCCTTCCTTCGCATCCTTAACCGGCACCTGCCTGCTGTCGCCTTTATAGAGCGTAGTTCCGCCATCGTCGCAGGCGGAAACGGTGTTTCCCCGTTTCCCGGTCATGTCGCGTTGCGGAAGTCTTTTTTCTGTATGCCGTCCGCTGAAACGCCCGTAATACGGGCTTCGGCGACCTGGCATCCAAATTGCTCCATGAGCACCAAGAGGGGACGGTAATGGCAATAGATTCGAATTACGCACAACAGATGTCGACGCAGCTGGCGACCTACGAAGTTCAATCTTCGCTGGACCGGCTCAACCGCAACGAATCCAACTACAAGGCCCAGCGCGACGCGCTCGGCTCGCTGCGCAGCTCGTTGACCACATTCAAGTCGGCCATCACCAAGCTCAACAGCAGCACCACCAGCATGCTGACCAACAGCGCAACGATGAGCCAGGAAGGTTATGCCACCGCTACGGTAGGCACCTCGGCGCAGGCGGGTAGTTACGATTTCTTCGTCAAGCAGCTGGCCAGCAAGGATCAGTTGGCGCTGCAAGGCCTGAAGGATGAAAGTCTGACTGGCGCCGGCACCTTGACCATCGGGCAGGGCGGCGCTTCGTTCGAAGTTAAGATGACGGGCATCACCACGCTCGACGATCTTGCCAAGGCGATCAATAGCGCTGCTGATAACAAGGGCGTCCAGGCCACGCTGGTGCGCAGTGAGGGCTCTGTCAATCTGGTGCTGACCAGCGAAGAAACTGGCGCTAACAAAGCCATCAGCCTGAGCGCCGCGGGTAATGCGGCCGTCGAAGCTGCCGTTGCAACTCCGGTACGCCTGTCCAGCGCGGCGGACGCGGAGGTTTACCTCGGACGCGATGCGAACGGAATCAAGCTGACCAGCACAAGCAATACCTTCGCCAATGTCGTCGACGGCGTCAGCATGACCTTCACCAAGGCGCATGGCACAGGCGACACGCCGCTGACCATCGACATCGCACAGGATAAAGCCGGCACCCAGGGCAAAGCGCAATCCTTCGTTGACGCCTTCAACACCCTGATGGGCAGCTTCGACTCCCTGACCGCCAGCGGCGGTGAAAGCGGCAAGCGCGGCACCCTGGCCGGCGACTCCAGCATCCGCTCCATCGAGAGCCGCCTGAACGGCCTGCTGCGTACCGACTTCGGCGGCACTAGCCTGATCAACTTCGGCATCAGCGCCGATCGCAACGGCAAGCTGACCATTGATACCAAGCGCTTCGAGGCTGCGGTGGCTGCCAATCCCGAGGGCTTCGAGGCGCTGTTTACCGGCAAGGACAACCTGCTCGACAGCATCGACAAGACCGTCGCCAGCTACACCAGCAGCACCAACGGCATGCTGAAAAACCGCATGGACACGCTGGACATGAGCCTGCGCCGTATCGACGAGCAGTTCGAAAATCTCCAGCAGCAGTACGACACCCACTACGCCCGCTACCTGAAGCAGTTCACCACCATGATGCAGACCATGCAGAGCATGGAGCAGACCAGCGGAATGTTCTCGATGCCAAACACGTCGCAAGCTCAAGCTAACGGATTGTTCTAATGAACAGCTATCACCCCAACGAAAGTTACGACAGCTATCGCTCGGTAGACCTTGAAGCCCGCGCCGCCTCCGCTTCGCCTTACGAACTGGTGCTGGTGCTGATGGACGGGCTGCTCGACGAGCTGGCCCGCGCCCGCGGCCATATCGAGCACAAGCGCTATCAGCAGAAGGGCCAGTCCCTCGAGAAGTGCATGAATATCCTCAACGGCCTCAACGGCGCGCTCGACGACGAGAACGGTGGTGAGGTGGTGCAGGGTTTGGCGCGTCTCTACGAATACTGCATCTACCGCCTTTCCGACGTCAGCGTATCGCTGTCGCTGGAAGGCCTGGATGAAGTGGTCAACCTGCTCGGCGTGCTGCGTGAAGGCTGGGAGGGCGTCAGTGCCGCCCGTAAGTGACCGTGAGCGCCTGCTGGAGCTGCACGCGCAGCTGCAGCAGGCCTTGCAGAACAATGACTGGACGGCGGTCGCCACGGTGGACGCCTCCGTACGCCAGTGCCTCGAGGCCCTGGCGCAGCGCGGTGCACTCGACGAGTCGACGCTCGCCGCCAAGCAGCTGTTGAAGCAGTTGCATGGCCAGGGGCTGCAAGCCTGCGCGGACGAATGCGAACGCCTGCGCCTGCTGCTGCTGAATCACCTCGAATACGCCGAAGGGCGCGCCGCCTACCAGCGGATCGACATGTTCCAAGTCGGAGACCTGCGATGATCCAGCTGCCTACATCCATACGTGGCGCCGCTGCGGGTGCTGAGTCTGCACCACCCGCTGTCGCCCGTTCCGTTTCCGGAGCGCAGATGAGCAATGCCGGGCCCGGTTTCGGCGAGCGCATGCAGTCGGCTGCCGACGACAGCGCAGTGCAGCTCAACGGCCAGCCGATACAGCTGTCGCCGGAGGTGCTGCCAGACGCAGCCGCACTGCCTGGTGCGCAGCCGGTAACCGGCGAAGCAGGGGAGCTCGACGAGCTGGGTCTGCTGGAAATCATCGAACAGCAACTGGCCGAGATCGAGGCGCGCGATGCGGCGCAGGGCGACACCCTGTCGGTGATGCTTCAGCCGGTATCGGCCACCGAGGTCGATGAGATGGGCGAGCGTGCTGGCTGGCCGTCGAACCCGCTGCCGCCTCTGTCCGGGGCAAACCCGGCAACCCGGCAGACGGAATCGCAAGAGGCCTTGCTCGATGCGCAATGGCAAGCCAGAGCCGCTGAGGCCGGCCCCGTGCCGAGCGCGAACTCGGGCGAGCTGACGCGCGCACCCGCCCACATGCAGTACGGCCCGGTTCAGGCGCAGTCGCTCGGCCTGACGCCGCAAGGGCCCCTGGCGCTGGACACCCAGGCCTCGCTGTCTGCCGAGTCACTGTTGGCCGCTGTTGAAACGCCTGAGGGGCCGCTGACGGCTGCCGAGCGGCTGCAGACAACGCAACCCCAGGCCCTCGAGCGTGCGCTGAAACTGCAGGCACCGGAAGCCAGATGGGGCGAGCAGATGCTCCACGCCCTACGGGAAAACGTAGGCATGCAGCTGCAGCAGAAGATCCAGAGCGCCACCATCCGCCTGGACCCGCCGGAGCTGGGCAGTTTGGAGATCCTGCTAAGCCATGAATCGGGGCGGCTCAACGTCCAGCTGACTGCAGTAAACGCCGATGTGGCGCGCCTGCTGCAGCAGACCAGTGACCGCTTGCGCCAGGAGCTGGTCAGCCAGCATTTCGTCCAGGTCAACGTGCAGGTGGGCGCCGACAGCGGCGGCCAGCAAGGGCAACAGCGCCAGCGTGCTGCGCTGGCCGCCGAAGAGCTGCCGCTGGCAGCCCGAACCCTGGAACAGGAACAGCAGGACAGCCGCGCCGCCGAGCGCGCCCGGGATGTCCTGATCACGGTTTGACCGGTATCAACCTAATTAGCCAATTGTGAGTGTGTTATGTCGACCTCCCGTCTCGTACTTCTGATGCTGCTGCTCAACGTCGTCACCGTCGCCGGTGGCGTCGGGGCGACCTACTGGCTGGTCAAGCCCGAGGCTGGAGCCGTGGCCGGCGACGGTCAGCAGGCGCGTCCGGCCAAGCCTCTGCAGTACGAGTTCTTCCCGGTGGAGAAGATCATCGTCAGCGTGCGTGGTGACGGTCGTGAGCACTACTTCGTGCTTGATCTTGCGCTGCAGGCGCAGGCCTCCGACAAACCCAAGCAGTTCGAGCAGGCAGAACCCATCGTGCGCAACTCGGTGGTGGCCTACCTGTCGGCGCTGCCGTTCGAGGAGCTGCGCGGCATGCAGATCGCCGAGTTGCAACAGCGTCTGGAGCTTGTGCTGTTCGAAGACTTTGCCAGCAAGAACGCCGCCGTGCCCTTCGAGCATGTGCTGGTCAACAAGCTGCTCGTGCAGTAAACGGCTGCGCCATGAGTGCTCCTTGCCCCATCGACTACTACGGCTCCACGCCAGCGGCGCCTACGGTATTCGCGCCGGCGCTTGAGCAGCGCTGGATGATGCAGTACCTGCCGCTGGTCAAGCGCATCGTCCGGCAACTGTCGTTGCAGGCCAACCAGGTGCTCGACCGCGAGGATATGGAGCAGATCGGGCTGATGGGGCTGCTTGAAGGATTGCGCCGCTACGGTGAGCCGGACGAACAGTTCGGCAAGTTCGCCGCGCTGCGTATCCGTGGGGCGATTCTCGATGAGCTGCGCCGCCAGGACTGGCGCCCGCGGCAGGTTCGGCAGCAGGCGCACAAGGTCCGCGACGCGATCCGCGAACTCACGCGACAGCTCGGTCAGGAGCCCAGCGACGACGAGATCAAGGCGTACGCCGGCCTCTCTGAAAAGGACTATCAGGATTTTCTCCTGGCGGACTCCTCGGAGGCCATTGAAAGCCTCGACGAGCTGTTGCAGAGCGGCCATGAGCATTTCCCGGATACCGCCGAGCTGTTCGAGGAGCGGCTGATAAAGGAGCGTCTGCTGGAGCAGGCGCTGGCCCGGCTGGATGAGCGCGAGCGCCTGGTGCTGACGCTGTATTACCAGCATGAGCTGAGCCTGAAGGAAATCGCCCTGGTGCTGGAAGTCAGCGATGCCAGGGTCTGTCAATTGAGCAAGCAGGCGATCGGCAAGGCCTGTCGCTTTCTAGGGTCTACGAACCCTTAACCCCGAGAAGTCAGTAACGTCATGCAGAAAGTATTAGGTGCATTCATCATCATTGGCGCCGTGCTGGGCGGCTACGCCATGGCCAATGGCGACATGCGCGTGCTCTGGCAGCCGGCAGAGGTGATCATCATCTTCGGTGCCGCCATCGGCAGCCTTATCGTGGGCAATCCCAAGGAAGTGCTGATGGAAATGCTCTCGCAGATCCGCGGTGTCTTCGTCTACCAGCGCCGTGGCGAGGAATTCCAGCGCCAGCTGCTGATGCTGCTCTACGAGTTGCTGGAGATGGTCGACATAGGCGGGCTGAAGGCACTCGATGCGCACATCGAAGAGCCGGAGGAGAGCGACCTGTTCGTGCGCTATCCGCTGATCCTGCAGGAAAAGAACCTGATGGCCTTTATCGCCGACAACTTCCGTCTGATGGCCATGGGCAAAATCACCGCCCATGAGCTCGAAGGCTTTCTCGAGCAGGAGCTGGAGGCCATGGAGCACACGTTGCTGCAGCCGGCGCGCTCGCTGCACAAGGTCGGTGAGGCGATGCCGGGCTTCGGCATACTGGCGGCGATCATGGGCATCATCATCACCATGGGCAGCATCGGCGGTTCGATCGCAGAAGTCGGCGCCCATGTGGCAGCGGCCTTGGTCGGCACCTTTCTCGGCATCTTCTTCTGCTATTGCCTGGCCGAGCCGCTTTCCAACTCCATGAGTCAGCGCATCAAGACCGAGCTGTCCGCACTCGAGTGCGTGCGCACCACGCTGGTCGCGCACCTGGCCGGCAAGCCGACGCTGCTGGCGGTGGATGCCGGGCGCAAGCTGATTGAGCAGGACGTCAAACCGGCTTTCCGGCAGCTCGAAGTCTGGGTCAACCAGTACGAGGAAGAAAGGGACGCCGCATGAAGAACCGGGACAAGGGCGGCGAGCGCGAAGTCATCATTCGAAGGCGCAGCAAGAAGGGCCATGAAGAGGCTCACGGCGGCGCCTGGAAGGTGGCCTTCGCCGACTTCACCCTGGCCATGATGGCGCTGTTCATGGTGCTGTGGATCGTTCAGCCGCGAATGGAGTTGTCCAACCCGTCCTACGGTGATCAGGAAAGCAATCCGCTGGTGGACGGCGGTGCCGGCATATTCGACGGCACCAGCACTTCGCCGCTGGAGCTGGACGGCATCCCGATCCGCCCGGCTCCGCGTCAAGAACGCAAGGAGCGGGCCGAAGCGGATGTTAGCCAGCGCTATGGCTCGCCCGAGGAGCTGAAGACGCTTGCCGAGCTGATGCGCGAGGTCGCCAGCGAAGTGGACGCCCTGGCCAACCTGGAAGTGGAGGTGGTGCCCCAGGGCCTGCGCATTCTGATCAAGGACGACCAGCAACGCTTTATGTTCGAGCGCGGCAGCGCCACCCTCAATCCGCACTTTCGCAAGCTGCTCGGCGTGCTGGCAGGCGTATTGGTGAAAGTGGACAACAAGCTGATCATCAGCGGCCATACCGACGCCACCGCCTATCGCCAGCAGAACGGTTACAACAACTGGAACCTCTCCGGTGATCGCGCGCTGCGGGCACGGCAGGCCCTGGTGGACGCCGGCATGGCTTCAGACTCGGTGCTGCAGGTGACGGCGCAGGCGGATGTCATGCCGTTGCGCCCGGAAGATCCGCAGAACGGTGCCAATCGCCGGGTAGAAATCCTGCTGCTGACCACCTCGGCCGAGGCGCTGTACAAGGAGCTATTTGGTGACAGCTACGGGCATGCGCGGGTTTCCGAGAGTGGTGCCACTTATCACGGCGAGACCCTTTAGGCCGCCGTGTCTGACGAGGCTGTCAGGGTTTTTCAGGCAGCTGGTGATCGTCCCGGCAATAGGTCTTGCGCGTCTCTATGCCGTACAGGCAGCCGCCGACCGGCTTGAGGTTGACCTGTGAAGTTCGATGGCGACCGTAGAGCAGGTTGAACGCCAGCTCGTCGTCGAGCTCTTCTTCGTCGAGTCCGCTGACATGGCGCTCGTCGACCAGCAAGCGGATGCGCCCAAAGGCAGTCCGTTCTACTCTGCCGGTGACTTCAATGGTTACAGCCGAGCTGCGAGTCAGCGACTGGAAACGGTCCTTCTCCAGAACCAGGCTCTGGCTGATGGCAGTGATGCTGCCGTCGCCCAGCAGCACCTGTCCGCTGGAGCGGTAACGGCCGTCTTCGGGGGACAGGGGACTGTCGGCGTGGCTGCTTATGGCAGTGGAAACCAGCAGCAAGATCGAGATAAGACCGACGCCCGACAGATACCTGCTCAGCGGATGGCGTGCGGTCCGCCTGTTCATTGCAGACACCCTTGAAGAAATTCACCGGTGACGCTGCGGATCTGGTCCTTGTGAATCTTCAGCCAGTTAGCGTCCTCACCTCGTAAGCAGTGAATTTCATAGAAGCCGGGAGACAAGTTGACGATCAGCTGAGCCGGCTTGTCGACCAACGTGCTCAGCTTTTTGACTACCGCCTCGGTCTCGGAAATCAGGGAGTCCAGCAGACGTTGGCTGCCTTCCACATACAGCACCTCCACTCCGCCCACCTGACGCTGGTGAGTGAAAAACGGCTCCTGCGAAAGCGTCGCCAGTTGCATGCCCAAAAGTCCCAATCCTGTCAGCAACACCAGCACGATGCCGGTCAGCCATAGCCCCGTCCGTGAGCGGTTGGATTGAATCGCTGGGATCGGATGGCTTGCAGGCCCAGGTTCCGGAGCAGGTCGTTCTGTCACAGGTGGTCTGGTAGTGACCGCTGGCTCTGTCGCAGGTGCGGGCGGAACGAGCGCAAGCGGAGTCGGCTCGTCATCTTGCAAGTACTGCAAGTACTGCGGGTTAAACAGATAGCCGCGGCGGGGCAAGGTCTGAATGATCTGGTTGCGCCCGTCGAACAAGAGCTGGCGCAGGGTGTAGATCTGCTGGCTAAGGCTACCTTGACCAACCACCCGGTTTGCCCAGGCGTAGCTCATCAGCTCCTCGCGGGATACCACTTCGCCCGGCGCCAACAGTAGGCGCTCAAGCACCCGGCTGCCGGAAAAACCCAGATCCACCTTTTTCAGGCTGCCATCTGCGTGGCTCAGCTCCAGCTGGTAGAGCGCATGATCGAATCGAGCTGAGCAGCCATTGCGACCGGTTTTCAGCAGAGGGCAGATGAAGGCATCGGGGGCCGGAGAGGGCAGAGATGAGGTCATGAGCGCCTGTTAGTGTCAGCTGGATAGCCTGTCGCGATGTGACGGAGTAGGCAGTAGATCGGCGGCATATTGGCGTCGTTTTTTTGAACTTACAAGACCAAGAACCAGAAAATCCGACCGAGCGGCCACGAAGTGACGCAAAACGATCAGCGGAGCGGCCGCAAGCGTCGCCCCATCTGAACGAATGGGCTTTTCTAAGTGGTTGTTTTGTGAGGACTTAAACGAAAAAGCCCCGAACCAGTCGGGGCTTTTCGAGGCCAGTCATTGCGACTGGCGGGTACTGCGTGTTGCTTAGCCCAGCAGGCCCATGACCATGCCTGGCATCTGGCCGGCTTGCTTGAGCATGGAGATGCCGGACTGCATAAGCATGGAGTTCTTGCTCATGTTGGCGCTTTCCACAGCGAAGTCGGCGTCCATGATCCGGCCGCGGCCCATCTCGGTGTTATCGCGCATGTTTGCCAGGTTGTTGATGGTGTGGTTCAGACGGTTGATGTTTGCACCGAATTTGCCACGGAGTGTGCCGACAGTCCCGAGCAGCGTGTCAAGCTGGTCTACTGCAGTGTTTGCTTTCGTTTGGTCGCCGATGCCAGCGGCGATTCCGGCTTGGGTGGAACCACTGGCAGCACCTGTCAAAGCCGTAACGTCAGCGGATACGTCCATTTCCAGATCGTCGGCGGCGGCTGTGCCGATTTGGAAAGTGATCGCAGCCGCGAATTTGCCGCCAGTTAGCAGTTTTGTACCTGCTCCGTACGCGGTGTTATCTTCGATATTCTTCAGTTCCAGCTTCAACGCCGAGAACTCTGCGTCAAGAGCGGTGTATTCATTAGTACCGTTCGTGCCGTTAGCTGCTTGCAGCGCCAGATCCTTCATGCGCTGAACGATATCGGTATATTCGTTCAACGCACCTTCAGCAGTTTGCATCATCGAAATGGCGTCCTGCGAGTTCCGCGAAGCGACAGCCATGCCGCGGCTTTGCGCGTTCAGTCGAGTCGCGATCTGCAGGCCGGCAGCGTCGTCTGCTGCGGAGTTGATGCGCAGACCGGTGCTCAGGCGCTGCTGGTTGACCGACAGGGCGTTGTTGGTCTTGTTCAGGTTGGTGTTGGCGATGAGGCTGGAGTAGTTGGTATGAATGGACAGGGCCATGATGAATTCCTTCGTGCTAAGTGGCTGTAGGAGCTGGCTTGACTGCCTGCTGAAGGGGTAAGGCGACAGCTCTTTGCGAAGGATTAAATCCTGACGTCAAAAAATTTTAGATTTCTTTCTGAGAGCGTGCCGAGCGCGTATTCCTTGGGCTGTTCCGCTGAACCTGCGAAGTCTTTTTAGGCTTGGGTTGTCGGTGAGGCCGCTTTCGCCGCGGGGGCGCGGCTCCCACTGGTTGGGGTGGCTGGTATCTATGTAGTGTTTTGATGCGGAGTCGCAACCGGGTAGGGAATCCACACTACCTAAAGGCTTTTAGCTTAGAAGGTGCTGGTCACTACGCCTGCCTCTACCACCTTCGCATCGATCACCTTCTCGCTTCTTACATTGCGTACACGGATGACGTCACCGGGCTGGCCGTCGGCCAGGGCTTCGCCGGAAGTGGTGGCTTCGATGCCTTCGTGGCTGGCGATGATCTTTACCGGTTGGCCGCGTCGGACCGCCATGCTTTGCGCAAGCAGCGCTGGGGTGAGGGTCTGGCCGGCGCGGATGCGGCGCTTGGCGGTCAGGCCGATCACTTCGTCGAGGTGGTTGTAATACCCGCGGCGCGCCTTGGCGATATTGATGCGTTGCAGCTTGAGGTCGCCGGCAGTCAGGGTCTGGCCTCGGTCGATCAGGCCTTCGGCGTGGACGGCCGGCAGGAACACATGCGCTTGCCCGGTGGCATTCACTGACCAGCCGGGCGCTTCGGTGCAGCGGACCTGCAGTTGTTGGCGCTCCATGGCGGAGGGTGCGTCGCCGATAGCCTGAACCTGCGGTGCGGCCGGGCAGGCGGGCTGATTGGCGGCGCTCGTCGGTATGTTGATTTCGTAACGCAGTTGCATGCCTTGCCAGCCCTGACGCTGGGCCTGTTGTTCGAGCATCGTGCGCAAGTGGTTTTCCGCCGCTTGTCGGATCTGGCTGGTGGCGTCCGCCTGAGCCTGGGTGGGTAGCGTCAGCAGCAGTAGTGAAGCGACGAGCCAGGCGGAAAGACCTTTTCCGCTTCCGCTCGTGCGCCCTTTGACAGGCGGAAGCCGGTGCCTAGTTTGTCGGCCGCCTGATCCAATTGTTTCTATATAAATCAATTACTTACCTTTATATCTGGCTTCGGCACGTTTTCTGCAGAACACCTGCAAAGCGGTGGGCTGTGTTCAGCCTGCCCCGGCTGCACAGGGTAACGGAATGAGTATACGGATTGATGAGGCACTGGGCGTTCACGAGCGCGCCCTGGGTCTGCGCATGCAGCGCAGCGAGATTCTCGCGGCGAACCTGGCCAACGAAACCACCCCCGGCTTCCAGGCGCGGGATATCGACTTCAGCAAGGAGATGCAGCGGCTGGACAGCGCCAGCTCGCCGCGCGCGAGCGTCGCCGGGACTGACCCGCGCCTGCTGTTTCGCGTGCCGAGCCAAGCCTCGCAGGACGGCAATACCGTCGAGCTGTCCACCGAGCAGGCGCAGTTTGCGCGCAACTCCATGGATTTCCAGACCAGCCTGACCTTCATCACCATGAAGTTTCGGGGCCTGAAGCAAGCCATCGAGGGCCGTTAAGCCATGTCGTTCGATTCCATCTACCGCATCGCCGGCTCGTCGATGAACGCGCAGACCGTGCGTCTCAACACCGTGGCCAGCAACCTGGCCAACACCGACTCGGCCGCTGCCAACCCGGCGGATGTCTATCAGGCGCGCAAGCCGATGTTCGCCGCGGTGTACGAAAACAATTCGCTGACCCGTGGCGTCGGCATGGGCGGCGCCCATGTGCAGGTGCTCGATGTGGTCACCTCGGAAGCAGAGCCCAAGCGCCGCTACGAGCCGGGCAATCCGCTGGCCAATGCCCAAGGCTACGTCTACTACCCCGATATCAACCAGATCGAAGAGATGACTGACATGATGTCGGCCACCCGTAGCTTCGAGACCGGCGTCGAGGTGCTCAATCGCGTGAAAAGCATGCAGCAGAGCCTGCTGCGCCTGGGAGAAGTCTGATGGCGACTGTTGGTTCCGTGATGGATAGCAGCCTGGAAGGCAACTCCATCGACCAGGTCAAGCGGGCGGTGAACATCAGCGATGCCGCGACCATGGAGAACAACTTCATCAGCCTGATGGTCGCGCAGATCAAGAACCAGGATCCGACCAAGCCGGTGGACAGCACCGAGTTTCTCAACCAGTACTCGGCGATGTCGCAGGTCAAGAGCATGGAGAACATGTCCAGCCTGATGCAGAGCAACCTGGTGCTGACCGACAACCTGCAGACGTTGACCGCTGCCGGCCTGGTCGGCCAGCAGGTGAGCGTGGCGGTGGAGTCGCTGGATCTCGGCGGCCAGGCCGTCAACGGCCAGTTCGAGCTGGCCCACGCCTCGACCCGTACCGCGCTGTTGCTGACCGATTCCAACGGTACCCAGACCCGCATCGAGCTGGGCGGCCAATCCGCCGGCAAGGTGCCCTTTGTGATCGACCCGGCCAAGCACGGCCTGCGCGACGGCCAGTACAGCGTCAGCATCGAGACGGAAAACGGCGAGTTCCCGCGGGTGGAAGTGGCCGGTGAAGTCAGCAACGTCCGCGTCAGCGCTGAGGGCCCGGTACTGCAGGTGCAGGGCGTTGGCTCTGTGCCCTTCTACAACATTCTTGAGTTCGCCCAGACCGAAGTCGGCCTGCTCGGCGGCTGAGCCTTGTTGCTCGTCAGCCCCTTTTCAACTTATTGCATCGAGATCAGCCCATGAGCTTCAACATCGCCCTGACCGGCCTGTCCGCCGTCAACCAGCAACTCAACACCATCGGCAACAACATCGCCAACTCCGGCACTGTCGGCTTCAAGTCCTCGCGTACCGATTTCGGCAGCCTCTATGCCGAATCTCAGGCCATGGGCGTGGAAGTCACCGGCACCACCCAGAGCATCAGCCAGGGCGGCGCGCTGACCACCACCAACCGCAGCCTCGACCTGGCGATTTCCGGTGGCGGTTTCTTCGTCACCCGCGCCAGCAATGGCGATGTTTCCTACACCCGTGCCGGCGTGTTCGGTACCGATAAGGACAGCTTCCTGACCAACAGCCTCGGCCAGCGCCTGCAGGGCTATCCGGCCGATGCCACCGGCAACCTGCAGACCGGTACCGTCAGCGACCTGCAGCTCAAATCCGGTGGACTGCCGGCCAAGGCCACCGACGCGCTGAGCTTCGTCGCCAACCTGGATGCGAACCAGGAGGTGCCGGCCGTGGGCTTTGATCCGCTGGTAGCCGATAGCTACAACTCCACCTACACCACCAAGCTGTTCGACTCCCAGGGCAAGGAACACACCCTGACGCAGTATTTCGTCAAAGACGCCGCTCCGCTGGATAACAGCTGGACCGCGCACTACTTTGTCGACGGCAACGACTTGGGAACTCCGGCGAAGCTGGCATTCGATACAAGCGGCTCGCTGACTACTCCGCTTGGCCCTGCACTGACTGCGACTCTCGGCACTGATGTCGCGACTCTCAACATCCAGCTCGACTACACCGGCACCAGCCAGTACGGCTCCGAATTCAGCGTTACCGGCAACCGGGCCACCGGCTACGCGGCGGGCGAGCAGACCGGCATGAGCGTCGAGAAGGATGGCCGCGTCTACGCCACTTACTCCAACGGCGAGCGCCTGCTGCAGGGCCAGGTGGTATTGGCCAGCTTCGTCAACGCCGAGGGCCTGAAGAACATCAGCGGCACCGCCTGGACCGAAACCGCAGCCTCCGGCGCGGCCATGCTGGGTGCGCCCGGCGTCGGCCAGTACGGCAGCCTGGCCTCCGGTGCGCTGGAAAGCTCCAACGTCGACCTCACCCAGCAGCTGGTGGGCCTGATGGAAGGCCAGCGTAACTACCAGGCCAACACCCAGGTCATCTCCACCAACAAAGAACTGACTCAGGTTCTGTTCAACGCTATTTGAGGCTGATCCATGGATCGTTTGGGATACACGGCAATGACCGCCGCCAGCCGCACGATGATGTCGCTGACGGTGCGCTCGAACAACCTGGCCAACGTCAACACGCCCGGCTTTCGCGCCGATATGGAGCGCGCCCAGGCGGTGGCTGTCGAGGGTTACGGCTACGACAGCCGGCACATGGCGGTGGTCCAGAACAACGGCGTCAACTTGACTGCCGGTCCGCTTATGGCCACCGGCCGCGAGCTGGATTTCGCCGTCAAGGGCACCGGCCTGATCGTCCTGCAGGACGGCGAGGGCGAGGCCTATACCCGTCAGGGCAGCATGCAGATCGATTCCGAGGGGCGCCTGACGCTCAACGGCCGCGCGGTCATGGGCGAGAACGGTCCTATCGAGCTGCCCGAGCATGACCGGGTGGAAATCGGCAATGACGGCACCGTATCGATCATGGCGCCCGGTGACTGGCTGATGGCCGAAGTCGACCGTATCCGCCTGGTGGATGTCGCCGCGGCCGACCTTATGAAGAACGACGCCGGCCTGCTGGTAACCCGCAATGGCGAGCCCGCCGTGCCCAGCGAAGACGTGCGTCTGGCCAGCGGCTTCCTGGAGTCGAGCAACGTCTCGGCCATCGAAGAGCTGGTGGCCACCATGAGCCTCAACCGCCTGTTCGAAACCCAGGTGAAAATGATGAAAGCCGCCGAGGATCTTTCCAACGCCGGCAACCAGATGATCCGCGGCAGCTGATCGGGAGATAACGCATGAGTTCCGCACTTTGGGTCAGCAAAACCGGTCTGGCCGCCCAGGACACCGCCATGGCGACCATCGCCAACAACCTGGCGAACGTGAACACCAACGGCTTCAAGAGTGACCGCGCGGTTTTCGAGGACCTGTTCTACACCATCGAGAAGCAGCCCGGCGCCCAGGCTGATGAGATCAACACCGTGCCCTCCGGCATCCAGCTGGGCAGCGGCGTGCGTGTCGCCGGCACTCAGAAGGTATTCACCGAAGGCAGCATGCAGACCACCGGCCAGCCGATGGACCTGGCGATTGTCGGGCGCGGCTTCTTTCAGGTGGAAGCGCCCAACGGCGACATCCTCTACACCGAGAACGGCCAGTTCCAGCTCAATGCCGAAGGCATGATGGTCAACGCTCAGGGCCTGCCGCTGAACCCGCCCATAGAAGTGCCGCAGGGCAGCACCGGCTTTACCGTAGGCGCCGACGGCATCGTCACCGCGGTGCTGGCTGGCGACACCCTGCCTTCGGAGCTGGGCCAGATCACCCTGGTCAACTTCACCAACCCGGGCGGCCTGGAAGCCCTGGGTGGCAACCTCTACCGCGAAACCGTCTCCAGTGGCGAGCCGGTGGAAGGTGTGGCGGGCGAAGAAGGCCTGGGGCAGCTCAAGCAGGGCGTGCTGGAAGGCTCCAACGTGCAGGTGGTCGAGGCCATGGTGGCGATGATTGCCGTGCAGCGCGCCTACGAGGCCAATGCCAAGGTGCTCGATGCGGCATCCGGCATGCAGCAGTTCCTCAACCAGACCGTTTGAGGCCGATGATGCGCACCCCGATCCTGCTTCTACTGGTCGCCTTGCTGGGCGGCTGCGCCAGCTTCAACGAGTTGCTGCCGGAAGAGGATTCCAGCGAGTTCGAGCCGTTGGAGCTGGACTACAGCCTGCCGCCCGTCAGCGGTGGCGGCCTGTTCCGTTCCGGCTATGGCGGCTCGCTGGTCAGCGACAATCGTGCGGTGCGTGTCGGCGACATTCTTACCGTGGTGCTCGACGAATCGACCCAGTCGAGCAAGAGCGCAGGCACCAGTTTCGGCAAGGAATCGAGCATCGGCATTGGCATCCCGACCGTACTCGGCAAGCGCTACCCGGACGTCGAAACCTCCGCCAGCGGCGAGCGCGACTTCAGTGGCTCGGCCAAGAGTTCGCAGCAGAACACCCTGCGCGGCTCCATCGCCGTCACCGTGCATCGCGTGCTGCCCAACGGCACGCTGCTGATCAAGGGCGAAAAGACCCTGCGCCTGAACCAGGGTGATGAGTTCATTCGCCTGGCCGGGCTGGTGCGCGTCGACGACATCAATCGCTACAACCAGGTGTCCTCGCAGAGCGTGGCCAACGCCAAGATCTCCTATGCCGGGCGCGGTGTGCTCAACGACAGCAACTCGGCCGGCTGGCTGACGCGCTTCTTCACCTCGCCGCTGTTCCCCCTTTAAGCGATAGCTGAAATGACTAACCCGATGCGATCCCTCAAGCTGTTTTTCGCCGCCTGCGCCCTGTGCTGGCAGGTGCCGGCGCAGGCCGTGCCGCTGATGGATCTGGTGGATATCGAAGGCATCCGCGGCAACCAGCTGGTGGGCTACGGCCTGGTGGTCGGCCTGGACGGCACGGGCGACAAGAACCAGGTCAAGTTCACCAACCAGTCGGTGGTCAACATGATCAAGCAGTTCGGCGTAAACCTGCCGCCGAACGTCGATCCCAAGCTGAAGAACGTCGCCGCGGTGACCGTCACGGCCATGGTCCCGCCGTCCTACAGCGCGGGTCAGAGCATCGACGTCACCGTGTCTTCCCTGGGCGATGCCAAAAGCCTGCGCGGCGGCCAGTTGCTGATGACGCCGTTGCAAGGGGTGGACGGCGAGACTTATGCCCTGGCTCAGGGCGCGGTGGTCATCGGTGGCGTCAATGCCGAGGGCGCCAGCGGCTCGCGGATCGCCATCAACACGTCCAACAGCGGCCTGATTCCCAATGGCGCGACGGTCGAGCGGATGATCCCCAGCGACTTCGCCCAGCGCCCGGATGTGATGCTCAACGTGCGCCAGCCGAGCTTCCAGACCGTCACCCGGGTGGTCGATGCCATCGACGACGTATTCGGCAAAGGCACCGCGACGGCGCTCAACGCCACCAAGGTTTCGGTGCGCGCGCCGGTCACCAGCACCCAGCGCATGAGCTTTATGGCCATGCTGGAGCGGCTCGAGGTGGAGGAGGGCCGTACCAAGCCGAAGGTGGTGTTCAACAGCCGCACCGGCACCGTGGTGGTCGGCGAGGGTGTGCGGGTCAAGGCTGCGGCGGTGGCCCACGGCAACCTTACCGTGACCATCAGCGAGAACCCGCAGGTGAGCCAGCCCGGCGCCTTCTCGCGTGGCCAGACCGTGGTCACGCCGCAGTCGGATGTCGCCATCGAGCAGGACCGCAAAGCCATGTTCAAGTGGCCGGAAGGCGCCAGCCTGGAAAGCATCATCAACACCATCAACAGTCTCGGCGCCACGCCTGATGACGTAATGAGCATCCTGCAGTCCCTGGAACGGGCCGGTGCGCTGAACGCTGAATTGATAGTGATGTAATCAAGATGAGCATCGTTTCCCTACCTCAGCACCTGAATAACCTGCGCAATCGCCCGGACGGCCCGACCGCCGCGCGGCGGCAGCAGTTGGAGGACGTTGCCGAGCAGTTCGAGGCGATGTTCCTGCAGCAGATCCTCAAGCAGATGCGCAAGGCCAGCGATGTGCTCGGTGCCGGCAATCCCATGCGTAGCCGCGAGCTGGACACCATGCGCGACTTCTACGACGAGGTGCTGGCCGAGACCATGGCGAGCAAGCGTCAGACCGGTATCGCCGACATGCTGGTGCAACAGCTCAGCGGTGAGGCCTCAGGCACAGCGCCAGCACCAACGGCGCTGGCGGGGCACGTCGGCCTGCAAGGCGGTGGACTGCATGCGTTGCGCGGCACCTGGCAGCGCGGCGTGGATGCCCTGGACAGCGCCTGGGAAAGCGGCAAGGCCGGCTTCAAGTCGCTGGTCGAGAGCGTCATCAAACATGAGTCCGCGGGAAATATCGCTGCCGTGTCGCCCAAGGGCGCGCGCGGCCTGATGCAGTTGATGCCGGGCACCGCGCGAGATATGGCCGCAGAGCTCGGCCTGCCCTTCAGCGAGGCGCGGCTGACCACGGACGCGGACTACAACAAGCGCCTGGGCAGCGCCTACCTGAGCAAGATGCTCGAACGCTACGACGGTCACGAAGCGCTGGCCCTGGCTGCCTACAACGCCGGCCCCGGCAAGGTCGACGAGTGGCTCAAGAGCCATGGGGACCCGCGCAAGGGCGAGATCGGCACCGGGGCCTGGGTGCAGAAGATCCCCTATGCGGAAACCCGCAACTACACCCGCAACATCCTCAACGACCTGAGCGCTGCCGCACCGCGCCCGAGCGAACCCCGTGCGCAGCTGGTGCCGGTGGCCAACCCGCCGCAGCCGGCGCTTAAGTCCGGCGTTGAGACGGTCGCCTTAACCTCAGAGCAGCGCAATGTCGTCGGTGTGCGCCACCTCTCCGTGGCGTTTGCGCAACCGATTCGGATCGAGCCGAAGGAAGTCGTGTCGTGAGTATTCTTGGTCAAATTGGCTATAGCGGCGTTCGCGCCACGCAGATCGCCCTGACGGCGACCGGGCAGAACATCGCCAACGTCAACACGCCCGGCTTCAGCCGCCTGACGCCCGAGCAGCACTCGCTCAGCGGGCAGACCGCGACCAGCATCGGCGGCGGCGTTCAGGTGACCAGCATCCGCCGGCTCTCCAGCGACTTTCACAACCAGCAGCTGTGGCGTGCAGGCACCGACAAGAGCTACTTCAGCACCAACCAGCAGTACCTGACGGCGCTTGAAGGCCTGATCGACAGCGAAGGCTCCAGCGTCAGCGTCGGCCTGGACAACTTCTTCGCCGCGCTCAGCGAAGCCAGCTCGACGCCGGAATCCATCGCCCTGCGTCAGCAGATCATCGGTGAAGCCAAACAGTTGGCGCAGCGCTTCAACGGCCTGAACAACAACATCGGCACCCAGCTCAACGCCCTCAAGGGCCAGCGCGTGGCGATGACCAGCGAGATCAACGGGCTGTCCGGCAACATTGCCGAGCTCAATAAGCAAATCCGCGAAATGGAAACCACCGGCCGCGATACCGCGACCTTGCGCGATTACCGCGAGAACATGGTCAAGGAACTCAGCCAGTACGCCGGCATTCGCGTCCAAGAAGCGCCCGATGGCACCCTTGACGTATCCCTGGCCAACGGCCAGCCGCTGGTGGCAGGCATCACCGCCGGGCAATTAAAGATCAATGAAAACGTCGCCGGCGTACAGGAAATGACGCTGGTCTTCGCCAAGACCACCTTCCCGTTGAATCAGGACGGCATGGGCGGCGCCCTTGGCAGCCTGTACGACATGGAGAACGGCGCACTGCGTCCGGCGCAGCAGGACCTGCACGATATGGCCGGCGCCTTGGCGAAGATGGTCAACGACACCCTCGCCGCCGGTTACGACCTCAAAGGCGAGAGCGGCGAGCCACTCTTTGCCCATAACCAAAACAGCATCAGCGGCATGCTGATGGTCAACGATCTGTCCCCCGAAGAGCTGGCATTTTCCTCCGATGGCCAGTCCGGCACTGGCGAGGTTGGCAACAACCAGAACCTGCTGGCGCTGCTGGAGCTCAAGTCGGCCAAGGTCAACGTGGCCGGCAGCGAGGTTCCGCTCAACGATGCCTACGCAGGCCTGGTCGGCCGTGTGGCCAGCACCAGCCGCCAGAACCAGGCGGATCTCAGCGCCGCGCAAACGGTATCCGATCAGGCCCAGGCCCAGCGCGACAGCGCCAGTGCGGTGAACCTGGACGAAGAAGCCGTCAACCTCATGGCTTACGAGCAGGCCTACCAGGCCAACATGAAGGTCATCAGCACCTCCAACGATCTGTTCAACGCCGTACTGGCGATGTTCTGAAGCGGCCACGCCGTTTTGACTGACGAGTAAGACACGATGCGCATCTCCAACGCCCAGATCACCGCCATGATGCACGGCTCGATGAACACCAGCTCCGAGAAGCTCGGCAAGCTGATGCAACAGATGGCCACCGGCGAGCGCATGCTGCTGCCCTCGGACGACCCGATCTCCGCGGTGCGCGTGCTGCGTATCCAGCGCGAGGAGGCCAGTCTGTCCCAATACCGCACCAATATCGCCAACGTCTCGGGCAATCTGTCCAAGCAGGAGGGCAACCTCAAGGCCGCTTCTGACACCATGCTCAACGTGCGCGACATGCTGTTGTGGGCGGCCAATGGCAGCAACACCAGCGAAGACCTGGCGGCCATCGCCAACGAGCTGGAAAGCCTGGAACAGACCATCCTCAGCTTCGCCAACGTGCGCGACGAGGAAGGCCGCTACCTGTTCTCCGGGACGCTCAGCAACCGTCCGGCCATCACCTTCGACCAGGGTGCCTACAAGCTCACCGGCAATGACCAGTACCGCCAGGCCGCCGTGGCCAACGGCGTGCTGGTGGACGAAAACGTCACGGCCGAACATGTCTTCGGTGTCGATGTTAAGATGCTCAACGACCTGCATGCGCTGGTAGAGAAGCTCAAGGCGCCGGGTCTGGATGCCGGCGATCCCCAGCTGCGCACCGACATTACCGACACCCTGACCAGCCTCGACATCACCCACGGGCGCCTGCTGGGTGCGGTTACCGAACTGGGCGGGCGGCAGAACACCCTGACTCTGCTGTCCAGCAGCAACGAAGACGTTTCGCTGGTCAACCAGAAGATCGAAGGCGAGCTGTCCCAGCTGGACTACGCGACGGCCAGCATCGACCTGAACAACTATCAGCTTTCGCTGCAGGCGACACAGAAGACTTATTTGAAGATCAACGGGTTGTCGCTGTTCGGCATGCTCTGACCCGAGGTAGCGTGAATGAAGATAGGTAGACAGCTACCGGGTGTAACTTCGATCAACCCGCAGGAGCGGCGTGAGGTCACGACGCGCGCTACGCCTGCGCCATTGCGTGTCGGTTTACCGAGCGAAGTCGCGGCTACCGAGACGCCCACCAGCAAAAGCACCAGCTTCAGCCTGCAACTCAACCAGCAGCTGTCGTCCATGCAGTCGGCCGACAACTATCTCGGTGATTTGCAGACCCGCCTGTCGCAACTCAAGCTGAACCTGAGCCGCCAGCTCAGCTCGCCGCCGCCCAATGGCGAGGAAGTCATTCAGCAGGCCGTGAAAGAGATTGACGCGCTACTCAAGGAGCGCAGCAAACGTTCCGCCAACTCGCTGGACGCCAACTTCAAGCTGCGTCTGACCGAGCCGGTGCGCAGCCGCTTCAGCCTGCAGGGGCTGGAGTCGCTGGAGCAGATCCGTCAATCGGGCGCCGAGACCCTGCTGTTCAGCGGCGGTCGCAAGCTGGCCGAGCCGGTGGCGGTGGTGCTTGACGACCAGATGAGCGATGAGCAGATCCTGCGCCGCTTCAATGGCAGCCTGGGCCAGGCCGGCATTCGGGCTGAACTGGATCACAACGGTCGGCTGTCGTTTTCCGCTCGCGAAGCCGACTGGCAGCAGCTCAAACCGCAGCTGGCGGTGCAGGGCGAGGGCAAGCTGTTTCCCCAGGGCAAGTACGTCCATCTGCCGAGCCAGGATGAGCAGTTGCTGAGCTTTCCCAAGGAGCTGCAGCTCGACTCCTTCCGTGAGCTGCGGCGACTGCTGGACTCCGTGGTGGCGGGCCTGGAAAAGGTCACTGCGCTGCGCGAGCAGCTGAGCAATCGCCAACAGGAAATCCGCGAGTTCCTCGCGCGCCAGGCCAATGCCGATGAAAAGCAGTGGGCCATGGACTTCTCGCGCTCGGTATTCAACCTGATGCAGCGCAGCCCCTCCAGCTACGCCGCGGTTACCCAGACGGTGGTCGCCCAAGCCACCATCAGCCGCTTTGCGGTGGTCAGCCTGTTGTCCTGAGGTTGCTCAGGGCACCTCAGAGCTGCGGTCAATAAACTTCACATCCGAGGGTTTAGCGATCGGCAGGGTTTGCAGGGTTTCGCCCAGCAGGCCGCTGTCGGGGTCGCGTTGCAACAGCACCAGCGCATCACTTTTCTGATTGGCGATCAGCATGAAGCGGCCGCTGGGGTCGATGGCGAACTCGCGCGGCTCGCGGCCTTCGCTGTCGCGCCGCTGGATTTCGCGCAGGCTGCCGTTTTCCTCGATGGCGTAAACCACGATGCGGTTGGTCTCGGCGCGGTCGCTGACATAGAGGAAGCGACCATCTGCCGAGGGGTGAATCGCGCCGGGGGAATGCGGCGCGGTATCGCCGCCCTCGGCCAGATCCATCAGTTGCCGTTGCACCAGCGTGCCGTCCACATGATCGAAGCGCGCGACCTGGGCGCTCAGCTCCAGCGTGGCGTAGGCCTGGCTGCCATCAGGGCTGAACACCAGGTGCCGGGGGCCGCTGCCGGGCGGCAGTTCGATGCTGGCCGGTTCGGCCGGTGACAGCGGGCGCTCTGCATTGCTCGGGTCATAGCGATAGGCAAATATTCGGTCCGCGCCCAGATCGCTGACGAACAGCCTTTTGCCGTCCGGTGACAGCACGGCCGAATGCACATGCGCAGATTTCTGCCGGTTGGGGTTCACCTCGCTGGCTTTATGCGTGGCCAGTTGGGTCACCGGTTGCAAGGCGCCGTCCTCGCCAACCGGCATGACTGCCAGACTGCCGCCGGGGTTCGGCCGTGAGCCATAGTTGGAAACGAACAGATTGCGGCCGTCATGGCTGAGGCTCAGGTGTGTCGGCTCGTCGCCCAGGCTGATCTGCCGCCCCAGTGGCGACAGCTCGCCGCTTGCCGGATCAAGGCTGAACGCGCTGACTCGACCTACGGGGTCCGGCTGGCCAGGGCCGTTCTCGTTCGCAGCAAAGACGCGGCCGTTCTGCAGGTCCAGCAGCAGCCATGAGGGGTTGGCGCTTTCCACGACCTGCAGCGGCTGCGGATTCAGCCGGCCCTTTTCAGGGTCGAAGTGCAGGCGATAGATGCCCGCGCGGTCGCTGTCGTGGGTGTAACTGCCGATCAGAACTTGTGGCATGGCGAGTGCGGCTCCCGTGGTGCTGAAGGCCAGGGTCGCGGCGAGCGCCACGCGGTTGAGCAGGCTGTGATGGCGCATGCGGGGTCTCCACGACGGTCGTGCAGGCTATGACCGCAGCTGGCACGCATTGATCCGGCCCATCGATTCAGCGCATGCCACCGCTGCGGTCGGCCGTGCGCGCACTGGGCGCATCGAGTGTCTGCTTCGCTGCCCGGCCACGTGTCAGACCATGGCAGCCGATCACTACCGGCACCGCCAGCACAGTCCAGCTCAGCCAGTCGCCCGCACCGTCGGAAACCAGCCCGGCGATCAGGCCAAGGGCCGACAGCAGAGCGATGATCACGGGCCACAGCCACAGGCGAATCATGACCGGGCCTCGGTCGCGCCTCGCTTGAGCCACAGGTACAAACCGCTACCCAGTACGACGATGGTGAGGATATCCAGCAGCGCCCAGAGCACTTTCAGCGGCAGGCCACCGTAGTCGCCGAAATGCAGCGGCTCGGACAGTTGCAGCGCAGTGACGTACCAGGGACGGGCGCTGGCTTCGAGAACCTCACCGGACACCGGGTCCACCAGCAGCGCCTGGGTCAGGCGCGAGGTCAGCGGCGTGTCGCCACCGAGAATCACTGCCACATGCTCGGGCGTGGCGCGCAGGGTGCCGGGCCAAGCGATCATTGCCACCGCCATATCCGGCGCTGCGGCCATTACCCGATCCATGGCGGTCTGGATGGTGCCGTCGGCCGGCGGCACGCCTTCGGCATCGGCGGCCAGCAGCACGCGGGTATTGCCGGCCTGCAGCGCGGCGACCTGCTCGGCCTGCCAGCCCTTGAAGATCAGGTCTGCCCAGGTATTGATCACCCCGGTAAAGCCCACCGCCAGCGCCCACACCAGGGTGACGATGCCGAGCAGGTTGTGCAGGTCCAGCCAGCGCGTGCGCGGGGCGCGCTCGCGACGCACTTCGGCAAAGCCGAGCTTGCGCATAAAGGGCGCGTAGAGCACCACGCCGGATACGATGGCGACAATCAGCAGCAACCCCATGAAACCCAGGAACAGCTTGCCCGCGAGCCCTGCATAAAGATCCACGTGCAGGCGGTACATCACGCTCATAAAGCCTTCGTCGAAATCCGGCACGCCCACCACTGCTGCGGTACGCGCGTCGGAGAGAATCAGCAGCGACTCGCTTTCGTCGGTGTCGACGCGGGTGTCGAGCTTTACGTACCAGAGATCCGGTGCGTCCTCTTCGGCGAAGAAGTACAGCGGCACCAAACCCGGGTAGGCACGCACCGCTTCGGCCGCCACTTGATCCACGGAGATATGAGGCGTGCCCTCCGGCATTGGCGGCGCCTCGATCTCGCTGCCGGTCAGGTGCTCGATCTCGTGGGAGAAGATCAGCGGCAGGCCGGTCAGGCACAGCATCAGGATGAAGAGGGTGCAGACGAGGCTGGACCACTTGTGGATCCAGCTCCAGCTGCGAAGCGTGCTTGCCTGCATCAGAAATCGACCGTGGCGCTGAGGGATAGCGTGCGAGGGGCGCCGAGGACGAGGTAGTTCTGGCCTGGGTAGCCACCGGTCGAGGCCCAGTAGTCTCGGCCTGTTGCGTTGTCGAGGCGTGCGCGGATGGTCACGTCGTGGTCGTCGATCACCATGCGGTAGCGTGCGCCCAGATCCAGGCGCGTCCAGGAGGGTATTTCCACGTTATTGTCCAAGGCAGCGTACTGGCTGCTGGTGTAGATGACGCGGCTGGTTAGGGTCAGTCCGTCGATACCAGGTATATCCCACTCGCCGCCAAGGTTTGCCTGGGTGCGGGGTACACCAATGGCGCGATTGCCTTCGTCGAGGCCGTCCTGGGTCTTGGTCAGCTCGGCATCGAGCAGCGTCACGCCGCCCAGTAGCCGCACGCCGTATAGCGGCTCGCCGAATACCGACAGCTCGATACCGCGGTTACGCTGCTCGCCACCTTCGCCGAACACGCCGTTCTCGACGGTGCTGAACGGCCTGTCGGTGGTGAACACGGCCAGGCTGCCGCCGACGACTCCGCCGTCGTACTTGATGCCGGCTTCGATCTGCTCGGCCACGTAGGGCGACAGTACCTCGCCTGCGTTGACGATCGGTGTGGTCCCGCTTTGCGCCGGAGCAATGTCGCCCTTGACCAGGCCTTCGATGTAGTTGGCGTAGAGCGAGACCTCGTCGGTCAGGCGATACACCACGCCGGCCACCGGGGTGTTCTCGTAGCGCTTGTACGAAGAGGTGCGGTCGCTGCTGTTGTAATCGTAGCCACGAACGTCGAAGCCTTGACGACGCATGCCCAGGGTGACCAGCAAGCGATCATCCATAAAGCCCAGAGTGTCGGCGATGGCGAGGCTCTGGGTCCGGGTGCGATTGATGAGGCCTGGGTCGGACAATGAGCCGCCACTTCCGTCTGCTGCATAAGGCGGGCGCTCTACGTCGATGGGAGTGTAGAGATTGCCGGCGAACGCTGCCGAGGTGGCGTAGGCGTTGCGCTCCTCTGAATTGAAGATGGCTGCCGAGGTCACCCATTGATGGCTGACTGCTCCGGTTTGAAAGCGGCCGCGCAGGCCGAATTCAGCGGTCCAGACATCATCCTCCCGGACGTTCTCGAACATCGAGGTGCTGGTCTGGCCGGCGCCGTTGTAGGTCGGCACGGCCAGGCGATTGTCCTCCTCACCTTCGCGTACGCCGGCGGCCAGCCAGCCGGTGACCGAGTCGGAGAAATCGTATTCGGCGCGGAAGGTGCCAAAGGTCTGCTTCTCCTTCGAGTAGGTCCAGGGTTGGGCGAAGCTGTCTTCTGCGTCCGGTGTGCTGGGAATGATCGGGTCGACGAAGCGAAGGTAAACGCTGGGCCTGGGCTGGTCGAGGTAGTGGTACTGATGGCCGATGTCGGCGGAGATGCGGAAGTTGTCTCCCTGGTAGTCCAGGCCCAGGCCGAACATGTCGAGGGTGCGTTTTTCATCGTCGACGTTGGTGTCGCCGTCGCGCTTGGCGGCGTTCAGGCGCATCCCGAAGCGCTGTTCCTCACCGAAGCGACGGGCTATATCGGCGGCGACCATGCCTTGGCCGCCGTCCTCGGCGCCTAGGCTCAGGCGACTCAGCGGCTCGTTGGGCGCGCGCTTGGGCAGGATATTGATCGCCCCGCCTATGCCGCTGCCGCCTGGTGCTGCGCCATTGAGGAAGGTGTTGGCGCCGCGGAACACTTCGACCCGCTCGATAAACTCCGAGGCTACGTACTGGCGCGGCAGCAGGCCGTAAAGGCCGTTATAGGAAATATCGTCGGAGAACACCGGAAAGCCGCGCACCACATACAGCTCCTGGAAATTTCCGAAGCCGCGGGCCACGCGCACCGAGGGGTCGTTCTGCAGCACATCGGAGACGCTGCGTGCCTGCTGATCCTGGATCAGCTGCGAGGTATAGGCCGTGGAGGTGAACGGCGTATCCATATAGTCCTGGTTGCCAAGGATGCCGACCCGGCCACCACGCGCCACCTGCTCGCCAACATAGGGTTCGGTCAGCCCGCCGGCCGAGGCATCGGCGCTGGCGACTACCTCGGTGGTCGGCAGTTCGAGCGGCTCGCCAGATTGACTGGTCTGTTCTTGCTGGTTATCGACTGGTTGCTGCGCCAAGGCCGGGGTGCCGGCGAAGCCAGCGACAAGGCAGGCGGGCAGCAGGACGGAGACAGCACCTGTTTTACGAGGGAGGCGAAGGATGGTCATGGTGGGCCTGATTGGGCTGGTGGTCTGAGCAGGGGCATGCCGTTGAGACTGAACGGCATGGCATCAGAGCAAAGAGAATAGTGGAGTGATAATAATTCGCAACAGTATTCAGCATCAATCAGTGCGCAGTCCTTTCGCTGGAGCGCATAAAAAATTTTCCACGGCTGTCGATCCGTGCTCCCGCTGTTCGACCAGTTCATGCCCCCAATCACCAGAGCGGAGATGGACATGACACACGACGAACAACGAATTCGCGAACTTCACGACGCCTTCGAGCGCGATACCAAGGCCAAGGATCTGGACCAGATCATGAATCAGTACGCCGATGATCTGGTGGCTTTCGATGCGGTCGGCGCCCTGCAGTTCAAAGGGCGAGACGAATACCGGGCCCACTGGCAGCGCTGTTTCGAGTTTTGCCAGGGCGATGGCTTCTTCGAAACCCACGATCTGCACGTGACAGTCAGCGGTGACATGGCCTACAGCCGCACGCTCAACCACTGCGGCGGGCCCAATGCCGAAGGTGTGATGCAAACTGCCTGGATGCGCGGCACTCGGGTCTGGGCCAGGCGCGATGGTGACTGGAAGGTGGTCCACGAGCACTTTTCCATGCCGTTCGATATGGAAACCGGCCAGGTCTGCATGTCGCAGGAGCCATCGGCCGACCAGCAACGGACTGGCTGAGGGTATTCGTCGCCGGTTGACGCACCCTTGTCCCCCGGCTGCTAGCTTCTTTGCATGGTTGGCAGACGGAGTGTGTCATGAAATACCTGTGCTTGATCTACTACGACGAGCAACGTGTCGATGAAATGAGTGACGAGCAGTGGCAGGCGCTGGTTGCACGCTGCCTGGCGTGTGGCGAAGAGCTGCGCGCCAGCGGCCATATGCTGGCCGGCGAGCCGCTGCAGCCGGTGCGCACAGCGCGTACGGTGAGGGTTCGCGATGGTGTTGCGACGACGGTCGACGGGCCTTTCGCCGAAACCCGGGAACAACTGGCCGGCTTCTATTTGATCGAAGCGGGCGATCAGGCCGAAGCCGAGGCCATTGCCGCGAAGATCCCGCCGGCGACGCTCGGCAGCGTCGAGGTGCGCCCGTTGCGCCAGCTGCCGCAGCGCTGACATGTATTACGGCGGGCAATCCGCAGCAGCAGCGGTCGAGGCGGTCTACCGCGCCGAATCTCGCCGGGTGCTGGCGACGCTGATTCGCCTGCTCGGTGATTTCGATCGCGCCGAGGAGGCCTTGCACGACGCCTTCGCCGCGGCGCTGCAGCAGTGGCCCCGCGAGGGCGTGCCAGGCAATCCGCGCGCCTGGCTGGTTTCTGCCGGGCGTTTCAAGGCCATCGATGCCCTGCGCCGACGTGCGCGGTTCGATGCCTCGCTGCGGCTGCTGGCCGAGCAGCTGGAGGGCGAGGCGGATAAAACGGAGCTCGACGAGGTGGAAGACGATCGTTTGCGGCTGATCTTCACCTGCTGCCATCCGGCATTGCCGGCCGACGCGCGGGTGGCGCTGACCCTGCGTGCGGTCTGCGACTTGACCACCGAGGAGATCGCCCGGGCCTTTCTTGCCGCGCCGGCCACCATCGCCCAGCGCATCGTGCGGGCCAAGGCGCGCATCCGCGATGCGCACATTTCTTATCGCGTCCCGGAGCGCGAGGAGCTGCCGGCGCGGCTCGACAGCGTATTGCGGGTGATCTACCTGGTGTTCAACGAGGGCTATTCGGCTTCGGCGGGGCCTGCGCTGACTCGGGCCGATCTGAGCGCGGAGGCGATCCGTCTTGGTCGGCTGCTGCTGGAGCTATTGCCCGATGCCGAGGTGATGGGCCTGCTGGCGCTGATGCTGCTGCATGACGCGCGTCGTGCGGCGCGCACTGATGCGGCCGGCGATCTGGTGCGGCTGGAAGAGCAGGACCGCAGTGTCTGGGATCGACGGCAAATCGACGAGGGCTTGCAGCTGGTGCGTCGCGCTCTGACCAGCCCTGCCCCCGGCGCCTATGCCCTGCAGGCGGCGATCGTCGCCGTGCATGCCGAGGTCGAGAGCGCAGAGCAGACCGATTGGGCGCAGATCGTCCGGCTTTATGACGTGTTACTGGGCCTGAGCCCGTCGCCGGTGGTGGAGCTGAATCGTGCGGTGGCCGTGGCCATGCGCGACGGCCCGGCGGCGGGTCTGGAACTGGTGGACGAGCTGCTGGCCCGCGGCGACCTGCACGACTACCACCTGAGCCACGCCGCCCGTGCCGATCTGCTGCGGCGGCTGGGACGCATCACCGAGGCCCGCGAAGCCTACCGCGCGGCGCTGCAGCTGGTGCGACTGGAACCGGAGCGACGCTTTCTGCAGCGGCGGCTGGAAGAGTTGGAGTGAATCTAGGCGGTGGCTTTGATGGCTATCGAGGGGAGCCACGCCGCCGCGACGAATGCAGGCGCCAGCCTGCCAGCAAGGCCGAAAAGCTTCGCCCCGAGGTCGGGGCTCCCACGAAGAGCAGTGCTGTGGTTGCCTGATGGTTCCCGCACCAAATGGTGGGAGCCACGCCGCCGCGATCGATGCAGGCGCCAGCCTGCCAGCAAGGCCGAAAAGCTTCGCCCCGAGGTCGGGGCTCCCACGAAGAGCAGTGCTGTGGTTGCCTGATGGTTCCGCACCAAATGGTGGGAGCCGCGCCCACGCGGCGAATGCAGGCGTGAGCTCGCCAACAAGCCCAAAAGCTTCGCTCCGCGGTAGGGGCTCTTACAAAGGCAGTCAGCACATACCGCGCCCGTGGGAGCCGCGACCTCGCGGCGAAAAGCAGGCCAAGGGCCTGCGCGGGCTTATGAATCGCACGCGTCCTGCTGATTCACCCCGTCCCACCATCAGCTGTCCGTGCTGCCTGCCGGCAGGTAATCGCTGCGACTCAGGCCGTGGCGCTGCATTTTTTCGTTGAGGGTGCGGCGTGGCAGCTGCAGCAGGTTCATCACGTCACTGATATTGCCTTTGCACTGCTGCAGGGCATGGTGCAGACACTGGGCCTCGAAAGCCTCCATCTGCTCGGCCAGCGAGGTGCCGCCAGTGTTCAGTGGGGCGCTGGTGGCCGGCGTGGTGAGGCCAAGGGCGTGGCGCTCGGCGGCGTTGATCAGCTCGCGCACGTTGCCCGGCCAGTCATGGGCCAGCAGCTGCGCCAGTTCGCCGGGGCCGACCGGCAAGGGTTCACGGCCATGGCGTTGAGCGGCCTGGCTGGAGAAATGTTCGAACAGTAGGGGGATGTCCTCGCGGCGCTCGCGCAATGGCGGGATATGCAGTTCGGCAACGTTCAGGCGGTACAGCAGGTCTTCGCGGAAACGTCCGCCGCGTACCTCTTCCAGCAGGTCCGGTTTGGCCGCGCTGATCACCCGCAGATCGACCTCGATGCTGCGGTTGGAGCCCAGGCGTTCCAGGGTCTTTTCCTGCAGCACGCGCAGCAGCTTGACCTGCTGGGCCAGCGGCATGCTTTCGATTTCATCGAGGAACAGCGTGCCGCCATGGGCATGCTCGATGCGCCCGATGCGCTTGCCCTGGGCGCCGGTGAAGGCGCCGCTTTCGTGGCCGAACAGCTCGCTTTCGAAGATGGTTTCGGGGATGGCCGCGCAGTTCAGCGCCACGAATGGATGGCGCGCCCGCGGGCTGAAATCGTGCAGGCAGCGGGCTACCTGCTCCTTGCCGCTGCCGGTGTCGCCGCGAATCAGTACGTTGACGTCGGTGCCGGCCAGTTCCAGCACCTGCCGGCGCAGGTTGTCTACTGCGCGGGAAACGCCCAGCAGCATGGATTCGATGCGGCCCTTGCGGGTGAACTGCTCGCGCAGCTGGCGGTTTTCGCAGACCAGCCGGCGCTTGTCCTGGGCGCGGCGCACGCTGTCCAGCAGGCGCTCGGCCGTGAAGGGCTTCTCGATAAAGTCATAGGCGCCCTGGCGCAGCGCCTGCACCGCCATGGGCACGTCGCCATGTCCGGTGACCATGATCAGCGGCAGCTCGGGGTCCAGCGCCACCACCTGCTCCAGCAGGGCTAGGCCGTCCATATCCGGCATGCGCACGTCGCTGATCAGCACCCCGGCGAAGTCGCGGTCGATCAGACCCAGCGCCTCCCGCGCACTGGCGCAGGTCCGTACACGGAAGCCGGAGAGTTCCAGCCACTGTTGCACCGCCTGACGGATCGCCGCTTCGTCGTCGATAAAGATGACCAGATCGCTCATGCGTCGCTCCTGCTGTTGTCGGTTCGGGGTTTTTCCGCTGCTGGCAGCGTCAACTCGAAGACCGCGCCCTGCGCATCGTTGCGCACCGCCAGGCTGCCGCCAAGGTCTCGCAGGATGCCATAGGACACCGCCAGCCCCAGCCCGAGGCCCTGACCAACCGGCTTGGTGGTGAAGAAAGGCTCGAAAACCTGATCCAGATGTTCGCGGGCGATGCCGCCGCCACTGTCGGCCACGCTCAGGCGCCAGGTGCCGGCTTCTTCCCGGCAGAGGATGCGCAGCTCGCGCACCGGGCTGTCGTGCATGGCATCCAGCGCATTGTTGAGCAGATTGATCAGCACCTGCTCGAGGCGGATCGCATCGCCACTGACCCAGGCTTCGCCGGGTATTTGCCGCACGATGGCCACGTTCTCGTTGCGAATGCGCGGGCCGAGCAGTTGCAGTGCCTGCTCCACCACATCGTCCAGGCGTACTCGCTGGGGCAGCCCGGCGGGGTTCTTGCGGGCAAAGGTTTTCAGGTGGCTGGTCAGCGCGGCCATGCGCTCGATCAACCCTTCGACCTGGGCCAGGCCCTCGCGTACCGCCTCGCTACGGCCGCTGTCGAGCAACAGCCGCTGGCTGGCCAGCTGCATGCGCAGGGCTGTCAGCGGCTGGTTGATCTCATGGGCCAGGGCGGCGGACATCTGCCCCAGCGCCGCCATGCGCGCCGCGTGGACGAGGCCGTCCTGGGCGGTTTGCAACTCGCGGGTGCGCTCCTCCACCAGGCGCTCCAGCTGGTTGCGGCTGCGCTGCTCGACCCGCCGTGTCTTGCGCCGCTGAGCCAGATAGAGCAGCAGAAAGGCCAGGGTCATCCACACACCCGCTGCGGCCAGCCGGTAGCTGCGGATGCTCGCCGCAACCTGCTGCGGTTCCTGCAGCAGGTGCAGCGTCCAGTTCTCTTCGGGTAGCGGCAGGCGCTGCCAGAAGTAAGTCTGGCGACCGTCCGGGCCATCAACCTGACGGCGCTCGCTGTTCTCGGCAACGCGTTGCAGCGGCTTGCTGTGCAGCGGCTGCAACGTTTGCTCGGCGTAGCGGCGGGCGGCGACCAGGCTGTGGCGCACCTCTTCGCTGAGCGGTTGCAAATGGCGGAAGCGCCAGGCCGGGCGGTTGCTGAGGATGACGATATCCAGCGCGTCGGTGATCAGCAGGATGCCCGGCTGGTTGATCCACTCGCGTTGCATGTCCTCCAGTTCAAGCTTGACCACCAGCACGCCGAGGGTTTGGCCGGCAGCGTTCTTCACCGAACTGGAAAGGAAGTAGCCGGGAATCCCAGTGGTCACGCCCACGGCGAAGTAGCGCCCGGTATCCTGGGCCAGGGCATCCTGAAAATAGGGCCGAAAACCGTAGTTGCTGCCAACGAAACTGCTCCACTCGCTCCAGTTGCTGGCGGCCAGGGTTTCGCCGTTCAGGTCGATCAGGTACAGCACCGAAGAGCCGGCGGCCTGGTTCTGCTGTTCCAGCCGATGATTGAGGCGGTGGCGCAGCTGCGCGTCATCGGGGTTTTCCAGCAGGTCACGAATATCGCTGTCCAGTGCCAGCAGCGCCGGCACCGAGCGGAAGCGTTCGACCTGGGTGTGGATCGCCTGGGCGTAAAGCTCCAGCTGCCCGCCGGCTTCCTGGCTGCGTTCGAGCCAGACGCGCTGCTCGGCCAGTCGCCCGGCCCAATACATGCTCAGCAGCAGGCCGCCGAGAATCAGCACTACGATCATGACAACGCGATGGCGATGGCGATGGGCGAGGGCGGGCATGGGAGCCTCTTCTTATGGGTGCAGCTATGTTAAGCCAGAACCGGATGATCGATGTTCGCCCGAGTAACGAAGTAGTTGAGTACAAGGGCGGCATCCGAAGGGATCGTGAGACCGGAGCGGTGGCCTGCGCGCTTTTCTGTGGGAACGGGCCATGCCCGTGAAAGCCTCTGCAGTGGGGCTGGCCTTATTCGCGGGCATGGCCAGCTCCCACTGGCCGGGCGGAATCGCGGACGACGCTGCGTTCGGCTATCCTCCGCCGCCCCCGGCTGAGCCCGCCCCGGTTGCGGCTGCCGTTCGTTTTTCAAGGTCCCCCAATGTTGCATTCGATCAAACAGAACTGGTTCGCCAATATCCGTGGCGACGTCCTTTCCGGCCTGGTGGTAGCGCTGGCGCTGATTCCCGAGGCGATCGCCTTCTCCATCATCGCCGGGGTCGACCCGCGGGTCGGTCTCTACGCGTCCTTCTGCATCGCCGTGGTGATCGCCTTTACCGGCGGCCGTCCGGGCATGATCTCCGCCGCCACCGGGGCCATGGCCTTGTTGATGGTCACGCTGGTTCGCGAGCACGGCCTGCAATATCTGCTGGCGGCGACGTTGCTCTGCGGCGTACTGCAGATCGGCGCCGGTTACTTGCGGCTGGGCTCGCTGATGCGCTTCGTCTCGCGCTCGGTGGTCACCGGTTTCGTCAACGCCCTGGCGATCCTGATCTTTATGGCGCAGCTGCCGGAGCTGACCAACGTCACCTGGCACGTCTACGTGATGACGGCGGCGGGGCTGGGCATCATCTACCTGTTTCCCTACGTGCCGAAGATCGGCCGGGTAATTCCTTCGCCGCTGGTGTGCATCCTGTCGATGACGGCCGTGGCGATCTACTTCGGACTGGATATCCGCACCGTCGGTGACATGGGCGAGCTGCCGGACACGCTGCCGATCTTCCTCTGGCCCGAAGTACCGCTGACCTTCGAGACCCTGGCGATCATCTTCCCGTACTCCGCCGCGCTGGCGGTGGTCGGCCTGCTGGAATCGCTGATGACCGCCACCATCGTCGACGAGCTGACCGACACCCCCAGCGACAAGAACCGCGAGTGCAAGGGCCAGGGCGTGGCCAATATCGTTTCCGGGCTGTTCGGCGGCATGGCCGGCTGCGCGATGATCGGGCAGTCGGTGATCAACGTGAAATCCGGCGGCCGTACCCGGCTGTCGACGCTGATCGCCGGCGTGGTGCTGCTGTTGATGGTGGTCTTCCTCAGCGACTGGGTCGGCCAGATCCCCATGGCCGCGCTGGTGGCGGTGATGATCATGGTGTCCATCGGCACCTTCAGCTGGGACTCGATCCGCAACCTCAAGCACTACCCGCTCTCGACCAATATCGTCATGGTGGTGACCGTGGTCGTGGTGGTCTTCACCCATAACCTGGCCTTTGGCGTGCTGGCCGGCGTGCTGCTGGCGGCGCTGTTCTTCGCCAACAAGGTTGGGCATTACCTGCGCATCGACTCGCAGCTGGATACCGAGGCTCAGCACCGCACCTATAAGGTGGCCGGCCAGGTGTTCTTCAGCTCGGCTGACAAGTTTGCGGCCTCGTTCGATTTCAAGGAGGCCGTCGCCAGGGTTACCATCGATCTGACCCAAGCGCACTTCTGGGACATCACCGCTGTCTCGGCGCTGGACAAGGTAGTGCTCAAGTTTCGCCGCGAAGGCACCGAGGTCCAGGTGCTGGGGCTGAACCAGGCCAGTGCAACCATCGTCGATCGCTTCGGAGTGCACGACAAACCCGAGGCCGTGGACAAACTCATGAGCCATTGAGGCAGGAGAGTGCTATGACCCAGGTATTTGCATGTATCGATGGATCTCCGCAGGCCTCTGCCGTCTGCGATTGCGCGGCCTGGGCCACGCTGCGCCTGGGATCGCCGTTGAGCCTGCTGCATGTGCTGGACCAGCAGCGCTACCCGCTATCCGGCGACTTCAGCGGCATCATCGGCCTGGGCAGTCGCGAATTCCTGCTGGAAGAACTCGCCGCGCTGGATGAAAAACGCAACAAGCTGGCGCTGGAAGAGGGTCGCATGCTGCTCGATGCGGCCCGGCAGCGCGTCATCGATGCAGGCGCGCCCGAGCCGGAGCTGCGTCAACGCCACGGCAATCTGGTGGGTAGCCTGCGCGAACTGGAGTCTGAAATCCGCCTGCTGGTGATCGGCAAGCAGGGCGAGGACAGTAGCGACGACGCCCGGTTGATCGGCAGCAACCTGGAAAATGTAATCCGCACCCTGCATCGCCCCATCCTGGTCACCCCGGCCAGTTTCCTTCCGCCGACCACGGCCATGTTTGCCTTCGATGCCAGCGACACCGCGCGCAAGGGCATCGATATGCTGGCCGCCAGCCCGTTGCTCAAGGGCATTCCGATCCATCTGGTGACGGTCAGTAACGATACGTACGAGGCCCGCGCAGCGCTGGACTCGGCCCGCGACAAACTGTCTGCGGTTGGCTTCGAAGTGCGTGTGGCGGTTCTCGAAGGGGATGTCGAAGCCAAGCTGCGCGCCTACCAGACTGAACACGCCATCGAGCTGCTGGTTATGGGGGCCTACGGGCACACGCGGATTCGCCAGTTCTTCGTTGGCAGCATCACCACCAAGATGCTGAACTCGGTCAGCACTCCGCTGCTGCTATTGCGCTGAGTCTGCTCAAAACGACCCGCTGCGCGGCTTGAGCCGCTGCAGCGGTCTTCCATTGATTAGCGATACAGATCGGCGCGCGACCAGGGCAGCTCATGGGAGCCGTCTTCGTGGGGCTTGCTCGCCAGAATCTGGTGCAGATTGATCCAGTTGTTACGGAAGCCATAGGCGCAGCCCGCCAGATACACACGCCAGATGCGCAACGCGCGTTCCGGGACCAGTTCCCGAGCCTTGTCCAGATTGGCCTCAAGGCGCTGGCTCCAGAAATCCAGCGTGCGCGCATAGTGCAGGCGCAGGCTCTCCACATCGACGATCTCCAGCCCCGACTCGCTTATGCACGCACCGATCTGCACCAGATGCGGCAGCTCACCGTGGGGGAATACATAGCGGTCGATGAACTCGCCGGCGCCATGGCCTACTGGCCGGCCGTCGATATGCCGGGAGGTGATGCCATGGTTCATCACCAGCCCGCCTGGACGCACCACGGCCGACAGTTGCTGGCAATACAGCGGTAGATTGGCGTGGCCGACGTGCTCGAACATGCCGACGCTGACCACTTTGTCGAACTGGCCATCCCGAGGCAGGTCGCGGTAATCCATCAGCTCCAGCTGCACCTGCCCCGTCAGGCCTTCGGCCGCAACGCGCTCGCGGCCAAGCTTGAGCTGCTCGCGGCTTAGCGTGATGCCGAACACCTCCACACCGAACTCCCGGGCCGCAAAACGCGCCAGCCCACCCCAGCCGCAGCCGACGTCCAGCAATCGCTCGCCTGGCTTGAGCCGCAGCTTGCGGCACAGGTGACGCAGCTTGGCCTGCTGCGCTTGGTCCAGATCCTCGTTGCCCGTCTCGTAATAGGCGCAGGAATAGACCATGTCGCGGTCCAGCCACAGCTGATAGAAATCGTTGGAAAGGTCGTAATGATAGGAAATGGCCTCGGCGTCCGTGCTCTTGTCATGGGCCTCGCGCTGTGGCGCTGCACCCTTGTCCCGCCCCAGCGCGCGGCTCAGCTCATCACCGATACGGATCACCTCAGCCAGTGGCCCATGAAGATCCAACCGCCCTTCGACATAGGCAGAACCCAGCAGATCGAGGCTGGGGTGGGCAAGGTCGGCCACCATCTGCGGATCGTTGATCGCCAACGTCACCGTGGGCGACGGGCCGAGATCGACCGCCTTGCCGTCCCAAAGCTGCAGACGCAAGGGCAGTGATAACTCACGCAACGCGGGTAACAGGGATGCCAGCATGCCTGATCTCCTTTTTTTGGTACCAAACAAACCCTAGACCAACATTCCAAGACCATAGACCCAAGGCACGATATTTTCTTTCTATGGGACTGATAGAGAAGTGCGAGGTGGCCGGGACAATAGCGGTCCGCGTCGAGAGCGACGTGTAGGACTTAGGAGCCGCGCGGAAGGTGCCCTAAGGAGTTGCTGAGGTTCCTAGCAGGCCGCGCTTGATCAGAAGCAACGCAATGGCCAATTGCCTTGGTTTCATCGTGCGGGCGGGCTACTCTCTGGTCAGGTCACGGAGTGAAAAACCAAACGGAAGCGAATTGGCGGAAGGCAGTGAGAGTCGAACTCACCCAGGAGCGGCTGCCGCCCCCAACCGGGTTTGAAGCCCGGCCGCAGCACCGGCTGCGATTGCCTTCCATATAGATTTTGCGGATGACTCCAGCAAGAAAGGGCTCGGGTATGGGATGTGTTGCAGGCCCGAGCGGCGCATAGGCTAGCACGTCCGGCGGGTGTTCTGGATGCCGTTAGGCCCGAAGGGCAAGCAGGGAGAGAAATATGAAGGCTGATTGGAGCGATGCTCCGGAGTACATCAGGACGTACCGCCGGAAACGGAGTGCAGTTACTTGGGTGATCCCCGGAATCATCGGTACGGTCATCGTGCTAGGGGCGCTACAGGTCGCAGGCTCAGCATTCCTCAAAAGCACCACGCAGAGCATTGTTGAAAAACGCACCCAGCCCAAGCCAGCCCCCATTACCGAAATCACGCGAGCGGAGCCAGCAGCGACCAAGGATTGGGACAGGGTAGTAGAGGAAGTAGCCGCGAGAGGTGCAACGCCTCAGCCGCAAACACCCCAGCCCCAAGCTGCTACGACAGACGCACCACCCAAGCAAACAGTATTCAACGACAAGAACTACGTTCCCCAGGGGGCGACCAATATCGTTCCGGCGACTCGGGTAATCCCGGAGCCGGCCGTAGCGATCCCAACCCGGCAAAAAGAAATTGTAGTTGTAGGCAAAGAGCGACGGATCAGCGACTTTTGCCCAGGCGGGGAAGGGAGCATTGCGCGCAGAAACTGTAAATCGAGCGTTAATTTAAATTTGCGAAACTGAGTTTTATTGAAGACTTAATGAATCGCTCGCGAATCAATTTAGGCTTGAGTCATAGGGATTAGAGCTATAAATCAAAACGCCCTGATAAATCAGGGCTTTTCAATATGCAGTAATGCTTGAAGCTTTATAGGCCTTCCGACTTCTCAATACGGTCTTTCAACTCGTGGGCAGCAGCCTACCTTAGCTCGGCTTCAACGGCCAGCGCGCTATCCGCCCTGATCTTCCGTTCATTGCCAAAGCGGCGGGTGAGGCCGATGCGGTCGAAGTGTTCCAGCAGCTGGATACTGCGCTTGCGGCCAAGACCGATGCGGTCGCGGAAGGTGGTGGCGCGGATCATGCCGGCTTCGCGTTCGATTTCTATCAACAGGCTGGCCAACTCGCGGGTGGTGGCTTCGGTATAGAAAAGGTCTTTCACCACCTGTTGCAGCGCGCCGAGGCGGGCCAGTTTGCGTAGCAGATGGCGTAGCTGGTCTTCGCCGATGCTCAGCTCCTTGGCCATATCGCGCACCCAGGGCGGGTTGTAGCCGCCGGTTTCGAGCAGCGGCCAGAGCCGGGCCTTTAGCCCTTCTTCCTCATCGCTCAGGCGCACTCGATGTTCGGGCAGGTGTAGCCATGGGCCGCTGGCGTGCACGGTGCCTTCGGCCAGCGCCTGTTCCAGCAGCGCGATAAATACCGGGCGTTCCAGCTCGGGCAGGGCGTAGCGGCGCAGGCGGTCGCGGTCGGGGCCGAGTTCGTCGGGTTGTTCCTCGTGGAAGCGTTGCAGCGCGGGTATCAGGCTCTGGGCCAGATGCTCCCAGTAGGGGCGCTCGAACAGCCGCGTGCCCTGGCGAGTGCTGATCTCCACGGCGCTTTCCGGCAGTTGCCAAGTCAGTCGGGGGCGGTTGAACTGGCGCTCCAGGTGCGTCGGTTCCACGCCATTGACGGCGCTGGGCAATAGCTGCGGAAGCACCTCTTCCAGCGTTTCGCCCGCCAGCGCACGCAGTTGCGCAAGCCGCGCCTGGCGGTGGCGGTTGCGTGGCGGAGCGAAGGGATCGAGCACGCGACCGCCGCCCAGGGTGCGTTGCGCGGATTGGTCGCGCAGCACCACGCGGTCGCCGTGAACGGCATGCAGCGGGGCGTTGAGTTGCAGCTGGGCATGCACCTGGCCGCCGGGCGCGACGAATTCGCCTTCCAGCAGGGCGATGCGCCCAGTGACGTCCTGTGCGCCGAGGTGAATATGTACGGGCGTCCAATGCTTGAGGGCGCGGGCCTCGCTGGCGAGCAGGGTGAATTCGATATCGATGCGGCGCGTAGCGCCTTGCAGGGCCGGCGACAGCAGCCAGTCACCGCGGTTGATCTGCTCCACGGCCAGGCGCTCGCCGGCGAGGTTGAGCGCGACCCGCTGGCCGGCATGTGCCTCGTTGGCCTCGCGATTCTGCGCGTGCAGGCCGCGTACGCGCACGCGACGGCCGAGGGGCGACAGCGTGAGTTCGTCGCCCACCTGTACGCGCCCGGCGAAGGCGGTGCCGGTAACCACCACGCCGGCGCCGGTGACGCTAAAGGCACGGTCGATGGCCAGGCGGAAATAGCCGCTGTCGCTGCGAGCATCGATGTGTGCGGCCTGATCGAGCAGGGCCTGGCGCAGCGCTTCGATGCCCAGCCCTTCGATGGCCGATACCGGGAAGATCGTCGAACCCGCCAGTGGCCCGGGCTGCAACAGTGCCTCGATCTGCTGGCGTACCTCTTCGACGCGGGCCGGCTCGACGCGGTCGATCTTGGTCAGCGCCACCAGCGCCCGGCGAATACCCAGCAGTTCGACGATGGCCAGGTGTTCGCGGGTTTGCGGCATTACGCCGTCATCGGCGGCGACCACCAGCAGCATGCAGTCGATACCGCTGGCGCCAGCCAGCATGTTGTGGACGAAGCGCTCGTGACCCGGCACGTCGATAAAGCCGGTCAGGCTGCCGTCGCCGAGGTCCGCATAGGCGTAGCCGAGGTCGATGGTGATGCCGCGTTCGCGCTCTTCGCGGCGGCGGTCGCCCTGCTGGCCGGTGAGGGCCTTGAGCAGGGCGGTCTTGCCGTGGTCGATGTGGCCGGCGGTGCCGACGATCATGGTGCCTGCTCCTGTTGAAGAGCCTGTTGCAGTTGGGGTAGCTGGGCGAGAAAACCCGCTTCGTCGTCGAGCTGGCGCAGGTCCAGCCAGAGCGCGTCTTCGGCAATGCGGCCAAGCACTGGGATTGGCAGGCCGCGCAGGGCTTCTTCCAGCCTGCGCAGGCTACGCCCGCGCAGGCGCTTGGGTTGTTGCGGGCGAATGCACAGGGCAGCACTGGGCAGCCGCGCGACGGGTTGGGCGCCGCTGCCGATCATGCCCAGGGCGTCGCTGACGCACACCTGCCAGCTCTCATCGAGCACCGCCGCCAGCGCCGGGGCGACGCGCTTGGCCTGCAGGCGGATATCCTGCTGCGGACGGCTGAGCAGGCGCAGGCTGGTCAGGCGCTCGGCCAGGCGGTCGGGGTCGCGATAGAGGTTGAGTACAGCTTCCAGCGCGGCCAGGGTGAGCTTGTCCACGCGCAGGGCGCGCTTGAGCGGGTTCTTCTTGATCTTCGCGATCAGGTCCTTGTGGCCGACGATCAGCCCAGACTGGGGGCCGCCGAGCAGCTTGTCGCCGCTGAAGGTGACGATATCGGCGCCGTCGCGCAGCGCTTCCTGTACGGTGGGCTCCTTGGGCAGGCCCCAGCGCGAGAGGTCCACCAGGCTGCCGCTGCCGAGATCTTCGAGTAACGGCAGGCCGTGCTCATGGGCAATGGCCGCCAGCTCCGCGGTGGCGACGCTCTTGGTAAAGCCCTGCACGCTGTAGTTGCTGGTGTGTACACGCATCAGCAGGCCCGAGCGCGGGTTGATCGCCGCTTCGTAGTCTTTGGCGTGGGTGCGGTTGGTGGTGCCCACTTCATGCAGCTTCACGCCGGCGCGGGCCATGATGTCGGGGATGCGGAAGGCACCGCCGATCTCGATCAGCTCGCCGCGGGAGATGATGCCTTCCTTGCGTGCGCCGAGGCTGTTGAGCGCCAGCAGCACGGCGGCGGCGTTGTTGTTGACCACGGTGACGGCTTCGGCGCCGGTGAGTTCGCGGATCAGCCCTTCGATAAGGTCGTCGCGGTCGCCGCGTTTGCCGGTGGCCAGGTCGAATTCCAGGTTCAGCGGATAGCGCGCGGCGAGGGTGATGGCGTCGATGGCTTCGTCCGGCAGCAGTGCGCGGCCAAGATTGGTGTGCAGCACCGTGCCGGTGAGGTTGAAGACACGGCGCACGCGGCTTCGATGCTGGTTGGCCAGGCGTTCGCCGGCACGGCCGGCCAGCACCTCTTCGCTCAACTCGGGCGCGCTGAGCTGGCCGAGGCGGGCGGGTTCACGCAGTTCATCGAGCAGTTCGCGCAGGGTACCGAGCACGGCTTCACGGCCATAGCGATCCAGCAACGGCCCGCAGGCGGGGCTGCGCAGCAGGCGGTCGATGGAAGGCAGACGGAGGGAAGAGCGCCGAACCTCGGCAGCTTGACTGGTCATGCAGGACTCCCGTGCAGGTTTAGACCGGGCAGTTTCCCGGAGCGAAGCGGGTTGCCGCAAGGGGAACGCTCCTGGAACACATTTACGCGATCTCGAAGAAAGTTATTGAAGCTGGCGCCTAAGGCAGTGCGTTGGCCGGGCCATGTGGGAACGGCCATGGCCGTGAGTTCCGTGGCACCGCAGGTTGTTCGCGGGCATGGCCCGCTCTACAACATGTTTTGGTGTTCCGCGTGTCCGGCGAAGTGATCCGATTCGCTTGGTGTGCCGAAGTTCGGCTGTTGCTGCGCGATGTTCGGAGCACACAGGTGGATAAGCTTCGCGTTATCCACCCTACGAACCGTGGTTGAAGCCGGTTGCCGAGGCGGTGCGGTCGGCCAGGCCATATGGAACGGGCCAGGCCGGTGAAGTCTTCCGCGGCTCTGCAGGTCCATTCGCGGCATGCCCGCTCCCACTTTGGTTCGGCGTAGGGTGGAAAACCGCGAAGCGTTCTCGACGCGTTGTGGCCGATCTCCGAAAAACGGTGGATAAGCTTCGCGTTATCCACCCTACATTTGTTTCAGCCGCCCGGTGCCAGCAGCAGGTTGGGCGCCTGGCGGTGGTAGCCTTCCTGATCCATGCGCAGGTCCAGCGCGAGGCTGGCGAGATCGGCGGAAAGACCTTCGGCGTCCGGGTCGGACTCCAAGTAGAGCAGCTTGAAGTAGCTGTTGCAGCCCGGGCAGCACTCGGCGCGGATCGGCGCCTTGTCCGGGGCGTGGCGGTCGCTCTCCAGGCTGGCGTAGTGCAGGTCCTTGCTGGAGTCGCAATGCACGCACTTGACCCGCACAAAATGCCATTCGCAGGCGCACAGCGAACAGACCAGGTAGCGCAGACCTTGCTGCTTGCCGCGATGGCGAATCACCCCGGTCATGGCCGGCGAGCCGCAGCACGGGCAATGGGCGCCGCTGCCGATGTCGCTCACGCTGCCTTCCGGCAGGGCCAGCAGAGCCTGGCTCCAGGCGGCCTGCAGGGCGGCGCCGAGAAACGGCACCACGGCGGCGTCGAGTGCCGAGTAGTCGCCGTCCAGCAGGCTCACGGCCCAGCCGCGGCGCTGCTCGACATCGGCCTGGCGCAGGCTCTCCAGCGCCTTGCGAACGGCTTCGTTGGGCGCCTCGACCCGGTCCAGCAGCGCATCGAGGAAGGGCTGCCAGCCGTCCTCTCGTACCAGACTGTCGATGGCCAGTGGCGGCATCTTGTGAGTGCTGGCCTGGGCCAGGCGCTCCGGCGTCGGCAGCAGCGAGGCCGGCGGTTGGTCCAGCAGCTGCTGCTGCACCTTGCACAGGTCTGCCATCAGGCGCAGGTAGTCGCCCATGGGATGTTTGTCTGCCAGTGCTTCCAGGCGCTCGGCGCGCAGGGCGAACAGGCGAGCGGGAGGCAGATCGCTGTAGGGCGGGGTGATGGCCGAAGCGCTGATCTGCTCCGGCTCCATAAGTCTGTCAGCCATGTATTGGCCTCCTGAATGAAAGAGCGCGACCAGAACCTGCTCAAGAGCTGCTGTGCCTCGGCCTACGGTGTTAAAAGCAGGCTCGCCATGCTCATTTGCTACAGCAAACTCCGCTGGCTCGCCTGCTTTTGCCTTGTAGGACTCTAGCTCGCTAGCGCCTGAAGGTTCTTAGTCGCGCTCGAATTGTGGCTGCAATAGGCTCAATCAGTCCTGCTTGCGGTCGGTGACCTCACGGTACCAGAGCTCGTGGTGCTTGCGCGCCCAACGGTGGCTAACCTTGCCGGATACCATGGCGCCGAAGGAGCCCTTGATCCAGATCGCCGCGTAGACGTGGACGATGATTGCCGTCACCAGCACGAAGGCGGCGAAGGCGTGCGCTAGAGCAGCCAGGCGGATGACGTCGATACCGAACAGGTGGCTGAAGTACTCACGCCAGATGACGATACCGGACACCATCAGCACCAACATGCTCGCCAGCAGCGCCCAGAACAGCAGCTTCTGACCGGGGTTGTACTTGCCGATGGGCGGTACGCCGTCTTCCTGATTGCGCATCACCTTGCCGATATTCTTCAGCCACAGCCGATCGTTACCGGAGAAGTAGTTGGCGCTCCAGAAGCGGAATACCAGGCCAAGGAACAACACGAACATCGCCACGCCCAGGAACGGGTGCAGGATGCGCGTCCAAGGGCCGCCGCCGAACAGGTTGCTCAGCCAGAACAGCGCCGGATGGAACAGCGCCAGGCCGGACAGACCCGCCAGGATGAACAGGATCGCCACGGCCCAATGGTTGCTGCGCTCGTTGGCGTTGTAACGCTGGATTTCATCTTTCTTCATGTCGATGGTCCTCGACCGGCCCCGCGCGAACGGGGCCGGTATGCCTCAGGGCTGCTTGGGATCGAAGGTTTTCACCGCCGGATCCTGTTGATGAACCACCGGCTTGGCCGGCTGCTCGTCCTCTTCTTCGACGCGTTGCGGGCCAACCCGCATGTAGTGGAAGAAGCCGCCCAGTACCGCCGCACCCATGGCCAGCAGGGCCAGGGGTTTGGTGATGCCTTTCCACAGGCTGACCATCGGGCTGATGGCCGGCTGGTCAGGCAGGCCCGAGTACAGCGAAGGCTTGTCGGCGTGGTGCAGCACGTACATTACGTGGGTGCCGCCGACACCATCGGGGTCGTAGAGACCGGCGTTCTCATAGCCGCGCGACTTCAGGTCCTCGATGCGTTCCTCGGCGTGGCGCTGCATGTCGTCCTTGCTGCCGAACACGATGGCGCTGGTCGGGCAAGTCTTCACGCAGGCCGGCTCCATGCCCACCGCTACGCGGTCGCTGCACAGGGTGCACTTGTAGGCCTTCTTGTCCTTCTCGGAGATGCGCGGCACGTTGAACGGGCAACCGGTGACGCAATAGCCGCAGCCGATGCACTTGTCCTGGTTGAAGTCGACGATGCCGTTGGCGTACTTCACGATGGCGCCAGGGCTCGGGCATGCCGTGAGGCAGCCCGGCTCGGCGCAATGCATGCAGCCGTCCTTGCGGATCAGCCATTCCAGATCACCGTCGGCCTTTTCGTGCTCGGTGAAGCGCATCACCGTCCAGCTTTCGGCGGTCAGGTCGATCGGGTTGTCGTAGGTGCCGTGGTTGCTGCCAACCTCGTCACGCAGCTCGTTCCATTCCGAGCAGGCGACTTGGCAGGCCTTGCAGCCGATGCACTTGGACACGTCGATCAGCTTGGCCACCTCCTCGACCTGACGGATCGAGGGGGCGGGCGTGGTGGTTGCGGAGCGCGCAATGATGTCTTGAGTAGCCATTACACCTTCTCCACGTTGACCAGGAACGACTTCGACTCAGGCGTTTGGGTGTTGCCGTCGCCGATGAAGGGCACCATGGTGTTGGCGATGTACCCGGGCTTGGTCACGCCGGTGAAGCCCCAGTGCAGCGGAATGCCGATCTGGTGCACCACCTGCCCGTTGACCTGCAACGGCCGGATGCGCTTGGTGACGACCGCCACCGCTTCCAGGAAGCCGCGCTTGGAGCTGACCCGCACACGGTCGCCGGCGACGATGCCTTTTTCCTTGGCCAGCACTTCACCGATCTCGACGAACTGCTCGGGCTGAGCGATGGCGTTCAGCTTGCAGTGCTTGGTCCAGAAGTGGAAATGCTCGGTCAGGCGGTAGGTGGTACCGGCATAGGGGAACTCTTCGGCGGTGCCGAGTGTTTCCCACACCGAATCGAACACACGGGCGGCCGGGCTGCTGACCACCTTGCGGCTTTTCGGGTGCAGCGGGTTGACGCCGATGGGCGTTTCGAACGGCTCGTAATGCTCGGGGAAGGGGCCTTCGGCCATCTTGTCCACCGCAAAGAAGCGCGCCACACCTTCGGGGTTCATGATGAACGGGTTCATCCCCGCTTCTGGGTCGAGGCTGGCGTTGTAGTCCGGCACGTCGGTACCGATCCAGCCCTTGGACTCGGCATTCCACCAGACCAGCTTCTTGCGTTCCGACCAGGGCTTGCCCTGGGGGTCGGCGGAGGCGCGGTTGTAGAGAATGCGGCGGTTCGCCGGCCAGGAAAAGGCCCAGTTCTGGTGCTGCTTCATGTGGTACGGGTCGCTATTGTCGCGCCGCGCCATCATGTTGCCCTGCTCGGTCCAGGAACCGCAGAAGATCCAGCAGCCCGAAGCGGTACTGCCGTCATCCTTCAGCTGGCTGAAGGCCGCCAGCTGCTGGCCGGGGCGAGCCACCAGGTTGCCGTTGGCATCGGTGACTTCGCTGACCGCGTAACCGTTGAACTCCTTGGCCAACTCCTCGGCCGAGGGCTCGTGGGCCACCTTGTAGGGCCAGTGCAGGTTGAGGATCGGGTCGGGGAAGACGCCGCCTTCGGTGCGATACAGCTCGCGCAGACGGGTATGCAGGCCGGACATGATCCAGATGTCGGGGCGCGACTCTCCGGGGCCGTCGGCAGCCTTCCAGTGCCACTGCAGCCAGCGGGTACTGTTGACCAGCGAACCGTCTTCCTCGGCGAAGCAGGTGGTCGGCAGGCTGAACACCTCGGTCTGGATGCTCGCGGTGTCGACGTCGTTGTAAACGCCGGCGTTACGCCAGAACTCGGAGGTTTCGGTCTGCAGCGGGTCCATCACCACCAGCCACTTGAGTCGGGCCAGCGCCTTGACCACGCGATTCTTGTCCGGCAGTGCCGCCAGCGGGTTGAAGCCCTGGCAGAAATAGCCGGTCACTTCATCGCGCGACATCATGTCGAACATGCGCAGCACGTCGTAACCGGCACCGCCGTATTCCAGCTTGGGCAGGTAGTCGAAGCACCAGTTGTTCTCGGCCTGTGCTGCCGGGCCATACCACGCCTTCATCAGGCTGACGTGGAACTTGCCGTAGTTCTGCCAGTAGGACATCTGCCCCGGACGCAGCGGCTTGGGTGCGCGCTTGGCGATATAGGTGTCGTAGTCCTGCTCGGCATCCAGCCCCAGGGTCAGGTAGCCCGGCAGCAGGTTGGAGAGCAGGCCGAGGTCGGTCAGACCCTGGATGTTGGAGTGGCCACGCAGTGCGTTGACGCCACCACCCGGCATGCCGACGTTGCCCAGCAGCAGCTGGACCATGGCCGCGGTGCGGATGATCTGTGCGCCGATCGAGTGCTGGGTCCAGCCCAGGGCGTAGAGGATCGTCATGGTCTTGCCCGGAGTCGAGCAGGTGGCGATCTCTTCCCAGATCTTCAGCATGCGATCAACCGGGGTACCGCAGATCTGGCTGGCCAGCTCCGGCGTATAGCGGCTGTAGTGCTGCTTCATCAGCTGGAACACGCAGCGCGGATGCTGCAGGGTGGGGTCGACCTTGGCGTAGCCGTCCTCGTCCAGCTCGTAGGTCCAGCCGGATTTGTCGCTGTAGGTACGCTTCTCGGCGTCGTAGCCGCTGAACAGGCCATCCTCGAAGCTGTAGCCTTCGCTGACGATAAACGACACGTCGGTGTAGTTGCGCACGTACTCGTGCTGGATCTTGTCGTTCTCGATCAGGTAGTTGATCAAACCACCGAGGAACGCGATATCGGTGCCGGTACGAATGGGCGCGTAATAGTCGGCCACCGAGGCAGTACGGGTGAAGCGTGGATCGACCACGATCAGCCGGGCCTTGTTCTCGGACTTGGCTTCGGTCACCCAGCGGAAACCGCAGGGGTGTGCTTCAGCAGCGTTGCCACCCATTACCAGGACCAGGTCGGCGTTGCCGATATCCGTCCAGGTGTTGGTCATGGCGCCACGGCCGTACGTCGGGGCAAGACTTGCCACCGTCGGGCCGTGTCAGACACGTGCTTGGTTGTCGAATCCTACGATGCCGAGGTTGCGGACCACCTTGTGGGTCAGGTAGCCGGTTTCATTGGACGCGGCCGAGGCAGCGAGGAAGCCCACGGAGGTCCAGCGGTTGACCGTCTGGCCCAGGGCGTTCTGCTGCACGAAATTGGCGTCGCGGTCCTCTTTCATCAGGCGGGCGATGCGATCCAGCGCCTCGTCCCAGGAAATGCGGGTCCACTCGCTGGCGCCGGGCTTGCGCACCATCGGATGCTGCAGGCGGTTGGGGCTCTTGATGAAGTCCAGCAGGCCGGCGCCCTTGGGGCACAGGCTGCCGCGGTTGACCGGATGATCCGAGTCGCCCTCGACGTGGATGATCTGCTGATCGACGTTCTTGCCGCCGGTTCCGCGGCTATAAAGGATCAGCCCGCAACCTACCGAGCAATAGGGGCAGGTGTTGCGGGTTTCTTTGGTGTTGGTCAGTTTGAAATGCCGTATCGACTCGGCATAGGAGGTCTCGGGCGCCATACCCAAGGCCGCCATGCTGGTCGCTCCAAGGCCCACTCCGCAGACCTTGAAGAACTGGCGACGGTTCATGTCCATCGTTTCTTCCTATTATCAGGCTAAGACGAACAGGCCGTTAAAAAGCTAGGCGAGGACAATGCGGCGTCGGGGAATCACAGCCAAGAGCTGTTCGGGCAGCGAGTCAAACAGCTATAGATGCGCAGTCAGTATGCTGATGCGCTTGAAGCTGCTTTGAACGCCGTCTTGCCAACGCGGTAGTTTTTTAGCGGCCTGCAAGCGCTTTTGGCGCTTCGCTTGATGGACATTGTATACGGGCTGGGCTGAGAAAGGATTAATCCTTCCGGTTAGGTTGTTACTCATTACGAAAAAGCCCGGAACTAAAGTCCGGGCTATTTTGCACAAAGCGGCAGGAATCAGGCGTTCTGGCGGATACCGGCCACCAGCCAAGGCTGGTTCTCGCCTTGCAGACGCTCCATGCGCCAGCTTTCGCTAAAGACTTCGCCCTGGTCGAAGCGCGAGGTCTTCGACACACCGCTGAAAGTCAGGGTGGCGGTGGTCTTCTCGGCGTTATCGTCAACGCCGTCGAGCTGGATCTGCAGGTCGTCGATGTAGGTCGCCTGGTAGGCATCACCGATCTCGGCACGCTCGCGCTTGAGGAATTCAAGCAGTTGCGGGGTGACGAACTCGGCGATCTTGTCCATCTCGTTGGCATCCCAGTGCTGCTGCAGCGACATGAAGTGCTCGCGTGCCGCGCCAACAAAGCTCTGCTCGTTGAACCAGGCGGGTGCATTGATTACCGGCGCGGCGGCCACTGGCGCGGCGCTGCCACCGAAGATCGACGGCTGCTGCGGCATTTCACGCTGCATCGGCGCAGGTCCATGACCCGCCATGGCCGGCTGCTGCTGACGTCGGCGTGCGGCCAGGAGGCGGAAAACGACGAAGGCGATCAGGCCGAAGATCAGGATATCCATGAACTGGATGCCCTCGAAGCCATCGCCCATGAACATCGAAGCCAGCAGACCACCAGCGGCCAGGCCGGCCAGCGGGCCGAGCCAGCGGGAAGCGCCGCTGGCGGCGGCAGGCTGCTGACGACCGGCTTGCTGCTGGGCGGCATCGTTACGTTGCTGAGGTGCTGCCTGGCGAGTCTGGTGGCTGGGCGCCGAGCCGAAACTCTTGCCGCCGCCGAATCGCTTGGCATGGGCGTCGAGCGCGAAAGTCAGGCTGAGGCACAGCGCCATGAAGAGGCTAAGCGCAGATTTCATTAAGTGTTCCCATGTGGGTGAAGGTACGCGCGTCATGTTGCACAGGGGTGCGACACAACGCCAGTGGTAAATGTTTCAGGCTTTTGCTTATCGAAACGGCAGTAGTCCCCTGATCAGCGCCAGTTGTAGAGCTCCTTCTCGGAGATCTCGTGCATCGGCTCGACCTGGGCCTGGAACGCCTTCATCGAGGCCCAGATGCGGCCGTTGAGTTCGCTCTGCTCGGCCAGTTGGCCCAGTACCTGCTCGGACTGCTCACGCATGGCAGCCAGCACTTCGTCGGGGAAGCGCTTGAGTTCCACACCCTGCTGCTTGAGCTGATCCAGTGCCAGGGCGTTGTTCCAGGTGTAGTCGTCGAGCATGTCGCGGCTGGCAGCGCGGGTCGCCTCGGTGAGGATCGCCTGCAGGTCTTCCGGCAGGGTGTCGAACGCCTTCTGGTTGACCAGCAGCTCCAGCACCGCCTGGGGTTCCTGCCAGCCGGGATAGTAGTAATAGCGCGCCGCCTTGTGCAGGCCGAAAGCCAGGTCGTTGTAAGGGCTGACCCAGTCGGTGGCATCAATCGCGCCGGTCTGCAGCGCGGTGAAGACTTCTCCGCCGGGCAGGTTGACGCTGGTGGCACCGAGCCGGCTTAGCACTTCGCCACCCAGGCCCGGCATGCGGATCTTCAGGCCCTTGAGGTCCTCCAGGCTGTTGATTTCCTTGTTGTACCAGCCGCCCATCTGCATGCCGCTGTTGCCCACTACCATGGGTTTGACGCCGTGCGGTGCGTAGGCTTCCTCCCAGAACTTCTGCCCCTCGCCCTTGCTCAGCCAGGCGTTCATTTCGATGGCGGACAGGCCGAAGGGCACCGAGGTGAAGAACTGCGCGGTGGGCACCTTGCCCTTCCAGTAATAGGCGGCGCCATGACCCAGCTCGGCGGTGCCGCGCGAAACCGAATCGAAGACTTCCAGGGCCGGTACCAGTTCGCCGGCGGCATAGACCTTGATGGTCAGCCTACCGCCGCTCATGGTGGTGACGCGCTCGGCCAGGCGTTCGGCGGAGGTGCCAAGGCCCGGGTAGTTCTTCGGCCAGGCGGTGACCATTTTCCAGTTGTAGGTCTTGGCCGGTTCGCTGGCTGCCTGCTGGCTGGTGGTCTCGGGTTTGTCGTCATTGCAGCCGGCAAGGCCGAGGGAGGCGAGCAGCGCGGTGGCAGCGAGCAGATAGCGGCGTTTCATGGGGTTCTGGGTTTCCTGGACGTTTGTTCTTGGTTTGGAAGATGAGGCGGGCGCACCCGCCTTGGGTCCTACAACACTTCGAGCTTGGCGTAACTGAGCATCAGCCACTTGCTGCCTTCGTCCTCGAAATTCACCTGCACCCGTGCCTGGGCGCCGGAACCTTCGAAGTTGAGGATGGTGCCTTCGCCGAACAGCGCGTGGCTTACGCGCTGCCCAAGATTGAAGGGCGTATCCGGCACGTTGGCGCCGTCGAACAGCGAGGAGCCGCTCATGCCGCGGCTGTTGAACGAGCGGCTGACCGTGTTGCTCAGGCGCACTTCCTGAATCAGCGCCGGCGGGATTTCCCGGACGAAGCGCGAGATCTTGTTATAGGTCTCGCTGCCGTAAAGCCGGCGGGTTTCGGCATAGGTGACCACCAGCTGCTGCATCGCGCGAGTGATACCGACGTAGGCCAGGCGGCGCTCTTCTTCCAGGCGGCCGGCTTCCTCCAGGCTCATCTTGTGCGGGAACAGGCCTTCTTCCATGCCCACCAAAAACACCAGCGGAAATTCCAGGCCCTTGGCGCTGTGCAGCGTCATCAGCTGCACGCTGTCTTCATGGTCACCGGCCTGCTGTTCGCCGGCTTCCAGCGAGGCGTGGTCGAGGAAAGCCGCCAGCGGCGTCTGCTCGTCTTCCTGCTCGTCGCTGAAGTTGTCGAAGGCGCGGGCGGCGGAGACCAGTTCTTCGAGGTTTTCCACCCGTGCCTGGGCCTTTTCGCCTTTCTCGTCACGGTGGTAGGCGAGCAGCCCGGACTGTTCGATCACCAGCTGCGCCATGTTGTGCAGCTGCATGCCTTCGACCTTGAGCGCCAGGGTATCGATCAGCTCGACGAAGGCGTTCAGCGCGCTGGCTGCACGTCCGGAGACGACCTTGGTGCCGACTGCCTGGTGCAGTGCCGCCCAGAGTGAGATTTCCTCCTGGCGCGCCAGCTGGCGCAGCGCCTCGACGGTCTTTTCACCAATGCCGCGGGCCGGCAGGTTGATCACCCGCTCCAGCGCCGCGTCGTTGTGACGGGTCTGGATCAGGCGCAGGTAGGCCATGGCGTTCTTGATCTCGGCGCGCTCGAAGAAGCGCTGTCCGCCGTATATGCGGTAGGGGATCTTCTCGCGCAGCAGGGCCTCCTCCAGCACCCGCGACTGGGCGTTGGAGCGGTAGAGGATGGCCATTTCACTGCGGCTCATGCCTTCGCGGATGGCCTTCTCGATGCTCTCGACCACATAGCGCGCTTCGTCGTGCTCGTTGAAGGCGGCGTAGAGGCTAATCGGCTCGCCCTCGCAGCCGGAGGTCCAGAGCTCCTTGCCGAGACGGCCCTGGTTGTTGGCGATCAGCGCGTTGGCGGCCTTGAGGATGCAGGCGGTGGAGCGGTAGTTCTGCTCCAGACGAATGGTCTCGGCATCCGGGAAGTCCTGGCTGAACTGCTGCAGGTTCTCGATCCGCGCGCCGCGCCAGCCGTAAATTGACTGGTCGTCGTCGCCCACCACCATCAGGCTCTCGCCGCCCTTGGCCAGCAGGCGCAGCCAGGCGTACTGCACGGCGTTGGTGTCCTGGAATTCATCCACCAGCACGTGGCGGAAGCGTCGCTGATAGTGCTCCAGCAGGCCCGGATGGTTGCGCCACAGATCCAGCGCGCGCAGCAGCAGCTCGGAGAAGTCGATCACCCCGGCGCGGGCACAGGCCTGCTCGTAGGCTTCGTAGATCTTCAGCTGGGTGGCGAGAAACAGGTCGCCGCCCGCCTGGATGTTGTGCGGGCGCAGACCTTCATCCTTTTGCGCGTTGATCCACCACTGTGCCTGTCGCGCCGGCCAGCGCTGCTCGTCGAGGCCCAGCTCACGGATCACCCGCTTGACCAGCCGCTGCTGGTCGTCGGAATCGAGGATCTGGAAGTTCTGGTCCAGCTTCGCTTCCTGCCAGTGGGCACGCAGCAGCCGGTGCGCCAGGCCGTGGAAGGTGCCGACCCACATGCCCTGCGGATTGACCTGCAGCAGCTGCTCGATGCGCTGGCGCATCTCCGCGGCGGCCTTGTTGGTGAAAGTCACCGACAGGATCGAATGCAGCGAGGCACGTTCGACCTGGTTGAGCCAGGCAATGCGGTGCACCAGCACGCGGGTCTTGCCCGAGCCGGCACCGGCGAGGACCAGTTGACGTCCCAGCGGCGCGGCTACGGCCTGGCGCTGGGCATCGTTAAGGGAGTTCAGGAGGAGGGAGAGATCTTCAGACATGGCCGCCATTCTAGCAGGCTGTTGGAAAACTACCTGTGTCTGAACGGCTGCGTTTTTCAACCTTGCCGGCTGCCTGCGAATTGTCCTGCTTCGCTGTGTTTGGACTGTCGACGGACGGTCGGCTCATTCATTGGTCTGAGTAGGGCTATTGCCTTGGGCTGCCAACGTGCCATTATCCGCCGCTGCCATCACCGGCCGGATTCAGGTTTTTACAACAACTATTACTGAACAACTGATGATTGATCCCGCTCAAGCAAGCTTATCGGCATCGTCGGCAAGGGAGGACCGCACCGTTTATAGCTTTTCGGACATTGCCCTGCAGGCCACGCGGACGCGACTCCTCTATCAGGGCTCGTGCGCCTGGCTGGTGTTTCTGGGGCTGGCCGGCCTGTTCTGCGTTGGACTGCTCTGGGGGCAGGTGACCACGCTGGGGCTGTGGTTTGGCTGGACGCTGCTGCTGGTGGCGGTGCGCTTGCAGCAGGCGATTGCCTTTATCCACGCTGACGTGAGCCAGCAGCAGCGACCCTGGTGGCGATACTCCTTCCTGCTCGGCAATGCCGTGACGGGGCTGACGCTAAGTTACGGCCTGGTCGCGTTGATCCCCGCCGAAGGGTTCGTCGAGCAAGCCCTGCTGTATGGGGTACTTGGCTCAGTCGTCATCGTTGGCGGCATTGCCAGTGCAGTTTCCTGGCGAGACTTCCTGGCCCTTCTTCTGCCCAGCCTGTTACCGACAGGCACGGCGCTGCTCACCAGCGCCCACGCCTCGCAGCAGGGGTGGGGGGCGTTTTCGCTGATCATTCTGCTGACACTATGTCTGGTTGCCTGGCAGCTTCAGCGCCTCCTGATCGGGCAGGGCGAGCTGGCCGACGAAGCGCCCGAGCCGGCCACCGAAGCTCAGGCCGAGTCTTGCGACGACGTCTTGCTGCAGGTGGCGCCGACCCTGTTCGAGGCGGCGGGCGAAGGCATGGTCATCATGGACGCTGACTTCCGCCTGCTGGCTGTAAATGATGCCTGCTGCGCCCTGTCCGGCTATGGCCGTGAAGAATTGGTCGGCTATCAGTTGGAGCAGCTGGCCAGCAGCGAGAGCAGCCGCCAGCAGTACCAAGCGATGCGCACCGTGCTGCTGCGCGAGGGTTGTTGGCAGGGTGAGCTGATCAAGACCCGCAAGAGCGGTGAGGTCTATCCGCAGTGGGTGCAGCTGCAGGTGGTGCGTGATGCCGATGGCGAGATAGCCCATGTGGTGGCCTTTCTCTCCGACCTCAGCGCCCGGCGTCAGGTGGAGGAGCGCATGCGCTACCTCACGCGCTTCGACGAGCTGACCGGGCTGGGCAACCGCAACCTGCTCAAGGAGCGTCTGCAAGGTGCCTGCGAGCGTGTGCGCCACAGCAGCCATGGTCTGGCGGTGTTTTATATCGACCTCGACCGCTTCAAGATCCTCAACGAAAGCTTGGGCCATGAGGCGGCTGACCAGTTGCTGTGCGAAATCGCCCGGCGCCTGACCCATACCTTTTCCAATGCCAACACCATTGCGCGGCTTTCTGGTGACGAGTTCGTGGTGGTCCTCGAAGCCTATGGCAGTCTCTCGAACCTGGCCCACAGTGGTAGTCGCCTGCTGTCGCGTATCGGCAAGCCGATCATTGTCGATGGCCAGGAGCTGGTCCTTGGCGCCTCCATCGGCGTCAGCCTGATGCCCGACAACGCGCGCGATTCCACCACCCTGCTGCTGCAGGCCAATATGGCCATGCGGCATGCCAAGCACCTGGGCGGCAATACCCTACAGTTCTTTACCGAGCGTCTGCAGGTTCCCAGCCTGGAGAATCTCAAGCTGGAAAACCAGCTGCGTCGGGCCATCGAGGAAGGCCAGTTGGAGCTGTTCTATCAGCCGAGACTGAGCCTGACTGCGGACCGGCTCGAGGCGGCCGAGGCGCTGGTGCGCTGGAATCATCCGCAGCAGGGATTGTTGGCGCCGGGCTACTTTATTGCGCTGGCCGAAGAGACCGGGCTGATCATTCCGCTTGGCGAGTTCGTCCTGCGTCAGGCCTGCCGCCAGGCACGCCAGTGGCAGCTGGACGGGACGACGATACGGGTGTCGGTGAACCTCTCGGCAAAGCAGTTGCGCCAGGGCAATTTCGTCACCCTGGTTCGTCAGGTGCTGGAGGAAACCGGGCTGCCGGCGCATCTGCTGGAGCTGGAACTGACCGAGAGCCAGCTGCTGGACGATATCGACAACTCCATCAGCATCAGCCAGCAGCTGCGGGCGCTGGGAGTGAAGCTGGCCATCGACGACTTCGGCACCGGCTACTCCTCACTTAGCTACCTCAAGCGTTTTCCGGTGGATTTCGTCAAGATCGACCGCTCCTTCATTTCCGAACTGGAGCACTTCGGCGACGATGCCGCGATTGTCCGCGCCATCATCGCCATGGTGCATAGCCTTGAGCTGCAAGTGGTGGCTGAGGGCGTCGAGACCCAGGGGCAGCTGGACTTCCTCAAGGAGCAGTGCTGCGACGAGTTGCAGGGTTACCTGATCAGTCGCCCGGTGCCGGCCGCACAGTTTGCCGAGTTGCTGGCTGCGTCGTAGGGTGGGGCGCGCTTTATCGATCCACCGGGTGGCCTAGTAAAGAGCGATATCCACCCTACAGCGGTCGCCCTGTCGCCTGCATTCGCTGCGAGGGCGCGCCCCATAAAAGCACGCTGTGCACGCCGCACCCGGCGCGAAGCTTGGGCTTCTTAGGGGGTGGTGATCCAGGTGTGATCCCCGAGCGCGGCAAGCGGTATCCGGCTGCCTAGCCTTTGGTCGTGGTGCCGTCCAGCTCGCGCATCAGCAGGGCGTAGCGCAGGTCCACGTCTTCCGGCACGGGCAGGTAGACGGTGTGGCCGTCACCCGGTGCGACCTCGATGGCTTCGCCGCGCTTGTTCTGCAGTGACTCCAGGCGCAGGTTGAGGTTGCCCTGGGGCGTCATCAGCTCCAGCTTGTCGCCAACGGCGAAGCGGTTCTTCACCTTGACCTCGGCCAGGCCATCGCGGCGTTCGCCGGTCAGCTCGCCGACGAACTGCTGGCGTTCGGACAGCGAGAAGCCGCGTTCGTAGTTCTGGTATTCGTCGTGCACATGGCGGCGCAGAAAGCCCTCGGTATAGCCGCGATGGGCCAGGGATTCGAGGGTATCCATCAGCGACTTGTCGAAAGGCCTGCCCGCCAGGGCGTCGTCGATGGCCTTGCGATAGACCTGAGCGGTACGCGCCACGTAGTAGTGGGATTTGGTGCGGCCTTCGATCTTCAGCGAGTGCACGCCCATCTGCACCAGGCGCTCCACATGCTGCACGGCACGCAGATCCTTGGAGTTCATGATGTAAGTGCCGTGTTCGTCTTCGCTGACTTCCATGAATTCGCCGGGGCGGCTGGAATCTTCCAGCAGAAACAGCTCGTCGGTGGGCTTGCCCACGCCCAGGGTGGGTTCAGCCCGCTGCACGGCGATGGGCTCGTACTGATGCACGACCTCGCCCAGCTCGTTCTCCTTGGCTTCGTGGGTCTTGTACTCCCAGCGACAGGCGTTGGTGCAGGTGCCCTGGTTAGGGTCGCGCTTGTTGATGTAGCCCGACAGCAGGCAGCGCCCCGAGTAGGCCATGCACAGGGCACCGTGGACGAACACTTCCAGCTCCATGTCCGGGACCTGCTGGCGGATCTCTTCGATCTCCTCCAGCGAAAGTTCGCGGGACAGGATCACCCGACTGACGCCCTGCTGGTGCCAGAACTTCACCGTGGCCCAGTTCACCGCGTTGGCCTGCACCGAAAGGTGGATGGTCATCTCGGGGAAATGCTGGCGCACCAACATGATCAGGCCGGGATCGGACATGATCAGCGCGTCCGGCCCCATGGCCACCACCGGCTCCAGGTCCTTGATAAAGGTCTTCAGCTTGGCGTTGTGCGGGGCGATGTTGACCACCACGTAGAACTGCTTGCCCAGGGCGTGCGCTTCGTCGATGCCGAGCTTGAGGTTGGCGTGATCGAACTCGTTGTTGCGCACGCGCAGGCTGTAACGCGGTTGCCCGGCGTACACCGCGTCGGCGCCGTAGGCGAAGGCGTAGCGCATGGATTTCAGGGTGCCGGCGGGGGAAAGCAGTTCGGTGCGCAGGGTGATGGTCATTGGGACGGTGACTCGTGAACGTACAAAAAGTGCGCGAATTCTACTGAAGTTTCCCTACCCTTGCGCCCTGTGCAGATCAAGGTCCCGAACTCTTGGCGGAAAACGCCGGTCAGCACTTAAGGCTCTGCCAGATGCCTGGAGGCGCGTGGGGCAGGGCAGTTCTAGCGGTTTTTCAGCTGACGGAGACGCCCATGCAAGCCAATGCGATGGATACCAGACGAAGTCTGCGCGCCACGCTTTTTCTCGGGATCGGTCTGATGGCGGCGGTGGACGAGATCCTGTTTCACCAGATCCTCGCCTGGCATCACTTCTTCGATCGCTCGACCCCGACCATCGGGCTCTTGTCCGACGGGTTGCTGCATGCTGCGGAGCTGTTGCTGCTTGCCGCCGGGTTCTATCTGTTCATGCACCTGAGCCGCGCCGGTGCCATCGCGCGACTGCATGCATGGGCCGGGCTGTTTATCGGCGCGGGCGGCTTTCAGCTGTTCGACGGCATCGTCAATCACAAGCTGCTGCGACTCCATCAGGTGCGCTACGTGGAAGAGCTATGGATCTACGATCTCGCCTGGAATGGCTTCAGCCTGGTATTGCTGGCCATAGGCTTTCTGCTCTGGCGCCGCGCCCGGGCCGTAGAGCGATAGGCCTGCGGCGTGCCACATCAGGTGCATATGCAGGCGATGACCGGCGCCTTCGTACTTCTGCTGCTGGTGGTCACGGTGTGGTTCGCTTATCTGCTTGCGGCCCTCTGGCAGATGCAGCGCCAGGCTGGCTGGCCGTTCTGGCGCCTGGCAAGTTTTACCTGCGGTACAGCACTGCTGGTTGCGGCCTTGTCCCCGCCGCTGATGTCCTGGGGACATGTCGACCTGCGTGGGCATATGGCCCAGCACCTGGCATTGGGAATGTTCGCGCCAGTTGCGCTGATGCTCGGCAAGCCGGTGAGCTTGCTGTTGCGCAGCGTGCCGGTCAGCCTGGCGCGGGGGATTGCCACACTCCTGGCCTCGTCGCCGGCTCGTGTGCTAACTCATCCGTTCACCGCGCTGTTGCTGGATGTCGGGGCGCTTTACCTGCTGTATATGACGCCGCTGTATCAGCTGAGCCTGAGCAATCCGGGGCTGCATCTTTGGTTGCACCTGCACTTTATCCTCGCCGGCTATCTGTTCTGCTGGGCCATTGCCGGCCCGGATCCGGCACCCCATCGAGGAACCTTTCATACCCGTTTGGCGGCGCTGTTCCTCGCTACCGCGGCGCACTCGATTCTGAGCAAGTTGATGTATGGCTACGGTTATCCGCGTGATGCCGGCCATGGGCTTGCGGAAATCGAGGTGGCGGCGCAGCTGATGTATTACGGTGGGAACCTGGCGGAGATGGTGCTGGCTTTGTTGCTGTTTGCCGGCTGGTATCGCGAGGCAGGGCGGCGCGTGCCGGCAGCGGTTATGAATCGCTAGAAAGCAAACCGCCGGGCGAGAAGATCAGGCCCGGCGGTTGCGTTGCAGGATGGCCGCGGTGCTTACGCAGCGGCGATCACATCCCCGTGGTTTTCCGGCTCGATCAGCGCGCGGTGCAGCGCGGCGATGGCCTTGTCGTAGTCTTCCTCGTTGACCACGCACTGCATCTCGACCTGACGGATCGACTGATGGATCGCCTGGATGCTGATGCCGGCCTCGGCCAGCGCCGCAACGGTCTTGGCCAGGATGCCCTTGACCTTGAGGTCCGAGCCGATGGCCGAGACGATGGCGACGTTGTGTACGGTGACCTCAGCAGCCGGATAGGCTTCCTCGATCAGTCGCGCGGCGCGATTGATCAGCTTGCGCGAGCCCGACGCGTAATAGGTGATGCTGTTGGCGTCCGAATCCTTGTTCACGACGTAGAGCTTGAGCTGCTTGAGCAGCCGGCTGATCTCGATGTCGTAGGCGGTATCGCCGAGCATTTCCTGGTCGAACACGCCGATGCCGAATACATCCTTGCGGCCGGCGATGATCTCCACGCAGGGCTTCTCGCTCTTGTAGTCCTGGCTGATAAGCGTGCCGGCGTGCTGTGGCTCGAAGGCGTTCTTGATGCGCAATTCGATACCGGCACGACGCAGGGTCTTGGCTGCACGCGGGTGAATCGCTTCCATGCCGAGGTTGGACAGCTGGTCGGCCACGTCATAGTTGGTACGACCGATGGTGACCACCTTGTCGGCACCCACCAGGTTCGGGTCGGCAGAGGACAGGTGGAATTCCTTGTGAATGATCGCTTCACGGGCACCGGTCGCTGCAGCGATCTGGGCGAAGGTGATTTCACTGTAGCCGCGATCGAAGGTATTCATCAGGCCTTCGCTGCAATGGGTGTAGCCGGTGGCGATCACCAGTTCGCGGCTCAGGTCGACGTCCTTGAAACTGTCCTGAACCATGTCCTCGAAAGACAGCGGCGAGTCGCAGTGCCAGCCGGTCAGGTCGACCATGCGCGCGTTGATGCCGCGGTGCTTGAGCGCCAGCACGGCATTGAAGGCGCTGTGCGCTTCACCGAGGGAGGCGAGCATCTCGCGCACCTTCATCAGGTGTTCGCCGAGCTGGAAGTGGCCGTAGGCACACAGGCGCTGCAGGCTGCTCATGCATTCGCGGGCATCGTCGATGCGCGCGTTGATGAACTGGTCGGCGGCGTGGCGTTCGAACTCGCCGGAGAACAGTTCAGCGTTCTTATCCAGCATGCGCTGGCGCACGGTCTGCAGGGCGTCCAGCCACGCACCTTCGTTCTGCGCGTCGGCAAAGCGCTGGTAGACGCCGGGCTCGCCGGTTTTCTTGTGTTCCAGCAGCAGGTTGGTCATGCCGCTGTAGGCCGAAACGACAAAGATCCGCTGGTATAGCTGAGTACCTTCGCGCTGGCCGATGAAGATGTTGTCGAGTAGCTCATCGAAGCGGCTCATGGAAGTGCCGCCGATTTTTTCTACGGTATGCATCGATTCAACGTCCCGTCTTGGGGGTGAATTTATCCCTGGACCGGCTTCGCAGCCAGACGCAAGCCATTACCGTGCCGGGGCAGGCTTTCATAAGGTCAGAGATACTGTTGTTTCCGGATCTGCAGAGGGGTGAAGTCCTCACGCTCGGCAACGAAGCCCGGGCGTGGTGCGAGTCCACAGTACGGCGCCCGGGCAGCATTATCCACATGGTTGTAGACATAGAACAGATTGCTGCGCGCACTGGGCGTAATATTACTGTTGGAGCCGTGCATGGTATTGCAGTCGAAGAACACCACACTGCCGGCTGGCCCGGTGGCCGTGTCGATTCCGTAGCGCTCGGCCAGCTGGGTCAGGCTGTCGTTATCAGGCACTCCGAACTCCTGCTTGCGCAGGGACTTTTCATAGTGGTTTTCCGGCGTCGCACCCACGCAGTGAATGAAATGCCGGTGCGAGCCGGGGATCAGCATCAGCGGGCCGTTGTGCGGCTCGTTGTCGGTCAGCAGGATCGAGCAGCTGAGGGTGCGCATGCGCGGCAGCCCGTCTTCCACATGCCAGGTCTCGAAATCCGAGTGCCAGTAGAATTCCTTGCCGGTAAAGCCGGGTTTGAAGTTCATCCGCGACTGATGCACATAGACGTCGCCACCGAGGATGAAGCTTGCAATGGCTGCGATCCGCTGGTCCGCCGCTACCCGGGCGAAAAGGGCGTTGTCCTTGTGAATGGCGAACACCGAGCGAATCGCGCCGCTGCCGGGTTCCTTGATGGTCTTGCCGGATTCGGCGACGGCCGGGTCCTGGCGCATGCGCTCGAGTTCGTCGCGAAACAGGGTGACTTCCTCAGCGCTGAAAAGGTGGGGGATAACCAGATAGCCGTCACGCTCGAAGCGTTCGATCTGTTCCGGGGAGATGGGTGCGTTGGCCAAGTCGGTACGGTAGACCACCGGGTCCAGGCGTTCCTGCCAGCTGGGCTGATCCTTTTGGCGTGAGGGATACAGGTCAGCTTGCGGAGTGTTCATGGGTTCCTCCTTCCAGGGTAGGTGGACAGCGCTTCACGGTGTCCACTTACGGTTAGATGAAAAAGCGACGCATCAGGCGACGGTTTCGGCCTCCAGCGGGTAGACACCGCTTTCGTCATGTACTTCCTTGCCATTGAGCGGCGGATTGAAGACGCAAGCCATTTTCATGTCCTCGCTGCCGCCGCGCAGCAGGTGCTCGTCATGCTTGTCGAGGATGTACAGGGTGCCGGGTTCGATCTTGTAGATCTTGCCGTCGGCAACGGTTTCGATCTCGCCATTGCCGCTCATGCAGTACACCGACTCCAGGTGGTTCTGGTAGTGGATGTGCGTCTCGGTGTTGGCATAGATGGTGGTGATATGGAAAGAGAAGCCCATATTGTCGTCCTTGAGCAGCATGCGGGTGCTGTCCCAGGTTTCGGTGACAATCTTGCGGTTGGACTGCTCGCATTCGGCGAGGGTGCGTACGATCATTATTCAATTCCTCATAAAACGTGGTGCGGGCCGGTGCATGGTCGCGCGGTCAGACAACCCTGTGGCTCGCCTGACCTTCGCAATGACTTAACCGGCCTGTTCGCGGGTCTGGCTGGACATCACGGCAGCGAACGCCTTGTCCAGAATGCTCATGGCCTTGTCGATCTGCTCTTCGCTGATCACCAGCGGGCAGAGACACTTGACCACTTCGCTGTGGGCGCCGCTGGTCTCGATCACCAGGCCGTTCTCGAAGGCATGGCGGCAGATGGCGGCGGCGACGTCGCCATCCGGGCAGCTGATGCCGATCATCATGCCGCGGCCTTTGACGAACAGAGAGTCGGGGCCATAGCGGCGTACGATCTTGTGCATGCCGTCGGCGATGCGCTTGCCCTTGGCGCGCACGCTCTGGGCGAAGCTGTCGTCCTGCCAGAAATGCTCCAGCGCCGCAGCGGCGGTGACGAAGGCGTGGTTGTTGCCGCGGAAGGTGCCGTTGTGCTCGCCCGGCGCCCACTGGTCCAGCTCCTTGCGCAGCAGCACCATGGCGAACGGCAGGCCGAAGCCCGATAGGGATTTGGACAGGGTGATCATGTCCGGCTTGATGCCCATTTCCTCGAAGCTGAAGAAGGTGCCGGTACGCCCGCAGCCCGCCTGGATGTCATCGACGATCAGCAGCATGTCGTGCTTGCGGCAGAGCTTTTCCAGCTTGCGTACCCATTCGGCCGATGCGGCATTCAGACCGCCTTCGCCCTGGACCACTTCGACGATCACCGCCGCCGGCTTGTCGACGCCGCTGGAGGGGTCCTCGAGCAGTTTGTCCATCATCGCGATGGTGTTGACCTTGTCACCGAAGTAGTTGGCGTAGGGCATGCGGCTGACGTCGGTCAGCGGCACGCCGGCGGCGCCACGGTGATGCTGGTTACCGGTGGCCGCCAGGGCACCGATGCTGCAACCGTGGAAGCCGTTGGTGAAGCTGATGACGTTGTTGCGCCCGGTGACCTTGCGCGCCAGCTTCAGCGCGGCTTCCACCGCGTTGGTACCGGTGGGGCCGGTGAACTGCATGAGGTAGCTCATGTTGCGCGGCTTGAGAATCAGCCGGTCGAAGGTCTCCAGAAAGCGTTCCTTGGCTTCGGAATACATGTCCAAGCCGTGGGTCAGGCCATCGTGGGTGATGTACTCCAGCAGTGCCTGCTTGAGCACCGGGTGGTTGTGGCCGTAGTTCAGGGTGCCGGCGCCAGCGAGAAAGTCGATGTAGGTCTTGCCGTCGCGGGTGATCAGTTCGGCGCCACGCGCCTGCTTGAATACGACGGGGAAGGAGCGGCAGTAGCTGCGAACGCCAGATTCGTGCAGTTCGAAGGTTTTCATGCGGTTTCCTCTGATTTTTCTTTTGAATGCGGAAGGTCGAATGGACCGGCCCGGTACAGCACTTCATCTTCGTGCCGGCCAGCAAAGTGCTCGCTGCGGGAAAATAGCGTGCGGGTGCTGTAATCAGCGCCCAGCTGAGCGAAGGCTTTCTTGAACAGGGCCTGGGAAGCGCCGTTGTCCGGCGAGATGGTGGTTTCCATGAAGCGCACGCCCTGGGCGGCGACCCGTTCGGTCAAAGCCAGCAGCATGCGTAGCGCCAGGCCCTGGCCGCGCATCGAGGCGTCTACCGCGACCTGCCAGACGAACAGGGTGTCGGGACGCGAAGGGGGGCGATAACCGGAAATGAAACCGACCAGCTGGCCCTGTGCATCTTCAGCAGCAATGGCGGTATCGGCGAAATCGGAACACTGCAGAAGGTTGCAGTAGACCGAGTTGGTATCCAGCGGCTGGCAGCGTGCTACCAGTTGGTGGAGGGAGAAACCGTCGCCGTCGGTAGGGCGACGGAGCGTTACGGTAGGAACACTCAAAACAAATCCTTTGGGGTTGCTGATACAAGTCCTTAAACAGCATAAACACATAAAAATTCAATTCACAACCGCGCTACCCGTGATCTCTCGTTCATTATCCGAGCTGATATCGGCTGCAGCCTGCGTGGTAAACGCCTATACGCCACCTGACACACTCTGAAATATAAGCAAAGTGTTCTGGATATATGCTCAGTGCGACACGGGAAGTCTGCCGCGCAAATGAAAAAGACGCAGGAACATGTTGAGAGATATCTGTGGAAGCTGCATGGCTGCTGGGTTTCAGGTGATCTAGCGGCGTTCTTCAGGCTTCGGCTGGAGTGCTGGTGTGCAATGAGGTAATGCGTGGCAAGTGGAGCCGTGATAATCCCGAAGATATATGAAGCGCTCTGGCATGGGATATCGCTCATATATTCCGCGCTGATATCCGCTGTGGTTCTCGTATCGCGCGGAAGTGCCGAGAAAGTTCACGCTAAGTTATAAGCAAGAATTGCAGGAAGTTGTTGCGGTACATATGGCGACTTTAGCGTGCACGTTCCATGCATTTCGGCGAAGTTAGCTGCCTCGCCCGAATTCTCAGCGCTGTCTCTGGCGACTCCGACGCTCGACAAGGAGCTGGGCCTGCTCTGGGCCATCGGTACCGGCGGGATAGGGCCGCGGCTTACGGTAGTGGCTCTCCCAGCCGCGCAGGATCGGGTCGACCCAGCGCCAGGCTGCCTCCACCTCATCGCGGCGCATGAATAGCGTCGAATCGCCTTCGATGACATCCAGCAACAGGCGCTCGTAGGCATCCCAGCGTCTGGTACTACTGAACGCGTGGATCAGGTTCAGATCCAGTTCCACCGGCTCCAGCTGCATACCCTTGCCGGGGGCCTTGGCCATCAGCTGCAGGCTGATGCCTTCTTCCGGCTGTAGACGAATCACCAGACGGTTGGTCTCGCCCTTGCTGAACAGCATGTGCGGTACCGGCTTGAAGGTGATGATGATTTCCGAGCGCTTGCTGGCCATGCGCTTGCCGGTGCACAGGAAGAAGGGCACCCCGGCCCAGCGCCAGTTGTCGATCTCGGCCTTTACCGCGACAAAGGTTTCGGTGTCGCTGTCATTGTCGATGTTCTTCTCGAAGTAATAGGCCGGCACGTCCTGGCCGCCGATCTGCCCGGCGCTGTATTGGCCGCGTACGGTCTTGTCCAGCACGTCGCTGCCGGTGATGGGCTTGAGTGCTTCGAGCACCTTGACCTTTTCGTTGCGCACCGCCTCGGCGTTGAAGCGTACCGGCGCTTCCATAGCCACCAGGCAGAGCAGTTGCAGCAGATGGTTCTGCAGCATGTCGCGCATGGCGCCGGCCTTGTCGTAGTAGCTGCCGCGATTTTCCACACCCAGGGTTTCAGCCACGGTGATCTGCACGCTGTCGATATGCCCGGAGCGCCAGATTGGCTCGAACAGCGCATTGGCGAAACGCAGTGCCATAAGGTTCTGCACGGTCTCCTTGCCCAGGTAGTGGTCGATCCGATAGATCCTCGGCTCGGGAAACATCTGGCCGATGGCGGCATTGATCGACAGCGCTGATTCAAGTGAATGGCCAATGGGCTTTTCCAGCACGATGCGCGCGTTATCGCCAGCCAGGCCGGCGCTTTCCAGGTTGGAGGTAATCGGTTCGAACAGGTCGGGTGCTGTGGCCAGGTAATGCACGCGCACTCGGCCTTTGGTCTGCCCCAAATGATGCGCGAGGCGGACGAATTCGCCGCGTTGGGAGGCGTCCATGGCGAAATAATCGAGACGCTCACCAAAGGCCTGCCAGACGCTCGCAGTGAAATCATCGCGTGACACCTGCGCCCGGCAATGGCGTTCGGCCAAGGCAAGATAGGCGGAGCGCTCCAGTTGCCTGCGAGCGATGGCAAGGATGCGCACGTCCTGATGCAGGCGCTCCTCGCGATGCAGGTGATAGAGCGCCGGGATGAGTTTGTGTAGCGCAAGATCACCAGTGCCGCCAAAAACCAGCATGTCGCAGGAAATGGACACGGCAACCTCCTCTAGCTGATACAAGTCGACTACAGACGGTTTTTGACAGTCTGGGGTGGGCGATGTTGCAACTCTTGTAGTATAACTACAAGCCCACTACAAGAGTCTGTCGGCCAGGGTTATAGCGCCTTTGCGCATTGCCGGTCGTCAGATGCCGAGCAAAGCGAGCCTATCTGTGAACCTGCTGCAACACATCGCCCAATCGAGAAGCCTGCTGCGCAAGTCTGAACTGAAAGTGGCAGACCATGTACTGCTCGATCCGACATCGGTGATGCACAGTTCCATGGCTGATTTGGCCCATGTGGTCGGTGTCAGTGAGCCGACCATCGTGCGTTTCTGCCGTGCGATTGGCTGCCTGGGCTTTCAGGACCTCAAGCTGAAGCTGGCGCAAAGCCTGGCTGCCGGCGCCAGCTTCGGTCAGTTCGCCATCAGCGAGAACGATTCGACCAGCGATATCAGCCAGAAGATCTTCGATACCACGCTGCATACGCTGATGGAAGTCCGCGAGCATCTCGATCCCGTTGCGCTGGAAAAGGCCATCTATGCCATCTCCAGGGCCGAGCGAGTGGAGTTCTACGGCTTCGGTGCGTCCGGTGCGGTGGCTACCGACGCCCAGCACAAGTTCTTCCGTTTGCTGCTCAGTGCTGCCGCCTATTCGGATCCGCACATGCAGGCGATGTCGGCGGTGACGCTCAAACCCAGCGACGTGGCGATCTGCATTTCCCAGTCGGGGCGTTCCAAGGATCTGCTGATTACCGCCAATGTGGTGCGTGAAAGCGGTGCGACTCTAGTCACCCTGTGTCCCAGCCAGACGCCGTTGGCCGAACTGGCCACCGTCAATCTGGCCATCGACGTGCAGGAAGATACCGAGATCTATACCCCGTTGACCTCACGTATCGCCCACCTGGTGGTAATCGACGTGCTGGCCATGGGCGTGGCAATGGCGCGCGGGCCGGACCTGGTCAACCACCTGAAAAGCGTCAAGCGCAGCCTGCGCAGCTTGCGTCTGTCGCCCAAATCATTGAAGACGCAGGAAGACTGACAGCGCTTGGTAGGAGGGCTGTCTGCGAGCTTTTCGACGGTGGCGGGAATAATAAGGCTCGGGCGGGTTCGCTCTTCCGGTGCGGCGTCACCGGTTTGTCATCGTCCTGACCTTATGCCGTCATCCTTGGCTTCGATGCTGTTCTCCCCAGTCCATGTTTCGGGAGAACAGCAGATGTCCCAGTACCGCGAAGCCTACGTCAATCTCGAAGCCCGCGCCCGCCGCAAGCAATTGGACGAGCGCCGCATGCGTTTCCGTCGCGCCATTGAAAACCATGCCGAGCAGCGTCAGTTACAGGCGCAGCTGATGGAATTTCCCGACCTGCTCAGCCTTGATCGGGGCGTATCGGCGTACCGGCAAAGCGCATCGCCAGTGCGCTGATCTGGCTGCGTTCCTCTCGGATAAAAGTGAAAAACGCCTGGGCCACAGGGCTCAGACGTTTACCGCGCGGATGCACCAGGCACCAGCTGCGGTACAGCGGCAGTTCCGCTACCGGCAGCTCGCGCAGCAGCCCGCTGGCCAGCTCCAGATGTACGGCGTGGCGTGGCAGCAGCGCCACGCCGAGGCCGGCTATTACACCTTCACAAAGGGCGTCCAGCGAGGCTACCTGGATCGTCTGGGCGAAATGCGCGCGTTTCTGCCGCAAATACTCTTCGCCGGCCTTGCGTGTGCCTGAGCCGGGTTCGCGCACCAGTAACGGCCAGGCCGTGAGGTCCTGCAGCGACAGCTTGGCGGCATGGCTCAAGGGATGCTCGGGTGGCGCTACGGCGATAATCGGATTGTCGAGGAAGGGCAGGAATTCCAGATCCATGTCGGTAGGCACCTGCGACATGATCAGCAGGTCGTCACGGCTGACCGACAGGCGCTTGACCGCCTGGGCGTGGTTGACGACCAGCAGTTGCAGGCTGACTTCCGGATGCTCACGACGAAAGGCGGCGAACAGGTGTGGTGTGATGTATTTGGCGCTCGATTCCACCGCCAGGTTCAGTTGTCCCTGCATCGAGCCGCGCAGGTCGGACAGCTGCATGTCGAGGTTGTCCAGCCGCCCAAAAATATCGGTGCTGGCGCGTTGCAACGCTTCGGCGGCGTCGGTGAGGTAGAGCTTCTTGCCCAGATACTCGAACAGCGGCTGCCCCACCAGCTCTTCAAGCTGGCGAATCTGCAGGCTAACGGCGGGTTGGGTCAGCGCCATCTCTTCCGCCGCACGGCTATAGGAGCGCGTTTCGCACACGGTGCGAAACACCTGAAGCTGGCGGAAGGTGATGCGCATCAGCGATCTTCGCATGGGTTTTCGCAGCCTTTTTCCTTTGTCTTTCTGCCGGCAAACGCGCGTCGGCAAGGCATTTCGGTATATCTATAAGCTTTTACTTATTGCCATTCAAATAATTATTCATTTTCGGTAATCCCCCTAATGGGCGTAGGGTGAAAACACTCGCTTGTGTGCGAGTGATCATCGGCCCGACGCTCGGGTCGCCTGTTCATCGATCCGAGGGAAGACAGTGTGATCAAGAAGCTGCTGATCGCCAACCGAGGTGAAATTGCCGTCCGCATTGTGCGGGCCTGCGCCGAAATGGGCGTGCGCTCGGTGGCGGTTTTCTCCGAGGCCGACCGTCATGCACTGCACGTCAAGCGTGCCGACGAGTCGTATTTCATTGGCGAAGATCCGCTGGCGGGATATTTGAACCCGCGCAAACTGGTCAACCTGGCGGTGGAAACCGGCTGCGATGCGCTGCATCCCGGCTATGGTTTCCTGTCGGAAAACCCTGAGCTGGCCGAGATCTGCGCAGAGTGCGGAATCAAGTTCGTCGGCCCTTCGGCGTCCGTGATTCGCCGCATGGGCGACAAGACCGAAGCGCGCCGCTCAATGATTGCTGCTGGCGTTCCGGTCACACCCGGCACCGAAGGCAATGTCGCCGATCTCGATGAGGCCCTGCGCGAGGCCGAGCGCCTCGGTTACCCGGTGATGCTCAAGGCGACTTCGGGTGGCGGCGGGCGCGGCATTCGCCGCTGCAATAGCGCCGAGGAGCTGAAGCACGCCTATCCGCGGGTGATTTCCGAGGCGACCAAAGCCTTCGGTTCGGCAGATGTGTTCCTTGAGAAGTGCATCGTCGATCCTCGTCATATCGAGGCGCAGGTATTGGCCGACAGCTTCGGCAGCACCGTGCACCTGTTCGAGCGCGACTGCTCCATTCAGCGGCGCAACCAGAAGCTCATTGAGATTGCCCCAAGCCCTCAGCTCACGCCGGAGCAGCGCGCCTATATCGGCGATCTCGCTGTACGTGCCGCCAAGGCGGTGGGCTACGAGAACGCCGGTACCGTGGAGTTTCTGCTCGCCGATGGCGAGGTGTACTTCATGGAGATGAACACCCGGGTGCAGGTGGAGCACACCATCACCGAAGAGATCACCGGCATCGACATCGTTCGCGAGCAGATTCGTATCGCCTCCGGCCTGCCGCTTTCAGTCAAGCAGGAAGATATCCAGTACCGCGGCTTTGCCATCCAGTTCCGGATCAATGCCGAGGAGCCGCGCAACAACTTCCTGCCCAACTTCGGCAAGATCACCCGCTACTACGCTCCCGGCGGCCCCGGTGTGCGTACTGATACCGCGATCTATACCGGTTACACCATCCCGCCGTTCTACGACTCGATGTGCCTGAAACTGATCGTCTGGGCTCTCACCTGGGAAGAAGCCATCGCCCGCGGCTCCCGCGCGCTGGACGACATGCGTGTGCAGGGTGTGAAGACCACGGCTACCTACTATCAGCAGATCCTCGCCAATCCGGATTTCCGCAGTGGCAACTTCAATACCAGTTTCGTGGACAATCATCCCGAACTGCTGAACTACTCGATCAAGCGCAAGCCGGGCCAGCTGGCCCTGGCCATCGCGGCAGCCATTGCCGCCCACGCCGGCCTGTAAGGGACTGAATCATGAGCAAGCAAATTACCGTCACCGATACCATCCTGCGCGATGCCCACCAGTCCCTGCTGGCTACCCGCATGCGCACCGAGGACATGCTGCCGATCTGCGAAAAGCTGGATCGCGTGGGCTACTGGTCGCTGGAAGTCTGGGGCGGCGCCACCTTCGACGCCTGCGTGCGCTTCCTCAAGGAAGACCCTTGGGAGCGCCTGCGCAAGCTGCGCGCCGCACTGCCCAACACCCGTCTGCAGATGCTGCTGCGCGGCCAGAACCTGCTCGGCTACCGCCACTACAGCGACGACGTGGTGGAAGCCTTCGTTGCCAAGGCAGCCGAGAACGGCATTGATGTGTTCCGCATTTTCGATGCGATGAACGATGTGCGTAATCTGGAAACCGCCATCCGCGCCGTGAAAAAGGCCGGCAAGCATGCCCAGGGCACCATCTGCTACACCACCAGCCCGGTACATACCACCGAAGCCTTCGTTGCCCAGGCGCAGACCATGGCCGATATGGGCGTGGATTCCATCGCCATCAAGGACATGGCCGGCCTGCTGACGCCGTACGCCACCGGTGCGCTGGTCAAGGCGCTCAAGAATGCTCTGCCGCAGCTGGAAGTGGTGGTGCATTCCCATGACACGGCCGGCGTGGCCAGCATGTGTCAGCTCAAGGCCATCGAGAACGGTGCCGATCGCATCGATACCGCCATCTCCAGCATGGCCTGGGGCACCAGCCATCCGGGCACCGAATCCATGGTTGCCGCGCTCAAGGGCAGCGAGTACGACACCGGCCTTGATCTCAAGCTGATCCAGGAGATCGGTCTGTACTTCTATGCCGTGCGCAAGAAGTACCACCAGTTCGAAAGCGAGTTCACCGGCGTCGATACCCGGGTGCAGGTCAACCAGGTGCCCGGTGGGATGATTTCCAACCTGGCCAACCAGCTCAAGGAGCAGGGGTCGCTGCATCTGATGGATGAGGTGCTCGCCGAGATTCCTCGCGTGCGCAAGGACCTTGGCTATCCGCCGCTGGTCACGCCCACTTCGCAGATCGTCGGCACTCAGGCGTTCTTCAACGTGCTGGCAGGCGAGCGCTACAAGACCATCACCAATGAAGTGAAACTCTATCTGCAGGGCCGCTACGGCAAGGCGGCAGGTGAGATTTGCGAGCGCTTGCGCTTCCAGGCCATCGGTCATGAAGAAGTCATCGTCTGCCGCCCGGCCGACCTGCTCAAGCCGGAAATGGAGCGTTTGCGTGGCGAGATCGGTCAGTTGGCGCAGAGTGAGGAAGACGTGCTGACCTATGCGATGTTCCCCGACATCGGCCGCAAGTTCCTTGAGGAGCGCGCTGCCGGCACGCTGGCTCCCGAAGTCCTGCTACCGATCCCTGATGGCAGCAGCGTCAGCTCTCCGGCCGACGAAGGTGTTCCGACCGAATTCATCATCGACGTGCATGGCGAAAGCTACCGCGTGGATATCACCGGCGTTGGCGTCAAGGGCGAGGGCAAGCGTCACTTCTTCCTTTCCATCGATGGCATGCCGGAAGAGGTGGTGTTCGAGCCGCTGAACAATTTCGTCGGTGAAGGCGGCGGCAAGCGCAAGCAGGCCAGCGCACCGGGCGACGTCAGCACCAGCATGCCGGGCAATGTGGTCGATGTGCTGGTCAAGGAAGGTGATGTGGTCAAGGCGGGGCAGCCGGTGCTGATCAGCGAAGCGATGAAGATGGAAACCGAGATCCAGGCGCCCATCGCCGGTACGGTGAAGGCCGTTCACGTCGGCAAGGGTGACCGTGTGACCCCCGGTGACCTGCTGATCGAGATCGCTTGAGGCCTGAGGTCTGTTGATGTTCATAGCGCCTGCGCCCGGTCCTTCGGGTTGCAAGGACACACGCCAACAGACCCTGACACCCGGCAGAAAAATGTGGCTTCCTTCTGCCGGTTGCAGTCCGATACAAAGCCGGCTTCCGCATGGCGTGAAAAGGCTTTACTGGCCTCGTTTCACGGACAATCCTAGGAGGCTGTTGAAACTGCCTGCGTTGGCAATACTGCATTAAAAACTGGCTCGGCAAGCCGCTTGCGGCTAACGCCCTTTAGCGCGGCCCGAAGGGCGAACGAAGTGAGTACTGCTCAGTTAGATTAATAAACTCCGCGTCCTCGCCTGTTGTTGCCTTGTCTTGCCTGCCTCGCCTACGTTTCAACGGCCTGCTAGAAGCCGCCCGATACGGACCGATAAGGAGAGAACGATGAAAACGGTTGGACAGGTCGTCAGCGCCAAAGCGGATGTCAGCGTGCACACCATCGTCGAGACAGCCAGTGTGCTCGAGGTGTTGCAGGTGATGGCGGAAAAGAACGTCGGCGCCTTGCCGGTGGTCAATGCCGATGGCCAGCTGGTCGGGATCGTCAGTGAACGCGACTACGCGCGCAAAGGCGTGCTCAAGGGGCGTTCATCGTTCGCCACTCCGGTGAGCACCATCATGACCGCCAGCCTGGTGACCGTCGAACCGCATCAGGGGCTGGAAGAGTGCATGCAGCTGATGACCGATCGCCACCTGCGCCACCTGCCGGTATTGGAGGGGGGCCAACTGGTCGGCATGCTTTCCATCGGTGACGTGGTCAAGGAACTGGTCGCTGAGAAGGAAAGCCTGATTCAGCATCTGGAGCAATACATTCGCGGTCAATAATCGCGTCCGTGTCCGCCTGGCGCCGACGGTGTCCGCTCGCCTGCCGCAATGGGGTGGGGCAATCAATCAGAAGAGAGTTTGAAACATGTGCCTCGAAAACATTCCCAACGAAACTGCGCAGGAAGCGCTCGACAGCCTTGTCGCAGGCGTTATGCGCTTTCGCGAGGATGTGTACCCGCAGCAGCGTGAGCTGTTTGCCAAACTGGCCCACGAGCAGACACCGCGGGCGATGTTTATCACCTGTGCTGATTCGCGAATTCTGCCGGAGCTGATTACCCAGAGCTCACCGGGCGACCTGTTCGTCACTCGCAACGTGGGCAACATCGTGCCGCCTTACGGGCAGATGAACGGCGGTGTCTCGACCGCCATCGAGTTCGCCGTAATGGCGCTTGGGGTCAAGCACATCATTGTATGTGGGCATTCGGACTGTGGTGCGATGAAGGCGGTGCTCGAGCCGTCCAGCCTGGAGCGCATGCCCACGGTCAAGAGCTGGCTGCGGCATGCCGAGGTGGCTCGTACGGTGGTGGAGGAGAACTGCGGCTGTGCCAATGAAAGCACCCTGCGCATTCTCACCGAGGAAAACGTGCTGGCGCAGCTTGAGCACCTTCGCACCCATCCTTCGGTGGCGGCGCGTCTGGCCAGCGGGCAGCTGTTTATCCACGGCTGGCTCTACAACATCGGCACCAGTGAAATCCGCGCTTATGACGCAGCGCGTGGCGAGTTCCGTCTGATTGGCGATGGGCCTTTGCCGATGGCTACGCCCAAGTCGCGTTACGTCTGAAGAACGTCTTAACAGGCAGTTTTGCGACTGCCTGTTAAGACTGGCTACGATGACTGCACCGGTTTAAACCCCTGGAAGCGTACTTATCGCGCTAGTTTTAGGATGTGTACGAAAAGTCGCCGAGCGAAGGTCAGGCGAGGCAAAAACGGGTGAGGAAGCAGTGTTTACGAGCTGTAAATGAGCATTCCGAACCCGTTTTTAACGAAGCATCACCGAGCGCAGGCACTTTTCGTACAGAGCCTAGGGCGGTTCTGCTGCCGAATAAGTACTGCGGGCTGGTCAGGCCCGTTCCCCCAATGCGTGGGTTGCGAGGATGCCGGGTCGAGGCTTCGCTCTAAAGTCGGGTGAGCGTCGCCTGGTTGCCTATTTATGCAGCACAAACTGCCCGGTGAAGCGCACGGCATCGCGGCCATCTTCGGTCAGGATGCGGCTATGCAGCGTGAGGCGCGCGCGGCCTCGGCGACGGTAGATGGTCTCGAAGCGCTCCCAGGCGCTGTCATCAGGCGCCGAGCAGATAGCCGTGGCGTCGTCGACCACCGGCAGCGGGTAGGCAATCTGCCCTTCGTGGATGACGATATGCCCATCCTCGATGCCGGCCTCGCGCAGGCGCAGGTGCAGCCAGCCCCAGCCAGCGAGTACCGAGGCGCAGTAAAGACTGCCGCCGAACATGCTGCTCTTGTGATTGATGTTCTCTTGCAGCGGCACCTTCACGCGTAATTCGTGATTTTCCCATTGCTCAACACGCAGCCCCAGCGCGCGCGTCAAGGGGATGTCATGGTGCAGAAGCTCTTCCAGATAGCGGCTGTCGCGACTCATGCCGAGTGGGTTCCTAAACGTTGCAGATACAGGCAGACGCAAAGCATGACTGCTGAGTCACGATATTGCCAGTGTCCCTTGCCTTATTGCCGAGCCGTGTTGGAGACGCGCCCAGCGGTTTATGTACGCAAGGGGCCGTAACTGTCTCAGCGTGCGGTGATTTTCTGCTGGTAGGCGCAATAGCCGGGTCTTGGGCCGATTTTCGGGTGATTGCGGCAGGTGTCGGGGCGCCGCTCATAGACGGTGCACAGGCGGGTCTGGCGATCCAGGTAGAGGCAGTCACCGTTGGTCAGACGAGTCAGGGTGAAGGTGCCGTTTTTCTGATTGAAGTGTTCGATGACGCCGGCCTTGGTCAGTCGCCGGGCAATGCTCTTGGCCGGCTCTTCGCGCTCGAATGCATCGACCAGCTCCAGGCGGATCAGGTCGTCAATGCGCACCTCTACCGGCAGTGTGCAGCACGTTGCGCGGCAGTCGTGGCACAGACCACTTCTATAGCGCGCCCAGGATTCCAGGCGATCAGGGTCGGCAGAAGCGATTAGTCGGGGCACGATGCGCAGTTTGGCAATGAGGAGGCGCGATCATAACGGCGCGGAGCGGAATTTCCAGTGATTCCGACGAGTCGAACCCCCGACAGGGTCGCCCGGCGCCGGCTACCTGGAAACCTCCCTACATCGCCAAATGCGCAGCGCTACGAGGTCCGTCCATGACGCAACAATTGCACGCCCCCACAGCCGATGAGGTCGAAGCCTTTCGCGAGACCATTCTTGCCAAACTGACTTACTCCATCGGCAAGGACCCCGAGCACGCGTCCGATCACGACTGGTTCGAGGCGGTGGCGCTGGCCACCCGGGATCGCATGATCGACCAGTGGATGGACCGCACGCGCGAGAGCTATCGCCAGGGCAAGAAGCGCGTCTACTACCTCTCGTTGGAATTCTTGATCGGCCGGCTGCTGATCGACAGCCTGAGCAACCTCGGTCTGCTGGAAACCGCGCGCCAGGCATTGGCCGGCATCAATGTGGATTTCGAACGCATCCGCCTGACCGAGCCGGATGCGGCGCTGGGCAATGGCGGCCTGGGCCGCTTGGCCGCCTGCTTTATGGAAAGCATGGCTACCCTGGGCATCGCCGCCCACGGCTACGGCATCCGCTACGACCATGGCCTGTTCCGCCAGGCCATTGTCGACGGCTGGCAGCACGAGCAGACCGAGACCTGGCTGAACTTCGGCAATCCCTGGGAGTTCGAGCGACCCGAGGTCAGCTACCTGATCGGCTTTGGCGGCAGCGTCATGGCATTGCCCGCCGAAGGGCCGGGCAAGGAGCCGCGACATTTCTGGCACTGGTCCGAAGGCGTGCGGGCCATCGCCTACGACACGCCCATCGTTGGCTGGCGTGGCGCCAGCGTGAATACCTTGCGGTTGTGGCGTGCCAGGGCTGAAGCGGATTTTCATCTGGAGCGCTTCAATGCCGGCGACCATGTGGGAGCGGTGAGCGAGGGCGCGCGGGCCGAAAGCATCTCGCGAGTGCTCTATCCCGCCGACAGCACTGAAGCCGGGCAGGAGCTGCGCCTGCGCCAGGAGTATTTCTTCGTTGCGGCATCGCTGCAGGACCTGCTGCGGCGGCATATGGATCAGCGCGGTACCCTGCTGAACCTGCCGGAGTTCGCTTCCATTCAGCTCAACGACACCCATCCGGCGATTGCCGTGGCGGAGCTGATGCGGTTGTTGGTGGACGTTAACGGCATCGCCTGGAACAAGGCCTGGGAGCTGACGGTAGCGACCATGTCCTACACCAACCACACGTTGCTGCCTGAGGCTTTGGAAACCTGGTCCGTCGGCCTGATGGAGCGATTGCTACCGCGCCATATGCAAATCATCTACCTGATCAATGCGCATCATCTTGACGCCCTGCGCGAGCGCGGCATTCACAACCTGGAATTGCTGCGCTCCGTGTCGCTGATCGAGGAAAGTAATGGCCGGCGGGTGCGCATGGGCAACCTGGCATTTCTCGGCTCGCACAGCATTAATGGCGTTTCGGCGCTGCACACCGGCCTGATGCGCGAGACGGTATTTACCGATCTGCATTCGCTGTTTCCGAACCGTATCAGTAACAAGACCAACGGCATTACCTTTCGACGCTGGCTGTACCAGTCCAACCCGCAACTGACCGCTCTGCTGGTCGAGCACCTCGGTGAGGAGCTGCTCGATGACCCGGAAAACATGCTGCGCCAGCTTGAGCCCTATGCCGAGCAGGCGCAGTTCCGGGCACGCTTCGCTGCCCAAAGGCTGGAAAACAAGCAGCTGTTGGCGAGGATTATTCAGGAACAGCTGGGCATTGAAGTTGATCCTTCCGCCCTGTTCGATGTGCATGTCAAACGTATCCACGAATACAAGCGCCAGCTGCTGAATCTGCTGCACACCGTGGCGCTGTATCAGGCGATTCGCTCCGATCCGGGCGGTAACTGGGTGCCGCGGGTGAAGATCTTCGCCGGCAAGGCGGCAGCCAGTTATCACACCGCCAAGATGATTATCAAACTGACCAACGATATCGCTCGCACCATCAACGACGATCCGACGGTGCGCGGTCTGCTCAAGGTGGTGTTTTTGCCCAATTACAACGTCAGCCTGGCCGAGCGCATCATTCCGGCAGCGGACCTTTCCGAGCAGATTTCCACTGCCGGACTGGAGGCGTCGGGCACCAGCAACATGAAGTTCGCCCTCAATGGCGCGCTGACCATCGGCACCCTGGACGGCGCCAATGTGGAAATGAGCGAGCAGATCGGCCTGGAGCACATGTTTATCTTCGGCCTTACCGCGCAGGAGGTGGAGGCGCGCAAGCAGGCGGGGGAATACAACGCCGAAGCGACCATCTTTGGCTCGTCGCGGCTCAATGAAGCACTCCTGTCGATTCGCGATGGGGCCTTTTCCGCCGATGATCCGGCTCGCTACACGGCGCTGATCGATGGCCTCAAATGGCAGGATACCTTTATGGTCTGCGCTGATTTCGAGGCCTATTGGCACGCGCAGCTCGAGGTAGAGGCGCGCTGGCGCGACCCGAACAACTGGTGGCGCTCGGCGGTGCTCAACACCGCGCGTACCGGCTGGTTCTCGTCAGACAGGACCATCCGCGAATACGCCGAGGATATCTGGAAGGTGTTGTAAGCCGGGCGGGCCGAGCGAGACGGCGCTTTCGCCGTTTCGCTGAACTCCTTCTGATTCTGGCCGGTCTGAGTGGGAATAGATTTGTTCCCGTTTCGTTGCGACCCATCGCTTCGGCCAAAGGGCGCTCGGCCGCAATGCTGCAAGGCGATATGCCGCGCGACCCGAGAAACCGGGCTTGATTGCACGACGCGCGTTTCATGTCGCCTATATTGCAGCGGCGAACTTCGCAACTGGCGCCTGTCTCGCATAAAACAGGCGCGGGCGTGAATATGAATGAAACGGGAACGAAGCCTAGTACCCCATGCCCTGCTAAACTGCGCAGGTTTTTTTCTCTCCCGGAGTCATTCCATGTCACGCGTAACCCTGAGCCGCTACCTGATCGAGCAGACTCGCAGCAACAACACCCCTGCGGATTTGCGCTTCCTTATCGAGGTGGTGGCGCGGGCGTGCAAGGCAATCAGCCATCAGGTTTCCAAGGGCGCGCTGGGCGGCGTGCTGGGCAGCATGGAAACCGAGAACGTACAGGGTGAGGTGCAGAAGAAGCTGGACGTGCTGTCCAACGAAATCCTGCTCGAAGCCAACGAGTGGGGCGGCACCCTGGCCGGCATGGCCTCCGAGGAGATGGACAAACCGTACCAGATTCCCGGTCGCTATCCCAAGGGCGCCTACTTGCTGCTCTTCGATCCGTTGGACGGCTCATCGAACATTGACGTCAACGTTTCGGTTGGCACCATCTTCTCGGTGCTGCGCTGCCCGGGCAATTGCTTCAGCCAGAATGATTCCCTTGGCGATGAAGCCTTCCTCCAGCCCGGCACCAAGCAGGTCGCGGCTGGCTATGCCATTTACGGCCCGCAGACCATGCTGATGTTGACTCTGGGTGACGGGGTCATGGGCTTCACCCTGGACCGCGAGCTCGGCAGCTTCGTGCTTACCCACGACAATATCCGGGTACCGCACAGCACCGCCGAATTCGCCATCAACATGTCCAACCAGCGTCACTGGGACGAGCCGGTCAAACGCTACGTCAGCGAGCTGCTGGCCGGTGAAGAAGGCCCGCTGGGCAAAAACTACAACATGCGCTGGATCGCCTCGATGGTGGCCGATGTGCATCGCATCCTCACCCGCGGTGGTCTGTTCATGTACCCCTGGGACGCTCGCGAGCCGGAGAAGCCCGGCAAGCTGCGTCTGATGTACGAGGCCAACCCCATGTCCTTCATCATCGAGCAGGCCGGCGGTGCTGCCACCGATGGCAAGCAGCGCATCCTCGAAGTCGAGCCGACCTCCCTGCACCAACGTGTACCGGTATTCCTCGGCTCGCCGGAAGAGGTCGAGCGCGTCACCGGTTATCACAAGGGCTGATTGTGTCCGCGCCGTGGCAGGAGCTGCTGAACTGGTGGTTTGGCCAGAGCCGCACGGCGCAGCAGATCGTCAAGGAAAAGCACAGCCTGTGGTTCGGCTACAAACCCAAGCAGGACCGCGAGGCGCGTGAGCGCTTCGGCGATCTGTGCGAGCAGGCCCTTGCTGGCGGCCTGCAGGATTGGTTGCGCTCCGCGCAGAGCTGGTTGGCGCTGATCCTGCTGCTTGACCAGCTGCCGCGCATGATCCACCGCGGCACACCACGGGCATTTGCCGGCGATCAGCGTGCCCGGGACGTGCTCAGCGAGGGCATGGCGCAGGGGTTCGACAGGCTGCTCACTCCCATTGAGCGGGTCTTCCCTTATCTGGTGCTGGAGCACGCCGAGAACCTGGCGGATCAGGATCTGGCCGTGGAGAAATTCACCGAGTTGCGTGACCTGGCCGGAGCAGGCGAGCTACCCGCTTTTGAGGATTTTCTCGACTATGCCCATCGGCATCGCGACGTGATCGCCCGCTTTGGCCGCTTTCCCCACCGCAATGCAATCCTTGGCCGCACATCGAGCGAAGCCGAGCAGGACTATCTAGACCGGCCCGGGGCAGGATTTTAAAGCCGGCTCTTTCTGCGCGCGCTGCAGAGCGACCCTGCTTTTCAGGCAGTCTCCAGCATTTTCAGCAGCCCCTGCACTGTCTGCTCCAGCTCGCCGGAGTTGTCCAGCAGATGCAGATCGCTCGCCGCGTTTTCAAAGCGCGCATTCCGGGCCAGGCGCTGTTCGATTTGTTCGGCGGTTTCGCGATTGCGTGCCAGCAGGCGCTGGCGCAGCACCTCGGGCCTGACGTTCAGCAGGATCGCCAGCAGCTCGGGATAGCGCAGGCGCGCCTGGGACAGGTATGCGCGGGAGCCATTGACCACCACATCATTGCCTTCATCCAGCCAATGATCTATCTGCGTCGGAATACCATAGGCCAGGCCGTTTGCGCGCCAGCTCATGGCGAAGGCGCCGCTGGCCTCGAGACGTTCGAATTCCTCGAAGCTGACCGCCTCAGCTTCTTCGCCAACGGCTTCGGCCGAGCGCGTGATGACCCGTCGGGCGATGCACACGCCGCGTTCTGTCAGGCGCTCGCGCGCGGCATCGAGCAGGCTGTCCTTGCCCGAGCCGGAAGGACCGACGAGATAGATCAACCTGCCTTTCATTTACATCCTCTGCTAGGGTCTGCTGCCGTTTCGTTCGCGTCCGCCGACCACACCCGGTAAAAAAACCGTGCTCGATCTTTCCGCCTATCTGGGCCTGTTCATGGCCGCCTTCGCCGCCGCCACGCTGTTGCCGGCGCAATCCGAAGCGGTGCTGGTGGGGCTGTTGCTCAGCGGAAACTTCTCAATCACGGCGCTGCTCCTGGTGGCGACGCTGGGCAACGTGCTGGGTTCGCTGGTCAACTGGTTGCTGGGCCGCTCCATCGAGCGTCTGCGCCACAAGCGCTGGTTCCCGGCCACCCCCCAGCAGCTGGAAAAAGCCCAGCGAAGCTACCACCGCTACGGTCGCTGGTCACTGTTGCTGAGCTGGGTGCCCATTATCGGTGACCCGCTTACTCTGGTCGCCGGCATGCTGCGCGAACCCCTGTGGAGTTTCCTCCTGCTGGTGACGCTGGCGAAGGGCATGCGCTATTTGGTGCTGGCAGCAGTGGCGCTGGGCGGGCTGTAAACCCTCCGAGGAGGTTACCAGCCGAAACCTGCTGGTAAATGACAGCGCAATCAAAGCTGCGCTGCACGCGCCATGCAGCGCCGATGACGCTCGTCGACGCGCTGGGCAAACCAGGCGGTGGTGAGGTTGCGCGTGATCTTGGGGCTTTTTAGCTTGATGCCAGGCAGGACCTCGCGCGGCATGGGCTTGCCTTCGATCTGCTCTGCCAGGTCGAACACTCGCTCATAGAGACGTGTTTCCTCGAATTCCAGGCTGTCACCTTTTTCCAGCGCCCGGCGAATGGCGCTGTCACTCATTCTCAGGCGCTTGCCCAGCGAGCGGGCGGCCAACTCTGTGGAGCCGGCCTTGCGGCTGCCATGAATGATTAGGTCGCCATCGAGCGCCAGCTCGATGCCCGACGCCAGGCTCAGTGCCTGCTGAAACGCCGCGTTGCGGCTGGCGTACCAGCCGGCGTTGAAGTCGGCGAAGCGATACAGCGGGCGGCTGTAGTTCGCCGGGTAGTCCAACAGATGGGCGATGCCGAAGTACATGCCGCCACGGCGGCTGAACACTTCATCACGAATCGTGCCTTCCCGGGCATAGGGGTAGTCACGGGCGCGCGCTTCGGCGAAGGCGATGCTGACCTGCATCGGCCCGCCGGTGCGTACCGGGTTGAACTTGCCGAACAGCTGGCTGCCCAGCGGTACGACATTGAGGAAATCATCGAAGATGGCGCTCAGCTCCTTCTCGGTACGGACCTTCGACAGGCGTTTGTCGTAGCTCTGGCCGTCCGGCGATTCAAGACGCAGTGCGGTATCCACCACAAAGCGCGGGACGTGCAGGCGAGCCGCCCGGCGGTAGATCTCCTCGCGGGCAATTTTCGCCAGGCCGGGCACCGGCGGCGCGGCCTGGAAGGTCGATTCCTGAACCGTTACGGCCAGCACCGCGCAGAGGTTCTCATCGGTCGGCGGGATATCCAGGGTGCTGAAGGCCGACTGTATATCCGTAGCCCAGCCGTTGCGGTCGGGTATTTCGGCGGGCATCAAACGCACGATCTTGGCGCGCACCTCCTTTGGATGGGGCTGCGGTATCTGCGCGTGTTGGGCGCAGCCGGCCACGGTCAGCAGTGCGGCGAACAGCAGCAGGCAGCGCCGAACGCTGCGGTTTTGAATAAGCATGGAGGCCTCGCTATCTGGTCTGTCCCCTTGGACCTCTAAACAGCCTCAGCTGCTGCGAGCCGGAAAGACCTTAACAGGTGAAGGTTACTTTAATCGTAACGATCGCTTCTGCTGCTTGATTGATGGTCGGTGGGGCGCTGCTACTGTGGACTGCACATCGCGGAAACCTGTGGAGTCGTCATGACAACAAAAATATCCCCACCGCCGCAGTGGTCGCGTCGGCGCGCTGAGAAAGCCCGCCGTCTCGATCAGGTGCGCAGCCTCGCCGACGGGGTAGTCCTGCCCAGCGACAAGATCGTCGCAGCGCTTGAAATGCTGATCGCCCCGGGTGATCGCGTGGTGCTCGAAGGCAACAACCAGAAGCAGGCGGATTTCCTCTCGCGCTCCCTGGCCAAGGTCGATCCCGGCAAGCTGCATGACCTGCACATGATCATGCCCAGCGTCAGCCGTGCCGAGCACCTGGATCTGTTCGAGCGGCAGATCGCGCGCAAGCTCGACTTCTCCTTCGCCGGTCCGCAGAGCCTGCGCATCAGCCAGCTGCTGGAAGACGGCCTGCTGGAAGTCGGCGCCATCCATACCTACATCGAGCTCTATTCGCGCCTGCTGGTGGACCTGATTCCCAACGTCGCGCTGGTGGCCGGCTTCACCGCCGACCGCGCGGGCAACATCTACACCGGCCCCAGCACCGAAGACACCCCGGCACTGGTCGAGCCCACCGCCTTCTCCGACGGCATCGTCATCGTCCAGGTTAACGAGATCGTCGATGACCCGCGTGACCTGCCACGGGTCGACATCCCGGCCAGCTGGGTCGACTTCGTGGTGCAGGCCGACAAACCGTTCTACATCGAGCCGCTGTTCACCCGCGACCCGCGCCATATCAAGCCGGTGCACGTGCTGATGGCGATGATGGCGATCCGCGGCATCTACGAAAAGCACAACGTGCAGTCGCTCAACCACGGCATCGGTTTCAACACCGCGGCCATCGAGCTGATCCTGCCGACCTACGGCGAATCCCTGGGCCTGAAAGGCAAGATCTGCCGCAACTGGACCCTCAACCCGCATCCGACGCTGATCCCGGCCATCGAGACTGGCTGGGTCGAGAGCGTGCACTGCTTCGGTACCGAACTGGGCATGGAGAACTACATCGCCCAGCGTCCGGATGTGTTCTTTACCGGCCGCGACGGCTCCATGCGCTCCAACCGCATGATGTGCCAGCTGGCCGGCCAGTACGCGGTGGACCTGTTTATCGGCGCGACGCTGCAGGTAGATGGCGACGGTCATTCATCCACCGTCACCCGCGGCCGCCTGGCCGGCTTCGGCGGTGCACCGAACATGGGCCATGATCCGCGCGGCCGCCGTCATGCGACGCCAGCCTGGCTCGACATGACCACGCCTGTGACCATGCTCGAGCGCGGCAAGAAGCTTGTGGTGCAGATGGTCGAGACCTTCCAGGAGGGCGGCAAACCCACCTTCGTCGAGCAGCTCGACGCCGTCGACGTGGCGAAGAAGAGCGGCATGCCGCTGGCGCCGATCATGATCTATGGCGACGACGTCACCCACCTGCTCACCGAGGAAGGCATCGCCTACCTGTACAAGGCGCGCTCGCTGGAAGAGCGCCAGGCGATGATCGCCGCGGTGGCGGGTGTCACCAGTATCGGCTTGCGCCATGAACCGAAGGACACCGAGCGCATGCGCCGCGAAGGCCTGATCGCGCTGCCGGAAGACCTTGGCATTCGCCGTACCGATGCCACCCGCGAGCTGCTTGCGGCCAAAAGCATCGCCGAACTGGTGGACTGGTCCGGTGGCCTCTACAACCCGCCTGCCAAGTTCAGGAGCTGGTGATGAGCGCCCTGATTGCGATACAGCCGGCACTGGCCGAGCGGCTGGCGGGTCTGGCGATGCAGGTACTGATCGACGAGGCGGATCTGTCGCCCAAGCCGGGGCTGGTGGACCGACGTGGCAACGGCGCGCATCGGGACCTGCACCTGGGGCTGATGCACGCCTCGGCGCGTTCGCTGTGGCCAACCTTCAGCGCCATGGCCGAGGCGGCCCAGGCCGAGGGGCAGGTCAGCCAGGCGCTGCGCGAAGCCGTAGGCCGGCTGGGGCGCGAAGGCGAAACCGAAATGCTGCGCGTCACCGGTGGGGTCAATACCCACCGTGGCGCAATCTGGGCGCTGGGGCTGCTTACTGCGGCCGCAGCACTGGAAGGCAATACCAGCGCCACGGCTATCGCGATGAGCGCTGCTGCTCTGGCCCGACTCGAAGACCCGGCCGCGCCGCACAACCCGAACAGCCACGGCGCGCGCGTGTGCCGCCGCTACGGTGTGCCGGGCGCACGTGAACAGGCGCAGCACGGCTTTCCCGCCGTCATCGAACATGGCTTACCGCAGCTGCTGACCAGCCGTCGCGACGGGGCCGGCGAGCAGAACGCCCGGCTCGATGCGCTGCTGGCGATCATGAGCCAGCTGACCGATACCTGCGTGCTGCACCGAGCCGGACTGAAAGGGCTGAACCGCATGCAGCAAGGTGCCCGCGCCGTGCTCGATGCCGGTGGTGCGGCCAGTCTCGCCGGGCGTCGGCAGTTGCGTGAGCTGGATCGCGACATGCTGGCCCTCAATGCCTCGCCGGGCGGCGCTGCTGATCTGCTGGCCGCCACTCTTTTCCTCGACCGTCTGGCGCCTGCCACGACGACGAATGGGAGCAATTGATCATGGAAACCCTGTCTTTTGAATTCGCTGCCGGGCAACCCGCCCGCGGCAAGGCCCTGGTCGGTGTGGTCGGCTCGGGTGATCTGGAAGTGCTGCTCGAACCGGGTCAAGCCGGCAAGCTGGCGATCCGCGTGGTCACGTCGGTCAACGGTGCCGAACAACGCTGGCAACAGCTGTTCGAGCGGATGTTCCGCGAGCAGACGCTGCCGGCACTGAACATCGACATTCATGACTTCGGCGCGACCCCCGGCGTGGTACGCCTGCGTCTGGAACAGGGACTGGAGGAGATTGGCCATGAGTGATATCGCACGTCTGCTGCAGTCTCGCAGCTTCGTCGAACTCGGCGCCCGCCAGCGTGCCCGTGCCTTGCTGGACGACGGCAGCTTCCGCGAACTGATCGACCCCTTCGATCGCGTCACCTCGCCCTGGCTGCCCAAGCAGGGCATCGTCACCCAGGCCGACGACGGCGTGGTGGTGGCCAAGGGCAGCATCGATGGCCAGCCGGCCGTGCTTGCAGCCATCGAGGGCGCGTTCCAGGGCGGCAGCATGGGCGAGGTCGGCGGCGCCAAGATCGCCGGCGCGCTGGAGCTGGCCGCTGAAGACAACCGCAACGGCATTCCCACCCGTGCCGTACTGCTGCTGGAAACCGGCGGCGTGCGTCTGCAGGAAGCCAATCTGGGCCTGGCGGCCATCGCCGAGATCCAGGCAGCCATCGTCGAGCTGCGTGAATACCAGCCGGTGATCGGCGTAATCGCCGGCTCGGTTGGCTGCTTCGGCGGCATGGGCATCGCCGCCGGGCTGTGTAGCTATCTGATCCTTACCCGTGAGGCGCGTCTGGGCCTGAACGGCCCGCAGGTGATCGAGCAGGAGGCCGGTATCGAAGAGTACGACTCTGCCAACCGCCCCTTTATCTGGAGCCTGACCGGCGGTGAACAGCGCCATGCCAGCGGCCTGGCCGACAGCTATGTCGCCGATGACACCGATGCCATTCGCGCCGAGCTGCACAAGTTGTTCGCCCAGGGCAAACCGGCGCAACCGCGCAGCCGGCGTCACGCATGGTTTCTGGAACGTCTGGCCCAGGCCGGCAGCGGCGCACAACTAAGCGCCGCGGACGTTCGTGCCATTTACCAAGGAGATGCCCAATGAGTCGTGGATTGAACTGGTTGCAAGCCCTGGCCGGCGGCCCGGCGCTGGCGGGTTATCCGGCCTCGGTGAAAGTTGTGGACGGCGAGCTGACCGGTCGTGCGGCGCGCTATATCGCCGTGGTGCCGGATGCCGAGAATCCTTTCCCGCGTGCACGCAATGGCGAAGTTGGGCTGCTGGAAGGCTGGGCGCTCGGCAAGGCCGTGGATGAAGTCGTTGAAGCCGACCGCGAGAAGACCGAAAAGCGTGTGCTGGTCGCCGTCGTGGACGTACCCAGCCAGGCCTACGGCCGCCGCGAAGAGGCGCTGGGCATTCATCAGGCTCTGGCTGGTGCGGTGGACGGCTATGCCCGTGCGCGTCTGGCCGGGCATGCGGTCATTGCATTGCTGGTGGGCAAGGCCATGTCTGGCGCCTTCCTCGCCCATGGCTACCAGGCTCAGCGGATCATCGCCCTGCGCGACCCCGGGGTCATGGTGCATGCCATGGGCAAGGACGCCGCTGCGCGCATCACCCTGCGCAGTGTCGAGGAGCTTGAGGCTCTGGCCGAGTCGGTACCGCCGATGGCCTACGATATCGACAACTACGCGACCCTCGGCCTGCTCTGGGAAACCCTCTCGGTGGACAACATCGAGCAGCCGGGCGAAGCCGATCTGACCCGCGTGCGCGACTGCCTGCGCCAAGCAGTCGAGGACATCGGCGCCAGTACCGACCTGCGTGGCCGCCTCGGCGCAGCGAACCGCGAGGCCTCTTCCAGAGTTCGCGAAATGCTGCGCGCGCAGTGGACCTAGAGGAGGCTGCAGATGCACCACATTCCACGCCCACATGACCTGCTCTGGGGCCTGACCCCGACAAGACTGCCCGCCGAGGCGCCGGCCTGGGCGCGACAGGTGCTTGCCGAAGGCCAGCCGGTGGTGGTGCGTCGTGCACTTGTGGAAAAGGGGCAGATTGCGGTGGGCGTGCGCGGTGCCGCGCGAGGGCAGCGTTACGGGACGGTGATGCCTTTGGCGTTGATCCTGCGCTGCGTAAGCCCTGAGCAATTGATGGAGCAGCCAGCTCTGGGTGAACTGCCGGCGCTGCGCGCGCTGACTCTGCTCAAGCCCTATCTGGACGAGCTGCGCCTGGCCTGGGGGCCGACCGGTTCGGTGGGCTTTCAACTTGCTACCGGCGTCGAGACCATTCATGTGGCCAGCGATCTTGATCTGGTGCTGCGAACGCCGCAGCCGCTGTCTCGTACCCTGGCCAAGGAGCTGCAGTGCTTGGTGGACGAGGTGCCCTGTCGGGTGGATCTTCAGCTGGAAACGCCTTCCGGTGCCATCGCCTTGCGCGAATGGGCAAGTGGCTCGGCGCGCGTCCTGCTCAAGTGCGCCACGGGTGCACGGCTGGTCACCAGCCCCTGGGATTTGGCGGAGCTGGCGGCATGAGTACGCTGTTCGCCTTTCCGGGACAGGGTGCGCAGAAGCCAGGCATGCTGCAGCGCCTGCCGGATGAGCCGCAAATCGCCGAGGCTCTGAGCGAAGCCAGCGAAGTGCTGGGTACAGATGCCCTGGCGCTGGATACGGCCGAGGCCCTGGCTTCGACCCGTGCCGTGCAGCTCTGCCTGCTGATCGCGGGTGTGGCCGGTGCGCGCTTGCTGATGCGTGACGGACTGGAGCCGGACTATGTCGCCGGGCTGTCCATTGGCGCATACGCCGCCGCGGTGACTGCCGGTGCGCTGGAGTATGCCGATGCACTGCAGCTGGTGGCGATGCGCGGTGAGCTTATGCAGAACGCCTATCCCCAAGGCTACGGCATGACTGCAATCCTGGGCCTGGATCTCGGCCAGGTAGAGGGCCTGCTGGAGCAGGTTCATAGCCCGCAGATGCCGGTTCACCTGGCCAATATCAATGCCGACAATCAGCTCGTCATTGCCGGCAGCGATGCCGCCATGGCCGCGGTGGCGCAACGGGCAAAAGCCCTGGGTGCGTCCTGCGCCAGACGCCTGGCGGTTAGCGTGCCTTCCCACAGTGCGCTGCTGGACCAACCGGGCGCAGAGCTGGCGGAGGCGTTCGCCAAGGTCAAGCTGCGTGCGCCGCGCCTGCGTTATCTCAGCAGTACCACCGCACGGCCCATCGCCGACCCCGAGCGACTGCGCGATGACCTGGCCTTCAACATGTGCCGCATTGTCGACTGGCACGGGATCCTGCGCACTGCCTACGAGCGCGGGGTGCGCCTGCATATCGAACTGCCGCCGGGTTCGGTCCTTACCGGGCTGGCGCGACGGGTTTTCGAGCAGGGCACGCTGGTCGCCTTCGATGGCGCCCGGCTCGACACATTGAACGCTTTGCTGCGTAGGGAAGCAGGTCGTATCGAGTAGAGCAGTAAGCGGAGCGGCTGCCATCATCCGCCCGAGCGATGTGGCTTCGCCATCATCGGCGCCACCATGTGGTTGTCCTACTGGCTCTCCGACAAGCTCACCAAAGGCCGTCTGCATGGCTCGGCCGTGGCCATCCTGATCGGCTTGCTGCTGTCCTACATCGGTGGCGTGGTAACCGGCGGACAGAAGGGGCTGGTGGATATCGCGCTGTTCTCGGGCATCGGCCTGCTCGGTGGCGCCATGCTGCGTGACTTCGCCATCGTTGCCACTGGTTTCGGGGTCAGCGTCGAAGAGCTCAAGCGCGCCGGCATGGTCGGCGTTCTGGCCCGTTCATCGGGGTGTTCTCCTCCTTCGTCGCGGGTGTTGGGGTTGCCATGGCTTTTGGCTACACGGATGCGGTTAGTCTCACCACCATCGGCGCTGGCGCGGTGACCTACATCGTCGGGCCGGTTACCGGCGCGGCAATCGGTGCCAGCTCAGAGGTGATGGCGCTGTCCATCGCCGCAGGTCTGGTCAAGGCCATCGTGGTGATGGTGGCTACGCCGTTCGTCGCGCCTTTGATCGGCCTGAACAACCCGCGCTCGGCGGTGATCTTCGGAGGCCTGATCGGCACCTCCAGCGGTGTCGCCGGCGGGCTGGCGGCAACGGATGCCAGGCTGGTGCCGTACGGCTGTCTCACCGCTGCGTTCTACACCGCGCTGGGGTGCCTGCTGGGCCCGTCGCTGTTGTTCTTCATCATGCGCGGGATGATTGGCTGAGCCGAAAGATAGCTAACGCTCGACGTAAATCACAGCGCCCCCCCCCCCGGGGCGCGTTTGCGTTATCGGAAGTGCCCCGAAAGCAAGTCTTCCCGGTTTTAGTCGCCCCGGTTTTGCTGCCTGCGCGCGCGATTCCAAGCGCCCCTTGTTATTGCTATCCGCAGCGTCAGTGCACGGCTCTGGCACAGCCGAAAAGCCGCTGAAGGTGCGCGCCAGGAACGCCAAAAATCGGTCCAGAGCTGTCTAACTCAGGTATCCTGCGCCGGCCTTGTGTGCCGCTGAGTTTCCAGAAACTCGAAAATCCCAAAAATAATGAGGAACCTGCTCCCATGCTCCTTTTCTTCATCAGCCTTGCCATACTTGTTCTTGGCTACAAGTTCTACGGCCCGTTCGTTGAAAAACAGGCCGGCATAGACCCGACTGCCATCACCCCTCAGGAGCGTCTGCGCGATGGCGTGGACTATGTGCCTATCAGCCCCGCGCGCGCTTTCCTGATTCAGTTTCTCAACGTTGCCGGTGTCGGCCCCATCTTCGGCCCCATCCTGGGTGCGCTCTATGGTCCGATCGCGCTGGTCTGGATTGTGATCGGTAACGTGATCGGCGGTGCGGTGCATGACTACTTCTCTGGTGTCATGAGCCTGAAGGAAGATGGCAAGAGCCTGCCGGAAATCGCCGGTCATTACTACAACGTGATCTTCAAGGGCTGCATGCTGGTGTTTACCGCCATGCTGCTGTTCTTTGTCGGCGTGGTGTTCATCATGAGCCCCGCCGGGCTGCTGAGTAACCTGTCCTTCTTCGAGGGCACCATTCTGGGTGGCAACACCTTTTGGGTACTGGTGATCCTCGGCTACTACTTCCTCGCTACCTTGCTGCCCATCGACAAGATCATCACCAAACTGTATCCGCTGTTCGGCTTGCTGATGATCGTAATGACCATCCTGGTGGCCGTGGCGCTGCTGCTGGAGGCGCCTAACCTGCCGCAGGTGTCGGGGATCTTCGATTTCTTCGTGCATAACCATCAGGAGCACGATTTCCTCACTCCGAACCCCGACGGCCTGCCTGTTTGGCCACTGCTGTTCGTGACCATCACCTGTGGTGCTATCAGTGGTTTCCATTCCACTCAGTCGCCGATGATCGCCCGTTGTCTGACCAACGAGAAATACGCGCGTCCGGTGTTCTATGGCGCCATGACCTGCGAGGGCATCGTCGCCTGCGTCTGGGCGCTGGCCGGCATTGCAGCCTTCCCTGGCGGCTATCCGGAACTGAAGGCCATGCTCGATCAGGGCGGCCCCGGCTTGGTGGTCAACCATGTCGCCACAAGCTACCTGGGCGTGTTCGGCGGTGTGATGGCGATTCTTGCGGTTGCGGTCTTCCCGATCACCTCCGGCGATACTGCCTTCCGTTCGCTACGCCTGACCATCATGGATGCGTTCAAGATTTCGCAGACAACCGTCAACCGGCTGGCCCTGGCTGCGCCGCTGCTGGGTGTGGCTTATCTGATGACCTTCCTGGACTTCTCGCTGATCTGGCGCTACTTCGCCTTCTCCAACATGCTGCTGTCCACCAGCGTGCTGTGGCTGGCGACCAAGTACCTTTACGATCGCGGCGCTTTCCACTGGATCACCAGTGTTCCTGCTGCGGTAGGTACAGCCATCACGGTGGCTTACATCTCGACGGCGGGTATCGGCCTCAATCTGCCGATGGAGTACAGCAAGCCGATCGGTATCGCGGTGGCGGTAGTGTGCCTGATTGGCCTGGCCTTCAAGCACAGCAAGCGTCCTGCCGAGGCGGCGTGAAACCTGGACCAGAGTGGCGAACCCTGCTGCTCTGGTCCTAGAAAAGATTTCGCGCTTTCTCCAAGAAGCGAGGGTTGGCGCCGGACTGGCAAGATTGGGTGGTGCTGTCAGCTGGCTTAGCGTTTAGGCGATTACCAAGTGTGCTGAACCCTTCTGGTTTCCCCCCGGCCGAGTCACTTGACTCGCTACGCTCGCCCTTCGGGCCAGCCTGTGGCTGTTACTCCGCTTCGCTTCGTTGCTTTTGTCTGGCCAAGAGAAAGTAACCAAAGAGAAGGTCACCCCGACATCCGGGTCTGGCCTGCGGCCAGACTTCCCTCGCTCCGGTGCCGCTCTGGGGGCCGTCACGAAGGGACGTCCCTGTCCCTTCGCTCCTCGCTCGGCGTCCATGCCTCGCGTCCCCCTGAGCAACACCTCCACTCGGCCTCCTAACGGGAACGGGGTCCGAGTCGCCTGGAAGATCATTGGTTTTTGCTTGGCTTATCTTCTTTTTGTCGAACCAATAGGCGCCACCAACCGCCCCTTTCAGGAGGGTGAGCGGAATCGTTGCGTAAGGGAGCGAGCCGCATGGATGCGGCGAGAGGCTTAAAGGGCCAGGGACGGCCCTTGTAAGCCGGCCCCTGAAGCAGCGGTGGAGCGAACGGACCCTGCGCGCAGCGCAGGGCCGCATGTAGGGGCAAGCGTTTTTGGTTACTTTTTTCGCGACTGAAAAAAGTAACTCGCCCAGCAGGGCGAAACCCGCACCATCAAGCAACTCGGCAAGCGCCCATGAAAGCGAAACTTTCATTCAGCACATAAAGTTGCCAGTCCGGTGCCAAGCCCCATGTAATGTCTAGAGCCATAAAAAAGCGGGCTTCCGAAGAAGCCCGCCAATCGGCACACGGTCAGTGGTCAACATCCAGTTCTAGATCGCTTCGCCCATCACATAGTCGGGCAGAATGGTGGCAATCTGCGGGAACAGGCACAGGATGATGATTGCCAGCACCATCACCAGGGCATAGGGCAGCGCGCCCCAGAGGATCTCCCGGGTCGGCACCTGCGGCGCGATGCCGTTGATGACGAACAGGTTCAGCCCCAGCGGCGGGGTGATCAGGCCGATCTCCATGTTGATGGTCAGCACCACCGCGAACCAGTAGGGATCGAAGCCAGCCTGCACCACGATGGGGAATAGCAGCGGCGCGGACATGACGATCACCGCCACCGGCGGCAGGAACATCCCGGCCACCAGCAGGAAGACGTTGATCACCGCCATCAGCACCCAGCGGTTCACCTCCAGGCTGGCGATGGTTTCGGCCAGCGACTGGGTGATGTACAGCGACGACAGCGCAAAGGCGAACAGTTCGGCGGAGGCGAGGATCATCATGATCATCACGCTTTCACGCATGCCGGAGCCGAAGATGTCGCGGAAGGTGCCCATCTTGAACAGCCGGTAGGCCAGCACCACCACCACCAGCGTGAGCATCGCGCCGGCGCCGGCGGCCTCGGAAGGCGTGGCGACGCCGCCGTACAGCACGTAGAGCACGCCGAGGATGATCAGCATCAGCGGCAGAATCCGTGGCAGCGCGGCCAGCTTGTCGCGCAGGCTGTAGTACACGCCCTCGGCGCCGAAGCGGAAGCCCTTGCGCCGTGCATCGATCATTGCCCAGGCCATGAACATCGCCGTCAGCATCAGTCCCGGCAGCACGCCGGCGAGGAACAGCCGGCCGATAGAGGTTTCCGTGGCGATGCCGTAGATGATCATGGTCACCGAGGGCGGCAGCAGAATCCCCAGCGTGCCGCCGGCGGCGATCGAACCGGTGGCGACCGAGGACGGGTAGCCGCGGTTGATCATCTCCGGGATGCCCAGCTTGCCGATGGCCGCGCATGTCGCGGGGCTGGAGCCGGTCATGCCCGAGAACACCGCACAGGCGCCGATGTTCGACAGCACCAGGCCGCCCGGCACCTTATACATCCAGCGATCCAGTGCGCGATACAGGTCGGCGCCGGCGGGCGTGCCGGCGACGATGGCGCCCATCAGCACGAACATCGGAATCGAAACGAAGGCCAGGTTGCCGATGCCGGCGAACATGGTTTCGGCGACCACACCGATGACCTCCGGGCCCATCGCCATAAACAGCCCGCCCATGGCCGCAAGCCCCAGGGCGAAGGCGATCGGCATGCCGGTGGCGAGAAAAACCAGCAAGCCGCAGATCAGCAGCGTACCTGCAAGGGTCGGGCTCATGGCGTTTCTCCCAGGCCCTGGCGGCTGTGCATGTTGTGGGCATTGTGCTGGGCCGCAGCGTCCTGCTGCAGCGAGCGGGCCAGTTCGGGGCGAATCATTTTCATCAGCTCCACCACGTATTGCAGGCAAAGTAGGCCGAAGCCCACCAGCATCGGCGTTGCGGGAATCCACAGCGGAATGGCGGCGATGGTCGAGGTGGTCCAGCCGCCTTCCCAGGCTTCGTAGACATAGATGCCGCTGGCCACGCTCATCAGCAGGCAGAAGGTCAGCCCCAGCACCGCGCCGAGGCACTGCATGCGTCGACGATTGGGTGTCGACAGCATCAGCTCGATCACATCGACGCCGACGTGGCCCTTCTTCATCAGCACGTAGGGTGCGCCGATGAAGATCGCCGCGGTAGCCGCGAACACCACCACCTCGGTCTGCCAGATGGTGGGCGCCCTGAACAGATAACGCATGAGGATCATCTGGCACATCACGACCATAGCGATGATCAGCAGGAACACGGCGCTGATGCCTCCGAAGCGCGATAGCGCCTCGATGACGCTAATAAAACGTCTGGACATAACAAACTCCTGGGAGCCCGTGCCGTACAGCTGAAGGCACGGAGCAGGCTCGAACGCAGCGAAGGCCGCTCGGCAGCGGCCTGGGTGGGCATCACTGCACGGCGAGTGCCTTGTCCAGCAGCTCCTTGCCGCCTTTCACCTTCTCGGCGAAATATTGATAGGAAGACTCGCGGGCGACCTGCATCCAGGCGTCGTGTTGCTCCTTGCTCAGGCTCACCACCTCGACGCCGGCCTTGGTAAAGGTCTCCTTCATGCGCGTTTCGCCCTTGGGTCCTTCCTCAGCGAAATAAGCCTCAGCTTTCTTCGCGGCGGCCAGCATGGCCTGCTGCTGTTCCGGAGTCAGGCGCTCGAAGCTGCGCTTGGAAATCAGCACCGGCTCGTACATGAACCACAGGGCGTTATCGCCTGGGGCAGTCAGGCATTTCACCTGCTCGTACAGACGGTAGGAAACGAAGCTGTCGTTGGAGGTGTTGGCGGCGTCCAGCACGCCGGTCTGCATGCCCGTGTAGATTTCCGATGACGGCATCGAAGAGATCGAGGCACCCGCGGCTGCCAGCATGTTTTCAAACGCCGGCCCGGCGGCACGAATCACCTGGCCCTTGATGGTTTCCGGCGAGGTGATGCACTGCTTCTTGGAGGCGAAACCGCCGGCCAGCCAGGCGTCGGCAAGGATAATCGCGCCATTTTTCTCGGCTATCGCGTGGATTTCCTTAATGAAGTCGGACTGGTTCAGACGCTGGGCATGCTCGTAGTTCTTGACCAGCCCCGGCATCAGCGTGGCGGAAAACTGGGGCACGCGGCCGGAGGCGTAATCGAGCGGCAGGGCGGTCATGTCGAGTTGACCGCGAGTCAAGGCGCCCCATTGCTCGTTGGCCTTGTACAGGGAGGATGCAGGGTAGATCTGGATCTTCAGGCCGACGTCGGCAGCAGCCACTTCGCGGGCGATGATCTGCACCATCTCATCGCGCGGGTCGCCCTGGTTGCCGGGGAACTGGTGGGATGCACGCAAGACGGTTTCGGCGAAGCTGGGGATGCTGGCGGCCAGCAACGCGGCCGCAACCGAGGTACGGATTAGGGCTTTCATTTGGCATACTCCTGGATCGACATTCGAGCCGCGGCAGCGGCCCATCATTATTTTTATTGCGTCTACGGAATTTCTTGTTGTTATCGCGGGCGACCTTGCCCGAGCCGAGTGTCAAGCTAGCTTGTGCTGAAAGGCAGATCAATTAAGAGATATCTGCCAACGTTACGGTTGGGTTAACGATTCCGAAGCCGGTTTCGCTCGGTTTTGGCAGCGCGGCCCGAATGCTGCGCGGCATGCCGCCTGACCGTTTCGCCTGGTCCTGGGTTGCTGAACATATTCGTAGCGGTGGGCAATTATGCTGGCTTGTATTTCAGGCTGTACATGCGGCATTCAGCGAGCAGCGCGAGCAGGTTGGGGTCACGCTCCTTGGCTTTGAGGAAGACCACGCCAATATGCTGCTGCAGATGATAGCGCGCCTGAAGCGGGACGAGCCTGACCCCCGACTCGTAGACCATTCCCACTCGGCCCGGTAGCAGGGCATAGCCGACCCCGGAGTTGACCATGCTTAGCAGGGTGAAGATGTCATTGACCTCCATCCCTACCCGCGGCTTGAAACCGGCGAGATCGAAGACCCGGTTGCCGTCCTGATGGGTGGCGAACCCCTGGGAGAGGGTGATGAAGGTGGCATCGCGCAAGTCGCTGAGGTCGACCTCGCTCTGATCGGCAAAAGGCGAGTCGGCCGGCGTAGCGAGGTAGATATCGTCGGAAAACAGCGGCACCTGCTCGCAATCCTGGTCGGTGACGCTTTCGTTTAGCGAAACCAGGATGGCGTCCAGTTCCATGTTCTTCAGCTTGTAGAGCAGGTCGACATTGGAGCCGAGGATCAGGTCGATGTTGAGTTCGCTGCGGCGCAGCTTCAGCCCCATGATCAGCTGTGGCACCGTCTTGATGGTCAGCGAGTAGAGCGCGCCGAGCTTGAAGCGTTCCGCTGAGAAGCCGGCCGCCTCGCGGGTCTGGCGCACCGTTTCGACTACGTCCTTGACCAGCTGCTGGGCGCGCTCTTCCAGCACATAGGCACTTTCCAGCGGCACTAGATTACGCCCCTCATGCTTGAACAGCGGGCAACGCAAGGCGCTTTCCAGCGAATGAATGGCCCGGTGTACGCTGACATTGCTGGTATTCAGCTCCGCGGCGGCCTTGCCCATGCTGCCGTTGCGCATGAAGGCCAGGAAGGTTTCCAGCTTCTTGAGAGTCAGTTCTTCGTCGATCTGCATGCCATTGCTCCGCTTGCGAGCAATCGATTATGCCTAACAAGCGGCAGGCGAGGGCAGAGCGGAGTGGGACGACAACCGTAGTGCTAGCTGGGGCAAGGCAAAACGAGTTTCTGAGCTGTACATTCCGAGCTGGTTAACCGAGCTCCAGCGAGCGGCTCTTCCGTACAGCGGCTAGGCGAAGAGAGTCTCTTCTTCCTCTTCGGGGATTACGTCGGTGACGAACACGCGGGCATGGTCGCTTTGCTCGTCTTCGATACGAAGACCGAAATAGCGTGTGTCGTTGGCATCCCAGAAGGCCTCGATCTGGGACAGCGAGGCATGCCCGAGCAGTACCTGGCCGGTGTGTTCAAGAATGATGGAATAGCGTTTTTCAGCGGGCATCGGAAAGTCATCCTGGCGACGAATAAGGCTGCGTATTAGCCGTAATGTCATTTTGTCACTTTGCTGACGCTGTTTTTCTGCCGTTCATCGAAGCACCATAGGTAGCCGCCGAATGGTCATCGCTGAATTGCGCCATCTCCCGCCGGTCAAAAATCGGGACTGGCGCGACTGGCCAGCAGCAGGGCGCTGGCGTTATGGTCATGACTTTCTCTTTCAGGGACGATCCATGGCCAGCAAATCCAGCACCCCGAACAAGCAGAAATTCCTCGCCGTTCTCATCGACGCCGACAACGCGCCGGCGGCCATTGTCGAAGCTCTGTTCGAGGAAATAGCCAAATACGGCGTGGCCAGCGTCAGGCGCATCTATGGCGACTGGACCAAACCCAACCTTGGCAGCTGGAAGAAGGTGCTGCTCGACCATTCCATCCAGCCGATCCAGCAGTTCGCCTACACCTCGGGCAAGAACTCCACCGACAGCGCGCTGATCATCGATGCCATGGACCTGCTCTACACCCGGCGCTTCGACGGCTTCTGCCTGGTTTCCAGCGACAGCGATTTTACCCGCCTGGCAGCGCGCATCCGCGAGGAGGGCCTGATGGTGTACGGCTTTGGCGAGCAGAAGACGCCTTCTCCGTTCGTCTCGGCTTGCGACAAATTCATCTATACCGAGATCCTCCGCGCCGCCGCCCTGAAGCAGCCGCCAGAAGCGCCGTCTACGGAAAAACTGGCTGCTGCGGCTGCCCAGGTCGAGGAAATCGACAAGCGAGCAGCCAAGCCCGCCGGCAAGGCCGCCATCAACTGCCAACAGGTGCCGGTGGATTTCATCGCCAGAGTGCTCGACGACCTTTCCGAGGAAGATGACTGGATTCAGCTTGGGACGCTTGGACAGAACATCAGCAAATTGCGCCCGGCCTTCGACCCCAGGCTTTACGGCTGCAGGAAGCTCAGCGATCTGATTGCCGCAGAACCCACGCGATTCGATTTGGAGTCGCGCGGCAGCAGCGCCACGGGTGGCCTGGATCTCTACGTGCGGCTGCGCAAGCCGGACAAGCCGGACAAGCCGAGCAAGACAGGCAAGCGCTGAGGCACGCCAAAGTGGTGTTCGTATGTGAAGCAGTGATGACTGTGCCGCTCAGCCCGCCGTCGTGGCGGGCTGAGCGACAGGAGTACAGGGCATTGCGCCCGGCTCGGTTTAGTGCTGATTGTTGGTGATCAGGGTTCCAACGCCGATATCGGTGAAGATTTCCAGCAGCACCGCGTTGGGCACTCGACCATCAATGATATGTGCGCTGTGCACGCCGCCCTGCACGGCTTCCAGGGCGCAGCGGATCTTCGGCAGCATGCCGCCGTAGATGGTGCCGTCGGCGATCAGGTCGTCGACCTGAGCTGTAGACAGGCCGGTCAGGACCTGGCCCTGCTTGTCCATCAAGCCGGCGATGTTGGTCAGCAGCATCAGCTTCTCGGCCTTCAGCGCCTCGGCCACCTTGCCGGCCACCAGGTCGGCGTTGATGTTGTACGACTCGCCGTTCTCGCCGACGCCAATGGGGGCGATGACCGGGATGAAATCGCCGCGCGACAGCATCTCCAGCAGATCGGTGTTGATCCCGGTGACTTCGCCGACATGGCCGATGTCGATGATTTCCGGCTGGGTCATTTCCGGGGTCTTGCGACTGGCCTTGAGCTTCTTGGCCCGGATCAGATTGGCGTCTTTGCCGGTCAGACCGATGGCGTGGCCGCCATGCTGGTTGATCAGATTGACGATGCTCTTGTTGACCTGGCCGCCCAGCACCATTTCCACCACATCCATGGTCTGTGCGTCGGTCACGCGCATGCCGTCGATAAAGTGGCTTTCGATGTTCAGGCGCTTGAGCAGGTCACCGATCTGCGGGCCGCCGCCGTGCACCACCACCGGGTTGATGCCGACCGCCTTCATCAACACGATATCGCGGGCGAAGCCGGTTTTCAGCTCCTCGCTTTCCATGGCGTTGCCGCCGTACTTGATGACCAACGTCTTGCCGACGAAGCGACGGATATAGGGCAGCGCTTCGGACAGGACTTGGGCGAATTGGGTGGCAGCTTCACGGCTGAGGGTCATGCAGGGCTCCGCAAATCAGAACGGCAGTTGGAGATCAGGCGCGACAGTATAAAGCTGGGCGCGGAAGACGTCCTGTATGCGCTTGAGCTCGGCTTCGCTTTCCGCCTCGAAGCGCAGCACCAGTACCGGTGTGGTGTTGGAAGCGCGCACCAGACCCCAGCCTTTCGGATAATCGACGCGCAGGCCGTCAAGGGTGGTGACGCTGGCCTCGCCCCACTGGGCTTCGCGGCCCAAGGCTTCGATGATGGTGAACTTGCTCTCTTCGGTGACCTGGATATTGATCTCCGGAGTCGAGAGATCATTGGGGAAGGCAGAGAACACCTGCTCGGCGCTGCGCTTGTCCTGGCTGAGGATTTCCAGCAGACGTACGGCGCTGTAGATGCCGTCATCGAAGCCGTACCAGCGCTCTTTGAAAAAGATGTGGCCGCTCATTTCGCCCGCCAGCAGGGCACCGGTTTCCTTCATCTTCTTCTTGATCAGCGAATGGCCGGTCTTCCACATCACCGGACGACCGCCGTAGCCGCTGATCAGCGGGGTCAGGCGACGCGTGCATTTGACGTCGAAAATGATGTCGGCACCGGGGTTGCGAGAAACCACGTCCTTGGCGAACAGCATCAGCAGGCGGTCGGGGTAGACCACGGTGCCGGTGTTGGTCACGACGCCGACGCGGTCGCCGTCGCCGTCGAAGGCCAGGCCCAGGTCGGCCTTCTCGGACTTGACCTTGGCGATCAGGTCCTCGAGATTTTCCAGCTTGCCCGGATCGGGGTGATGGTTGGGGAAGTTGCCGTCCACATCGCAGAACAGCGGAATCACCGTGCAGCCCAGGGCTTCGATCAGCTGCGGGGCGATGACGCCAGCGGCGCCGTTGCCGCAGTCGACCACCACCTTCATGGGCTTGGCCAGGGCGATATCATCGCGAATGCGCTTGAAGTAGCTCTCCAGCACCTCGACCTGCTCGGCCTGGCCGACGCCTTCGGCCAGGTCGTTGTTCTCGATGCGCAGGCGCAGGGCCTGAATCTGTTCGTTGGCCAAAGTGTCGCCGGCGATAACGATCTTGAAGCCGTTGTAGTCGGGCGGGTTGTGGCTTCCGGTAAGCATCACGCCGGATTTCCCCGCCAGCACGTTGGCCGCGTAGTAGAGTACCGGGGTCGGCACCATGCCGATATCGCTGACGCTGCAGCCACTGTCCACCAGGCCTTGGATCAGGTGTTCGGCCAGCTCAGGGCCGGACAAGCGACCATCGCGCCCAACCGATACGTTTGGTTCGCCTTTGGCCAGACTTTCAGAACCGACCGCGCGACCCACCCAATAGGCGGTTTCCGGGGTCAGGGTATCGCCGACGACGCCGCGGATGTCGTAAGCGCGGAAGATGCTGGCAGGGAGTTGCGGGGCTTTGGTGCTCATTGCGGTTTCTCGCTCCTTCGTATCGAGACCTAGCCAATCCTGGTCTTCGTCGAGAATGTCGATGTCGAGAATATCGGTGTTCTGAAACAGAGGATCGATGTACTCGGTGGATGGAGCCTGACTCGCAGCCGGCCGCGTCGTGCTGGCGGCCCTGGCTGCGGGCTGTAGTGTCAGGCGGGCCAGGCTTCTGGCCAGCGCATCAAGCGCCGGAAGGCTCAAGGTCGGAGTTTTGATGGCCTTGCCATTGGAGAGTTCCTGCACCATCTGCCCGAGATGTGTGACATCTTCACGCAGCCGCCGCTGCTGCGCGCCCAGCACCAGCTGCAGGCCCAGCAGCAGGCCGCACAGCGCGGCCAGAGCAGCACCCAGTAACAGAACGGGCGACACCTGCATGGCGCCCAGCTGTGGTGCGGGCAGGAAGCTCAGGGTCCAGTTCGGGTTGCCGCTTGGCAGGCTAAGGGCCTGGCTTTCCTGGCCGTTGCCACCGCGCTGCACCAGCAGTTGAGCGGCAGCGTTGCCGAACTGCTGTTGCAGACGCAATTGTCCCGCATCGGCGGGCAGGCTTGGTAGCGCAGCCAGCAGACGCTCAAGACTGGTCACGCGCAGCAGCGTGCCTGCGATTGGCTGCTGGTCATCGGCGCGCAGGGCGGCGGCGCTGTAGACCAGCCAGTGATCACCCACGCGGAACGCCTCGGGCGCCGGAGACTGGCCATTTTCTACCCGCTTGAGCATATCCAGCGCGGCGAAATTCAACGGGCCGGGGCGCTCGGTGTTCTGACGAGCCTGACCACGACGATTGAGGTGGGCGTCGACTACGCCTGGGCTGTCGGTCAATGCCTGCTCGGCAGCGCGCAGCTGTTCGGGCTGCCCGCTGCCCAGGGCTTCGAGGAGCTGCGGATCAGCGGCAGCGCTGCGGGTGTCGGCAGCCAGCTGTCTCAGCGCCTGCTGGAGGGCCGACGCCTGGCTCTGGCCCCAGGCTTGGGCCAGTTGCGCGGCCTGCTGTTGCTGACCAGCCTGGTAGGTGAGCCAGAGCAGCGCGGAGGCTACGGCGAGCCCGGTCAGGCCCGCCAGCAGTCCAGGCGTCAGTGCGCTTAGCCCCTGGGGGCGACGGGTGGAGGGTTTGGCGGTGGCGGCGGGGTTGAGTACGCCGGTGTCCTTGGCGGTGCGCTTGAAGAGTTTCATGGAGCTCCTCGGTCGTCCTGGATGAGGTGTCTCAGTGGCTGCCGGAATGACCGAAGCCGCCAGCGCCTCGTTCGCTGTTGTCGAATTCGCTGACCAGTTCGAACTGCGCCTGGATCACCGGCACCAGCACCAGCTGAGCGATCCGCTCGCCGACGGCGATGTTGAACGCGCTTTGGCCGCGGTTCCAGCAGGACACCATAAGCTCGCCCTGGTAATCCGAATCGATCAGGCCGACCAGGTTGCCCAGTACGATGCCGTGCTTGTGGCCCAGCCCGGAGCGCGGCAGCACCAGCGCCGCCAGGCCCGGATCGGCGATATGGATCGACAGCCCGGTGGGGATCAGCAGGGTCTGGCCCGGTTCCAGCGTGGCGTCGGCCTGCAGCATGGCGCGCAGGTCGAGTCCGGCGGAACCGCGGGTGGCGTAGGCGGGCAGGGGGAAATCCTGGCCGAGGCGGGGGTCTAGAATTTTTGCCTGGAGCTTGTGCATGGTGGGTCAGGCCTGTCGGTAACGGTCGGCGATAAAGGCGATCAACTGGCGGGCAATATGCCCCTTGCTGGCCTGGCTGAAGCGGGTTTCACGCTGCTGGCGGTCGATGACGGTGACCGCGTTTTCCTCGCTATTGAAGCCGATTCCGGGGTTGGCAACGTCGTTGGCGACGATCAGATCGAGGTTCTTGTCGCGCAGCTTGCGTGTGGCGTACTCCAGCAGATTTTCAGTTTCGGCGGCAAAGCCGACGCTGAACGGGCGGTCTTCGCGCCCGGCCAGGGTGGCGAGAATATCGGGATTGCGCACCATCTGCAGGAGCAGGCCTTCACCGCTGGTGGGGTCTTTCTTCAATTTGTGCGGTGCGACTACTTCCGGACGGTAATCGGCGACTGCAGCGGCAGCGATAAGCAGGTCGCAGGGCATCGCCGCTTCGCAGGCAGCGAGCATGTCGCGGGCGCTTACCACGTCGATGCGCTGCACGCGGTCAGGCGTCGGCAGGAACACCGGCCCGGAAACCAGGGTCACGCGGGCACCGGCCTCGACAGCCGCTTCGGCCAGGGCGAAGCCCATCTTGCCGGAGCTGTGGTTGGTGATATAGCGCACCGGATCGATGTTTTCCTGAGTCGGGCCGGCGGTAATCAGCAAATGCAGGCCGGTGAGCAGACCGGTGTCGAAACAGTCGGCGGCGGCGTGGGCCAGCTCGTCGGCTTCGAGCATACGGCCCATACCGATGTCGCCGCAGGCCTGGCTGCCTGAGCCGGGCCCGAACAGGCGGATGCCGCGCTGCTCCAGCAACTGGCGATTGGCCTGGGTCGCCGGGTCGGCCCACATGGCCTGATTCATTGCTGGCGCCAGGGCGATGGGAGCGTTGGTAGCCAGCACCACGGTGGTCAGCAGATCGTTGGCCACGCCCTGCGCCAGACGCGCCATCAGGTCGGCGGTGGCCGGCGCGATCAATACCAGATCGGCCCAGCGCGCCAGTTCGATATGGCCCATCGCAGCTTCTGCCGCCGTATCGAGCAGGTCGAGATGGACCGGGTGACCGGAAAGCGCCTGCAGGGTAAGTGGAGTGATGAATTCGCGACCGCCACTGGTCATCACGACCCGGACTTCCGCGCCCTGATCACGGAGCCGGCGTACCAGCTCGGCACTTTTGTAGGCGGCGATCCCGCCACCCACGCCAAGGACGATGCGTTTACGATAAAGCCGCTGCATAGGCCTGCCTTGTTACGCTGTGAACTGGTTCCGGCAAGCGCCGGAGACTGGGGATAAAAGGTCGACACGATATCACAGCGCCCACAGGGAATAGGGCACTTCTAAAACCTTGGCGAGGCAACCAGCGCAAGGCGAAACAGCACGGTCTACCCGTTGTAAATGTGCCTGTTTTCAACACCGCGATGGCGAGGCAGACGGTTTCAGAGTGCTCAATCGGCGCGCCTGCTCACAGGGAGGAAACATGAGCATTCGTGACTGGCCAGCGGCGGAGCGACCGCGAGAAAAGCTTCTGGAGCAGGGCGCAGCGGCCTTGTCCGATGCGGAATTGCTGGCGATCTTTCTACGCACCGGCGTTACCGGCAAAAGCGCAGTGGATCTGGCGCGCCAGCTGCTCAGCGAGTTCGGCAGTTTGCGCGCATTGTTGGAAAGCGATCTGGAACAGTTCAGCAGCCATCTGGGCCTCGGCCCTGCCAAGTTCGCCCAGCTGCAAGCAGTGCTCGAGATGGGGCGGCGCCATTTGGCCGAGCGCATCCGTCGCGACTCGGCGCTGGAAAGCCCGCAGGCGGTGCGCGATTACCTCAAAGCACGCTTGCGTCACGAGCCCCACGAACTGTTTGCCTGTCTCTTCCTCGACTCCAAACACCGGGTCCTAGCCTTCGAAGTGCTGTTTCACGGCACCATCGACGGCGCCAGCGTTTACCCCCGGCAGGTGGTCAAGCGGGCGCTGGCGCAGAACGCGGCGGCGGTGATCCTCACCCACAACCATCCCTCGGGGGTGGCCGAACCGAGCCAGGCGGATCGACAACTGACGCGAAAACTGACTGACGCGCTGGCGCTGATCGATGTGCGCGTGCTCGATCACTTCATTGTCGGCGATGGTGAGCCCTTATCCATGGCCGAGCGCGGCTGGATGTAGAAACCGGAGTCAAGTTCAAGCCTTTGCGAAGGGTGCCGTTAAGCTGGTGGTGGGAATGACGGCCTAATGCTACCAAGGCAAGGCTGTTCAATTCCGGCGTGGATGAGTACAAGGGATTTCGCAACCCATTAAAAGAAGAGGCCTTTATGAGCCCGGCTTTCCGCCTTCACCCAAAGGTCTGCCTGCTGCATGCGGTGACCTTGCTGGGGTTATTGATGCTTCATGTCTGGTTGGAGCTGTCGCTCCAATTCCTGGTCCCCCTGTTGCTGCTGGTCGGCCTCTGGCCCTGGCTGGTGCCCTGGGGCGCCTCAGGGGACGACAAGCTGGAGGCTGCGGCCGAAGGTCAGGGCTTTGCCGAAATGAGCAAGAGCCTCTCGCGGCACACCTGCCACAACGCTTTGGCGGCTGCGCAGGTGTCCTACAGCGCCGAGCAGCTGGCCGTGCGGCTGCACTCGCAGCTGGCAGCGATCAGCGAGATTGCCAACGGCGCCGAGGCGATGACCGCCACCGAACAGGACAGTGCCGACCGCGCCAAGCAGGCCTTGGAAGCCGCCGAGAGGGTGCGCAAAAGCAGTGACGATGGGCGCGCCGCGTTGCAACAGGCCATCGAGCGCATGCAGCAGCTCAGCGCACAGACCGAGTCCAGCCGCGAGTTGCTGGACGGGCTTTCGTCACGTACCGAGGAAATCCGGCAGATCACCGACGTAATCCAGTCCATTGCCAGCCAGACCAACCTGCTCGCGCTCAACGCCGCCATTGAGGCGGCCCGCGCGGGTGAGAGCGGGCGAGGCTTCGCGGTGGTAGCCGACGAGGTGCGCAACCTTGCCGGACGTACCAGCAGCGCCACCGAAGAGGTCGGGCGAATGGTCAGCGATATCCGTGCCCAGAGCGAGGCGGTGGTCAGCCACATCCAGAAGCAGGCCAGTGAACTCGATGAAGCGGCCGCGCAGGTCGCCGGCACTGGCGGTCAGTTGACCGAAATCGCCGAGCTGGCCGTCAGCGTGGAAACCCAGGTGGCGGAAATCACGGCAGGTACCAGCAGTAACCATGAACGCCTTGCGCACCTGTTTACCGCGTTGGATCAGCTGCGCGCCGATGCTCTCGACAGCGAGAAGCAGACCAGCCAGTTGGAACAGGCGTCGGAGAAGCTTGTGGGCCAGGCCGAGGCGGTCAGCGAGCAGCTTGCTGAAGTGCAGCTGGACGACTATCACCAACGTATCTTCGATCTGGCCCGCGAGGGGGCGAATGCCATCAGTGAGCGCTTCGAGGCGGATCTGGCGGCCGGCCGGCTGACGGTCGATGATCTCTTCGATCGGGACTACAAGGCGCAGCCGGGAACCGACCCGATACGCTACAGCACCCGTTTCGATCGCTATGCCGACGAGGTGCTGCCGGCAATCCAGGAGCCGCTGCTGGATCGCAACGATGCCCTGGTCTATGCCATCGCCATTACACCGGACGGCTATGTGCCAACGCATAACCGCGCCTTCAACCACCCGCCTGTGGGTGATCCGGTTATAGACAGGGCCAAGAGCCGCAGCAAGCGGCTGTTCAACGATCGTACCGGCGGGCGCTGCGGCAGCCACCAGCGCAAGGTGCTATTGCAGACCTACAGCCGTGACACCGGCGAGCTGATGCATGACCTGTCGGTGCCGATCATGGTCCGCGGCCGCCACTGGGGCGGCCTGCGACTGGGATATCGCCCCGAGCCGTAAGGCCGGGGCACGACAGGTCGTGTGAAAACGCAGCCTGGCCGAGCGCTTTAGTTTTCACACGGCCTGACAGCCCCGCGTTTCAGGGCTCCAGATCCATCCACTGATTACTGAGGTTGCGCGCGTGCAGATCGACCATGATCGGCGCGAACGGGCGACCGGAAGCGGTATTGAAACTGTTGTTGCCGCTGTTCATGTCTTCCAGCGCTCTCTTGAGAAAGCCCCAGCGGGTTTTCAACTTGGCCACGGCGGCGGGGTTGGTACTGCTATCCAGACTGTTGATCTGCGCGTCGATGGCGGGTACCAGCCTGCGTTCGTCCTGCCCCAGATAGGTGTCCGGTTGCTCGCGAGCGGTCTCGAAGGAGCCGACGTAGGCGCGGCTCAGGTATTGCACGGCCAGATATTCGACCTTGGCCGGCAGTTCGGCCTGGATATCGGTTCCCTGCTGGCTGCGCACAGCGCTCAGGAAGTCACGTAGGGCCTTGCTCATCTGCAGCGTCCAACCCCAGGGCACATCGTCTTCCTCGTAGCCGAAACCGGCACCTTCGCGCAGTGTGTCTTGCAGTACCTGGTGCAGCTCGCGCAGCTCGTTGTTTGTGCCGGGGTGGCTGCTCAGGGAGGCGTTCAAGGCAGAAAGATCGCCCTCCAGGCGTTTGAGGTGAGCTTGCTGGAAACCCTCGCCACGATAGAGCAGCAGGCTGCTGGTCGCCCGACTGGCATAGACCTGCATGCTCTCCAGAGCAGCGAAATTCTGGGCGTGAGCTGGGTTGTTTAGAGTTGGCAGCCAGCCGATCAGCAGAGCCAGTAGCCAAATGCGTTTGGATGGATGCATCGTCGCTCTCCTTTTTTATTCTTATTTTCCGCTATGGAAAATTGCCTTCGCTGGCATTTTTAAAGCTACCGCGCAGAGCTGCTTGCGGCTAATGCTTATGGGTGCGGCCCGACGGCGAACGCGGCAGTGATGCACTGCTTCTGGGCTTTCAGCAGCCTGTTTGGCAGGTGCCAGCTAAGTGGCGCTGCACGATAGACTAGTCCGGCGGATGGCATTTTAGTGTCACCCCAGGTGATGATTTGGACGTTTACGTCAGTTTGATCCGCAAGCTTGGCCGGTATGCCATAAGGTCCCGGTATGGTGGCTGCCGCCCCGCGGCAGACAGCGCGCTAGAGCATGCGCTCCAAACCGATTACCCGGCTTAGCCAGGCATTGAAACGACGCCAGGCGCCACCGGGCTCACGAGTGAGAACTCTCTGTTGCCCTTCATCTTCGGCGATCCAGATCATCCGCTTGCCGCCTTCATGCTCAACCAGGCGAACCTCGTAGCTCAGCGTAGGTGAGGTACCTTCGAGTGTCAGGCGATGAACTTCGCTGGCCAGTTCCGGGCTGTCGATCAGTACGCCGACCTCGGTATTCCATAGTATTGAACGCGGGTCGAGATTCAGCGAGCCGAGGAAGACCTTCCGCTGGTCGATCACCACGGCCTTGCTGTGCAGGCTGGATTCGGATTCGCCCGTGATGTTGATCGAGGTGTCCTGATCTGGTTGCCGGCGCAGTTCGAACAGCTTCACGCCGGCTTCCAGCAGCTGCTCGCGGTACGGCGCGTAACCGCCATGCACCACTGGGACGTCGGTGGCTTCCAGGGAGTTGGTCAGAATGCGGATGGTCACCCCTTCCTCGGCGTGCCGGCTAAGGAAGGAGACGCCGTCTGCGGTCGGCACGAAATAGGCCGAAATCAGCGTCATCTCTTCCTTTACCGCGTTCAGGCTGGGCTGCAACTGGGTGGTCAGCAGCAGATGGTCGTCGGGAATGCCCGAGGCCTCGATCTTGTCGGGGTGGTCCCAAAGTGCTGCGCCGGGTGCCCAGATCAGCTCTTCAAGCCATTGCCCTAGCAGCGGCTCCTGCAGATCGAGCATCAGTCGCTGGTAGCGCGGTGTTTCCATGCGTTGCTCGGTATGCAGGTACGACACGATCTGCTCGCGGGCCTCGCTCAGTTCCGCCGTCGTTGGCGGGCTGTGGAGAAACTGCCGGATGGGCACGCTCAGCGAATGGTTCCAGTACTGGTTGAAACTGTTGGCCAGCTGTTCGGCGACCGGGCCGGCGCTGAGCAGATCGAGATCGGTGAAGTTGAGCCCCTTGTCGATCTCGAAATACTCATCGCCCAGATTGCGTCCGCCGACAATCGCCAGGCTGCTGTCGGCCACTATCAGCTTGTTGTGCATGCGTCGATGCTGGCGGGACAGGTGCAGCAGGCGGCCTAGGGAGCGCGTGACGAAATTGCTACGGCCCAGGTGCAGCGGATTGAAGACATGAATGGCGATGTTCGGGTGCGCGGCGAGGATCGCGATCTGGTAGTCGTTACCGTCGCTGGTGGTGTCGTCGAGCAGAATCCGCACGCGTACGCCGCGATCGGCTGCATGCAGAAGCTCGCCGACCAGAGCGCGGGTGCTGAGGCCGTCGTGGACGATGTAATACTGCACGTCGAGGCTGACTTCGGCGTGGCGAATCATCTTCATCCGTGCGGCAAAGGCTTCGCTACTCGATGACAGCAGACGAAAGCCTGAATATCCCACGGGCTGGGTAGCGACAATGGCCTCGACCCGTTGTGTCAGTTCGGACGAGTGGTTGGGCAGTGAGGGCGAATGGCTTTGTGGTGAAGCTTGGCCGATACAGCCGGCGAGCAGCAGCATTGCCGCCATCAGCAGGCAGATGTACAGATTGGCAGATGCCAAGAGGGGTGGCGAATGTGGCGCGCCATCCGGGCTGTGCCTGGGTGATTGCACATGGTGCGTGTTGACTGTGATGTTCAACGGCCTGTCAGTCCCTTGGAATACCTTCACGATTGGACGCCAGCGAAGCGGCGGAATTCAGAACTGGTCCTTGAGTCGGTACCAGAGCATACCCAATGCCAGCAGCGGTGAGCGCAGCATGCGGCCGCCGGGAAAGGTCGGGTGTGGTACTCGGGCAAACAGATCGAAGCGGCCTTCGAGCTGGCCACTGATGGCTTCACCGAGTAGGCGCGCGGCCAGATGCGTGGCGTTTAGGCCATGGCCGGCGTAGGCCTGCGCATAATAGACATTGGGATGGTCAGGCAGGCGACCGATCTGCGGCAGGCGGTTCGCGCCGATGCCAATCATGCCGCCCCACTGATAGTCGATGTTGACGCCCGCCAGGTGTGGGAACACCTCCAGCATCTTGGGTCGCATATACGCGGCGATGTCGCTGGGGTCGCGCCCGGAGTAGTGACAGGCGCCGCCGAACAGCAGCCGGCGGTCCGCCGAGAGGCGAAAGTAATCCAGCGCCACACGCTGATCGCAGACGGCACTGTTCTGCGGCAGCAGCTCCCGGCAAAGCGGTTCGGGCAGCGGCTCGGTGGCGATGATATAGCTGCCGGCCGGTAGCACCTTGCCCGCAAGTTGTGGGTGCAACTGGCCAAGGTAGGCATTGCAGGCCAGTACCAGTTGCTTGGCGCGCACGCTGCCGGTTGCGGTGCGCACGCGAATTTCCGCGCCGTAGTCGATCTGCTCGGCCGCAGAGTATTCGTACAGCCGTGCGCCCAGCGCCTGCGCCGCTGCCGCCTCGCCCAGCGCCAGGTTGAGCGGATGCAGATGGCCCGAGCCTGCGTCCAGCAGACCACCCAGATAGCGATCCGAGCCGATCACTTGGTGCAGGTCGGCCTTGGCCACTTGCCGCAATGGGTGCGGATAGCCCAGGCGCTGGAGGTCCGCGTATTCCTCTGCGAAATTGCTCAAGTGCCTGGGTTTGGTTGCAAGATCGCAATAGCCCCAGGTCAGGTCGCAATCGATGCGGTGGCGCTCGATGCGCTGGCGGACGATGTCCACCGCCTCAAAGCCCATGCGTTTGAGTTCATCCACGCCGGCTTCGCCGATCAGCGGGGCGAACTGCTCGACGTCATGTCCCACGCCGCGAATCAGCTGGCCGCCGTTGCGACCGCTGGCGCCCCAGGCGATGCGACGCGCCTCCAGCAGCACCACCGAGAGGCCGCGCTCGGCCAGTTCGATGGCGGTATTGAGCCCGGTGAAGCCGCCGCCGACGATGCAGACATCGGCTGTCTGCTCACCTTCCAGGCGAGGCAGATCGAGCTGTCGGTTGGCACTGGCAGCGTAATAGGACGCTGCGTGGTCTGGTCCATGAACGGCGGCTTGGCGAGCACGCATGGATGGCTCCTGAAGTGAATGACCTGGGAAGAGTAGATCGGCAGCCAATTGCGGAGCAAAGAGCCTGCCATATGGGCGGTCGGGCCGGAGGTTACTCAGGCACTGGCAGCGCCAGCGACTCCTTTACCTCTTCCATGACGATATAGCTTTTGGACTCACGTACATGGGGCAGCTTGAGCAGGATGTCGCCGAGCAGCTTGCGATACGAGGCCATTTCCGAAATACGGGCCTTCACCAGATAGTCGAAGTCTCCGGAAACCAGATGGCATTCCAGTACATGGGGCAGCTTGAGCACCGCGCGGCGGAAGTCATCAAAGGTGTCGCCGGATTTGTAGTCCAGGCTGATCTCTACGAACACCAGCAGATTGGCGCGCAACAGCTGCGGGTTGAGTCGGGCGTGGTAGCCGAGGATGACTCCGTCGCGCTCCAGACGGCGCACCCGCTCGGTGCATGGAGTGGTCGACAGGTTGACCCGTTCGCCCAGTTCTGTGAAGGAGATCCGCCCTTCCTGCTGCAGGATGCGCAGGATGCTGCGGTCCATTCGGTCCAATTCGCGGCGGTTTTTTGACTGGCCGGTCATGGTGGATGTAACTCCTGTAAAAGGATTTTTGCCGAGAATTTTTAGCAAGAATAACGCGATAATCAGTGAATAACACTGCTCTGAGCGCCTTACACTCCCCTCCAACAATAAATGGTTGCATCCGGGCGTGCCGGATGGAGGGCAAAGATTCATGCGAGTTCTGATCCTGGGTAGCGGTGTAATCGGTACCGCCAGTGCGTATTACCTGGCGCGTGCGGGGTTCGAGGTCGTCGTCGTTGATCGTCAGCCAGCCGTGGCCATGGAAACCAGCTTCGCCAACGCCGGCCAGGTCTCACCGGGCTATGCGTCGCCCTGGGCCGCGCCGGGAGTCCCGCTGAAGGCGATGAAGTGGCTGCTGCAACGCCACGCTCCGCTGGCGATCAAGCTCACCGGCAATATCGACCAGTACCTGTGGATGGCGCAGATGCTGCGCAACTGCACCTCTAGCCGCTACGCGGTGAACAAGGAACGCATGGTGCGCCTGTCCGAGTACAGCCGCGACTGCCTGGACGAGCTGCGCGCTGAAACCGGCATCAGCTACGAAGGCCGCCAGCGCGGCACTACCCAACTGTTCCGCACCCAGGCGCAGGTTGATGCAGCCGCCAAGGACATCGCCGTACTGAAAGCTTCCGGCGTGCCGTTCGAGCTGCTCGATCGCGACGCCATCGCTCGCGTCGAGCCGGCCCTGGCCAGCGTCAAGCACAAGCTGGCGGGCGCGCTGCATCTGCCCAACGACCAGACCGGCGACTGCTTTATGTTCACCAACCGCCTGGCCGAGATGGCCCGCGAACTGGGCGTCGAGTTCCGCTTCGGCTGCAACATCGAGCGTCTGGAAAACGACGGCGAGCGTATCGCTGGCGTCTGGATCGACGGTGAGCTGGAACGCGCCGACCAGTACGTACTGGCGCTGGGCAGCTATTCGCCGCAGATGCTCAAGCCGCTGGGCATCAAGGCCCCGATCTATCCGCTGAAGGGCTACTCGCTGACGGTTCCCATCGCCAATGCCGAGATGGCGCCCAACTCGACGATTCTCGACGAGACCTACAAGGTAGCCATTACCCGCTTCGACAACCGCATCCGCGTTGGCGGCATGGCCGAGATCGCCGGGCATGACCTGTCGCTCGATCCGCGTCGCCGCGAGACACTGGAGATGGTCGTCGGTGACCTCTATCCCCAGGGCGGCGATCCGACCACCGGCGAGTTCTGGACCGGTCTGCGGCCTGCCACGCCGGACGGCACGCCGATCATCGGCGCCACGCGGTACCGCAACCTGTTCCTCAATACAGGCCATGGCACGCTGGGTTGGACCATGGCTTGCGGCTCAGGTAGCCTGCTCGCCGATCTGATCGCCAAGAAGCGCCCACAGATCAGCGCCCAGGGTCTCGACATCTCCCGCTACGACCGTAGCAGCGAGGCCAGTGGCGCCAGGCAGCCAGCGTCTGCCCACTGATTGACCTAATTCAATCCTGTGAACTCATGTTCGGGCAAAGGCTCGCGTTGCGAGCTTTTGTTCGGCTGTTGGAGAAGAAATCAGCGAGCCGGAGTTGCTCATTAGTCCCCATGAATGGGGGTAGCTGCTTTACCGGAATGTGCTGAAACTGCAGTCATTCCTCGTACCTACAAATCTAATAACGAGACGAATGTAATGAACAAACAATCGATTCAGATTGCGCTTGCCTATATGTCCGTGGTTATCGGAGGCGGCTTCGCCTCCGGCCAGGAAGTGCTCCAGTTCTTCACCGGCTTTGGGATGATCGGCATTGTCGGTACCCTCGTCAGCGGCCTGCTGTTCGCTTTCCTCGGCATGCAGATTGCCCGGATGAGTTCCAAGATGCAGGCCAACTCCCACAAGGAAGTACTCTGCATTCTCTTCGGCGCGCGCGTTGGGCTGGTCGTCGATCTGGTGCTGTCGTTCTTCCTCTACGGCGTGGGCGTGGTGATGCTGGCCGGTTGCGGCTCGATCTTCGCTCAGCAGTACGGCCTGCCGCCATTGTTCGGCGGCGTGCTGATGACCGCGCTGGTGATCGCGACGTTGTGCCTGAACGTCACGCGGATCATCAACCTGATCAGCGCAGTCATGCCCTTCCTGCTGGCAATGGTCCTGCTTATCACCTGCTATTCGATCTTCAGCTACAACGCTCCGGTTGAAGTCCTCGATGCAGTCGCTCGCGAGAACAACGAAACGGTCAGCTCCAACTGGGTCGTCGGCGCGCTGCTGTACGCCTCCTTCAACATCGCGGTGGGCTTCCCGATGCTGGCGGTGATCGGGGGTTTGACCAAGCAACCCAAGGCCGCAGCGCTTGGTGGCGTGTTCGGCGGCCTGGGTCTGGGTCTGCTGATCCTGGTGCTCAACATCGGCCTGTTCGCCAATATCAACCAGTTGCAAGGCGTCGAGATGCCGACTTTGGCGCTGGCCTCGCGGATCTCGCCGATTCTCTCAATGGTGATGTCGGTGGCGCTGATCTGCATGATCTACAGCACTGCTGTGGGCATGTTCTTCGCTTTCAGCGCACGCTTTGCCAAGCCTGAGTCGACACGCTTCAAGGGTTTCAGTGCAATATCCGTGTGCATTGGTCTGGCCCTGAGCCTGGGCGGTTTCAGCAAGCTGGTTGGTACCGTCTATCCGCTGCTGGGCTATGTAGGCTTCGCCCTGATCCTTGCCATCGCTTACAGCTGGATCCGCAACCGCTCCGGTGCGACCGTCGAGGTGCAGAAGAGCAAGTTGAACCCGCTGGTTTGACCCTCGCAGGCAGCGGGTCGCCTGTCAGGGTGGCCCGCTGCCATTCGTATCCAGGAGAATGCCGATGCCGATCAAGCGCTTGCACACCGAGGTCCGCTACAGCGACATAGTGATCAACCAGGGCACCGTTTATCTGTCGGGCCAGTTGGCTGATGATCTTGCCGGCGATATCCGCCAGCAGACTCGCGAAACGCTGGCCCATATCGACCGGCTTCTGGCCGAAGCCGGCACAGACAGGTCGCATCTGCTTTCGGCGCTGATCCATCTGCGCGATCTGGCTGACTACGCAGGCATGAACGAGATCTGGGACAGCTGGCTGCCCTCGGGCGCCGCTCCGGCTCGCACCACGGTCCAGGCGATGATGTATGCGCCGCAGGTGCGCGTGGAGATCACCGTGGTGGCTGCGCTGCCGGAACGCTGATAGCTCATGCTCCGGGCGCCTAACGAAGCTTTGAAGTGTTGAAAATATCGAACGCCCTCGCCATCATAGGGGCTTCCGATTTTCGCGCTTGATTGGGGGCTCCCGTATTGGACGTCGGCGTTCGACTGCAAACCATCCGCAAGCTCAAAGGTCTTTCCCAGCGTGAACTCGCCAAGCGTGCCGGGGTGACCAACAGCACCATTTCCATGATCGAGAAGAACAGCGTCAGCCCCTCGATCAGTTCGCTCAAGAAGGTACTGAGCGGCATTCCAATGTCGCTGGTGGAGTTCTTTTCTCCGGATTTTGAGCAGGATAGCGAGACCCAGGTGGTTTACCGGGCTGGCGAACTGATCGATATTTCCGACGGCGCCGTCAGCATGAAACTGGTGGGCAAGGCGCATCCGAGCCGGGCCATCGCCTTTCTCGACGAGACCTATCCGCCGGGTAGCGACACGGGGCAGGAGATGCTCACACATCAGGGCGAAGAGGCCGGCATGCTGGTGACAGGCTCCCTTGAGCTGACGGTCAATGGCCAGATTCATGTGCTCGCAGCAGGCGACAGCTATTACTTCGATAGCAACAAGCCGCATCGCTTCCGCAATCCGTTCGATGAGCCGGCCCGGCTGATCAGCGCGACGACGCCGGCGAATTTCTAAGCGGTACTGTTCTGCCAAGCAAAGGCGGCCGGTCGCTGGGAATGCGACACAGAGTCGCTGCTGGCGCTTGTACCTTGGCTGTTTCGGCAGGCGAGGCTTGCCGCTATACTAGCGCCCGCCTGCGTTACCGTGGCCGCGGGCGTGTCTAGCCACTATGAGGGTGTAAGGTGAAGCTGATTAAGAAGATCCTGGTAGCACAGACTGCCGTAATGGCCCTGTGGGCAATGAGCGCTCAGGCTGCGACCGATGAAGCCATCGCCGAGCGTCTCAAGCCGGTGGGTGAAGTCTGTATTCAAGGCCAAGAGTGCGCAGCGGCGGGTGCCGGTGCTGCCGTTGCCGCTGGCGGCGCTGCCCGCAGCGGTGCCGATGTCTATGGCAAGTTCTGCACTGCTTGCCACTCGACAGGCCTGCTCAACTCGCCGAAAACCGGTGACTCGGCAGCCTGGAATGCCAAGGCCGAGAAGTCCGGCGGCCTCGATGGCCTGCTGAAGAATGCCATCAGCGGCATCAATGCCATGCCGCCGAAAGGCACCTGCGGCGACTGCTCGGACGACGAGCTCAAGGCTGCGATCCAGCACATGTCCGGCCTGTAAGCCGACTGTTGCATCAACAAAGCCGCCCTCGGGCGGCTTTGTCGTTTCTGCGGCGAGTGGTCAGTCGATAAAGACCACTTTGCCGTCCTCGAGGGCCGCGATACGGGCCAGGGACTCGACACGGAAGCCGGCTTCTTCCAGCTCCTGGCGACCGACCTGGAACGACTTCTCGATGACGATGCCCAGCCCGGCAATGCTTGCACCGGCCTGCTGGATGATCGAAATCAGCCCCTTGGCGGCTTTGCCGTTGGCGAGGAAGTCATCGATGATCAGCACCCGGTCGTTGGCGGACAGGTGGCGGGTGGAGATGGCGATGGTGCTCTCGACCTGCTTGGTAAAGGAATACACCGAGGCGGTGAGCAGGTTCTCGGTGAGCGTCAGCGACTGATGCTTGCGGGCGAAAATCACCGGCACACCCAGCTCCAGGCCAGCCATGATCGCCGGAGCGATGCCCGAGGCCTCGATGGTGACGATGCGAGTGATGCCCTCGTCGCGGAACAGGCGGGCGAATTCCTGGCCAATCTGTTGCATCAGGACGGGGTCGATCTGATGGTTCAGAAAGGCGTCGACCTTCAGAACCCGGTCGGAGAGGACGATGCCTTCATTAAGAATCTTCTGTTTCAGCTGTTCCACAAGCGCGCTACCTCAAGCTGGACGGCCCGGTACCGCTGGCGACTGGCGAGACTGAACAGATAAGGCGCGGTACCTGGAGGGTTGCGCCGGTTCACTTCGATCCCGTTTTCCTCGCCACCGCTTTCCGCAGCCTGGAAAAGCCGCGCATTCTCGCTCAATTTGGCCCTTTGATCCAAGCGCAGCCTTCGCTTGAGCCGCTGGCGCGACGGGTGGCGGGGATACGCAGCCCCGGCTATTGGCCTTTGTAATGGTTTCAGGTATCACTCAAGGCATTAGGCCCGTCGCTCGATGTTCTGTAGCGAACCGCCAGCAAGGCTCAACAACCCTGGAGACCGCCATGTTGCGTATCGCCATCAATGGTTATGGCCGTATTGGCCGAGCTGTATTGCGTGCACTGTTCGAACGAAATCTTGAAAACCAGATTCGTATCGAAGCGATCAATGACCTAAGTGACACAAGGGCGATGGCCCACCTGACCCGTTTCGACAGCACCTTCGGTCGCTTCCATGGTCAGGTCGATCTGCACGAAGACATGCTGCAGATCCGAGGCCAGTCGATCCGTTTGCTGCAGGAGCGCGACCCTGCGCAGCTGCCCTGGAAACAGCTGGGTGTCGACGTGGTGCTCGAATGCACCGGTAGGTTCAAGACCCGCGCGCTGGCCGAACAGCATCTGCAGGCCGGCGCCCAGCGGGTATTCGCCTCGCACCCGCTCGATGGCGCGGACCTGACCGTGGTCTATGGCGTCAACCACGAACGGCTGGGCGATCAGCAAGTAATTTCCAATGCCTCCTGTACCACCAACTGCCTGGCGCCGCTGGCCAAGGTGCTGCATGAGGCGGTCGGTATCCGCCAGGGCCTGCTCAACACCGTGCACGCTTACACCAACGACCAGAACCTGCTGGACAAGGCGCACAAGGATCTCTACCGCGCCCGTGCCGCGGCGGAATCCATGATTCCCTCGACCACCGGCGCGGCCAAGGCCATCGGCCTGGTATTGCCCGAGCTGGCCGGTCGCCTGGACGGCCTGGCGGTGCGGGTGCCGACGCCCAACGTCTCGCTGGTGGACCTGACCTTTACCGCCGAGCGGGCGCCGGGGAGTGTCGATGCGGTCAATCAGATCCTGCGCGACGGCGCTCAGAAAATGCCGCTCGGGGTGATGGAGTGCAACGACCTGCCGTTGGTCTCTCGGGACTTTTTCGGCCATTCGACCTCTTGCGTGGCTGACCTCAGCCATACGCGGGTGCAGGGTGATCTGGTCAAGGTGCTGGCCTGGTACGACAACGAATGGGCGTTCTCCAACCGCATGCTCGACGTACTGCTGGCCTGGCAGCCGCAGGGCGCCAGTTGATGACCGAGACGAATCGGCCCGGGGCCGGCGAGCAGCTGTGGGAGATGACCCTGGCGCAGTTCCGCACGGCCTGCGCCGAGCGTGCCTTGCCCGGTTGCGGCGCGGTCGCGGCGGTGGTGGCCGATTTCGGCCTGGCGCTGGTGGTCAAGGCGTTGCGGGTCAGCGAAGAGCGCGAATCTCGTGCCGAGCGAGGCGAGCTGCTGCACTCGGCCCAGGCGCTGCTCAGCAGGCCTGGCGCCTTTGCCGATGACGACGTGGCGGTGTTTCAGGGTTACCTGGATGCCGAAGGCGATGAAGCCCGGCAGGCCGCTGCCCGGCAGGCGTGCGCCGTGCCGCTGGCCACTGCCCGCGCCTGCAACGAGGCGCTGGCCATTGCCGAGGCGGCCTGGCCCGAGACGGTCGAGTCGCTGCGCTGCGATGTGCAGGGCGGCGCCTTGCTGATCGGCGCTGCGGTCGATGCGGTGCTGCTGAATGTCGAGGTTGATCTGGAGGCGCTCGAGAGCCCGAGCGCGCGTCAGGCGCTGCTCGAGATGCGGGACAAGCTGCAATCGGAAGCGCGTGCGTATGTGAATCGCATTGCCAGTAAAAACGTCTGATTGAGACAAATGATCTCATTATTCGTTGACAGGCTTCTGCCTGCTCTCTACTCTCCAGCTGTCCGAGACGAAAAGTCTCATTATAAGAAGCCGCGAGTCTGCACGCGGCCCTGAGTGGAGAATGAAGGCCTATGAGTCATCGCATCATCCTGCCGCGCCTGATGGAAATCGGCGCCGGCGCCAGTCAGCAGCTCGCCGCCGTGCTACGCGGCCTGGGCTGCAGCCGACCCTTGATCGTCACCGACCGGATGATGGTCGAACTGGGCTACGCCGGCCGTCTGGCCGATCAACTGGAAGAGGCGGGCATTCCCAGCCGCTGCTTCGCCGAAACCGAGCCCGAACCCACCGCTGCCTCGATTGACGCCGGGGTGCAGATGGTTCGCGACGGCGATTTCGATTCCATCGTCGCCCTCGGCGGTGGCAGTCCCATCGACTCGGCCAAGGCCATCGGCATCCTTGGCAAGTTCGGTGGTGAGATGCGCGACTACCGCTTCCCTCGCGATGTCAGCGAAGCCGGTCTGCCGCTGATCGCCATCCCCACCACTGCCGGCACCGGGTCGGAGGCGACTCGCTTCACCATCATCACCGACGAGACCAGCGACGAGAAAATGCTCTGCGCAGGCCTCGGCTTCATGCCCGTCGCCGCGCTGATCGACTACGAGCTAACCCTATCGCTGCCGCCGCGGGTCACCGCCGACACCGGCATCGACGCCCTGACCCACGCCATCGAGGCTTATGTCAGCCGCAAGGCCAGCCTCTACAGCGACACCCAGGCGCTACAGGCCATGCGCCTGATCGGCCCCAACCTGCGCACTGCCTTCCACGAGCCGCGCAACCTGGCCGCGCGCGAAGCCATGATGCTCGGCGCGACGCTGGCCGGCATCGCCTTCTCCAACGCCTCGGTGGCGCTGGTACACGGCATGAGCCGGCCCATCGGGGCCTTCTTTCATGTGCCCCATGGGTTGTCCAACGCCATGCTGCTGCCGGCGATCACTGCCTTTTCCATCCCGGCCGCGCCCGAGCGCTACGCCGACTGCGCCCGGGCCATGGGCGTAGCGGGCGAGGGCGATAGTGATGAGGCCGCCAACGACAAGCTGCTGACCGAACTGCACGCGCTGAACCAGGAGCTGCAGGTGCCCAGCCCCGCGCAATTCGGCATTGCCCGCGAACGCTTCTTCGAGCTACGCGAAACCATGGCAAAGCAGGCGCTGGCCTCGGGCTCGCCGGGCAACAACCCGCGCGTGCCCACGGAAGCGGAAATCATCGACCTCTACGAAACCGTCTGGAACCAGGAGTGACCCCATGCAGACCCTCGGCAACCTGATCAACAACGAGGCCGTCGCTGGCCGCTCCGAGCGCCACGCGACGGTATACAACCCGGCCACTGGCGAGCCACGCCTCTACGTTTCGCTGTCTTCGGCGGACGAAACCCGTGAAGCCATCGCCGCGGCGCAAGCGGCCTTCGACAGCTGGTCGAAGACGCCACCCCTGGTGCGTGCGCGGGTGATGTTCCGCTTCAAGACACTGCTCGAAGAGCGCCGCGACGAAGTGGCTCGGCTGATCACCAGCGAGCACGGCAAGGTCTTCTCCGACGCCCAGGGCGAAGTCACGCGCGGGCTGGAAGTGGTGGAGTTCGCCTGTGGCATTCCGCACCTGCTCAAGGGCGAGTTCTCGTCCAACGTCGGTCGAGACATCGACTCTAACTCGCTGATGCAGCCGCTGGGCGTGTGTGCCGGCATCACGCCGTTCAACTTCCCGGCCATGGTGCCGCTGTGGATGCTGCCGGTGGCCATCGCCTGCGGTAATACCTTCGTCCTCAAGCCGTCGGAGAAAGACCCGAGCGCGACCATGCTGATCGGCGAGTTGCTGGCCGAAGCCGGTTTGCCGGCCGGCGTATTGAATATCGTCAACGGCGACAAGGAAGCGGTGGACGTATTGCTGACCGACGAGCGCGTGCAGTCGGTGAGCTTCGTCGGCTCGACGCCGATTGCCGAGTACATCTACAAGACCGCCTCGGCCCACGGCAAGCGTTGCCAGGCGCTGGGCGGGGCGAAGAACCATATGGTGGTCATGCCCGACGCCGACCCGCAGCAGGTGGTCAGCTCGCTGATGGGCGCCGCTTACGGTTCGGCTGGCGAGCGCTGCATGGCCATTTCGGTGGCGGTCTGTGTCGGCGACGAGGTGGCGGACAAGCTGATCGGCATGCTCAAAAATGAAATTGGCCAGATGCGCACCGGTCCGGGATTGGGCGTCGAGCCTGAGCCGCACATGGGCCCGCTGGTCACCCGCGAGCATCAGCAGAAGGTCAGCGGCTACATCGATCTGGGCGTGGAAGAGGGCGCGACGCTGGTCTGCGACGGCCGTGGCTTCAAAAAAGTCGAGGGTTACGAGAACGGCTTCTATGTCGGCCCGACGCTGTTCGACCGGGTAACGCCGCAGATGCGCATCTACCAGGAAGAGATCTTCGGCCCGGTGCTTGCCGTGGTGCGTGTCGATTCCTTCGACGAGGCGCTGAAGCTGGTCAATGACCACGAATACGGCAACGGCACCTCGATCTTCACCCGCGACGGCGACACCGCGCGGCAATTCGAGGAAAACGTTCAGGTCGGCATGGTCGGTGTCAACGTGCCGATCCCGGTGCCCATGGCCTTCCATTGCTTTGGCGGCTGGAAGCGCTCGGTGTTCGGCCCACTGAACATGCACGGCCCGGACGGCGTGCGCTTCTTCACCCGAATGAAGACCGTCACCCGCCGCTGGCCAACGGGCATTCGTGCCGGTGCCGACTTTGCCATGCCGACGATGAAGTGAGTGGCCAGTCGAGCCGCTCCCTCTCCCCGATGGGGAGAGGGCTGGGGTGAGGGGCAGCGGGGCAGCGGCGAGATCTTCACCGCGCGCTTCATTTAAACTTTGCCGCCCTTCGGGGCGGATCTCTTATCCATCGACGTAACCGGGCTTCGATCCATGCGCAGTACCCCCCGCGAAAAAGGCTCTTCCATCACCCGCGTGCTGGAAATCATCGAGGCAGTGGCCGCAGCCAAAGACCCGCTGACGCCGACCGCACTGGCGGAAAAACTGGATATCCCCAAAGCCAGCGCACACCGGCTGGTGCAGACCCTGGAGAGCGAAGGCTTTCTGCAATTCGGCCTGCGCGGCGGGCTGCTGCCGGGCGAGCGTCTGCATGCCACGGCGGTAAACATCCTCAACAGTGGGCGGCACAAGGCGTTGCGCCAGGCGATCCTGCGCGAGCTTTCCGAAGAAATCGGCGAAACCTGCGGGCTGTCCGTCCCCGATGGGCTGGACATGCTCTATTTCGATCGGGTGCAGACCAACTGGCCGCTGCAGATCAACCTGCCCATCGGCAGCCATACGCCGCTCTGGTGCACCGCCAGCGGCAAGCTGTACCTCGCCTCGCTGCCACCCGAGCAGCTGGAGCGGGTGCTGCCGCGTCTGCAGATGCAGCGACTGGCCCGCAACACCCTCACCGATCTCAGCGCGCTGCGCGACGATCTTGCTCGCGTGCGCGAGGAGGACCTGAGCACCGACTCGGAAGAGTTCATCGACGGCATGGTCGCCTGCGCAGTGCCGGTGCGCGACGCCCAGGGGCGGTTGGTTGCCTGCCTGTTCAGCCACGCGCCGGTGATCCGCTGTTCGATGGAGCAATTGCTGGGCTTCGTGCCGCGCCTGCGGGCAGCGGCGAAGGAGCTGGAGGGGATCATCGGTGGGTAGCGGGTAGGGTGGATAACGGCGCAGCCTTATCCACCAGCTATCCACCTGCAGGCAATCGTGTTGAGGCAAACACCGCATCGGTGGAAAACGCTTTGCGGTTTTCCACCCTACGGCGTGGTTGGCATGTTCATACGTTGGGGGGGATGCCGCTTTTCACAGCCACTGTGATTCCGCTCGGAGACTGGCCACCCGTGTATCGATGAAGCGTGATCCACCCTACGCCTGCTTGAAAATTTCCGCTGTCTTCAGCGCTTCAACATCGCCCGCATCGCCGCCAGGGCATCGTTGCCGCGTGCGGCTTTCACTTCCACCGGCGCGTCTTCCTGGCCCTCCCATTCCAGATCTTCCTGAGGCAGCTCGTCGAGGAAGCGGCTGGGCATGCATTCGATGATTTCACCGTACTGCTTGCGCTTGGCGGCGAAGGTCATGGCCAGGTTCTGCCGCGCGCGGGTGATGCCGACGTAGGCCAGGCGGCGCTCTTCCTCGATGGTGTCGGCCTCGATGCTGGAGCGGTGCGGGAGTATTTCCTCCTCCATGCCCATGATGAACACGTAGGGAAACTCCAGGCCCTTGCTTGCGTGCAGGGTCATCATCTGCACGCCCTCGGCGCCTTCCTCTTCCTCCTGCTGGCGTTCGAGCATGTCGCGCAGCACCAGCTTGGCGATGGCTTCCTCGATGGTCATCTCGCCTTCCTCGTCGCGCTCCAGGGTGTTCTTCAGCGCGTCGATGAGGAACCAGACGTTGCTCATGCGGAAATCCGCAGCCTTGTCACTGGAGGTCTGGCTGCGTACCCAGGTTTCGTAGTCAATGTCCATGACCATGCTGCGTAGGGCGGCGATGGGGTCGTTCTGTGCGCATTGCTGGCGCAGGTTGTCCATGTAGCGCTTGAAGCGCGACAGGCGGTCGGTGAAGCGGCTGTCCATCAGCTCGCCGAGGCCGATCTCGTCGCAGGCGGCATACATGGAGATCTTGCGCGCGGTGGCGTAGTTGCCGAGCTTTTCCAGCGTGGTCGAGCCGATCTCCCGGCGCGGCACGTTGATCACCCGCAGAAAGGCGTTGTCGTCGTCCGGGTTGACCAGCAGGCGGAAGTAGCTCATCAGGTCCTTCACTTCCTGGCGACCGAAGAAGCTGGTGCCGCCGGACAGGCGATAGGGGATCTGGTGGTGCTGCAGCTTCAGCTCGATCAGCTTGGCCTGGTAGTTGCCGCGATAGAGGATGGCGAAATCGCTGTAGGGCCGCTGGGTCTTGAGGTGCAGGGTGAGGATTTCCATCGCCACGCGCTCGGCCTCGGCGTCCTCGTTGCGGCAGCGGATCACGCGGATCGGGTCGCCATGGCCCATCTCGGACCACAGCTGCTTCTCGAAGGCGTGGGGGTTGTTGGAAATCAGCACGTTGGCGCATTTGAGGATGCGGCTGGTGGAACGGTAGTTCTGCTCCAGCATCACCACCTTCAGTGACGGGAAGTCCTCCTTCAGCTGCATCAGGTTTTCCGGGCGCGCACCGCGCCAGGCGTAGATCGACTGATCGTCGTCACCCACCACGGTGAAGTGCGCGCGTTCCTGCACCAGCAGTTTCACCAGCAGGTACTGGCTGGCGTTGGTGTCCTGGTATTCGTCCACCAGCATATAGCGGACCTTGTTGCGCCACTTCTCCAGCACCTCGGGGTGGTCCTGGAAGAGCTTTACCGGCTGCATGATCAGGTCGTCGAAATCCACCGCGTTGTACGCCTTGAGCGTGCGCTGGTAGTGGGTATAGACGATGGCAGCAGTCTGCTCCTTGGGGTTGCGTGCGTTGGACAGCGCTTCCTCGGGCGTGACCAGGTCGTTCTTCCAGCTGCCGATGTAATTCTTGATCTCGTCGACGCCGTCATCACCGGCATATTCCTTCTGCATGATGTCGGTGAGCAGCGCCTTGATATCGCCTTCGTCGAAAATCGAGAATCCCGGCTTGTAGCCCAGCTTCGCGTATTCCTTGCGGATGATGTTCAAGCCCAGGTTGTGAAAGGTCGACACGGTCAAGCCGCGGCCTTCACCTCCACGCAACAGGCTGCCCACGCGCTCCTTCATCTCGCGCGCGGCCTTGTTGGTGAAGGTCACCGCCACGATGTATTGCGCGCGGATGCCGCATTGCTGGATCAGATAGGCGATCTTGCGGGTGATCACGCTGGTTTTGCCGGAGCCGGCGCCGGCGAGCACCAGCATGGGGCCGCCGACGTAGTTCACGGCTTCCTGCTGCCGGGGGTTGAGTCGGGACATGGTCGTTTCGAGAGGTGTCTGAGGGCGGGGCGGGAGTTTAGCAGGCTAGGGCGGCTAATACGTACGATGGAGCCTGTAGGGTGGACGTCGCTTTTTACGTCCACCACAACCACCGCCAGGTGGATCGATGAAGCGTGATCCACCCTACGCCCGCCTTACCGCACCATATGCAGGTAATGCATGTGCTTTTCGTACTGATCGAGGATATCGCCGATCACGCCTTCTCGGCTCCAGCCCATCACGTCGTAATCCTGGCCGCCTTCCTTGAGATGGACCTCGGCGCGGAAGTACTTGCGCTCGCCCGGTTCGTCCTCGTCGCTGCCGGGCACGAAACTGGGCATGGCGTAAGCACGTGGGCGCACTTCATAGATGAAGTCGGGCTCGCCTTCGTGGACGATCTCGATGCGCGTGCGGCGGTCTTCGCCCTCGCTGACGGTGACGTCATAACCCTGCTTGCGCATCTCCACCGCAACGTCCTCGCAGGCCGGGCGCACCACTTCGGTGATGAAGCGTGCCACATGGGCACGACGCGGGAACATCATCAGGTTGCGCAGGCGCCGCTGCCAGTCGCTGTAGGCACGGGGTGTGGCGGGCGAGGTAGTGATGGCCTGGTAGCGCAGGGTCTGTTTGGTGGCATCCAGTCGTAGCGCCTTGAGCAGGCCCCACATCGAACACAGCAGCGCGATGGTGAACGGCAGGGCGCTGGCGATGGTCGCCGTCTGCAGGGCGGTCAGGCCATCGGCCAGCAGCAGGGCAATGGCGACTAGCCCCATGGAGCCAGCCCAGAACACGCGCTGCCAGACTGGCGTGGCGCCCTCTCCGCCGGAGGCGAGCATGTCCACCACCAGTGCGCCGGAATCCGCCGAGGTGACGAAGAACACCACCACCATGATGATCGCGACCAGCGACAGCACGGACGAGAAGGGGAAGTGCTCAAGGAAGGCGAACAGGGCCAGCGAGCTGTCACGATCGATTGCCTCGCCCAGGGTAGTGACGTGTTCCCAGAGAATCATGTGAATCGCCGTATCGCCAAAGACGGTCATCCACAGCAGGGTGAAGGCGGTGGGCACCAGCATCACCCCGGCGACGAACTCGCGGATGGTCCGGCCGCGGGAAATGCGTGCGATGAACAGGCCGACGAAGGGCGACCAGGCCAGCCACCAGCCCCAGTAGAACAGGGTCCAGCCACCGATCCAGTCATTGGGCTCGTAGGCGTAGAGGTTGAAGGTGGCGGTGATGATCTGCGCGAAATAATTGCCGGTGTTCTGCACGAAGGTCTGCAGGATGAACACCGTGGGCCCGGCAATCAGCACCAGCAACATCAGCAGCGCACCAAGGGTGAGGTTCAGCTCGGAGAGGCGCCGCACGCCTTTGTCCAGCCCGGTGACCACCGAAATGGTGGCCAACGAGGTGGTGGCGATGATCAGTACGATCTGCACCGGAACCGAAATCGGCAAGCCATAGAGGTGGTTGAGGCCGGTGTTGATCTGGGTGACCCCCAGCCCCAGAGAAGTCGCCACACCCAGCACCGTGCCGATGATGGCGAAGATATCCACGGCATGGCCGATGGGCCCGTAAATGCGCTCGCCGATCAGCGGGTAAAGCGCCGAACGCAGGGTCAGTGGCAGGCCGTGTCGGTAACTGAAGTACGCCAGGATCATCGCCACGATGGCGTAGATCGCCCAGGCGTGAAGGCCCCAATGGAAGAAAGTGATACGCATGGCGTCGCGTGCCGCCGCCGCCGTGCCGCCTTCGCCCACCGGCGGCGAGAGAAAGTGCATCACCGGTTCGGCCACGCCGAAAAACATCAGGCCGATGCCCATGCCGGCGGAGAACAGCATGGCGAACCAGGTCAGGCTGTTGTAGTCGGGCTGGCTGTGATCGGGGCCGAGCTTGATGTCGCCGAAGCGACTAAAGGCAAGTAACACCACCATCATCAGGATGATCGCGACGGCCAGGATATAGAGCCAGCTAACGTTGGCGATGATCCACGCCTGCAGTTCGCCGAACAGGTTCTGGGCGTGGTCGGAGAATGCAACGCTGTAGATCACCAGCGCCAGAATGAGAACGGCCGAGCCGTAGAAAACCGGTGGGTTGATGGTCGAAGGGGAAGACTTTTGGGCCTCCATGCTGCGCTCCTTGTATGACTAGTGGGGAGTGGCCGCCTGTGGCGAAAGGGGGCGCAATTTAACATCACTCATTACTGACCGGCCTGTCTGAAAACAATTACCTGTTCGAAGCATAGACCGCTAATAGTCGGGGTCGCTCTGAAGATATGCGTCAGCTGACCTGAGTTCCCGGACGGTATTGCAGAGCTTCGGCCAGATGCTGGCGGGCTATGGACGGGGTCTCCTCCAGATCGGCCAGGGTTCGTGCAACCTTGAGTATCCGGTGTGCGGCTCGTAGCGATAGACCCAGGCGTTCGCAGGCGCGTTCCAGCCATTGTTGATCTTCGGCGCTCAGTACGCAGTGGCTGCGTAGGCCGGTAAGGTCCAGAAAAGCGTTGGCGCAGCCTTGGCGTTCCTGCTGGATGCACCGTGCGCGGGCTACCAGGGCGGCGACCGTTGCGCTGCTTTCGCTCGCTATTGGCGCGGCGCTGAGGGACGTGGCCTCGCGAGCGACGGTCAGGTGCAGATCGATGCGATCGAGCAACGGTCCCGAGAGTTTGCCGCGATAGCGCTGGATCTGATCAGGCGTGCAGCGGCAGCGACCGCTGGGATCGCCAAGGTAGCCGCAAGGGCAGGGGTTCATCGCCGCAACCAACTGAAAGCGTGCTGGGAAGCGCACCCGATCACGGGCGCGGGCGATCACGATATGACCGCTTTCCAGGGGCTCACGCAAGACCTCGAGCACCTTGCGGTCGAACTCGGGCAGCTCGTCCAAAAACAGCACGCCGTGGTGAGCCAATGTGATCTCGCCCGGTTGTGGACGGCTGCCTCCACCCACCAGTGCCGGCCCCGAAGCACTGTGATGGGGCAGGCGAAACGGCCTTTGCGGCCAGTGTTCCAGTGGTGATTGGCTGGCAACGGACTGGATTGCCGCGACTTCCAGCGCCTCCTGCTCCTCCAGTGGTGGCAACAGACCGGGCAGACGACTGGCCAGCAGTGTTTTGCCGGTGCCTGGAGGGCCGCTGAAAAGCAGATTGTGTGAACCGGCTGCAGCAATCAAAAGGCCGCGCTTGGCCGACAGCTGCCCTTGCACATCGGCAAGATCGGGGTAGGGCAGCACCTGCCGCAATAATCCCTGGGCCTGGTAGGCGGCGATGGGTGTCTGGCCGCTGAAATGCGCGGCAACTTCCAGCAGGTGCTCGGCGGCGTAGACGGTCAGCCCTGAAGCAAGACTGGCTTCTTCGGCATTGGCCCGCGGGACCAGCAGTGCCCGGCCTGCTGCACGCGCTGCAAGGGCTGCTGGCAGTACGCCTTGCACGGGGCGCAGGGAACCGGAAAGTGCCAGCTCACCCAGGCATTCGATGCCCTCCAGGGCGTCGGCGGGAATCTGTGCGCTGGCGGCAAGAATGCCGAGAGCAATGGACAGGTCAAAGCGACCACCATCCTTGGGCAGATCGGCCGGGGCCAGATTGAGGGTGATGCGCCGCGCGGGGAAATCGAAGCCGGAGGTGAGGATGGCGCTGCGCACGCGGTCCTTGCTTTCCTTGACGGCGGTTTCCGGCAGGCCCACCAGGGTCAGGGAGGGCAGGCCGTTGGCCAGATGAGCCTCAAGCGTGACGGGTGGCGCTTCCACACCCACCTGGGCGCGGCTGTGGACGATGGCCAGGGACATTCGATCACTCCTTGATCGTGTCGCCGCTGCTGTTACTCGGTTGCAGGCGGCGAGAGTTTTTCTTCCAGCTCGGCGACCTTGGCCTCCAGCGCTTCCAGACGTGCACGGGTGCGTGCCAGAACGATCATCTGGCTATCGAACTCGTCGCGGCTGACGACATCGAGCTTGCTCAAGGCGCTCTGCACGATGCTCTTGAAGCGGGCTTCTATTTCGGCGTTGGGCAGGGGCGTTTCGCCATTGAACAGGCGTGAGGCCTGGGAACCGATGGCGTCGAGCAGGGCTTTGGGCGGGAACATGGCTTCACCTGTTTCTGAGTGGTGGGCAGTTTAACACGCATGCCGGCGGGCGGTTTTTGCAGCCACGCACGATTAGTGGGCACGGCGTCGTGCAGGCGGTTCGATCTGGTGCACGGTTTCGCTTGGAATGTCTGAATGCCCTTTGAAAAGCCCCGGCAGCGACGATTTTAAAGAATTGGCATCGATCCTGCTTTGGCACTGGCGACGCCCATCCAAGGGATGGTGCGCAGGTGATTCGGGATGTTTTGCCAAAGCGGCTGAAGGTGTCGGAACGAGGCCGGATTGCAGCGGCGCGTTACAAGAGCCGGACACTGAGCTTAGACTTGTCCTCGGGTTCGTACTTCTGGGGCAAGTCCACCTAAACGGGAGAAGTTTTTCATGAAACTAGTTACTGCCATCATCAAGCCGTTCAAGCTGGACGACGTCCGCGAGTCATTGTCGGAAATCGGCGTACAGGGCATCACCGTCACCGAGGTCAAAGGCTTCGGTCGGCAAAAGGGGCACACTGAGCTGTATCGCGGTGCTGAGTACGTCGTCGACTTCCTGCCGAAGGTGAAGATCGATGTGGCAATTGCCGACGACCAACTCGATCGGGTGATCGAGGCGATCACCAAGGCAGCCAACACCGGCAAGATCGGTGACGGCAAGATCTTTGTCGTCAATCTGGAGCAGGCCATCCGCATCCGTACCGGCGAAACCGATACCGACGCGATCTAAGCAAGCCCTCCGAACCCCACGCCCCAGGAGTGAACACCATGACTCTGCGAAAAATCGCAGGGCTAGGAGCCCTTTTGTCCCCGCAAACCCCAGGTACGCGCCTGGCGCTGGCGACAACGCTCGAATCAGGAGGTACGCCACGGAGGCGCAGGGCGCATGGCCCGCTGCTGTTCGTGGCCATTCCCTGTCTGGCGAGCGCCCTCTGTGTCTCTACTCGACTGCTGACCTTCGCTGATACCGCTGCTGCCGGTGGCCGCAAGCGCCTGCACGGTTTCGCCCTGGGTGACGCTCTGATTTCCCTGATCCGCCCCGGTATCCCCATCCGCGGCTCGACCTGAGGCAATCACGCCAGAGTACTGGCCGATAGAAACCCAATTTCAAGAGTACGAACCCCCGGAGTCAACACCGGGGTCTGGAGCCGGCTTGCCGCTCGAAAGGCGGCTCGGCGACGACCGAATGGCGCGAGATGCGCAACAGCAAGAGGTGACACATGGACAGCACAGCACTGATACCCGTCCAGTACGGGCTCGATACCTTCTATTTCGTCCTTTGCGGGGCCCTGGTGATGTGGATGGCGGCCGGTTTTGCCATGCTCGAATCCGGGCTGGTACGGGCGAAGAACACCGCCGAAATCCTCACGAAGAACATCGTGCTCTATTCGTTGGCATCGATCATGTACCTGCTGATCGGCTACTACATCATGTACTCGAGCCCCGAGGGCGGCATCCTGCCAAGCCTGGGCTTTCTGATCGGTGACGAGCACGCGGTGGATGTCGTGGCCGCTGGCGGCGAAGATGCGCCGTATTACTCTGCGCGTGCCGATTTCTTCTTTCAGATCGTCTTCGCCGCGACCTGCATGTCGGTAGTCTCCGGTGCGGTGGCTGAGCGCATGAAGCTCTGGGCCTTCATCGCCTTCGCCGTGGTCATGACCGGCTTTATCTACCCAGTACAGGGCTTCTGGAAATGGGGCGGCGGCTTCCTCGATGTGGCTGGTTACATGGATTACGCCGGTTCGGGCATCGTGCACATGGCCGGTGCCGCTGCTGCACTGGCAGGTGTTCTCCTGCTCGGAGCGCGCAAGGGCAAGTACGGCCCCAACGGCCAGATCAACGCCATCCCTGGCGCCAACCTGCCGCTGGCAACCCTCGGAACTTTCATCCTGTGGATGGGCTGGTTCGGTTTCAATGGTGGCTCGCAGCTGCGCATGAGCACTATTGAAGACGCCAATGCCGTCGCCCAGGTCTTCACCAATACCAACATGGCTGCTGCCGGTGGTCTGGTGGCGGCGCTGATTACCTCGCGCGTACTGTTTGGCAAGTCTGATCTGACCATGATCCTCAATGGCGCCCTGGCCGGCCTGGTAGCAATCACCGCCGAACCGCTGACCCCGTCCGCGCTACAAGCCACTCTGATCGGTGCAGTGGGCGGTGTGCTGGTGGTCTTCAGCATCCTGGGCATGGACCGACTGCGTCTTGACGACCCGGTAGGCGCCATCTCGGTACACGGTGTGGTCGGCATCTGGGGTGTACTGATCGTTCCGGCAACCAATGCCGATGCCAGCTTCGCCGCTCAGTTGCTGGGTGTCGCCTGTATCTTCGGCTGGGTGTTCGGTGCCAGCCTGATCGTCTGGGGCATCATCAAGGCGGTAATGGGTCTGCGGGTGTCCGCCGAGGAAGAATACGAGGGCGTGGACGTCGTCGAGTGCGGCCTCGAGGCTTACCCGGAGTTCACCAGCAAGAGGTGATTTGCGAGTCATCCAAAGGGCGCCTTTCGGCGCCCTTTGTTTTTTCTGTCGTCGCGTTAGAATGCGCCCGTTCAGTTGCGAGGGCGCTTTCCCCATGTGGCAGCAGACGACCATCAGCTTGCGCCCGCGCCCGCGAGGCTTCCATCTGATCACCGATGAGCTGGTTGCGGCCCTGCCGGAACTGCAGCAATACCGGGTTGGTCTGTTACACCTGTGGCTGCGGCACACCTCGGCATCCTTGACCGTCAACGAGGGCGCCGACGCTGCCGTCCGCCGTGATTTCGAACGCTTCTTCAACCAGCTGGTGCCGCAGGGGGTGGGCGGTTACGAGCATGATTACGAAGGGCCTGACGATTTGCCTGCACACTTCAAGGCCAGCTTGCTGGGCTGTCAGTTAAGCGTGCCGATAGCGCAGGGGGCTCTGGCGCTGGGCACCTGGCAGGGGATCTATCTGGGCGAACACCGGGACCAGGGCGGCTCGCGGCAGGTGATTGCAACGTTGCACGGAATGGTGAGTTGAATTTTTTCTTGCGAGAGCGCCCAAAGCGTATCGCTGGGCTATAACTACCGCTGGCTAGGCATGAGGTTGGAACATGAGTGACGAAGAACTAGAACAAGACGATCTGGACGTTGAAGAGGGCGACGAAGGAGACGAGCTGGATGCAGCCGACCCTGGCGATGTTGACGACGACCATGAGGGCACCGACAGCGAGCGCGTGACGCCGACGCCGAAAAAGGCCAAGGCCAAAGCCGTTGAGCTCGAGGAGCTGCCCAGCATCGAAGCCAAGCAGCGCGAGCGCGAAGAGCTGGCACGGGCCATGGAAGAGTATCTGGCCCGTGGTGGCCGGGTGCAGGAGGTCGAGCCCAACGTAGTTGCCGACCCGCCGAAGAAGCCGGACAGCAAGTACGGCAGCCGGCCTATTTGAGGCGCTCCCCTGGGTCTTTTCGAGATTGAAACCGATGCCTGACCGATGGCATCGGTTCTCCCTTGTGGCGTCGGCCGTTCGCCACGAACGGCTCAACGACGCCCGCACTGTGTTTTGTCCGGCCTCACGGACAGATCATTCGCCCACCGCTTGCACACTGATCTTCGTCATCGACCGCGGGACTCTGCATCCGCACCGTGGCTTCGGAGCTGATAACGAAGCCTGAGCGGCTGCGGCAGACAGCCTCGTAATTGGAACTGGTGGCGCGCGAAACGTCACGGAAGCTGGCTGACTCCTTGGTTGCACGAGCACGATCGACAAATCGGGAGCCCGAACTGAGGAGGCGATCTACCATCGGCACGATCAGCCTCATGCAGTATTGCACGCGAATTTTCAGCAGATTGGCGTCCTGCAGGGGCAGGCCGGCGTCGTCGTCCTGGCTATACATCAGGCTGCTATTGGGAATCGCCTTGCGCTCTTCGCCGTCGCCGAAAAGATCGCCGTGGTCCTCTCCGTAGGCAGCGAACATGGCGGTGCTGGGGCTGATACGGGTGACCAGGACGAAGTTGTCGACCTCGGTGGCAGTGCGCTCCATGCGCTCGTTTTCGGGGAACTGGCTGAACATCGGGTACATGCCGCGCAACAGCCCACGGCGTATGTCGGTGTATTGGGCGCTATTCATCGAGGCGATGCGCGCGGCCTGGAAGGTGGCGTAGTTCAGGCCGTTTTTAGCCGAGTAGATCAGAGCAGCCTGCACGGCACCGAAGATGAGAAGAATCAGCACCGGGATGATGATGAGAAATTCGACCATTGCCTGGCCATGCTGGGGACCCCGTGGCTTCACGGAGTGGCCTCCAGAATTTGCCGGGCGCGCTGAAGCGCACGCTCGGCATGTGGCGTCTGGTCACTCAGGTAGCGCTGCATCTCGCTGGCGGTCAGGCGGGCTTCCCGAGTCTGCACCTGCAGCAGGTTATGCCAGGCGCGTGCATGCTGTGGGTCGCGTAACAGCGCGTCGCGGTAACTGTTGATTGCGCCATTGTTGTCGCCCAACCGCGCCAGGCTGTTGCCTTGCTGATAGCGCACGCCCGCATCGGTGGGCATGGCTTTGGCCAGACGGCCGTATAGCTCCTTTGCGCGAGCGTAGTCCCCGGCGCCGTAAGCGCTGTCGGCCTGACGCTGCAGCTCCACCAGATCACTGCTGGGCAGGGTTGCGCACCCGGTCAGGGTGAGCACGACGATTAGCGATAGTGCGCGCATTGCACGATGTCTCCAATGTGAATGCCCAGGCGCTGGCACTCGCCGGCAGCCAGCTCGATCACGCTGCGCGCCGACAGATGCAGGCTCAGATTCCAGGGCTTTAAGGTGTGGCGAATGGCGATAACGCGCTGCTGGCTGTCCAGGTACAGCACGTCGATGGCAAAGCGCATGAAGAAGCAGTGCACCGAATTGCACGGAGCAATCCACAGGCCGGTCGCCGGTGCGAGACGGCCGCGGCCGAGCAGGCCCTTGAACCGTGGCCAGAGGGTAAAGGCAGGCTCCAGCTGCAGGGCGAGCATGCGCCCGTCACGGCAGCGCACCTGCGCCGCGATCATGCTTCACCCATGAACTTGACTACGATGGGGAACAGCAGGATGACGAATGTCAGCGGGAAGATGAACACGATCAGCGGGATGATCAGCTTCACCGGCGCCTGCATGGCTGTCTTCTCGGCGCGCTGAAAGCGCTCTTCCAGGCGCTGCTGGGCCTGGATCTGCAGCGTGGTGCGCAGGCTGCTGCCCATCTTCTCGGCCTGGATCACCGAACGCACGAAGGTCGAGACGTCCTTGAGGTTGACCCGCTGCTCCATCCGCGAGAGCGCTTCGGCGCGGGGCAGGCCGGAGCGGATGTCCCGCAGCACGATACGGAACTCGTTCTTCATCGCGCCGTTGGGGCCTTTATCCACTGCCTGCTGAAGTGCGCCGAGAAAGTTCAGGCCGGCGTCCACGCACATGGTCAGGTATTCCAGGAACACCGGCAGGTTGCGGATGATGTCCTGGTCGCGGCGCTTGTGGGTATCGGCGATCCACATCACCGGCAGCAGCGCCCCCAGGACAGCCATCAGGGCCACCACCGGCCAGATGATGCCGCTCTTGCCGGTGGCCATCGGCAGGATCGCCAGCAGCGGCAGCAGCAAGCCCATGGTCAGGCACAGGGCCACGAAATCCTCGGCGGTAAGCACGTACAGCGCGCCGGTCTTCTGCAGGCGTTCATCGACCTTGTCCAGCAGCCGGGGCGGCAGGTTGCTGCACAGGAAGTGGTTGAACAGGCGCACCAGTGGCCAGATCGGGCGCACCCAGCTGGGCACCGGGTCCATGTAGGCGCGGTTTTCCTCAGGCAGCAGGGAAATCAGAGAAATCAGCAGCAACAGGAAACAGGTAACGGTGATCCCCAGGCTGGTGCTGCTGAGCAGGGCCAGTAGTTCGCTCATATCAGGCGTCGATCCGGGTGATTTTACGAATGAAGATAAAGCCCATGATCTGCATGATGATCATCACGCTGAGCACGATCAGGCCGTTGCGCGTGGTGTACAGCTGGCTCATGGCCTCGGGCTCGATAAAGCTCAGGATCACCGCAAGAAAGATCGGCAGCATGGCCATGAAGCTGCCCTGCGCCTTGCCCTGGGCGGTGAGGCTGTCGATCTTGCCTTCCATGACCTTTTTGCGTCGCAGCATGGCGGCCAGGGTGTTGATGGTCTCCACCAGATTGCCACCGACCTCACGGCTGATGCGGATGGCCGAGCTGGCCATGATGAACGAGGGCAGTGGCAGGCGCTGTTCCAGCTTGACCAGCGCGTCTTCCAGAGTGACACCCAGGCGGATGTTCTTGATCAGCAGGCCGAATTCCTGCGACAGCGGCGCCGGCGATTGCTGCACTACGTTTTCCAGCGCCATGTTCAGGCTGGCACCCGACTGCAGGCTGCTCGACAGCAGCATGAAGGCATCCGGCAGCTGCTCCTCGAACTGGCGCAGGCGCTTCCCGCGGATCTGGCCGATCACCAGCTTGGGCACGAACAGCATCAGCAGGGCGCCGGCCACGGTGATAAGCGTGATGTTGAACACCACGTGCAGGAACAGCGGCACCAGCACCAGCAGCATGGCGTTGACGAGAAACAACTGCTTGCCACTGGCGAAGATGAACATGTCGGCCATGTCCAGTTCGGTGCTGCGGCTGAACTGCGCTCGGTAAAACTTCATGCTGTCGGCGACACGCTCGCTCAACAGCATGGCCACGGCGAAGCCGGCCAGCGCCAGCAACGCCGCGCAGAGGTACAGCAGCAACTCAGTCATCACATTGCACCCGTACGGAAGATGCCCATGTTCACACCGATGCCACGATGGTTCAGTTCCTCGTAGAACTCCGGCACCTGGCCGGTGGCCTGGAAGGTGCCGCGCACTCGGCCCTGTTCGTCGAAACCGTTCTGCTGGAAGGTGAAGATCTCGTTGAGCTGGATGGTGCTCTGCTCCATGCCGGTGAGCTCGGTGATGCTGGTGATGCGCCGCGAGCCGTCGCCGAAGCGGGTCTGCTGCACAATGATCTGCACCGCCGAGGCGATCTGTTCGCGAATGGCCTGCACCGGCAGGTCCATGCCCGCCATCAGCACCATCACCTCCAGACGGCGCAGCATGTCGCGCGGGCTGTTGGCATGGCCGGTTGTGAGCGAGCCGTCGTGGCCGGTGTTCATCGCCTGCAGCATGTCCAGCGCTTCGCCGCCACGGCATTCGCCGACCACGATGCGGTCGGGGCGCATCCGCAGACAGTTGCGCACCAGATCACGAATGGTCACTTGGCCCTTGCCTTCCATGTTGGCCGGCCGTGCCTCGAGCGAGACCACGTGTGGCTGCACCAGCTTCAGTTCGGCGGCGTCCTCGACGGTAACCACGCGCTCGTCCAGGGGGATGAAGTTGGACAGGATGTTGAGCAGGGTGGTCTTGCCCGATCCGGTACCGCCGGAGACCACGATGTTCATGCGCTGCTCCACGGCCGTGCGCAGAAACTCAACCATCGGTTCGTTGATCGAGCCGTATTTGATCAGGTCGTCGGTGGTGAGCTTCTTCTCGGAGAACTTACGGATGGTCAGGCACGGGCCGCGCAATGCCAGCGGAGGAATGATGGCGTTGACCCGCGAGCCGTCCTTGAGGCGCGCATCGACCATGGGCGAGCTTTCGTCGATACGCCGGCCCAGCGGCGAGATGATGCGCTCGATGGTCGACAGCACCGCGGCATTGGAACTGAAGTTGATGCTGGTCTTCTCCAGGCGTCCTGCGCGCTCGACGTAGATGTCGTCGTGGGCGTTGACCATGATTTCGCTGACGCTCTTGTCGGCCAGCAAGTCTTCCAGCGGGCCCAGGCCGGTGGCCTCGTCGAGCACGATCTTGTGCAGCACCTCGCGCTTGACTGACGGCGGCAAGCGCCCAGCCACCTGATTGAGCAGCTCATCGACCAGGTCTGAGAGGGTGGCGCGCACCTCCTCGGGGCCCATGCTGTCGAGGTTCATGCGCCTCAGGTCGAGGGCACGGAACAGCTCCAGTTGAACGAACTGTGCCCACTCCATGTAGGCTTCACGGCCGTCGTCAGTGACCTCGACGTCGACCGGCACCGCCGCTGCAATGGCCTCTTCGGTGCTGTCGGGCAACAGGGTTTCATTCTGTACCGCCAGTGGTCGCACCCGCACCAGGTAACTGCCGATGCCGATGACATCCTCGGCGCTGAGCGGGCCATGGCGGTTGACCACGCGGTCGTTGACCCGTACTTCGTAGCCGCGGCTGACGTCCTCGACGAACAAGCCAGCCAGCGACTGCTCGATGCGCGCGTGCACCGGTGCGACCTTCCAGCCGCGCAGGCGAATCAGGCCGGTACGCGCCTTGCCCAGCTCGCAGATGGCGGTGGTACAGGTCAGCTTGTCGACGGGCTGGCCATCTTTGTAGGTAATTTCGATCTCGAACATGGCGCGCCTCAGTCGATCAGGTCGATGGAGCCGAAGGTGGCCTGGTATGTCTCGATCATCTTGTCCTGGCGCTCAAGTTCTTGCTGGGTCGGGCTGTTCGCTCCGGCAGTCATCAGCCGCGGGGTGATGAAGATCACCAGCTCGGTGCGGTTGGCTTTCCCGCTGCGGTTGCTAAACAGGCTGCCGATGAAGGGGACGTCTTTGAGAAAGACGATGCCTTCCTTGGTGGACTGACTGTCTTCGGTCACCAGGCCAGACAGCACCAGCGTTTCACCGACTTTCAGCTGTACTTCGTTCTCGGTGCGGCGGGTCTTGAATGCTGGGTATTCGCCGACCTGGTTGGCCTTGTCCAGTTGGCTGATCTCGGCGAGGACGTGGGTAGCGATCTGGTCGCTGCCGTAGAGCTGGGGGGCGATGTTGAGCAGGATGCCGAAGTCCTTGTACTCCACCGATGGGCCATTGATGCTGCTGGTGACAACGGGTACCTGGCCGCCGACAGTCAGCTCGGCCTTGCCGCCACTGCGTGCTGACAGGCGCGGGGAGGCGAGGGTGAGGGCCGAGCCGTTTTTTTCGAGCAAGTTGATGCGTGAGGTCAATTCGCTGGCAATGCCCCAGTAAGCGTGCGAGCCGGCGCCACCGACCACCTGATTGAGGGCATCGAAGGTGCCGCCGGCGCTGTCGAACTGGCCGCGGTAAAGGTTATTTGTGCCGCCGTCGGCATTGAACGCCAGCGTCGGGCCATTGATGGAAGTGCTCCAGTTGACGCCAAGCTCTTCAACGTCATCCTTGGCGAACTCAGTGATGCGTACGTCGAAGTAGATCATCGGCGCCAGGAACTCGGACATCGGCTGCGCCAGTACCAGTACATCGGGATAGCGCTCCTTGAGCAGGTCGATGCGGCTCATATCCACGGCGTGCAGGTCGCCGTCGATGACGATCTGGCGGCCTACGGATTTGATCTTGATCCCTGGAATCTGCCCCAGCATGGCCTGCACTTCAGCCAGCACCTCCCCGGAGTCGGCCTTGGTGGCCGCGCCGCTTTGCTCTTCAGCCAGCACCAGCACGTTGTCGTAGAATTTCGCCGCTTCCTTGACGCGGGTGAGGTATTCCCCGCTGAGGCGGCCTTCGAGCACCACCTGGCGGCCGACGGTACGAATCTTCAGGCCCGGGATATCGCTGAGCAGTGCCTTGAGTTCGCCAAACTGGCGGTAGCCGTTGGCCTTGGCCACGACCACGCTCAGCTGCTTGCGAGTGTCATCGTCGAACCAGATCTGCACCGTGGTTTCACCCGGTTGCTGGGCGGTCACCACGATTTCCTCGTTCTTCAGCATGGTCGCGCTGATGATTTCAACGTTGCCGACGGCCACTCGCTCGACGCCTGGTGCTTCCAGTACGCGAACATCGCCGTCATAGAGGACAACGGCGTTGGGGAGCTCGGCAGCATGGCCGGCACCGCTTAGGCACAGGGCGCAGAGAACGCCGAATACGCTTTGTTTTTTCATGATTGCCCCAGCAAAACTTCTAAGGTGGTGATCACGTGCCGCAACGCGGCACGTTGAGGTTCTGGTTATTCCAGACGCAGCGTCTGAACCGGAATCACGCCGTTGCTGCCGGTTCCTCCGGGAATGAACTGGATCATGCGGCTGGCGTCGCGCTTGTTTGCATTGGGGCCGGCATTGCGAGGGGATTCCAGGGTGACGGTGACGCCGCGGTAGAGAACATTGCCGTTGGCATCGATCACCTTGCCGTCGACCAGGCGGCCGATCAGCTTGCCGTCGGCGCCGTAGACGCGGTCGCCACGCAGGGTGCCGATCACGTTGCCCTGGGCGTCGCGGACGACCTGCACGACGTCCTGCTGCACGTCGAGGCTGGAGCCGTCGATGGCATTCCCGCTGCCATCCAGGGCCTTGCCGTCCTTGACCGAGCCGACGGTGCGGCCCTGGGCGTCGACGATCTTGTCGCCAACCACGGTGCCGATCACGTTGCCGTTGGCATCGCGTACCACCTGGGCGGCATCGGCCAGTGGCTTGCCGTCGGCGCCGAGCAGGGCCTGTTCGACTTCTCCGAGCACCTTGCCGTTGGCGTCGACCGCCTTGCCGTCCTTGACGCTACCCAACACGTTGCCCTCGGCGTCGACCAGCTTGCCATCGGTAATGGTGCCGAGGATCTTGCCATCGGCGCCGCGCACAACTTCGCCCATTTCGCCGACCAGGTTGCCGTTGGCGTCGAACAGGGCGGTGCTCAGGGTGCCGAGAATCTTGCCGTCCAGACCGATGGCCTGGCCGTCCCTGACGTGACCGATGAGCACGCCGTTGGCATCCTTGATCTCGTCGCCATGGACGAATCCAATGACCTTGCCGTTTGCGTCACGTACTACCGGACGTTCATGGGTTTGCGCTGCTGCAGGGCTTTGCACCTGGGAGCTGCGCATATCGATGACCTGGCCGCTGGCGTCTAGCGCGACGTTTTCCTCGACGCGTCCAAGACTCTGGCCATCCATGCCGATAGCCTTGCCGTCTTCGTATTTGCCGATGACCTGGCCGTTGCGGTCGACTACCTGACCGTTAACCACCTTGCCGATGACATTGCCGGCCTCGTCACGTATCACGGTGGCCTGTTCGCGCATCCGCAGTAGCGGATCGTCGGCAGAAAGACCACGCACGATGCGGCCCATGATCTTGCCGTCCAGACCGATGGCCTTACCGTCAACAATATGGCCGATGATGCGACCGTCGTGATCGACCACGTTGTCGCCGACGATGCGCCCTAGCAGTTTGCCGTTGGCGTCGAGTACGACGTCGACGGTTTCGGCCGGGAGCGGGTCGAGCAGGTTGGCCACTGTGATCTGATCCAGCGAAGCAATGCTGGTGTCCTTCGGATTACGCAGTACCGCTACCAGCTCGCCGGCCTTTTCTGCCACTTCGACACGTGCTGCCTGCGCTGGCGTCAGCATCAGCGACAGGGTAGAGAAACTCATGTTGAAGCCATCGGACGAGTTGCGGTCGTAGTGTTTCTCGTACTTCTTGCCCTTGGCGTCTTCACGTCCTGCGGCCAGCACTTCTACGTTTTCTAGCACGGTCATGACGACCTGGTCGGAATAGTTGGGTTGCTGCTGCAGGCCGACGTCGTTCGCGGAGAAGCTGCCCAGCAGGTCGATGCGATCGCCCGGGCGCAGCATGCCGTCGAAAGAGTTGATCTTGTTGACCTGCACGGTCTTGATGCGCTTGCCCAGTTCGACGTTTTCCGAAAGGCGCGAGATGCGGCTGCTTTCCAGTGCATCCCAGGTGATCGGCCGGCCACGTTGCAGCGGATTAACTACCATGCGGTTTTCAACGCGCGGCCAGTCTTCGGCCAGCACCGCATTGGAAGGCAGGTAGTCACGGGGCACGTCCATGGCCGCAACATTTTCCCGGGACAGCGTCTGGGATTTGCCGATGTCTTCCTTGGGCACTACCACCGAGGTCATGATCTGGGTGGCGGGCTTGTAAGCAGCCTTGTACTGGGACTCCTTGGCCTTCAGGTACGCCCAGCCCAGAAACGCGGCCAGCAACCCGCAGGCGATGGCGATTAGCAGTAGTTTTTTACCTGAGACCGATGACATGTTGCTCCCCGTTCATAAACGCCCCCGGCACTGCGAGGCGACTGCAATGTGTTTTTTTATTTGTCTGATACAACCCAATGCCCGCCCGGATAGAGCGTGGCCTGCTTGGCGGCGTTACAAGCGCTGGCGGTAGTCTTCACATGGCGCAGGGAGGCTGGATCTGCCAGCGCCCGTTTGCCTGAATTGCCCAGCGTGGCGACCGGTGTGCTTAAGCTGCCCACGGAAATGATTTCGATGTCAGCCATCTGCGCGTTGCTCATGACCACGCACGGCGAGAGGTTTTCCCACCCCGCTGGCGGGGTGGCGTAGGCCACGCTGAGCAGTTGTTCAGCACTGGCGTTCAGGCCGCCTGCGCGCAGGTCGGTCTGTGCGTACACGCTGGCCAGGCCATAGATCTTTCCGCGTGACTCGAAGCCCGCGGGCTGCTTGCTGTCGCCTACGTACAGGGTGTTGCTGGGCTCGCGTTTATCCACCGTGACGCCGCTGGGCAGGGTCATGGGGCGGTAGCTGCCGGGATGGTAGTAGCCGCCGTTGTGGTAATAGGCAAAGCCCAGCAGGTTGCCTTGTGCGTCGTATAGCGCCTGAAGTGTCAGGGCGTTGCCGCCTGCGTCGATCGGGGTGGCGCTGACCGGGTTGCCGTTGCCGTCCACGCACAGGCCGGTCAAGTCACAGGTGGCGACGGTCTCGCCGTTTTTATCGACGTATCTGTCGCCGTCCTGAATACCGATCAGGTTGCCCAGTTCGTCGAATATGCCCGTGGGCAGGCTAGCGACTGGTAGCTCGATATCGGGCTGGCTGCCCTCGGTGGAACCATCGTCATAGTCCTCGCCAGGGACCACCTCGCTGTAACGCACGCGATGGCTGTCATACAGCTGCACGCGGTTCATCTCGCGGGACTGCGTGGCGTAGTTGTCATGCACGGCATCGAAGATGTTTTCGACGTCAGTCAGGGTGGCGACCAATACCGCCCCGGTAACGCCTAACACGACCAGGTATTCGGTCATTGACTGCCCAAGTTGCCTGCTGCGCATGATCACTGATCCATCCGTGTGAGCAGGACCTGGGTATTGGTTTCGTGGCGCAGCAGGCCGATTGTCAGCAGTTCGCGGCCCTTGGCGTAGTTGAGCACGACGCTGCCAGCCAGGGTGCTGCGGTGCTCCAGCTGCCATCCACGGTGGAGCATTTCGCTCTCGTACCAGGCGCGGGTGCGCTGGATGTCGTCGGCGACCAACAGCATGGTTACGCGCCCCTTGCGCAGTGGGTCGTCGCTTTGCATATCGCTGACCACCTGCGCTTCGGCGGGCATGGGTACGCCTTCGCCGAGACGCCGATCGCTGGCCCCTGCGACCGGGGGATTGGTCAGCATCAGCTTGCCGTAGCTGTAGCGCTCGTTCTGCGCCTGCACCTGCACCATCATCATGCACTGGTTGTTGATGTGCAGGATCTGCTCCCAGGGGCCAAAGGTCGTGTAATCGACGGCCTCTTTCCATTGCTTGCCGTAGAAATCCTTGACCTGCCGGGGGGTGGCGGGCACACGGAAGCTGCGCACATTCATGGCGGTGTTGTTCCACTGCATGCCGTCGGCAATCGCGCCGACCAGCATGGCGTCCATGCGTGGGAAGTCGTCGTGGTCGCACTCGGCATATGCGCTTGTGCCAAGCAGGCCAAGCAGGGGCAGGGCGACCAGGGGCCAGTGCTTAATCATTGAAATAACAAAAACCGGTTCGTGGATTACAGGCCACCGAGTCGCCGGGAATCGGGTCGGTGTTGACGGGGGCCAGGTCGATATGCCTGAACGACGGCTCCATGATGCTGACGGCCGTCTTGATGACGTCCCACAGGAGGTTGTCTTCCAATCCGGTGCCGAGGACGAAGTCGTCGGATTTTTCACGCATGTGAAGTTCGTCCTGCGCCACCCAGGCATCGGCCAGAATCGCCGAGCGGGCATTGACCGATAATGGCGCAGCGCCGATCAGTGGCGTGCTGCCCAGGGTGCTGCCGGTCAGCGAAACCGGGATGCGTACGTCACTGCTATAGAGGTTGCGGCGGGGGTGGGCGATCTGTAGCAAATCGTCGTCGCCGCGGCCAAAACTGAGGATGTCCACCGCCTTGGTGACCGGGCTCATCAGCGCGTTGTAACCGCCGGTCAATGTGTCGGCGACCGAGGTGGGCGTGCTGTTGCTCATGCTCGAGCCAGCTGCGCTGGCGCCACTGTTGACCATGGGTTGGCTCTGGCCGCTGGTCCAGCGCCAGAAACGGTTGATCATGCTATTGCCAGGAGCTTCAACATCCTCATTGGTAAAAGGCCGAGCCGCCTGTCCATACGCCAGCAGACGGTTTTCCGCGCTGTTGAAGATGTCTTCATTGCTGCGGGTGGGTAAGCCGTCCACGGTATCGAGGCGTGCATACAGGCTTCGATCGGAGGGAGACAAGGAAGAAATCTGGTCTCGGTCGTATTGCGACGGGCTGTGGCCGCTTTTGCTCTGCCCGATGTAGTCCTCGGGCGTGCCGTACCACACGGTGCGCTCCCAGGCTGCATAGCGCGCCATCTCCTGGGATTTGTAAGCCATATCGGTAAGCTTGCCGATCACCGGTACGGCAACGAACATCAGCAATACGCAGCCGGCGACCATGACCACGAATTCGGCCATGGCCTGCCCCCGAGCGAGGTGATGCATGCCGAGGGTGCTCATTGCAGCGCATCCAGCATGCCGCTCTTGACCTGATCAAGCACGTTCTCGCTGATCTGGTTGATCACCGGCTTGGCGACCGGCGAAATCACCGGCGGCAGTTTCTCAAGGGCACGGTCAACGCCCGGCATGATCAGGTAGTCGGTAGAGACATCAAACAGCAGGCCTACTACGGTCGCCGGGCCAAAATCGGGCAGGCCGAGCACCTCGGAGAGGTCGATTTCACCGGAAGCGATCAATTGCACGACCTTGCTCGGCTCACGCAGGCGCGCGTCCCACCAGGGGCTGTATTGGTTGGGCGATTCGTCTCGACCAGACGGCGCGGCGAAATACGTCTCGGCCGAGGACACGGTCATCATTCGCTCGGAGTCGCCGCCCCAGGCGAAGTCCATGGGGTTGTCGCGCGTGTCTGTCTCCAGAGCGAAGCGGCCTTGGCGAATGTTCAGGGCGTCCGGGTTGTCACTGGTCCTTATCGCCTGCAGCGGTTTGGACACGGCTACTGTGAATTCCTTGCTGCGTCCGCTTTCGCTATGGGCGCCACCCAGGGCAAAGAATGACGGCGAGCCGCTGTAGCCGTTGGTGACGTCCTCTGCGCGATTGAGGCCGTAGATCGACAGCACGTTGCCCCAGGCCCAAGTCGCGGCGTGGATGGGGTCCATGGCGTCACCGTAGGGTGTTTTGGAGATCAATCCCGCTTCGACCGGCGTACCCCATTGCGGTCCGAACAGTTTTTCGTCGCCGACATTGGTCACCAACTGATGTGTAGCCCCTCCCAGCGGAATGCCCATGCCGAAGCCAAACTGCAGAGGCGGAACATCAACGCAGCCAAGGACCGGCAGACAAATACGGATTTCCAGGCCAACGTCGATTTGGAAGCCGATTGAGCTGTGGTCCACCGAGGCCCAGCCGTACACCGGAGTCTTGCTTCCCACGGCCGAGGTGCTCAGCGGGTTGTAGACGTAGGCGGTGCCGCCCTCGTTGCCCACGCCGACAAAGGCGGACAGGTTGAGTTTGATCTCGATGAAACCCAGGGAGAAATTGAGCGACAGGTCCAGTGATGGGCCAAAGTTGAAGTCGCGCTGACTCAGCCAGGGGTTGCGCTGGGCGTTAACCAGCGCTGCGTACTGGCGAGCAGCGTTGCGCGAGTCGATATCGTTGGGCGTACCGCTCTTGCTATGCATCTCCGGGGCAATGTTGACCAACATCGAACTGGGCACGAGATCCCCGGTTTTGGAGCCCAGGAAGTCAGCGAGAAACCCTTGGTCATCGGGTTCTTCAAGCCCTTCGGAGTCGTTCGGTGAGGCCGGCAGCGAGCCACCCGGCCCGGGCTCGCTGGCGACGAGCTGGGTGAGCAGGTCCTGAACCGGCAGCATGTCGGCGAAATACGTCAGGATGAAATTCTGGATCAGCAGCGCGGTGCTGAGCGGGGCGACCTCCAGAGTGTCGCCGCCGGGCTTGTCCATCGTGTGCCGCCCCACCACATCGCCGGCAATTCGCGTCTGCGCCTCGAAGGTCGCTATGGCGAAGGCTTTCTGGAAAAAGCCCATGATGGTGTTGAAGCTGGAGACCACCTGTGGATAGACATTGACCACAGGCAGGGAAACGAAGCGGGCGCCAATCCCCAGTATCTGCCAAGGCAACGTTGCCATACCGACCACATCGCCAATAGTCGGGCGGGGAATGATGATGGCAATCGGCAGCTGGTAGACGGGGAAGCTGTTGATCCAGCGTGGGATGTTGGCGTAACGCTTGCCCCATGAAGCAAGCGCCACCACCTGACCAACCGACAGCTCATTGGCCACGATGGCGCGGTTGGTGTAGGCGATCAGGTTCTGGTGACGGGCAAAAAGCTTGGCCTGTGAGTAGGCCGCCGCGTCGGCAGCGTTCTCCACCTGCACGCGGTCACGCGTGAGAATGCCCTGATTGAACAGCAGGATCATGCCCAGCGCGATAATGCCCATGAACAGCAGGCCAAATACCATGGCCTGCCCGTTCTGCCTCTTGAGTTTCACAGACTGTGTCCGGCACTAGGCGTTACTGACGCTCTTCTTGCTGGAAGCTGCCCAGGTTGTGCGCGGTACCGGCTGCTTGTTGCGCTTCGGTACCCGTGGTATTGGCTGCCTGGGTGGCTTGGCCGCCACCCAGTTCAGCCGCCATATCACCGACCTGCTCACGCACCGTGCTGCCGAACAGGTTGTATACAACAATCGCAGAAATTGCGATAAGCGCAACGATGATGATGTATTCGGTCATGCCTTGGCCGAGTTGGCGCGCACGGGATTTGATGGACATTGGTGGGACTCCTTGGGGATCAGTCGGCAAAAAAAGACGGCAGGAGTGCGTTTCCGGATATGCTTCTTCCGAGAAGTTCCATGCCGTTCGTCATTTTTTGAACATTAGCGTAGGAGTTTGAGAAGCCGCCCCGCATGTTTTGATAGGTTTTTAATATTTGGGACGCTGTAGCTTTTTGCTATCGTTCTCTGCTGCCCGTAGTCGATGTCAGGGCCATGAGAGAAGAAGTATGCAATTGCTGACCCAACGCCGGGCAAAAATGGCTCGCTGGATGAATACCGTTCTGGCTCTGTTTTTGCTGACAAGCGGCACCGCCTGGGCGGACGATCCTTTTTCGCCGATGTTAACGCTGCGCATGGGCGACAAGGTGCTCGAACTGGAACGCGAACAGATCGCCGCACTGCCTCAGGCCAGCCTGAGAACCGGCACCACCCTGCACCCTGAGCCTGCGCTTTGGCAGGGGCCGTTGCTGCGTGACGTGCTGGCACTGATAGATGTACCCGCCGATGAAGTGGTGCCGATCCGCATCAGTTCATGGGACGACTATCACGTCGAATTCACCAACGAGGACTTCAACCGCTGGGACGTCATTCTCGCCTGGCGCGTCGATGGCAAGGAGCTGGGCGTGGAAGATCTCGGCCCACTACGGGTGGTTTACCCACTTGATCAGTTCGATGAATTGCGCGACCAGCGCTTTCATTACCGGTGGGTTTGGTTGCTGCGCAGCATTGAGGTCTTGGCCCGTTGACTCCGGCCCCTCAGCTATCGGCGCGAGTCCTCTGCATCGAGGACGAGCTGACTCTGCTTGCCGACCTGCAAGAGGAGTTATGTGCGGCGGGCTACGACGTACGCGTGGCCAGTTCGGTGGCGCAGGCGCTGATCGTCTTGGACGATTTCACGCCCGACCTCGTGTTGTGCGATGTGATGCTCGGGGCCGACGATCAGCCGGACGGCTATGCCCTCCACCAGCATATCCGTCAGCAGCGTCCGGACCTGGCCGCGACGCCATTCATCCTCCTCACCGCTCTGGGCCAGCGCAGCGATCTGCTACAGGCCAAGCGGCTTGGCATCGACGATTATCTGGTTAAACCGGTCGACTATGACCTGCTGCTGGCTACCATCGCTGCGCGCCTGGCTTCGGTCGGACGGGTGCGCGACAGTCAGGCATTCAGCCGCACCGAATTGCTTGGGCGCATGCGCGACGTCTTTGCCCAGCTGCCCGGAGCGGTGCTGTTGTGCGACGGCGACGGCAATCTGCTGCATGCCAACCATCAGGCCCAGGCGCTAATGCAGGAGCATGGCCTTTGGCGTGTCGATGCCAAGGGACGACTGGAGTGGCCGTACGCCCTGCCGGCGGCATTGCAGACGCTGAAGCAAAACATCGCCGAGTTGAGTCAGTGCGCGACCGGGGTGCGCCGCGTGCAGACCCTGGAAATGCGCCGGGCCACTGATGCCGTGTTGCTGGGGCTGCTCAAGCTCGACGGAGCTGAGCACGCGGTGGCGGCGCAGCAACTGTTCGCGCTGTTCGTCTGCAGCGCGCAGAGCCGTCCCGTGCCTGAGGTGGAGGCGTTGCGCCTGCTGTTCGGCCTGACCCGCAGTGAGGCGCGGGTGGCGCGTCTGATGGCCCAGGGCATCCGTTCGGAAGCGGTGGCAGAAGCGCTGGGGGTTTCCGTAGCGACGGTGAATTTCCACCTGCGCAACCTCTTCCAAAAGACTGGCGTAACGCGCCAGAGCGAATTGGTGGCGCAGATCCTGGCGGCAGGCTGGACCCTTCCGGAGATGGCCGGGGACTGCCGGTGAGACGGCGCGAGCGTTGGTTCACCGGGGCGCTGCTGCTGTTGATGGCGGCTTCCGCCGGCCTGATCGGGTACAGCCTGATGGCCCTGGCCAATTTGCAGAAAGATCTATCCCAGGATCCGGGCGAGGACATGGTTTGGGCCATCACCCAGGCGAGCTACCAGAACAACCTGCTGCTGCAGGCTCAGTACGCTCCGGGTGAGGGGCACCGCGGCAATCGGGCGCTGCAGCATGCCCTGCTGCGCGGCAGGCTGGCAGTGCTGCTGGCGCCGGTGCAGGAGCCGTTCATGGAGCGCGCAGGCGCACGCGAGCCGCTGCTGCGAATCAAGCAAATGCTCGCCGAGCCCCAGCCGGATCACGGGCTGATACAGGTGGAGCTGCATACCATCGGTCAGCAGATCATGCGCACCCGGCTCGACCTGGCCGGTGAGCGCCGCGATGACCACGAGGACCTGCTGCGCCTGCTCATCGTCTGTATTGGCGGGGTGACCCTGGCTGGCGGCCTGCTCTGCTGGCAGCTGCTGGGCAGCCTGTCCCGCGTGCGCCGGGCCCGCGACCAAGCGCGCGGCTTGCTTGACGCGCTGGAGCGCGAAAAGGAGGCAACCCGGCGCTATCGAGACTTCGTTTCGGTGATGTCGCATCAGTTGCGCACGCCACTGGCCGTGATCGACTCCAGCGCCCAGCGACTGGCCCGCCAGGATGCGGAGCATGAGGCTGTGCAAACGCGCCTGCAGCGCATCCGCAGCTCGGTTCGCCAGCTCAACCAACTGGTCACCCGCGTGCTGCAGGGCTTGCGGGTGGACGAGCAGCGAGGCGAGGGCGTCGCGCTGGAATACCAGCGCTGTGACTGGGAAGACCTGGTGCGCCAGGCGCTCGACGGCTTCGGCGAGCTGCTCGCGACACGGCCGATTGAACTGAACTGGGCACCGGGCATCGTCCGCCCTTTGTGGATCGAATGCGACCGCCTGTGGTGCGTTGAAGTGCTCACCAACCTGATTTCCAATGCGGACAAGTACAGTCCGCCGGGCGCGCCAATTACCATCGCGGTCGATAAAGCGGACGGAATGCTGGTCTGCTCGGTATGCGATTCGGGCCCGGGCATTCCCGAAGACAGTATGCCGAGGCTGTTCGAGCCCTTTTATCGTGGGCAGGCGCAGGAAACTGGCAGCGATGGTGTTGGCCTCGGCCTATCCATTGCGCGCGCGCTGGTGCATTGGCATGGTGGACAGCTGACGGCGACCAACCGCAGTGAATGCGGTGCATGCTTCACGCTGCAGCTTCCGTTACGTCAATCGCGAGCGTAACGCCTGCTGAGAACCATCTCGCTGCGTTGGGCCTGGCGGCGTGTCAACCAGCTCTAGCTACTGATATCGCGCCAGTCACGCAGCGCTGCAGGCAGTTCCGCCAGATTGGCGATGATCGCATCCGGCTGAGAGTCATACTGTTGCCAAGGCGCTCTGCCGGGGTTGAACCAGATGGCGCGCATGCCGGCTTGTTGTGCGCCGCTGATATCGTCGCTCGGGTGATCCCCGATATGCACGGCTTGCTCTGCGGCTACGCCGGCAAGCCTGAGTGCTTCCTGGAAAGGGCGCGGGTCGGGCTTGCCGATGCCCAGTTCTTCGGCGCACAAGGCGAAGTGGAAATAGTCGGCCAAACCCAGCCGGCGCACGTCGGCGTTGCCGTTGGTGATCACGCCCAGGGTGTAGTGGTTGGCGAGCAGCTCCAGGGTCGGGTGGACTTCGGGAAACAGCTGGATCGCATGCCGTGCTTCGAGAAATACCTGAAAGGCCTGTTCGGCCAGCTCGCGCGCTTCGCCCTGCGGATAGCCGGCCTGCTCCAGTGCGTGGCAGAGAATACGCCGCCGCAGCTCGCTGATGCGATGGCGAAGCTGCGGATCGGCGTCCAGCAGCCTGCGCCTGATCGCCCCCAACGCCTCGATGGAAACATCGCTCAGGCCGGGCGCGTGGCTGGCCAGCCATTCGCGCAGCCTGAGCTCGGCGCTGTGAAGCACGGGGCCGACGTCCCACAGGGTGTCGTCCAGGTCGAAGGTGATCAGGCGAATAGTCACGTTTCGTGGTCCTGCTTGCGTTTGGCGCGCGGGTGCGCCTGGTCATAGACCTTGGCCAGGTGCTGGAAATCCAGGTGCGTGTAGATCTGGGTGGTGCCGATATCGGCATGGCCGAGGAGATCCTGGACCGAGCGCAAGTCCTGGGACGATTCCAGCAGGTGGCTGGCGAAACTGTGACGCAGCATGTGCGGGTGCAGGTGCTGGCCCAGCTCGCGAACGCCGGCCTGGCGTACCCGCACCTGAATAGCCCGTGCGCCTAGGCGGCGGCCCTTTTGGCTGACGAAAACCGCACCATCGACCGGGTTGCTCAAAGCGCGCAATGGCAGCCAGGCCTGCAAGGCTTCGCGAGCCTTGCGGCCGACCGGCAGCACACGCGCCTTGTTGCCTTTGCCATGCACCTGAACCAGGCCGGCCGGCAGATCCAGTTGATCGAGATTCAGGCCGACCAGCTCCGCCAGGCGCAGGCCTGACGAATAGAACAGCTCCAGCATGGCCTGGTCGCGGTGCCCGATGAAATCGTCTTCGACGCCGCCGTCGAGCAGCTGCATCGCACGATCGGTATCCAGCAATCGTGGCAGGCGCTTTTCGCCTTTCGGAGGGGAGATGCCCGCTGCCGGGTCGTGGGCGCAGCGCCCTTCCTGATTCAGGTAGCGATACAAACCACGCAGCGACGACAGCAGGCGCGCCAGGCTGCGACTGGAGAGCCCTTTGCGATGCTGATCAGCAATCAGCTGGCGAACGTGGTGGGTCGTAAGCTCGGACCACTGCTGCAACGGCTGCTTCGCGCAGTAATCAACCACCTTGAGCAGGTCGCGCCGATAACCATCCAGGGTGTGCGGTGACACCTGCCGCTCGCTGCGCAGGTACTGGAAGTAGGCATCGAGGTCGGTTTGCATCGAGTGTCCTCAGACCGCTCGCCGTAGCGTGTTCCACCGAGCGGTATGGTGGATGTAGAGAGCGACATCCACCCTATGTTTTCCCGGCGTGCATAGGGTGGAACGGGCTCCACCGATCCTCAAAGCGTCTCAGCGTACCGAGCGCAGTGGGGTAGAGAAGCGCGGCAGGACGCGGGTCAGTATCTCGGCGATATAACCCAGGAAGAGGGTGCCCAGCGAGCTCTTGTAATGCTGCGGATCGCGGCTGCCGATGGCCAGGATGCCTTGCTGATTATTCAAAGCGACCACAGCGGCGGAACCGATTTCCTTGCTGGCTTCTTCGTTGAAGAGAAACGCCAGCTCGTGGGGACGTAGCGCGCCGCAGATCGTCTTGCCACCCGCCAGCAGGCCGCCAATGGCTTGCTGTGCTTCGGCCTGGCTGACGCTGCGACCAACCGAGAGCGGGGTTTCGCTGAACAGGATCAGGCTGACGAACGGCACCTGGAACTCGTGGCGCAGGCTCTCATCCACGGCGCCGATGACATCTTCCAGGCTGCTGGCATCGAGCAGGTCGAGCACCAGACGGCGGGTCTTGTCGAACAGCCGGTCATTGTCGCGAGCCACGTCCATCAGTTGCGACAGGCGGTGGCGCATCTCGATATTGCGCTCGCGCAACAGCTTCACCTGGCGCTCGACCAGCGATACGGCGCCGCCCGGCAAGTGGGGAATGCGCAGCTCGGGAATCAGCTCGTCGTGATCGACGAAAAACTCCGGGTGAGCGCTGAGGTAGGCTGCGACAGCGTCGGCGTCGGGCAACTGCGGGCTGGTTGGGTTCTGCTCGGTCATAGACGAACCTGTCCTTCAAAAACGCGCACGGCGGGGCCGGTCATGATAACGGGCTGTCCGGAACCTGCCCATTCGATGGACAGACGGCCACCCGGGAGGTCGATCTGCACCGGCGAATCCATCCAGCCTTGGCGAATCGCCGCAACCGCGGCGGCGCAAGCCCCGGTGCCGCAGGCCTGGGTTTCGCCAGCGCCACGTTCCCACACGCGCAGCCTGGCGTGCTGGCGATTGAGAACCTGTAGAAAGCCGGCGTTGACCCGTTGCGGAAAGCGCGGGTGATGTTCGATCTTCGGCCCCAATTCATGCACCGGGGCACTGTCGATTTCGTTCACGCGCAACACGGCGTGGGGGTTGCCCATGGAGACCGCCGCGATTTCCAGCGACTGGCCGTCGACCTCCAGCGGGTAACTCAAGGCTTCGCTGTCTGCCAGGAACGGAACTTCCGCCGGAGCCAGCCGTGGCGGGCCCATGTCGACGCTGACCTGGCCGTCGGCGCGCAGGTTCAGCACGATGATGCCGCCCTTCGTTTCGACGCGTATTTCGCGCTTGGTGGTCAGGCGCTTGTCCACCACGAAACGGGCGAAGCAGCGCGCACCGTTACCGCACTGCTCCACTTCCGAACCATCGGCATTGAAGATGCGATAGCGGAAATCAACATCGGGGTTATGCGGTGGCTCGACCAGCAGCAGCTGGTCGAAACCCACGCCGGTATGCCGGTCGCCCCACGCCTTGGCATGCTTGGGCTGAATGTGCGCGTGCTGGCTGATCAGGTCAATGACCATGAAGTCGTTGCCCAGACCGTGCATCTTGGTGAAACGCAGAAGCATCGTTCGGGCCTCAGGCAGGCAGCAGGCTTTCGCCGGCGTAGAGCTCCTGCACACTTTCGCGGCGGCGCACTTCGAAAGCCTGGTCACCGTCCACCAGCACCTCGGCGGCGCGACCGCGAGTGTTGTAGTTGGAACTCATGACGAAGCCGTAGGCTCCAGCCGAACGCACGGCCAGCAGGTCACCTTCGGCCAGGGCCAGCTGGCGATCCTTGGCGAGGAAATCCCCGGTTTCGCAGATCGGTCCGACGATATCGTACGGGCGACCTTCGCCCTCGCGCGGCTGCACTGGCACCACATCCATCCAGGCCTGGTACAGGGCCGGGCGAATCAGGTCGTTCATCGCTGCATCGACGATGGCGAAATCCTTGTGCTCGGTATGCTTGAGGTACTCCACGCGGGTCAGCAGGATGCCTGCATTGGCCACGATGGAACGGCCCGGCTCGAATACCAGCATCAGCTCGCGGCCCTCGATGCGCTGGCGCACGGCCTTGATGTAGTCGCCAGCCAGCGGCGGCTGTTCGTCGCGGTAGCGCACGCCAAGGCCGCCGCCCAGGTCCAGGTGACGGATATGGATGCCGCGTTCGGCCAGGCGGTCCACCAGCACCAACAGGCGGTCCAGGGCGTCGAGGAAGGGCGACAGGCTGGTCAGTTGCGAGCCGATATGACAATCGACGCCGACCACTTCCAGATTGCTCAGCTCGTCGGCGCGGGCATAGACGGCCTCGGCATCGGCGATGGCAATGCCGAACTTGTTTTCCTTGAGTCCGGTGGAGATGTACGGATGGGTACCGGCGTCCACGTCCGGGTTGACCCGCAGCGATACCGGGGCGATGACGTCCAGCTCAGCGGCAACCTGTTGCAGGCGCTCAAGCTCGTCGACAGACTCGACGTTGAAGCAGTGAACGCCCACTTCCAGCGCACGGCGCATGTCGTCACGGGTCTTGCCGACGCCGGAGAAGACGATGCGCTCGGGCTTGCCGCCAGCGGCCAGCACGCGCTCCAGCTCACCGCGCGAAACGATGTCAAAGCCAGCACCGAGGCGCGCCAGGACATTCAGCACGCCAAGGTTGGAGTTGGCTTTCACCGCAAAGCAGACCAGATGGGGCACGCCTGCCAGTGCGTCGGCGTAGGCCCGGTACTGCGCTTCGATATGGGCGCGGGAATAGACGTAGGTGGGGGTGCCGAAGCGTTGCGCGAGAGCGGGCAGTGCCACGCCCTCCGCGAAGAGTTGACCGTCGCGGTACGAGAAGGCCTCCATGGTGATGCCTCCTTACAGTTCGAATCGATCTTTGGAACGTTCTTTGGCGGTCGCCTCGTCATCCGGCAGATACAGCGGGCCTTTCTGGCCGCAGCCGGCGAGCACGGAGCTCAGCACGGTGAGTGCGATAAGAGGAAGCAGCAGACGCTTCATGGTGGAAAATTCCTTGAAAAAATCAATGTCGCGAGTATACCCAGCGCTCGATGGCTTGCCTATGTGAGCGGCAGTTGAGCCTCAGGCCTGATAAGCTCGCCCGCATATCGCGGCTGTTACGCCATTCATTCAGCAGGAAAACGACTCATGAGCCTTAGCGAAGCGCGCTATCACGACCTTGTCGATGCGGTGCAGGAAGAAATCGAGGATGTGTTCGACGACAGCGGACTGGATGTGGATCTGGAAAACTCCGGAGGCGTGCTGACCGTGCGCTTTGAAAACGGCACCCAGCTGATTTTCAGTCGTCAGCCGGCACTGCGGCAGCTCTGGGTCGCGGCACGCTCGGGTGGTTTCCATTTCGACTACGACGAGGCCGCGCAGCACTGGATCTGTGACAGCAACGACGAACGTCTGGGCGAGCTGCTGGCACGCGTGGTGCTGGAGCAGGGTGGCGAGGCGCTCGACTTCGAGGCTCTCTAGGGTACGCGCCGGGGTTCAGACCTTGACCCACTTGCTTATTTATTAGGCTGTGATAGGGTCTGTTCAGGTTTAAAAACCCCGCCTTAGGGCGGGGTTTTTGCTTTTTCCCCTTTGACTTTTTCTGGAGCTGACCAGGACCCATGACCACTGCACCGTCAATCATAATCACCAAACTCGATCTTCAGCGGCTGGAGCGGCTGCTCGACAGCCTGGATGATTACGGTCCAGCTGCCGAGGCGCTTGAGCAGGAATTGTCCCGTGCCCAGGTGGTCGAGCGCAGCGAGCTGCCTGCCGGTGTTGTTTCGATGAACTCACGCGTGCATTGCCGCGATGAAGGCACCAACAAGGACTACCACCTGACGCTGGTGTATCCCCAGGATGCCGGCAAGGAAGGCACTGTTTCGGTACTGGCGCCGGTGGGCAGTGCGCTGCTGGGCATGACCGTAGGCCAGCACATCGATTGGCCGACCCCCGGCGGAAAAGTCCTCAAGCTGACCCTGCTGGAGGTCGAATATCAGCCGGAAGCGGCTGGCGACACCAATCTCTGACAGTTCTGTCGGTACCCGCGGCGTCAGACCTCTCGGGCCATCATGGCCTGGTTCAGCGCCGCCTCCAGATGCGTTTTGTAGCGCAGGTATTGCACGGTCTGCGGGCGACCGCTGCCGTGCAAAGCCGAGAGATCCAAATCGGTGATGTAGCAGGGATAGCGTTCGCCTAGACGACGCTGGGCCAGGATGTAGCGGGCCACCGCGGCAAACAGGCCGTTGCCGTATTCCAGGCTGGAAAACTCCTGCTGATTGCAATACAGCGTCACCTGCGAGCGTTTCTGCTCGCCTGGCTCGACGATGGCCTGCACATCATGCAGTGGATCGTTCACCTCGATGCGCGGCGGGTAGCGGCGCTCCAGCCAGGTGGGGCGATCGCCGAGAGCCGGCATGATTCGATAGAACAGGATCTCCATGCTCGCGCTAGCGGTTGCGTCCAGCGTGTCCTGCGCGCGTCGACGATGCTCCAACGAGTGCAGGAAGCGGCGCAGGGGCGTTAGCAGGCTCTGTTCGTCGCGGTAGGGCAGGCGCTGGCGCCAGAGCGCGTTGAACTCGTCCAGCACGCTCAGTTCGGCCTGATCACCCTCGATACGGTAGAAGATCTGCAGGCAGCCGGTCTTGCCCTGCGCCAGTATCAGCGGCAAATCGTGACCGGCCAGCAGGTTGCGATCCAGATGCAGCGGGCGCTGGCGATGGTGGGCTTCTCCCAGGTACTCGAGCAGCGCACCCAAGTCGTTGAGCTGGGTGTGCTGCAGCTGTTCTGACTGCAGGTCGAACAGGTGAAACTGTTGCCTGACCTGCAGCAGATAGCGGCTGTCGCGGGCTTCGGCGAACGCCTGCTGGCTGTCGCGGATAATCTCTTCCACCCGCCGGGCAATGCTGGTCCCGGTCTGCGGGGTAAAGCAGCGCACCTGTAGTGTGGGACAGTTGCCGTCGACCAGGCTGGCGAGATAGCTGTTCAGGCAGTCGGCCAGGGCCTGTGGGCCGGTGTGGTGGCTGACGATCAGCTCGTTCCAGCTATTGAGCGTGAGTTGATCGATGCTCAGCACCAGGTTTTCCCGTGGCGTGTCGTAACCGGGCAGCTTGGCGCTTTTCGTTGCCGGGGTGTGTTCGGCTTTGAACGGATCGAACCCGGCGTTGATCAGCATCAGCACCTGGGTGGGCACGGCAGCATTGAGCAGCGTCTCTTCGCTGACAGCTGGGGGCGGCATGGGAATCGTTTGGCGCAGGCCGCTCAGCAAGGCGAACAGCTCGGCTTCGGTCATGTCGCTGTCGCCCGGATGGAGAGAGACATGGGTAGCGCTGTCAATGATGCCGTTGAGATGACACCAGCCCAACAGGGGAATCAGCTCGCGGGTGCGCTTGAGCGGCGAGTAGTTTTCGATTTCCCTGGCGTGCAGGCTGCCTTCGTACAGCGCCCAGGACAGGTCGCCGGCCGCGTCGTAGCTTTGCACCAGGGTCAGCTGATCCTCGGCCATGTCTGGCGAGATGCCCAGGTTGATCGCTTCGATCTTGCCGGCCTTGCGCTCGATGGTTGCCTGCAGGCGGCGGCCCAGTATGCCCAGGTCGCGTTCGTCGATGCTGCTGGTGATGTTCTGACGACGGGCAAACTCACCGAGAAAACGGTAGGCGTAGGTCAGCTCGTTGACTAGCGCGCGCCGCTCCTGTTCGACCTGGCGGGTCTTCCACTGGCTGCGCCGATCAAGTTGGATGAACTGGCGCTCGTCCCATTTCCAGTCGCGACTCAGGCGTTCCAGCAGGCAGCGTTGCCAGCTTTTCCGGTGGCGAGTCGGTGGCCGGCTCAGAGGTTTGTTGGTCTTCAGGTAAAGGCAGCGGCGCAGCAGCGCCAGTCGCTCCTGGTCGCCGCGCTGGATAAGGTAGCTCTCGATCCGGTGGTAGGCGGCAATGTAGGGATCGAGCTCGTCGAGCTCCATCTGCCCGCGATAGACGGCTCGCTTGTAATCCAGGCCAAGGCAACGCAACTGCGGATGCTCGCTGGCATAGACCTCGATCAGCAGCAGCTTGAACAACGACTTGTAGGGCGCTTCGAGCGCCTTGTACAGCTGCCACAGCCCCGCGCCGAGGAATTCGCCGGCGGGAATGTTGCCAAGGTTGCCCAGGTCCAATACCTCCTCGCTGCGCACGAAACGCTTGCTGAGCAGGATGTCGACGTAGTCGTCGTAGCGGTGTTCCTCGTAGTCGGGCACCAGCCACCAAAGAGGGGTGCGCCCGCCGAGCCAGATGGCGGTGCGGTAGAACTCGTCCAGCAGCAGGTAATGCTGGGTGGTGCCGCAGTCCTCGGAGGTGAGCTTTGATTCGCGTTGGCCGCGGATAAAGCGCTCGGGATTGATCAGGAAGAAATGCGTCTCGCAGCCCAGGGATGCCGCCCAGCTTTTCAGTGCCTCGCATTTGGTGCGCAGCGCGTCGAGCTGCTGCTGTGGCAGTTGTGGGTCGTGACACACCCACACGTCAAGATCGCTCTGCTCTTCCTGGGCGATGGTGCCCGGACTGCCCATGAGAAAGAGGCTCTGGATCGGTTGCGGAAGCTTGCCGCGCTGAGGCTTGTGGGAGAAGGAACGGCTCAGGCGCTGTGCCTCGGCCAGGGTTTCGGCGTCCGGTTCGAATTCGTCAAGTCCGGCGGGCACGGTGCCGGAAACATAACCCGGCATGATCGGATGGTTCACGTGAAACAGCAGCGGCAACAGTTTGAGCACCGGTTGCTGACGTGCCGGAATCGTCTCGAGCGCCCGTTCCAGACGCCCGCGGTTGATGGTCAAAAAGCGTGCGCGCAGGGTGGCGAGCACCTTGCGGTCGATTCCATCTTCGAGAACCGGGTGTATTTCAGGAAAGCGCGTCATGGATGTTCATGCAGATTAAAGCAGGGCTCGAAGCGGAGTGGGTGACACGGCGGCGCTTGATCAGCGCCGCCAGGAGTCGGATCAGGCTTCGGCTGTTTCAGCGAGGATGATCAGCAGTTTCTGGGCCTGCTCGGCCGCGTCGCGACCGAGGCTGGTGAGATAGCCACCGTCCGGTTGGCTGGTCAGCCCCTTCTCGTGCAGGCGCTCGAAGGCGGCGATGGTGGCAGGGCTGGCGTCATGGTGGACCTTGAGGCCCTCCTGAAGGTTTTCCAGGTTGAACTGGCACAGTACATCCAGTTCGGCGACTCGCTCGGGGGTATACGACATGCTCGTTCCTCTGGTTGTGGGCGCTGGCCCTGTGTGCTCAGTGTAATGGGAGAATGCAACCCCGGCTTGATCTGCGCCTGGCCTGTCCATGAAGCGGGCAGGCGAATCGAATTTACTCAGGCATCTCGGGGAGGTTGCGCAGCATGCTTTCGTAGGCTTCGTTGTCGAACGGACGGTCTTCAGCCAGCATCAGACGAACTTCGTGGGCCAGCACCAGGGCCATCATGTGCAGGCTTTCTTCGCGCTCGTAACCCACCAGGGTCAGCTTGTTCAGAGTGGCCTGGGCAGCGGCGGGCTCGCCGGCTTCCAGCTGATTTTCGATGGCCTGGATCAGGGTGGATTCGGCAAAGGCTTCGTCGTCTTGCGGTTCGGACATGGTGCGGCTCTCAAGTGGTGCGGGATTTTCGTCATCCAGCCGGCAGAGGGTACAGCTGCCGTCATCCGGGCGGCTGGTTTCGACGTAGCGTACCTTTCGGCTGCCACTCTGGCGATTGGCATCGATACGAAAGCGCGGGCGATCTGGGTTCTGCATGGCGTTGGCCCTCCGCATGCGGGCGATTAGTCGATAAAACTTAGCGCCAGACACAGCGCGCCAAACACTGACCATACCAGCGAGAAGATCAGTGGTGTGCGCAGTGAGAACAACAGGGTGCGCTTGTAGCGCCTGCCGCCCGCAGGGCTGTCGCCTTCGCCGAACAGTGCCGACTCGTTATTGGGCAGTATGCCGACGCGGCCCTCGCACTGCAGCAGTTCGGCCTGCTTCTGGTGCCAGCGCTCGATGACCTCGAAGTTGGATTTGATCCCCGGCATCGCATGCAGTGAGGTAATCAGCCCCAGCAATGCCAGCACGGCCGGAACCACCAGGCGAAACAGGTTCCCCCAGTCCGGGTTGCTGTTGGCCATCGTCGAGGCGAAAGCAATCATCAGGAAGGACTGCGACGACAGATAGGCACTGGTTCGCTCTGCCAGCAGCGAAGACTCGAAGTGAATTTCAGAGCGATAGAAGATCAGGCGTTCCTTGGGCGACTCAAAGAGCTCGCCGCCCTGGGTGTCCTGATTCAGCAGCAGTGTACGAAGGTCAGCCATGCCGGTCCCGGTGAGGTTCAAGAGCGGCGACTTTCGTCTGCCGATGCTTGTAGGTCCCGTCTCCCGCCGTGGAGTTCCGGTCTCGAGGTCAATGCTCCGCCGATAAATGGCGAGAGCCGTGGCGACCAACATCACGGCACTGCCAGAGCAATACCAGCAACGCCAGAAAGGCCAGCGTCCAGCATCCGGCGGCGAGCAGCATCCAGCCCGTGTGTTGCCAGCCCAGCAGCGGCGGGACGACTCGCGCCAGCGCTGCCAGGCTGAGCAGCAACGCCAGCGGATGGATCCAGCGCCGCGCGCCAGGGTCGCGAAAGCGCTGCACCAGTCGCGTGCGTGCCATCACGGCAAAGGTCAGGCTGCCCAGGGCGCCGACGCTCAGGGCATGCAGCGTGGCGGTGGTCGGCAGGGTCGGGACCAATACATTCAGACCGAGCAGCAGCAAGCCAAGGGCAAGCCAGGCATAGCCGATCACCAGCGCCAGCAGGTCCATGCGGGTGCGGCAGTGCCATGGCTGCCAGCGCAGCAGGCGCATGCCGGTGAGTGCGCTTGCTGTGATCAGAATGGCACCGGACAGACGCTGCAGCAGAAGCCACGGAAGGGGTGCCAGCAGCAGCGCAAGGGCCAGCAGGATCAGCACCGCGCCTTCCAGTTGAGGCTGCACGCGGGCGTTTAGCTGCCGTCCTTCATTTTGAGCATGGCCGGCCAGCGCCGGCGCGATGATGCGTCCGCCCATAAAGAACAGCAGGGCGGCCAGCAGCAACAGGGCCTCGTGCTGTAGCAGACGAACCAGGCCGTGATCGAGGCCGAAGGCGGTGACCGCGCTGAGCAGCGCGAACCCGCCCACCACCGGCGCGATGGACTGGTTGCGCCACTTCTTCGCGGCGCCGATAAAGCGTGGCAGCACTTTCCAGACAAGCCCGGCGGCAAACAGCAAAGTGGCGCCTGACGCCAGCCAAGAGCCGGGCCAGAACAGCGAGCCGAGGCGCGCCAACAGCCAGCAGGCCAGCAGCGCAAGCGTCAGACGCAGCGGTTGCGGGCCAAGCAGGTAACCGGCGATCACCGCCAGGGCGAAGCCGAACAGCATTTCACGGGCATGCCCGGCAGGCGTGGCCAAGCCCGGCAGAGCAGGGATCAGGTCAAGCAACCCGAGCACCGAAATCGGAAGCAGCAGTGCTGCATGCAGCGCAGCAGCGGGAAAGAACCAGGCGTTGGCAAAGGGCAGGCGAGGTTTGCGGGGCTGCATTGCGCCTCCTGAGTCAGGGATCGACGCCGGTATTGGCTGCACACCTGAAAGCCGCTCAGCCCGCAGCGAACTCCGTCAGCGCGTCGCCGGTGAGGCGGTAGCCGATCCACTCGTTTTGGGGCTTGGCGCCGATGGACTCGTAGAAATCGATGGCCGGCTGGTTCCAGTCCAGCACCGACCACTCGAAGCGACCGCAGCCGCGCGCCACCGCCAGTTTGGCCAGGTGGCGCAGCAGCGCCTTGCCGGCACCGATGCCGCGCTGCTGCGGAGTGACGTAGAGGTCTTCCAGATACAGGCCGTGCTTGCCCAGCCAGGTCGAGTAGTTGAAGAAGTACACCGCATAGCCGATGGGCTCGCCGTCCAGCTCGCAGATCAGGCCGTGGGCCGTGCCGCCGTCGGCGAACAGGCTGTTCTCGATGCCCGCGACGTCGGTCCTGACCTCGTGCTCGGCCTTCTCGTAGATGGCCAGGTCGGTGATGAAACGCAGAATCAGTGCGGCGTCTTCGCGTACTGCGGGGCGAATCTCCAGAGGCATCTTGCTCTTCCTGAAAGTGTGGTCAGCGCATTACCGCTCCAATTGGGCTGAATCGCTTCCGATGATCGAGGCGCCGACTCATGGGCCGATAACGGTGCTGCTGCGCAAGATGGCGCAACAGCGTGTTCTTTCGGTATCGAACAGCCGGGCACCGAGATGCACCGGCCGGGGTGCGATCACCGCGAAGCGAGCAGTGCTTTGCCACGCTCGACGGCGGCACGCACCTGATTCGGCGCGGTGCCGCCGATGTGGTCGCGGGCGTTCACCGAGCCTTCCAGGGTCAATACGGCGAACACGTCGTCATCGATCTGGTCGCTGAACCGGCGCAGCTCGTCCAAGCTCATTTCGGCCAGGTCCTTGCCGCTGTCCACGCCGTACTTCACGGCATGGCCGACGATCTCATGGCAGTCACGGAAGGGCAGGCCGCGGCGCACCAGGTAGTCGGCAAGATCAGTGGCAGTGGAGAAACCGCGCAGCGCCGCTTCACGCATGATTTCGCGCTTGGGCTTGATCGCCGGCACCATGTCGGCGAAGGCGCGCAGGCTGTCGCGCAGGGTGTCGGCGGCGTCGAACAGCGGTTCCTTGTCTTCCTGGTTGTCCTTGTTGTAGGCCAGCGGCTGGCCCTTCATCAGCACCAGCAGGCCGGCAAGGGCGCCGAACACACGGCCGGTCTTGCCACGCACCAGCTCCGGCACGTCCGGGTTCTTCTTCTGCGGCATGATCGAGGAGCCAGTGCAGAAGCGATCAGGCAGGTCGATAAACTGGAACTGGGCGCTGGTCCAGAGCACCAGCTCTTCGGAGAAGCGCGACAGGTGCATCATCGCCACCGAGGCGGCGGCGCAGAATTCGATGGCGAAGTCGCGATCCGAGACGCCGTCCAGCGAGTTGCCGGAGATGGCTTCGAAGCCCAGCAGTTCGCAGGTGATCTCGCGCTGGATCGGGTAGGTGGTGCCGGCCAGCGCGGCCGAGCCCAGCGGCATGCGGTTGGTGCGCTTGCGGCAATCGACCAAGCGCTCGTAGTCGCGCGAGAGCATCTCGAACCAGGCCAACAGGTGATGACCAAAGGTCACCGGCTGTGCGGTCTGCAGATGGGTGAAGCCCGGCATGATGGTGTCCGCTTCGGCTTCCGCCAGGCCCAGCAGGCCCTGCTGCAGGCGGGTGATTTCGCCGAGGATGGTGTCGATCTCGTCGCGCAGCCACAGTCGGATGTCGGTGGCCACCTGGTCGTTGCGGCTGCGTCCGGTGTGCAGTTTCTTGCCGGTGACGCCGATGCGGTCGGTCAGGCGCGCTTCGATGTTCATGTGCACGTCTTCCAGATCGACGCGCCAGTCGAAGGTGCCGGCTTCGATCTCGGCCTGGATGTCCTTCAGGTTGGCGATGATCTGGTCGCGCTCGTCGGCGCTCAGAACGCCAGCCTTTTCCAGCATGGTGGCGTGGGCGATGGAGCCCATGATGTCGTGACGGTAGAGGCGCTTGTCGAACTCGACGGAGGCGGTGAATCGGGCGACGAAGGCGTCGACGGGCTCGCTGAAGCGGCCGCCCCAGGACTGGTTGGTCTTGTCGGTGCTCATGAATGCGCTCGCAGAAAACGGGGACTGTAAAGGCGTGAATGATAACAGGGTTGGCGCCGCTCTCGGAGGCGCGGCGAACAGTGAGCTGCGCAGCATTTCCGAACTTTGTCGCTGGCTCCGTGCGCGGGTGCCTTGCGGTCGTGCCGGGGCGCGCGGACACTGCCGGCATGCAGAAGAACATGTCAAAAAGCGCACACCCGACGACGGACGATTTTTTCGTGCCCGAGCTGTGTCAGCCCGAAGCTTTGCTCGGACTGGTGCTGCTGGCCGAATTGCTGGTCCTGGTGTTGGTGCTGGCGCAGCCGATGCAGCCGGGATTCGACTGGGTGCGCCTGGCGCTGACCTCACTGTTCGTGCAGTGGGTCATGTTGCTGTCGGTGGGGTTGACCTGCCGGCTGCGACCGCTGTTGGCCAGGCTGTCGCCCTGGCTGGCCGGGCTCGCCTGCTGTGCATTGGTGGTGGGTCTGACCCTGGGCTGCACCGCCGTGGCCGATATCTATCAGCTGGGTGGGCCGCTGTCCCGCGAGGGGGAAGTGAATCTCTACCTGCGCCATGCGCTGATCGGCCTGATCATGTCGGGCCTGCTGCTGCGCTACTTTTACCTGCAGAGCCAGTGGCGACGGCAGGAGCAGGCCGAGTTGCGGGCCCGCATCGAGTCGTTGCAGGCACGGATTCGCCCGCATTTCCTGTTCAACAGCCTGAACAGCATCGCCAGTCTGGTAGCCACCGATCAACGCCAGGCCGAGCAGGCGGTGCTGGACCTTTCCGATCTGTTTCGGGCCAGCCTGGCTCGTCCCGGCGCGCTGGTGCCTTGGTGCGAGGAGCTGGAGCTGGCGCGGCGCTATCTGTCCATCGAGCGTTACCGGCTCGGTGACCGATTGCAGGTGGAGTGGCAGGTGGAAGGCGTTCCCGATGATCTGCCCATTCCGCAACTGACGCTGCAGCCGCTGCTGGAGAACGCCCTGATTCATGGCATTCAGCCGCGAATCGAGGGTGGAACGGTCAGCGTAAGCGCGTTTTACGCTGATGGCGTGTTTCATTTGCAGGTCAGTAATCCCTATGACGAGACCGCTCAAGCACCGCCCTCGCGCGGCACCCAACAGGCGTTACTCAACATAGACGCACGACTAACGGCACTTTTCGGTCCCGCGGCGAGTCTCAGCGTGGAGTGGCGTAACGCCCGTTACTACACTTGTCTACGCTATCCATGTGCGACCCAAAAGCAGGAAGCCTGATCCATATGAATGTGCTGATTGTCGATGACGAACCTCTGGCACGCGAACGCCTCGGCCGCCTAGTAGGTGAACTTGACGGCTATCGTGTCCTGGAACCTTCCGCAAGCAATGGCGAAGAAGCCCTGACTCTGATCGAAGAGTTGCGGCCCGATATCGTCCTGCTGGATATCCGCATGCCGGGCCTCGATGGCCTGCAGGTTGCGGCAAAACTGTGCGAGCGCGATGCGCCGCCCGCTGTCATCTTCTGCACAGCCCATGACGAATTTGCCCTTGAGGCGTTCCAGGTCAGTGCGGTTGGCTATCTGGTCAAGCCGGTACGCCCAGAACATCTGGCCGAAGCGCTGAAAAAGGCAGAACGACCCAATCGCGTCCAGTTGGCAGCGCTGACCCGGCCTGCTGCCGTTACCGGTGGCGGCCCGCGCAGCCATATCAGCGCGCGCACCCGCAAAGGCATCGAGTTGATTCCGCTGGACCAGGTGATCTACTTCATCGCCGATCACAAGTACGTCACCCTGCGCCACGAACACGGCGAGGTACTGCTGGATGAACCACTGAAAGCCCTGGAAGACGAATTCGGCGAGCGCTTCGTGCGGGTTCACCGTAACGCGCTGGTCTACCGTGACCGTATCGAGCGTTTGCAGCGCACACCGCTGGGGCATTTTCAGCTGTACCTGAAGGGGCTTGATAACGAGCCGCTGACGGTCAGCCGACGGCATGTCGCCGGGGTGCGCAAGTTGATGAGTACGCTATAACAGACCCGTCGCTTAGGACTGCTTCCTTGATTCCTGCCAAACCAGCGGCAGGGTCGGGCCTGTTATCATCCTCGGCAATTCATCTGTTCTGGAATTGTCCATGTCTCGCGAAATCCGCATCGCCACCCGCAAGAGCGCCCTGGCCCTTTGGCAGGCCGAATACGTCAAAGCGCGCCTTGAAGCTGCACATCCCCACGTAACGGTAAGCCTGGTGCCCATGGTCAGCCGTGGTGACAAATTGCTGGATGCGCCGCTGGCGAAGATTGGTGGCAAGGGCCTGTTCGTCAAGGAACTGGAAACCGCGCTGCTGGAGAACGAGGCCGATATCGCAGTGCACTCCATGAAGGATGTACCGATGGAGTTCCCCGAGGGGCTCGGCCTGTATTGCATCTGCGAGCGTGAAGACCCTCGCGACGCCTTCGTCTCCAACCATTTCGAAAGTTTTGATGCACTGCCGCCCGGCGCAGTGGTCGGCACTTCCAGTCTGCGCCGTCAGGCACAGCTGTTGGCTCGCCGCCCGGATCTGAAAATCCAGTTTCTGCGCGGCAACGTCAACACCCGCCTGGCCAAGCTCGATGCCGGTGAGTATGACGCCATCATTCTTGCCGCTGCGGGGCTGATCCGCCTTGGCTTCGGCGAGCGCATACGCTCCAGCATCAGCGTCGAAGACAGCCTGCCCGCGGGCGGCCAGGGCGCTGTGGGCATCGAATGCCGCACCGGCGACAGTGAGCTGCACCAGTTGCTTGAATGTCTGAATCACCCGGAAACCGCATCGCGGGTCACTGCCGAGCGTGCGCTGAACCGTCATCTGAACGGCGGCTGCCAGGTACCTATCGCCTGTTATGCCGTACTCGAAGGCGACCAGCTGTGGCTGCGTGGTCTGGTCGGTCAGCCCGATGGCGGCCTGTTGCTGCGTGCCGAAGGTCGTGCGCCGGCCGCTGAGGCCGAGGCGCTGGGCGTGAAGATCGCCGATGAACTGCTGGCGCAGGGCGCCGGGAAGATTCTTCAGGACATCTACGGCGAGGCCGGCAAGGCGTGAGTGGCTGGCGGCTACTGCTGACTCGGCCGGCCGACGAGTGCGTCGCACTGTCAGCTGCGCTGTCGGCGGAGGGCATTCAGAGCGCGAGCCTGCCGCTGCTGGCCATCGAGCCGCTGGCGGAAACCCCCGAGCAGCGTGCAGCCATCCTTGCGCTGGATCGCTACTGTGCGGTCGTGGTGGTCAGCAAGCCGGCGGCCCGGATTGGACTGGAACTGTTGGACCGCTACTGGCCGCAGCCGCCGCAGGCGCTGGTCTGGTTCAGTGTCGGTGGCGCCACCGGCACGTTGCTGAAAGATCATGGTCTGGACGCAAGCTGGCCACTTGGCGCCGACGACAGCGAAGCGCTGTTGGCGCTGCCGCGGTTCAACGAGGTGCTGGAAGCTGCAACCCAGCCCAGGGTCCTGATCCTGCGTGGTGAGGGTGGCCGCGAGCTGCTGACCGAAACGCTGCGCGAGCGCGGCGTGCAGGTGGACAGGCTGGAACTCTACCGGCGCTGTCTGCCCGAATATCCGCCAGGCACGTTGGTCGAAACCCTGCGCTCGCAGCAACTCAACGGCGTGCTGATCAGCAGCGGACAAGGTCTGGAGTCGCTGCATGCTCTGGCAGGCGGGGACTGGCCCGAACTTTGTGAGCTACCCTTGTTCGTACCCAGTCCCCGAGTTGCAAAAATGGCTGCAGCCTTGGGCGCAAAAAGAATAGTGGACTGCCGCGGTGCTGGAGCCGCGGCCTTGCTGGTGGCGCTGCGGGCAACACCCGTGCCCGCACATTGAACGCAAAGGATGGAAATGTGAGCGAATCAGATTCCGATAAGTCGCCTCGGCAACCTTCAAAGCAGGACTCCGTAACCCCCGAAAGCAAAACGCCTCCGAGCCAGGCCGCTGGCGTCACGCCCGGCGGCAAAACCGGCCCTGCAAAACCTAAGGTCGAGCAAAAGGGTGGGCGCGGCGCACTGGCCGGCCTCGCGCTGCTGGTTGGTTTGGCCGGCCTGGCTGCTGGCGGCTACAGTGTCTGGCAACTGCAGCAACTGGCGGGAAAGGAGGCGCTGCAGATCACGGAACTGCAGTCGGCGAACCGCCAGGAAATGGCTCAGTTCAGCGAGCAAACTCGGCAGTTGGCGGGTCGTCTGACGCGCCTGGAGCAGTTGTCCACAGAAGAACAGCTGGGTGAGCAACGTCGCCTGGTGGCCCAGCTACAGGCCGATCAGCAGCGACTGTCCGGGCGCGTAGAGCAGGTTCTGGGCGCTAGCCGCGAGCAGTGGCAACTGGCTGAGGCCGAGCACCTGCTGCGCATGGCGATGCTGCGTCTGTCAGCCATGCAGGATGTGAACAGCGCCGTTTCGCTGGTCGAGGAGGCGGACCTGATTTTGCGCCGGCAGGACGACCCTGGCGCCTACGCCGCACGGCAAAAAATGCTCGAAGGCCTTGAAGCCCTGCGCAGCCTGCCCGAGCTGGACCGTACCGGCCTGTTCCTGCAGCTGGGCGCGTTGGGCGGCCAGGCGAACCAGCTAAGCGCCCTGGCGCCCGAGTTCCAGCTTGGTCAGGCCCAGCCCGAAAGCCAGGGAGAAAGCCGCTGGCAGCAGTGGCTGGATGAGCTGACCCGCTATGTACGCATCGATTTCGATGCCGGTACCGACGTCAAGCCTCTGCTTGCCGGGCAAAGTCTGGCCCAGGTGCGCCTGGCCCTCTCGCTGGCCATCGAGCAGGCGCAATGGGCGGTGCTCAATGGCAATACGGAAGTCTATCGACAGTCGCTGGCCCAGGCCGTGCGGCTGATCGAGGATCACTTCAACGAAGACAACGGCCAGAGCCGTGGGCTGCGCGACCGTATCGAGGCGCTGTCCTCGCGCCAGGTTGCGGTGACCTTGCCGGATCTTGCTCCTGCGCTGCAGACCCTGCAGGCCTATGTGCAAAAACGCCAGAACGGCCAGGGCGACGAGCCGGTCGAGGCGGACGAAGCACCCGCCGGCGAAGATGAGCAGCCGAGTGAAGAGGATCTGCGCACATGAAGCGGTTTGCTCTGTTCCTCATCGTCTTGCTCGCCATCATTGGTGCAGTCGGCTGGGCCGTCTCCAAGGACCCCGGCTACGTACTGATCAGCTATGACCGCTTTCGCTATGAGTCCAGCCTCTGGGTTCTGATCGGGCTGATACTCGTCGTCTGGTTGCTGGTGGTGCTGGTGCACAGGATTCTGGGTGTGCTGCAGCTCTCTGGAGCGTTGGTCAATCCGTGGTCACGTCGCCACCGCGAGCGCCGTATCGCCAAGGCTTCGCGCAATGGCCTGCGCGAGCTGGCCGAGGGGCAGTGGAGCAGCGCTCTGGCCAACTTGCAGATTGCTGCCGAGCATGACCGCCAGCCGCTGGTGCATTTCCTGGGCGCGGCACGGGCTGCCAATGAGCTGGGCCGGCACGAGCAGAGCGATGAGCTGCTGCGGCGTGCGCGGGAGCGTGAGCCCGGCGCCGGCATGGCTATCGGCCTGACCCAGGCCCAGCTGCAGATCGACAGGGGCCAGTATGTCGAGGCGCGCGAGACCCTGAACGGACTGCATGGCGACCATCCGCGTCATCACCACGTGCTGACGCTGCTGCAGCAGCTTTATGTGCAACTGCAGGACTGGCCCGCGCTGTGCCGCCTGCTGCCGGAACTGCGCAAGCATCGCGCGTTGCCGCCGGCACGCCTGGACGAGCTGGAGTTGTTGGCCTGGACGGCAGCCGTCGAGCAGGCTTCGCAGCTGCCCGAAGCGAGCGCCGAAGAGGCGCGGCAGGCACTCGCACAGCGCTGGCAGAATTCGCCGAGCGGCCTGCGCAATGAGCCGGCGCTGGTGCGCGCGTATGCCGACGGACTTGCCCGCCTTGGCAATGAGGCCAAGGCCGAGGAAGTCTTGCGTGCGGCGCTGAAGAAACATTTCGACGACCGCCTGGTGGAACGCTACGGGCGTGTCCAGGGGCAGGAGCCATCGCGCCAGCTGAGCCTGGCCGAAAGCTGGCTGAAAGATCACCCGGACAATGCCGAGCTGTTGCTGGCACTGGGCCGCTTGAGCCAGCGCAATGAGCTCTGGGGTAAGGCGCGCGACTATTTCGAAGCCAGCTTGCGCCTCGAGCACCGCCCGCAAACCTGTGCCGAACTGGCGCGGCTACTGGCGCAGCTGGGTGACAAGGAGCGCAGCAACCGCCTGTTCCAGGAAGGCCTCGGTTTGGTCGACGGTTCTGGCGGCAAGGCTCTGCCGGCAATCAGTAATAGCTAGTAACGCAGCAGGCGCCCAGAGAGGCGCCTGTTTTCATCCTGGCCATGCTTGCAGCTTGCCGCACAGGCTAATACCGTAGCGGACTTTCCTGCTGCGGAGCCGCCATGAAGCTGGCCAGTCCTCGTTCTATGTTTTATCTGGCATTCATCGGCTGCGTGCTGATGATGCTCGCTGCCCTCTATCTGGAACACGTGGTCGGTCTGGCGCCGTGCCCGCTGTGCATCGTGCAGAGAATCTGCGTGATTGCCTTCGCCCTTGTATGTCTGGTTGCTGCATTGCACGGGCCGGGCAAGGCCGGTCGACGCGGCTATTCGGTCCTGGCGCTGTTGACTGCGCTGGCCGGTGGTGCGACGGCGATTCGCCAGATCTGGTTGCAAAATATTCCGGCCGACCAGCTGCCCAGCTGTCTGCCCAGCCTCGAATACATGATGGATGCGCTGCCGTTCCAGGAGATCGCCCGCCTGGTGCTGCATGGCACGGCCGAGTGCGCTGAAGTCAGCTGGACCCTGTTCGGCATGAGTATTCCCGAATGGACCTTGTTGTCGTTCATCGCCATGGTGCTGTTCTGTTTCTGGCAGATGCTGCGCCGCGACTGAGGCGATTTTCCCATGTGATGGAATGATCGTTGCGCCGGGTGGTCAAGATGCCGGATCGGCATGTTTCCCCGGAATTGGCGGCCGCTGAGCATTTGATCAGCGCGGCTTGAAGCTTCGGGCGTCGAGGCATAGTCTGCGTGGGCAGCATCGATTTTTGTCCTGTGCTGCCACTCACCCAAAGCCGATCTTCGCGGGCAGCATGTCCGGAAGGCGCAACAGACAACATCAATAAGGGAAGTGAGGTCATCATGCTCGAGAGCTGTCGGAACGCCCAGGAACGCTGGGGAGGTGTGCACCTGCTGATCGACCGCTGGCTGCAGGAACGCCATGAGCTGATAAAGGTATTCGATGAACTGAAGGGCGAAGAGACTGCACTGAGCCGTCCGGCCTTGCAGCGTTTTTGCCAGGTGCTGCTGGACTATGTATCCGCGGGGCATTTCGAGATATACGAGCAGCTGCTGCAGGAAGCCGAGGCGTTCGGCAACACCCGCGGCCTTGATCTGGCGGGCCAGATCTACCCCCGCATCCAGGCCATTACCGAGGTCGCCGTAGCGTTCAATGACCGCTGCGATCAGGGCGACTGCCTGGACAGTCCCGGCCTGCATGACGAGCTGAAGTGCCTGGGGCAGCTGCTACATGAGCGGTTTGAGCTCGAAGACTGCCTGATCGAAGTCCTGCATATGGCGCACAAGCAGACAGCTGCGACCGCCTGATAACGGCTCGGTTTCAGGCGGTCGCTATCGCCCAGGTGCGGCAGTCCGTCTGGCGGACAGTCTTCGATGGGCTGCTAATATGGCAGCACTCACATCGCGAGGAGGCGTCCTTATGGCCGCGAAGAAAACGTCGGTTACCACCCCGTTGCACCTGCTTGAGCAGCTCTCCCGTAGTCTGGTGGAGCATTTGCAGAAAGCCTGTGAAGACGCGCAGAAAGAGCCAGAGCTGTTGCTTGCCAAGCTCGAAAAGCAACGCGGCAAGATCCAGGAAAAAATGGTCAAGGCGCGGGCCAAGCTTGACGATGCGGGTAATGCAGGCAAGGCCAAGGCTCAAGGCAAGGCTCGAGCGAAACTGGCAGAGCTGGAGGACATGCTCGAGCTGCTGCAAGCGCGGCAAAGCGAGACCCTGAACTACCTGGCCGAACTCAAGCGCGATAGCGAAACAAGCCTGACGCTTGCCGAGGGTGTTACCAAGGTCGGCCAGGCCGCAGCACAGGCGGTGAACACGCGCGGCAAGGCGACTGCCCCGGCTGCCAAAGCACCGGCACGGCGCACCAATCGCGCCGCCAAGCCAGTTACCGCAAACAAGGCCCAAGCTGCCGCAACTCGTGCCGTGAAACCTGACACTGCCCCGCAGGCCGCTACCGTTGCGCCGGCGGCAGACAAGCCCGCAGCCGGTAAAAAGCCTGCTGCTCGACCGGCCGCCAGTCGCAGCAGGGCGCCTGCCGCGCCAAAGGCCACTCCAGCAACGTCCGCCGCGGTAAAAAAGCCGGCTCCTCGCAAGCCGGCTGCGAAACCTACCGCTGAGGTCTGACCTCAGCCGTTTTGGCCCGGCTCCAAAGACAGCGCCGCGCGCCGCAGTTTTTCCAGCGGCGCGCGCGCATCCCCTCCGAGTGGCGCACATATCACAGCCAGCCAATCGACCGACTTCTGTTCCGCCGGCCAGGGTCTTGTGACCTGCTGCAGTCGGTCGAGCTGAATGTATTCAGCGTCCAGCTCCAGCTGCTTTACCCGTTCGCGCAAGGCGCGGAGCGCACCATCGCTCTTGGCCGATTCGCGCCAGGCTTGGCGCAGGCTGCGCAGCGGCGTGGTGACCTCGGCTTGCCACTCGTCTGCGACCTTTCTCAGCTGGGCCATGCGTTCTACGGTGCAGGCGATGGCGCGGCGCTCCAGCCAGGCACCTGCCAGCAACAGGCAAACATCCGCGCCGGCCGCCTGCAGTTCCAGGCAAGCGCTTTCCACGCCTGGTTGGGCGTAACAAGCAAGGGCAAATTGGCGCAGATCATCATTAGTCATTGCTGTGATTTTTTCCACGAGGCCCGCTTGGATTGCAGGCGAACTGATAAACTCCGCGGCCATTATGATCCGACTCCAGAACCTCACTCTACAGCGTGGCCCCCAGCGTCTGCTGGACGGCGCCGAGCTGACCCTGCACCCCGGCCAGAAAGTCGGGCTGGTGGGCGCCAATGGCGCCGGGAAATCCAGCCTGTTTGCCCTTCTGCGCGGTGAACTTACTGCTGACGGTGGCGACTGCCAGCTGCCTCCTGACTGGCGCATCGCCCATATGCGTCAGGAGGTCGATACCCTCGACCGCCTGGCCGTGGATTATGTGCTCGACGGCGACGTTCAGTTGCGGCGGATCCAGGCGGAGCTGGCCAGCGCCGAAGCCGAGCATGACGGCGCCGCTTTGGCGCGGCTGCATACCGAACTGGACAACGCCGACGGCTACAGCGCCGATGCCCGAGCGCGCAAACTGCTCGCCGGCCTGGGTTTTGCCAACGAGCAGATGCTGTTGCCGGTGAGCAGCTTTTCCGGTGGCTGGCGGATGCGTCTGAACCTGGCGCAGGCGCTGATGTGCCCTTCGGATCTGCTGTTGCTGGACGAGCCGACCAACCACCTGGATCTGGATGCGATCCTCTGGCTGGAAGCCTGGCTCAAAAGCTATCCCGGTACGCTGATGCTGATTTCCCACGACCGCGACTTCCTCGACGAGGTGGTTGGTCACGTGGTGCATGTCGAACAGCGCAAACTGACCCTCTATCGTGGCGGCTATTCGGCCTTCGAACAGGCCCGTGCCGAACGGCTGGCGCAACAGCAGCAGGCCTTTGAAAAGCAGCAGGCGCAGCGCGAGCACATGGAGGATTTCATTCGCCGCTTCAAGGCCAAGGCGAGCAAGGCAAGGCAGGCGCAGAGCCGCATCAAGGCACTGGAGAAGCTCGAAGAGCTGGCGCCGGCGCATATCGATTCGCCGTTCGACTTTGTATTCCGCGAAGCGGACAAGGTTTCCAGCCCATTGCTGGACCTGGCCGAAGGCGTGTTGGGCTATCCCGACAAGCGCGTGCTGGAGAAAGTGAAGCTGCAGTTGGTGCCCGGGGCACGCATCGGCCTGCTTGGCCCCAACGGCGCAGGTAAATCAACGCTGATCAAGACGCTGGCCAATGAGCTGCAGCCCCTGGGCGGGCGGCTGCAGCGTGGTGAGAACCTGGTCATCGGCTATTTCGCCCAACACCAGCTCGATGCACTGGATGCAAAGGCCAGCCCGCTGCTGCACCTGCAGCGTATTGCTCCGGGCGAGCGCGAGCAGGTGCTGCGCGATTTTCTCGGTGGGTTCGATTTCCGCGGCAATCGCTGTGACGAGCCGGTGCTGAATTTTTCCGGTGGCGAGAAGGCGCGTCTGGCGCTGGCTCTGATTGCCTGGGGCAAGCCCAACCTGCTGCTGCTGGACGAGCCTACCAACCACCTGGATCTGGAAATGCGCCTGGCATTGACCCTGGCGCTGCAGGATTTCGAGGGCGCCGTGCTGGTGGTATCCCACGACCGGCATCTGCTCAAGAGCACCACGGATGAGTTTCTCCTGGTGGCGGAAGGGCGAGTCGTCGAGTTCGAAGGCGACCTTGAGGATTACGCCCGCTGGCTCGCCGATTACCGGGTACGCCAACAGCCGGTCACGGCTGCCGATTCGGCAGCTGAGAAGACCGATAAGCGCATGCTGCGTCAGGCGGCGGCCGCGTTGCGCCAGCAACTGGCGCCCCTGAAACGTCAGGCCGAAAAGCACGAGAAGGACCTTGCCGGCGTGCATGAAAAGCTCGCGCTGGTCGAGGAGCGTCTTGCCGACCCTGCGATCTATGAAGCCGCGCGTAAGGATGAGTTGCGCGAGCTGCTGGCCAGGCAGGCCGAGCTGAAGGTCAGTGAAAGCACATTGGAAGAGGCCTGGATGGAGGCGCTTGAAGCCCTGGAAGCCTTGCAGGGCCAGCTGGAGAATGGCGCATGAACGAAGCTTTGCTGAATCTGATCCGGGAGTGGGGCGACCAGTTGCTGCTGGGCCTGCAGATCGTGATGATCCTGCTGATCGCCTTTCTTCTGCAGCGTCTCGTAGCGCGCGGGCTGGCACGACTGGGTCGCCGCTATCCGCTGCCCCCCGAACTGCTATTGCCGCTGCGTGGCGGCATTCGCTGGTTCATCATCGGCGGCGCGCTGATCATGGTGCTGGAGCGTTTCGGCGTGTCGGCAACCGTACTCTGGACAGCGTTTTCCGGCTTTGTCGCGGTAGCGGCCATTGCCTTTTTCGCCATCTGGAGCGTGCTGTCCAACCTCCTTTGCGCGGTGCTGATCATGACCGTCGGTCCCTTTCGCCTTGGCGACCTGGTGGAGCTGGTGGAAAGCTTTGACAAGCCCATTGTCAAAGGTCGCGTGATGGACATAAACCTGCTCTACACTACGTTGCAGGAAGTAAACGAAGATGGGCTGGGGGCGACCGTCCAGGTGCCCAACAGTCTGTTTTTTCAAAAGGTTTTGCGCCGCTGGCGCGGGGCCGAAATTCAGTCAATCAATCCTACATCCAACGAGTAACCCTTCATGGAATGGCTTAGCAGCCCGGAAATCTGGGTCGCGTTTCTGACCCTGACTGCCCTGGAAATCGTCCTGGGCATCGACAACATCATCTTCATCTCCATCCTGGTCAGCCGGTTGCCGAAAGAGCAGCAGCCCAAGGCGCGCTTCTTCGGCCTGGCGCTGGCGATGGGGACGCGTATCCTGCTGCTGCTGTCGATCACCTGGGTCATGCGCCTGACCAATGACTTGTTCACCGTCTTGGATGAGGGCGTTTCCGGACGCGACCTGATCTTGTTCTTCGGTGGCCTGTTCCTGCTGTTCAAGAGCACCATGGAAATCTGGCACAGCGTGGAAGGCGAAGAAGAAAAGCAGGCTGACGGCAGTGCGGCGGTAAAGGCCGGCTTCGTCGGCATCATCCTGCAGATCGCGGTGATCGATATCGTTTTCTCGCTGGACTCGGTGATTACCGCTGTTGGCCTGGTGGACAACGTGCCGGTGATGGTGGCGGCGATTGTCATTGCGGTTGTGGTGATGATGCTGTCGGCCGGTACCATCAGCGACTTCATCGACAAGCATCCGACTCTGAAGATCCTCGCGCTGTCGTTCCTGATCGTGGTCGGCACCCTGCTGATTGCCGAATCGTTCGACGTGCATGTGCCGAAGGGTTACGTCTACTTCGCCATGGCCTTCTCGCTGGGCGTCGAGGCGCTGAACATCCGTATGCGCAAGGCAATGAAGCGCCCGCTCAAGGAACCGGTAAAGCTGGGCAAGGACATGCCCCAGCTGAAGGACTGAGGTGCGGCATGGCGCTTGAGACCTGGCTTGCCTTCTTCGTCGCCTGCTGGGTGATAAGCCTGTCGCCGGGCGCCGGGGCAATCGCCTCGATGTCCTGCGGATTGCGCTATGGCTTCTGGCGCGGTTACTGGAATGCCATCGGCCTGCAACTGGCGCTGGTGTTGCAGATTGCCGTCGTGGCCGCAGGTATCGGTGCCGTGCTGGCGACGTCGTCGCTGGCGTTCAGTCTGATCAAGTGGTTCGGTGTGGCCTACTTGCTATGGCTCGCTTACAAGCAGTGGCAAGCGGTCCCCGGGGCGCTGGAGGATTCGGCCATGCCGCGGCCCATCGGGCGGCCGCTGGCGCTGGTGTTCCGCGGGTTTCTGATCAATGCCAGCAACCCCAAGGCCATCGTCTTTATCCTCGCGGTGCTGCCGCAATTTCTCAATCCAAAACAGCCGCTCATATTGCAGTACGTGGAAATGGCCGCAACCATGGTGGTGGTCGATCTGGTGGTGATGGCGGGTTATACCGGCCTGGCGGCCAAGGTTTTGCGGCTGCTGCGCACCCCGCGTCAGCAACGCTTGGTCAACCGCAGTTTCGCGACCATGTTTGCCGCAGCCGCAGCATTATTGGCGACGGTGCGGAAAGCGGCGGCGTAGCTCGTTCAGCCCCGCAGAAAGCGTCAGCCGGCCCGAACGTGTTCGGCCTTGTGACAGGGCCGAACACGTTCGAAGCTACAGCTACGGGACATCCACGAAGCCGTCAGCGGCTAAGTTTTACTTGCTGACCGTCAGTTCCAGCACCCGGTCCACCAACTTGTAAATGCCCGAGGCCGCTTCGCTGATCGATTGCGCCAACATGTAGGCGGGCGTGGTGACCAGTTTGTGCTTGGTATCCTCGATGATCTCGGTGACCTCGCAGGGCTGATGCTCAGCGCCCATGGTGCGTGCGGCTGCTGCAGCCGGATCGTCATCGCTGCCCAGGGTGCAGACCACGCCCGCACCGAAGATCTGGGTGGCCATGGTCGGCGCGATGCACATCATGCCAACCGGCTTGCCGGCCTGGGCAAAGGCCTGGGCGGCGGAAAGTACATCCGGCAGCACCTTGCACTCGGCGCCCTGACTGGCGAAGTCAGAAAGGTTCTTCGCCGCTCCAAAACCGCCCGGCATGATCAGAGCGTCGAACTCCCCGGCGTCCAGGTCGCGCAAATCCTTGATCTCGCCGCGGGCCAGGCGTGCCGCTTCTGTCAGCACATTGCGTGTCTCGGGCATTTCCTCGCCAGTGAGGTGGTTGATCACGTGCATCTGGGGAATATTCGGTGCGAAGCATTGAACCTTGGCGCCGCGTTGATCCAGGCGCAGCAGGGTAATCACGCTTTCGTAGATTTCCGAGCCATCGTAGACGCCACAGCCTGACAGAATCACAGCGACTTTCTTGTTCATGATGATGCTCCTGCTCAAGTTCAAAAACTCCGTGCCAGGCAGAAAAGCACTCTTTAATGCCTGGCAGGGGGTAAGGAATCGGTTCGATGCTACTGCCTGGGCCTGACCCAGGTAAACGCTCTATGGGTTTGGATTCCCCGCGGCGGAGCGCGTTCATTGCTCTCCAGAGGATTCAAAGCACTGGCAGTCGTCGGCACGGCTGGCGACAATGGTGGAGATTTGGTGTCGTGCCCTCGGCGCTGTCATGCTGTCGAAATATGGGTCGTCTATAACTGTCACGTTTGCCCGCGTCTGCGGGCCAGGAGTTCGTTGTGAGTTTCGTTCCCGCCAGCCGGCTGTTCCCCGCCACTCGTTTGCGCCGCAACCGGCGTGACGATTTCTCCCGCCGCCTGGTGCGAGAAAATGCGCTGACGGTCGATGACCTGATCCTGCCAGTGTTCGTGCTCGACGGCGAAAATCGTCGCGAGCAGGTGCCGTCGATGCCGGGCGTGGAGCGACTGTCCATTGACCTGCTGCTCAAGGAAGCCGAAGAGCTGGTGGCGCTGGGCATCCCCGCGCTGGCGCTGTTCCCGGTAACGCCGCTGGAAAAAAAATCCCTCGACGCCGCCGAAGCCTGGAACCCGGACGGTATCGCCCAGCGCGCTACCCGTGCACTGCGCGAGCGTTTCCCCGAGCTGGGCATCATCACCGACGTGGCGCTCGACCCGTTCACCACTCACGGTCAGGACGGCATCCTCGATGAAAATGGTTACGTGCAGAACGACGTCACCGTCGATGCGCTGGTGCGCCAGGCTCTGTCTCATGCCGAGGCCGGTGCCCAGGTTATTGCGCCCTCGGACATGATGGACGGCCGCATCCAGGCCATCCGCGAGGCGCTGGAAGTGGCCGAGCATCACAATGTGCGCATCATGGCCTACTCGGCCAAGTACGCCAGCGCCTATTACGGCCCGTTTCGCGATGCGGTGGGTTCGGCGGCGAACCTCGGCAAGAGCAACAAGAACACCTACCAGATGGACCCGGCCAATGGTGATGAGGCGCTGCACGAAGTAGCCGCGGATCTCGCTGAAGGCGCCGATATGGTGATGGTCAAGCCGGGCCTGCCGTATCTGGATATCGTCTGGCGAGTCAAGGATGCCTTCCGGGTGCCGACCTTCGCCTACCAGGTCAGCGGCGAATATGCGATGCACATGGCCGCAATTCAGAACGGCTGGCTCAGCGAGGCGGTAATTCTTGAATCATTGGTCGGCTTCAAGCGCGCCGGGGCTGATGGCATCCTCACTTATTTCGCCAAACAGGCGGCACAACAGTTGAAACGAGGGCAATAAGCCCTCCAAGGCAGAGCGATGAATAGTCAGGGACTCAGCGAACAGGAATTGCAGGCAGGCGCCTCCAGCGAAGCGCTGGAGGAGGTATTGCCCGAACGCTCGGCTGAAGAGGTGATCGAGGATGAGCCGGTAGCCTTGCTGCCGGCGCCGAACCTGGACGACAGCAGCCTGTACATTCATCGCGAGCTTTCGCAGCTGCAGTTCAATATCCGCGTGCTGGAGCAGGCGCTGGATGAATCCTATCCGCTGCTGGAGCGGCTGAAGTTCCTGCTGATCTTCTCCAGCAACCTGGATGAGTTCTTCGAAATTCGTGTGGCGGGCCTGAAGAAGCAGGTCACTTACGCCCGCGAGCAGGCCGGTGCCGACGGCCTGCAGCCGCATCAGGCGCTGGCGCGGATTTCCGAGCTGGCCCACGAGCAGATCGATCGCCAGTATCGGATCCTCAACGAAGTTCTGCTGCCCGAGCTGGCCAAGCAGCAGGTGCGGTTCATTCGTCGCCGTCATTGGACGCCGAAGATCAAGACCTGGGTGCGGCGCTATTTCCGGGAGGAGATTGCGCCCATCGTCACCCCCATCGGGCTTGATCCAACCCACCCGTTCCCGCTGCTGGTCAACAAGAGCCTGAACTTTATCGTCGAACTGGAAGGCATCGATGCCTTCGGTCGTGACTCGGGTTTGGCGATCATTCCTGCACCACGCCTGCTGCCGCGCATTATTCGCGTGCCGGAGGAAGTGGGTGGGGCGGGGGCGAACCACGTGTTCCTCTCCTCGATGATCCACGCCCATGCCGATGACCTGTTCCACGGCATGAAGGTCAAGGGCTGCTATCAGTTCCGCCTGACCCGCAACGCCGACCTTTCGGTGGACACCGAGGATGTCGAGGACCTGGCACGTGCCCTGCGCGGCGAGCTGCTGTCGCGCCGCTATGGCGATGCCGTGCGCCTGGAGGTGGCGGACAACTGCCCGGCGCACCTGACCGACTTTCTGCTCAAGCAGTTCAGCCTGAGCGACAGCGAGCTGTACCGCGTCAACGGTCCGGTCAACCTGACCCGGCTGTTCAGCGTCACCGGCCTGGATAGCCATCCGGAGCTGCAGTACACGCCTTTCACGCCGGCCATTCCGAAGCTGCTGCAGAACAGCGAAAACATCTTCAACGTGGTCGGCAAGCAGGACATCCTGCTGCTGCATCCCTACGAATCCTTCACGCCGGTGGTGGATTTGTTGCGCGAGGCGGCCAAGGATCCAAGCGTTCTGGCGGTCAAGCAGACCCTGTATCGCTCCGGTGCCAACTCGGAAATCGTCGATGCCCTGGTCGAGGCGGCACGCAACGGCAAGGAAGTCACCGCCGTCATCGAGCTGCGCGCACGCTTCGATGAAGAATCCAACCTGCAGCTGGCCAGCCGCCTGCAGCAGGCCGGTGCAGTGGTCATCTACGGTGTGGTGGGCTACAAGACTCACGCCAAGATGATGCTGATTCTGCGCCGCGAGAACGGCGAGCTGGTGCGCTATGCCCACCTGGGCACCGGCAACTACCACGCGGGTAATGCCCGGCTGTATACCGACTACAGCCTGCTGACTTCCGACGCCGCCCTGTGCGAAGACGTGTCCAAACTGTTTAGTCAGCTGATCGGCATGGGCAAGACCATGCGCATGAAGAAGCTTCTCCACGCGCCGTTCACCCTGAAGAAGACCATGCTCGACCTGATCGCCCAGGAAACCCAGCACGCTGCCGAAGGCAAGCCGGCGCACATCATCCTCAAGGTCAATTCGCTGACCGACCCGAAGATGATCAAGGCGCTGTACAAGGCCAGTCAGACGGGCGTGCGCGTCGACCTAGTGGTGCGCGGCATGTGCTGTCTGCGCCCGGGTATCGCAGGGGTGTCGCACAATATCCATGTGCGCTCAATCATTGGCCGCTTCCTTGAGCACAGTCGCGTGTACTACTTTCACAATAGCGGCGACGAAAAGCTCTATCTCTCCAGCGCGGACTGGATGGAGCGTAACCTCGATCGCCGCGTGGAAGCCTGCTTCCCCGTCGAAGGCAAGAAGCTGGTGACGCGAGTGAAGAAGGAGCTGGAAGCCTTCCTGACCGACAATACCCAGAGCTGGTTGCTGCAGCCGGATGGCAGCTATGTACGCAACAGCCCGAGCGGCAACCAGCTCGCCCGCAGCGTTCAGGCTTCATTGCTGGAAAAGCTGGGCTTCCAGCAGCTGAACAGCGCGCGCTAGCCGCTTTGCCCCCACTTCTGTGTGGGGGCGGCTTGTTATTTCACCCGCAGCTCATAGCCGACTCGCGTCAGCCAGACGGCCTCGGCCTCGAAGTCGGCGCGGGTGAGCGGATTTTCGTCCAGCCAGCCTTCGGGGAAGATCAGTTCCAGGCTGCGTTCTGCCGGCTTCAGCTGCACGTTCGACCCGCTGTTGCAGCGGATATGGTTGAACAGAATGGCGAAGCGCAGAAGGATGCATAGGCGCACCAGGGCATCGGCGTCGGCGCCGATGTCGCTGAACTTGTCCTGAGGGATGTTGCGGCGGTGGCCGCGTACCAGCAGCGCCAGCATGAGCTGATCCTGACGTGAAAACCCCGGCAGGTCGGAGTGCTCGATCAAATAGGCGCCGTGCTTGTGATAGTGGTAGTGGGCGATGTCCAGGCCCACTTCATGCACCCGTGCGGCCCAGGCCAGCAGTTCGCGATGCCAGTCCTCAGTCAGACCCCAGTCGGCGGAGACCTGGTCGAAGGCTTCCAGCGCCTTGCTTTCGACCCGCGCAGCCTGTTCAACGTCCACGTGGTAGCGCTCCATAAGGAAGCTCAGGGTGCGGTCGCGGATGTCTTCGTTGTGATGGCGGCCAAGCAGGTCGTAGAGCACACCTTCGCGCAGGGCGCCTTCGGAGTGGGCCATGCAGTTCAGCTCCAGCGCATCGAAGATGGCTTCAAGAATCGCCAGGCCGGCGGGGAAGACGCCACGACGATCCGGTTTCACCCCTTCGATATCGATTTTCTCCACATCGCCCAGCTTGAAAAGCTTGCGCTTGATGTGGCCGATGCCTTCGCGGGTGACTTCGCCATTGCCCATGTCGAAGCCCTTGATGGCCAGTCCAACGGCGCGGATGGTGCCGGAAGCGCCAACCGCATCCTGCCAGCCAAGACGACGCAGGCCATGTTCGATGCTCATCAGTTCCAGGCGGGCGGCGGTGTAGGCCTGGGCATAACGCGCGGGAGTAATCTTGCCGTCGCGGAAGAAGCGCTGGGTGAAGCTCACGCAACCCATCTGCAGGCTCTCGCGCAGATGCGAATCGAAGCCTTCGCCGATGATGAATTCGGTACTGCCTCCGCCGATGTCCACTACCAGCCGCTTGCCGGTAGCGCTGGGGAAGGTGTGAGCGACTCCCAGGTAAATCAGGCGAGCCTCCTCGCGACCGGAGATTACTTCCACCTGATGATTGATGATGGCTTCGGCCTGGCGAATGAACACGGCGCGGTTGCGAGCTTCACGCAGCGCGTTGGTGCCGACCACGCGGACCGCGCCCTGGGGCAGGTGATTGACCATCTGCGCAAAGCGGCGCAGGCAATCGAGGCCGCGTTCCATGGCGCTTTCGTCGAGGGTGCGTTGTTCGGTGATGCCGGCGGCCAGTTGCACCTTTTCGCCAAGTCGTTCGAGGATGCGTACTTCACCGTTGCTGACGCGCGCCAGTACCATGTGGAAACTGTTCGATCCCAGATCGAGACCGGCGATCAGCGGAAAGGGTTCGGCAGCGGGTGGAGGCATGAGCGGATAATCTCTTTGAAATCGTGACATCCTGACACGAACGTCAGCATCCGCCAACGCGAAACGCCCGGCAACTTGCCCCGTTTTAGCCGGTCGGATTGTCTGGCTGGCCGCTACGCGGCGATCGTTCTGGAGTTGGGCTGCGACTTTCGGTCCTTATCAAGCCGGGCTATCATGGCGGCACTTTCTGTTTTCACCCTGGAGAAATTCCATGAGCGAGCACATCAACAACGTCAGCGACAGCAGCTTTGAGCAGGATGTGCTCCAGGCGGAAGGTCCTGTTCTGGTCGATTACTGGGCCGAGTGGTGCGGGCCGTGCAAGATGATCGCGCCGGTTCTGGACGAGATTGCCAAGGAGTACGAGGGCAAGCTCAAGGTCTGCAAGCTGAACATCGACGAAAACCAGGAAACCCCACCCAAGTACGGCGTGCGCGGCATCCCGACCCTGATGCTGTTCAAGAACGGCAACGTCGAAGCGACCAAGGTTGGTGCGCTTTCCAAGTCCCAGCTGGCTGCGTTCCTCGACAGCAACATCTGAGTCTTGCCCCGGCGAAGGCCCCTGCAAATGCGGGGGCTTTTTGCTGCTACAGGGTGGACGCCTCGCCTGAGCGGTGCTAAATTCGGCTTCGCGACGACTCTTTCGTCGCCCTCTGCATTCGTCGCCGACGCACTTCTGCCCCTTATCGCACAACGACCAGTTCGTATTCTGCTGCGCGGCTTCTCAAGCTAATCGCTTTCTTCATCCTTCCTGATCTCTTCCTATGAATCTGACCGAACTCAAGCAAAAGTCCATCACCGATCTGCTGGAAATGGCCGAACAGATGGGCATCGACAACATGGCCCGTTCGCGCAAGCAGGACGTGATTTTTTCTCTGCTCAAGAAACACGCAAAAAGCGGTGAGGAAATCTCCGGTGACGGCGTGCTGGAGATTCTCCAGGATGGCTTTGGCTTCCTGCGCTCCGCGGATTCTTCATATCTGGCCGGGCCTGACGATATCTACGTCTCGCCGAGCCAGATTCGTCGCTTCAACCTGCGCACCGGCGACACCATCGTCGGCAAAATTCGTCCGCCGAAGGAAGGGGAGCGCTACTTCGCTCTGCTCAAGGTCGACTCGATCAACTTCGATCGCCCGGAAAATGCGAAGAACAAGATCCTGTTCGAGAACCTCACGCCGCTGTTCGCCAACGAGCGCCTGAAGATGGAGGCCGGAAACGGCTCCACCGAAGATCTCACCGGCCGCGTGATCGATCTCTGTGCCCCGATTGGCAAGGGCCAGCGTGGCCTGATCGTCGCCCCGCCGAAAGCGGGCAAGACCATCATGCTGCAGAACATCGCCAGCAACATTACCCGTAACAACCCCGAGTGCCATCTGATCGTCCTGCTGATCGACGAGCGTCCGGAAGAGGTGACCGAAATGCAGCGCACCGTGCGCGGCGAAGTGGTCGCTTCCACCTTCGATGAGCCGCCGACCCGCCACGTGCAGGTCGCCGAGATGGTGATTGAGAAGGCCAAGCGCCTGGTCGAGCACAAGAAGGATGTGGTCATCCTGCTCGACTCCATTACCCGTCTGGCGCGTGCCTATAACACCGTGATCCCGAGCTCCGGCAAGGTACTGACCGGTGGTGTCGACGCCCATGCCCTGGAGAAGCCCAAGCGTTTCTTCGGTGCTGCGCGCAACATCGAGGAAGGCGGTTCGCTGACCATTCTCGCCACCGCGCTGGTGGAAACCGGCTCGAAGATGGACGAGGTGATCTACGAGGAATTCAAGGGCACCGGTAACCTGGAGCTGCAGCTGGATCGTCGCATCGCCGAGAAGCGTGTGTTCCCGGCCATCAACATCAACAAGTCCGGTACCCGCCGCGAAGAGTTGCTGACGGGCGAGGAAGAGCTGCAGCGCATTTGGATTCTGCGCAAGCTGTTGCATCCGATGGACGAGATCGCCGCCATCGAGTTCCTCCTCGACAAGCTCAAGGACACCAAGACCAACGACGAATTCTTCATGTCCATGAAGCGCAAGTAAGCGACTCGTCGTTGCCAACAAGGCCGGGGAAACCCGGCCTTCGTCTGTCTGCTGGTTTTGGGAAATAAGGCGCAGGGGCTAAACTTTGCGCCCCGACCCTGCCGGCCCATACGAGGCTCAAGCATGCAGTATCGCGATCTGCGCGACTTTATCAGTGGCCTGGAAAAACGTGGCGAGCTCAAGCGTGTGGCTGTGCCGGTTTCTCCCGTTCTGGAAATGACCGAGGTATGCGATCGGACCTTGCGCAAGCAGGGGCCGGCGCTGCTCTTCGAGAACCCGACCGGCTTTGATATGCCGGTGCTGGGCAACCTGTTCGGCACGCCGGAGCGCGTGGCCATGGGCATGGGGGCCGAATCGGTAAGCGAATTGCGCGAGATCGGCAGACTGTTGGCCTATCTCAAGGAGCCGGAGCCGCCGAAGGGGCTGAAAGACGCCTGGAACAAGCTGCCGATCTTCCGCAAGGTCATCAGCATGGCCCCCAAGGTACTCAAGGACGCCCCCTGTCAGGAAGTGATCCTGGAAGGCGATGATGTCGATCTGTCGCAGCTGCCGGTACAGACCTGTTGGCCGGGCGATGCGGCGCCGCTGATTACCTGGGGCCTGACCATCACCAAGGGGCCGAATAAGGAACGACAGAACCTCGGCATCTATCGCCAGCAGGTCATCGGCCGCAACAAGGTCATCATGCGCTGGCTCAGCCATCGCGGCGGGGCGCTGGACTATCGCGATTGGTGCGAGAAGTTTCCAGACCGGCCCTATCCGGTGGCGGTAGCGCTCGGCGCGGACCCGGCGACCATTCTCGGCGCGGTCACGCCTGTGCCGGATTCGCTGTCCGAATACGCTTTTGCCGGCCTGTTGCGCGGCAGTCGCACCGAGTTGGTGAAATGCCGCGGCAGCGACCTGCAGGTGCCCGCTGGCGCCGAGATCGTGCTCGAAGGGCACATCTATCCAGGCGAGATGGCTGATGAAGGTCCCTACGGCGATCACACCGGTTACTACAACGAAGTGGACAGCTTTCCGGTGTTCACCGTAGAGCGCATCACCCGCCGGCGCGATGCCATCTACCACAGCACCTACACCGGGCGGCCGCCGGATGAACCGGCGATTCTTGGGGTGGCGCTCAACGAGGTCTTCGTGCCGATCCTGCAGAAGCAGTTTCCGGAGATCGTCGACTTCTACTTGCCTCCAGAGGGCTGTTCCTACCGCATGGCGGTAGTGACCATGAAGAAGCAGTACCCCGGCCATGCCAAGCGGGTGATGCTCGGCGTATGGAGCTTCCTGCGTCAGTTCATGTACACCAAGTTTGTCATCGTCACTGACGATGACATCAACGCCCGCGACTGGAACGACGTGATCTGGGCCATCACCACGCGCATGGATCCAAAGCGCGACACGGTGCTGATCGACAACACGCCGATCGACTATCTGGACTTCGCCTCGCCGGTTTCCGGCCTGGGCTCGAAGATGGGCCTGGATGCGACTCACAAGTGGCCAGGGGAGACCAGTCGCGAGTGGGGTCGCGCCATCGTCAAGGACGAGGCGGTGACCAAGCGCGTCGATGAACTCTGGTCGCAGCTGGGCATCGACTGACATAACCAACAGAGGCGGTAACGGATTGTTGGAAACCTTGGTGTAGCGGGGTTTTCAATGATTCGTTGAGCCGCCCGGAGCCTTGGCGGGTTTGTCCCGCTCAATGATGACGTGCATATGAAAGTAACCTTGCAACCCACCGGTGCGGTGCTTGATGTCCGGCCGGGTGAACGCATTCTGGATGCCGCCAAGCGGCTGGGCTACGAGTGCCCGCAGAGCTGTCGCAACGGCAATTGCCATATCTGTGCCTCGCTGCTGGTAGAAGGGCGTGTGCGCCAGGGCGACGAAATCCGCGAGCATGGCGAACTGCTGGCCTGTGTGGCGGAGCCGCTGGAGGACTGCGTGGTGCTCTGGGATGGCGTGTTGGCGCCTGGCGTGCTGCCGGCGCGGGAGCTAAGCTGCCAGCTGGCCGACTGCCAGGAGCTGGGCGGCGATGTGGTGCGTCTGGTGCTGAGGCTGCCTGCCGGGCGGCAACCGCGCTACTACGCAGGCCAGTACCTGTTACTGCAGCGCGAAGACGGCGAATGGTCGGCTTTTTCCCTGGCTTCTGCACCGGATAGCGGGCGTGAACTGGAGCTGCACGTGCTGGCGCGTGAGGAGTCGGTCATTGAGCTGCTGGCATTCATCCGCAGGCAAGGCTTCGCCCGCATCCAGATGCCGTTCGGCGATACCCATCTTGCGGAGCTGCCGAACGGGCCGTTGGTGCTGATCGCTGCCGGTACCGGCATGGCGCAGATGCACAGCCTGATCGAGCACTGCCGGGCGGCCGGCTTTACTCATCCGGTGCATCTGTATTGGGGCGTGCGTCGTCCCGAGGATTTTTATCAGCTGCCGCACTGGGACGAATGGCTAGATATGCCCAACCTGTACCTGCATCGCGTGGTCAGCGATATCTGCGGGTGGGAAGGGCGTTGCGGCATGTTGCACCAGGCGGTCTGCGAGGACTTCGACGATCTCAAGCCTCTGCATGTCTATGCCAGCGGCTCTCCGGCCATGGTTTATGGCACGCTGGATGCGTTGGTGGCAGCGGGAATGGACCCGCACCAGATGCGCGCCGATGTGTTCGCCTATGCTCCGCGCGAAGAATAGATAGAAGCGCCATGGGTGGGGCTCGTCTGTTCTGATGAGAGCGGATTTATCCGCGAATTTCGTGGATTGAAGCCGCTCCTTCACCGTTCAGAACTGCATAGAGCAAAACGCCGGGCTAGCCCGGCGTTTGCGTTTCAGCGTACCTGCCGTTGTTGCAGCAGCAGGTTCTTGTAACCGCTGTCGGCCAGGGTCTTCTGCGCTGCATTCAGCTGTTCGCGACTGTTATAAGGCCCGACCAGCACGCGGAACCAAGGTTCGTCGCGCACCCGTACGCTTTCCACGCGCACATCCTGGCCGAGCAGGATGATCTGCGCGCGTACCCGGTCGGCTTCAGCCTGCTGGCGGAAGGAGCCGGCCTGCAGGAAGAACTGAACTGTGGCTGCCTTGGCTACAGTGGGCGGAGGCGGCGGTACCTGGCCATTGAGCGCTGCCACGGCACGGGCTTCGTCGATCTTCGCTGCCTCCTCCGGGGTCACCGGTTTGCTCGGCGGCGGCTCGGGTTGCTTGGATTCGGGCGGCAGAATGACCTCCGACTCGGGCAGCAGCGTATAGAAGTCATATTTGGGCTTCGGCGGCTGCTCCGTCGCGCTGCTGCGCTTGGGCTGTTCGCGGGCCGGCTTGGGGGTTTCCTTGTTGCGCTTGACCTCTTCGCCGCCCGGTTCCAGGTTCATCAAAAACATGATGAAGCCGCCTATCACCAGGCCACAGACCAGCCATACCCAGCCGGGTACAGGCTTCTTTGCGGGGGGCTGATAGCGGCTGGCGCCGCGTTTGGGCGCTGGTTTTTTCCGGGCTGCCACTTACATGCGCTCCAAGGTTTCCAGGCCAAGCAGTTCCAGGCCCTGCTTGAGGGTTTTTCCGGTCAGGGCGGCCAGACGCAGGCGGCTGACTTTTACCGCTTCGTTCTCTGCAGTGAGGATCGGGCAGTGTTCATAGAAGCTGGAAAACAGCCCGGCCAGATCGTACAGGTAGCTGCACAGCAGGTGCGGGACGCCTTTCTCGCCCACGCCATTGAGTACTTCGCCAAACTGCGCCAGTTTGGCGCCCAAGGCCTGCTCATGCTCGGCTTCCAGAACGATGCTGCCGGCGAGCTCACCCATCGAGCTGCCCAGCTTGCGGAACACGCTGGCCACACGGGTGTAGGCGTAAAGCAGATAGGGTGCGGTGTTGCCCTCGAAGCTGAGCATCAGCTCGAAGTTGAAGCTGTAGTCGCTGGTGCGATGCTTGGACAGGTCGGCGTACTTCACCGCGCCAATGCCCACCGCGCGGGCGATGCTGCGCAGTTCGGCTTCGTCCAGTTCGGGGTTCTTGCTCTTGACCAGGGCGTAAGCGCGCTGTTCGGCTTCATCGAGCAGGTCGACCAGCTTCACGGTGCCGCCGTCGCGGGTTTTGAACGGGCGGCCATCGGCGCCGTTCATGGTGCCGAAACCCATGTGCTCCAGTTCCATGCCTTCGTGTACAAACCCGGCGCGGCGCGCCACGGCGAAGGCCATTTGGAAGTGCAGCGCCTGGCGCTGGTCAACGAAGTACAGCGCGCGGTCGGCCTTCAATTGCTGGCTGCGATAGCGCATGGCGGCCAGGTCGGTAGTGGCGTAGAGATAACCACCGCCGGCCTTCTGCACGATCACCGGCAGCGGATTGCCTTCGGCATTCTTGAATTCGTCGAGGAAAACGCACTGGGCGCCATTGTCCTCGGTGAGCAGGCCGCCTTCACGCAGGGCATCGACGATGCCTGGCAGCTCGGCGTTGTAGGCGCTCTCGCCCTTGACGTCGGCCGGAGTCAGCTTGACGTTGAGACGCTCGTAGAGCTTCTGGCAATGGGACAGCGAGATCTCGTTGAAGCGCGACCACAGGCGCAGGCACTCGGCGTCGCCGGCCTGCAGCTTGACCACCAGCTCGCGGGCGCGGTCGGCAAAGGCCTCGGAGTCGTCGAAGCGCTGTTTGGCGGCGCGGTAGAACTGCTCGAGGTCCGACAGCTCGGTTTCAGCGCTGGCGGGGTTCTCTTCCAGATAGGCCAGCAGCATGCCGAACTGGGTGCCCCAGTCGCCCACGTGGTTTTGGCGGATCACCGTATCGCCGAGGAATTCCAGTACCCGGCCCACGGCGTCGCCAATGATGGTCGAGCGCAGGTGGCCGACGTGCATTTCCTTGGCCAGGTTGGGCGACGACAGGTCGACGACGACGCGCTGCGCCGGGCTCGTCTTGCTGACACCCAATTGTGCCGAAGCCAGCGCCGCGTCGAGGCGCTCGGCCAGCGCTGCACTGTTCTGAAAGAAGTTGAGAAAGCCCGGTCCGGCAATTTCCACCTTGCTGATGCTGCTATCGGCGGGCAGGGCGTCTATCAGTTTCTGGGCCAGATCGCGCGGCTTCATGCCGGCTGGTTTGGCCAGCATCATGGCAATGTTGCTGGCGAAGTCGCCGTGACTCTTGTCGCGAGTGTTCTCCACCTGAATTGCCGGTGTCAGCCCGTCTGGCAACACGCCCTCGGCGACGAGGCGGGTCAGGGCTTGCTGAATGAGGTGGCGAATGCTGTCTTTCATCGTCTGCTCGGTCGGCCCGCAGGCATTGGTCGAAAACTGCGCATTATAGGAGCAGCGGGGAGGTTGGGTCACGTTTCGGGGCGGTGGTGCCGCTAGAACAAGTCGATCGGGTCGATATCCAGCGACCAGCGCACCGAGCGACTGCCGGGAAGCTGTTCCACCCGCGGCAACCAGGCGTGCATCAGGCGGTGCAGTGGGGCGCGGGCGCTGCCTTGCAGCAGTAGCTGCGCGCGGAAGCGCCCGGCGCGGCGTTCCATGGGCGCGGGAACCGGACCGAGCAGTTCAATGCCGCTCAGGCCGAGTTCCATCAATAGTTGTTCGGCTTCGCTGCAGGCTTGATCAAGAAAGTCTTCGGCCTGGCCCGGTTTCTGTGCCTCGGCGCGTAACAGGGCCAGATGGCTGAAGGGTGGCAGACCGGCAGCGCGGCGCTCACTCAGAGCCTGGTCGGCGAAGGCGAAATAGCCCTGCTCGGTCAGTTGCACCAGCAGAGGGTGGTCGGCCAGGTGGGTCTGGATGATCACCTTGCCGGGCTCTTCGGCCCGTCCCGCACGACCGGCGACCTGCACGATCAGCTGGGCCATGCGCTCGCTGGCGCGAAAATCCGCGGAGAACAGCCCGCCATCGGCGTCGAGGATGGCTACCAGGGTCACGCGTGGGAAGTGATGCCCCTTGGCGAGCATTTGCGTGCCCACCAGCAGGCAGGGTTCGCCACGATTGATGACCCCAAGGAGCTGCTCCATCGAGCCTTTGCGCGAAGTGCTGTCGCGATCGATGCGCAGGACAGGGAAATCTGGAAAGAGAATGCCCAGACGCTCTTCGGCTCTCTCGGTACCGGCCCCCACCGGGCGCAGGTCGACCCGATTGCATTCGGGGCAGCTCAGTGGCGGTCGCTCGGCATGGCCGCAGTGGTGACAGCGCAGCTCGTTGTGGCGCTGGTGCAGGGTCATGCGCGCATCGCAACGCGGGCACTGGCTGAGCCAGCCGCAGTCGTGGCACAGCAGGGATGGAGCGAATCCGCGGCGATTGAGGAATACCAGAACCTGCTGACCGGCGGCGAGGGTCTGCGTCATGGCCTGTTGCAGCGGCCCGGAGATGCCTGAGTCCAGCGGGCGGCTTTTCACGTCCAGGCGCAGAAATCTTGGTGCTTGTGCGCCGCCGGCACGCTGGGTCAGTTTGAGCAGGGCATAGCGGCCGATATGGGCGTTGTGCAGGCTCTCCAGCGAGGGCGTCGCCGAGCCCAGTACGATGGGCAGGTTTTCCTGGCGAGCTCTGACTATGGCCAGGTCGCGTGCGTGGTAGCGCAGGCCTTCCTGCTGTTTATAGGAGGCGTCGTGTTCTTCGTCGAGGATGATCAGCCCCGGGTTCTTCATCGGCGTGAAAAGCGCGGAGCGCGTGCCGATGATGATGTCCGCTTCGCCGTCGCGCGCCGCCAGCCAGGCATCCAGCCGTTCACGGTCATTGATGTTGGAGTGCAATAGGGCGATGCGGGCGTTGAAGCGCTGCTCGAAGCGCGCCAGTGTCTGCGGGCCGAGGTTGATCTCCGGAATCAGGATCAGCGCCTGCTTCCCGGCCTGGAGTATCTGATGAATCAGTTGCAGGTAGACCTCGGTCTTGCCGCTGCCGGTAACGCCCGCTAACAGAAAGGCCTGAAAACCCTCGATGCCGGCCCGAATCGCTTCGAAGGCGGCGCGTTGCTCCTGATTGAGCGGCAGTTCCGGCTGCAGCAGCCAGCTACCTTGGTGGGAGCGAACCTGATGAGTGCGGCGTGTCTCGACGCGCACCAGGCCCTTTCGCAGCAGCTGATCAAGGCTGTCCCTGCTCAGTTGCAACTGACCCAGCAGCGAGTGAGCAACACCCTGTGGATGTTGGGCGATGGTTTTCAGGGCGTCCCGCTGACGTGGTGCCCGGCTCAGGCGAGGGTCGTCCGCTCTGGCCCCGGTTGCGGCATGCCAGAAGCGCTCTTGGCGGGCTTCGGCCGGCTCGCCCTGGCGCAGCAGCACCGGCAAGGCCCAGCTGAAGGTGTCGCCGAGGCTGTGCTGATAATACTGGGCGGTCCAGAGGCACAGCTTGAACAGGGCCGGTGGCAATGGGGGCACGCTGTCCAGTAGTTCCAGCGCAGGCTTGAGCTTCGCTTCCGGGACTTCACTGTGAGTGACGACCTCAACCAGTACGCCCACTACCTCGCGGCGGCCGAAGGGCACGCGCAACCGCACGCCCGGTTGTAGCGCGGCGTGTGGTACGCCGGCGGGCGGTCGATAGTCGAAGAGGGTGCGCAGCGGGGAGGGTAGCGCAAGGCGAAGTATGGGCGGCACGCGGAAATCCTTGACGGCGAAGGCTGATGGTAAACGATCCGGCAATTGGAAAGACGCTTGACCGTGCAACTGATGGTTGTCCCCAGATAGGTTTGAAACTGCCGCAGGCAGCAACGTACCTATTCGGCTTCTATTAGAAGCAGACGGCGCTTCGCGCGCTGACTCGACAAATTGGTCGTTACATGCTTGCCATACGACGGCTTGCGCTTGCATCAGCTTTGCGCTCTGGTATTATTCGCGCCCTTCCGTGCGGTACTCGACATAGGGTCGGGTGGCGGCACAAGTCCTCGAGGATTCTCCATGAAAGCCGATATCCATCCAAACTACGTTGAAATCGAAGCCACTTGCAGCTGCGGCAATGTCATCAAGACCCGCTCCACGCTGGCCAAGGACCTGAGCATCGACGTCTGCTCCGAGTGCCACCCGTTCTACACCGGCAAGCAGAAAGTGCTGGATACCGGTGGTCGTATCGATCGCTTCAAGCAGCGTTTCGGTGTGTTCGGCGCCAAGTAAGCGGTTGCCGAGACGGAAGCCCAATGCGGTTTTCGGAACATCTGAAAAAGGCGTCCCTCGTGGGCGCCTTTTTCGTTTTCGCCCTGTTCAGCCTGCAGGCTCAGGCGCTGTGTCCTGCGACGGGTCCGCTATCCCGTGTGGAGGTGGCGGCAGTCACTGATGGCGACACGCTGCGCCTGCGTGATGGGCGAAGGGTTCGCCTGATCGGTGTGAACGCCCCCGAGCTGGGAGGCAAGGGGCGCAGTGCCGAGCCTTTTGCGCAGGCTTCCAAGCGGCGCTTGCAAGCGCTGATCGACGCCAGCGATGGCCGCATTGGTCTCCTGCCAGGGCAGCAGGCCCGGGACCAGTACGGACGAGTGCTGGCGCATGCATTCGACCTTCAGGGGGCGAACCTTGAAGCCGCACTGCTAGCCGAGGGGCTGGGCTATTTCGTGGCCATTGCACCGAATACAGCATTGGCCGCTTGTCATCGTCGCGCCGAGCAGCAGGCCAGGGAAGCCAGTCGAGGGCTCTGGAGGCGTTCACCGACCACTGCTGCCGAGAATTTGCGACGTGCCGGCTTTGCCGTAGTTCGTGCGAAAGTCGAGCGGCTGGAGAAAAACCGCGGTGGCCTCTGGCTGGAGCTTGAAGGACCTCTGGTGTTGCACATCCCCCAGCAGCAAGTATCTGATTTTGATCATAAAACACTGAACCAACTGCGTGGGCAGGAGGTCGAGGCGCGGGGTTGGGTGATCGATCGCAAGGGGCGCGCGGATCTGTCGCGCCAGGCACGTTGGCTGATGAAAATCACCCATCCCTCCATGCTCGAGCGGCTGCCCTGACGCGGCTTAGCGGGGATTTGGCGACGCGGCTTTGAATTTGTCAGATTAAAGTCGTAGAGCGTGCTCTTGACAGGCTCCATTCCCATTGGCTTGTGACGGCGATCAGTCTTGGCGTATGCTCGGCGACCTGTCTGTCCCTAGTAAAACAAGCGGAAAAGCCCCATGACTGACCTGAAAACCGCCGCGCTCGAATACCATTCGCAACCCCGTCCGGGAAAGCTGAGCGTCGAGCTGACCAAGCCAACTGCCACCGCTCGCGATCTGGCCCTGGCCTATAGCCCAGGCGTTGCCGAGCCGGTACGCGAAATTGGCCGCGACCCCGAACTGGCTTACCGCTACACCGGCAAAGGCAACCTTGTGGCCGTGATTTCCGACGGTACTGCCATTCTTGGCCTGGGCAACCTCGGCCCGCTGGCCTCCAAGCCGGTAATGGAAGGTAAAGGCGTACTGTTCAAGCGCTTCGCCGGTGTCGATGTATTCGACATCGAAGTGGACGCAGAGAGCCCTCAAGCCTTTATCGATACGGTCAAGCGCATCTCCATCACCTTCGGCGGCATCAACCTCGAGGACATCAAGGCGCCCGAGTGCTTCGACATCGAGCGCGCGCTGATCGAGCAGTGCAATATCCCGGTATTCCATGATGACCAGCACGGCACCGCGATCGTGACCGCGGCTGGCATGCTCAACGCACTGGAAATTGCCGGCAAGTCTCTGGAAGAGGCAAAAATCGTTTGCATGGGCGCCGGTGCGGCGGCCACTTCCTGCATGAAGCTGCTGGTTAGCATGGGTGCACAGATCCAGAATATCTTCATGATCGACCGCAAGGGCGTGGTGCATGCCGGGCGTGACGATCTGAACCAGTACAAGGCTGTGTTCGCACACGAAACCGACAAGCGCACTCTGGAAGACGCCCTCGACGGCGCGGATGTTTTCGTTGGCCTGTCTGGCGCCAACCTGTTGAGCCCCGAAGGCCTCAACCGCATGGCAGCCAATCCGGTGGTGTTCGCCTGCTCCAACCCCGATCCTGAAATCAGCCCGGAGCTGGCCCATGCGACCCGTTCCGACGTGATCATGGCCACCGGGCGTTCGGACTACCCGAACCAGGTCAACAACGTGCTGGGCTTCCCCTTCATCTTCCGCGGTGCGCTCGACGTGCGTGCTACCCGTATCAACGAAGAGATGAAGATCGCCGCCGCTCACGCGTTGCGTGATTTGGCCAAACTGCCGGTTCCGGAAGAAGTTTGCGCAGCCTATGGGCTTAGCAACCTGGAGTTTGGTCGCGAGTACATCATTCCCAAGCCGATGGACCCGCGACTGATCACCCTGGTGTCTGATGCCGTAGCCAGGGCTGCGATCGACAGTGGCGTGGCGACTCTGCCATACCCTGCGCACTATCCGCTCAAATCCGTCGCGGACGTCTTCGGCAACTGACGGAAGTGATGCGGCGAACCGAATAGGTTCGTTGTAGCCGCAGTAAGAAAAAACCCGAAACTCTAGGAGTTTCGGGTTTTTTTATGGCCGCGATTGCTGCTCAACCCTGTGGAGCAATCTCAGAACAGATCCAGAGGAGCCGCTTCGCTAGCTGGCAGCGGGGTGCCAGGGATCGGGCTTGAGGGATCCAGTTCGTCCATATCTGGCGGTGAATCTTCGCTGCGGAACAGTTCGAAATAGGCGTCCGGAGTGCCGGGAGGGGCGGCGCGCCCGCTGGCTGGGTCGATACGCAGCGCGAGAATTCCGGCCGGCTCGGCGGGGGCGTGCTCGGGCATGCCTTCGAGCACCGCACCCATGTATTTCATCCAGATCGGCAAAGCCACGGTGCCGCCGTATTCGCGCCGTCCCAGAGTTTGCGGCTGGTCGAAGCCTGCCCAGACGGATGTCACGATGTCGGCGTTGTAGCCGGAGAACCAGCTGTCCTTGGACTCGTTGGTGGTGCCGGTCTTGCCGGCAATATCGGCACGACCCATCGCCAGAGCTCTGCGGCCGGTACCGCGCTTGATAACGTCCTGCAGCATGCTGGTCATGATGTAGGCGGTGCGTTCGTCGATGATCTGTTCGGCGTCGCGCGGCAGTTGTTCGGGCTCGGCATCGCTATCGAGGGGCTTGTCGTTCTGGGCGAAGGTCTCGACAACGGCTTCGTCGCTCGGCAGTGAGGGCTGTCCGTTGTTCGGAACCCGCGGTGGGTTTGCGGTGAATATCACCTTGCCGTCGCGGTCTTCGATGCGCTCGATGAGGTAGGGCTCAACCTTGTAACCGCCGTTGGCGAAGGCAGTCCAGCCGACGGTGATCTCCATGGGGGTCAGGGTTGCTGTACCGAGCGCCAGCGAAAGGTTCGGCGACAGGTCTTCAGGCTTGAAGCCGAAGCGTTTTATGTAATCGATGGTGTAGGCCATGCCGAGGGTTTGCAGCAGCCGAATCGAGACCAGGTTGCGTGATTTGTACAGGGCTTCACGGAGGCGGATTGGTCCGAGGAAGGTGTTGGTGTCGTTTCTAGGGCGCCAGACGCGGTCCATACCCTCTTCGACGAAGACGATAGGTGAGTCGTTGACCAGTGTGGCAGCGGTAAAGCCCGCATCCAGCGCTGCACTATAGATGAAGGGCTTGAAGCTGGAGCCTGGCTGGCGCTTAGCCTGGACGGCGCGGTTGTAGTTGCTTTGTCCGAAGGAGAAGCCGCCAACCAGTGCCTCGATGGAGCCATCTATGGGGTCCAGGGATACCAGGGCTGCCTGGGCCTGAGGGATCTGACTGAACTGTGCGACGCCATCGACGAAGCGGACGCGAATAACGTCGCCGGGCGCAACCACATCGGCCGGGCTTTTGGGTTGCGGCCCCAGACTGTTGGTGTTGATGAACGGGCGCGCCCATTTGATGCTGTCCCAGGCGATGCTGTATTCGCTGCCGTCACGCAGGAGCGCGGTGATGGAATCCTTACCCACCTGAGTGACAACCGCGGGCAGGATTCCCGACAGGCCGCGGTAGCGGCTTAGTTCCTGTGGCCAGCTCTCCCGAGGAGTATTGGCCAGCTTGGCTTCAGGCCCGCGATAGCCGTGGCGCTGGTCGTACTCGATCAGGCCCTGGGTCACGGCCTGGTTGGCAGCAATCTGCCGCTCGCTGGTGGTGGTGGTGTAGACGCGAAAGCCTTCTGTATAGGCATCGCTGCCGAAGCGGCCAACCATTTCGGCTCGAGCCATCTCGGCAATATAGGGCGCCTCGAGCTCAGGCGAAGCACCGTGATAGGCCGCATCCACTTCCTCGGCCAAGGCCTGCTGGAAGCGGGCTTCATCAATGGTACCGAGCCGGTACATGCGGCCCAGAATCCAGTCGCGTCGTTCCTTGGCACGCGCTGGATTGGTCAGCGGGTTGAAGGCTGACGGAGCCTTTGGCAGTCCGGCGATCATGGCCAGCTGCGCCAGGTTCAATTCATTAATCGACTTGCCATAGTAGACTTGGGCGGCCGCTTCGATGCCGTAAGCCCGGTGGCCCAGATAGATCTTGTTGACGTACAGCTCGAAGATTTCGTCCTTGCTCAGCTCGCGCTCGATCTGCAGGGCGAGAAGAATCTCGTTGATCTTGCGCGAGAAGCTGCGCTCGCTGGTCAGGAAGTAATTCTTTGCAACCTGCATGGTGATGGTGCTGCCGCCAGTTTGAATCTGGCCGGTTTTCAATAATTGCGTGGCAGCGCGCATCAGGCTGGAAACTTCGACGCCATAATGATTCGCGAAGTTGTCGTCCTCGGCAGCCAGCAGTGCATTAATGAAATCCCTGGGGATTTGATTGAAGGCAATGGGTGAGCGGCGCATTTCGCCATACTCGGCAATCAGTTTTTCATCGCTGCTGTAGATACGCAGCGGTATCTGCAACTGTATGCTGCGTAGCGAATCGACCGAAGGCAGGTTGGGGCTGAGGTAGAGAAAGGCGCCGCTGAGACTCAGCAAAAGTCCGCAGAAAATAGCCAGGCACGACCAGAGGAAAAACTTCAGGAAACGCATCGGGGTTCGTTGAATCCAGGATGGGGAATGGGGTGAAAGCCGCAGACGATGCTGAAAGGAAAAGCCGTTCACATTATAAGCGCTTTTTCTGCCGGGGAGCCATTTACGCTCCTGTCAAGGCTGTTATCTAATGTGGATGAACATAATTAATCCGTAAGTAGCGGATAAGATAGGAAATCGGCCGTGCTAGGGCTCTTCACGAAGAAAGCGAACACGCTGCTTGGGATCGACATCAGTTCGACGTCGGTAAAGCTCATAGAATTAAGCCGTTCGGGCTCCCGTTACCGGGTCGAGTCCTATGCTGTCGAGCCACTGCCGCCAAATGCCGTGGTGGAAAAGAACATCGTGGAACTGGAAGGTGTGGGGCAGGCACTGAACCGTCTGCTGGCCAAAGCCAAGGCGGGGAGCAAGACTGCCGCTGTTGCGGTATCCGGTTCCGCTGTCATCACCAAGACCATCGAAATGGAAGCTGGGCTGAACGACGAGGAGTTGGAAAACCAGCTAAAGATCGAGGCTGACCAGTACATTCCCTATCCCCTGGAAGAAGTCGCAATCGACTTTGAGGTCCAGGGGCCGGCTGCGCGCGCGCCGGGGCGTGTCGAGGTGCTTCTGGCCGCATGCCGCAAGGAGAACGTAGAGATTCGTGAGGCAGCGCTGGCGCTGGCAGGGCTGACTGCGAAGGTGGTTGATGTGGAGGCCTACGCCCTCGAGCGTGCCTATGGGCTGCTGTCGTCGCAGCTAGGCAGTGGCCACGATGAACTCACCGTCGCGCTGGTTGATATCGGCGCCACCATGACCACGCTGAGCGTCCTGCACAACGGTCGCACCATCTATACCCGCGAGCAGCTTTTCGGAGGGCGTCAGCTGACCGAAGAGATCCAGCGTCGCTATGGCCTGTCCGTGGAAGAAGCTGGGCTGGCGAAGAAACAAGGTGGTCTTCCGGATGACTACGACAGCGAGGTGTTGCAACCGTTCAAGGATGCGGTCGTGCAACAGGTATCGCGCTCGCTGCAGTTTTTCTTTGCTGCGGGCCAGTTCCATGATGTCGATTACATCCTGCTAGCAGGCGGCACTGCCTCCATTCCCGGGCTCGACCGGTTGATTCAGCAAAAGATCGGAACGCAAACCCTGGTTGCCAACCCCTTTGCCGACATGGCCTTGAGCAGCAAGGTCAACGCCGGTGCGCTGGCCAGTGATGCGCCGTCCCTGATGATTGCCTGTGGGCTGGCGATGAGGAGTTTCGACTGATGGCTCAGATCAACCTTCTGCCCTGGCGTGAACAGCTGCGTGAAGAGCGCAAGCAGCGCTTTCTGGTCTCTCTGCTTGGCGTGCTGATCGTAGGTGGGGGGCTGGTATTCCTTGCCGGTCAATACCTGACCAACTCCATCGAACAGCAGAATGCGCGCAACGACTTTGTTCGCAAAGAAATTGCGGTGTTGGATGCACGCATTTCTGAAATCAAGGAATTGCGAGAGCGTCGGCAGCAATTGCTTGAGCGTATGAAGATCATTCAGGACCTGCAGGGTAACCGGCCCATCATCGGTCGAGTGTTTGACCAGCTGGTAAGGACCTTGCCCGACGGTGTGTATTTCACGGACTTGAAGATGACAGGCAAGAACATCGCCATTGTCGGCGCAGCGGAATCCAACAACAGGGTTTCCAACCTGATGCGTAATCTGGATGGCTCAGATTGGCTCGAGGCGCCGAACCTGAACGAGGTAAAGGCCGTCACTGCTGGCGCCGTGGATCAGGAAAACGTCTTCCAGCTTACGGTCCAGCAAACTCAACCGGCTGTCGACGCTGAAGGAGGCAGACCATGAGTTTGGCAAGCTCCCTGGAAAGTCTGCGTAGCGTTGACCTGTCCGAACTGGACATGAACAACCTCGGCTCCTGGCCGGCGGCAGTCAAGGTCATTACGGGAATCCTGCTGATGGCTCTGGTGCTGGGAGGAGGTTATTACTTCTATCTCAGCGATATGCAGGCCAACCTGGAGCAGCAAAAAGCGCAGGAAGAGACGCTCAAGCAACAATTTTCCACCAAGGCGTTTCAGGCGGCGAACCTGGAGGCCTACAAGGAACAGATGGTCGAGATGGAGGCCTCGTTCGGTGCCCTGCTTCGTCAGTTGCCAAGCGATACCGAAGTGCCGGGCCTGCTCGAGGACATCACCCGTACCGGCTTGGGCAGTGGGCTGGAGTTCGAGGAAATCAAGCTGCAGCCGGAAGTTATCCAGCAGTTCTATATCGAACTGCCGATACAGATCAAAGTAGTAGGTTCCTATCACGACCTGGCGACGTTTGTCAGTGGCGTATCGAGCCTGCCGCGGATCGTCACGCTGCATGATTTCGAGATCAAGCCCGAGAGCAAGGAGTCCTCATCCAAACTGCGCATGAGCATTCTGGCCAAGACTTATCGCTATAACGACAAGGGGCTGCAGAAATGAAAGGAGCCCGTCTTGTTGTGCTGGGCTTGAGCCTGGGGTTGCTGAGCGGATGCGGAGTCAGCAACGATTTCGATGACCTGCGTCGCTATATGGACGAGGTTCGAGCCAAGCCCAAAGGAACCATAGAACCGCTGCCTGCATTCGTGCCTTATGAGGCGTTTACCTATAGTGCGGCGTCTCTGCGCCATCCTTTCCAGCCGCCGATGAAGATTGATCTGGCGCAGCGGCAAAAAGGCTCGAAGGACATTCAGCCGGACGAGACGCGCGTCAAGCAGTTTCTGGAAGGCTTCAATATCGAAAACTTCATCATGGTCGGCACGCTGACCAATGATGCTGGCAAATACGCCTTGATAAGGGGCGGCGAAGGGGTACACCGAGTCAAGGTCGGTGACTATCTGGGGCGCAACCATGGCCGTATCGTCGAGGTCAGCGAGGCCGAGGTGAATGTGCTTGAAATCGTTCCTGACGGAGAGGGCGGGTGGCTGGAACGCCCGCGTAGCCTGACCTTGAAAGAGCGCTCCTGAGTTTGGGGCAAAAAATGGAAAACCTTTACCGGTCTGCACAACGGAAGCCTTTTATGAATACCTCCCTCTCTCGTCTCGGTTTGTCCCTTCTGGCTGCGCTCATTTCGCCTGCGTTGCTGGCAGCGAATCTCAACACCATCGATGTGGCCTCCCTGCCGGGCGATAAGGTCGAGCTCAAGCTTGGGTTTGACGAGCCTGTGGCCGCTCCGCGTGGTTACACCCTCGATCAGCCAGCACGTATCGCGCTCGATCTGCCTGGTGTGTCGAACAAGCTTGGCGCCAGGAATCGCGAGCTGGGCGTTGGCAATGCGCGCAGCGTGACTGTTGTCGAGGCGCAGGGGCGTACCCGGCTGATCGTCAACCTCACTTCGCTGGTGCCCTATTCCACGCGTGTGGATGGCAATAACCTGTTCGTCCTGCTGGGTGAGGGTGGCACGCCCACTCCGGTGGCTGCGCCTGCGCCAGCACAGCCAGTGGTTGGTACTGCGCCGGTTGAGCGTGTGATTGCAGGCAAGTCCATCAGCAATGTCGATTTCCGGCGTGGAGAAGATGGCGCCGGTAATGTGGTCATCACTCTGTCGGATCCTTCGGTCAGCCCGAACATCGAAGAGCAGGGCGGCAAGATTCGTGTTTCCTTTGCCAAGACACAGCTGCCGGAGGCACTGCGTGTGCGTCTTGACGTGCAGGACTTCGCCACGCCGGTAAAATTTGTCGACTCGAGCAGTCGGGCTGATGGCGCAACCATTTCCATCGAGCCAACAGGCCGCTACGACTACCTTGCCTACCAGACCGACGACAAGCTCACCATCAGCGTCAAACCGCTGACCGAGTCCGAGGCCGAGCAGCGTAAGGCCGAGCACTTTGCCTATTCGGGTGAAAAGCTGTCATTGAATTTTCAGGATATCGATGTGCGCTCGGTGCTTCAGCTGATTGCCGACTTCACTGATCTCAACCTGGTAGCCAGTGACACAGTAAGCGGGAACATCACGCTGCGCCTGCAGAATGTGCCATGGGACCAGGCGCTGGATCTGGTGCTCAAGACCAAGGGTCTCGACAAGCGCCAGGTTGGTAACGTCTTGCTGGTCGCGCCGGCTGAAGAGATCGCTGCACGCGAACGGCAGGAGCTGGAATCACAGCGCCAGATCGCCGAACTGGCGCCGCTGCGCCGTGAGGTGGTTCAGGTCAACTATGCCAAAGCGGCCGACATTGCCCGCCTGTTCCAATCGGTAACCGACCGGGAAGGCGCCAGTGAGGACCGCGGCTCCATTGCCGTTGACGATCGCACCAACAACATCATTGCCTACCAGACCCAGGAGCGACTGGACGAGCTGCGCCGCATCGTGGCGCAACTGGATATCCCGGTCCGTCAGGTGATGATCGAGGCGCGTATCGTCGAAGCCAACGTGGACTACGACAAAAGCCTGGGTGTGCGTTGGGGCGGTGCAAGGTCGGATGGGAAGTGGAGCATCTACGGCAAGGATGGAGCCCAGACCTTTGATGAGGATGGCCGTCGTTACCTTCCGGGAACAGATACCTTCGGCAACTACACATCCGATGACGGTGTAGCGCCGGTGCCCTTTGTGGATATGGGCGTGCTCAACAGCACCTCGGGTATCGGTATCGGTTTCATCACTGACAACGTAATCCTGGACCTGCAACTGTCAGCCATGGAAAAAACCGGTAACGGCGAAATCGTTTCGCAGCCCAAGGTCATGACCGCTGATAAAGAGACGGCCAAAATTCTGAAAGGCTCGGAGATCCCCTATCAGGAAGCCAGCTCCAGCGGTGCAACCAGCACTTCGTTCAAAGAGGCGGCGCTGTCCCTGGAAGTGACCCCGCAGATCACACCTGACAACCGCATCATCATGGAAGTGAAGGTGACCAAGGATGCTCCTGACTTCGGCCGGGTGCTCAATGGTGTGCCGCCAATCAACAAGAATGAGGTCAACGCCAAGATTCTGGTTGCCGATGGTGAGACCGTTGTCATCGGCGGCGTCTTTTCGAACTCGCAGACCAAGAGCGTAGACAAGGTTCCTTTCCTAGGAGATCTGCCGTATCTTGGCCGCCTTTTCCGCCGAGACTCGGTGCAAGATGCGAAGTCGGAACTCCTGGTCTTCCTTACACCGAAAATCCTCAATCATCAGGCAATAGCAGTGAGTCGCTGATTTCGGTGCCCAATATCATCCTCGTAGGCCCGATGGGAGCTGGTAAAAGCACCATCGGGCGTTTGCTCGCCAAAGAGCTGCGTCTGGTATTTCGTGACTCCGACAAGGAGATCGAACAGCGCACGGGCGTCAGTATTCCGCTGATATTCGATGTAGAGGGTGAGCAGGGCTTTCGCGAGCGAGAACACAGCGTCATTGTCGATCTGTGTCGGCAGCCGGGCATCGTACTGGCCACGGGCGGCGGTGCGGTGTTGCGGCAAGATAACCGCCAGGCGCTGCGTGAAGGTGGGCAGGTCATCTATCTTTGTACTTCGGTTGAGCAACAGCTCGACCGCACTTCACGAGACCGCAATCGCCCGTTATTGCAAACGCCCAATCCACGGCAGGTACTGACCGAGTTGATGGCAGTGCGAGACCCTTTATACAGGGAGATCGCCGATATCATCGTTGAGACTGACGAGCGCCCGCCGCGTATGGTTGTTGGCGGAATCCTCGAACAGCTCCGCTCGCTGGCGCCTCGTGAACGCCCTGACGAATCTGCGCTATCCTAAGCCCCTTTAATTCACGGGGGGCCTATATGCAGATTCTGGATGTTGATCTCGGCGAGCGCAGCTATCCTATTCTTATAGGCGAGCAGCTTCTCGACCGCGGTGAGTTGTTGGCTCCCCATATACGCGGCAAGCAGGTGGCCATTGTCACCAACGAAACTGTCGCTCCACTTTATCTTGAGCGCTTGATGCAGAGCCTGGGCGGTTATTCCGTCACGCCCGTGGTTCTGCCGGATGGCGAGGCCTGGAAAAACTGGGAAACCCTCCAGTTGATCTTCGATGGCCTGCTGTCTGCCAGGCATGACCGCAAGACCACGATCATCGCTCTGGGTGGCGGCGTCATCGGCGACATGGCCGGATTCGCGGCAGCCAGCTACCAGCGCGGTGTGGACTTCATTCAGATCCCGACGACGCTGCTGTCCCAGGTTGACTCTTCGGTAGGCGGCAAGACCGGTATCAATCATCCCCTGGGCAAGAACATGATTGGTGCCTTCTACCAGCCGCAACTGGTGCTGATCGATACGTCCACGCTGGCGACATTGCCGGCGCGTGAGCTGTCGGCGGGCCTGGCCGAAGTCATCAAGTACGGTCTGATTTGCGATGAGCCTTTCCTCGGCTGGCTTGAAGACAATATCGACAGGCTGCGGGAGCTGGACCAGGTCGCACTGACCGAGGCCATACGGCGCTCCTGTGCCGCCAAGGCGGCGGTAGTGGGTGCGGACGAACGTGAGTCGGGTGTTCGTGCCACGCTGAATCTCGGGCATACCTTCGGCCATGCCATCGAAACCCATCAGGGTTACGGCGTCTGGCTCCATGGCGAGGCGGTCGCGGCGGGCACCGTGATGGCGCTGGAAATGTCGCGACGGCTTGGCTGGATTTCCGCCGCGGAGCGAGACCGTGGTGTGCGTCTGCTGGCGCGCGCAGGATTGCCGGTGGTTCCGCCGACCGACATGACGCCTGAGGATTTCATGCAGCACATGGCGGTCGATAAGAAGGTCCTCGACGGTCAGCTGCGTCTGGTGTTGCTCAAGCAGCTGGGCGAGGCCGTGGTAACGGGCGACTTCCCCCGCGAGGTGCTGGACGCCACTTTGCGCGTCGACTATGACCTCCTGATGCAACAGTCGAGAGCCTGAGAGAGTTTTCATGACCAGTTTGTCTGCCGATGATTCGCTCCTGAACCATTACGGGTTCAGTCATGATCCCTTTGCCCCGCGCGTGCCCGGTTTTAAATTCTTCCCTGCCCAGCGCAAGCCGGTGCTGGGGCAGTTGCACCATCTCGCGCGTTATAGCCAGCTGTTGCTGGTAGTGACGGGGCCAGAGGGAAGCGGCAAGACGCTGGTGCGCCAGGCGCTGGTTGCGAGTAGCAACAAGCAGTCGGTGCAGAGTGTGGTGATAACCCCGCAGGCCACGATGGATTCAAATCTCGTCCTGCAGCAGGTGGCCCAGGCCTTGGGCAGCCCGCGTACCGACTTCGATTCGATCATGGCGCAGATCATCCAGCTGGCATTGACCGGGCAGGAGATCTATCTGCTGGTCGACGATGCCGAGCTACTGACTGGCGCTGCCGTGGAGACCTTGTTGCGCCTTGCCTCGGGAAGCCCGGAAGGTCGGCCGCATGTGTTCCTCTTTGGTGAGCAGTCCCTGCTGGCTCGGTTGGAGGCGCTGGTAGATGGCGAGGAGCGCTTTCACGCAATTTCGCTACAGCCTTATGAAGAAGATGAAACCAGGGAATACCTGTCGTTGCGCCTGGAAGGTGCTGGAGCGGGGCTGGATTGCTTCAATGAAGAGCAGATTTTGCGCATTCACGAGCAATCGGGTGGCTGGCCGGGTGCAATAAATCAGGTTGCGCGCGAAGAATTGGTCGATGCGATGCACCATTCCAGGGCAAAAAGGAAGTCCGCAGGGTGGGGTTTTCCGCTTCCAATGAAGCACTCGCTGGCGTTGCTGGCCGTGCTTTGCATTGTTGCGATTGCGTTGTTCGTTATGCGCGATGGGGCCGACGAGCGGCCCGTGGCGCCAGTCACCACAAGCCTGCCGCTCGGAGGCTCGGCCGCGGAGCCAGGCGGTGCGGAACCTGCTGCGCCTGACGACGCGTCCCCACAGGCCTCCCAGCCGCCGTTGGTTCGGGAGCCGCTGGCTGCTACCGGTAGTGCGGACGTCGACGACTTCCCGCCACAGGATCCGGCGCCGGCCGTTCCGGTGCCCGCTCCTGAGCAGCCAAGCGAGCCTGCGGGCAGCACAACTCCGGTTGCGCCAAGCGCGCCTGCGCCTCAGCCTGTCGCTCCAGCTCCAGCTCCAGCTCCAGCTCCAGCTCCAGCTCCAGCTCCAGCTCCAGCTCCAGCTCCAGCTCCAGCTCCAGCTCCAGCTCCAGCTCCAGCTCCAGCTCCAGCTCCGCGGGAGCCTGCGCCGGCAGCAACCCCGGCCCCCGTTGCCGCGGCAGGCTGGTATGGCAGCCAGCCTGCCGGCAACTATCTGATTCAAATTCTAGGCACCCGCAATGAAAGCAATGCCCAGGCGCTGGTGAAGCAGCACGGCAGTGGCTATCGCTACTTCACCAAGCTTCATGAAGGCAAGCCGCTGTATGTGGTCACCTATGGCAGTTTCCCCAACCGCAACGCGGCGACCCAGGCGATCAAGTCATTGCCGGCTGCCCTGCAGGCTGGAAAGCCCTGGATACGAAACTTCTCCGGCGTGCAACAGGAAATCGCCAAAAAACCTTAAATAAATGCCCCAAAAAAGTGCGCAATGCACCTTTTTGGGGCTTGCAAAAAATAATTGTGTCGTTCTAGCTCACTTTGTAAACTGCTCCCCCGTTGCTCGCGTCCATTTTGGGGCGTTGCTCTATATGGCCGGTAAGGGGTTGATTTACAACGTATTTAGCTGGAGCGCCTATGAGAGCAGGTCTGTTTCGTCCTGAAGAGTTCAGGGATAACTGTGGCTTCGGGCTGATTGCCCATATGCAGGGCGAAGCGAGCCATCACCTACTGCAAACAGCCATCCAGTCACTGACCTGCATGACCCACCGCGGCGGCATCAACGCTGATGGCAAGACCGGCGATGGCTGCGGGCTGCTGATGCAGAAGCCGGACGCCTTTATGCGTCTCATGGCCCGTCAGCACTTCGATGCCGAGCTGCCGGATCTCTACGCTGTCGGCATGGTCTTCCTCGACCAGGACCCCATCAAAGCCGAGGCCGCCCGCGCCTGTTTCAATGAACAGATCCTCGCCCAGGGCCTGACCCTTGTAGGCTGGCGCGAAGTGCCGGTGGACACCAGCGTGTTGGGGCGCTTGGCACTGGAGCGGTTGCCGCGCATCGAGCAGCTGTTCGTCTGTGCCGAAGGCCTGTCCGAGCGCGAGTTCGGTATCAAACTGTTTATGAGCCGCCGCCGCACCGAAGTGGCGCTGGCCGACGACAAGCAGTTTTATGTCTGCAGTTTCTCCGACAAGGACATCATCTATAAAGGTCTGATGATGCCGGCCGATCTGGCGCAGTTCTATCCGGATCTGAGCGACGAGCGTCTGGCGACCGCCATCTGCGTCTTTCACCAGCGCTTTTCCACCAACACCATGCCGCAGTGGCCGCTGGCGCAGCCGTTCCGCTTTCTTGCCCACAACGGCGAGATCAACACCATCACCGGCAACCGCAACTGGGCCCAGGCGCGCCGCCTGAAGTTCGCCAACGAGCTGCTGCCAGATCTGCAAAGCCTCGACCCGCTGATCAATCGCAGCGGCTCCGACTCCTCCAGCATGGACAACATGCTGGAGCTGCTGGTTACCGGTGGTATGGATCTGTTCCGCAGCCTGCGCATGATCATCCCGCCGGCCTGGCAGAACATGGAAACCATGGATCCGGACCTGCGCGCTTTCTACGAATACAACTCCATGCACATGGAGGCCTGGGACGGCCCGGCGGGTGTGGTGCTCACCGATGGTCGCCACGCGATCTGCCTACTCGACCGTAACGGCCTGCGCCCGGCGCGCTGGATTACCACCAAGAACGGCTACATCACCCTGGCATCTGAAGTTGGCGTCTGGGATTACCAGCCAGAGGACGTTATCGCCAAGGGTCGCGTCGGACCGGGCCAGATTCTGGCCGTGGATACCCATACCGGACAGATCCTGCACACCGACGACATCGACAATCACCTGAAGTCGCAGCATCCCTACAAGAAGTGGCTGCGTCAGTATGCGTTGCGCATCCAGTCGACCCTGGACGACAACGATCACGGTTCGGCCTTCTACGACGCCGACCAGCTTCGGCAGTACATGAAAATGTTCCAGGTCACCTTCGAGGAGCGTGACCAGGTGCTGCGCCCGCTGGCCGAGCAAGGCCAGGAAGCGGTGGGTTCCATGGGCGACGATACGCCCATGGCGGTTCTTTCGCGTCGGGTGCGTTCGCCCTATGACTACTTCCGTCAGCAGTTCGCTCAGGTGACCAACCCGCCGATCGATCCGCTGCGCGAAGCCATCGTGATGTCCCTGGAAACCTGCCTGGGCGCCGAGCGTAACGTTTTCGAGGAAACTGCCGATCACGCCAACCGCGCGATCCTGACTACTCCGGTGATCTCGCCGGCGAAGTGGCGGACCATCATGGAGATCGATCGGCCGGGCTTCGATCGCCAGCTGATCGACCTTAACTACGAGCAGTCGCTCGGCCTTGAAGCTGCGGTGCGCAATATCGCCGACCAGGCTGAAGAGGCCGTGCGTGGTGGCAAGGTGTTGCTGATCCTCAGCGATCGCAACATCGCTCCCGGCAAATTGCCGGTGCATGCCTCGCTGGCGGTGGGCGCCGTGCATCACCGGCTGATCGAGACCGGCCTGCGCTGCGACTGCAACATCCTTGTCGAGACCGCCACGGCGCGCGACCCGCATCATTTCGCGGTGCTGATCGGCTTCGGCGCGACGGCCGTCTATCCGTTCCTCGCCTACGAGGTGCTGAGTGATCTGATCCGCACCGGCGAAGTGCTCGGCGATCTCTACGAGGTGTTCAAGCATTACCGCAAGGGCATCACCAAGGGACTGCTGAAGATCATCTCGAAGATGGGCATCTCGACCATCACCTCCTATCGCGGCGCGCAGCTGTTCGAGGCGGTGGGCCTGGCCGACGAGGTGGTCGACCTGAGCTTCCGTGGTGTGGCCAGCCGCATCAAGGGCGCGCGTTTCGTCGACCTCGAAGCCGAACAGCAGGCGCTCGCCGCCGAAGCATGGAACAACCGCAAGCCGATCCAGCCGGGCGGCCTGCTCAAGTTCGTCCATGGCGGCGAATACCACGCCTACAACCCGGACGTGGTCGGGGCGCTGCAGAAAGCGGTACAGAGCGGCAACTACGGGCTGTTCAAGGAATACACCGCGCTGGTCGATCAGCGGCCGGTGTCGATGCTTCGCGACCTGCTTAAGCTCAAGGAGGCCGAGCGTCCGCTGGCCCTGGATGAGGTCGAGCCGCTGGATGCGATTCTCAAGCGCTTCGATGCCGCCGGCATTTCCCTCGGCGCCCTGTCGCCCGAGGCCCATGAGGCCATCGCCGAAGCCATGAACCGCATCGGCGGGCGTTCCAACTCCGGCGAAGGCGGTGAGGACCCGGCGCGCTACGGCACCGCCCGCAGCTCGAAGATCAAGCAGGTGGCCACCGGCCGCTTCGGGGTGACCCCGGAATACCTGGTCAATGCCGAGGTCCTGCAGATCAAGGTGGCCCAGGGCGCCAAGCCCGGCGAAGGCGGTCAGCTGCCGGGCGGCAAGGTCAACGGCCTGATCGCCAGGCTGCGTTATGCGGTACCGGGCGTGACCCTGATTTCGCCCCCGCCGCACCATGACATCTATTCCATCGAGGACCTGGCGCAGCTGATCTTCGACCTCAAGCAGGTCAATCCCCAGGCGCTGGTGTCGGTGAAGCTGGTGGCCGAGCCCGGTGTTGGCACCATTGCTGCCGGCGTGGCCAAGGCCTACGCGGACCTGATCACCATCTCCGGTTACGACGGCGGTACCGGCGCATCACCGCTGAGCTCGATCCGTTATGCCGGTTCGCCCTGGGAGCTGGGCCTGGCGGAAACCCACCAGACCCTGCGCGGCAACGACTTGCGTGGCAAGGTCCGGGTGCAGACCGACGGTGGCCTGAAGACCGGCCTGGATGTGGTCAAGGCGGCGATCCTGGGCGCCGAGAGCTTCGGCTTCGGTACCGCGCCGATGATCGCCCTGGGCTGCAAGTACCTGCGCATCTGCCATCTGAACAACTGCGCCACCGGCGTAGCCACGCAGAATGATCAGCTGCGCAAGAACCATTTCATCGGCACTGCGGACATGGTGGTGAATTTCTTCACCTTCGTTGCCGAGGAAACGCGCGAATGGCTGGCCAGGCTCGGTGTACGCAGCCTGCAGGATCTGATCGGGCGCACTGATCTGCTGGAAACCCTGCCGGGCGAGTCCGCCAAGCAGGCCAACCTGGATCTCACGCCGCTTCTAGGCAGCGACCATATCCCAGCGGACAAACCGCAATACTGCCAGGTCGAGAAAAACCCGCCGTTCGATCAGGGTTTGCTGGCCGAGCAGATGGTCAGCCTCGCGCTGGATGCCATCAAGTCCGGCAGCGGCGGCGAGTTCGAGCTGGATATCTGCAACTGCGACCGCTCAATCGGTGCGCGCATCTCCGGCGAGATCGCCCGAATCCACGGCAACCAGGGCATGAAGGCTTCGCCCATCACCTTCCGTTTCAAAGGCACGGCGGGGCAGAGCTTTGGCGTCTGGAACGCGGGTGGCCTGCACATGTACCTCGAAGGCGATGCCAACGATTACGTGGGCAAGGGCATGACGGGCGGCAAACTGGTGGTCACGCCACCCAAGGGCGGCGCCTACCGCACACAGGACTCGGCCATCGTCGGCAACACCTGCCTGTACGGCGCGACCGGCGGCAAGCTGTTCGCTGCAGGTACAGCGGGTGAACGCTTCGCGGTGCGCAACTCCGGTGCCCACACCGTGGTGGAAGGCGTGGGTGACCATTGCTGCGAATACATGACCGGCGGTTTCGTCTGCGTGCTGGGCAAGACCGGGCACAACTTCGGGTCGGGCATGACCGGCGGTTTCGCCTATGTGCTGGACATGGACAACAGCTTTGTCGACCGGGTGAACAACGAGCTGGTCAACCTGCAGCGCATCACCGGCGAGGCGATGGAAGCCTATCGCAGCCATCTGCACGGCGTGCTGTGCGAGTACGTGGCTGAAACCGGAAGTGCTTGGGGTGCCGAACTGCTGGAAGACCTGGACGACTACCTGCGCCGCTTCTGGCTGGTCAAGCCCAAGGCGGCGAACCTGGCGAACCTGTTGTCGAGCACCCGCGCGAACCCGCAATAAAGAATTTGAGCTGAGAGCTCGAGGTTGAACGCTGGAAGCAACACATCTGCTTCCAGCCAGGTTTTTCCGGCTTCGAGCCCGCCGATGAGGTTTTTGAAATGAGCGAACGTCTGAACAACGACTTCCAGTTCATCGAGGTCGGGCGCAAGGACCCCAAGAAAAAGCTGCTGCGCCAGCGCAAGAAGGAATTCATCGAGATCTACGAACCCTTCAAGCCGCAGCAGGCCTGTGAGCAGGCCCACCGCTGTCTGGGGTGCGGCAATCCGTACTGCGAGTGGAAGTGCCCGGTGCACAACTACATTCCCAACTGGCTCAAGCTGGTCTCCGAGGGCAATATCCTCGCCGCCGCCGAGCTGGCCCACCAGACCAACACGCTGCCCGAGGTCTGTGGACGTGTCTGTCCGCAGGATCGTCTGTGCGAGGGTGCTTGCACCCTGAACGACGGCTTCGGCGCGGTGACCATCGGCTCGGTGGAGAAATACATTGCCGATACGGCCTTCGCCATGGGCTGGCGTCCGGATATGTCCCAGGTCAAGCCCACCGGCAAGCGCGTCGCCATCATCGGTGCCGGCCCGGCCGGTCTCGGTTGTGCCGACGTACTGGTGCGCAATGGCGTGACCCCGGTGGTGTTCGACCGCAATCCGGAGATCGGCGGCCTGCTGACCTTCGGTATCCCCGAGTTCAAGCTGGAAAAGAGCGTGCTCAGCCGCCGCCGGGAAATCTTCAGCGGCATGGGTATCGAGTTCCGTCTCAATACCGAGATCGGCCGGGACGTCAGCATCGAGCAACTGCTGGCCGAATACGACGCCGTGTTCATGGGAATGGGCACCTACACCTACATGAAGGGCGGCTTCCCCGGCGAAGATCTGCCGGGCGTGCATGACGCCCTGGATTTCCTCATCGCCAACGTCAACCGCAACCTGGGCTTCGAGAAATCGCCGGAAGACTTCGTCGACCTGCGCGGCAAGCGGGTGGTGGTCCTCGGCGGCGGCGATACGGCGATGGACTGCAATCGCACCTCGATCCGCCAGGGCGCCAAAAGCGTAACCTGCGCCTATCGTCGCGACGCAGCCAACATGCCGGGTTCGCGTCGCGAGGTGAAGAACGCCAAGGAAGAGGGGGTGAAGTTCCTCTTCAACCGCCAGCCCATCGCCATCGTCGGGGAAGGCCGGGTAGAGGGCGTCAAGGTGGTGGAAACTCGCCTGGGCGCAGCGGATGAAAAGGGCCGTCGCAGCCCTGAGCCGATCCCCGGTTCCGAGGAGATCATCCCGGCGGATGCCGTGCTGATTGCCTTCGGCTTCCGCCCGAGCCCGGCCGACTGGTTCGGTGCTCAGGAGATCCAGCTGGACAAGCAGGGCCGGGTGATCGCGCCGGAAATGGGCACGTTCAAGCACCAGACCAGCAACCCGAAGATCTTCGCTGGCGGCGACATGGTGCGCGGCTCGGACCTGGTGGTGACGGCGATCTACGAAGGACGGCAGGCAGCCGAAGGGATTCTGGATTACCTGGAGGTCTGATTATTGGTAGGGCGGATCAGGCTATAACGATCCGCTGCGAGGAAGCTGTGGTGGATGTGAAAAGCGACATCCACCCTACGGCGCTGCCCGCTCCCGGCTTGCCCTGCCTGACATGAATCAAGGCGAATAACAAAAGGCACGGCCCCTGCCGTGCCTTTTGCCATGGGCTTTGCGACAATGCGCGGCACTCTTTTTGCTGGAAGCCAGACATGACTGCCTTGAAGAACGATCGTTTCCTTCGTGCCCTGCTCAAGCAGCCCGTGGACGTCACCCCGGTGTGGATGATGCGCCAGGCCGGGCGCTACCTGCCCGAGTACCGCGCGACCCGCGCCCGGGCTGGTGATTTCGTCAGCCTGATGAAGAACCCGGAGCTGGCCTGTGAGGTCACCATCCAGCCGCTGGACCGCTACCCACAGATCGACGCGGCGATCCTCTTCTCCGACATCCTCACCATCCCTGACGCCATGGGCCAAGGGCTGTACTTCGAAACCGGCGAAGGCCCGCGTTTCAAGATGCACGTCAGCAGCATGGCCGACATCGAGGCGCTGCCAGTTCCGGACCCGGAAAAGGATCTGGGCTACGTGATGGACGCCGTGCGTACCATCCGTCGCGAACTCAATGGTCGTGTGCCACTGATCGGATTCTCCGGCAGCCCCTGGACGCTGGCCACTTACATGGTCGAGGGCGGCTCGTCCAAGGACTTCCGCAAGACCAAGGCCATGCTCTACAACTCGCCCGAGGCGATGCACGCCCTGCTCGACAAGCTCGCGCTGTCGGTTACCAGCTACCTCAACGGTCAGATCAAAGCGGGCGCGCAGGCGGTGCAGATCTTCGATTCCTGGGGTGGCGCGCTGTCCTCGGCGGCTTATCAGGAATTCTCCCTGGCCTATATGCGCAAGATCGTCTCGGGGCTGATTCGCGAGCATGAAGGGCGCCGTGTACCGGTGATTCTGTTCACCAAGGGCGGCGGTCTGTGGCTTGAAAGCATGGCCGAGGCCGGCGCCGAAGCGCTGGGTCTGGACTGGACCTGCGACATCGGCAGTGCCCGCGCGCGGGTCGGTGACAAGGTGGCTCTGCAGGGCAACATGGACCCGGCCGTTCTCTACTCAAGCCCGGAGTCGATCCGTGCGGAAGTGGCGCGGATTCTCGCTTCCTACGGTCAGGGCAGCGGTCACGTGTTCAACCTCGGCCACGGAATAACCCCCGAAGTCGACCCAGAGAACGCCAAGGCCTTCTTCGCCGCGGTACACGAGCTGTCTGCGCAATACCATCAATAAGCTGAGAGCTGGAGCTGACGTAGGGTGGATCACGCTTTATCGATCCACCGGGTGGCGGCCCACCGGGTGCCGCCACAGGTCGTCCAACGGGCACCCCTCCTTCAGGCTACGTCTCTAATGGCTGCTGCAAACACTAGAAACTCATGAAACCCTCGCCACATTCGGCGCGGGCTCGCGCTGTCCACAAAGCAGTGCATTACCCGCGACCTGTGGGAGCGCAGCCCTCGGCGCAAAGCTCTTACGGCATCGGCCAGAAGAGGGTGGCGACCCGTATCACCGGGACCACCTTTTTCCAGCCCGGCTCAGGGCTGCTGGTAATGCCCTGGCGCGCCGCTTGATTCATCTTCGTGAATCAGTCGGGTTACGCGAATATCGGTAATTCCCACCACCTCCGCCTGGCGCAATAGCTCGGCTTCGTCAGCTTCGGCGTCGGGCATCACCAGGCTGTTTTCGGCGTCGGCATTGTGATGTTCGATCAGGCGCCGGGCTGCCTCGCCTTGGGTCAGGCTTTCCACATCAGACTCGATGATCTGCGCGCGTGGGTCGTTCTGAAAGATATAGTTGACTTCGAACTTGTTGGTCGATCGGTTTCCGAGCATGGCAGTTCTCCTCTAAGGATGGGGCTGCCCAGTTGACTCACCGGTCCAGTTATTCGTTCGCCACGTTGGTCGAGTGACCCTGGAAGAGGATTTGCGAAAGCGCCGGGGTTCGGCGCCCGCCAGCCTGTCACCAGCAGGTGGATCGACAACGGGCGATCCACCATGCAGGAGCTCGGCTGCTTATTTCACCTTGGCGAAGTTCGCCTTGAGGGCAACGCCTGCCATCACCGCGCCGGCGTGGCACTCGTACTTGCTGCTGTCCTTGTACTCGACGTGCTTGTAGTTGCTGACGATATCCACCACGGCGTTGGCGCCGGCCGCCTTGGCGGATTTCTCCAGGCCGATCAATGCGGACTGCAGCGCCCAGCTGCAGGCGGCTTCGTCGGTCTTGTTGAAGGCGTTGGTCTTCTTGCTGGTGGTCACGCCGCTGCGCAGGATCTGCGCACCCGCCGGGCGTTTGGCCAGGTAGAACTTCACGCTGCCATCCAGGCGACCGGCCGCGGTGGCTTCGGCCACCGCCTCATCGAAGGGCAGGTAGTGGGTGGTGTCGCGGGCCTGGCTGATACCGGGCAGGCTGCAAAGCACGAGCGCCGCGCCGATCCATGTGGTTTTTTTCATGGTCCATCTCCTTACGGTGTTTTGGGGGTAAAGCTAGCTGCTGGGCAACTGCTAAAAACGGCCTCGCCTGCGTTGTCCTTTATGACCAGCGGCGGAAGATCAGCGACGTATTGATCCCGCCGAAGGCAAAATTGTTGTTCATCACGTATTCATGCTGCATGGCGCGCGGCGCTCCGACGATGTAGTCCAGCTCGCCGCAGCGTGGGTCGATCTGATCCAGGTTGAGCGTGTGGATATAGCGGTCGGCATTCATCATCTCGATGCTGAACCAGGACTCCAGAGCCCCGCAGGCGCCGAGGGTGTGACCGAGGTAGCTCTTCTGCGAGCTGATCGGCATGCGTGAGCCGAACAGCGCCTGGGTCGCCTGGGTCTCGGCGATATCGCCCTGGTCGGTGGCGGTGCCGTGGCCGTTGACGTAACCGATGGCGTCCGGCGACAGATTGGCATCTTCCAGTGCCAGCTCCATGGCACGGCGCATGGTTTCCTGCTCCGGCTTGGTCGCATGCTGGCCATCGGCGTTGCTGCCGAAGCCCACCAGCTCGGCATGGATGGTGGCGCCCCTTGCCAGGGCGTGCTCCAGCTCTTCGAGCACCAGCATGCCGGCGCCTTCGCCGATCACCAGCCCGTCACGGCCGCTGTCGTAGGGGCGCGGTGAACTGTGCGGTGCGTCGTTCTTCAGGCTGGTGGCATAGAGTGCGTCGAAGACCATGGCTTCGGTGGCGCAGAGCTCTTCGGCACCGCCGGCCAACATCATTTTCAGACGCCCGTACTTGATCGCCTCGTAGGCGTAACCGATACCCTGGCTGCCACTGGTGCAAGCACTGGAGGTAGGGATTACCCGGCCCTTGAGGCCGAAGAAGATGCTGATATTGGCCGCCGTGGTGTGCGGCATCATGCGGATATAGGAGTTGGCGTTGAGGCCATCGGCTACCGAATTGAGCAGCATATTTCCGAAGGCCTTGACCTCCTCGGTGCTGCCGGTGGAGGAGCCGCAGGCGACACCCATGCGGCCGTCGCGAATGCTGCCGTCATCCAGCAAGCCTGCGTGGGCCAGGGCCTGTTCGGCGGCGCCCACGGACAGGCGCGAAACACGGCCCATGCTGCGCAGCTGCTTGCGCGTCCAGTGCGCGGGTACGACGAAGTCGTCCACCGGTCCGCCCAGGCGGGTGTTCAGCTCGGTGAAACGAGCCCATTCGTCCATATGTCGAATGCCGCTGCGGTTGGCGCTGAAGTTGGCCTCGATACCAGCCCAGTCGCTACCCAGTGAGGTGATGCCGGCCATGCCGGTTACTACTACACGCTTCATCAGCACAGCCCGCCGTTGACCGCCAGCACCTGGCGAGTGATGTAGCCGGCCTCCGCCGACATGAGGAAGTTGACCGCTGCGGCCACTTCATCGGGCGTACCCATACGTTGCGCGGGAATCATCTTGAGCATCTCTTCGATCGGCAGGTTTTCGTCCAGCATGTCAGTGTCGATCAGGCCCGGAGCGACGCAGTTGACGGTGATGCGACGCTTGCCCAGTTCTACCGCCAGCGCCTTGGCCGCGCCGATCACGCCGGCCTTCGAAGCACTGTAGTTGACCTGGCCGCGGTTGCCGATCATCCCCGATACCGAGGTGATGCAGACGATGCGTCCTGGCTGGCGACGGCGGATCATCGGCATGGTCAGCGGTTGCAGGACATTGTAGAAGCCGTCGAGATTGGTGCGCAGCACCTGGTCCCAATCTTCGTCGGTAAGCGCAGGAAAGGCGCCGTCGCGAGTCAGGCCGGCATTACAGACCACGCCATAGTAGGCGCCGTGCTGCTCGATATCGGCTTCCAGCTGCTCGCGGCAGGCAGCGCGGTCGGCGACGTCGAATTGCAGGATGCGCGCCTGGCGACCCAGCGCCTGGATCTCCGCCTGTACGGCTTCGGCTTCATCGCGACGAGCGCGGCAATGCAGGACGATATCGTAGCCGCTGCGGGCCAGGCGCACGGCGATGGCGCGACCGATGCCGCGGCTGGAGCCGGTGACCAGGATGCTTTCACTCATGAACGGGTTTCTTCCAGATAGCGCGCCACTTCGGGCGGGCGAAATACATTGAGACGGGCTTCGGCATGGATGCCGGGGCCGTCGAGATGGCATTCGAACACGCCCATGCCGCTGTCATCCTGCAGTGAGCGAGTGGCAACGATGCACAGCTCGCTACCAAGAGCAAAGGATTCGACGTTGCACTGATAGCGGCGGGTGCCAAGCAGAAAGCCCAACTCGACCGGCAGGCCGGCCTGGCGTGCATGACAACCGGCGAAGGCGGCCACGCTTTGCGCCATGATCTCGACGCCGACCCAGGCCGGCAGGCTGCCGTCGGCCTGGCTGAGAAGGCCGGGACGAACCCTGAGGCGGGTGGTCACGCTGTCGGCATCGAAGGCTTCCACGGCGTCCAGCAGGATCATGTCGCCGGCGTGGGGCAGCAGCTGGGCAATCGGCCAGATACTCAAGAGGCGTCTCCCAGGATCAGGCTGATGTTGTTGCCGCCGAAGGCGAAGGAGTTGCTCATCATCCGACGTGGGCCTGCAGTGCTCATCGAGGCGCCGGCTGCGACCAGATCCAGCTTTGGTAACTCGGGGTCCTGCTGCGCGTCCCAGAGGTGCGGCGGCAACTGTTGCGCAGTGTTGAGTTCGGACAGCGCCAGCCAGCAGAACGCCGCCTCCAGTGCACCGGCCGCACCCAGAGTATGGCCGGTGAGCGGCTTGCTCGACGAGCAGGGCACGCCGTCTGGGAAAACCGCAGCGACGGCGCGGCTTTCCATGGCGTCGTTGTGCTCGGTGGCAGTGCCGTGCAGGTTGAGGTAGACGATCTGCTCTGGTGAGCAGGTGGCATGGGTCAGCGCCTGGCGCATCGCCTCGATGGCACCGCGGCCCTCGGGATCGGGTGCAGAAATATGGTGAGCGTCGGAACTGGCGCCCGCGCCAAGCAGGGCGATGGATGCAGGCTCGCGCGTCATCAGGAACAGCGCCGCGGCTTCGCCGATATTGATGCCGTCACGGTTGACCGAGAACGGCTTGCAGATCTGCGTGCTGGTCGCCTCCAGCGCACTAAAGCCTTGGAGAGTCAGGTCGCATAGGCTGTCGACGCCGCCGCACAGCACCGCATCGCAGACTCCCGCATCCAGCAGTCGCTTGGCGCTCTGCAGTGCACGCGCGCCGGAGGTGCATGCGGTTGAGATGCAATAGCTCGGCCCGGCGAGGCCGAAACGCTCGCTGAGAAAGCTCGCCGGAGCGGAAAGCTCCTGGTGGCCATAGTGATAGCTCGGCGGCAGCTGGCCGTCACGCACCAGCCCGGCGATGCCCTGGCTGGCTTCCTGGATGCCGGTGGTGCTGGTGCCGAGCACTACGCCGATGCGCGCCGGACCGTAATGGTCGACGGCTTCGGCGATCTCGCTTTCGATTTCCTCGGCGGCGGCCAGCAGCAAGCGATTGTTGCGGGTGGCATCGCGCAAGGCTGCGTCGGCCAGGGACGGCAGTTCAGCGGTCACCGCACCGACCGGCAGGCTGCGCCCGGCTACGGGTGCCGGCCAGGGGCGCATGCCCGAACTATCGCCGTCCAGCAGACGGCGCATCACTTCGGCCTTGCCGCGACCCAGTGCGCAAACCACGCCAAGGGCGTTCAGATAGGCACTCATTGCCGTCTGGCTCCGTCGTCGAGAGGGGCGACACCATAGGACAGCCCGTTGCCCACGTCGAGCTGGAAGCGGCCGTTGTGCTGATAGCGGACGTGCCAGTGCGGCGCGCCGTTAAGGCGACGTGCGCCGGTCGGGCGTGTCCAGTCTCGCCCGGCGTACAGGCGCTCGAGCTGATCATCGGGAGTCAGCGCAAACAGCAGCGCGGCAAACAGTTCGCGTGCTTCGGGGTTGGGCGGCAGCAGGCCGTCGGCCTGCCAGCGGCCGTCCACCAGCAGCTGCCGCGCCAGGGGCGTGCCCAAGGGGGACAGCAAGGTCCAGCGCAGCGCCTGCTGGTCCTGCTGGATCACCAGCAATTGGTCCTGGCTGCCGGCGGCGCTGTGCTGCTGTAGATGCAGCTGCAGCGGCAATTGCAGGCGTGGCTGCTCGCTGGGCAGCGGCGGCTGGCTGGCGCAGCCGCTTAGCAGCAACAGGCCCAGCAGCAGCCAGACGAAGTGCGGTCTGCTCTCAGCCATTGCTGCGGCACAGCTCGGCCAGCACTCGCAGGCGGCGTCGGGATTCAGCGACATAGGGGTTGTTTTCGTCCCAGGCATAGCCGGCGAGAATCGAGCTGATCATCCGGCGGATCTCCGGCTGGGCGTGTTCGTAGTAGATGACATCCTGGAAGCTGCAATCGTACCAACCCTCCACATAGGTCCGGAAGGTATCCACGCCGCGCTTGAGCGGGATGGCGAACTCGGTCTCCCAGTCCACCGTTTCCCCCGACAGCTGACGGTGCAGTGTGGCCGCGGCCATGCTCGATGAGCGCATGGCGATGGTCACGCCGGAGGAAAACACCGGATCGAGGAATTCCGCGGCGTTGCCCAGCAGGGCGAAACCGGGGCCGTGCAGTGACTTGACGTTGGCCGAGTAGCCGCCGATCAGCCGTGCCGGGGTGTCCCATTCAGCATTCTTCAGGATGCGGCGCAGGTTCGGCGCCTCGCTGACGAACTCCTTCAGGCAGGTATCCAGATCGAGCGGGCGGTCCTCGTAGCGCTCGGCGCGGGCCACCACGCCCAGGGAGCAGCGGCCATTGCTGAAGGGGATGGTCCAGTACCAGACATCCCGCATCTCGGGATGGGTGGTGATGAGGATCTTGTTGCGGTCGAATTGCGGGTCGTCGATGTTGTCCTGAATATGGGTGAATACCGCGCGGCGCACCGGGAAGCTCGATGGCGCTTCCAGATCCAGCAGGCGCGGCAGTACGCGGCCGTAGCCGCTGGCGTCGAGGACGAAGGCGCATTCGACGGAGTATTCGCTGCCGTCGCTGCGGCGCACCTGCAGTCGCGGGCTGCTGCCGGAAAAGTCCGCGGCGATGATCTCTTCCTCATAACGGATTTCCACACCCTGCAGCGCAGCCTGGTCGGCCAGCAGCTTGTCGAAGTCGGCGCGCTGTACCTGGTAGGTGCTGCCGTGGCCCTCGGTAAACTTGTCGCGGAAGTCGAACTCGGTGTAGCGCTCACCCCAGCCGAAGGCGGCGCCGTGCTTGGTCTGGAAACCGTGGGCTTGCACGGCTTCGAGCATGCCGGCTTCCTCGATGAAGTCCAGGCAGTGCGACAGCAGACTTTCGCCAATGGAGAAGCGCGGGAAGCGCTGGCGCTCCAGGATCAGCACCTCATGTCCCTTGCGCTTGAGCAGCGCACCGGCGATTGAGCCGGAAGGGCCGGCACCGATAATCACGACTTCACGTTGTTGCAGATCATGCTGTGCCATAGGGGCTCCTTGCCTGAGGTTGTCTAATGCAGGGGGGGACGATGCCGGGACGGGCCGGCAGCAGAGTGGAAATCTGAGGTCGCTGGGCGAAATGCGCCGGTGCGCTGATGAGCTGTAGCGCTAGCGTCGGGGCATTCATGCATGCGGCTCCGGCGTATCGGCAGTCGCCCAGGGGGCCAAAAGGAAGCTGAACAGCAGGCCGAGGCTCACTGCCAGGCCGAAATTGCTCACCGCGGGGGTACTCGACAGCGCCAGCAGGCCGAACGATAGCCAGGTGGTGATGGCGGCCAGCAGGGTACCCACCAGGCTCACCGCTGGGCCACCGACCCGCTCGCGCATCAGAATCGCGTAGTCGACGCCGATGGCGGTGACCAGCAGCAGGCCGAACAGCCCGAACAGCGTCAGCGACTGTCCCAGCCAGCCGAGGCTGGCCAGGCTGCCGAGGGCTGCCAATAGCGGCACGGCCAGGCACCGAACGGAGCCACGCCAGCCGAAGGGCAGGCAGAGCAGGACGAAGATCAGACCTGCGGCGGCCAGCTTGAGTGTGGCGGCCTGGGTCTTGGTTTCGGCGAACAGCTGATTCAGCTCGGCAGGCCGGTCGATCAGGCTCAGACCTTCGATACTTCGGCCGACACCCGACAGCGCTTCGCTGTCCTGCAAGCCTTGCAGGCTGACCATCCCGGCGACGGAGCCATCAGCCTGGCGTCCCAGCCAGAGCGGTCGCCAGGGTTCGCCCAGCGGGCCGGCAAGTACCTGCTCCAACTCCACTGCCGGCTGCGCTCGCAAGGTGGCCAGTTCGGCCTCCAGTTGTTGGCTCGTGACGCCCAGCGCCAGCAGTGGCTGGGCGGTTTCCAGCAGATGCGGCAGGGCCAGTTGCAGATTCTTTTGCGCGGTAACCGGCGCGGCGATCTGGCTCAGTGCCAGGTAGCCGCCGAGGCGGCCTTCGGCGACCAGGGTGTCGAGTTCGCTGCTCAGAATCTGCTGGTTGGCCAGCAGCTCATCGGTGCTTGCCGCACGCAGGAGAAAATACTGGCTGGTGGGCTGAAAACCGCTGATTTCGCCGATGCGCAGGGCCTGCTCCTGTAGTACCGGAGCGCGGCTGACCCACTGGCGCAGGTCATCGGTAAAGGAAACCTGCGGCACCCCGATGAGGCAATACACAACGAACGCCGCCAGCAGCCAGGGGCTGGCGATGCGCTTGAGCAGTGCCTGGCGCAGGCGCAGGGCGCGCTCGGCCCAGTCCAGCGGCTTCGGCCAGGGCTGTAGCGGCGCGCGTAGCAGCCAGGGCAGCAGGCAGACGGCGCAGGCGAAGGCGCCGGTCAGCCCGGCGGCGGAAAACACCGCCACCTGGCTCAGTGCGGGGAAGGGCGTGAATGCCATCGCCAGGTAGCCGATGACGTTGGTCAGCAGCGCCAGCACCAGCCCTGGCAATGTCAGGCGCAGCGCCAGATGGCTGTTCCAGGGTTGCAGGGTCCAGCTCTTGGACAGGTAGTGCAGCGGGAAGTCGATGCTCACGCCGACCAGGCTGGCACCCAGCACCAGGGTCAGTACGTGGACTTGGCCGAATAGCGCGATACAGGCTGCTGCGCCGCTGAGTGCGCCCACCGCCACCGGCAGGACGACCAGCAGCACGCGTGGGGTGCGGAACAGCACCAGCAACAAGCCGACCGCGGCCAGTAAGGATAGGCTGCCGATCAGGCTGGCTTCCTCGCGTGCCTGGCGTTGGCCATGAGCGGCATACAGCAGTCCGCTGGCGGCGAGCAGTTCGCCCTCGGCGCTTTCTATGCGCAGGCGGGCATCGGCCAGCAGCTTCTCCACCTGCAGCGGCAAGCTTTTGTCGAAGGCATCGCCGTGGGTCTGTGCATGGATCACCCGCCAACGCTGGCCTTGGTGTTCGGCCAGCAGCTGCCCGTCCGGATCGGTGCGGACGTTGCCCGGCTGCGGCAACTGCTGCTGCGCCAGCTCGGCAATGCCGAACCAGTCCTGCTCGATGGGTAGCAATCCGCTGCCTTCGAAGGGGTTATACAGGCGTTGCAGGCGCTGCTGAATGAAGACCTCGGGGTCGGCACCCAGTGTTTCGCGATTGTTGGTGTCGAGCAGCACCAGGCGTTGGTCCAGCAGTTGCTGGCGAATGGCCGAGAGGTCGGTGTTTACCGAGCGCCGCACCTGGGCAAACAGGCCGCTGGCCTGCAGGCGGGCAGCCAGTTCGCTGGTCAGGGTGCTGGCCGTTGTGTCGTCGGCATGGTGCAGCAGCAGCATCAGATCGCGGCTTAGCGGTTCCTGCATGCGCGCTTCGGCCAGCTGCTCCAGCTCCCCATGAGTGCCGCTGGGCAGCAGTTGCATCAGGTTGGCGCTGACTGGCGGGCCGTCACGCCATTGCCAGGCGGCCAGGCCGACCAGCCCAAGCAGAGCGATGGAAAACAGGATGGGGATCAGGCGTGGCAGCCTGAGTGCATGATCAGTAGGTGAAGTCATGCTGCTCTTCGGGGCTCAGCTGATCGTCTATCCGAGTGCTTTCCAGCAGCAGCAGCGTACTGTCGCCCTGGGTTTCCAGCAGTTCGATGCGCTCAACGCTGGCGCCGCCCTGGATATGGATGGCGTCGAAGATCTGCTGCAACAGCCGGGCTCGGGGGATAAGGCTCAGCGACCAGGCCTCGGCAGAGCCCTGCAGGTCCAGCTCAAAGTCGCGCTGCAGGGCCTCGGCGTCGCCGCCGAGCACGGCCAGGAACAGCTCGTTCTGGCGTTTCGTTGCGCCTTGCTGGCCGGCAGCCTGCCAGCCGCTTTCGGTGCGTTGAGCGATGCCCGAAGCGCTGATGCGGTAATCCTGCTGCAGGGGTTGGCGCAGCAGCCAGAGCAGGCCATGGTCACGCGCCAGCACGAACTTGCCACGGCTGATCAGAGGCATGGGCAGGGCGCGCAGGTGCTTTTCCTGAGTGAACTGACCACGCACCACGGCCGGCTCGCGTAGCTGTTGGCTCAGTTGCTTCAGGTCGAAGGCGCAGGCGCTCGCACTGAACCACAGCAGCCCGAGTGCGAGGATCAGACGAGTGGCCAGGGCGCGGATCATGCCAGCGCCTTCTCGACGGCCTGGACAAAGACCTTCGGCGAGGCCAGCAGCATTTCACGGCTGGCGATTTCCACTGCCACCTGCACCGAGCTGCCGCGGGTCATGCGCTCGCCGGTTTCGGCATCGCTGATCAGGTAGTTGATCTTCAGGCGGTTTTCCCACTCGATAAGGTCGGCGCGCACGATAATGCGCTGGTTGAAGCGGGCGCCGCGCATGTAGCGCAGCTGCACATCGATCACCGGCCAGGCATAGCCGGCCTCGCGCATTTGCAGATAGTTGTGGCCGATGCGTTCGAGCAAGGCACAGCGGGCGACCTCGAAATACTTGATGTAGTGACCGTGCCAGACCACATCCATCGAATCGACATCGAAGAAGGGCACGAGGATTTCCACCTCGGCCTGCAGAACGCCCGTTTTACGCATGGCGCATTCCCTCGTCGGAGCGGGCCGCGCCCGCGAATGGCATCTGGAAAAGGCATCGCGGGCATGGCCCGCTCCCACCCAGCAAGTCAGTCATAGAGCCTCCAGTAGCGGGTGCGAATGCGCTGCAGGCACAGGCGCAGCTCGGCTTCCAGCGCGCGATCCTCAATCAGTGGTGGGAAATCCTCACCCAGCTGAGACCGCATGTCCGCCAGAGGTGCCGGCAGCGGGCGGGCGGCGGCTTCGCGCTGACGCAGCCAGACACCCTGGTTGGCAGCGATCAGCGTGGCCGCTGCGACCTGCTCGGTCAGCTCCAGGCTGCGCAGAGCGTCACGCGCGGCGATGGTGCCCATGCTGACCTTGTCCTGGTTGTGGCATTCGGTGGAGCGCGAGAAGACGCTGGCCGGCATGGTGTTTTTCAGGGCCTCGGCAGTCCAGGCGCTGGCGCCGATCTGCACCGCCTTGAAGCCGTGGTTGATCATCGCCGTGGCCGCCGGCGAGCCGGAGAGGTTGCTTGGCAGGCCGTGGTTGTAGCGGGTATCGACCAGCAGTGCCAGCTGACGGTCGAGCAGGTCGGCGACGTTGCCTACCAGGTTCTTCAGACTGTCCATGGCAAAGGCGATATGACCGCCGTAGAAATGCCCGCCGTGCAGCACACGCTCGTTTTCCGCATCGATGATGGGGTTGTCGTTGGCGCTGTTGAGCTCGGTCTCGATGAACTGGCGCAGCAGGCCCAGGCTGTCGGCCAGCACGCCGAGCACGTGGGGCGCGCAGCGGATGGAGTAGCGGTCCTGCAGGCGATGCAATGGCTGGGCAGGCGCATCGATGGCCAGATCCTGACGAATCCAGGCCGCCACCTGGTTCTGCCCGGCGTGGGGCTTGGCCGCGAACAGGCGCTCGTCGAAGTGCTCGGGGTTGCCTTCCAGCGCCACCACGTTGAGGGCAGTGATGCGCGTGGCCAGCTTGAGCAGGTAGTTGGCGCGGGCATAGGCGAGGCACGCGAGGCCGGTCATCACGGCGGTGCCGTTCATCAGCGCCAGGGCTTCCTTGGGGCGCAGGGTCAATGGCGTCCAGCCCAGTTCGCGATGGACCTCGGCGGCGCTGCGGCGCTGGCCTTGGTACATCACCTCACGCTCGCCGGCCAGGGTTGCGGCCACGTAGGACAGCGGTGTCAGGTCGCCGCTGGCACCCACCGAACCCTCCTCGGGAATCAACGGCAGGATGTCGTGCTCAAGGAACGCCTGCAGGCGATCCAGCAGCTCGATGCGCACCCCGGACATGCCGTGGGTCAGCGAGCGCAGGCGAGCGGCCAGCACGGCGCGGGTGGCTTCGGCGTCCAGCAGTTTGCCCAGGCCGCAACCGTGGAAGGTGAACAGGTGCTGCGGCAGAGCCTCGACCTGGGACAGCGGCACCGCCACCACGCAGGAATCCCCGTAGCCGGTGGTGACGCCATAGATCACGCCTTCGCGGTCGAGCAGGGTGTCGAGAAACTGGGCGCCGCGGGCGATATGCCGCCGGAAAGGCTCGTCAGCCTGCAGCCGCGCGGGTGCACGGCGCTCGGCCACGGCCAGCACGTCCTCGATGCTCAGGTGGTTCTCGCCGAAGATGATGGGTTCAAGTGTCGCGTCGGTCATGGGTATTCCAGAAAGGGTAGAAATTGAACCATTGCAAGGGTGCCTCCAGGCAACGAGCGGCCAGCGCATCGGCATAGCGCTGGACCCATTGCGCCACCACCGCATCGCGTTCGCGGCGTCGCCAGGCGATGCGCTCGGCAAAGGGCATCAGATGGATGCGGTAGCGCGGACCATGCTTGAGACAGAACAGCAGGTTCACCGGACACTCCAGCAACCCGGCTAGCAGCCACGGGCCTTGCGGGAAGGCTGCTGGCTGGCCGAGAAAGTCTGCGTTGGCGGTACGCGCGCCATGCAGCGGCACGCGGTCGCCGGCAATCGCCAGCCATTCCCCGGCATCCAGCCGACGCGACAATTCAAGCATGACGCCAGTATCCAGTTCGCTGACCTGGAACAGGCGCAGGTTGTTCGCGCCCGATTCTTCCAGCAGGCGATTGAAGCGTTCCGCATGGCGGGTGTGGACGAGAATGTTCATCTTCACCTTGCCGCCGATCTCGGCCATGGCGCGGCATACTTCAAGGTTGCCCAGGTGCGCGCCGACCAGCATCTGCCCGCGCTGCCCGCCGTTCCAGATCAGTGGGCGGATGCCGTGGGGGTCGTCCACTTCAAGCTGGTCGAAACGGATACGGCCGCCCCAGACATCGACCTTGTCCAGCAAGGCGTCGGCAAAGGCCATGAACTGCCGGTAGACCGAGCCGCTGCTCGGTGTCAGGTCCGCGCGCCCGCTCCAGCTGGCCAGGTTGCGCTGGTAATTCCAGGCGCTGTCGCGGGCGTTACGACCGAACAGGTAGAAATACAGCACGATCAGGTACAGCAGGGGCGTCATGGCGCGGCGGCCCAGCAGCCGCACCACGCCGACGGTGAGCTTCATCAGGGCGAAGCTGCCGCGCTCGCGCTGGTTGGCCCAGTGGTTGCCGCGTGGCGAAGCGCGGCTCATCGGAGGAACCGCCGCCAGAGCAGCCGGGGCGCGCGCAGTAGCATGCCGCCGAACAGCCGTGCATGCATGCGCGAGATCAGCAGGTTGTCGAGCCACAGACGAAAGTGCGAGATGCCGTCCTTGGGGTAGTGCACGCGAGTCGGCAGCCAGACCATGGGCTGCTCGCGCCAGTGCATGCGCACCAGGATTTCGGTGTCGAAGTCCATGCGCTTGCCCAGCTCCACCGAGTCGAGCAGCACCAGCGTCGGTGCCAGCGGATAGACCCGAAAACCGCACATGGAATCGCGGATCGACAATGACAGGGTGTTGATCCAGACCCAGACGTGGGTGAGGTAGCGCGCGTAGAGGCGACCCTTGGGCACGCTGGCATCGTAGAGCGGATAGCCGCAGATCAGCGCTTCGGGTGCTTGACAGGCGCGGTCGAGAAATAGCCCCACGCAGCTGAGGTCGTGCTGGCCGTCGGCATCCACCTGCAACGCGTGGGTAAAGCCCAGTCGAGCCGCTTCACGCAGGCCGCTGGTCACTGCGCCGCCCTTGCCTTGGTTATACGTATGACGCACCAGATGCACGTCGGGATGCTTGGCCAGCTCGTCGATGGCCTGCGCCGCCTCGGGCCGCGAAGCATCATCGACAAGGACGCACGGCAGATCCTCGGCAAGCAGTGCGGCAACCACCGCCGGCAGGGTGCGTTCATGGTTGTAGACCGGCACCACCGCACAGGGGCGAAAATCGTCCTCGATTTCCAGCGCCAGCTGCTGCGGGACAACAGGCTGAGGGGCCGACGGGGCGATACTGCTCATGCCGGTTGGTCCAGCAGAATACGCCCCGAGGAGCAGGCATCTTCACCGTTGCGGTAGGCAAAGTGCAGCTTGCTGCGTTCGGCATCGAAGCGCAGGGTCAGCTGCAGGCGGTCGCCGGGACGGGCGAGCTGCTGAAACTTGAGCACCTCCATGCCCTGGAAACTGGGTGGCAAATCGGCGATGAGTTCGCCTGCCAGGCTTATCGCCCAGTCGATCTGCACCACGCCGGGAAGCACCGGCGTTTGCGGGAAATGACCACTGAAATGCGCGAGATCCACCGGGATTTCCAGCTCAAGTTGCCACTCGTCACCGTTCTGGTGGGTGCGCAGGCGTTCCGGCTGCAGCGTGCGCGGCGCTCGCAACAGGGCGTCCAGCTGGGCCTGGGGCAGCTTGCCCTGGGCATTGCATGGCAGTTGTCGCACCAGCCGCCAGCGCCGCGGCAGCGCCAGCGCCTCGCAATGCGCCGCCAGGTGCTTGCGCAGGCTGTCGGTCAGTGCGCGCCGACCGCCGTTGCGCAGGGCATGCAGGCCGTCTTCGCTGAGTGCGACCAGCGCCGCCAGCGAGGCGCGGCCTTCTTCGACCACGCCCAGGCGCGCTTCGCTGACGAAGGGATGTTCGGCCAGCGCTTTTTCCAGCATGGGTAGGGAGATGCGCTTTTCTTCCAGCTTGACGATGCGGTCCAGTCGGCCCAGCAGTTCGAAGCGACCGTCGCTGTGGATCTGAGCGGCGTCAGCTGTCTGTTCGATATGGTTGGGAGGCAGGCAGGGTGAGGCGATACGCAAGGCGCCTGTTTCATCCTGGTCCAGCTCGACGGCCTCGAAGGGCTGCCAGAGGTGGCCACCCTGGCGCCAGGCGATGCCGCCGGTTTCCGAGCTGCCGTAAATTTCCGTCGGTGCCTGGCCGAGGTGCTGTCGCAAACGGCTCGCCGCCTCGGCCGGGAGAGGGCCACCGGAAGAGAACACCCGACGTACGCTTTGCAGCGCCGGCCAGTCGAGATTGTCGCCCATGCGCTTGAGCAGCGCCGGGCTGGCGACCCAGCAGTAATGTTGATGGTCGCGGCTGGCCTGCTGGATATCTTCGGGAAACGGCAGCGCCCGGCGCAGGAACACGCGCCCGGCGCACAGCGGCCAGAGCACCCGGAATAGCAGACCGTAAATATGCTGCGCGACCACGCTGCCGATGATGCAGGCATCGCCCAGCTCGGCGCCCCATTGGGCTTCGAGGATCTGCGTCTCGTTGGCCAGCTGGCGCAGACGCTTGTCGATCAGCTTGGGCTCGCCGCTGGAGCCGCTGGTGCAGAGCACCAGGTGGCATTGGTCCAGATCCAGTTCGGCGCCATCCAGGGGCTCGCCGAAGAGTTGCTCCAGGCGCGTGTCGCCTTCGTGGTCGGTCAGCCAGAGCTCGGCCTGATCCTGCAGGCGGGCGCGACTGGCCGGTTGCAGGTCGGCAGGCAGCAGTACGCTAACCCCGGCACGCCAGGCGCCCAGCAGGGCGACAGCCAGTTCGGCGGCGTCTTCGAGATGCACGGCGACGCGGCGCACGCCACGGGCCTGCAGGCCGCTGGCCAGGCGCAGGGCTTGCAGGCGCAGCTCGGCGTGATCGAGTGCCGGGCTAAGCGTGACCGGGCGCGCTTGCAGGCTTTGGTCGAGCAGGTGTTCCAGGGCAATCCAATTCATGTCGCTTTCCTTACGCGCTGGCGCACCAGCCACTCTCCGGCAAACAGCAGCCCCATCAACAGATAGGCGATCAGCCCGGTATACAAGGTCCACCAGGTCAGCGGTGCCCAGAGTGCAAGCCCCGTAGCGATGGCTGCGTTGACTGAGAAGAAGCCCGCCCATACCCAGGTCACCTTGCGGGTGTAACGCACCGCAGCGGGTGGCAGCTCAGGCTCCTGCAACCGCGCCAGGCGTTCGATGATCGGCATGCCGGAGCAAAGGCTGCCGGCGAACAGCGCGAGCAATGCCAGGTTGATCAGCACCGGGTAGCCCAGCAGCAGGATACTGCTGTCGGCCAGTGCCAGGACCAGGCAGAACGACAGCGCCGCTATGCTCAGGGTGCGGCTCAGCGGCGTCTGCCGTGGGCTCAGCGCACGGGCCAGCCAGAGCGTACCCAGCATCAGGGCGAACAGCCGTGGCGAGAGGTGCCCCATGCCCAGATAAACGATAAAGGGATAGGTCAGGCCGACCAGCAACAGGCCAAGGCCTATCAGCCGATGGACAGTGGCCTTGCCTGTAGCGCTGGCTGTTGGCATGGGTGGTCGAGCAACCTTCAGTTGCAGGTCCCCACTCAGGCGGTTTGCGGGTTGAGCAGCCGATAGACCGCCTCGACCACATCGCCCACGGTGCGCACCGACTTGAATTCCTCGGCGGCAATCTTCTTGCCGGTTTGGCGCTTGATATGGTCGATCAGGTCGACGGCATCGATGCTGTCGATCTCCAGATCCTGATAAAGGTTGGCTTCCAAGCTGATGCGCTCAGGCTCCAGCTCAAACAGTTCGACCAGCGCCTCGTGCAGAGTTTGGTAAATCTCGTCGCGAGTATTCACGTGCTGACCTCCTCAGGCGACCGCGCGGTTGGCGCTGATGTAGGCAGCCAGGCTATCGACGCTGGCGAAGTGCTTGCGGGTGTCCTTGGCGTCGGCGTCGATCTTGATGCCGAAGCGCTTCTGGATGGCGAGGCCCAGCTCCAGGGCATCCACGGAATCCAGACCCAGGCCTTCGCCGAACAGCGGCTGGTCGGCGGCGATGTCATCCGGCGTGAGGTCTTCCAGACCCAGTGCATCAATGATCAGGTGCTTGATCTCAAGCTGCAGTTGGCTCATCGATTGCGAGCTCCTTTATGTAGTGTCGGTGCAGATGGTCGTTGAGCTGCCGCGAGGCGATTGGCAGAGAGCCTCGGTCGGCGAATGTCTGCGGGTCGATATCATCGCCGACCCGCAAGTGAAAATGAAATCGTCGTGACGGAATGCGGTACCAGGGCTCAGCCTTGGTCAGGGTCGTGGGCGTCACGCTGATGACCACCGGCGTGACCAGTTGCGCACCGCGCAGGGCGATGGCTGCAGCTCCGCGGTGGAACTGCGGCGCCTGGCCCGGTGTGGTGCGGGTGCCTTCGGGGAAAATGATCAGAGTCTGGCCTTGCTGCAGCGCCCCGGCAGCTTCGTCGAGCATTTCCGCGCTGCCGTTGTTGCTGATGTACTGCGCCGCGCGGATCGGGCCGCGGGTGAAGGGGTTGTCCCAGAGGCTCTGCTTGACCACGCAGTTGGCGTCGCGGATCAGCGCGATCAACACCACCACATCGATCAGCGAAGGGTGGTTGGCGATGATCAGCTGGCCGGGACGGCCCAGGCGCTCGACACCCTCGACCTGATAGGTCAGCACGCCGCTGCGGTACATGAACTGCACGAACAGCCAGAACATCCGGTTGACGGTTTTGCGCGCACGCAGACGCTGGCGCAGGGCGTCACCGGGCAGCAGGGACTGCAGCGGGAACACCACCAGGCGCAGGATCAACCCACCCACGCCGAACAGCAGAAAGGACAGGCCGGTGGCGATCAGGCGCCACAGCCACGGCGGGTTGATGTGGTTGTTCACTGTGCTTTCCGCCAGGTCCATCGACGCTTATTCCATTGATGTATGCGTAATGTCTGCGTACCGCTTAGCAGGCGAACCAGTTCCAGTGCATGGGGCCACGGCCCTGGCGAGTGCGGGTCGTCACTCGCCTCAAGACTCAGCGTCCAGCCTTGACCGGCGGTGACGCGCAGAGCGACGGCATAAGGGAAGGGGACATCGTCGATCCAGGGTTGGTAGGCGGCCGGCGGCCGGTCTTCAGTGACTACCACCAGCACCGAGGGTGCGCCTTCGGCCAGCAGCATGGCGGCTTCGAGCAGGGCGTGTTCCAGCCCGTCGCCTTCGGCGGCCAGTGCGGTCATTTCGCTGTGGTCGTTCTGCTGGATCGACCACAGACCGATGATCGCGTTGTGCACCGAGAGGCTGAACTGCGTGGGTGACAGGGCCTCTTCACGTGCCATGTCGCTGAGGATGGCGAAGGTGCGTGGGGTTTCACCGTGGCGCGAGGCGTATACCAGCGGCATCGGCGGTTGGCCTTCGGCCAGCGGCGTGGCCACGGCAAATGCCATGCGGGCCAGACGGCTCAGGCGGCGGCGCTGCAAGGCCGGAAGAAAGCTGACGTCTGGCTCGCTGTCATCTACGAGGCAATGGGGATCGCGCGCCCAGGCCGTCCAATCGCTGGCACTTGTCAGGCCTGGAGCCCAGGCATGCCACTGATCAATGTCGAATTGAATCACGGTAGATACCTAGGGTCCGTTGCCGTTTCATCGCGGCTTGCGCGGAAGCGACAGCAGACCCTCGCGCTTTGGCGGTTCTTGTTATTGGCGTATCGGTCCATGAATGGCGACTGTCGGTAAATGCAGCAAAAAAGTGCGGGCATTATCCGTTCGCCATCCTCGCGAGGCAAACGCTGCGGACGGGAGGTGGGCTTCTGAGCGGAACTTTTTATCGGGTTTTGGGTATCGCTGAAAATGCTTGCCTGCGGAAGGCCTCAAATACCCTGCTGCGCGAGCCAGGCCAGTAGTTGTGGCAGCGGCACCGCGCCGTTCTGCCGGGCCACCTCTTGGCCATTTCTGAACAGGATTAGGCTGGGGATGGAGCGAATGCCCAGTTGGCCGGACAGTTGCTGGTTGGATTCGCTGTCCAGCTTGGCCAACCGGCAGCGTCCATTAAGTTGAGCGGCAGCCTGTTCGAAGATCGGCGCGAAGCTGCGGCACGGGCCGCACCAACTGGCCCAGACGTCCAGCAACAGCGGCAGGTCGCCCTTTATCTGCTGGGCGAAGCTGCTCTGGTTAACGTCGAAGGGTTTTGCCAGCAGAACGTCGGCCTTGCAGCGCCCGCAGCGCGGCTGCTGGCCAATGCGGTCGGAGGGGATGCGGTTGAGCCCGGCGCAGTGCGCGCAGGGAACGACGAGTGAATCGGTCATGGCGGGTGCTCCAGTAAGGCGTCTGCTGTAGATGGCGGCAGGCGAGTGAAACTCAAGGCCGTGCCGCCCTGAACTGGAGGTTGCCAAGGAAGAACTCCGACCGCCTGCGCGGCGGAGTTCTTCCAGGCGTCGGTCAGCCCTTGGAAGCTTCCAGCGCCTGCTCCAGGTCGGCGAGGATGTCGTCGATATGCTCGATACCAATGGACAGCCGCACCATGTCCCGGGGCACGCCGGCCTTTTGCAGTTCTTCATCGTTGAGCTGGCGGTGGGTTGTCGAGGCCGGGTGGCAGGCCAGGGACTTGGCATCGCCGATGTTGACCAGCCGCACCACCAGGTTGAGTGCATCGATAAAGCGTGCACCGGCATCGAAGCCGCCCTTGATGCCGAAGGACAGGATTGCCGCGGGCTTGCCGTCGGTATAGCGCTGTGCCAGAGCATGCTCGGGATGATCGGGCAGGCCAGCGTAGTTAACCCATTCCACCTGCGAATGTTGCTGCAGGTACTCGGCGACCTTCAGCGCGTTCTCGCAGTGGCGTTCCATGCGCAGCGCCAGGGTTTCCAGCCCCTGCAGAATCAGGAAGGCGTTGAACGGCGACAGCGCAGCGCCCATGTTGCGCAGCGGCACCACGCGGCAGCGGCCAATGAAGGCGGCGGGGCCAAAGGCCTCGGTGTAGGTGACGCCGTGGTAGGAGGCGTCCGGGGTGTTGAGCAGCGGAAAACGCGCCTTGTTCTCGGCCCAGGGAAACTTGCCGGAATCCACCACGATGCCGCCGATGCTGGTGCCGTGGCCGCCCATGTACTTGGTCAGCGAATGCACGACGATATCGGCACCATGCTCGAACGGACGGCAGAGGATCGGCGTGGCGACGGTGTTGTCGACGATCAGCGGTACGCCATGGCGATGGGCGGCATCGGCCAGGGCCTGGATGTCGATGATGTTGCCCGCCGGGTTGCCGATGGATTCGCAGAACACCGCCTTGGTACGGTCGTCGATCAGTGCTTCCAGCGCCGCGATGTCGTCATGAGGGGCGAAACGCACCTCGATGCCCTGACGCGGCAGGGTGTGGGCAAACAGGTTGTAGGTGCCGCCGTAGAGCTTGGCCACCGAGACGATATTGTCCCCGGCTTCGGCGACGGTCTGAATCGCATAGGTGATGGCCGCCATGCCCGAGGCCACCGCCAGCGCCGCAACGCCGCCCTCCAGGGCCGCGACTCGCTGCTCCAGCACGTCGTTGGTGGGGTTCATGATGCGCGTATAGATGTTGCCCGGCACCTTCAGATCGAACAGGTCGGCACCATGCTGGGTGCTGTCGAAGGCATAGGAAGTGGTCTGGTAGATGGGCACCGCGACGGCCTTGGTGGTCGGGTCGGGGCTGTAGCCGGCGTGGATCGCCAGAGTTTCCAGTTTCATGTGCGTTCCTTGTTCTTGTCTGAAAGAACGCGAGCATGAGATCAATCCACGGGTCGGTCAATGATCTGCGGCAAGCCTTCCGCTTACACCGGTACCAGCGGCCAGAACCACGGAATTACCACTGTTGCCGCGCCCCAGAGCAGAATGTTCAGCGGCATCCCGACCTTGACGAAGTCGCTGAAACGGTAACCGCCGGCGGTGTAGACGAAGGTGTTGGTCTGGTAGCCGATGGGTGTGGCGAAGCTGGCGCTGGCGGCAAACATCACCGCCACCACGAACGCCCGCGGGTCGATACCGAACTGCTGCGCCAGGCCGATGGCGATGGGGGTGACGAGCACCGCGACGGCGTTGTTCGACAGCAACTCGGTAAGCGTCGAGGTAAAGAAGTAGATGAACGACAGCATAAACAGCGGGCCGGCCCAGGGCGTCAGGGTGACCACATTGGTGACGATCAGCTCCACGAGCCCGACCTTGTCCATGGCCACGCTGAGCGCCAGCATGCCGAAAATCAGACCGAGAATCTTCCAGTCCACCGCCTTGTAGGCATCCTCGACATCCAGACAGCGCGTCGCCAGCACCACCGCCGCGCCCATGATCGCCAGCCCCTCGATAGGCATTACGCCCACCGCGGCCAGCAGCATTACCGCCAGGGTGATGATGATCGCGATGGGCGCCTTGTCGCGGCGGTAGGCGCGCTCCTGCACGGTGTTGAGGCTGATCAGCCCGCCGTTGTCGGCGAAACGCTTGATCTGCGTGGCCGAGCCTTCCACCAGCATCACATCGCCGAACTGCAGCTCGAAGTCGTCGAAATTGCCTTGGATATTCTCGTCCTGGCGATGCACTGCCAGGACGTTGATGCCGTAGCGCGCCGACAGGTCCAAGTCGCGCATGGGGCGGTGGCTGAAGCGCGAATCCCGGCCGACGATGGCCTCTACCAGCGTCACGTCATCGCTGCTGATGGTTTCGAAGGCATCACTGCGACTGAAGGCCAAATGGCCACTGCCGCGCAGGTCCACCACATCCTTGACCTGGCCGTGGATGATCAGCAGATCTCCCGCCTGCAGGATGAAATCATGCTCCGGGCGGCTGAACAGGTTGGTGCCGCGGTTGATCTGCAAAACCTGCAGGCCGCTGCCGCCATTGAGATTTGCCTCGCTGATGCTCTTGCCGATCACCGATGAGCCGAAGGGGACGCGCAGCTCGGTCATAAAGGTACGGTCCAGGCGCGGGCCGATCAGCTTGGAGAGCGTGTCGCGTTCGGGCAGCAGGCGCTTGCCCAGAGTCAGCATGTAGAGCATGCCCACCGCCGCAAGAATCAGCCCCGCGCCGGTAATCTCGAACATGCCGAAGGGCTCAAGACCGGCCTTGCGCGCCACGCCATCGACCAGAATATTGGTGGAGGTGCCGATCATGGTCAGCGTGCCGCCGAGGATGGTCGCGTAGGACAGCGGAATCAGCAGTTTGGAAGGCGTGGTGCCGGCACGCCGGGCCAGGGAAATGGCCACCGGCGTGAGAATCGCCACCACCGGGGTGTTATTGAGGAAAGCGGAAATGACCAGCGCGGTAATGGTCAGGCCGGCCAGTACCCGGGTTGGACTGGTGCCCACCAGATCGCCCAGCCAGTTGCCCAGCGCATCGATGCAGCCGGTTCGTTCCAGTGCCGCGGAAATCACGAACATGCAGGCGATGGTCACCGGCGCCGAGTTGGACAGCACGCCAAGCACTTCGGCCGGCGCCAGCAGCTGCGTGCCCAACAATACCGCCACGGCAATCGCCACCACGATATCCGGGCTCCAGCTCTCACGTACGAAAGACACCAGTACCCACACCAGCACGGCGCAGACGAAATAAAGCTGCAGCGATTCAGGGAGCATGGGTTTCCTTTGCGTGCCTACAACAGAAGCGGACCAGCCAACCGGCCCGCGGCGCACGATAGAGGGTGGGGCTTAGAGTGTCTAGAAACGTTTAATGATGTTTATATGCTATTTGGTTATTAGCGTTGGCTTTCGTTTCTGACCGTTGAGAGCAACCGGTGCACGCGCAAGGGCCATGCGTTGTGATAGGAAGGTGCCGGCTTGGCTTGTCATCGCTTTGTCATGCCGTGGCATTAATTTGCCACCATTTGAAGAGTGGAAGGGCATCAAGTGAAGCAGCGGTTTTTGTCCTCACCCAGGCTTCCCCAGATCTCGCTGCTATCGCTCTGCACCGCGACGCTGGTCTTTATGTGGGGACTGCATGCGCAGCAGGAAGCGACATCACGCAAGGAGGCCCTGGAGGCAAAGGCGGCCGAGCATCTCAATCTGGCAAGTATCACTGCGGAAAACCTCCGGCAACTGGTTGATCGTGCCCAGGTGATTGGGCGGATCACGCAGGTCGAGGAGGGCAGCCTGAGCCTCGATGGCCGCAGCATGGTACGGATGCTGGCCGAAGATCCGGTTCTAAAACGCATGAGCCTGCACGACGCGAGCGGTTTGCTGCTGTCGTCCAGCCACGCGGATGAACTCCAGCAATTGCCCGAGCAGTGGCTGCTGGAGTTTCAGGAGCACCGGGCGCTTTATGGGTCCAAACCCTACTTGCCACGGTTGTTGGTAGAGGAGGCATCGTCACCCAGCTGGCGTCTGCCTTTTCTCCTGCCGCTGAACAACCCGGCTACCGGAGCCTTGGAGCGCATTCTTCAGGTCCAGCTGGATATCGGCTATCTGGCAATTCTGTTTCAGAACACCGATCTGGGCGGCAGCGGCCTGGTGCGCTTGCTGGACAGCGGCGATCATGAGCGCCTGCACATCAGCGACCGTGGCGTGATGGTGATGGGCACGCGCCTGAGCCATGGTTTGCCGCACGGTGAGCAGACCAGCGGGAAAACCACGCACTACGGCGCCGGTCAGGCATACCAGAGCCTCTATAGCCGCGTCCGTGAACGCGGTTTCAGTGTGGTAGTCAGTCAGCGCTACGAGGAAATCCTCAGATCCCAGCGGCTTACCTATGTCCGGCAGTTCTGGATGAACCTGGGCATGTCCGTGCTTATCCTTGGTTGCATGTTCTGGGTGCTGCGTGTGCTGCGCCGGCGACAGGAGGCCTTTCTCGCGCTGGAGCAGGCGCACCGCGTCAATCAGGAGCTGATCGACAAGCTGGAGGACGAGCATCGTCGTAGTAGCCATGCCGCCGCGACGGATCATTTGAGCGGCCTGCATAACCGCCGCCAGTTCATGGAAAACGCCACGGCAGCCCTGGTGCGGCAGCGCAACTTGCGGCGCTTGATGGCCATCCTGTTTATCGACATGGACCGCTTCAAGTCGATCAACGACTCCCTCGGGCACAAGGTCGGCGACTTGCTGCTACAGGCGGTGGCCGGGCGCATCAGCCGGGCGCTGGAGCCAGAGGACCAGGCGGCACGCTTCGGCGGTGATGAATTCGTGGTGCTGCTGGCCGGGGACCGCACGGAGGAGCAGATCGACAGCTGGGTGCGCGCGTTGGTCGCGAAGCTCTCGACGGTGTATTCACTCGACGAGCATGAGGTCCATACCAGTCCGAGCATCGGCGTCAGCATCTGCCCGCGGGACGGGCAGGAAATTGACGATCTGATCCGTTATGCCGATGCCGCGATGTACTCGGCCAAGCAGTCGGGGCGTGGTCAGTACCGGTTCTTCGACCCTTCGCTGAACCTGTCGGACGTCGAGGAGTTCGCGCTGGAGCAGTCGCTGGGGGCGGCCTTGAACGAGCACCAGTTCGTGCTGCACTACCAGCCGCAGATTCGCCTGGAGACGATGCAGGTCGTCGGCTATGAGGCGCTGGTGCGCTGGCAGCATCCGCAGTTCGGCTTGCTCTACCCGGATCGTTTCATAGCCCTGGCTGAGCGCTGCGGCTTTATCGTCGAACTCGGCTGGGAAGTGCTGTATCTCGCCCTTGATGAACTGCAGCGCTGGCAGGCGCAAGGCTGCTCGGCGCGGATGGCGGTTAACATCTCGGCTTTGCAATTGCGTCAGGCCGATTTCAGCGAGCGCCTGTTGAGCGAGATGGGGCAGCGTGATCTCGAGTTTCACTGCCTGGAACTGGAAATCACCGAAACCTTTGCGGTGGATGCCGAGGGCCTGGCCATTGAGCATCTGCAGCGTTTGCGCAGCGCCGGCATGTACATCAGCCTCGATGATTTCGGCCAGGGCTATGCGGGATTTGCCCATCTGCACGCGCTGCCGCTCAGCCAATTGAAGATCGATCGGGCACTGATCGCGCCACTGTCCAACAGCTACGACGACAACCCCATCGTCACCTCCACCATCATTCTGGCCAAGCGCCTGGGTCTGGAAGTGATCGCCGAAGGTGTGGAAACGCGCGAGCAGCTGGTCTATCTCAAGCTGTCCGGCTGTGACATCGCTCAGGGCTATCACTTCAGCCGGCCGCTGCCCGCAGAACAGCTTGGCCCATATTCCCCATATACCGGCGCGGTGGAAAAAGCATGCGTTTCATAAGCGCCGCGGCAGGCCTGATCTGCACGCTGCTACTGCCGCTGGCGGCAATGGCGGAATGCACCCAGCCCAGCTTGCGCCTGGCGGTGATCCCGAAAAAAAGCATGCAAGTGACGATGCGTGAATATCGGCCACTCCTGAATCTACTGAGCGACGAACTCAAGATGCCAGTGGATATGGTTGCGGTTTCATCCTACGAGAGCGTGATCGATGCGATCGTTTCCGGCGGGGTGGATATCGCCTGGCTGGGACCGGCCTCCTATATACAGGCCTATCTGCGAGAGCCCGGCATCGAGCCCTTCGCGAGCCTCACCCTCAGCGAAGGGCACTTCACCCCGGCTGGCCACCATTACCGTGCGCTGTTGATGGTGCGCCGTGACGGCGCCAGCGATCTGGATGAATTGCGCGGCGCAAGCGTTGCCTTGAGCGACCCGGCCAGCACCTCAGGCAGCCTGGTGCCAAAAACCGAATTCTCGGCTCAGACGAATTTGCCGCTGGAAAGATTCTTCAGTGCCGTAAGCTACAGCGGCTCCCACGACAACTCTCTGGATGCCCTGTTGGAAGGCAGGGTGGATGCAGCCTTTGTTGCCAGTGTGCGGGCCGATGCCTACCTAAGTGACGGCCGTATGGAGCGCGATACGCTCCGATTGCTGTGGCAGTCTGCCCCCATCTATTACGACCCCTACGTCTTTAGCGCCCGCATCTGCCCGGAACTGAAGGAACGGGTGCGCCAGGTCATGCTCAGTCATCCGCAGAGCCTTGCCGACTTCCTCAACATGCAGCACGCCTCCGGCGTTGCTCCGGTTGGCCATGCTGAATATCTGCCGTTATTAAAGCTGATCAATAAGTGAAGTCACTAGGCTCTGTACGAAAAGTGCCTGCGCTCGGTGATGCTTCGTTAAAAACGGGTTCGGAATGCTCATTTACAGCTCGTAAACTCCGCTTCCTCACCCGTTTTTGCCTCGCCTGACCTTCGCTCGACGACTTTTCGTACACATCCTAATGCCTCGGTTGTAGGGCAATGCAGCTTACAAGCCTGGCGCGGCCAGCCAGGCGAGGTCGTCGGCACGCCTGCCGGTCCTGTCCAGCAGGCACGAGGCACTGTTGAGACTATCAATGGTGCCGCCCGTGAGGTCGCTGAGCAGAGCGCAATCGGTATCCCTGAACTTGATCCATAAACGCTGTGCATCACGCAGCTGCCTTTGCTGCTCCGTCGTCAGTCCCTGCATGGCCGCCTTGTAGCTCTGATTTAGGCGCGCGTCCTGCCTTTTTAGCTCACTGTCGATGCAGTCGAGCATATTCAGCGTCAGACCATTGGAGGCATCCATACACTCGCCATAGGCTTCGCTGTAGCTGTTCTCCGTCGCGCCTGCGCCCAGGCTGAACAACGTAATGGCGGATGCCAGAAGCCAGCTTTTGATTGATTGCATGATAAGCACCCTGCGATCCCTGGAGATTGGAGGCTAGCTTGGCGGGGCTAAAGCGCTACCTGACGAAGGAATGTTTTCTGCTTGGTTAGTTTAGGACAGTAAACGGTATTTCTAATGTAGAGCGGGCAGGAGTGCGTTGGGCTAAGGAAACCTGAAGCGATTTGTTAGGGAGCTGCTAGGGGACGGCAGAAAGGTACAGAAAAGCCGCGCAATGCGCGGCTTTGAAGGTGGTGGGCCCACACGGATTCGAACTGTGGACCAAAGGATTATGAGTTGCCTAGAAACGCTGCAAGCCTAGAGAAATCGGGCGTAGCTTAGGGTAGGTACAGTTAGCTGAAAGTAGCGTCGTAGAGCGGGTTAAGCGTAATTGAGCGTAATCTGTAAAAGCTTGGCACTGTACCGTCAGTGTACTGATTTTCTGTACCCGGAAGGCCTTAGATCCGAAGCTCCTAGCTTTTTCTCAGGCTAAGCCAGCGCTCGTTTCAATTTGGGCCGTAGCATCCACTGCCCCCGGCTTTATTTCTTACGCATGCAAAGTGAGCTAGGCCATCTTAGAAATCAAGGGTGTTTCAAAATTGATTACGTTTACAGGAAGTCCCTCAATCATTCTTGTTAAGTCTGCGTGCTTCTCGCTGGTGGCTATTATGACTTGTCGCTCCATGCTGCGAGTTTCAGATGCTCTTTCAATGAATGTCTTGAAGTTGACTTCTTTAGTTTCTTGTTGGCGTGGTTCATCTAGAATAAGCAAGCCGAGGTGATTGGTATTTAGTCCTTCCAGATAGTTGTCTAAAGTTAGAAGGGAATATAGGTAGGCCCAGATAACCCTTATGTTGTCACTGGCAGAGGCCTCGGAGCCTAAGTCAACATCGTCAATTGAGGGCTTGTATGTGCGTTTTGAAATTTCAAAATCTTCAATGGGAGTGCTTTTGTATTCAAAGTCACTCAAGTTTTTCTTAAACTGTTCAGTTAGCTTTGCGAGCTTAATGTAGTCGTTGCGGCTAAAGCCATCCCACGGGAGCTTTGAAATTGCGCCTACTACTCTAGACCACTCTAATTTTACGGCTGATAGTTTCTCTTTAATTTCGATCTCAAGTGTAAGAGTTCTTTCGATCGCTTCGATTTTTTCCTCAAGCAGAATTTCTTTCCTAAGTTGAGCTCTAGATGGGGCTCCTTTAACGTCAAGAAGACTTTCTTTTAGTGAGCGAATTTCAGCTCTTGTCAGATTTACTTTGTCTTGGGCCTGAAGGATCAGTGTCCTTTTGGTTAGCGCCTTGCTTTCTTCTCCTGCTCTTAGGGAGTCAAAAACTGAAAGCTGTTTCTCTAGATACTTGATATTGTCGTCAATCCCTAGCGCAGACTGGTTGTGCATGTGGGGGAGCAACGAATCTTCTATTGGCTGATTGCAGGTTGGGCAGCGACCATTTAAGAATTTAAATTCTTCAGTGGAGCCGTAATCATGAATTTTTTTTATGTCTCGATATTTGCGTAATCCTTCCTTTACTGCTTGGATTCGCTTGTCAATAGATCTGACGTAGTCTTCGCTGACGTCTATATCCGACAAAATAATTGAAATAGCCGACTCCTCTTCTGAAAGTTTTTTCATTAAGAGGTTGAGTTCTAGCTCTTGGGCGAGGGCTTTTGACTCATTTTCAGAAGTGGAGGTGAAAGTTGATTTTGATGTTGCTAGTTCGGTCTTAAGTTTTTCTAAGTAGCCGGACAGATTTGTTTTGCGGGACTCACTGTCTAAGACGTAAAGATCAGTTGAGTTGTTTATGGCTCCTTGCTTGCCGATGTCATCGCTGACGGTAGGCTCAACAAATGCGTAAATCTGTCGTGCGGTTGAAATAAGTTTTTCAATTGTTACAGTCCAGGTAGACTCAAGATCATTTCTTTTGACAAGCAACTGTTGTCTCTTTTTGTTGTTCTCTTGGATGTCTAGATCTAGGTTGTATTCAAGAACTCTGTTGGCGAGATCTTTGATTCCGAGGTAAGTAGGGAGTATGTTCAGAATTCCGCCCCAGCCTCTAGTTTGTTCAACATAATTTACTGAAAAAATTGACTCTAAGTAGAGGGGGCAAGTACTTCCATCATATTTGACAACTTGTGGGTCTTCTATTCCAAGAAAGTTCTCTAAGAAATTATGGAAGCCTCGTTCTCTAACCGCTGCGCCAGGATCTCGAACAAAGTAGTCTGTAAAGGAGGTGTCGGAAGAAAAATCGATACTATCAATTTTTTTGGGATAAACTGATATTACTCGGCTTTTGTCTTCTATGCCGCTTCTTGATATTGTGATTGTCTCGCCTGTGCTGTTGGATATCTCTAGGCTGACTCTGGACTCTGTGACGAGCGCATACCTGCCATCGATTTTTTTAAGTTTGCTGGTTAGTGCAGACTTTAATGGGTTTTTCCTGCTGGGCCCTAAGGTTCCCTCTAGGCCTAATGCGTATACAATACTTTGCACGCAGGTTGACTTGCCTAGTGTGTTGTCAGCTCGAATAATATTCAGTCCATGAGTAAAGGGTATGTCTACTCCAAAGTTTCCTTCGTTTGTCTTGGATATTATTTTTAGTCTGTTTATCTTAAGCCTGCTCACGAAGGTCACCGGAAATTAGTTTGTCAATAATGGTGTCGGTGAAAAAGGACTTGCTAAAGTTCTGCATGAATTCTTTTTCTTCCGCAAATACTTCTTCGTCGGCGTCAATTGATTTGGCGAATGTTAGGCCTCTAGTCGACAGCTTAATGCTTTTGGATGGCTCTAGTTCGAAAATTCCCTCGCCTAGTCCTATGTTGATAGCTCTATCCACTAGAGGGTCAAATCTGACATTTACAGCGGAAAAGAGATCTTGGATCTCAGAAAAATAATTCTTCCTCTTTTCGTGGGATGAAACCAAAGAGCTAAGCACTTGTATTTTTTTTACTCCTGCTTTATTCCCAGAGCTAAGTTTGAGCAGGACAAGAGCAATTAGAGATATTCTCCAGAGCGGTCTGAGTTCTGGCTCTACTGGGGTGCCGGTTTGTCGAAAGACTACTCTATTTGGGATGGTGTCTAAGATATCCATTTATTCAAAATCCAAATTGCAGCGCATAAGCCAATCGGCAACGGTTCCGGTTGCAATGCAGTCCAGATTGTCCTCGTGGAGCTTGCTTTTCTTGGCAAGGGCTTCTTTAAGAGCGGTTGCATGTTGAGTTGGACTTTTTTGTTGTGCTTCGAAGTACTCAACGTGTAGTTTTTCCTCCCTTTCCATCACTCCAGAAGTGATTTGAGAGTGGTATTCAGGATACTCCTGTTTTAGATCCTCAAGCATGTTCTGGGCGTAGATTGCCTGCTTAAACATTGCATCCCTAGCCTTCTCGATTTGATGTTGGGATGCTGGTTTAAGCTTTGATAGCTTCGTTTCTATGTTGCTTGCAAATTCTGACTTGTCGGCTTGGTAAGCACTTATGTCATTATCTGATATTGTTTTCCTTTCCAGTCGGAGCACTCTGATGCCTTGCTCTAATAGCTCCGACTCTTCTGTCTTAAATGTGCTTCTGTCCCATACAAGAACGTGGAAATCTGTACTGTCAACGTAAGGTAGCTGGGCGGCAATTACTTCTGCTGTTTTTGTCGAGGCGTGAGCGTTCAGATGTTTTGATAGGTGGTTTGGTACGACAAGTATCCATCGCCTGATCTTGGTTGGGCCGAGGATTGATGACAGAACGTTGTCTTTGTTTTCTATGAATTTGTTGATGTCAGTTGTCATTTTGTCGCGCTGCTTTTCATAGAGCTGCGCCATAGTGCAAAGCTCTTCAGGGCAGAAAGCTTGATAGGCATTGCCGCAGAAGGAAAATCCTTCAATTCCGGCATCTCCATTATGCCTGTCGGGTATGGGGACATAGTTTTCTTGTCCATGTTTTATTCTGAGAAGATCATTTACATGCTCTTCCCATTCCTTTCTTTCCCATACTTTATTTGGGCTGATTTCCATAGATTTCCCGTACGAGGCTAATGCGCGTCATGCCAATGTACAAAGCGTGATAATGCTAGATTTTAAGTATTTGGGGCAGACCACAATTTTTACACTCCTTTTGTATCTATAAATTCTGCATCGTTCGGCACTTAGGAAACGCCGAGCATCCCCAAAACTGCTGCCCCGCGTTTGCCCCTGATTTCACCGTACGGATTAGCAGCGCACTGCCACATTTCGGGCACTGTCGCTCAGCTGTCGGGTCGCTTCGGCGTTTGAGGTTTTGCACATGCTCGCGGTGGGTGGCGAGGGTCGGCGCGCGGCGACCGGTTTGCAGGGCGTGCAGCATGGCGTCGACTTCAGCCTCGCTGAGTACAGGCTGCCGGAATGATTTGATATAGCGGATAAAGCCGATGCCTTGAGTCACGTTAGCCGGCACCTCGGTTTTGAAGGTGCTGCCGCCGACAAAGGTGATCACCGAGTGCAGGTGCTCCGGGTTTACGCCAAGGGTGGCTTCCAGGGCTTTGAGGTGCTTGTAGTTCTGCCGTAGTGGGTTCTGGAATTTGAAGGTGCGCTTGTAGAGCTTCTGCGTCCACTGCGCTTGCTTCTCGCTGCCGAAGATCCAGCCGCTCATGTTCTTCGTTTCCAGCACGAAGATGCCGTAAGGCGATAGGAATACGTGGTCGATCTGCGTGGTGCCGTCTGGCGTGTTCAGCGTGACGTTGTGCAGGCGACGGTAGGTTTGCTTATCCAGCTGCCAATGGGCAAACAGCCGCACCAGGAGTTCGCCGATATGACCCTTGGCCCAAGGCGACTTGAGAAGGGTGATCAGAAACACTGCTGGTGTAAACCAGACCAGCATTCCCCAGACCTGCGCGATGATGGGGGAGAAGTCCATTTCTAACCCTAAGTAATCCTAAGTTACCGGATAGTACCGAAAGTAGGCGTAACTGGAGAAAGAAATCTGGCGGATAAATCGTCCTGCAATCAGCGGGGCAGAGGTGTTGCCAACAGGAGGCTGCTGGGCTGCAGTGAGAAGCGTTGGGTATCCTGGTGCAGTTTTTCAATCACCTCGGCTAGCCCGGCGCGGCGTAGGCCCTGTTCGGCATCTGTGCGCAATTCATCCAGCCATGGGGAGTGCCCGGAGAAGTGTGGCCAGAGCTCATGGTCGGCTTCTAGCGGGTGAGGGCGGCATCTGTCCAGCCAGTTGGGGATAAACCCTTTATGGTGGCTCAGCTGATACAGGGAGGCCGCCTCCAGCTGTGAGCGTCGCATGATGGCGCCATGGTAATAGGCGATTGCCAATACCTGTTGGAGATGGATCAAGCATGGCCGATGCTCAAAGTGGCCGCCTTCGATCAGATGGTAAAAGCGCCCGTACGTTGAATAGTCCTCATCCCTTTGCTCCAAAATCAGGGCGTAATAGCCTGCTGAGTCCGGCCCGATTTCGTGGATGTTTGGTGTAAGCAGATGCAACTTGAATTCTAAGCAGGCCTCGGGTGTACGGTGCTCCTGAAACCATTGATGTAGCCGTTCCGGCGCTTTGTAGCTGAAGAGGTGCTGGTGGGCTGAATCGCTTTGTCCGTTCAGCCAGCCTTCTTCCAGCGCGAAATGCTGGTTGAGCCAATCGAGATGTGTCTGCCGCAAGACCAGCTTGAGCTGATCGGCATTCGACCATTGGTAGGCACTTAGCTGTAGCGCTTCCGGCAGCAGGGCATTGATCTCAGTGCGGGCCACGCCATGGGCTTCGAAGGTCGCCAGTACGCGTGCTGCCTGCTGGCGTACCGGGTTGCGCCGCTCACTGAGCCAGGCAAACAGGCGCTGCAGCAAATCAATCCAGTCCTTGGGGTTCATGCGGCAGCTCCTGCGTTAGCGGATGAATGGCGTGTTTATGCCGAGGCTTTTCTACCGCGCTTGGCCTTGGGCGCTGCGGCGCGTTGGGTTTTGATGCGCTCCAGCAGCACGCTGGCCGGCTCGTCGTTGGGGTCTTGGGGTACCAGTTCGCCTCTGAAGGCTTTGGCCAGACAATATCGCCGGGAGCGATATTGGGCAGCTGCAGGCTGGGCCGAAGGCCCGAGCGCAGGGACGCGCGAGTCCATGCTTTGGGTCAGGTGGTCGATACGGCTTTTGGCCGAGGCGACCTTGGCTTCCAGTTGGTCGGCACAAAATCGCCGGGAGCGATTTTGGACAGCCGCAGGCTGGCCCGAAGGGCGAATCACAGGGATGTGATTCGCCAAGGCGAAGCGTTGTTCGACGCGGCTCACGCCGATGCCTTTCTGCCGCGCTTGGCCTTGGGCGCCGCGGCGCGTTGGGCTTTGATGCGCTCCAGCAGCAGGCTGGCGTGTTCGTCGTTCGGGTCTTGAGGCACCAACTCGCCTCTAAAGGCTTTAGCCAAAATACTTTGGGTCAGATGGTCGATGCGGATTTTGGCCGAGTTGACTTTGTTTTCAAGCTGGTCAGCGAAGGAGAAGAGTTGCTCGACGCGGCGGACGATTTCGGTTTGCTCTGCTAGGGGGGGCAGTAGCGTTGGTATTGCCAATATCTTCTTGGGAGACGTGTGCTGCACAACAGTCCCGGTAGCAGTTTCATCGACTATCTGCTTCGTTTTGGGGGCAAGCAATGCTAGCCGCAGAAAATCCTTAGATACTTGCTTGGAAAAAGGCACAACTTTCCCAATACGTTGATTGTGCAGAACGACGTCATTGCTAGTAAGGCATACGGCTTTTCCAAGGATCAGCTTCTTGGGGGATAGGTCAGTCATTACGACGAGGATGTCGCCATTATTCAAAACCCACTTTTGTTCAAACTCCCCCTCTAGCCTGACAACTCTTTTCTTCTTGAAATCAAGCAGGCCGCTCTCAGTAAAATTTCCCGGAGTCAGAACTATCGGGCCAGAGTCAGAAAAAAACTCTGATTCAAAGGCGTAGCCATGCTTAATTTCACATAGCAGATCAAATTCACATCCAATCCACCCGCCAGGGATTTCTGCAGGTCCATCACAAATACCTCCTGGGGCAGTACAGCTTGATTCTTTACTGCCAAGCGTAAGACGACGAGCCTGTATGAGCTCTTCTTGATCGATCTCCCCCGGATGCTGCGCCCGCCACTCCTCCGTCAACCGCCCGGAAACGGCGGCGGCGAGGACGGATTGGCGGAAGCGTTTGAGCAGCGCGGGGATGCCGTCGATGCGGGCTTTGAGGGTGTCGACCTGGGCCAGCAGTTCGTCGAGCTTGGCGGCGATGCGGGTTTGTTCGGCGAGTGGAGGAACCAGATACGTTGCATCCTTGACGATCTTGAAATGCCTTGCGTACCCCTTGCTTTCAATCGGAAGGTTGCGCAGAAAGAAATATAGGAAACGTCCATCCATTTCTGGGTGCGGCTTGAGGACTTGTACGCCGTCGGCACCTGGGATAAATGAGAAATTTATCCATTTAACCTCGCGAGTGTGATCGCCAAAAATTATCAGCGGCTTATCGTCAGCAACCACTAAGTGAGCATCATCCAGATAGCCAGTAATGAATTTTCGCCCTTGATCAACTACGGGGAACTTGCCTTTGACTAAAACATCTGCGGTCTTTACCTTCTTTCCAGAAGTCGAGATTTGCGCGAATACATCATCGAAACTCGCAGGCAGCCAGTTGGCGGGAGCCTCCATGCTCATACCTCCTCCTCGCTGACGGCGAGCCCCATCACTTCAGCGAGCAGCTGCTTCTGCGCCGCCACTTCATCGCCAGCACCCAGCGCCTTCATCAATTCTTCCAGCTCATGCAGGGCCTCGGTCAGTTCGGCCATGGCCTCGCCGGCCAGCACTTCCGGGGCGGGCAGGTCGGCCGCATCCAGGCTGTCGGCATCCTTGAGCCAGCTGATGTCCAGCGAGTCGCCGCGTTCGCGGATCTGCTCGCGGGTGAAAACGCGGAAGCGGCTCAGCTCGCCAATCCCTTCGACGTTTTCGGCGCGCGGGCTGTGGCCGTTGGGGTCGTCACCGTAGGCGTCCTCGAAGGGTTTTAGGTGCTGCGCGCCAAAGGGCGTGCGTTTGCCGAAGCTGGGCATGTTGCTGCGCAGGTCATAGACCCATACGCGCTGGGTGCAGCCCTGTTCCTGACGCGGGTTGGCCTGCGTGCCTTTCTGGAAGAACAGCACGTTGGTCTTTACGCCCTGGGCGTAGAAGATGCCGGTGGGCAGGCGCAGGATCGTGTGCAGGTTGCATTTTTCCATCAGGTCGCGGCGCACTTCGGTGCCGACGCCGGCCTCGAACAGCACGTTGTCCGGCAGCACCACGGCAGCGCGGCCACCGGGTTTGAGGCCACGGTAGATATGCTGGAGGAAGGCCAGCTGCTTGTTGCTGGTTTTGTAGGTGAGGTCGTCGCGAGTCGGGCCACCGCCACCTTTGGCAGTGCCGAAGGGTGGGTTGGAGAGGATCACGTCCACCTTGGGCAGATTGGCGCCGCTTTGGCCAAGGGCGTTGCCCAGGTGCACCACGCCTTCCTCATCGCCTTCCATGCCGTGCAGCAGGGTGTTCATCAGGGCCAGGCGGCGGGTGCCGGGCACCAGTTCGATGCCGACAAAGGCGCGGTTGCGCTGGAAGGCCTGGGCCTTGGCGTCGAGGTCGTAGTGGTCGTCGGTGTGGCGCTTGATATAGGCGTCGGCGGCAATCAGGAAGCCTGCGGTGCCGGCGGCCGGGTCTTGGATTGTCTCACCGGGCTGCGGCTTGAGGCAGTTGATGATGCTGTCGATCAACGGACGCGGGGTGAAGTACTGACCGGCACCGGATTTGGTTTCAGTGGCGTTCTTTTCCAGCAGGCCTTCGTAGAGGTCGCCCAGGCCATCTTTTTGCGCGCTGAACCAGTCGATGGAGTCGAGGCTTTTGATCAGCTGTTCGAGGTGACGTGGCTCGCGGATGCTGGTTTGCGCATCGGCATAGATGGCGGCAATCAAGGGGTCGCTGCTTTTGCCCAGATCCAGCAGCATTTGCCGGTAGTGGTTGAGCAGGGTCAGGCCGGATTTACCCGCCAGGTCTGACCAGCGCGCACCTTCGGGCAGCTTGTGGGCGAAGCTGGCGTTGTTCTGCACCTGCTCGTATTCCATTTTGCTGAAGAGCAGCAAGACCAGCTCGGTGACGTAGTCGCTGTAGTTGATGCCGTCATCCTTGAGGATGTCGCAGAGGTTCCAGAGCTTCTGGACGATGTCGGAGTTGGTCATGGGGTGATCTCTAATTGGCTCATGACGTGAGCCGAATAAATTGGCTATTCGGCTCACGGGGAAATAGGGTGGTTTAGCCGGGTGTTTGCCAGAAAGGATCGTTCTGCCAGTCGGGCGGAAAGCCCATGGCCCGTAGGTTGGTCTCTGGAAACTCTGCCAGTAAGTCGTGCAGACGCCTGTCCCAACTGGTATGCGGGCTAACCTGGCGCATCAGCAGGTTGAGGATGCACAGCACGGTGAATAGGCGGGCATGTTGTCCGGGTTGTTGCAGGTGTTGCGGCCAGGGGAAATTGACCGTCCTGGGTAGTTCGGGACGAATGCCCAGCTCGCGGTTCCATAGGCGTGCGTGATGCGCGCAAATATTGCGGATGGTGGTCAGGGTGTGCAGCCAGGATTGCAGCAGCGGGGCGGGCAGTTTCAGGCGTTTGGCGATGGCCTTTTTGTCGGCATCGCGGGCCAGGCCTTTGAACAGGTGCGAGAGATCGCCCAGGGTGATTTCTTCCATGGCCGCCCAGGCGGGCATTAGCTCGGGGCTGTTGTATGTCAGGGCGTAATGACGTGCGTAGCTTTCCTTAGCGCGCATGCTCTTGAGCTGCTCTTTGCGGGCCTCAGACGCTTGGGAGGCGTCGATGCGCTGGCATTCGCGCAGATGATCCTGGAATGCCTTGTCCTGCTTGCTGCGGATGCTATCGAGGAGCGCCTGGTGCCGGTAGCTGCGCTGGAAGAACTTTGGCTCCAGATACCAGTGCGAGCCATATTGCGGCCCCATGTGGTTGCTAATAACGGCCCTGGCCGCGACTTCTATGCGCTCGATGGCATCCATGACCAGCAGGCGTAGGCGACGGTCGAAGTCATACAGACGGGTGAGTGCCTGCAGGCGCGTGCCGGGCTTGAAACCGTGGTCAGCATCTTCCGAGAGCTGGAAGGGGCGCATGTAGGGCGTGAGGCGGAAGAAGCTGACCGCTTCCAGAAAGCAGTGCGCCTTGGCTTCGTCTTGGATGGTAAGCCCACGCTGTTTGAGCAGGGCCAGCTGCGCAGGAATATCAATGGCTGGCTTGCTGAAGGGCTTCATGCGGAAAAACTACCGGGCATAAAAAACCCGCTCAATTTGTGCGTAGCTGCCGAAGCAACCATAGGCATGGCGGGTGTGTTGTTTGAGAGGTTATGCACCATGGCAGTGTTTTGCAAGGGGTTTGGCACTGTAATGATGAGCGGATTGGCGTGCTTGGTTGTCTGTGGGTGAGGCTGGTTGCCCATATACAGCGAGTGACTGGCTTCGAGCGAAGGTGTCCTCTGTCCTGGGACCGAGGACACCTTCTGTCGGGAAATTAACGGTGAGTCAATGCTCATCCAACTGCCGACCAAAGGTTGTCATTCAACGCTTCCAATACCCGTTCCAGGTTGCCGCCCAAGTTGCGATCCAGCGCTTTGAGGCCGCCATCGTTGCGGAACGCATCGTTGACCTGCTGCGGATCGATGACCACCTCATGCACCAGTTGCTTGGCCAGACGATCCAGCCATTTGCGTTGTACGGGCGTCCAAGGTTGCTGGGTGTAGATGGTTTGCATGGCCTTGGCCACGCGTTGGTCGAAGGGCAGTAGGGCTTCGCCGATGGCAGCCTGGCGAATGTAGCCAATGATGCTGGCGGCGATTTCCTGGTTGGTCTGGTTGCGCCAAGCGCTTTTCAGGCTGGCTTCGCTGAAACCGTGCTGGTCGAGCAGCAGGCGGACTTCTCGCAGTTGCTCGCGGGTCAGATCCTTGGGGCGGTTGACCACCACGCCAAGGGCGGCGGACTGATTGAGTTGGTTGCGAATAAAGTCGTTGAAGCTTTCCAGGTAGTCGGCTGGTTTCTGGTTTTGCCCGTAGTTCTGCTCACGCACCAGCAGTTCATCGCTGTGGGTGGAAATAACCGGGTAGTTCTCCGAGCCGAGCAGGGCACTGACGGCGGCGAGCTGGTTGATCAGCTGGCTGTGCTGGCGGACGAAGTTGGCCGCTTGCTGCGGGCCAAGGTCGTGCAGGTGTTTATGTAACTGAGCCGGCTCAACGCCCCACACTTCTTGCAGCTCATCGAGCTTTTTCTTCAGCGAGGGTTTGTCCTCGGCCTTGTGCTGGGCCTTGCGCAGGATACGCATGACGCGCTGGCTCAGTTGGTCGAGTACGTCATGGGCGTGGCTGTTGTCGTCCTGACTGCCGGGTGCGTCATGGCTGGCACCGCTGGTGAGTTCGCTGACCAGTTGCTCCAGGCTGATGTTGGGGTTCTTCACCAGGGGCTTCATGGTGTCGACCGCTTCCAGGCTGGTGTAGAGGTCGACGGGGTCGTAGATGCGGAAAACGGTTTTGCCGATGTCGTCGCAGCGGCGAGTGGCGCGGCCTTTCATCTGCTCGTAGAGGATGCGCGAGCGCACCCGGCGCATAAATACCAGGTTGCAGATTTTCGGTACGTCGATGCCGGTGGTGAGCAGGTCGACGGTAATGGCGATATTGGGGGTGGGCTCGTTCTTGTAGCGGCGAATCAGCGTTTCAACCTTGTCGCTCTGGCCGGTGATGATTTCCACGGCGGCCTGGTTGTACTGCTCGCCGTAGGCTTCTTTGAATGCTTCGTCGAGCAGGTTTTTGACTCGCTCGGCATGGGCCTGATTGACGCAGAAGATCATGGTCTTCTCTTCGCCAAACGGGTCCAGCTCCTTGGCCAGTTCATAACAGATGACCTTGTCAAAGGCCGGGGTGATCACGCGGCGGTTGAACGACTCGATGTTGAAGCTGAGTTCATCTTCCAGCTCGGCTACGTCGACTTCGCCGGTTTGGGTGTTGATAACGCTGACCGACTCGCCTTTCTCGAAGCGAATACCATGCTTGCTGAGTTGGGTCTCGTAGCGAATCGGTGGTTCGTGATCCACCAGCCAGTCGTCGGCCACGGCTTCGCGGTAGCTGTAGGTGAATACCGGTTTGCCGAAGATTTCACTGGTGTGCTTGGCCGGGGTGGCGGTGAGGCCGATGCGGCAGGCGTCGAAGTGGTCGAGCACGCGGCGGTATTGTGAGAGGTACTGGCTGTGATCGCGCACGGCCAACTCACCTTCGGTCATTTCCTGGTCGAGGGTGTAGCCCCGGTGGGCTTCGTCGACGATGATGCAGTCGAATTCGCCTACGGGCGGCGGGTTATCCGAGCGGAAAATGCGGCTGACCATAGCCTGCACGGTGGCCACCTGAATGCGGGTTTCCGCTTCGGCAGCCATGTCGCCTAGCTCTTTGATGTCGTAGATCTGCGCCAGGGTGTGATTCTGCTCAAGCGTGGTGTCGTTGAACGCGTCGATGGCTTGCTGGCCCAGGGCGCTGCGGTCAACCAGAAACAGAATGCGCTTGAAGCGTTCGGCCTTCAGAAGGCGGTACATCAGGCCAATGATGGTGCGGGTTTTTCCGGTGCCGGTGGCCATGGCCAGTAGGCAGTCACGCTGATTGTTGGCCAGGGCCTGCTCCACGGCCTGGATGGCTTTTTCCTGGTAGTCGCGCAGCTTGAGGTAGGCGAAGCCTTCGGTCTTGAGCTTGGCCTCGGCATCTGCCTGGCTGCGTTTGAGCAGGTCGAGCAGGTCATCCGGTTTGTGGAAGTCTTGCAGCGGGCGGCGTGTGTTGGCTGGGCTGCGCAGGTCACGGAACCAGGTGCCGGACTGTTCGGCGAGCTGCTTGATAAAGGGCCGGCCGTTGCAGGCGAAGGCAAAGGGCACGCGGAAGTGACCACCCTGGCCATCATTCCAGGGCTGAGCTTGGCCAGCCAGCAGCCAGGGCTGCTGATGTTCGGTCGCCAAGTTGAACTCACGGGCATAGCGCTCGGCCTGGGGAATGCGGTCGGCGATATTGATGCGCTTACGCTTGGCTTCAACGATGGCGATGGGCGTAAGACCAGCGAACAGTACGTAGTCGGCGCAGGCTTTGGGGCTGCTGGTGGGCCATTCGGCGATGGCCTTGTTCTTGCCCTTCTCCGGGCGCGCTCCCTTGCCGTAGGTGAGGTCGAGGGAGTCGGCTTCCCAGCCGGCGTCGATCAACTGCTGGTCGATCAAGATGCGGGTGAGGTCTTCGGATAGGTCGAAGCTGCTGCTGGCCTGCTGAGTCAGCTTGGCGACCTGTTGGCTGGCTTGTGGCTGGGCCGCCAGTTGCTGCTGCAGGGCTTTGAGGCTTTTTTCGTGCTCACTGCGCAGCTTTTGCAACGCAGCTTCGTGTTCGGCGGCTAGCTGCTTATGGCTGCGCGATTCGGCATCCATCTGCTCGGCAAGCACGGCGTATTCTTCGGCTTCCTGCTTGAGCAGGTCAGCCAACTTCTGGTTGCTCTCCAGTTGCTGGCTGGACTCGCTGAGCTGCGTCTTGAGCTGTTCGATCTGACTTTGCAGATCGCGCAGCGGAGCGCTGGGATCTTCGGGGGTGACGAAGGGGCCAGGTTTGAACGCATGAGCATTCTTGCCGAACGACTGGTGATACCAGATGGCCAGAGCACGGGCGACCTTCAGCCCATCCATGGCCTCACGGTGCTGGGTGCGGAACTCGTGGGTGGCCTTGTTGCCCTCGACGCGCAGGGTATGGAACAGGCTACGGATGTTCTGATCCAACTGGATCTCGCGGCTGAGCTTGTAGAGCAGGTCGGACTGCGTGGTGGTGGCATCGAACTCGATGCCGGCGCGGCTGGCCAAATCCTGGGCCAAGGCTTCGCCGAGTTGACGCAACTTGATCAGGGTGGTGTTGGGATCGCTGGCGAAGACCTGCTCGGCTGTGCTCGCAAGCTGCAGGAAAACCGGGTCGTGCTCCTGGAGAAAGGCGAAATTACTGCTGGCTGCCATGGTCGATCCTTCGGTTGCGTTCCACTCATTACGCCAAACGGGGTCTATCGCGCGTAACCGGCTGCAGCTTAACGAAGGTGAGCCGAGTTTGGCCATGGCACTGAGTTGCTCAGTATTCAGCTTTGCCCGTGCGCGGCAGGCCACGGGCCTTCCTCAGCCGCGTTTCACTTTGCGCTCCATGCCTCATAGCCCTGACGCGCAATTTCCTTCTGCGCTAGGTCGTTTTTAGCGCCGCCCAGTTGTCGCAAGGTCAGCAACATTTCCAGCAGTACGCCATCCATGCCTTGCAGGCCGTTACTGCCTTGGGGCTCTCCAGGTGCCAGATCTGTCATCCGCTCGACTGCTCGCCTGAGCATCTGCAACTCATCCATGACGGCATCTTCGCGTTCCAGCCGGTTGCGTAGGTAGGTGCTCAGCGGTAGCTCTGCTGCCATCGCCTGGGCCTCGTACAGCTCTCGTTTTTCCACCGTCAGGCGGAGTGGTATTGCGTCCGCTAGTCTCATATCGCTCCGTAGTCGCCTCCGTATACAGCTGCCCCTTGTAGAATGGGGGTTTCAGCTTGGTGTGTAGTCGCCTCGCAATACAGCTTAAATGGCTTATTTGTCGAAAACTCTATTAAAATCAATGCCTTGAGTGCGCCTGCAAGGTGCGTATGGTGTATAGCAAAAAAGCTGTGTTTTCAGGGCAGCCAACATCCCCAGAACACCTCGGTTTTTAAGGGAAACTGCTATCAAGAGGGTCTGTGTAATCCCCAACGGCTTGTCCGTTGGCAGAGGTAGCTCAAAAGTAGCAATCAGGTAGCAGCTAAATAGCAGTTAAGTAGCAGTTAGATAGCAAGAAAGAAGCAGATCACGCATTTATCAGGCAGGGATGATGCAAAAATCATCCAGGAATGATGCAGAAATCACTCAACTTTGATGCAAAGCACTCCGGTCGAAGATGAATACATTCTGAAGACAGAAAGACAACAGTTAGAGAACACTTAGAAGACAGAAAAGCAACAGTAGGCAACTGAAAGACAACTGGGAGACAACAAGAAAGCAACAGTCTGGTGCTGCGTTGAATACAAAGCCTACCTCCTGCCACTAACTACCATTGCCTTGAGCTGGCTTCTTGCGAGCGTGGCTGCTGTTTTTGCTCCTTGGGTAGTCGGGACAAAGTCGCCGCTACGATGGCGCTGAAGGAGTCCATGAAAATACTGAATGGGCGACTGCGTTATGTGCCCAGGACGCGCCATCGCTTTGGACAGCTCGGCCAGTAGAAATCTTGCTTCCTGATCCGGTGTGTTGCGTAGCAAAACGGTAATTTGCTCCCGCTCGCCTGTGGATAACTGCCCAAGTGGCTCGGGCTCCGGTGTAGTAGGGTTATAGTTATAGTTATAGTTATAGTTAACCCGCCCCCTATCGATAGGGTATGGATAGGGTATCGATACCCTATCTGGGGAGCCTTCATCGACTGCCGATGAAGGGCTAAAAGCGTTGGAGACGAGCCCTCGGAGCTCTCCGTTCTCGGGGAGCCGTTGGATCAAGTCATCGGTGTAAAGCGTGCGCCATTGCTCGGGTAGCTCCCGAATCTGGTTGAATGTCTTCTGCCGAAGCGTTGGTCCTAGGGCCATGCGCGGGGAGTTGTGATCCCACCAGATGTGAACCCACACGTAGCTCTGCTCTGGTTCGTATTCGATGAAGCCTGCATCTTGTAGCCGGCGCAAAATCGGCATGAATTGGGATTCGGCATCCCAGCCCATTTCAGACGCAGCAATGCGCGGAACAATCTGGTAGGCGCCAATGATGTTGCTGAAGGGGCATGTCAGCAGATAGGTGAGCGTCGACCTGTCTTCCTGAGTCCTGCCAGCCATTTTGGGCGACCGCCAGAATGCAGAATCATTGATAGTGCGTTGCCTGCTCATGCGCTGGCCTCATCAATCAGCCGCGCAATGCCTTGAGTTTTGAAGTAAACACGGCGACCGATTTTAAGCCGGGTATCCCGCAGTTTTTGGGCGAGCTCAGAGTTTCCAGATAGAGTTATGCGTAATCCATCTTTGCTTCGATGAAGAATATCTGCGACTTGTTCAATTGAAAGGAGTGGTGAACCTTGAAACTTATCAAGTAGTAGTTGTTCAGTGCTCAATTTATATTCTCCTGAAGCATTGCTTAGAATAATTTCGTTATCTAGCGGTTATGTTCGCTAGATGAAGATGGCTTCAGGTTACTTCGTGACGTAATTTTTGGTCAAATCAGAAAAGTCAAATAGTATTTACAAGTGTTGACAAAAATCGGTGTGATTCTGCAGTTTTCTGTTGCGGCTTTCTGGCTATCTTGTTGTTTTAATTGAATTTTAATATTTTGTTCTGGTTACATTTTGTTACTATTTGATTTTTTATTTTCTACTTTTGGTCGCCTGGCGGTTGGGTTTTGAGGCTAAAGCTTGGTTGTGTACTAGGTCGGCCTCCATTTCTTGCGTGGACTTGTCTACGCAAAAAATGGAGGAATTTCTTTGCTTGGGTCTCTTGCAGTCTACGGTTTGGTTTGCTCAGCCATTCTGTCCAGCTTGCCTACAAGGTCTTCGGCCCGTAGGTGTGTGTAGCGCTTCAGCATCTGCATCGACTTGTGGCCGCTGATGGCGGAAACCTCCTGGTCGGATAGGCCGCCCTCAACCAGCCGGCTGACTGCTTCATGGCGCAGATCGTGGAAGCGCAGATCGGGCATCCCAAGCTTGGTCTTCAGCAAACCCCAGGTCTTCGTGAAGGCGTAGGGGCCGCGCTTGCCGTTTTTGCCTGGTTCGCCAAAGAACACCAGGTCGCAGTCAATCGGGCGTATAGGGTTGTTCAGCGCCGCCTGGAAGGTCTCTGTGGCCCATTTGCTGAGCGGGACAGTGCGTGCAGTGTCGTTTTTGGTGTCGGAGAGCCGCACCACGCGCTTTTTCATATCGACCTGATGCCTGCGCAGGGATGTGATCTCAGACGAGCGCATGCCGGTTTCCAGGGCGATGCGGACGATCCAGCCAAGCATGGGGTTGCTGTGATTGTTCACGGCGGTCAGCAGGCGGCGTTCTTCTTCTGCAGACAGGCGCCGGTCACGGCCTTCGCCGGGGCTGGGTTTGCGAATGTTCAGCACCGGATTGAAGCTGAGGCCCAGGCCCCACTCCTGAATCGCCACGGTGAACAGGTGGCTGAGCAGGGCCAGCTCCAAGCGCACGGTGTTGTTGCTGGTGGGCTTGCCGCGATTAGTGATCGAGGCCAGGCGCGTGTCGCGGTAGCCGGCGATGATATCAGCGGAGAGGGCGGCCATGGAGTATTTGCCCAGGTGGCTGATCAGCTGCTGGGCTTTGGTGGCCTCGGCGCGCTGGGTGGTCGGCTTCTTGGTCGGGCTGATTTCGCTGAGGTAGCGTTTCAGCGCCATTTCCAAGGTCATGCGCTCGGAGCCGCTGCGCTGGATGTACACGCCCCTGACCATTTCATCTTCGGTGCGGCGCGCCCAGTCTTCGGCATCACGTTTGGTTCGGAAGGTTTTAGTGTTGGTCGGCCAGCCAGTTTTGCGCACCAAGGCTTTCCAGGTACCGGCTTCGGTTTTGACAATCGTGGCCAAGTTTTTGAGCTCCAAAGGCGTGCGGCTGTACCGGTACTGTACCGAATTTGTACCTTTGGACTATAGGACTGTTTCGCAGCGTTGCGCTGCAGAAAGCACAAAGCCGCGCATTGCGCGGCTTTGAAGGTGGTGGGCCCACACGGACTCGAACCGTGGACCAAAGGATTATGAGTCCTCTGCTCTAACCAACTGAGCTATAGGCCCTCAGAAGGAAGGCGGATTATACCGGTGCCCTGATGGAGCGCAACTGAAGGCTGGCCGAAGCATAGTTGATGCGCAAGGCGCAGCTGGCTTGCCTTTTACTGCTGGTGCATCGTCAGGTGCGTTGAGGCCTGCTCTGCTAGGGTTGAACGGGTGTTTTGTGTTCCAGCATGAGGATGGGTGATGAGATTCCTGTGTGCGCTACTGTTTACCCTGGTGTTCTGTGGGCTCGCCTGGGCAGACGATCCGTTGCCGGAGCTGCGGATCGAGAAGATTGCCGAAGATGTTTATCTGCATACCTCCTACCAGCATGTGGACGGCCACGGCCTGGTCGATGCGAATGGTCTGGTGGTGCTGGATGGGCAGGACGCCTACATCATCGATACGCCCTGGTCGCGGCAGGATACGGCGGCGCTGGTGGCCTGGCTGCAGGAGCGCAACTACGAGGTCAAGGCGAGTGTTTCCACTCACTTTCACGACGACCGCACTGCCGGGATCGGCTACCTGAACTCGATTTCAGTGCCGACCTATGCCTCCGAGCAGACCAATGCCTTGCTGAAGCAGCATGACAAGGCGCTGGCGACGAAGACCTTCGGCAATGAGTCCTTATGGCTGGTGGAGAGCAAGATCGAGGTCTTCTACCCCGGCGCCGGACACAGCGTCGACAACCTGGTGGTGTGGTTGCCGGAGCAAAGGATTTTGAATGGCGGGTGCCTGGTTCGGGCGGGCGAGACCAGCACGCTGGGCAATACCAGCGATGCGGTTATCGCCGATTGGGCGGCTTCCGCGGAACGGCTGCAGCGCCGTTATCCTGATGCGCAGGTGGTGATCCCTGGGCATGGCGCCATGGGCGATAGGTCGCTGCTTGAGCACACGCGCAAGCTGGCCGAGGCGGCGACCAAGGCCGAGTGACCGGCAGCCGGTCGGAGACGCAGCAGGTGCGAGAAGGGGGGTAAGAAAAACCCCGGCAGGGCCGGGGTTTTAAGGGTCACTCGTCGAGGAAGGAACGCAGATGCTCGCTTCGCGTCGGGTGGCGCAGCTTGCGCAGCGCCTTGGCCTCAATCTGACGGATACGCTCGCGGGTTACATCGAACTGCTTACCCACCTCTTCAAGGGTGTGGTCAGTGTTCATGTCGATACCGAAGCGCATGCGCAGGACCTTGGCTTCCCGTGCAGTGAGGCCGGAGAGCACGTCGCGAGTGGCTTCCTTGAGGCTCTCTACAGTCGCCACGTCGATTGGCGATTGCATGGCGGAGTCTTCAATGAAGTCGCCCAGATGCGAATCTTCGTCGTCACCGATGGGGGTTTCCATGGAGATCGGCTCTTTGGCGATCTTCAGCACCTTGCGGATCTTGTCCTCGGGCATTTCCATGCGCTCGCCAAGCTCTTCGGGCGTGGGCTCGCGCCCCATTTCCTGTAGCATCTGACGGGAGATGCGGTTGAGCTTGTTGATCGTCTCGATCATGTGCACCGGGATACGGATGGTTCGCGCCTGGTCGGCAATGGAGCGAGTGATCGCCTGGCGAATCCACCAGGTGGCGTAGGTCGAGAACTTGTAGCCGCGACGGTATTCGAACTTGTCCACCGCCTTCATCAGGCCAATGTTGCCTTCCTGGATCAGGTCGAGGAACTGCAGGCCGCGGTTGGTGTACTTCTTGGCGATGGAGATAACCAGGCGCAGGTTGGCCTCGACCATCTCTTTCTTCGCCCGGCGAGCCTTGGCTTCACCGATGGACATGCGACGGTTGATGTCCTTGATGTCGGCGATGTCCAGTTCGCATTCTTCCTGCAGCGCGATCAGCTTCTGCTGGCAGCGCTGGATGTCTTCCTTGCGAGCGCCGATGGCTTCGGCGTACTTGCTCTTGCCGCTGGCCAGTTTGTCGGCCCACTCGAGATCGGTCTCGTTGCCGGGGAACTGGCGCAGAAAGTCGGCGCGTGGCATGCGGGCGTCACGGACGCACAGCTGCATGATGGCGCGTTCCTGGGCACGAACCTGGCTCAGCGACTCGCGTACTTGCAGCACCAGCGCATCGTATTGCTTGGGGATGAGCTTGATGGGCATGAACAGGGTGGCCAGCTCCTGCAGGGCTTCGGTTGCCTGCTTGCTGCCACGGCCATGCTTCTTCAGTGCTTTCTTGGCGACTTCCAGCTGGTCGGCAACGGCGCCGAAGCGCACGCGGGCGACTTCAGGGTCCGGACCACCATCGCCTTCTTCCTCTTCAGCCTCGGTCTCGGCCTCTTCTTCCTCTTCGTCCTTGCTGTCGTCTGCGGGCTTGGCAGCCGGCTTCGGTACGACAGGCTCGGCTTCCTGAGGTGCAGCGGCACCGTCGTCGTCAGGGTCGATATAGCCGTTGAAGATTTCGGTCAGGCGACCGCCTTCGGTGGTGACGCGATTGTAGTCGGCGAGAATGCTGTCGACAGTTCCGGGGAAATGAGCGATGGCGCTCATGACTTCACGGATGCCTTCCTCGATGCGTTTGGCGATTTCGATCTCGCCTTCGCGGGTCAGCAACTCGACCGTGCCCATTTCACGCATGTACATGCGCACTGGGTCGGTGGTGCGGCCAATATCCGTTTCCACGGCAGCGAGAGCCGCAGCGGCCTCTTCGGCGGCGGCTTCATCGGTATCAGCTTCGGCCAGCAACAGGGCATCGGCATCCGGGGCGACCTCGAATACATTGATACCCATGTCGTTGATCATGCGGATGATATCTTCCACCTGTTCCGGATCGGAAATATCCTCCGGCAGGTGGTCGTTGACCTCGGCGTAAGTCAGGTAACCCTGCTCACGTCCACGCTGGATCAATTCTTTGAGACGAGACTGCTGTTGCGCTTTTCCGGACATATAACCCTATCCACTGACTGTTCTGGCGGGCTGAAAACAAGCTGAGCATTATAGCCGAGCAGGGACCTCACACGCCAGTTGAGGTCAATTTAGGCCCTTCTAAAAACTGTTTGCGTTGGCAAAACCGCGTTGAAACAGACTGAAACTGGTCACTTGGACCGCCAAACTCTGCGTCTTCGCCTGTTTTCGACTCGTCGCGCTCGTTCGTCAGGTTGATACCCGTTGGTCGTCGCGATTTGTCTGCCTGCCTCGCCTGCGTTTTTAGGTGGACCCTGTAGCGGGTGTTGCGTTGCGGTTCAAGAGATTGCGCAGCTGGTCTTTTTCCTCTGCGCTGAGTTCGCCCTGGCGGGCCTTGCGGAGCAATTTTTCCAGGCTGCGTTCGCGCTGCCTGGTTGCCAGGGTAGATATGGTGTCGAAAAACTGTTGTTCAAGGTTATCGGCCGAGATCAGCCATTCTTTCTCCGCCAGGGCGCGTAAAAGGCGCCCTTGGTCGGTTCCGTGCCAGCGTGCGATCAATTGCAGGCTGCGCAGCTTGGGGTTTTTCTGCAGGGTGCCAAGCAGGGCAACCAGCAGTTGCGCGTAAGTATCATCTTCAGCGGCGAAGTTGCTGGCATCTTCAACTTTTTGCGCCAGCTCCGGGTGATGCAGGAGCGTGCGCAGAGTGGTCAGCGCTGGTGGTTCGACGCTAGTAGGCGTGCGTGGCGCCCGCGCCTTGAAGTCTGGTCGCTGGCCGGGTTTTTTCCAGTCCTTTTTCCACTCTTTCTGGCCGCTGCGCTTGGGCTGGGGGGCTTCGGGCGGTGCGTACCAGGCGTCTTCTTCCTGGCCCGTGCTGGTGTCGTAGTAGGCGTTGTCATCGAAGTGAGGCGCCGCAGCTGGTGCGGCAACGCTCATTTGCTGCAGAGCATCGCCCTGCAGGCCGGTGATTTCGCTCAGGCGCTGGCGCATCAGGGCGCGCAGGTTGGCGCCGGGAATCTTTTCGATGAGCGGTGCCGCCAGCGTGGCCAGATGGGCTTTGCCTTCCAGTGAGCGGGGATCGGCTTCTTCACTGAGCTGCTGGAAGAAGTAGTCCGCCAACGGCTGTGCCTGCTGCTGGATGCGGGCCAGGAAGGCGTCGGTGCCTTCGCGGCGAACCAGACTGTCCGGATCTTCGCCTTCGGGCAGGAACAGGAAGCGCGCGCGCTTGCCGTCCTGCAGGTTGGGCAGGGTCGACTCGAGGGCGCGCCAGGCGGCCTTGCGTCCGGCGGCATCGCCGTCAAAGCAGAACAGCACGCTTGGGACAACCCGAAACAGGCGCTTGAGGTGCTCGTCGCTGGTGGCGGTGCCGAGGGTGGCGACGGCATTGCGCAGGCCTTGCTGGGCCAGTGCGATGACGTCCATGTAGCCTTCCACCACCATGATCTCATCGAGGTCGCGGTTGGCCTTGCGTGCCTCGTAAAGGCCGTAGAGTTCCTGACCCTTGTGAAATACCGGCGTCTCCGGCGAGTTGAGGTACTTGGGCTTGTCGTCGCCCAGTACCCTTCCGCCGAAGGCGATGATGCGTCCGCGGCTGTCGCGAATCGGAAACATCACGCGGTCACGGAAGCGGTCGTAACTGCGCCCGGTTTCGCTGTTCTCGATCAATAGGCCGGCGTCGAGCATGGCCTTGTGCTGCAGGCTGTCGCCGCCCAGATGCTTGATCAGATTGTCCCAGCCGGGCGGTGCGAAGCCGAGGCTGAAGTCGCGAGCGATTACCCCTGAAAGGCCGCGGCTCTTGAGGTATTCCACGGCCGCCTTGCGTGCCGGGTGGCTCTTCAGTGCCTGGCGGTAGTACTCGGCGGCAGCTTCCAGCAGTGGGTACAGCGGTGAGTCGACCGGTTGTCGGGGCTTGCGGCCGGGCCCGCCTTCTTCGCGAGGCACTTCCATGCCGGCGCGCTTGGCCAGATCTTCGACCGCCTGGGGAAAGTCCAGGCTGTCATGATCCATGATGAAGCCAAGGGCGTTGCCGCCTGCGCCACAGCCGAAGCAGTAATAGAACTGCTTGTCGGGGCTGACGCTGAATGAGGGGGTCTTTTCCTTATGGAAGGGGCAGCAGGCGGTGTAGTTCTTTCCGGCTTTTTTCAGTTGAATGCGCGAACTCACCACTTCGACAATGTCGGAGCGGTTGAGCAGGTCATCAATGAAAGACTGCGGGATCAGGCCGGCCATAAGGACTTAGATTACGCTCGCGATGAATAGCGCGGAAATGAAAAAACTCCGCCCATTCGCCAGCTGGCGAAGCGGAGTCTTTCTTCGGCGCAAATGCAAAGCCCGGTATTAACCGGGCTTTATGCGGCTTCGTCGTACGTGGATCAGTACAGACGAACGCTGCGGCGCTGTTCGCGCTGCACTTTCTTGGCGTGGCGCTTTACTGCGGCAGCAGCTTTACGCTTGCGCTCGGCAGTGGGCTTCTCGTAGAACTCGCGGCTGCGGACTTCTGCCAGCACACCAGCTTTTTCGCAAGAACGCTTGAAGCGACGCAGAGCTACGTCGAATGGTTCGTTCTCTTTAACTTTAACGTTGGGCATCCAGGACGTACCTTCACTTGTTTACCGGTTACAACGCGCTTCGGCAAAGAGAGCGAGCACGCTGGTTTTAAGGGTTGCGGATGTTACCGCCTTGCTGCGCGGAATGCAAAGGGCCGTTAAGCGAAAAGCTTAAGCGGTTGTTCCCGTTTCGCGGCTGCGGCGATTATCATGCGCGGCTTCATTCGCTTCTCTAAAGGTTACACACCCATGCTGGTGCTGGGGCTGGAAACTTCATGCGACGAAACCGGTGTCGCGCTGTATGACAGCGAACAAGGCCTGCTGGCCGATGCGTTGTTCAGTCAGATCGATCTGCATCGCGTTTACGGCGGAGTAGTGCCGGAGCTGGCATCGCGCGACCATGTCAAGCGCATGCTGCCGCTGATTCGCCAGGTGCTGGATGAGGCCGGGCGTGATTCGAGCCAGATCGATGCGGTGGCTTATACGGCCGGGCCGGGCCTGGTTGGCGCCCTGCTGGTGGGAGCGTCCTGTGCGCAGGCGATGGCTTTTGCCTGGGGCGTACCGGCCATCGGCGTGCATCATATGGAAGGCCATCTGCTGGCGCCCATGCTCGAAGAACAGCCGCCAGCGTTCCCGTTCGTCGCCTTGCTGGTTTCTGGTGGGCATACGCAACTGGTGCGCGTAGACGGCATTGGCCGTTACGAGCTGTTGGGTGAGTCGGTGGACGATGCCGCCGGTGAAGCCTTCGACAAGACTGCCAAACTGATGGGTCTGCGCTACCCCGGTGGCCCTGAAATCGCGGCGCTGGCCGAGCGCGGTACTCCTGGGCGTTTCGTCTTTCCACGTCCGATGACTGATCGCCCAGGGCTGGATTTCAGCTTCAGCGGCCTCAAGACTTCCACCCTCACTGCCTGGCAGCGCTGCCGCGAGGCCGGTGATGATAGCGAGCAGACTCGCTGTGACATCGCCTTGGCGTTTCAGCAGGCAGTGGTCGATACGCTGACGATCAAATGCCGTCGTGCCTTGCAGCAGACGGGCCTCAATACGCTGGTGATTGCCGGTGGGGTCAGCGCCAATCAGGCCCTGCGCCATAGTCTGGAAAGCATGCTCGCCGAGCTGAAAGGCCAGGTGTTTTATGCGCGGCCGCGGTTCTGTACCGACAATGGCGCAATGATCGCCTATGCCGGATGCCAGCGACTGCTGGCCGGGCAGCGTGAGGATCTGGCGATCAAGGTGCAGGCGCGTTGGCCGATGGAAAGCCTGCCTGACTGTGGGGCGTAGCAGTTTGTCGGCCGTAGCGTTAAAAGTGTCGCTCGCGGCCGGCAGCCAGATCGCGCAGGTTATCGCGATGTCTCCAGAAGATCAGGCAGGCCAGCAAGCTCATTGGTAACAGGCTGTCGGGTTGCTGCCAGGCGAGTAGCGGCAGGCATAGCGGCAGAGCTGCCAGCGCAGCGAGGGAGCTGGTGCGGGAGAGTTTGAACACCACCAGCCAGCCGGTCAACGCCAGTATTGCTGCAGGCGGGTAAAGTCCGAGCAGAGCGCCGGCCGCAGTAGCGACGCCCTTGCCGCCGCGGAAACGAAAATACAGTGGGTATAGATGACCGAGCACCGCGGCCACGGCAATCCAGCTTTGTTGCTCAACCGAAAGACCGAGGAAACCGGCGAGCATGACGGGTAGCAAGCCCTTGAGCAGGTCGCCGCACAGCGTGGCAATCGCCAGGCGTTTGCCAGCCACACGCAGCATATTGGTCGCCCCAGGATTGCCCGATCCGCCTGCACGTGGGTCAGGCGCCCCGGCCAGGCGACTGAGTAGAATGGCGAATGACAGTGATCCGATCAGATAAGCGAGCAGTGTCAGTTGCCAGAACATGAAATGACATCCGGGGCAGTGATTCCTGAGTCTAACAGGACGCTATAAAACTACCTGCCTTGGCAATACTTCGTTAAAAAACGGCCTCGCCTGTTTTTCGATGATTTTATTGGCAGCGCATGTGAGCCTGACGTGGGAGCGTATGGCGTGGACAAAGTTTTCATCGAAGGGCTGGAAGTAGATACATTGATTGGCGCCTATGACTGGGAGCGCGGTATTCGTCAGTGTCTGCGGCTGGATCTGACCCTGGGCTGGGACATTCGTCCGGCCGCGCAGAATGACCAGCTGGACAAGGCGTTGGATTACGCCGAGGTTGGCAAGGTGATCGAGCAGTTCGCACAGACAGCTCGCTTCGAGCTGGTGGAAACCTTTGCCGAGCGCCTCGCGGCCTGCCTGATGGAGCGCTTCGGCATTCCCTGGCTGCGCCTGCGGGTAACCAAACCGGGCGTCAACGCCCGCGCTTCGGCGCTGGGCGTGGAGATCGAGCGCGGATGTCGCTAAAACCCGTCTTGCTTGGGCTTGGCAGCAATGTCGGGCGCGAGCGCAACCTCAATGCCGGGCTCGACGCACTGAGCCTAATGCTGCGGGACATGCGTTGCTCGCCGGTATTCGAAAGCCATGCCGTGGGCTACAAGGGCGACAACTTCTTCAACCTGGTGGTGGCCGGCGACACCTCATTGTCCCTGATGGAGCTGGATCGCCGGCTCAAGTTCATCGAAGCGGACAATGGTCGCTACGCGCCAGATCGCAAGGGCCTGCCCCTGGATATCGACGTGCTGATGTATGGCGATAGGGTCGGCAACTTCCACGGCCTGGAGCTGCCTCGTCCGGAGGTGCTGAAAAACGCCTTCGTTCTCTGGCCGCTTTCGTTGCTAGCGCCCGATGTTCGCCACCCGCTGGATGGCCGAAGGTTCGCTGAGCTGTGGCAGGCGGCGCAGATCGACCAGAAACTTTGGCCTACCAGTTTTCGCTGGAGAGAGACCGAGCTGACGCCATCGCAATTGCTGCGCGAGTATCCGGGCAGATCGTAGGGTCAGTGTCGCTTTTACATCCGCCGCAAACTCTGATCGGTGGATCGCCACCCGGTGGTCCGCCACCCGGTGGATCGGTAAGGGTGATCCACCCTACGTGACTCTGCCTCTGCCTCTGCCTCTGCCTCTGCCGGGATGCCGATGAATTCGATCGACTGGCCTTAGGATGTGTACGAAAAGTCGTCGAGCGAAGGTCAGGCGAGGCAAAAACGGGTGAGGAAGCGGAGTTTACGAGCTGTAAATGAGCATTCCGAACCCGTTTTTAACGAAGCATCACCGAGCGCAGGCACTTTTCGTACAGAGCCTAGCGCCGGCTGGCCGCAAAGTGCTCGACGGCCTTGCGGCGTTCGCGTTTCAGGGCTTCGCCAAGCTCGGCGCCCTGGTAGCCTTGCGCGATCAGCGTTTTCACTTCCACCGCGCGGACGGCATCTGCGGCCTCGCGCAGGTGGGCGCTTTGAGCCGAAAGCGCGGGGCCTTCGTGAAGAGTGATCATTTCGCATGCAGCGATAAATTGCTCGAAGCGCTCGGGGCGGCGATGGATATCGAAGTGTTGCAACAGCTCGAACAACGCTGCCGCATTCAGCTCCTGTGCCCGTTGTGCCTGGTCCTGGAATTCGCCGACCAGCAGCGCCAGCTCCTGGCATTCGCGAGGCACCTTATAACGTGCATTCACGGCTTCGATCAGACGCAGGCGATCGCCGGTTTCGCTTGGCACAGCGCCGTGGGCCGAGACATGCAGCAGGCAGGCCCAGCGAATAGGCAGCGGCTGGGCCTGCTCGGCGCAGTGGCGCAGCACCCTGAACAGTCGCTCATGCTGGCTGCTGACGAACAGGGTATCGACTTCGGGAAGCAGCACGGCGAGCGCGCCGCAGTCGCGCAGAACCTGGATAAAAACGTCGGGCCGCGGCTCCATCAGTGCGCGGGAGATTTCCTTCCAGCAGCGTTCCGGGGTGAGTGCTTGCAGCTCGCCAGACTCGGCCAGCTGGCGCATCAGTACCAGGGTTTCGTCTGCCACGCTGAACCCCAGATGGGCATAACGTGCCGCGAAACGCGCCACGCGCAGTACCCGCAGCGGGTCTTCGGCGAAGGCGGGGGAGACGTGTCTGAGCGTGCGAGCGGCGAGGTCGGCCTGGCCGTTGTAGGGGTCGACCAGGCGGCCCTGTTCATCCTCGGCCATGGCATTGATGGTCAGGTCGCGGCGGATTAGGTCGTCTTCGAGGGTGACGTCGGGACTGGCATAGAAGGTGAAGCCGCCGTAGCCGCGCCCGCTTTTGCGCTCGGTACGGGCCAGTGCATACTCCTCGCCAGTCTTGGGATGCAGGAAAACCGGGAAGTCCGCGCCCACCGGGCGATAGCCTAGCGCCTGCATCTGCTCGGCGCTGGCGCCGACCACTACCCAATCCACCTCGGTTACGGGACGACCCAGCAAACGATCCCGCACCGCTCCGCCGACTTTATAGATTTGCATGCCACCCTCCGTTCGGAGCGGAGGATAAAGGATTACCGCAGGGAAACCGACCCGACATTATCTGCTTTGGGCTCCGGCTAATCGGAGCTCCGGGTAGTACACCTGTGGCTTCGCCGTAGGGCCAAATTTTCAGCGCTATGCGTTAGCTCTGTTCCTGCGGGAGCGAAGTGATTTGCGAAACTGAAGACCATCCGCGGATAAATCCACTCCTGCAAAGCCTGCCGCCCCGCTTAACTCTAGCCTCAATGCCTGCCCGCCAGATTTACCCCGGGAAACTTGGCCTCCGGCTCTGCTTCGGTTCTCGGCGGCATATGGTGGGTCGCTACCCGGATGTCGTCCTGCATGGAGTGCAGGTGGACATCGAAGCCCCAGAGACGATGCAGGTGCTTGAGCACTTCCTCGGTAGACCCGCCGAGGGGTTTGCGGTCGTGTTGCTGGTGGCGCAGGGTCAGCGAACGATCGCCGCGGCGGTCCACGCTCCAGACCTGAATGTTGGGTTCGCGATTGCCGAGGTTGTATTGCGCGGCCAGCAGTTCGCGGATGGTGTGGTAGCCGCTTTCGTCATGGATCGCCGGCACCAGCAGTTCTTCCTTGTGGTCGTCGTCAAGAATGCTGAACAGCTTGAGGTCGCGGATCACCTTGGGCGAAAGAAATTGCAGGATGAAGCTCTCGTCCTTGAAGTTCTGCATGGCGAATTTGACCGTGGTCAGCCAGTCGCTGCCGGCGATGTCCGGGAACCAGCGGCGATCTTCCTCGGTGGGGTTCTCGCAGATGCGGCGGATGTCCTGGTACATGGCAAAGCCCAGGGTGTATGGGTTGATGCCGCTGTAGTACGGGCTGTCGAAGCCCGGCTGGAAGATCACGCTGGTGTGCGACTGAAGGAACTCGAACATGAAGCCGTCGGTGACCAGCCCCTCGTCGTAGAGGTCGTTAAGCAGGGTGTAGTGCCAGAAGGTGGCCCAGCCTTCGTTCATCACCTGAGTTTGGCGCTGGGGGTAGAAGTACTGCGCAATCTTGCGCACGATGCGCACGATCTCGCGCTGCCAGGGTTCGAGCAGCGGTGCGTGTTTTTCGATGAAGTAGAGAATGTTTTCCTGCGGCTCGGCAGGGAAGCGCTGGTCGTCGCTCCCGTCATCATCCTTGCCGGGCGCGCGGGGAATGGTGCGCCAGAGGTCGTTGATCTGCTTTTGCAGGTGCTCTTCACGCTCCTTCTGGCGGCGGCGTTCTTCCTCGGCGGAAATGGGGTAGGGGCGCTTATAGCGATCCACGCCGTAGTTCATCAGCGCATGGCAGGAGTCGAGCAGGTCTTCCACGGCATTGATGCCGTGGCGCTCCTCGCACTGGGTGATGTACTGCCGGGCAAAGACCAGGTAGTCGATGATCGAACCGGCGTCGGTCCAGGTGCGGAACAGGTAGTTGCCCTTGAAAAAGCTGTTGTGGCCGTAGCAGGCGTGGGCGATGACCAAGGCCTGCATGGTGATGGTGTTCTCTTCCATCAGGTAGGCGATGCAGGGGTCGGAATTGATCACGATTTCGTAGGCCAGGCCCATTTGGCCACGGCTGTAGGACTTTTCCGTGCTGAGAAAATGCTTGCCGTAGGACCAGTGGTGATAACCCAGCGGCATGCCCACCGAGGCGTAGGCGTCCATCATCTGCTCGGCGGTGATCACCTCGATCTGGTTGGGGTAGGTGTCGAGCGCATAGCCTTCGGCGATCCGCCCGATTTCGCGGTCGTAGGCACGGATCAGCTCGAAGGTCCATTCCGAACCGGTGGAGATGGGATGTCGTTTCATACTGCGTTCCTCAGCTGGCCATGCGTCGCTGAAAGAGCTCGCGGAACACCGGATAGATATCCCCGGCACTCACCAATTGCTGCTGGGCGAAAGAGTCGGCAAAGGCTTCGGCCACCTGGTTGTATTCGTACCACAGAGCCTGATGTTCGCGCGGGGTAATCTCGACGTAGGAGAAGTATTGGACGAACGGCATGATCTGGTTGATCAGAATGTCGCGGCAGACCGGTGAGTCGTCGTTCCAGTTGTCGCCGTCCGAGGCCTGGGCCGCGTAGATGTTCCACTCGTTGACGGGATAACGCTCGGCCATGATTTCCTGCATCAGCTTCAGGGCGCTGGAGACGATGGTGCCGCCGGTTTCGCGCGAGTAGAAGAACTCCTCCTCGTCCACCTCTTTTGCACTCGTATGGTGGCGGATGAAGACCACCTCGATCTTGTCGTAGCTGCGCTTGAGAAACAGGTACAACAGGATGAAGAAGCGCTTGGCGATGTCTTTGGTGGACTGGGTCATGGAGCCGGAAACGTCCATCAGGCAGAACATCACCGCCTTTGAGCTGGGGTTGGGGTGCTTGACCAGCAGGTTGTATTTGAGGTCGAAGGTGTCGAGGAAGGGCACGCGGTTGATCCGTGCGCTGAGGCGCTCGATTTCTTCCTCGATGGCCTGGATGTCGCCGAAATTGTCCGGCTCCTCCAGGCGCAGTCGTGCCAGCTCGGCCTTGGCCTCGCGCAACTTGCTGCGGCTGCTGCCCGACAGGGCGATACGCCGCGCGTGGGCCGAACGCAGGGTGCGCACGATGTTGATCCGCGATGGATTGCCTTCGTTGCTGATGCCGGCGCGTACCGTCTTGAAGGTGTCGCTGCCGGTGAGGTGACGCTTGACCAGGTTCGGCAGTTCCAGATCCTCGAACATGAAATCGAGGAATTCCTCCTGGGTGATCTGGAAGACGAAGTCGTCCATGCCTTCGCCAGTGTTGCTGGCCTGCCCGGCACCACCTCCGCCGCCGCCTCCCTGGGGTCGGGGTATGCGCTCACCGGCAACGAACTCCTTGTTGCCGGGATGAACGATGGTCTGCCTCCCGCCGCGGCCGTGGTGAAGCACCGGCTCGTCGATATCGCGTCCGGGAATGCTGATCTGCTCGCCATGCTCCATATCGGTGATGGAGCGGCGTCCGACGGCTTCCTCCACCGCCTTCTTGATATGCCCACGATAACGCTGCAGGAACCGCTGACGGTTCACCGTGCTCTTGTTCTTGCCGTTCAGGCGGCGGTCGATCACATAGCTCATAGCCCCTCCGGGGCAGCCGGAAGCTGGAAGCGAGATATTCGAAGCTTGTGCTTGCCTTCAAATATCAGGCTTCCAGCTTCAAGCTGCTCTCTACTGCGATTTACGTACCCGCAGATACCATTCCGAGAGCAGGCGAACCTGTTTCTCCGTGTAGCCGCGTTCGACCATGCGCACCACGAAGTCGCTGTGCTTCTTCTGGTCTTCCTTGCTGGCCTTGGCGTTGAAACTGATGACCGGCAGCAGGTCCTCGGTGTTGGAGAACATTTTCTTCTCGATCACCACGCGCAGCTTTTCATAGCTGAGCCAGGACGGGTTCTTGCCGTTGTTGTTGGCCCGTGCGCGCAGCACGAAGTTGACGATTTCGTTGCGGAAATCCTTCGGGTTGCTGATGCCGGCAGGTTTCTCGATCTTCTCCAGTTCCTCGTTGAGCGCCATGCGGTTTAGGATTTCGCCGGTCTCGGGGTCGCGGTATTCCTGATCCTGAATCCAGAAGTCGGCATAGAGCACGTAGCGGTCGAAAATGTTCTGGCCGTACTCGCTGTAGCTTTCCAGGTAGGCGGTCTGGATTTCCTTGCCGATGAACTCCACATAGCGCGGCGCCAGGTATTCCTTGATGAAGCGCAGGTACTTTTCCCTGACTTCAGCCGGAAACTGCTCCTGCTCGATCTGCTGTTCCAGCACGTAGAGCAGGTGCACCGGGTTGGCGGCGATCTCGTGCGGGTCGAAGTTGAATACCTTGGACAGGATCTTGAAGGCAAAGCGGGTCGAGAGGCCGTTCATGCCTTCATCGACGCCGGCGGCGTCACGGTATTCCTGGATCGACTTGGCCTTGGGGTCGGTGTCCTTGAGGTTTTCGCCATCGTAGACACGCATTTTGGAGTAGATGTTGGAGTTTTCCGGCTCCTTCAGGCGGCTCAATACGCTGAACTGTGCCAACATCTTCAGCGTGTCCGGTGCGCAGTGGGCCTTGGACAGCGAGCTGTTGTACAGCAGCTTGTCGTAGATCTTGATTTCGTCCGTGACGCGTAGGCAGTAGGGCACCTTGACGATGTAGATACGGTCGATGAAGGCCTCGTTGTTCTTGTTGTTGCGAAAGCTGTGCCATTCCGATTCGTTGGAGTGGGCCAGCAGAATGCCGCTGTAAGGAATGGCGCCGAGGCCTTCGGTGCTGTTGTAGTTGCCTTCCTGGGTGGCGGTCAGCAACGGGTGCAGCACCTTGATCGGCGCCTTGAACATCTCGACGAATTCCATCAGGCCCTGGTTGGCCCGGCACAGCGCGCCCGAGTAGCTGTAAGCGTCGGCGTCGTTTTGGGGAAACTCCTCGAGTTTGCGGATATCCACCTTGCCCACCAGGGCAGAGATGTCCTGGTTGTTCTCGTCACCCGGCTCGGTCTTGGCCACGGCAATCTGGTTAAGGATGGATGGGTAGAGTTTGACCACGCGGAACTGGCTGATGTCGCCGCCGAATTCCTGCAAACGCTTGGTGGCCCAGGGCGACATGATCGAGGTGAGGTAGCGCGGCGGAATGCCATAGTCCTCTTCGAGGATCTGCGCATCTTCGGCAGGGTTGAACAGCCCCAGCGGCGACTCGAATACCGGCGAGCCCTTGATGGCGTAAAAGGGCACCTTCTCCATCAGGTGCTTCAGTTTCTCGGCCAGGGAGGACTTGCCGCCACCCACCGGGCCAAGCAGGTAGAGGATCTGTTTCTTCTCCTCCAACCCCTGCGCGGCGTGGCGGAAGTAGGAGACGATCTGATCGATGCACTCCTCCATTCCATGGAAGTCACTGAACGCCGGATAGCGGCGGATCACCTTGTTGGAGAAGATTCGCGACAGACGCGAGTCGGTCGACGTGTCGATCAGCTCGGGCTCGCCGATGGCCATCAGCAGGCGTTCGGCGGCGGTGGCGTAAGTGGTGGGGTCTTCCTTGCACAGATCCAGGTATTCCTGAAGTGAATACTCCTCCTGGCGGGTCGTCTCGAATCGTTGTTGGTAATGGCTGAATATGCTCATTGACTTCACCTCGATGCTCGGAGCCGGTGTTGTCATCAGGCATTCAGGGGCGGCCAGCTGTTGTGCAGCGACCTGGTGTTGGCGTCCCCCCGAACAGCCGATGGTTGGTCTTAGGCCCAGTAGTCGTTTTGCCGACTTTCACCTGATTGGATGGCCTTAACTCAAGGATAGTTCGGATTCGGCGAACTCAAGGGGGAGAGAGGGGTTCGGCGCTGTATTTTATCGGCCGAGAGGCTCAAGACCGCGTCATATGCGGCCTCTGGGTGCATAACTTTTTATGTCGGCTCGCCCTGCTCGACTTCTTGCGGATAGGTGTGCCGCCAGATTTCAAAACCGCCGTCGAGGCTGTAGACGTCGGAAAAGCCCTGATTGATCAAGTAGGCTGCGGCGCTCTGGCTGGAGTGGCCGTGGTAGCAGGTAACGATCAGGGGCTTATCAAGGTCGGCTGCGGCGATGAAGTCCGGCAGCGAGTGATTGTCCAGGTGAGTCGAGCCGCGAATATGCCCGTTGGCGTAGCTGTGCGCGTCGCGGATATCTACCACAACGCCGCCCTGTTCGCGCAGAGCCTGGGCCTGTTGGGGGGAGATGCGCTTGAAGTCGGTCATGCTGGGTCCTTGTGGTCGCAATCGCAGCGAAGCATTTCGCCGCTGTCGAGGTTCATCAAGGTCATGACATTGCCCCAAACGCAGCCGGTGTCCAAGGCGAATACGTTGGGCTCTTCGCAGTGACCTTCCAGCGCAGCCCAGTGACCGAAGATGATCTTGCAGCCACGGGTCTTGCGATTGGGATGGCTGAACCAGGGCGCGTAGCCGGTAGGTGCGTGATCGGCCCCTTCCTTGGCTTCCAGATTCAGCGTGCCGTCCGCCTTGCAGAAACGCATGCGGGTGAAATAGTTGGTGATCAGGCGCAGCCGTGGCACGCCGTGCAGCTTTTTGTCCCACTTGGCCGGCTGGTTGCCGTACATGCCGTCGAGAAACGGCAGGAGGCGGGCATCGTCGCGCAGCACTTCCTCCACTTCCGCGGCGCGCCTGAGGGCTTTTTCCACCGTCCACTGCGGCGGGATGCCGGCGTGAACCATGGTGGTTTCCCGTTCGCTGTCATGGTGTACCAGCTTCTGCTGGCGGAGCCAGTCGATCAGGTCGGTACGGTCCGGGGCGTCGAGAACGGGCCTGAGCGTATCGGAACGCTTCAGCCGGTCAATGTTGTACGCCGTCGCGACCAGGTGCAGATCATGATTGCCCAGCACGGCTACGCCGGAGCTGCCCAGGTCGCGCACAAAACGCAATGCTTCCAGCGATTGCGGGCCACGGTTGACCAGATCGCCAGCCAGCCATAGACAGTCGCGAGACGGGCTAAAATCGACCTGCTGCAGCAGGCATTGGAGGGGTTCCAGGCAGCCTTGCAGATCGCCAACGGCATAAGTGGTCAATGCAATACTCCGGGAACAGCCAAGCGAAAGGGGGCAATGATTGCATCGAATGTATGGCCATCTGCAGCGAGCATCTGGTAGCTGCCCTGCATGATCCCGACGCTTGAACTCATCAGCGTGCCGCTGGTGTAGACATGCTTTTGACCCGGGGCGATCAGCGGCTGCTCGCCGACCACGCCGGCGCCACGCACTTCCTGCACCTGGCCGTCGCCATCGGTGATGATCCAGTGGCGCGATAGCAGCTGGGCTGGCAGCTGGCCGTTATTTTCGATCACCACCTTGTAGGCAAAGGCGTAGCGGTTTTGTTCCGGCTGCGATTGCTCGGGCAGGTACTGCGGCGTGACGCTGACGTCGATCTGGTAACGAAGATCTTCAGACATGGTTTTCGCTCGGTGTGCCGTTATGCAAGGGCGGTAACTGGTCGGACAGGCGGACGAATGCGGCCAGGTCCAGCTGCTCGGGGCGCAGGCCGCCGTCAACATCTGCCGCGGCGATGGCATCTGCATCGAGCAGGCCCTTGAGCGTATTGCGCAGGGTCTTGCGACGCTGGTTGAAGGCCTGGCGAACGACGGCTTCGAGTTGGCGATGATCACGTGCGGGGTGCGGCAACTCTGCGTGTGGCACCAGCCGGACGATGGCCGAATCGACCTTGGGGGCGGGGTTGAAGGCGCCCGGCCCGACATTGAACAGATGCTCCACGCGGCAATGGTACTGCACCATGATCGACAACCGGCCCCAGTCGCCGCCGCCGGGTTGCGCGGCTAGGCGTTCGACCACCTCCTTCTGCAGCATGAAGTGCATGTCGCGGATCAGGTGGGCGTGATCGAGCAGGTGGAAGATCAGCGGCGTGGAGATGTTGTAGGGCAGGTTGCCGACGATACGCAGGCTGCTGGGCGCTTCGCTCAGCCGGCTAAAGTCGAATTTGAGTGCATCGCCCTGGTGCAGGGTGAAGTTGTCGCGCTCGGCGAACTGGCCCTGAAGAATGGGGATCAGGTCCAGATCCAGCTCCACCACATCCAGATGCGCGCCGCTGTCCAGCAGGCCTTCGGTCAACGCACCCTGGCCCGGGCCGATCTCGACCAGTCGCTCGCCAGGCCTGGCGTGTATCGCCCGCAGAATGCGGTGAATCACTCCGGCATCATGCAGAAAGTTCTGGCCAAAGCGCTTACGTGCGCGGTGTTGGTAGTCGGACATGCAGGCTCCAGGGAGCAGCTTGAAGCCTGAAGCTTGAAGCTGAAAGCGGTTAAGAGGCGCATTTTAACAGGGTGAGGGAATAGAGACGAAAAAAGCGCCGGGGGCTGGACTGAACGGAAGCGGTAGCTGGGGCGCAGGTGCGGCTCAGGCAGTTATGCGCCGCTCATCTGATAAGCCGTTTCAAGTGCGACCTGCAGGCTGCCGGTATCGATCCGTCCGGAGCCGGCCAGATCCAGCGCAGTGCCATGGTCAACCGAGGTGCGCACGATGGGCAGTCCCAGGGTGACGTTGACCGCCGCGCCAAAGCCCTTGTACTTGAGCACCGGCAGGCCCTGGTCGTGATACATGGCCAGCACTGCGTCGCAGTGCTCGAGGTTCTTCGGTGTGAACAGTGTGTCGGCTGGGAGCGGGCCGATCAGCTCGATGCCTTCGTCGCGAAGGCGGGCCAGTGCGGGCTCGATGATCTCGATTTCTTCACGCCCAAGGTGGCCGCCTTCGCCCGCGTGAGGGTTGAGGCCGCAGACCAGAATGCGCGGTCGGGCGATGCCGAACTTGCCAACCAGGTCGGCGTGAAGGATGCGCGTGACCCGCTCCAGCCGCTCTGCCGTAATAGCCGAGGCGACATCCTTGAGCGGTAGGTGGGTGGTGACCAGCGCTACGCGAAGGCCATGGGTCGCGAGCATCATCACCACTTGCTCGGTGTGAGTCAGCTCGGCGAGAAATTCGGTGTGGCCGGAGAAGGGGATGCCGGCCTCGTTGATTACGCCCTTGTGCACCGGCGCGGTGATCATCCCGGCGAAGGTACCGTTCAGGCAGCCCTGACCGGCGCGGGTCAGGGTCTCCAGCACGTATGGTCCATTGTCGGGATCAAGCCGGCCGGCCTCGGCCGGCGCTTTCAATGCTGTGTCCCAGACGTAAAGGCTGCCTGCCGGGGCCGGTGTTTGCGGCCAAGCGTCCGGCTGAACCGGTAACAGCTGGATATCCAGCCCGAGCAGTTCTGCGCGCGATTTGAGCAGCTCAAGGCTGGCGATGGCGATTAGCGTGTGAGGTTGGGCCTCGCGAGCCATTAGCAGGCAAAGATCGGGGCCGATGCCAGCCGGTTCGCCGGATGTAACAACGAAGGGAAGGGACATGTGGGCTCCGATCTGTGGCCTCTGATCATCGGCTTAGGCCTTCTGATCGTTGATTACGTCTTCGGCTGATTCGATCTGGAAGGAGGCGGATATGGTTTCATCGCTCCACCAAGGCTCGGCTCGGTGGAGCGATAAGTGTGATTCGCCTTACAGCTTCACTTCTACGTAGGCTTCGTCGCGAATCTGACGTAGCCAGGCTTGCAGCTCTTCGTCGTATTTGCGATTGCGCAGCAGGTTCATGGCCTGTTGTTCACGAAACTCTGCGCTGGCGTCCGTGGCGCGGCGTCCGAGTACTTCCAGGATGTGCCAGCCAAACTGGGACTGGAAGGGTTCGGACAGCTGGCCGGTGGCGCTGTTGGCCATGACTTCGCGGAACTCCGGCACCAGCGAGTTGGGGTCGATCCAGTTCAGGTCGCCACCGTTGAGGGCGGAGCCTGGGTCTTCGGAGAAGTTGCGTGCCAGCTCGGCGAAGTCCTCGCCCGCCTCAATGCGGCTACGCAGACGCTCGATGAGGCGACGGCTTTCAGCTTCGCTGCGAATCTGGCTTGGCTTGATCAGGATATGACGAACATGCACTTCGTCACGCACCTGGGTATCGCCACCACGCTTATCCAAAAGCTTGAGGATGATAAAGCCTGGAGGCGTGCGTACCGGCTGAGTGACTTCACCTACCGAGAGCTCACGCACCTGTGTATCGAACGGCGGCGGTAGCTGCGCCGCCTTGCGCCAGCCCATGTCGCCGCCTTCCAGTGCGTTTTCGCTGGCCGAGCGCGAGACCGCCAAGCGCGCGAAATCCGTCCCTTGTTGCAACTGTTGGTAGGTATCCGCTGCAACTTTCTCGGCAGCCTGAATGGCAGCTGAGTCGGAGGATTCGGGTATCGGAATCAGGATATTGGCCAGGCGGTATTCCTCGGCAAGCTGCAGCTTGCCCAGATCCGAGGCGAGGAAATTCTCCACTTCCTGATTGGATATCTGAATGCGCTCGGCAATGCGCCGTTGGCGCACACGGTTGATGACCATTTCGCGGCGAATCTGCTCGCGAGCGGTTTCCAGGCTCAGGCCGTCACGCTCCAGCGCGTCGCGGAACTGCTCCAGCGTCATGTTGTTGCGTTGGGCAATAGTGGCCAGGGCCTGGTTGAGCTCTTCGTCGGCAATGCGGATGCCCGAGCGTTCGCCGATCTGCAATTGCAGGTTCTCGGTGATCAGGCGCTCCAGTACCTGTTGCTGCATGACGTCGAGCGGTGGCATTTCTGCGCCGCGCTTTTCGATGGTCTGCTGCACTTCGCGCAGGCGCTGATCCAGCTGGCTCTGCATGACTACGTCGTTATCGACGATGGCAACGATGCGGTCCAGCGGACGCACCTGGGCCGAGACGGAAGTGGCAATGAGCGCGCTGCCCAGCAGCAAGGCGCCCAGCGTCAGTGGGCGCAGGGTGTCAGAAAGCTTGATTTTCACGTTCACGATAACCTTGTATGCCTTCGTCGAGGAATGTCTCAGTAGCGCCGCCGATAACGTTGCCGAGGCCTTTGAACACGATTTGCAGGAAGAGGCCGGTATCCGGCTCGTCGTTGCGGTCGGGGTTGAGGCTGGTTTCGTCGTAGTCGATCCAGTAGCGGCTGATCAAACGCATTTTCCAGCAGCAGCTGTCGTACTCGAAGCCGCCGAAGGCTTCCAGGGTGCGACTGCGGCTGTAGTCATGCTGCCAGCGCCCGATCACGCTCCATTGCGGGACCACCGGCCAGATGAACGAGAAGTCATGCTGGTCGATTTTGTAGTAGTCCTTGATGCACTCGTCTGGATTGGTGTCGCAGTTTCCATAGTCACCGCCATACTGCCACTCGCCTGTTACTTGATTGAAACGCATGGTGTCATTGCGGTAGCGATAGCCGATATTGACGATCTTGCCTGGGTTGTCGGCCGGCTGGTAATGCCACATCGCGCTGCCTGAGCGGGTTCTGTGGCTGTCCGGATCCCAGTTGAAAGTAGAGGTGAAATGCCAATCGCGATTGTAGCGATACATATACTCAAGGGCGTAGGGCGACACGTCTGAGGTGTAGTCACTTCGTTTGTCCAACGGCGTTCTGTCTGGCTGACCGTTGTAGCTGTCCGGCATCGTCACCTTGCGGTCTTCAAAATAGAAGGCCTGACCAATACTGAAACGCTGACGCTCAAGCCCGTTGGGCTCCACCCAGCGGCTGGTTACGCCGAGAGATACCTGATTGGCGTCTCCGATACGGTCTTTGCCCGAAAAGCGATTTTCTCGCCAAAGCGACGAGTAGCTAAAGGAGCTCTCGCCAGAGTCGAAGATCGGGATGTCCGTTTGATCTTCTTCAGGGACATATAAGTAAAACAGACGTGGTTCAAGTGTTTGCCGATAGTCGCTGCCGAACAACTGGGTGTCGCGATCGAAGTATAGGCCGCTGTCTACGCTGAATACCGGTACCTGACGATCTTGAGAACTCTTGAACTGCTGTTCCATAAACAGCGAGTCCTCGCCGCGCTGATCGATATCTAGGTCGTAGTGGGTGTACAGGAATTTGAGCGAGGGTTTAACGAAACCCCAACTCCAGTTAAGTGGCAAGCTTACGCCTGGTTCAACATGAACACGCTCGCCCTCGGCCCGACTGAGGCCGCGAAGGCGATCGTCATACCAACGCTCCGGATTACCGTCCTCGTTAAAGAAGTTTCCGTCGCGCAAGCTGCGTTGGAAGGAGACGAACTCAGTCTTGTACGTAAATGATAGGCCGCCTGGCTGGTATGGCAGGCGTCCATCTAGCGTTAATTGCGGAAGCCGCTCATAGGGGGTGATGTCGGTGACAGTAGCGCGTTCATAGGCATGCACATTGAGCCGGGCTGTGTAGCTATCGCCACGCCAAGTCAAAGTGCCGCGCTGGTCGAGGAAATCCGGCTGGCTGATGCCCAGCTGGGTATCCAGATCCTGAAAATAGTAGGGGTCGCTGATATCGGTGTAATCGATCTCAGCCAGCAGGCGCGAATCCAGGCCGCTGCGGTTCTGCCAGCTGTACATCCAGCGCTGGTCTTCGTATTCGGATTGCAGCTTGCGGTCGTCGTTGTCGTCGTCCAGCCAGGCGGCGCCGAATTGGCCTTCGCTGCTGCGGGTCAGATAGCGGAACTCGCCTTCCATCAGCAGGCCGCGGTCGCTCATGAAGTGGGGGTACAAGGTGGCGTCGAAGTTCGGCGCCAGGTTGAAGTAGTAGGGCGTCAACAGCGCCAGGCCGGTGTCGCTGGAGCTGCCGATGGTCGGCATCAGGAAGCCGGACTGGCGGCGGTCATCGATGGGGAAGTGGATATAGGGGGTGTAGAACACCGGAATATCCTTGACCCGCAGCGTGACGTTGGTGGCCGAGCCGAAACCGGTGGCCGGGTTCAGCGTGACGTTGTTGCCTCTCAGATGCCAGGTGTTTTCGCTCGGTGCGCAGCTGGTGTAGGTGCCGTCCTTGAGACGGATGATGGCAGTTTCCTCGCGCTTGGCGTACTGGGCGCTGCCGCGCGTGCGACTGTCATGGATGACGTATTCCGCGTTCTCTACCTTGGCTTCACCCGTGTCGAGGAAAATCTCGGCGCGGTCGCCCACCAACAGCGCGTTGCGGTCACGCAGACGGACATTGCCCTTCAGCTCGCCGCGATTCTCCAGCTGATAGAGGCTCGCCTCATCGGCCTCGGCCTGCATGCTGCCTTGGCGTAATACGACCTCGCCGGCCAGGGTGGAGACTTCCTGCTCCTGTTCGTGGCGGGTCGCCTTGGCCGAAACATAGGTCGGCGCTTCGCTCATGGGCGTATCGTCGAACTGACCGGGGCGGCTCGGTTCGATATAGGCACCGGCGCAATAGGGGCCGGTTTCGGCCAGCTGCGCATTGGTTAGCTGCTCGCGCGGAACCCAGTCCAGATGGCTGTAGTCGGCGCTACGCGAAGCCAGGGCGCGGCCCTTGCTTTTGGTGACATCGGTGGTCGTGGCTGCCTGGCGCTGGGCTTTGCTGGTGCCGGCCTGGGCAACGGCACCTGTGCTGCTTTCGGCCGCTGTGCCGCGGTTAGCCGGGCGTGGAGGCAGTGTCGGGCTGGCGGCACTGCTAGCGCAGTCCCAGCCACCGCCAGCACCCGGCTGGCAGGCGAACTGTTCGGCTGCAATGGCCACGGGCATCGCTACAGGTTGCAGTGCTAGCAAACTGCCAGTAACCAGTAGAGGAAATTTTTTGCGAAACGCGGGGATTTTGACTGCCATCTTGTTTTTTGGTCCGTGCTTGCGGCGAGCCATCGGCCGGGCTGGGCCGCAGGCCTCTCGATGGGCTGAGAAAGATCCGGGATAATAAAGCATGACCCGTCTATCGGCTAGCGCCGTGGAGAGAGCTGATATGCCGCAACACGATCAACGTCTGCACGCCCTATGCGCCTGGCTGGAACCCCGTCTGGAGGATGTTTTTGCGCGCCGGGGCTGGGGGGCGGTACCTGAAGCTTCACTGATTCCGGCCAGCAGCGACGCGAGCTTTCGGCGCTATTTTCGCTGGCAGGCGGCAGATCGCAGCCTGATTCTGATGGATGCACCGCCCCCGCAAGAAAACTGCAGGCCATTCGTCGAGGTGGCGGCATTGCTGGCGCAGGCGGGTATCCATGTGCCGGAGGTGCTGGCCCAGGACCTGGAACGTGGGTTTCTCCTGCTCGATGATCTAGGCCGGCAGACCTATCTGGACGTCATCAACGAAGACAACGCCGATGCGCTGTATGCCGATGCTATCCAGGCGCTGCTGGCATTCCAGGCGCTGCCTGTCTCGGCGCAGCTGCCGCGTTATGACGAGGCCCTGCTGCGGCGGGAATTGCAGCTGTTCCCCGAGTGGTATGTGCAGCGGCATCTTGGGTGCAGCTTCAGTCCGGCTCAGCAACAGCTCTGGGAGCGCAGCTGTCAGCTGTTGGTCGATGCTGCTTTGGCGCAGCCGACAGTGTTGGTGCATCGCGATTACATGCCGCGCAATCTGATGATCAGCGAACCCAATCCCGGCGTGCTGGACTTCCAGGATGCGGTGATCGGCCCGGTAACCTACGACATCACCTCGCTGTTCAAGGATGCCTTCCTTAGCTGGCCGGAACAGCGGGTGCAGGGCTGGCTCCAAGGCTACTGGGATGCAGCGCTGGCTGCGGGTATTCCCGTCCAGGGCAGCTTTGCCGAGTTTCATCGCGCCAGCGATTTGATGGGACTGCAGCGCCACCTGAAAGTCATCGGTATCTTTGCCCGCATCTGTCATCGTGACGGCAAGCCGCGTTATCTGGCGGACGTGCCGCGCTTCTTTACCTATATCGAGATGGTGCTGGCACGTCGTCCAGAGTTGGCGGAACTGGCGCAGTTGCTGCGCGAACTACCGAGCCCGCAGGTGTCCCCATGAAGGCGATGATTCTGGCGGCAGGCAAGGGCGAGCGTCTGCGACCGCTGACACTGCATACGCCCAAGCCGCTGGTAAGAGCTGCCGGCGTCCCGCTGATCGAGTATCACATCCGTGCGCTGGCCAGGGCCGGCTTCAGCGAACTGGTGATCAACCATGCCTGGCTTGGCGAGCAGATTGAGGCGCACCTGGGGAGCGGCGACAGGTTTGGCGTGCACATCCGCTATTCGCCCGAGGGCGAGCCGCTGGAAACCGGCGGGGGGATCCATCGCGCAGTGCCGCTGCTGGGCGAAGAGCCCTTTGCCGTGATCAATGGCGATATCTGGACCGACTATGATTTCGCCGCCTTGAAAAGGCCTTTGGACGGCTTGGCGCATCTGGTGCTTGTGGATAACCCTGCCCATCACCCGGCCGGCGATTTCGCGCTTGCGCAGGGCCGGGTAAGCGAGGCTGGCTTGCAGGGTAAATGCTTGTTGACCTACAGCGGCATCGCAGTACTCAGCCCACGCCTGTTCGAGAGCTGTAGCGCTGGTGCCTTCAAGCTTGCGCCGCTGCTGCGCCAGGCAATGGCGACAGGTGATGTCAGCGGCGAGCATTATCAGGGTCGCTGGATCGACGTCGGCACCCATGAGCGGCTGGCCGAGGTTGAACGAATCCTGGGAGGGAGCTGCTGAATGTTCTGGCCCATCACGCTGTTTGGGGCATTGGTTGGTGGCTTGCTGGCAAGTATTCCAGGCGCTTTGCTTGGGGCGCTCATTGGCCAGATGCTCGACCGGCGATTGGGATTGAATTCCTGGGCCGATCTGCGCCGGCGCTTTAAGGGCCAAGGCAAACCGCTGATGGAAGGCAATGAGCTGTTGTTCTTCCTGCTCGGGCGACTGGCCAAGAGTGGCGGGCGGGTCAGCGAGGAACATATCCAGGCGGCGCGCGGAGAGATGCGCCGGCTGCAGATGAACCAGATGGCGCAGCGTATGGCCATTGAGGCCTTTTACCGTGGCAAGGCCAGTGGCGAGGGGCTGCGCGAGCCATTGCAGCGTCTGCAGGGGCGTCGCGACGAGGCGAGGGCTATCTTGCAGGCCTGCTGGCGCATGGCGCGAGCATCGGGACGGGTCGATCCCCGTGCCCATGAACTGGTCCTGCTGTGGGGAAAGTGGATGGGCTGGGAGCCCGCCGCAGTTGCTGCGCTGGATCAGGGCGGCGGTTCGCGCCAGGGTAGCCCAAGCAATCTCGGCGGTGCTTACGAGCAGGCGTTGCGGCTACTGGGCGTACGCGCCGACACCGATCCGCAGGTGATCAAGCGCGCCTACCGACGCCTGCTCAGCAAGCATCACCCCGATAAACAGGCCGGCGCTGGCGCCACGCCGTCCCAGGTTCGCGAGGCGACCGAGCGTACCCGAGAGCTGCAGAATGCCTATGCGCTGGTTCGGCAGCGACGGGGCTTTCGCTGAGAGTTGAAAAGCTAAAGCTTCGTGCCGGGGCGGCGCTGCACGAAGCAAAGTCCGCACGGGGGAGCTGCGCTCTTTGCGGCGAATGCGCCAGCCAGCCGGCAAGGTCCAAGGTTTGCGCACGAAGGACGGCACAGGCAACGGCGCGCAACGTGCGGTTTTGCCGAATGATTAGTCAGTAGGTCTGTCCAGCCAGCCGCGTACCCGGCGTATCAACTGCTCGTCCCTGACCTTGTGTTCGCCCGTCAGCTCGGTCAGGCCGATCTGGTGATAGGCGGGATGGTCTATGCGGCGGCTGACATTCAAGCGCTCACGGGCCTGTTTCCGCGCGCTGTCGCTCTCGCGGTAATAGAAGTCGCCGGTCGGCAGCCCAAGTGACGGGACCAGCTGCGCCAGGGCCTCCTGCTGGCTGTCGGGCTGGCGAGGGTGAATCAGCGCCAGGCGCTCGACATCATCTGGCGCCCACTGCTGCAGATAGCGAGCGGCCCAGTAGGCTCCAGTGCCCTGGCCTAGCAGAATGATGGTTTTTGCTTGCAGCCCGCGAGCGTGATCCAGGGCGGCGGCAATTCGCTCGTCGATGCGCTCGGGCAACCCGGCAGCCGCCTTGGCCGGTTCGGCTGTTTCGAAGGTCTCGTCGTCCTGCTCGCCAGACAATTCTCCTGGCAATGCTGCGGTTTCCTCGGGCAGGTAGCCTGCTTCTTCGGGTTCGGCTGGTGGCTCGCTATCTTCGCTTGCGGGTTCTTCCGGTTCTGGCTGTGGTTCTGGCTCGGCTGGCGCAATGTAATGTGCAGAGTCCGGCAGGCTGAGGCTCAGGGTGTGCCAGCCGTGATCGGGCAGGCTGCGTCGTAGCGGGCCGATGCCACGCGGCCAATCGGCGCTTTCGCCGGTACTGGGCAGCAGAATCACCAGTCCTTTGGGTTCGGCGACATTCGCCGGTTGCCAGAGCGCCATAAAAGCCTCGTCGCCGGCCTGGAGGCTCAGTACTTCGGCGGGCGGCAACTGGCGCGCCAGGTCGGCGGCCATGCTGGCGCTGCGAGAAGAAAGCGCTGGGCGCTCGATGGGGGCGGGCGTTTCGGACGCAGGCGCGGGCTCGTTTGCGCTTGCGCCTGCACTGGTAGCCAGCGCAAGAGCACAAAGACCGACTCTCAAACGGTAAAGGCAAAACATCGAATTCCCCCAGGCGCGCAACTGCGTCATCGGGTAAGCCTAACGGCAAGCCGAGCTGTACGGAATCCACCTTCGACAAGGCGTGCAATATCCCGAACGGCAGCATAGAGTAATCCGAACGGTTCGCGGCGGTGGCGCTGCGCCTGTCCCTTGCACCCATATCGATCACCGGCCCTGTTTAGCGGCCACCCGAGGAACCCATGAGCCAGACCAACCAATCCCTGATGCAGCGCCGTATCGCCGCCGTTCCGCGTGGTGTGGGGCAGATCCATCCGATCTTTGCCGAGCGTGCCCGTAACAGCATGGTAGTGGACGTCGAAGGGCGCGAATTCATCGACTTTGCCGGTGGCATCGCTGTGCTGAATACCGGACACCTGCATCCGAAGATTCTCAAGGCGGTTGAGGAACAACTGCACAAGCTGACGCACACCTGCTTTCAAGTTCTGGCCTACGAGCCCTACGTCGAACTGTGCGAGAAAATCAATGCGCGGGTGCCCGGCGATTTCGCCAAGAAGACCCTGTTGGTCACCACCGGCTCCGAGGCGGTGGAAAACGCTGTGAAGATTGCTCGTGCCGCTACTGGCCGTGCAGGAGTAATTGCCTTCACTGGTGCCTATCACGGCCGCACCATGATGACCCTCGGCCTGACCGGCAAGGTCGCACCCTACTCGGCGGGCATGGGCCTGATGCCGGGTGGCATCTTCCGTGCGCTTTATCCCTGTGAGCTGCATGGCGTCAGCGTCGATGACGCGATCGAGAGCATCGAGCGCATTTTCAAGAACGACGCCGAGCCGCGTGACATCGCCGCCATCATCATCGAGCCGGTGCAGGGCGAGGGTGGCTTCAACGTCGCGCCGAAGGACTTCATGGCTCGTTTGCGTGCCCTTTGCGATCAGCACGGCATCGTCCTGATCGCCGACGAAGTGCAGACCGGCGCTGGCCGTACCGGCACCTTCTTTGCCATGGAGCAGATGGGTGTGGTGGCCGACCTCACCACCTTTGCCAAGTCTGTGGGCGGCGGTTTCCCCATCGCCGGTGTGTGTGGCCGGGCCGAGCTCATGGACGCCATTGCGCCGGGTGGTCTGGGTGGTACCTACGCGGGCAACCCGCTGTCGTGTGCGGCGGCGCTGGCAGTAATGGAGGTGTTCGAAGAGGAGCGGCTGGTGGAGCGCAGTCAGGTGGTAGGGCAAAAGCTGGTCGACGGGCTCAAGGCCATCCAGTCGCGCCATCGGCAAATCGCCGAGGTGCGTGGATCGGGCGCGATGGTTGCCATAGAGCTGTTTGAAGACGCCGAGCGTACCCGCCCCGCGGCTGAGCTCACCGGTAAAATAGTCGCGCTGGCCCGCGAAAAGGGGCTGATCCTGCTCTCATGCGGCACCTACTACAACGTGCTGCGGGTGCTGGTGCCGCTGACGGTAGAGGATGAAGTGCTTGAGCGTGGCCTGGCGATCATCGATGAGTGTTTCGATGAGCTGAGCTGATCCGAGTCGGCGCGCCGGACGAGCAGTAGGTAGACGTCAGGCGCGCCGCAATGCTGGCCCCTCGGGTACAATACGCGGCATTCCGCCCGCGCTACCTCGAGGTCGTCATGCAGCCGTTCGCCATCGCCCCTTCGATCCTTTCCGCAAACTTCGCCCGTCTGGGCGAGGAAGTGGACAACGTTCTCGCCGCCGGTGCGGACATCGTCCACTTCGACGTGATGGACAACCACTACGTGCCCAACCTGACCATCGGCCCGATGGTCTGCTCGGCGCTGCGCAAGCATGGCATTACCGCACCCATCGACGTGCACCTGATGGTTCGTCCGGTGGACCGCATGATCGGCGACTTCCTCGAAGCCGGTGCCAGTTACATCACCTTCCACCCGGAAGCCTCCGACCACATCGACCGCTCGCTGCAGCTGATCAAGGACGGCGGCGCCAAGGCTGGCCTGGTGTTCAACCCGGCCACGCCGCTGGACGTGCTCAAGTACGTGATGGACAAGGTCGACATGGTGCTGCTGATGAGCGTCAACCCGGGCTTCGGCGGGCAGAAATTCATTCCCGGCACCCTCGACAAGCTGCGAGAGGCGCGGGCATTGATCGACGCCAGCGGTCGCGAGATTCGTCTGGAAATCGATGGCGGGGTAAATCCAAAGAATATTCGCGAGATCGCCGCGGCCGGTGCCGACACCTTCGTTGCCGGCTCGGCGATCTTCAATCAGCCGGACTACAAGGCGGTGATCGACCAGATGCGCGCCGAACTGGCCCTGGCTCGCTCATGACTCGTCTGGAGCAGCTGTTCAACGGCCAATTGCCGCGCCTGGTGATGTTCGACCTGGACGGCACCCTGATTGATTCGGTGCCGGATCTGGCTGCCGCGGTGGATGATATGTTGCTGCAGCTCGGCCGTGAAACGGCCGGAGTCTCTCGGGTGCGCAACTGGGTCGGCAACGGGTCGCGGGTGCTGGTGCGTCGTGCGCTGGCCGGTCAGCTGGAGCATGACGGCGTGGATGAAACGCAAGCCCAGGAGGCGTTGGCGCTGTTTATGCGGGCCTACGCAGGCGGACACGAGCTGACCACCGTTTACCCCGGCGTACGCGAATGCCTGGACTGGCTGCGTGCTCGCGATGTGCCGTTGGCGATCATCACCAACAAACCCTCTGAGTTCATCGAGCCGCTGCTGGAAGAGAAGGGTCTTTCCGGTTACTTCCAGTGGTTGGTCGGTGGCGATACCCTGCCGCAGCAGAAGCCCGATCCGGCTGCGTTGTTCTGGGTAATGGACAAGGCGGGCGTTTTGCCAGAGCAATCCCTGTTCATCGGTGATTCACGCAACGATGTGCGTGCGGCGAAGGCGGCCGGTGTCGCCTGTGTTGCGCTCAGCTACGGCTATAACCACGGCGAACCCATCGCCGAAGAGTCGCCGGCCATGGTATTGGATGACCTGCGTGAGCTGGTTGCTTCGGCTCAGGGGCTGGGCTAGTGTTCTTCACATTTGCACCCCGCCGAAGAGATCAGATCGTGGTGGTTACCCGTAAACAGTGGATGAAGGTCATCAAGGCCCTGGCGCGCTGGCGCTGGCGACTCTGACTTTCTGACCGGCTTTGTGCCGGTGTGTTTGCCGAGCTGTTTCCGAATTTCCCTCCGACCACGAGGCTGATAATGACCCGCGAAGAATTCCAGCGTTTGGCCGCTGCAGGCCATAACCGCATCCCCCTGTCTTTCGAAACCCTGGCTGACTTTGACACGCCGTTGTCGCTGTACCTGAAGTTGGCCGACGCGCCCAATTCGTATTTGCTGGAGTCGGTGCAGGGCGGCGAAAAGTGGGGGCGCTACTCCATCATCGGTCTGCCGTGCCGCACGGTTCTGCGGGTACAGGATCACCACATCTGCGTGACCACCGATGGCGTCGAGACGGAGAGTGCCCAGGTGGAAGATCCCCTGGCCTTCGTCGAGGCCTTCCAGCAGCGCTACCGCGTAGCGCCGGTTGATGGGCTGCCCCGGTTCAACGGTGGTCTGGTGGGTTATTTCGGCTATGACAGCGTGCGCTATGTGGAGCACAAGCTGGCCCAGTGTCCGAATCCCGATCCGCTGGGCACGCCGGACATTCTGCTGATGGTCTCCGATGCCGTGGTGGTGTTCGACAATCTGGCAGGGAAGCTGCACTGCATCGTGCTGGTCGACCCGGCGCAGCCGAATGCCTATGAAGAGGGTCTCGCGCACCTGAAGGTGCTGCGCGACAAGCTGCGCCAGCCGATTGCGCCGCGACTGGGGCTGGACTTCGAGGGCCCGGCTGCGACCGAGCCGGAGTTTCGCTCAAGCTTCACTCGCGAAAATTACGAGCATTCGGTCAACCGCATCAAGGATTACATCCTTGCCGGCGACTGCATGCAGGTGGTGATTTCCCAGCGCATGTCGATTCCGTTCGAGGCCGCCCCCATCGACCTCTACCGGGCGCTGCGCTGCTTCAACCCGACTCCCTACATGTACTTCTTCAACTTCGGCGACTTCCACGTGGTGGGTTCGTCGCCGGAAGTGCTGGTGCGGGTCGAGGACGGCCTGGTCACGGTGCGGCCGATTGCCGGCACTCGCCCGCGTGGCGCCACCGAAGAGGCCGACCTGGCGCTGGAGCAGGACCTGCTCAGCGACGCCAAGGAACTGGCCGAGCACCTGATGCTGATCGACCTGGGCCGCAACGACGTCGGTCGTGTTGCTGAAAACGGCTCGGTTCGGCTGACCGAGAAAATGGTCATCGAGCGCTACTCCAACGTCATGCACATCGTCTCCAACGTCACCGGCCAGCTCAAGGCGCCGCTGACGGCGATGGATGCACTGCGCGCGATCCTGCCCGCCGGCACCCTCTCCGGGGCGCCCAAGGTGCGTGCGATGCAGATCATCGACGAGCTGGAGCCGGTCAAGCGCGGTGTCTACGGCGGTGCGGTGGGCTACCTGGCCTGGAACGGCAACATGGACACCGCCATCGCCATCCGCACGGCGGTAATCAAGGATGGCGAGCTGCATGTGCAGGCCGGTGCCGGCATCGTGGCCGACTCGCAGCCGGCACTGGAATGGGAAGAAACGCTGAACAAGCGGCGCGCCATGTTCCGCGCGGTGGCATTGGCGGAGAAGGCCGAGCGCTGACTTCTACTCAGGACGTACGTCTAAATTCCACACTGTACGTATGGTAATGGCCAAATGCCCTGTATATAGTCCGATTTCGCCTGTACAGGGCGCTTGACCGAATTACCAGCCGGTATCACGCATGTCGTATCAGACGGATAGCAGTACCGCCGCATCCACCAGCAATCGTTACCCGACCAGCGTTCTGGTTATCGCCTCCGGGCTGTTGCTGGGCCTGGTCTGGTTGTTGTCCTGCTTTACCGACCTGCAGGCCGGCACCGGCTGGTTTCCATTGTCGGTACATATCGCCTGTGAAGTTTTCGCTATCGTCGTTGCTTCCCTGGTTTTTGCAGTGGTCTGGCACAGCCAGGGTCCACAGCGTGCGTCGAGCCCGCTGCTAGGCTGCGCCTTTCTCGCCATCGCTCTGATCGACCTGGCGCATATGCTGTCCTACAACGGCATGCCGGACTGGATAACCCCGGCGTCGGTGGAAAAGGCCATAAGCTTCTGGCTGGTATCGCGCATTCTGCTGGCCTGCACGCTGCTTGCTGTTGCCTTCCGTCTACAGCCGAAACGTCCGTTGTCGCGCCCGGCCTTGCTCCTCGTTGCGCTGGCTGTGGCAGGCATCACCACGTTTATGCAGCTCTATCAGCCGCAGCTCCTGCCACGTACTTTTATCGAAGGCACAGGGCTCACGTCGTTCAAGATCATGAGCGAATGGCTGATTATCGCCCTGTTCGTCGTCGCCGCCTGGCGCTTCTGGGTCGGTCGCAAGGAGCGGCCGGCGTGGCAGGCGGAGGGTCTGCTCGCGGCCACGCTGATTTCCATCTTCGCCGAGCTGTGCTTTATCGCCTACGACAACGTCAACGGCCTATTCAGCCTGCTCGGGCACTCCTACAAGATCCTTTCCTACTGCTTTATCTACCAGGTGATGTTCGTCGCCAATGTGCGCGCGCCCTATGCCAGGCTTGCGGTGGAAAAAGCCGAGCGCGATGCCGCTGAGAAGAAGGCCCAGTATCTGAGTTCCTATGACAGTCTCACGGGGCTGCCCAAGCCTGAGCTCCTGCAGGAGCGCACGCGGCAAGCGCTGATGGATGCCAGGGGGCAACAGGCTTCGGTAGCGGTGCTCTATGTAGACTTCGACCATTTCAAGATGGTCAACGACTCTTTCGGTCATGCCTTCGGCGACCGGCTGCTCTGTCGAGCCTCGGAGCGTCTGCAGCAATTGCTCCCCGAGAGCGCCATGCTGGCCAGGGCTGGCGGCGATGAGTTTCTGGTTCTGTTGACTGAGTTGACGGATGCCGGAGCGACCTCGGCGGTTGTCCAAGCATTGCTCAAGGAGCTGTCCGAGCCCTTCGTGCTGGATTGGCAGAGCATCGTGGTGCCGGTTTCCATTGGTGTGGCCTTGGGTCCCAACGATGGCCAGGATTTCCCCACGTTGCTGCGCAACGCCGAAATGGCCATGTACAAAGCCAAACAGGGCGGACGCAAGAGTTGTTGCTATTACGATTCGGAGCTGGATGCTGAGATGCGCGGGCGTCTCTATCTGGTCAACGGTCTGCGGCTTGCGCTTTCACGCAACGAGCTGCTGCTGCATTACCAGCCGCAGGTGGATATCGCCACGGGGCGGTTGTTGGGTGTGGAGGCGCTGGTGCGCTGGCAGCATCCGCAATGGGGGCTGGTGTTGCCGGGGCGCTTCATACCGGCCGCCGAAGAGAACGGGCTGATCGTCGAAATTGGCAGCTGGGTACTTTTCGAAGCCTGTAGCCAGGCCGCCAGCTGGCGAGCCCAGGGCATGATGATTCCGAGGGTTGCGGTCAATGTGGCAGCGGCCCAGCTGCATGACGGGTCGCTGGAGCGCGTTGTTCAGGATGCGCTGGCCAAGACCGGGCTGCCGGCGTCTGCGCTGGAGCTTGAGCTGACCGAGTCGAGCCTGTTGGAAAACGACGCCGAGGTCGTACTCATGCTAAACAGGCTCAAGGCGCTTGGCATACAGCTGTCGATCGACGACTTCGGCACAGGTTATTCCTGCCTCGCCTATCTGCGCCAGCTGGCGGTGGATACGCTGAAGATTGATCGGTCCTTTGTGCAAGGTATCGATACCGAGGACGGTCACGCGATTGTCGCCACTATCATCCAGATGGCTGATTCGCTTGGGCTCTCGACGCTTGCCGAGGGTGTCGAGGATCAGGCGGTCGCCGATGAGCTGCTGCGTCTTGGCTGCCGCCAGGCCCAGGGATATCTCTATGCACGACCGGTTCCGGCTCAGGAGCTGAGTGCGACTCTGGCTGCGATCCGGGAACAGGTGCATGGCAGCGCGCTGGCCCAGTAAACCGCTGGCGTATAGGCGAGCCATGCGGGATAGACAGAGGTAGGCGAGAAACGCGTCGTAGCTAAGTAACTGTCGCAGGGTGTAGCGGGTCGCGCTGGGTGCGTGTGTAGCAGCTTATATGAGCAGTACTCATTGCGTCCGCGCTGAAGCTGTTGCTGCAAGCGAATTCCCGAGCTGTTTTATGCGCAGTATTGCGACGCAAATGGTTGCCCGGCCTGCTGGTAGCGGGCGCTGCCGGTTGAATCGGGGGCTGGCATAGGCTACTTTGCGTCGATCGTTTTGCGAGACCTTTCCGTGATATTCAGCAGCATCCTCCTGATGTGCCTTTTCAAGGCCAGCGCCCGATGGCGTTGGCGCACCTGATCCGGTCTTGCTGGCGCCAGCCAGAAATCATTCGCTTCGCGCGTCGTCCACAGCCTCCGGTAGCGCCTTTTTGCGGCCACGACTGTTTCGGCGGCGCGGTGGGCAGGTCAATTCATAAGGGGTGATGCACATGCTGCTGATGCTGGATAACTACGATTCCTTTACCTACAACGTCGTGCAGTACCTGGGTGAGCTTGGTGCCGAGGTGCGGGTAGTGCGCAACGACGAAATGACCGTGGCCGAGATTGAGGCGCTCAACCCCGAGCGCATCGTCGTCTCTCCCGGTCCCTGCACGCCGAATGAAGCGGGCATATCGCTTGAGCTGATTCGTCATTTCGCCGGCAAGCTACCGATTCTCGGCGTATGCCTCGGTCACCAGAGCATCGGTCAGGCCTTCGGTGGTGACGTGGTACGAGCTCGTCAGGTAATGCATGGCAAGACCAGTCCGGTTTTCCATGAAGACGGCGGCGTCTTCAGCGGGCTGAACAACCCGCTGACCGTTACCCGCTATCACTCGCTGGTGGTTAGCCTCGAAACCCTGCCCGATTGCCTGGAAGTCACAGCCTGGACGCGCCGTGAGGATGGCAGCGTCGACGAAATCATGGGACTGCGGCATCGCACGATGAATGTCGAGGGCGTGCAGTTCCACCCCGAGTCGATCCTGACCGAGCAGGGTCATGAACTCTTTGCCAATTTCTTGAAGCAGACCGGAGGCATGCGCTAATGGACATCAGGGAAGCCCTGAACAGGATTGTCGGCCAGCTGGATCTGACCACGGAAGAGATGAAGGCGGTCATGCGCCAGATCATGACCGGGCAGTGCACGGATGCACAGGTTGGCGCGTTCCTGATGGGGATGCGCATGAAGAGCGAAACCATCGACGAGATCGTCGGCGCGGTGCAAGTGATGCGTGAGCTGGCCGAGCCGGTGCAATTCGATACCCATCGCCTGGTGGATACCTGTGGCACTGGCGGCGACGGCATGAACATCTTCAACGTCTCCACGGCGGCGGCTTTCGTCGTCGCAGCTGCCGGCGGCAAGGTGGCGAAACATGGCAACCGCGCGGTGTCTGGCAAGAGCGGCAGTGCGGATCTGCTCGAAGCCGCAGGCGTCTATCTCGATCTCAGCCCCGAGCAGGTGGCGCGCAGCGTCGATGCGGTGGGCGTGGGCTTCATGTTCGCACCTGCCCATCATGGCGCCATGAAACATGCCGCGGGCCCACGCCGCGAGCTGGGGCTGCGTACCCTGTTCAATATTCTTGGGCCGATGTCCAACCCGGCGGGTGTCAAACACCAGGTGCTCGGTGTGTTCAGCAAGGAGCTGTGCCGGCCGATGGCTGAAGTGCTTGCGCGGCTGGGCAGCACCCATGTGCTGGTGGTGCATGCGCAGGATGGTCTGGATGAAATCAGCCTGGCGGCACCGACCTACGTTGCCGAGCTGCGCAATGGCGAGATCAGCGAATACCGCGTGCAACCTGAGGACTTCGGCATCAAGAGCCAGAGTCTGATCGGGCTGAACGTCGAAGACGCTCAAGGCTCGCTGACCCTGATTCGTGATGCGCTGGGCCGGCGGAAAACCGAGAATGGCCAGAAAGCCGCCGATCTGATCGTCCTCAACGCCGGTGCCGCGCTCTATGCGGCAGATGTGGCGTCGAGCCTGAAACAGGGCGTGGAAATGGCCCATGACGCATTGCACAGCGGACTGGCACGGGACAAGTTCGAAGAGCTGGTGTCCTTCACGGCGGTATTCAGGCAGGAGAATGCACAATGAGCGTGCCAACCGTTCTGGAAAAGATCATTACGCGAAAGTATGAAGAGGTGGCGCAGCGCCGTGCGCAGGTGGGGCTGGCCGAGCTGGAGAGACTGGCGGGGATTGCCGACCCGGTCCGTGGTTTTGCCCGGCGGCTACAGGAGCAGGTTGCCAGCAAGCAGCCGGCAGTGATTGCCGAGATCAAAAAGGCCTCGCCGAGCAAGGGCGTGCTTCGTGAGGATTTCGATCCGGCGGAAATCGCCAGAAGCTACGAGGCAGGCGGTGCGACCTGTTTGTCGGTGTTGACCGATATCGACTTCTTTCAGGGTGCCGATAAATACCTGCAGCAGGCGCGCAGTGCCTGCAACCTGCCGGTGATCCGCAAGGATTTCATGGTCGATCCCTACCAGGTAGTGGAGGCGCGCGCGCTGGGCGCCGACTGCATTCTGCTGATCGTCGCTGCGTTGAGCGACGAGCGAATGAAGGAGTTGGCCGACGTTGCCGCGGAGCAGGGGCTGGATGTACTGGTGGAGGTACACGACGGCGCTGAGCTGGAGCGGGCCTTGCGTATCGAAGCGCCGTTGATTGGCATCAACAATCGCGATCTGCACACTTTTGAGCTGGATCTGGAAACCACGCTGGATCTGCTGCCACGCATCCCCCGTGACCGCGTGGTGGTGACCGAGAGCGGCATTCTGCATCGTGCAGATGTCGAGCTGATGGAAATCAATCAGGTCTATGCGTTTCTGGTAGGCGAAGCCTTTATGCGTGCCGAACAGCCCGGTGCGGAGTTGCAGCGCCTGTTCTTCCCTGGGCGCAGCCGCCCCAGAGCAGCTATCGAATCGGATTGAGCAAGCGATGGGCCGGTCCGTGAGACCGGCCCGCGCTGATTGGTACTCAGCGAGTGCCGAACACCACCATGGTCTTGCCTTTGACGAAGACCAGTCCCTGGGCCTCCAGGCTCTTTAGTACACGTCCGACCATTTCCCTCGAGCAGCCGACAATACGACCGATCTCCTGACGGGTGATCTTGATCTGCATGCCGTCCGGGTGGGTCATCGCGTCCGGCTGCTTGCACAGGTCAAGCAGGGTGCGGGCAACGCGCCCGGTGACGTCAAGGAATGCCAGGTCGCCGACCTTGCGCGTAGTGTTGCGCAGCCGCTCGGCCATCTGGCTGCCCAAGGCGTAGAGAATGTCAGGGTCCTGCTGGGTCAGCTCACGGAACTTGGCATAGCTCAATTCGGCTACTTCGCATTCGGTCTTGGCGCGAACCCAGGCACTGCGCTCCTTCTCGGTGCCTTCCTTCTCGAAAAGCCCCATCTCACCGAAAAAGTCGCCAGAGTTCAGGTAGGCGATGATCATTTCGCGCCCGTCATCATCCTCGATCAGGATGGTGACCGAACCTTTGACGATAAAGAACAGAGTCTCGCTGCGGTCTCCTGCGTAAATGATGGTGCTCTTGGCCGTGTAGCGCCGTCGATGGCAGTGAGCGAGTAGTTTGTCGATGTTTTTGATCTTGGGCGTAAGTGTTATAGCAACCATGCTGTAGTCCCGAAAGAAATTACCAGTGGAGGCAGATTTTTATTATTTATGGTTGTGCTTCTATTTTGATCGCCGAGAGCTTAGCAGACCGGATCGGGTCGACAACAAGACTGCGACACGAATACGACTTTCTTATAGCGATTTGCCGATTTACCGCCTCTTTTAGATGGAAATGCTCGTGCTAAGCTTCGCTCTTTTTTCTACGGAGTCTGTCAATGAAAGCGCGCATTCAGTGGGCTGGCGAAGCGATGTTTCTTGGCGAGTCGGGCAGCGGGCATGTCGTGGTGATGGACGGTCCGCCGGAAAATGGCGGGCGCAATCTGGGCGTGCGCCCAATGGAAATGATTCTGCTTGGGCTGGGCGGCTGCAGTAACTTCGATGTCGTGAGCATTCTGAAGAAATCACGGCAACCGGTAGAAAGTTGTGAGGCCTTCCTGGAGGCGGAGCGCGCGAGTGAAGATCCGAAAGTGTTCACCCGGATTCACCTGCACTTTGTGGTCAAGGGGCGCGGGTTAAAGGAGGCTCAGGTCAAGCGTGCGGTAGAACTTTCAGCGGAAAAATACTGCTCAGCTTCGATCATGCTCGGCCGTGCCGGCGTCGAGATTACCCATGACTACGAGATCATCGAGCTGGCTTGAGGATTAATTGAAGTCAGAAGCTGGAAGAAAGTGAACAGCGGTTCAGAAGGTTGAGCCGCACGCTGGCTTCCAGCCTCCCGTTAAATCCTGTAAGTCGTCTTGGTCATGACCTTGGCCATCAGGCTCATGCCGAACTTGACGGGTGCAGGGAAGCGGAAGCCGCCTGCTTCCAGGGCGGCGGTGGAGTGTTCGGCCTCGTCTACCCGCATCTGCTGAAGAATGGCCCGGGACTTCTCGTCGCTCGCTGGAATCTGCGCGAGATGCTCGTCGAGGTGCTTGCAGACCTGGTCTTCGGTGGCGGCAACAAAACCCAGGCTAACACGGTCGCTGATCAGTCCTGCGGTAGCGCCAATGCCAAATGACATTCCATAGAAGAGTGGATTGAGCACGCTGGTGTGGCTGCCCAGCTGGCGGATACGCTGTTCGCACCAGGCGAGGTGGTCGATTTCCTCGTCGGCGGCCTGCTCCATTGCTTTGCGCACATTCGGCAGTCGGGCTGTCAACGCCTGACCTTGGTAGAGGCCCTGAGCACAAACTTCCCCGGTGTGGTTGATACGCATCAGTCCGGCAACGTGACGCGTTTCGCTGTCATCAAGCTCGGTCTCGTTCTTCAATAGCGCCGGGCTTGGCCGGTTTGGTTGGCCACTGAAGGGCAGAAGCGTTCGTAATGCCGCATCGGCCTGCATCAGCAGACGGTCGGCAGGTGAATATTCACGCTGGTTCGGCATGTGGCCTCCTTGTTTGTGGACGGACGTCGGTCGGGTGTGCTGCTGCCCTTCAGCCAGGCGGCCAATGCATCTGGCGCTGGCCGAGCACATGCATATGTATGTGATAGACCGTCTGGCCTCCCAGGTCGTTGCAGTTCATGACTACGCGGAAGCCTTCCTGGCAGCCCTGCTCTTCGGCGAGGCGCTGGGCCGTGAAGAGGATATGGCCGGCAAGCGCCTTGTCATCTTCCTCGCTGAGGTCGTGCAGCGTCGCGATATGTTTCTTCGGGATGACCAGGAAATGCACCGGCGCTTGGGGAGCGATGTCCCTGAAGGCGATGACCTGATCGTCTTCATAGAGCTTGTGGGTGGGAATGTCCCCGGCCACGATCTTGCAAAACAAACAATCCATGGCATGTCTCCGGAAGTATGATCGGCTCGCAGTTTAGCAGGCCCTCGAGCGCTGGGTCAGGTCGGGCAAGGAGGCGATGATGAAGAATGATATTCGTGATTTGGCGCTGGTATTGGAGTCGCGCTTGCGGCTGGTGGTCATCGAGTCCTGGGATGAGCGGCGCGTGCTGGAAACGCTCACAGGCCTGGCTGTCGCGCGTGGTTTGGGGCTGCAACTGTGGTCGGTGACGGAGGGTTTGCGTCGCCTGAGCTTTGGCGGTGAAGCGCTGGACGAGGGTGAGAGCTGTGCGCCGGAAGTCGCGCTCAAGCGTGTCAAACATGATCCTCAGCACAGCCTCTATGTCTTCTGCGACCTACACCCGTTCCTCGGGGAGCCGCAGGTGGTACGGCTGATCAAGGAAATCGCCACGGCTGAAGGAGCAGCGACACCCACGTTGGTGCTGGTGTCCCATGCGCTGAAACTGCCAGCCGAGGTGCAGCGCTACGCCGCACGTTTCAGCCTGACCCTGCCTTCAGAAGAAGAGTTGCTGAGTATCGTTCGTGACGAGGCGACCCGCTGGAGTGAGCGCAACCGTGGGGCTCGGGTGCGCACCGACAATCGCACCCTGCAGCAAGTGGTGAAGAATCTGCGTGGTTTGAGTCATGCCGAGGCCCGCAATCTGGCGCAGAGCCTGATCTGCGATGACGGGGCGATCACTCAGGAAGATCTGCCGGAGCTCAATCGCAAAAAATTTGAGCTGCTGGACATGCAGGGCGTGCTGGGTTTCGAGCACGAAACGGCGCGTTTTGCCGATGTGGGCGGGCTGTTCAACTTCAAGCGCTGGCTCGGCGAGCGCCAGGCAGCGTTCATGACGGGCCGTCAAAAGGACATGCCGCGTGGCGTGATGCTGGTGGGCGTGCAGGGTGGCGGCAAGAGCATGGCGGCCAAGGCGGTAGCCGGACTCTGGGGGCTGCCATTGCTGCGTCTGGATTTCGCCTGTCTCTACAACAAGTTCTTCGGTGAAACCGAACGCAATTTGCGCGAAGCGCTGAAGCTCGCTGAGCAGATGGCACCTTGCGTACTCTGGATGGACGAGTTGGAGAAAGGACTGGCAACCGGCGAGATGGATGGCGGCGTCAGTCAGCGTGTCCTCGGTACGCTGCTGACCTGGATGGCCGAGCGGCAGGCGCCGGTGTTTATGGTGGCCACGGCCAACGCGGTAGATCGCCTGCCGCCAGAGCTTCTACGCAAGGGGCGTTTCGACGAGCTGTTTTTTGTTGACCTGCCGGATGCCGTCATTCGGGCAGATATCTTCCGCATCCATCTGCTGCGGCGTGAGCTGGACCCGGAGAAATTCGATCTTGCCGAGCTGGCAGCGGCCTGTGAGGGCTTTTCCGGCGCAGAGATCGAGCAGGTGGTGGTAGCCGCTGTGTATGCCAGCCAGGCGCAGTCCCGGGAGCCGGACCAAGAGATACTGCTTGGTTGTATCCGCTCGACATCACCGCTTTCGGTGGTGATGGCTGAATCTCTCGACAAGCTCCGTACCTGGGCTTCGGGGCGGACGGTGCAGGCCTGATCCCCTAAAAGGGCGCGTGCCACAGAGCGCTTTGGTAAGCCGGTAAGGCGATGGCGGCGAAGATGCCGATAACCGGTACCAGCAGCCAGAGGACGGCTAGAATCTTCACCGCCCTGCTGTTGGGTGGCGGTGGCGGGCCGAATCGATTGAGGCCTTTGCTACCGGGCGCGAGCAGCATGACGAAGGGGAATATCGAGCCGATCACCGGGATCAGGGTCAGCAGTATGAGCCAGCCGGACCAGCCGATGTCATGCAGGCGCTGTACACCCAGCTGTACCGTAACTATGAGAAAACCGATAACGATCAGTCCCATCAGGGGAAAGCCGACCAGACTGGAAAAGGCAAAGATACCGCCGCCGACTACCAGCAAGCCCAGGGCCGACAGCGACAGGATCATCGACCAGGCCAGATAGCGCAGGCGACCGATTCGGCCATGCACGGAGAATGGCTTGAGTTCGCCGAATTCGGGTGTGGGTTCGGCCACCTGAGCGCGGGGTGGTGCGTAGGGTTGGTTGAGCTCGTGCAGGGCTTCCGGGGCCGTATTCTGGGCCTGTCGTGCAAGGTACTTCTCGATAACGATGCCGCAGCTTTCGCACTGGATCGCCTGTGCCTGGGCATGTCCGCATTTTGGACATTCCATGTGTGCTGTTGCCAGGGGCGTTACCTCGGCACTATCCATCAGTGCGAGGCTAAGGGCTGGGTTGGGCTCGGGTTCCTTGCGAACCTTCGCCCCGGCAGCCTGAAGGGCGCGCAGGTATTGGTCTGCCTGCGTTTCGCTCAGCTCACGCTTGATGTTGACCGAGTCCTGTTGGAACAGGCGGTCAATCGTGTCGGCATCGCTCTTGAAGAGGCGAGCGAGGTTGGCCTTGACGGTTTCGACTGCCATGCCAGGCATCAGCTCGCCATCGAAGACGATTCGGTACTGGGTGGCCTGCATGGCACGTCCTTGTAATGGGTTTCAGCAAAGCCTAAATCGCCGCCAATGCCGCAACAAGCGACATGCGTTTCGCCGGGGTTAGCGGTTTGCAGAATGAGTGCTACATCACGCTGTCGTCAGCGTCGTCAGAACGGCCTGACCACCACAAGGATGACGATGGCCAGCAGAAACAGCACAGGAACCTCATTGAACCAACGGTAGAACACGTGGCTGCGGGAATTCTCGTCCCGTGCAAAGCGCTTCAATTGCGCCCCGCACATGAGGTGATAGGCGATCAGCAATGCGACCAACGCAAGCTTGGCATGCAGCCAGCCGCCGGTGCTGAACAACGCCGGGTTGAGGGCGATCATCCAGGCACCAAAGATCAAGGTGGCGATCATCGAGGGGGTCATGATGCCCCGATACAGCTTGCGTTCCATGACCTTGAAGCGCTCGCGGCTGGGCTGATCTTCGCTCATGGCGTGGTAGACGAACAGTCTTGGCAAATAGAACAGCCCGGCGAACCAGCAGACGATGGCGATGATGTGTAGAGCCTTGAGCCATAGATAGAGCATTGAGGTTTTCCCTGGACCGATTTGCGCGTAGATAGTAGTGGCTCGGGCAGCCATGCGTCACCTCAATGGTTGGCCGCAAGCGTTGGCAGCTTTATCATCCACGGTCTTTATCGTTGCATTCGAGAGGCGGCTCATGATCAAGGTCGGAATTGTCGGCGGCACAGGCTACACCGGTGTCGAACTGCTGCGATTGCTTGCGCAGCATCCACAGGCCGACGTAACCGTGATCACCTCACGCTCCGAGGACGGCGTCAAGGTCACGGATATGTATCCGAACTTGCGTGGTCATTACGACGGCCTGGCCTTCAGCGTGCCGGATGCGGCAACTCTGGGCGCCTGTGACGTAGTGTTTTTTGCCACGCCTCATGGGGTCGCTCATGCTCTGGCGAAAGAATTGCTGGATGCAGGTACTCGGGTGATTGACCTGTCAGCGGACTTCCGCCTGCAGGATGCCGATGAGTGGGCGAAATGGTACGGCCAGCCCCATGGCGCGCCTGACCTGCTGCCCGAGGCGGTCTATGGTCTGCCAGAAGTCAACCGTGAGCAGATTCGCGGAGCGCGCTTGATTGCCGTTCCAGGCTGTTACCCGACGGCGACTCAGCTGGGTTTTCTGCCATTGCTGGAAAACGGACTTGCCGATGCCTCGAAGCTGATCGCTGACTGCAAGTCGGGCGTGAGCGGTGCTGGTCGTGCGGCAAAGCTTGGTTCGCTGTTCACCGAGGCCGGCGAGAGCATGATGGCTTATGCAGTCAAAGGGCACCGCCATCTGCCGGAGATCAGCCAGGGGCTGCGTCGTGCGGCTGGCGGCGATGTAGGGCTTACCTTCGTGCCGCACCTGACCCCGATGATTCGTGGCATTCATGCAACGCTTTATGCGACGGTTATTGATACGTCGGTCGATCTGCAGGCGCTGTACGAGCAGCGCTACGCCGAGGAGCCGTTCGTCGATGTGATGCCGGCTGGAAGCCACCCCGAGACCCGCAGTGTGAGAGGCGCCAACATGTGCCGCATTGCCGTGCATCGCCCCCAGGGTGGTGACCTGGTGGTGGTGCTTTCGGTTATCGACAACCTGGTGAAGGGCGCATCCGGCCAGGCTCTGCAGAACATGAACATCCTCTTCGGGCTGGATGAGCGCCTCGGTCTTGGGAATGTGGCGCTGTTGCCGTAGTACCGGGCTGTCTGCAGCCTAATGACGGCGCAGGCGACAACCCGCAGGAGTCGGTTTGCTGGCAATAGTTGACCGATTTCGTAGGGTAAGACGATAATGCGTCATCAACGCAGTACAGGGCGCTTTGCGCCGGGAGAACCGAATGAGTGTCGTATCCTTCACGCCCACCGCGATCCAGTTCAGTCAGGATGCTGCGAGCAAGGTGAAGACCCTGGTCGAGGAAGAAGGTAATCCGCGCCTGAAATTGCGCGTCTTTGTCACCGGTGGGGGCTGCTCCGGGTTCCAGTACGGTTTTACCTTCGATGAGGAGCTGGCTGAGGATGACACCATCATCGAGCGTGAGGGTGTGAGCCTGGTGGTGGACGCCATGAGCTATCAATACCTGGCCGGTGCTGAAGTCGACTACCAGGAAGGCTTGGAAGGCTCGCGCTTCGTGATCAAGAACCCCAATGCCACCACTACCTGTGGTTGCGGTTCTTCATTCTCAATCTGATCTTCTAGCTTGTAAAACGCCGCGCTATGCGCGGCGTTTTTGTTTGGGCGGTCAGGCGGGATAGATCGCACCCAATACGCGCAATCCTTGAGCACCGGTAACGCTCGGCCGATTGGCGGCAATGCCTTCCAGGCAGCAATGCGCCAGCCAGGCGAAGGCCATGGCTTCAATCCAGTCAGGCTCTACTCCGAAGCGGGTGGTGCTGTTTACCTGACAGCTTGGCAGGTGAGCTTGTAACCTGGTCATCAACGCGGCGTTATGCGCGCCGCCCCCGCAAACCAGCACATCCTTGGTTTCCGGTTGACTTGCTCGCAGGGCATCGCAGATGCTAATTGCAGTCAACTCAAGCAGCGTGGCCTGTACGTCCTCGGCGGGCAATGCCGGGAAATTCTCCAGGTGAGCTTCCAGCCATTCCAGATTGAATAGCTCCCGCCCAGTGCTCTTAGGGCCCTGGGCCGAAAAGAAGGGCGCGGAGAGAAACGCCTGCAGGAGTGTGCCGTTGACTTCTCCGCTGGCAGCCCATGCGCCGTTCTGGTCATAGGCGTGCCCGAGGTTGCGTTGAATCCAGGCATCCAACAGTACGTTTCCAGGCCCGCAATCGAAACCGCGCGCGGCTTGTCCCGGTCGTAACAGGCTGAGATTGCTGAATCCGCCGATATTCAATACCGCCCTGGCATGTTCGGCGTCGCCAAATAGCGCTTCATGAAAGGCAGGCACCAGGGGCGCGCCCTGACCGCCTGCGGCCACGTCGCGTCGACGGAAATCCGCAACCACACTAATGCCGGTCAGCTCTGCCAGCAGGGCGGGATTTCCAATCTGAATGGTGAAGCCGCGCTGAGGCTCGTGCCGCACGGTTTGACCGTGACTGCCAATGGCGCGGACGGCCTTGCTAGGGGCTTGCGCCTGCTGAAGCAGCCTAAGGACTCCGTCACCGGCCAGCTTGGCCCAGGCCTGTTCTGTGATTGCCGCGCGCGCAAGCTCATCAGGACCTGTCGAGCAGAGCTCGAGCAGGTCCTGTTTCAGTTGATGCGGCATGGGTTCGTAGTGAGTAGCGATCAGCCTGGTATGGCTATCGTGCTCGATCAGGGCAAAGTCCAGTCCGTCGAGGCTGGTGCCGGACATAATGCCGACATACATCGGCATCGTTATTCGGTCTGCATGGCGAGCATGGTTTCGCGCTCTTTATCCATCTTCGCCATCAGAGGCTGACTGATCTGAAGGAATCGCTGCTTTTCGTTCTGGGCAATCGGATCGGCCATGGGAAGCTTGAGACCGAGCGGGTCAACGTGAACGCCGTCGACCTGGAACTCGTAATGCAGATGCGGGCCGGTGGAGAGGCCGGTCGTCCCGATGTAGCCGATGATCTGCCCCTGCTTGACTTGGGAGCCATTCCTGACGCCCTTGGCAAAGCCCTGCATATGGGCATACAGGGTGCGATAGCGGTTGCCGTGCTGGATGATTACCGTGTTGCCGTAACCGCCCTTGCGTCCTGCCAGAATCACCTTGCCGTCACCGGCGCTTTTGATAGGGGTGCCGTGTGGCGCGGCATAGTCCACGCCCTTGTGAGCGCGGATCTTGTTCAGGATGGGGTGCTTGCGACCGTTGGAGAAGCGCGAACTGATCCGGGCGAAATCGACGGGGGTGCGGATGAAAGCCTTGCGCATGCTGGTCCCGTCGGCGGTGTAGTAGCTGGTGTTGCCCTGCTTGTTGGTGTAGCGAACGGCCGTGTAATTTTTGCCGCGGTTGGTAAAGCGGGCGGCAAGGATATTGCCGGTGCCTACGCGTTCACCATCGATGGTCTTTTCTTCATAGACGACTTCGAAAGAGTCGCCCTTGCGGATATCCATGGCGAAGTCGATGTCGTAGCCGAAAACGTTGGCCAGATCCATTGTCAGGTTGTGGCTAAGGCCAGCGCGCTTGGCCGCGAGAAAGAGGCTGCTTTCTATCTGGCCGTAGGCGTAGGCGGTTTTGACGTCTGGCTTGAGCTTGTCTTTCTTGAAGCTGTAGCCGCTATCGGTTTTTTCCAGCTGCAGACTTTCCAGTCTGTTTATTGGGCTGCTGAGGCGTGCAAGCCCGCCCTGCTCATCCAGTTCGAACTCCAGGCGTTGGCCAATGCGCAGGCGGCTCAGCTGCTTGGCTTCCTTGCTGCTGGCCAGTACTTCATGAACCGTGGATTGGGGCAGTCCGACCTTGGCAAAGACGGTCGAGAGGGTATCGCCGTTGGCGACTGTGATTTCCTTGAAGAGGGGATTTGCTTCTGGCTGAGGTTCGGACGGAACTTGGTTGGTGGCTTGCTGATCAGTGACTGAGGTGCTTGCGAATGGACTGTGAGCAGTATCGGTCTCTGGTGAGGGCTCTGCTGTCTCTAGCGGTGCCAGCTCGTGGGCAGCATCCAGTCTGAGGTCGAGAAATGTCTTCTTCGCCTCGACTTCACGTGAAGGAAATACCAGCAGTGCCAGGCTCAGAAGCGCAGCTACACCGCTTGCAGCCAATAGATGGCTCTTCGGGTAGTAAGGTGCTTTCGATTTGGAATGGGTCATTGGATGTCTGGCGATTTTTTGTACAGGAAAAATATCTGCCTAAAATATAAGCAAAGTGCTGTCTAGGCAACCCTTGTGATGCTGTCGATTTCCACAGTACACGCGCTCTAGCGTTGTAATTTTTGGTCGATCTTGTAAGGTTTACGCCCTTTTTAATACTCGGTACGGGGCCTCAAATGAAGTCGGTTCAAGAGCAGTTGTCGGTGATCAAGCGGGGCGCTGATGAGGTGCTTGTAGAGGCTGAGCTGATCACGAAACTGGAGCGAGGGCTCCCGCTTCGAATCAAGGCCGGCTTTGACCCGACAGCGCCCGATCTCCACCTGGGGCATACGGTACTTATAAATAAGCTTCGTCAGCTCCAGGATATGGGGCATCACATCCTATTCCTTATAGGTGATTTCACCGGGATGATTGGTGACCCGAGTGGCAAAAGCACGACTCGTCCACCTTTGACACGTGAGCAGGTTCTAGAAAACGCTGAGACCTACAAGACTCAGGTGTTCAAGATTCTCGATCCGGCGAAAACAGAAGTTGTCTTCAACTCCACCTGGATGGATCAGTTGAAGCCGTCGGATTTCATTCGCTTGGCATCGCAGTACACCGTAGCGCGCATGCTCGAACGTGAGGATTTCAGCAAGCGCTATACGTCCAATCAGCCAATCGCCATTCACGAGTTTCTGTATCCCCTTGTGCAGGGCTATGACTCGGTTGCATTGAAGGCTGACGTTGAGTTGGGCGGTACGGATCAGAAGTTCAATCTGCTGATGGGCAGAGAGTTGCAGCGCGCTTACGGCCAGGAGTCGCAGTGCATTGTGACCATGCCGCTTCTTGAGGGGCTGGACGGCGTCAAGAAGATGTCAAAGTCGCTGGGCAATTACGTGGGCATCCAGGAAGCGCCCGGTGTTATGTATAGCAAGCTGGTTTCGATTCCCGATGAGTTGATGTGGCGTTACTTCGAATTGCTCAGCTTCCGGAGCCTGGGTGAGATCGAGTCGTTCAAAGCGGACGTGCAGAATGGCGCCAACCCGCGTGATATCAAGATCAAGCTGGCTGAGGAAATCGTCGCGCGCTTTCACGGGGAAGAGGCTGCAGCAACTGCACATCGCTCAGTCGGTAATAGAATGAAAGAAGGCGAGCTGCCGGAAGACATCCCTGAGATCAAGCTGCTTTCACCCGACGATATGCCTATAGCCTCTGTGTTGAACCGCGCTGGCTTGGTCAAGAATGCTGCAGTGGCTCGTGATCTGCTTGGCTCTGGCGGCGTGCGGGTTGACGGAGAGGTGGTAGACCGCAGCTTTATGTTCAAGCTCGGCGCGACCCATGTATGTCAGGCGGGTAAGAAGGCTTTTGGCCGTATTTCGCTGCTCGCCGAATAAATCTTAAAATAGCGGTTGACGCGAGATTTGAGGTGCCTATAATGCGCACCTTCTCCGGCGCAGGCCTTCGGCAAAACCTCTTGTAAATCAAGAAGTTAGCTAAATTAAAGGCTTGCGCGGACGGCGGATTCACGTAGAATGCGCCGGACTGACAGGGCGGTGGTTTGGCTCTGTCGGTGCTTCGGTCAGGTTGATCGAAAGCGGTTGAAAGAGGTGGTTGACAGCGGGTTTGAACGCTGTAGAATTCGCCTCCCGCTGACGAGAGACGCTGAGTTGATCGAAGGCATAAGCGGTTGAGAAGAAAGAAAAACTTCTTCAAAAACAGCTTGACGCGACACAAGGCTGCTGTAGAATGCGCGGCCTCGGTTGAGCCGAAAGGCCTGATCGAAACGCTCTTTAACAACTGAATTGCTTGACGACCATAGAGCGTTGGAACCACCTGATCCCATCCCGAACTCAGAAGTGAAACGACGCATCGCCGATGGTAGTGTGGGGCTTCCCCATGTGAGAGTAGGTCATCGTCAAGCTCATACACCAAACCCCCGATCATCGAAAGAAGGTCGGGGGTTTGTCTTTGCGCGGAAAAAGAAAGGAAGCTCTGGGTTCTTTTTATATCTGTCGTTATGATGCCCGCCTTGTCGAAAGGGGGCTTATGAACAGGTTGCTCAAAATACTGCAGGATGGCCATTTCCATTCGGGGCAGAAACTCGGAGCAGCCCTCGGAATCAGTCGCAGTGCAGTATGGAAGCACCTGCAGCGGCTTGAGGCGTCCTTGGGTATTCAGCTCTACAAGGTGCCTGGGCGGGGATATCGCTTGGCTGAGTCCATCTCGCTGCTTGATGAGAACGGTAGCGCTGAGTCGCTCAAGCAGCTTGGCTGGGCTGTGAAAGTCCTAGATAGCACGGACTCGACGAATGCCGAGGCGCTACGAATGTTGCACGCGGGAGTGCAGGCGCCTTTCGTGGTGCTGGCTGAGGCGCAGACAAGCGGCAGAGGGCGACGAGGTCGTGCCTGGGTAAGCCCGCCTGCACAGAATCTTTATTACACGCTGGCGCTTACCATCTCAGGGGGCGCACAGCGCTTGTCTGGCTTGAGTCTGGTAGTCGGGCTTGCGGTAATGCGGGCCTTGCGTCAGATGGGTGTGGAGCAGGCCGGGGTCAAATGGCCCAATGATATCTATGTCGATGGGAAGAAGATTGCCGGAATCCTGATGGAGCTATCCGGGGACCCTGCTGATCTATGCCATGTGCTCATCGGTATCGGCGTTAATGTGAATATGACCTCCAGTGCCGTCGGAATAGAGCAGGCCTGGACGTCAATGCGTAACGAGACGCTGGCGTTAGTCGATCGAAACGAGCTCGTCAGGGTTGTGAGTCATTCGCTGCATCATTACCTGGAGCGGCATGCCGAAGAGGGGTTTTCCGGGCTCCGGGCCGAGTGGGAGGCCTGCAATATCTGGCGTGGGCGGTACTGCTGCCTGAGTAGCGGGTCACAGCATGCCAAGGGTCTGGTGCTGGGTGTCGATGATCAAGGGGCGCTGAGGCTAAGCGTGAATGGACAGGAAAAGCGCTTTAGTGGCGGAGAGCTCAGTTTGAGGCTAGAAGATGATTCTTGAGCTCGATTGCGGTAATAGCTTCATCAAGTGGCGTGTACTTGATCCGATTGGGCAGGGTAGCATCCTCGGATCGGGAATTGCGACAGAGGCAGATGGTCTGCTGGTTGAGTTGCTTTCTTTACCTGTCACTATTTCCAAATGCCGCCTGGTCAGTGTCAGAAGTGACAGTGAGACCGCCTTATTGGTCGGGGCAATAGCCAGGTCGCTGGGTGTCGAGGTGCTGTGTGCCGCTGCTTCCGAGAAGTTGGGAGGTGTGACGAACGGGTACAAGGATTTTCAGCGTCTTGGGCTCGATCGTTGGCTGGCGATCGTAGGGGCTTATCAGCTTTGCCGCGGTCCGTGCGTTGTGATTGATCTGGGCACGGCGGTGACGGTCGACCTGATCGACGAGGGCGGGCAGCACCTTGGCGGCTATATCGCTCCCGGGATGTCGCTTCTGACCGCGCAGTTGCGCACTCATACCAAGCGTATTCTGTACGACGAGCAGGAGGCGAAGGCGGCGTTGAGCGATGTCGCTCCAGGGCGTAGCACGAGTGAGGCGGTTGAGCGCGGTTGCCTGAAAATGCTGCATAGCTATATCGAAAGTCAGATCGACAGTGCGGCTCATTATCTTGGGGGGCAGCCAGAGGTTTTCGTGACTGGCGGTGATGTATCCCTTTTGGCTGAGCGGCGCCCGGTGAAGAAGGTGCCGGATCTGGTGTTCAAGGGGCTAGCAATAGCCTGTCCATTATGAGGTTCGGATGCGCTGGCTTTTTCTGCTCCTGGTATTGCTCAATCTTTTTTATTACATCCACAATCAGCAAGAGGCTCCTTGGCAACAGCAGGAGCTGCCGATTTTGGCTGGTGATGTGTCCGATCCGAGTATTCGCTTGCTGAGTGAGTCGGGCGAGCCGAAAAGACGTAATAAACTACCGGCGGCGTCAGAGGATGAGGGTTGTCTGTTTTTAGGTGGTTTTGATGAGGAGTCATCAGCAGCTGCCTTGCGACAGCGACTGCTGAGTCTTGATGTCGACTCCTCATTGCAGGCTATCGATTCGACCGCCGGAGTGGATTACTGGGTATATCTGCCGCCTCTGGTTTCGCGGCAGGCATCGCTGCGTCAGCTGCGGGAGTTGCAGTCGCGCAATATAGATAGCTACATCATCACGGTTGGGGATCTCTCCAACGGTATTTCCCTGGGAATATTCTCGCGCAAGGACTCGGCAGAAAGCGTAGTGAGCCGGCTGCAGAGTCTTGATTACAGGGCTTCAATTCGGGAGCTGCCGAGGGCTCACCGTAAATACTGGGTCCGGGTTGAAAGTCGCAGTCGGCACCATGTGGATGAGCAGCTACTGCAGGCTATGGTTCGAGACTTCCCTGGCTTGCAACATCAGCAAATGCCCTGCGCAAGCGTTGCAACTTCGGAATAGTTTGCATAGAATGGCGCCCGCTTCGCGGTATAGTCCTGGTGGCTATTCGCAAGCAGCTGTCAGCAAAGCTAACCTCAAGTTTTTAAATGAGAAATTGCTTGACAGTGAGGTTCTAGGCATAGAGAATGCCGCCTCGTTTTGGAGGGGTTCCCGAGTGGCCAAAGGGATCAGACTGTAAATCTGACGTCATCGACTTCGAAGGTTCGAATCCTTCTCCCTCCACCAGATTTAAGCATGGCCCTTGGCTAGCGCGGGTATAGTTTAGTGGTAGAACCTCAGCCTTCCAAGCTGATGATGCGGGTTCGATTCCCGCTACCCGCTCCAAGTTTCAGGTCTGTGCAACAAGCTTCAAGTGTTTCGCTCATGTAGCTCAGTTGGTAGAGCACACCCTTGGTAAGGGTGAGGTCAGCGGTTCAAATCCGCTCATGAGCTCCAAAACCCAAAGGCAGATATGTATATATCTGCCTTTGTTTTAATGGTGGCGTGACTAGCTCAATTCAACGATGGGAGACGGTCTCGATGGCTAAAGAAAAGTTCGAACGTAACAAACCGCACGTCAACGTCGGCACCATTGGTCACGTCGACCATGGCAAGACCACGCTGACTGCAGCCCTGACCCGTGTCTGCGCCGAAGTCTTCGGTAGCGGCGGTACTTCCAAGGGTTACGACCAGATCGACAACGCGCCGGAAGAGAAGGCTCGTGGTATCACCATCAACACCTCCCACGTTGAATATGATTCCCCGATCCGTCACTACGCCCACGTTGACTGCCCGGGTCACGCTGACTATGTGAAGAACATGATCACCGGTGCTGCCCAGATGGACGGCGCGATCCTGGTCTGCTCCGCTGCTGATGGCCCCATGCCGCAGACTCGCGAGCACATCCTGCTGTCCCGTCAGGTTGGTGTTCCCTACATCGTCGTGTTCCTGAACAAGGCCGACATGGTTGACGACGCCGAGCTGCTGGAACTGGTCGAGATGGAAGTTCGCGACCTGCTGTCGACCTACGACTTCCCGGGCGACGACACCCCGATCATCATCGGTTCCGCGCTGATGGCGCTCAATGGTGAAGACGATAACGGTCTGGGTACTACTGCCGTTAAGACCCTGGTCGAGACCCTGGACAGCTACATTCCAGAGCCTGAGCGCGCAATCGACAAGCCGTTCCTGATGCCGATCGAAGACGTGTTCTCGATCTCCGGTCGCGGTACCGTGGTAACCGGTCGTGTCGAGCGCGGCATCGTTCGCGTGCAGGAAGAAATCGAGATCGTGGGCATCCGCGATACCACCAAGACCACCTGCACCGGCGTTGAAATGTTCCGCAAGCTGCTGGACGAAGGTCGTGCCGGTGAGAACGTGGGCGTGCTGCTGCGCGGCACCAAGCGTGATGACGTCGAGCGTGGCCAGGTTCTGGCCAAGCCGGGCACCATCAAGCCGCACACCAAGTTCGAAGGCGAAGTCTACGTTCTGAGCAAGGAAGAAGGCGGCCGTCATACTCCGTTCTTCAAGGGCTACCGTCCGCAGTTCTACTTCCGTACCACTGACGTGACCGGTAACTGCGAACTGCCGGAAGGCGTTGAGATGGTCATGCCGGGCGACAACATCAAGATGACTGTCACCCTGATCGCTCCGATCGCCATGGAAGAAGGTCTGCGTTTCGCAATTCGCGAAGGCGGCCGTACCGTTGGTGCCGGCGTGGTTGCCAAGATCATCGAATAATCGTTGATCTGTTTTATTCAGGCCGGCATAATAGTCGGCCTGACTCTTCTTAGGCCAGTAGCTCAATTGGCAGAGCGACGGTCTCCAAAACCGTAGGTTGGGGGTTCGATTCCCTCCTGGCCTGCCAATTTCAATATCGAATTTGGCAGTTTTTTTACAGGGTTCTATCAGATGAATGTCAAAGCAGAAGCTAAAGACACGCGCTTCGATTTGATGAAGTGGCTTGTTGTTGCTGCTTTGGTGGCTGTGGCTGTCGTTGGTAATCAGTACTACGCCGCCGAGCCGATTCTGTATCGAGTGATTGCCCTGCTTGTTGTTGCGGTCGTAGCGGCTTTTGTTGCGCTGCAGACAACTAAAGGTCGCTCTTTCTTCGTTTTGCTGAAGGAAGCTCGCGTCGAGATTCGTAAAGTCGTTTGGCCGACCCGTCAGGAAACCACGCAGACTACGTTGATTGTGTTGGCGGTCGTGCTGGTGATGGCGCTGCTGTTGTGGGGATTGGATTCCCTGCTCGGTTGGCTGGTTTCCATGATTGTAGGTTAAGGGTGTCCCGTGGCTAAGCGTTGGTATGTGGTTCATGCTTACTCGGGTTACGAGAAGCATGTCATGCGCTCCCTGATCGAGCGCATCAAGCTTGCCGGTATGGAAGATCATTTCGGCGAAATCCTGGTCCCCACGGAAGAAGTCGTGGAGATGCGTAACGGGCAGAAGCGCAAGAGTGAGCGCAAGTTCTTCCCGGGCTACGTTCTGGTTCAGATGGATATGGCCGAGGGTGCCTGGCACCTGGTCAAGGATACCCCGCGGGTTATGGGATTCATTGGTGGTACTGCCGATAAGCCCGCGCCGATTACCGACAAGGAAGCTGAGGCCATTCTGCGCCGTGTTGCTGATGGCAGCGATAAGCCTAAGCCTAAGACCCTGTTTGAGCCGGGTGAAGTTGTTCGCGTAGCTGACGGTCCATTCGCCGACTTCAATGGTGTGGTCGAAGAGGTCAACTACGAGAAGAGTCGCGTTCAAGTGGCTGTTTTGATTTTTGGACGCTCTACGCCGGTAGAGCTGGAGTTCAGTCAGGTCGAAAAGGTCTGACTGAGGCATGCATCCCTTACCCCGCAGCTAACGGCTGCGGGGTTTTGTCGTCACTGGGATAAACAAGTAATAAGGGGAGCCGAAAGGCGTTTGGACCCATAACGGAGTAGCTATGGCTAAGAAGATTCAAGCTTATATCAAGCTTCAGGTAAAGGCCGGTCAGGCCAACCCATCGCCGCCCGTCGGCCCTGCCCTGGGTCAGCATGGCGTGAACATCATGGAGTTCTGCAAGGCGTTCAACGCCCGTACCCAAGGCCAGGAGCCTGGTCTGCCGACTCCCGTGATCATCACTGTATACAGTGACCGTAGTTTCACGTTCGAAACCAAGAGCACTCCGGCAGCTGTGCTGCTGAAGAAGGCCGCTGGCGTTGCCAGTGGTTCGGCTCGCCCCAACACTCAGAAGGTCGGCACCGTTACTCGTGCCCAGTTGGAAGAGATCGCCAAGACCAAGCAGGCTGATCTTACCGCTGCCGAAATGGAAGCTGCCGTACGCACCATCGCGGGCTCTGCTCGCAGCATGGGCCTGAACGTGGAGGGCGTATAATGGCTAAGTTGACCAAGCGTCAGAAGACGATTGCCCAGAAGGTCGAAGCGGGCAAGCAGTACAGCTTTGAAGAGGCAGCAAACCTGCTTTCCGAACTGTCGGCTGTCAAGTTCACCGAGTCCTTCGATATCGCCATCAACCTGGGCGTTGATCCGCGTAAATCCGACCAGGTCGTTCGTGGTGCAACCGTTCTGCCGAACGGCACTGGCAAGACTGTGCGCGTAGCAGTATTTACCCAGGGCCCGGCTGCTGAAGCAGCTCTGGCTGCCGGCGCTGATCGCGTTGGTATGGACGATCTGGCTGCCGAAATGAAAGGCGGCGACCTGAACTATGACGTGGTTATCGCTTCCCCCGATGCGATGCGCGTTGTTGGTCAGCTGGGCCAGATCCTCGGTCCGCGTGGTCTGATGCCGAACCCTAAGGTTGGCACCGTGACTCCGGACGTTGCGACTGCAGTGAAGAATGCCAAGGCTGGTCAGGTGCGTTTCCGTACTGACAAGAACGGCATCATCCACAGCTCCGTCGGCAAGGTTGGTTTTGAAGCCGGTCAGCTCAAGCAGAACGTTGAGGCGCTGCTTTCCGACCTCAAGCGTCTGAAGCCTTCCACTTCCAAAGGTATTTACGTCAAGCGTGTGACCCTGAGCACCACCATGGGTCCGGGACTGGTCATCGATCAGGCTTCGCTCGACGCGTAAGTCAAAAATCCGCTCCGCAAGTCGGAGCGGTACTTATTGGGGTCCCTGCCTGGCGGGGGCTATCCAAGACCGTAGGCGACGCAAGTCTTAAACCGTTGAAGTTCGCTTCTTCAAGCCTACGCAGAGGTGCTCCCGATTCGTACCGAATCAGACACCAAAACCCGTCCGGTTTCGACCGGATGAACCGGTAACATCCAGGAGTAAACCCGTGGCAATCAAACTCGAAGACAAGAAGGCCATCGTCGCTGAAGTCAACGAGGCTGCCAATGCTGCCCTGTCCGCTGTCGTGGCTGATGCCCGTGGCGTGACCGTAGGAGCCATGACCGGACTCCGTAAAGAGGCCCGCGAAGCGGGTGTGTACGTGCGTGTTGTACGTAACACCCTGCTCAAGCGCGCCGTTGAAGGCACTCAGTTTGACGTGCTCAACGACGTGTTCAAAGGCCCGACCCTCATCGCTTTCTCCACCGAGCATCCGGGCGCTGCCGCTCGTATCTTCAAGGAGTTCGCCAAGGGTCAGGACAAGTTCGAGATCAAGGCCGCTGCGTTCGAGGGTCAGTTCATTGCAGCCAACCAGATCGACGTACTGGCGACTCTGCCGACCTATGACGAAGCTATTTCGCAGCTGATGAGCGTGATTCAGGGCGCTACCAGCAAGCTGGCTCGTACTCTGGCGGCTGTTCGCGACCAGAAAGAAGCCGCTGCTGCCTAAGGCAAACGCGCTGCTTTCAAACTTCTTATGAATTAGATGGCCGCAGGCCGTCACTTAAATACAGGAACTAGAGTCATGGCTCTGACCAACGAAGACATCATCAACGCCGTTTCCGAAATGTCCGTGATGCAGGTTGTTGAACTGATCAAGGCAATGGAAGAGAAGTTCGGCGTTACTGCTGCTGCTGCCACCGTTGCCGCTGCTGGCCCGGCTGCTGCCGCTGCTGAAGAGCAGACTGAATTCACCATCGTCCTGGCCGAAGCTGGCGACAAGAAAGTGAACGTGATCAAGGCTGTTCGCGAACTGACCGGCCTGGGCCTGAAAGAAGCCAAGGCTGTTGTTGACAGCGCTCCTGGCGTAGTCAAGGAAGGCGTCTCCAAGGAAGAAGCCGAAGCTGCCAAGAAGGCACTGGAAGAAGCAGGCGCCAAGGTCGAGCTCAAGTAAGCGACGACCTTGCGTCTACAGCCGGAGCGACTCGCACAAGGCTGATGGCTGGTGGCTTTTGCCACCGGCCTTTTTCCGTTATAGCCAGTTGATGACAATCGATTGGCTATCGGAAAGACCCACTCGAAGAGTGGCGCGAATCGAGGATTCGCACGATTTTCTGGCTGCTTCCGTCGGAAGGGGCCAAACAAGCAGGTGACCAAGCTGGGGAACGCTGATGGCTTACTCATACACTGAGAAAAAACGAATCCGCAAGGACTTTAGCAAGTTACCGCACGTGATGGACGTGCCGTATCTTTTGGCCATCCAGCTGGATTCGTATCGCGAATTCCTGCAGGCGGGAGCGACAAAGGATCAGTTCCGCGACATTGGCTTGCACGCAGCCTTCAAGTCCGTTTTCCCGATTATCAGTTATTCCGGCAATGCAGCGCTGGAATACGTCGGCTATCGCCTGGGCGAGCCGGCATTCGATGTCAAGGAATGTGTTCTGCGCGGTGTAACCTTTGCGGTCCCGCTGCGTGTGAAAGTCCGTCTGATCATTTTCGACAAAGAATCGTCGAGCAAAGCGATCAAGGACATCAAGGAGCAGGAAGTCTACATGGGGGAAATCCCCCTGATGACCGAAAACGGTACCTTTATCATCAATGGTACCGAGCGCGTGATCGTCTCCCAGCTGCACCGCTCGCCTGGCGTGTTCTTCGACCACGACCGCGGCAAGACTCACAGCTCGGGCAAGTTGCTGTATTCGGCGCGGATCATCCCCTACCGCGGCTCCTGGCTGGACTTCGAGTTCGATCCGAAGGACGCGGTATTCGTCCGTATCGACCGTCGCCGCAAGCTGCCGGCCTCCGTGCTGCTGCGCGCGCTGAACTACAGCACCGAAGAAATTCTCGACGCCTTCTACGACACCAACGTTTTCCACGTCAAAGGCGAAACGCTTTCCCTTGAGCTGGTACCCCAGCGTCTGCGCGGCGAGATTGCATCTTTCGACATCACCGATGGCAACGGCAAGGTTATCGTCGAGCAGGGTCGTCGTATCACTGCCCGTCATATCAACCAGCTCGACAAGTCCGGCATCAAGGAACTCGAGATGCCGATGGACTACGTCCTGGGCCGTACCGTGGCCAAGGCCATCGTGCATCCTGCGACTGGTGAAATCATCGCTGAGTGCAACACCGAACTGACCGTCGAAGTGCTGGCCGCTATCGTCAAGGCTCAGGTTGTCCGTTTCGAGACCCTGTACACCAACGACATCGACTGTGGTCCGTTCATCTCCGATACCCTGAAGATCGACTCGACCACCAACCAGCTCGAAGCGCTGGTCGAGATCTATCGCATGATGCGTCCTGGCGAGCCGCCAACCAAGGATGCAGCCGAGACGCTGTTCAACAACCTGTTCTTCGCCTCCGAGCGCTACGACCTGTCGGCTGTCGGCCGTATGAAGTTCAACCGTCGTATCGGTCGTACCGAGATCGAAGGTTCAGGCGTTCTGACTCGTGAAGATATCGTTGCCGTGCTCAAGACACTGGTCGATATCCGTAACGGCAAGGGCATCGTTGACGACATCGATCACCTGGGTAACCGCCGCGTACGTTGCGTCGGCGAAATGGCCGAGAACCAGTTCCGTGTAGGTCTGGTGCGTGTCGAGCGTGCGGTCAAGGAACGCCTGTCCATGGCCGAAAGCGAAGGCCTGATGCCGCAGGACCTGATCAACGCCAAACCGGTTGCGGCGGCGGTGAAGGAGTTCTTCGGTTCCAGTCAGCTCTCGCAGTTTATGGACCAGAACAACCCGCTTTCGGAGATCACCCACAAGCGGCGCGTCTCTGCACTCGGCCCGGGCGGTCTGACTCGTGAGCGTGCAGGCTTCGAAGTCCGTGACGTACACCCGACCCATTACGGCCGCGTGTGCCCGATCGAAACGCCGGAAGGTCCGAACATCGGCCTGATCAACTCGCTGGCCGCTTACGCCCGCACCAACCAGTACGGCTTCCTGGAAAGCCCGTACCGCGTGGTCAAGGATGGCGAAGTCACCGACGAGATCGTATTCCTCTCCGCTATCGAAGAGGCCGACCACGTAATTGCCCAGGCCAGTGCCAAGCTGGACGGCCGCAAACTGGTCGACGAGCTGGTTGCCGTACGCCACCTGAACGAGTTCACCGTCAAGGCGCCGGAAGACGTCACCCTGATGGACGTATCGCCCAAGCAGGTTGTTTCGGTTGCTGCTTCGCTGATTCCGTTCCTCGAACACGACGACGCCAACCGCGCGCTGATGGGTTCCAACATGCAGCGTCAGGCTGTGCCGACCCTGCGTTCGGACAAGCCGCTGGTGGGGACCGGGATGGAGCGCAACGTAGCGCGCGACTCCGGTGTCTGTGTGGTTGCCCGTCGTGGCGGGGTTATCGACTCGGTTGATGCCAGCCGTGTCGTTGTGCGCGTTCATGATGACGAAGTCGAAACTGGCGAAGCCGGTGTCGACATCTACAACCTGACCAAGTACACCCGTTCCAACCAGAACACCTGCATCAACCAGCGTCCGCTGGTGAGCAAGGGTGATGTGGTTCAGCGTGGCGACATCATGGCCGATGGTCCGTCCACCGATATGGGTGAACTGGCTCTGGGGCAGAACATGCGCGTCGCGTTTATGCCCTGGAACGGCTACAACTTCGAAGACTCCATCCTCCTCTCGGAGCGTGTGGTTCAGGAAGATCGTTTCACCACTATCCACATTCAGGAACTGACCTGCGTATCCCGTGATACCAAGCTCGGCCCAGAAGAAATCACCGCGGATATTCCCAACGTGGGCGAGGCTGCGCTGAACAAGCTGGACGAGGCGGGCATCGTCTACGTAGGTGCCGAAGTTGGCCCTGGCGATATTCTGGTAGGCAAGGTTACGCCGAAGGGCGAAACCCAGCTGACCCCGGAAGAAAAACTGCTGCGAGCCATCTTCGGTGAAAAGGCCAGCGACGTTAAGGACACCTCCCTGCGCGTGCCGACCGGCACCAAGGGTACTGTCATCGACGTTCAGGTCTTCATCCGTGACGGCGTCGAGCGTGACTCCCGCGCGCTGGCCATCGAGAAGATGCAGCTCGACGAGATCCGCAAGGACCTCAACGAAGAGTTCCGCATCGTCGAGGGCGCGACCTTCGAGCGCCTGCGCTCGGCCCTGGTTGGTGCTGCTGCAGAAGGCGGTGCCGGTCTGAAGAAGGGTACCGTGATCACCGACGAGATTCTCGATGGGCTGGAACATGGTCAGTGGTTCAAGCTGCGCATGGCCGAAGATGCGCTGAACGAGCAGTTGGAAAAGGCCCAGGCCTATATTTCCGACCGCCGTCAGCTGCTCGACGACAAGTTTGAGGACAAGAAGCGCAAACTGCAGCAGGGCGACGATCTGGCGCCGGGCGTGCTGAAGATTGTCAAGGTGTACCTGGCGATCAAGCGTCGCATCCAGCCGGGTGACAAGATGGCCGGCCGTCACGGTAACAAGGGTGTGGTCTCGGTAATCATGCCGGTTGAAGACATGCCGCATGACGCCAATGGCACACCGGTGGATATCGTGCTCAACCCGCTGGGCGTACCGTCGCGTATGAACGTCGGTCAGATCCTCGAAACCCACCTGGGCCTGGCGGCCAAGGGCTTGGGCGAGAAGATCAACCTGATGCTCGAAGAGCAGCGCAAGGTTGCTGATCTGCGCAAGTTCCTGCGTCAGATCTACAACGAGATCGGCGGCCGTCAGGAGAACCTGGATGATCTGAATGATCAGGAAATCCTTGATCTGGCGAACAACCTGCGCAACGGCGTACCGATGGCAACTCCCGTGTTCGACGGCGCCAAGGAAAGCGAGATCAAGGCCATGCTGAAACTGGCCGACCTGCCAGAGAGTGGTCAGATGCAGCTGTTCGACGGGCGCACCGGTAACAAGTTCGAGCGCACCACCACCGTTGGCTACATGTACATGCTGAAACTGAACCACCTGGTCGACGACAAGATGCATGCGCGCTCCACTGGTTCCTACAGCCTGGTTACTCAGCAGCCGCTGGGTGGTAAGGCGCAGTTCGGTGGTCAGCGTTTCGGGGAGATGGAGGTCTGGGCGCTGGAAGCGTACGGCGCCGCCTACACCCTGCAGGAAATGCTGACAGTCAAGTCGGACGACGTGAACGGTCGGACCAAGATGTACAAGAACATCGTGGACGGCGATCACCGCATGGAGCCGGGTATGCCGGAATCCTTCAACGTACTGATCAAAGAGATCCGTTCGCTGGGTATCGACATCGATCTGGAAACCGAATAACACGCGATGCATATCGGGAGCGGACGTCGGTCCGCTCCCTGCTCCGCTGGGAGGAAAGGCCTTGAAAGACCTGCTGAATCTATTGAAAAACCAGGGTCAAATCGAAGAGTTCGATGCCATCAAGATTGCGCTGGCATCGCCCGAGATGATTCGCTCCTGGTCCTTCGGTGAAGTAAAAAAGCCGGAGACCATCAACTACCGTACGTTCAAGCCCGAGCGCGACGGCCTGTTCTGCGCCAAGATCTTTGGCCCGGTCAAGGACTACGAGTGCCTGTGTGGCAAATACAAGCGCCTCAAGCATCGCGGTGTTATCTGCGAGAAGTGCGGTGTTGAAGTTGCGCTGGCCAAGGTTCGTCGTGAGCGCATGGCGCACATAGAACTGGCCTCGCCGGTCGCCCACATCTGGTTCCTGAAGTCGCTGCCGAGCCGTATCGGCCTGCTGCTGGACATGACCCTGCGTGACATCGAGCGCGTGCTCTATTTCGAGAGCTACGTAGTGATCGATCCGGGCATGACCACGCTGGAAAAAGGGCAGCTGCTGAACGACGAACAATACTTCGAAGCCCTCGAAGAGTTCGGTGATGACTTTGACGCCCGCATGGGTGCCGAAGCCGTTCGCGAACTGCTGCACGAAATCGACCTGGAGCATGAGATCGGTCGCCTGCGCGAAGAAATTCCGCAGACCAACTCGGAAACCAAGATCAAGAAGCTGTCCAAGCGCCTCAAGCTGATGGAAGCCTTCCACGGCTCGGGCAACCTGCCTGAGTGGATGGTGCTGACCGTTCTGCCGGTTCTGCCGCCAGACCTGCGTCCGCTGGTTCCGCTGGATGGTGGCCGCTTCGCGACTTCCGATCTGAACGATCTGTATCGCCGCGTGATCAACCGTAACAACCGTCTGAAGCGCCTGCTCGACCTGTCGGCGCCGGACATCATCGTGCGCAACGAAAAGCGCATGTTGCAGGAAGCGGTCGATGCGCTGCTGGACAACGGTCGCCGTGGCCGTGCCATCACTGGTTCCAACAAGCGTCCTCTGAAGTCCCTGGCCGACATGATCAAGGGCAAGCAGGGCCGTTTCCGTCAGAACCTGCTCGGCAAGCGCGTGGACTACTCCGGTCGTTCGGTTATTACCGTCGGCCCGACCCTGCGCCTGCACCAGTGCGGTCTGCCGAAGAAGATGGCCCTGGAGCTGTTCAAGCCGTTCATTTTCGGCAAGTTGGAAATGCGCGGCATGGCGACCACCATCAAGGCCGCCAAGAAGATGGTCGAGCGCGAGCTGCCCGAGGTTTGGGACGTTCTTGCCGAAGTCATCCGAGAACATCCCGTGCTGCTCAACCGCGCTCCGACTCTGCACCGTCTGGGTATCCAGGCATTCGAGCCGGTTCTGATCGAAGGTAAGGCGATCCAGCTGCACCCGCTGGTGTGTGCTGCGTACAACGCCGACTTCGACGGTGACCAGATGGCCGTTCACGTTCCGCTGACCCTCGAGGCCCAGCTGGAAGCGCGCGCGCTGATGATGTCCACCAACAACATTCTCTCGCCCGCCAACGGCGAGCCGATCATCGTGCCTTCGCAGGACGTGGTTCTGGGTCTGTACTACATGACCCGTGAAGCCATCAATGCCAAGGGCGAGGGTCGCGTATTTGCTGACCTGCAGGAAGTCGACCGGGTGTTCCGCTCCGGTGAGGCCTCGCTGCATGCTCGGGTGAAGGTACGTATTCACGAAACCATCAAGGATCGTGACGGCAGCATTACCGAGAACGACCGCATCGTCGACACCACCGTCGGTCGTGCACTTCTGTTCCAGATCGTGCCTGCCGGCCTGCCATTCGACGTGGTCAACCAGTCGATGAAGAAGAAGGCGATCTCCAAGCTGATCAACCTGTGCTACCGCACCGTTGGCTTGAAAGACACCGTCATTTTTGCCGACCAGCTGATGTACACCGGTTTCGCCTATTCGACGATTTCCGGCGTTTCCATCGGCGTGAACGATTTCGTCATCCCGGATGAGAAGGCGCGCATCATCGATGCAGCCACCGAGGAAGTGAAGGAAATCGAAAGCCAGTACGCCTCCGGCCTGGTCACCCAGGGCGAGAAGTACAACAAGGTGATCGACCTTTGGTCCAAGGCCAACGACGAAGTGTCCAAGGCGATGATGGCCAACCTGTCGAAAGAGAAGGTTGTCGATCGCGAGGGCAAGGAAGTCGAGCAGGACTCCTTCAACTCCATGTTCATGATGGCTGACTCGGGCGCCCGTGGTTCTGCTGCCCAGATCCGTCAGCTGGCCGGTATGCGTGGCCTGATGGCCAAGCCGGACGGCTCCATCATCGAGACGCCGATTACCGCGAACTTCCGTGAAGGTCTGAACGTACTCCAGTACTTCATCTCCACCCACGGTGCTCGTAAGGGTCTGGCGGATACCGCACTGAAGACCGCCAACTCCGGTTACCTGACTCGCCGTCTGGTTGACGTTGCGCAGGATCTGGTTGTGACCGAGACCGACTGCGGCACCGAGCAGGGCCTGCACATGACGCCGCATATCGAAGGTGGCGATGTTGTTGAGCCGCTAGGTGAGCGAGTCCTGGGTCGTGTCATTGCACGCGACGTGCTCAAGCCGGGTAGCGAAGAGGTTCTGGTTCCGGCCGGTACCCTGGTTGATGAGAAGTGGGTAGACTTCATCGAGCTGAACAGCATCGACGAAGTGATCGTGCGTTCGCCAATCAGCTGTGAAACCCGCTACGGTATCTGCGCCAAGTGCTACGGCCGTGACCTTGCCCGTGGCCATCAGGTCAACATCGGCGAAGCGGTCGGCGTCATCGCTGCCCAGTCGATCGGTGAGCCGGGTACTCAGCTGACCATGCGTACCTTCCACATCGGTGGTGCGGCGAGCCGGACTTCGGCGGTCGATAACGTACTGGTTAAAAACGGCGGAACCATCCGTCTGCACAACCTCAAGTATGTCGAGCGTCTAGACGGTGCACTCGTAGCCGTTTCGCGTTCCGGTGAGCTGGCGGTTGCGGATGACTTCGGTCGTGAGCGTGAGCGTTACAAGCTGCCTTACGGTGCGGTGATTTCCATCAAGGAAGGCGACAAGGTCGATGCCGGCACTGTGGTGGCCAAGTGGGATCCGCACACTCACCCGATCGTGACCGAAATGAAGGGTATCGTTACCTTCGTTGGCATGGAAGAAAACATCACCATCAAGCGCCAGACCGACGAACTGACCGGTCTGACCAACATTGAAGTGATGGATCCTAAGGACCGTCCGGCTTCCGGCAAGGATATTCGCCCGGCGATCAAGATGGTCGATGCCAATGGCAAGGAGCTGCTGCTGCCGGGTACCGACGTGCCGGCTCAGTACTTCCTGCCGGCCAACGCCCTGGTGGGTGTTGCCGACGGTGCCGAGATCAATGTGGGTGACGTTATCGCGCGTATCCCGCAGGAGACTTCGAAGACCCGCGACATCACCGGTGGTCTGCCGCGTGTTGCCGACCTGTTTGAAGCGCGCCGTCCGAAAGAGCCGTCGATCCTGGCGGAGATCAGCGGCACCATCTCGTTCGGTAAGGAAACCAAGGGCAAGCGTCGTCTGGTGATTACGCCGACCGATGGCAGCGAGCCGTACGAAGAGCTGATTCCGAAGTGGCGTCACCTGAACGTCTTTGAAGGCGAGCAGGTGAACAAGGGTGAAGTGATCTCCGATGGTCCGAGCAACCCGCATGACATCCTGCGCCTGCTGGGTGTCAGCGCACTGGCCAAGTACATCGTCAACGAGATTCAGGACGTGTACCGCCTGCAGGGTGTGAAGATCAACGACAAGCACATCGAGACGATCCTTCGTCAGATGCTGCGCAAGGTTGAGATCAGTGAGGCTGGCGACTCCAGCTTCATCAAGGGTGACCAGATGGAGCTCACCCATGTGCTGGAAGAGAATGAGCGCCTGGCTGCGGAAGACAAGTTCGTCGCCAAGTACGTTCGTGTACTGCTGGGTATCACCAAGGCGTCGCTGTCCACCGAGTCGTTCATCTCGGCGGCATCCTTCCAGGAAACCACCCGCGTTCTTACCGAGGCGGCGGTTACCGGAAAACGCGATTACCTTCGCGGCCTGAAGGAAAACGTGGTGGTCGGTCGTCTGATTCCAGCTGGTACCGGCCTGCAATATCACAGCGAGCGCAAGCGCAAGCGTGATGCCGAGAAGCCAGTGCGAGTCAGTGCTGATGAGGTCGAAGCAGCTTTGACCGAGGCGCTGAACTCCAGCGGCAACTAAAAGAAAGACCCCGGCGCAAGCCGGGGTCTGCCTTGACGGTGTACAAGAACCTCTTTAGACTCTTGTACCCCTAATTTGGCGGGGCTTTTGCTCTGCCATTTTTCGTTTGTGTCGAAAGACAACAGTGGAGCTAGTAGATGGCAACTATCAACCAGCTGGTACGTCAGCCGCGCAAGCGGGTCGTCGAGAAAAGCGACGTCCCTGCGCTGCAGAACTGCCCGCAACGCCGTGGCGTGTGCACCCGTGTGTACACCACCACGCCAAAGAAACCGAACTCTGCACTGCGTAAGGTATGCCGTGTTCGCCTGACCAACGGTTTTGAAGTCGCCTCCTACATTGGTGGTGAAGGTCATAACCTGCAAGAGCACAGCGTAGTGCTGATCCGTGGCGGTCGTGTAAAAGACCTTCCGGGTGTTCGCTACCACACCGTGCGCGGCTCGCTGGATACCTCTGGCGTCAAAGACCGTAAGCAGGGCCGTTCCAAGTACGGCGCCAAGCGTCCGAAATAAGCAGTTTTTTATTTATCTGAGTCGATAAGAGTAAGGTCGGGCGTAACCAGTTTTATTGTCCCGAGCTAACCTGAAGACCGTTTGAGGGCTTATCAATGCCAAGACGTCGTGTAGCAGCCAAGCGCGAGATCCTTGACGATCCGAAGTACGGGAGTCAGATCCTTGCCAAATTCATGAACCACGTGATGGAGAGCGGCAAGAAAGCCGTTGCCGAGCGTATCGTTTATGGTGCTCTTGAGAAGGTCAAAGAGCGTAAGAACAGCGATCCCCTGGAAATCTTCGAAAAAGCACTCGACGCCATCGCTCCGCTGGTCGAAGTGAAGTCCCGCCGTGTAGGTGGTGCGACTTACCAGGTTCCGGTCGAAGTTCGTCCCTCCCGTCGTAACGCCCTGGCGATGCGCTGGCTGGTAGATGCCGCACGCAAGCGTGGCGAGAAATCCATGGCCCTGCGTCTTGCAGGTGAGCTGACGGATGCATTTGAAGGTAAAGGCGCTGCGGTCAAGAAGCGTGAAGACGTGCACCGTATGGCTGAAGCCAACAAGGCTTTCTCGCACTACCGCTTCTAATTTTCAGCGTCAACAACTCGCGAGGGCTTTATGGCTCGTACTACACCGATCAACCTCTACCGTAACATCGGTATTTGCGCCCACGTGGATGCTGGTAAGACCACCACCACCGAGCGCGTACTGTTCTATACCGGTGTAAACCACAAGATGGGTGAAACCCATGACGGCGCTTCGACCACCGACTGGATGGTTCAGGAGCAGGAGCGGGGTATTACCATTACCTCCGCTGCCGTAACCGCCTTCTGGCAGGGTTCCGCCAAGCAATTCAAGAGCCACCGCGTTAACGTAATCGATACCCCCGGTCACGTTGACTTCACCATCGAAGTAGAGCGCTCCCTGCGTGTCCTCGATGGTGCCGTCGTCGTGTTCTGTGGTACTTCCGGTGTCGAGCCGCAGTCGGAAACCGTATGGCGTCAGGCCAACAAGTACGGCGTTCCGCGTATCGTCTACGTGAACAAGATGGACCGCCAGGGCGCCAACTTCCTGCGCGTCGTCGAGCAGATCAAGAAGCGCCTGGGTCACACCCCGGTACCGCTGCAGCTGCAAATCGGTTCCGAGGAAAACTTCGTCGGTCAGGTCGATCTGATCAAGATGAAGGCCATCTACTGGAACGAGGACGACAAGGGCATGACCTTCCGCGAGGAAGAGATCCCTGCCGAACTGCAGGCACAGGCTGAGGAGTATCGCTCCAATCTGGTCGAGGCAGCAGCCGAGGCCAACGAAGAGCTGATGAACAAGTACCTCGAAGGGGGTGAGCTGAGCATCGAGGAAATCAAGCAGGGTCTGCGTCAGCGCACCATCGCTTGTGAAATCGTGCCGGCGGTTCTGGGCTCCTCGTTCAAGAACAAGGGTGTGCCGCTTGTTCTCGACGCCGTGGTCGAATTCCTGCCGGCTCCGGACGAAGTGCCTGCGATCAAGGGTGTTCACCCGGATGATGAAGAGAAAGTCGACGAGCGCGAATCTTCCGACGAAGCGCCGTTCTCTGCGCTGGCGTTCAAGATCGCAACCGACCCCTTCGTTGGTACTCTGACCTTCGTTCGCGTCTACTCCGGTGTTCTGGCCTCTGGTGATTCCGTCATCAACTCGGTCAAGGGCAAAAAGGAGCGCGTTGGTCGTATGGTGCAGATGCATGCCAACGATCGTCAGGAAATCAAGGAAGTGCGTGCAGGCGACATCGCTGCCCTGATCGGCATGAAGGACGTCACCACCGGTGACACCCTGTGCGACATCGCCAATCCGATCGTCCTTGAGCGTATGGACTTCCCGGAGCCGGTTATTCACGTAGCCGTCGAGCCGAAAACCAAGGCTGACCAAGAGAAGATGGGTGTCGCGCTGGGTCGTCTGGCTCAGGAAGACCCCTCTTTCCGCGTGCGCACCGACGAGGAAACCGGCCAGACCATCATCGGTGGTATGGGTGAGTTGCACCTGGACATCATCGTAGACCGTATGCGTCGCGAGTTCGGTGTCGAGGCAAACATCGGTAAGCCGCAGGTTGCCTATCGCGAGATGATTCGCAACAAGTGCGAGATCGAAGGCAAGTTTGTTCGTCAGTCCGGCGGTCGTGGCCAGTTTGGTCATTGCTGGATCCGCTTCGAGCCGTCCGACGAAGGTGCGGAAGGTCTGGAGTTCAAGAACGAGGTTGTCGGTGGTGTGGTTCCGAAGGAATACATTCCGGCTATCCAGAAGGGCATCGAAGAGCAGATGAAGAACGGTGTTCTCGCCGGCTATCCGCTGCTCGGCCTGAAAGCCACTGTGTTCGATGGTTCCTACCACGACGTCGACTCCAACGAGATGGCGTTCAAGATCGCGGCTTCCATGGCCACCAAGCAGCTGTCCCAGAAGGGCGGTGCGGTATTGCTTGAGCCTGTCATGAAGGTCGAGGTTGTGACACCTGAGGACTACATGGGCGACGTGATGGGTGACCTGAACCGTCGTCGTGGTCTGATTCAGGGTATGGAAGACTCTGTCTCCGGCAAGGTCATCCGCGCTGAAGTGCCGCTGGGCGAAATGTTCGGCTATGCCACTGATGTGCGTTCCATGTCTCAGGGTCGCGCCAGCTACTCCATGGAATTCTCGAAGTACTCCGAAGCTCCGTCGAACATCGTCGAAGCTATTGTCAAAAAACAAGGTTGATTCAGCCCTTTAAGTAAGAGGTTTACTGTCGTGGCTAAAGAAAAATTCGAACGTAACAAACCGCACGTCAACGTCGGCACCATTGGTCACGTCGACCATGGCAAGACCACGCTGACTGCAGCCCTGACCCGTGTCTGCGCCGAAGTCTTCGGTAGCGGCGGTACTTCCAAGGGTTACGACCAGATCGACAACGCGCCGGAAGAGAAGGCTCGTGGTATCACCATCAACACCTCCCACGTTGAATATGATTCCCCGATCCGTCACTACGCCCACGTTGACTGCCCGGGTCACGCTGACTATGTGAAGAACATGATCACCGGTGCTGCCCAGATGGACGGCGCGATCCTGGTCTGCTCCGCTGCTGATGGCCCCATGCCGCAGACTCGCGAGCACATCCTGCTGTCCCGTCAGGTTGGTGTTCCCTACATCGTCGTGTTCCTGAACAAGGCCGACATGGTTGACGACGCCGAGCTGCTGGAACTGGTCGAGATGGAAGTTCGCGACCTGCTGTCGACCTACGACTTCCCGGGCGACGACACCCCGATCATCATCGGTTCCGCGCTGATGGCGCTCAATGGTGAAGACGATAACGGTCTGGGTACTACTGCCGTTAAGACCCTGGTCGAGACCCTGGACAGCTACATTCCAGAGCCTGAGCGCGCAATCGACAAGCCGTTCCTGATGCCGATCGAAGACGTGTTCTCGATCTCCGGTCGCGGTACCGTGGTAACCGGTCGTGTCGAGCGCGGCATCGTTCGCGTGCAGGAAGAAATCGAGATCGTGGGCATCCGCGATACCACCAAGACCACCTGCACCGGCGTTGAAATGTTCCGCAAGCTGCTGGACGAAGGTCGTGCCGGTGAGAACGTGGGCGTGCTGCTGCGCGGCACCAAGCGTGATGACGTCGAGCGTGGCCAGGTTCTGGCCAAGCCGGGCACCATCAAGCCGCACACCAAGTTCGAAGGCGAAGTCTACGTTCTGAGCAAGGAAGAAGGCGGCCGTCATACTCCGTTCTTCAAGGGCTACCGTCCGCAGTTCTACTTCCGTACCACTGACGTGACCGGTAACTGCGAACTGCCGGAAGGCGTTGAGATGGTCATGCCGGGCGACAACATCAAGATGACTGTCACCCTGATCGCTCCGATCGCCATGGAAGAAGGTCTGCGTTTCGCAATTCGCGAAGGCGGCCGTACCGTTGGTGCCGGCGTGGTTGCCAAGATCATCGAGTAAACATTCGGTGTGGAAAAGGGCCCCTTCGGGGGCCTTTTTCTATTGCTGATCATTTATTGACACCCCCTGGACGCATCCGTACAATTGCGCCTCCTTTTACCGGGCGTATTGCGTTTGGTAGGGATGGCTAATTGGAGTCTGAGGTCAAAATGCAAAACCAACAAATCCGTATTCGGTTGAAGGCTTTTGACCATCGCCTGATCGATCAATCAACCCAGGAAATCGTGGAAACCGCGAAACGTACTGGTGCTCAGGTGCGTGGTCCGATTCCACTGCCGACCCGCAAAGAGCGGTTTACCGTTCTGGTCTCTCCGCACGTCAACAAAGACGCGCGCGACCAGTACGAAATCCGCACTCATAAGCGAGTGCTGGACATTGTTCAGCCAACCGACAAGACCGTCGATGCGCTTATGAAGCTTGATCTTGCGGCTGGCGTGGAAGTGCAGATCAGCCTCGGCTAAAACTTCGAGTTTTAGTCGTGTAACGCTCTGAAATGGGCGGCCATAGCGGGTGAAAGCCCCGTACACTCAAGAGGTTACAATATGACTATTGGTGTAGTCGGTCGCAAATGCGGTATGACCCGTGTTTTCACCGAGGATGGTGTCTCTATTCCGGTTACGGTCATTGAGATCGAACCGAATCGCGTCACCCAGTTCAAGAACGAAGAAAGCGATGGATATCGCGCCGTACAGGTCACTGTTGGCGAGCGTCGCGCTTCCCGTGTCACCAAGGCTCAGGCCGGTCATTTCGCCAAGGCGAATGTAGCCGCCGGTCGTGGCGTTTGGGAATTCCGCCTTGATGGCGAGGAGTTCCAGGTCGGTGACCAGATCAATGCTGAGATTTTCCAAGCTGGACAGATGGTGGATGTCACCGGTCAGTCCAAGGGTAAAGGCTTTGCCGGTACCATCAAGCGCTGGAACTTCCGTGGTCAAGACAATACCCACGGTAACTCCGTATCCCACCGCGTTCCGGGTTCGATTGGCCAGTGCCAGACTCCGGGTCGTGTTTTCAAGGGCAAGAAGATGTCCGGACACATGGGCGCCGAGCGCGTAACCGTGCAGTCTCTGGAAATCGTGCGTGTCGATGCCGAACGTAACCTGCTGTTGGTCAAGGGCGCAGTCCCTGGTGCCACCGGTGGTGACGTGATCGTGCGTCCGGCCGCCAAGGCTCGCGGGTAAGGGGGAGTTCACATGCAATTGAATGTTAATGGCGCACAAGCCATAGAAGTCTCCGAGCGTACCTTTGGTGGTGAGTTCAACGAGACGCTGGTGCATCAGGCAGTCGTCGCCTATATGGCTGGCGGTCGTCAGGGCAGCAAGCAGCAGAAGACTCGCTCCGACGTCGCTGGTGGCGGTAAGCGTCCATGGCGCCAGAAGGGTACGGGCCGCGCGCGCGCTGGTACCACTCGTGGTCCGATCTGGCGTGGCGGTGGTGTGACTTTCGCTGCTCGTCCGCAGAATCACGAACAAAAACTCAATAAGAAGATGTATCGCGCTGCAATGCGCTCCATTCTTGCTGAGCTGGTTCGCTCCGAGCGTCTGGTCGTTGTTGAAGACTTCGCCGTCGATAGCCCTAAAACCAAGCTGCTTGCCAACAAGCTGAACGGTATGGGTCTGAATGACGTGCTGATCGTTTCCGACGCTGTTGATCAGAACCTTTATCTGGCTGCTCGCAACCTGCCTCACGTCGACGTGCGTGACGTTCAAGGTTCCGATCCTGTCAGCCTGATCGCCTATGACAAGGTGTTGATCACCGTGTCGGCTGTGAAGAAATTCGAGGAGCTGCTGGGATGAACCAGGAACGCGTATTCAAAGTCCTGCTTGGTCCGCATGTCTCCGAGAAGGCAACCATGCTGGCTGACAGCAAGAGCCAGTTCGTTTTCAAGGTTGCAACTGACGCAACCAAGCTGGAAATCAAGAAGGCCGTCGAAAGCCTGTTCAACGTGAAGGTCGCCAAGGTCAGCACCCTGAATGTTCAGGGCAAGACCAAGCGTACCGCTCGCGGTCTGGGCAAGCGGAACGACTGGAAGAAGGCGTACATCGCTCTTCAGCCAGGCCAGGATCTCGATTTCTCCGGCAGTGCTGAGTAAGGAAGGGGTGCATCATGGCAATCGTTAAATGCAAACCGACTTCCGCGGGCCGCCGCTTTGTGGTCAAGGTGGTGGGTCAGGAGCTGCACAAAGGCGCTCCTCATGCTCCGCTGCTCGAGAAGAAGTCGAAAACCGGTGGCCGTAACAACAACGGTCGCATCACCACTCGCCACATCGGCGGTGGTCACAAGCAGCACTACCGTCTGGTCGATTTTCGTCGCAACAAGGATGGCATTCCAGCCATCGTTGAGCGCATCGAATACGACCCGAACCGTACTGCGCACATTGCGCTGCTGAAGTACGCCGATGGCGAGCGTCGCTACATCATCGCTCCCAAGGGCGTCAGCGCTGGCGATCAGCTGCTGTCGGGCGTCAACGCGCCGATCAAGGCTGGCAACAGCCTGCCGCTGCGCAACATCCCGCTGGGTTCCACCATTCATGGTGTTGAGCTGAAGCCGGGTAAAGGTGCCCAGATCGCTCGTTCCGCTGGTGCTTCGGCTCAGCTGGTCGCGCGTGAAGGTGCATACGTAACGCTGCGTCTTCGCTCCGGCGAAACGCGCAAGGTACTGGCCGAGTGCCGTGCGACCCTGGGCGAAGTCTCGAACTCCGAGCACAGCCTGCGTTCGCTGGGCAAGGCGGGCGCCAAGCGCTGGCGTGGTGTTCGTCCGACCGTGCGCGGTGTGGCCATGAACCCGGTCGATCACCCCCACGGTGGTGGTGAAGGTCGTACCTCTGGTGGTCGTCATCCGGTGTCGCCGTGGGGCTTCCCGACTAAGGGCGCGAAGACTCGCTCGAACAAGCGCACCGATAACATGATCGTCCGTCGTCGCAAGTAACTAGAGGGATACGACAGTGCCACGTTCTCTGAAAAAAGGTCCTTTTATCGATCTTCACCTACTGAAGAAGGTCGAAGTGGCGATGGAGAAGAACGATCGCAAGCCGGTGAAAACCTGGTCGCGTCGTTCCATGATCCTGCCGCAAATGGTCGGTTTGACCATCGCTGTGCATAACGGTCGTCAGCATGTTCCAGTTCTCGTGAGCGAAGACATGGTCGGTCACAAACTCGGCGAATTTGCCGGCACTCGTACCTATCGTGGTCACGTTGCCGACAAGAAAGGCAAGCGCTAAGGGGTAATGAAGATGGAAGTAGCCGCTAAGTTGTCGGGCGCTCGCATCTCCGCCCAGAAAGCCCGCCTGGTCGCCGACCAGATCCGCGGGAAAGGGGTGGGCGAAGCGCTCAACCTGCTGGCTTTCAGCAACAAGAAAGCCGCCGAGATCATGAAGAAAGTGCTGGAGTCGGCCATAGCCAACGCCGAGCACAACGAAGGCGCTGACGTGGATGACCTGAAGGTTTCCACCGTCTTCGTCAACGAGGGGCGTTCGCTTAAGCGCATCATGCCGCGTGCCAAAGGCCGCGCTGATCGCATCGTCAAGCGGTCTTGCCATATCACTGTCAAGGTTGCGGACAAGTAACGGAGTCGATCAGATGGGTCAGAAAGTACATCCCACTGGCATTCGCCTGGGAATCGTCAAGGAGCACACCTCCGTCTGGTACGCAGACGGTCGTACGTACGCCGATTATCTGCTTGCAGATCTGAACGTACGTGAGTACCTCCAAGACAAACTAAAAAACGCGTCCGTAAGCCGTATCGATATTGCTCGCCCGGCTCAGACCGCACGCATCACCATCCACACCGCTCGTCCCGGCATCGTGATCGGCAAGAAAGGTGAAGATGTTGAGAAGCTGCGTCAGGACCTGACCAAGCAAATGGGTGTGCCGGTGCACATCAACATCGAAGAAATCCGCAAGCCGGAACTCGATGCAATGCTGGTAGCACAGAACGTTGCTCAGCAGCTGGAGCGTCGCGTTATGTTCCGTCGCGCCATGAAGCGCGCCGTACAGAACGCCATTCGCATTGGTGCCAAAGGCATCAAGATCCAGGTGAGCGGTCGTCTGGGTGGGGCTGAAATTGCCCGTACGGAATGGTATCGGGAAGGTCGTGTGCCGCTGCACACCCTGCGTGCCGATATCGACTACAACACCTACGAAGCGCACACCACTTACGGTGTGATCGGCGTCAAGGTCTGGATCTTCAAAGGCGAAGTGATTGGTGGTCGCCACGAAGAGCTCAAGCCGCAAGCGCCTGCGCCTCGTAAAAAAGCTGCCAAGTAAGGAGTACGCCAAATGTTGCAACCCAAGCGTACAAAATTCCGCAAGCAGATGACCGGCCACAACCGTGGTCTGGCTCAGCGCGGTAGCAAGGTCAGCTTCGGCGAGTTCGCTCTGAAGTCTGTCTCCCGTGGCCGTCTGACGGCCCGCCAGATCGAGTCCGCACGTCGTGCGTTGACCCGTCACGTTAAGCGTGGTGGAAAGATCTGGATCCGTGTATTCCCCGACAAGCCTGTCACCAAGAAGCCTCTGGAAGTCCGGATGGGTAAAGGTAAGGGTAGCGTCGAGTACTGGGTAGCCCAGATTCAACCGGGCAAGGTGCTCTACGAAATCGAGGGTGTTTCCGAAGAGCTGGCGCGTGAGGCTTTCGCCCTGGCTGCTGCAAAGCTGCCGCTCGCCACCTCCTTTGTTAAGCGGACGGTGATGTGATGAAAGCGAATGAGCTTCGTGAAAAATCCGCTCAGCAGCTGAACGAGCAACTGCTCGAGCTGCTGCGCGACCAGTTCAATCTGCGTATGCAGAAAGCGACTGGCCAGTTGGGGCAGTCTCACCTGCTCTCGCAAGTCAGGCGCGACATCGCTCGTGTCAAGACTGTGCTCAACCAGCAGGCAGGTAAGTGATCATGGCTGAAGTTGAAAAGACTGTCCGTACGCTGACTGGCCGCGTCGTCAGCGACAAAATGGACAAAACCATCACCGTACTGATCGAGCGTCGCGTCAAGCACCCGATCTACGGCAAATACGTGAAGCGTTCGACCAAGCTGCACGCCCACGACGAAACCAACCAGTGCCGTATCGGCGACAAGGTCACCATCCGCGAGACTCGTCCGCTAGCGAAGACCAAGTCCTGGATGCTGGTTGATGTCGTTGAACGTGCCGTCGAAGTCTAAGGGCTAGGGGTCGGAGAAATTATATGATTCAGACTCAATCAATGCTCGATGTGGCGGATAACAGCGGCGCGCGTCGCGTTATGTGCATCAAGGTGCTCGGCGGTTCTCACCGCCGTTACGCCGGCATCGGCGACATCATCAAGGTTACCGTCAAGGAAGCGATTCCGCGTGGCAAGGTCAAGAAAGGCCAGGTGATGACCGCTGTTGTGGTTCGCACCCGTCACGGTGTTCGTCGTCCAGACGGTTCCATTATTCGCTTCGATGGCAACGCTGCTGTTCTGTTGAACAACAAGCAGGAGCCTATCGGTACTCGTATTTTCGGGCCGGTGACGCGTGAGCTTCGTAACGAGAAGTTCATGAAGATCGTTTCCCTTGCGCCTGAAGTGCTCTAAGGAGTAGCCGCATGCAAAAGATTCGTCGCAACGACGAGATCATCGTCATCGCCGGCAAGGACAAGGGCAAGCGCGGTAAGGTGCTTCGGGTTCTCGCTGACGACCGCGTGGTCGTCGGTGGCATCAACCTGATCAAGCGTCATACCAAGCCCAATCCGATGGCTGGCATTCAGGGCGGTATCGTCGAGAAAGAGGCGCCTCTGCACGTCTCTAACGTCGCTATCTTCAACAGCGAAACCAACAAGGCTGATCGCGTTGGTTTCAAGGTTGAAGACGGCAAGAAAATTCGTGTCTTCAAGTCGACCCAAAAGCCGGTTGAAGCTTGAGACTGCTAGGTAGATAACCATGGCACGACTAAAAGAAGTTTATCGGAAGCAAATCGCTCCCAAGCTGAAGGAAGAACTTCAGCTGGGCAACGTGATGGAAGTTCCGCGCATCACCAAGATCACCCTCAATATGGGTCTCGGCGAAGCCATCGGTGACAAGAAGATCATCGATCATGCTGTTGCCGACCTGGAGAAGATCACCGGTCAGAAGGTCGTAGTGACCCACGCCCGGAACTCCATCGCTGGCTTCAAGGTCCGCGAAGGCTGGCCAATCGGCGTCAAGGTGACGCTGCGTGGCGATCGCATGTACGAATTCCTGGATCGTCTGCTTTCCATCTCCCTGCCTCGGGTTCGCGACTTCCGCGGCCTGAATGCCAAGTCCTTTGATGGCCGCGGCAACTACAGCATGGGCGTGAAAGAGCAGATCATCTTCCCGGAAATCGATTACGACAAGATCGATGCGCTGCGTGGTCTGGACATCACTCTGACCACTACCGCCCGGACGGATGATGAAGGTCGTGCTCTGCTGCGCGCCTTCAACTTCCCGTTCCGCAACTGATTGGAGTAGGTACATGGCTAAGCAAAGCATGAAGAACCGCGAGCTGAAGCGTCAGCAGACGGTTGCCAAGTACGCGGCAAAGCGTGCGGCCCTGAAGGCTGTCATCGCCAACCCGAACTCCACGCCGGAAGAGCGCTGGGAAGCCCAGGTTTCCCTGCAGAAGCAGCCTCGTGACGCCAGCGCCTCGCGCCTGCGTAACCGCTGCCGCCTGACTGGTCGTCCGCATGGTGTGTATCGCAAGTTTGGTCTTGCGCGCAACATGCTGCGCCAGGCCGCCATGCGTGGTGATGTACCGGGTCTGGTCAAGGCCAGCTGGTAAGCAAAAGGTCCGGCTTAACCGTCGGACTGGATGTTGATGAATCAAGCCCCTCTGGGGCTTGATTCGTTTCAGCTCTCTCTCTAGAATGTCCGGCTCGCCAGAGCCTCGCATTTTTGCGGACTTGTCTAGAGGCGACACGAGCCCTTAAGGGCTTATTTTTTCGTATTAGGAGCCAAGAGCCCATGAGTATGCAGGACCCGTTAGCGGACATGCTAACTCGTATCCGTAATGCCCAGATGGCCGAAAAGTCCGTCGTAAGCATGCCGTCTTCCAAACTGAAGGTGGCAGTAGCCAACGTTCTTCAAGGTGAAGGCTATATCGCGGGATACAACGTCAGTGGTGATGTAAAGCCGCAGCTGTCCATCGAGCTGAAGTACTTCGAAGGCCGTCCGGTCATTGAAGAACTCAAGCGCGTAAGCCGCCCTGGCCTTCGTCAGTACAAATCCGTCGACCAGCTGCCGAAAGTTCGTGGCGGTCTGGGCGTTTCGATCGTGTCCACCAACAAGGGTGTGATGACTGATCGTGCTGCTCGCGCCGCAGGCGTTGGTGGCGAAGTGCTCTGCACTGTGTTCTAAGGGGGAATAAGCATGTCTCGCGTTGCTAAAAACCCCGTCAAGCTGCCTGCCGGCGTCGAAGTCAAGATGAATGGCCAGCAGCTTTCGGTCAAGGGTGCCAAGGGTGCCCTGGAACTGAACGTTCACTCTTCGGTTGAAGTGATCCAGGAAGATGGTGAGCTGCGTTTTGCCGGTCGCAATGGCGATCAGCAGACCCGTGCCATGGCTGGTACCACTCGTGCTCTGGTGAACAACATGGTAGTCGGCGTCAGCCAGGGCTTTGAGCGTAAGCTCCAGCTGGTTGGTGTTGGTTACAAAGCGCAAGCCAAAGGTCAAGTGCTGTCCCTGGCTCTCGGCTTCTCGCATCCGGTGGAGTATGAACTGCCGCAAGGCGTTACCGCTGAGACCCCCAGCCAGACTGATATCCTGATCAAGGGTATCGATAAGCAACTGGTCGGTCAGGTGGCCGCTGAAATCCGTGATTACCGTCGCCCAGAGCCTTACAAGGGCAAAGGCGTGCGTTACTCGGATGAAGTGGTTCGTCGTAAAGAAGCTAAGAAGAAGTAGGGCATAGCAAATGAGCCTAAAGAAAGTTACTCGTCTGCGTCGCGCTCGCAAGGCCCGTCTGAAGATGCGCGAGTTGGAAGTCGTACGCCTTTGTGTGTATCGCTCTTCCCAGCACATCTACGCCCAGGTCCTCGCGGCCGGTGGCGACAAGGTCCTGGCCAGCGCCTCGACACTCGACAAAGAACTGCGCGGCGGTGCCACCGGCAACGTCGACGCTGCCAAGAAAGTTGGTCAGCTGGTCGCTGAGCGTGCTAAGGCCGCAGGTGTCACCCAGGTGGCGTTCGACCGTTCTGGCTTCAAGTACCACGGTCGTGTCAAGGCACTGGCTGATGCTGCTCGTGAAGGCGGGCTGGAGTTCTAAGTTATGGCATATAACGAGCAAAAGCGCGACGAAGGCTACATTGAGAAGCTGGTTCAAGTTAACCGCGTCGCCAAAACTGTAAAAGGTGGTCGTATCTTCACCTTCACCGCGCTGACCGTGGTGGGTGATGGCAAGGGTCGTGTAGGTTTCGGTCGTGGCAAGTCCCGCGAAGTGCCTGCCGCCATTCAGAAGGCCATGGAAGCGGCTCGCCGCAACATGATTCAGGTCGATCTGAACGGTACTACTCTGCAGTACGCCACGAAGGCCGCCCACGGCGCCTCCAAGGTCTACATGCAGCCGGCATCTGAAGGTACTGGTGTCATCGCTGGTGGTGCCATGCGCGCCATCCTCGAAGTCGCCGGCGTTCAGAACGTTCTGGCCAAGTGCTACGGCTCCACTAACCCTGTAAACGTGGTGCACGCTACGTTCAAGGGTCTGAAGTCCATGCAGTCGCCCGAGTCGATCGCTGCGAAGCGTGGCAAGAGCGTTGAGGAGATTTCCTGATCATGGCTAACGCAACCGTCAAGGTTACGCTGATCAAAAGCGTCAGCGGCCGTATCCCCAATCACAAGCTGTGCGTCAAGGGTTTGGGCCTGCGTCGCATTGGTCATACCGTTGAGGTTCAGGATACTCCTGAAAACCGCGGCATGATCAACAAGGCTTATTACATGCTCCGTGTGGAGGGCTAAGCCATGCAACTGAACGATCTGCGTTCTGCGCCAGGTGCCCGTCGCGAAAAGCTGCGTCCGGGCCGTGGTATCGGTAGCGGCCTCGGCAAGACCGGTGGCCGTGGTCACAAGGGTCAGACTTCCCGTTCCGGTGGCAAGATCGCTCCCGGCTTCGAGGGTGGTCAGCAGCCTCTGCATCGCCGTCTGCCGAAGTTCGGCTTCGTTTCTCTGAAAGCCATGGATCGCGCAGAAGTGCGTACTTCCGAACTGGCCAAGGTTGAAGGCGACGTTGTAACTCTGCAGAGCCTCAAAGACGCCAACATCATCAATCACAACGTACAGCGCGTAAAAGTCATGCTGTCCGGTGAGGTTGGTCGTGCGGTGACTCTCAAGGGCATCGCCGCCACCAAAGGTGCGCGTGCGGCTATCGAAGCAGCTGGCGGCAAGTTCGAGGAATAAATGGCTAAGCAAGGTGCTCTCTCCGCGCTGAGTAATGGTGGGCTGTCCGAGCTCTGGGCACGTCTGCGTTTTCTGCTGATGGCGATCGTCGTCTATCGGATTGGCGCACACATCCCGGTGCCGGGGATCAACCCCGACAGATTGGCCGAGCTGTTCCGTCAGAACGAAGGGACCATCCTTAGCCTGTTCAACATGTTTTCCGGCGGCGCGCTGGAGCGCATGAGCATTTTTGCGTTGGGGATCATGCCGTATATCTCGGCGTCGATCATCATGCAGCTCATGACCGCTGTCAGTCCGCAGCTGGAGCAGTTGAAGAAGGAAGGCGAGGCCGGGCGCCGTAAGATCAGTCAGTACACGCGTTACGGAACGTTGGTGCTGGCTATCGTTCAGGCGATCGGTATGTCGGTTGGTCTGGCAGGGCAGGGTGTCGCCTTCAGTAACGATTTCAGCTTCTACTTCGTGGCTATCACCACCTTCGTGGCTGGTGCGATGTTCATGATGTGGCTGGGCGAGCAGATCACTGAGCGGGGTGTTGGCAACGGCATCTCCATGTTGATCTTCGCGGGGATCGTTGCTGGCTTGCCGGGTGCTCTCGGCCAGTCCTTCGAGTCTGCCCGGCAGGGTGATATCAATATCATCGCGCTGCTGGCGGTCGGTCTGGTGGCTGTGGCGATCATTGCGTTCGTGGTGTTCATTGAGCGTGGTCAGCGGCGGATTGCCGTGCATTACGCCAAGCGTCAGCAGGGCCGTAAGGTTTTTGCTGCGCAGACCAGCCACCTGCCGCTGAAGGTCAATATGGCGGGCGTTATTCCTGCGATCTTCGCTAGTAGCATTCTGCTGTTCCCGGCGTCCTTGGGGCAGTGGTTCGGTCAGTCCGAGAACATGGGCTGGCTGGCTGATATGTCGCAGGCGATCGCTCCAGGTCAGCCCCTGAACATCCTGCTGTTCAGTGCCGGTATTATCTTCTTCTGCTTCTTCTATACGGCTTTGATGTTCAATCCGAAGGACGTCGCAGAAAACCTGAAGAAGTCCGGTGCATTTATCCCGGGAATCCGTCCTGGTGAGCAGTCCGCGCGCTATATCGATGGCGTACTGACCCGCTTGACCATGTTCGGTGCCCTGTACATGACGGCTGTATGCCTGTTACCTCAGTTCCTTGTGGTGGCTGCAAACGTGCCGTTCTACCTTGGCGGGACGTCGTTGCTGATCGTGGTGGTAGTGGTGATGGACTTCATGTCTCAAGTGCAGTCACACCTCATGTCTCACCAGTATGATTCCCTGATGAAAAAAGCCAACCTGAAGGGCTATGGCAGCGGAATGCTCCGCTGATTGGCTCGTAAGGTTCGAGGAGTTGGTCATGAAAGTTCGTGCATCGGTCAAGAAGCTGTGCCGCAACTGCAAGATCGTCCGTCGCGATGGCGTCGTTCGAGTTATCTGCAGTGCAGAACCGCGTCACAAACAGCGCCAAGGCTGATTGTGAGCTAAAGCTAGAACCCGGTAGCTAGTGCGCTGCCGGGTTGATTATTTGTTACTACAGCGTTAGTATCTCGCGCCCTTTTCTTGGCTTCCGGGGCGTTGGGTAGCTGTCAATTGGAGTTTCACTGAATGGCCCGTATTGCAGGCGTAAACATTCCGGATAACAAGCACACTGTTATCTCGCTGACCTACATCTATGGTGTTGGTCGCACTCGTGCGCAGTCCATCTGCGCAGCTACCGGCGTAAATCCGGCAGCAAAAATCAAGGATCTCTCTGACGAGCAGGTCGAACTGCTGCGCGGCGAAGTGGCTAAGTTCATCGTTGAAGGTGATCTGCGCCGCGAAGTCAACATGAAGATCAAGCGCTTGATGGACCTGGGTTGCTACCGCGGCCTGCGCCATCGTCGTGGTCTGCCGGTTCGCGGTCAGCGTACCAAGACCAACGCCCGCACCCGCAAGGGCCCGCGCAAGCCGATCCGCAAGTAATCGCGTAGGAATTTAAGTAATGGCAAAACCTGCTGCTCGTCCTCGTAAGAAAGTTAAAAAGACAGTGGTTGATGGCATCGCCCACGTCCATGCCTCTTTTAATAACACCATCATCACTATCACCGATCGTCAGGGCAATGCGTTGTCCTGGGCCACTTCCGGTGGCTCCGGTTTCCGTGGTTCGCGTAAAAGCACCCCCTTTGCTGCTCAGGTAGCTGCTGAGCGTGCTGGTCAGGCGGCACTGGAATACGGCCTCAAGAACCTCGACGTGAACGTCAAGGGTCCAGGTCCTGGACGTGAATCTGCCGTTCGTGCTCTGAATGGCTGTGGTTATAAAATCGCCAGCATCACCGACGTGACGCCAATCCCGCATAACGGGTGCCGTCCGCCGAAGAAGCGCCGCGTGTAATCAGGAGACAGTGAAGAATGGCTCGTTATATTGGTCCCAAGTGCAAACTGTCTCGTCGTGAAGGCACCGATCTCTTTCTGAAGAGTGGTGCGCGCGCGCTCGAATCTAAGTGCAATATCGAAACCCCACCGGGTGTTCATGGTCAGCGTCGTGGTCGTCTTTCCGACTACGGTACCCAGCTGCGCGAGAAGCAGAAAGTACGTCGCATGTACGGCGTTCTTGAGCGTCAGTTCAGCGGTTACTACAAAGAAGCTGCCAGCCGCAAGGGCGCTACCGGTGAGAACCTGCTGCAACTGCTCGAATGCCGTCTGGACAACGTCGTGTACCGCATGGGCTTCGGCTCCACGCGTGCCGAATCGCGTCAGCTGGTATCCCACAAGGCAATCAGCGTCAACGGCAAGACTGTGAACGTACCCTCCTATCAGGTCAAAGCGGGTGACGTGGTTGAGGTGCGTGAGAAGTGCCGTAACCAGTTGCGTATCGCCCAGGCCCTGGAACTGTGCGCACAGCGCGGTCGTGTTGAGTGGGTCGAAGTAGATACCGACAAAAAAACCGGTGTTTTCAAGAGTGTTCCGGCTCGCAGTGATCTGTCTGCCGACATCAACGAAAACCTGATTGTCGAGCTCTACTCCAAGTAAGGGCTAGAAAATAGGTGTATCCATGCAGAGTTCGGTAAATGAGTTCCTGACCCCCCGCCACATTGATGTGCAGGTGGTCAGTCCGACCCGTGCCAAGATCACGCTCGAGCCTCTCGAGCGTGGCTTTGGCCACACCCTGGGCAACGCGCTGCGTCGTATTCTGTTGTCCTCAATGCCGGGCTGCGCTGTGGTCGAGGCTGAGATCGACGGCGTGCTCCACGAGTACAGCGCCATAGAGGGCGTGCAGGAAGATGTCATCGAAATCCTGCTCAACCTCAAAGGTATCGCCATCAAGCTGCACGGCCGTGATGAAGTGACCTTGAGCCTGGTGAAGAAGGGCGCGGGCGCTGTTACCGCTGCCGATATCCAGCTGGATCACGATGTTGAAATCGTCAATGGCGATCACCTGATCGCCAATCTGGCGGCCAATGGTTCGATCAACATGAAGCTCAAGGTCGCTCGCGGCCGTGGTTACGAGCCTGCTGATGCGCGTCAGAACGATGAAGATGAAAGCCGCAGTATTGGCCGTCTTCAGCTCGACGCCACCTTCAGCCCGGTTCGTCGCGTGGCTTATGTGGTCGAAAACGCTCGTGTTGAGCAGCGTACCAACCTCGACAAGCTGATCATCGATCTTGAAACCAACGGCACCCTGGATCCCGAAGAGGCGATCCGTCGTGCTGCGACTATCCTGCAACAGCAGCTGGCTGCATTTGTCGACCTCAAGGGTGACAACGAGCCGGTTGTGGTAGAGCAGGAAGACGAGATCGATCCGATTCTGCTGCGTCCGGTTGACGACCTGGAACTGACCGTGCGTTCGGCGAACTGCCTCAAGGCAGAGAACATTTACTACATCGGTGATCTGATTCAGCGCACCGAAGTGGAACTGTTGAAAACGCCGAACCTGGGCAAGAAGTCCCTGACCGAAATCAAGGACGTTCTGGCCTCTCGTGGTCTGTCCCTCGGTATGCGCCTCGATAACTGGCCGCCGGCAAGTCTCAAGAAGGACGATAAGGCTACGGCCTGATCGCCCCTAGTCACCGAACTGATCGTTTGGTAAGGAATTTCAATCATGCGTCATCGTAAAAGTGGCCGTCATCTGAGCCGCACCAGCGCACACCGTAAGGCCATGTTCCAGAACATGGCGGTGTCGCTGTTCGAGCACGAACTGATCAAGACCACCCTGCCCAAGGCCAAAGAACTGCGTCGCGTTGCCGAGCCGCTGATCACCCTGGCCAAGGAAGACAGCGTTGCCAACCGCCGCCTGGCTTTCGACCGTACCCGTTCGAAGGCTATCGTTGGCAAGCTGTTCAACGACCTGGGCCCGCGTTACGCCTCCCGTCAGGGCGGCTACCTGCGTATTCTCAAGTGCGGTTTCCGCGCTGGTGACAATGCGCCCATGGCTTACGTCGAGCTGGTTGACCGTCCGGTTACCGGTGAAGTGGAGGCCGCGGAGTAAGTTCGCAGCGTTCAAGAAAACCGAGCTACGGCTCGGTTTTTTTATGCCTGAAAGATTTGCTCTATTGAAAGCTTTGACCTTCATCATTGGTCGACACCGGTGCGCTTTCCTATGATGGCGCCATGCAGCAGACACCCGTACTGCTCAAGACGACGCACACCATGGAGAAGCAGTTATGACAGACAAGCCAAGATTGACTACCGTAGCCGGTGCTCCGGTAGCTGAGAATCAGAACGTCCTTACGGCTGGCGCTCGCGGCCCCATGCTGCTGCAGGATGTGTGGTTTCTGGAAAAACTTGCCCATTTCGACCGCGAAGTGATCCCTGAGCGACGCATGCATGCCAAGGGCTCGGGTGCTTTCGGGGAATTTGTGGTCACCCACGACATCACCCGCTATACCAAAGCAGCACTCTTCTCAGAAGTGGGCAAGCGTACGCCGATGTTCGCACGCTTCTCTACCGTGGCGGGCGAGCGTGGCGCGGCCGATGCCGAGCGGGACATCCGCGGTGCGGCACTGAAGTTCTACACCGAGCAGGGCAACTGGGACCTGGTGGGCAACAACACCCCAGTGTTCTTCTTCCGTGATCCGCTGAAATTCCCCGACCTCAACCACGCGGTCAAACGCGATCCGCGCACCAACATGCGCAGCGCCAACAACAACTGGGACTTCTGGACCAGCCTGCCCGAGGCGCTGCACCAGGTTACCTACGTGATGGGTGACCGCGGCATTCCAGACGGCTACCGCCACATGCATCTGTTCGGCTCGCATACCTTCAGCTTCATCAGTGCCGACAACCAGCGCTATTGGGTCAAGTTCCACTTCAAGACCCAGCAGGGCATCAAGAACCTGACCGACGCCGAGGCCGCCGCCATCGTGGCCAATGACCGCGAAAGCTCGCAACGCGACCTGTTCGAGGCCATCGAGCGTGGCGATTTCCCGCGCTGGACCATGTACGTGCAGATCATGCCGGAGATGGATGCGGCGAATTACCGCTTCCACCCGTTCGACCTGACCAAGATCTGGTCGAAGAAGGACTACCCGCTAATCGAAGTCGGCTACATGGAGCTCAACCGCAACCCGGACAACTATTTCCAGGATGTCGAGCAGGCCGCCTTCACGCCCGCCAACGTGGTGCCCGGTATCAGCTTCTCGCCGGACCGTATGCTGCAGGGCCGTCTGTTCTCCTACGGTGATGCGCAGCGCTACCGCCTGGGCGTCAACCATCACCAGATTCCGGTAAACGCGCCGCGCTGCCCGGTACACAGCTACCACCGCGATGGCGCCATGCGTGTCGATGGCAACCACGGGGGACGCCTGCACTACGAGCCCAACACTTACGGCGAGTGGCAGCAGCAGCCTGACTTCAGCGAGCCGCCGCTGGCGTTGGGTGGCTCAGCGGACCGCTACGACTTCCGCGCCGACGATGCCGACTACTTCACCCAGCCGGGCGATCTGTTCCGTCTGATGGACGCCGACGAGCAGGAGCGTCTGTTCGGCAACACGGCGCGTGCCATGGGCGATGCGGCACGGCATATCAAGCTGCGCCATATCAAGCATTGCTACCTGGCGGATCCCGCCTACGGTGCCGGTGTCGCCAAGGCGCTGGACCTGCCGCTGGAAGAAGCGCTGGCCTAAACCTGCGTTGAATTAAGCGAAAAGCCCGCAGCCTTGCTGCGGGCTTTTTGCTTTTTCAGACTGCTAGGCAACCTTAGGCTCTGTCGCGTTCAAGCAGTGGCTTGAGGAAGTGTCCGGTATGCGACTGGGACATTTCAGCGACTTCTTCAGGGGTTCCGCAGGCGATGATCTGGCCACCTCTGGAGCCGCCTTCGGGGCCCAGGTCGACCAGCCAGTCCGCCGTTTTGATCACGTCCAGATTGTGCTCGATGATCACCACGGTATTGCCGTGGTCACGCAGGCGGTGCAGCACATCAAGGAGCTGCTGGATGTCCGCAAAGTGCAGGCCGGTGGTGGGCTCGTCGAGAATATAGAGGGTCTTGCCGGTGTCGCGCTTGGACAGTTCGCGCGACAACTTCACCCGCTGCGCCTCGCCGCCGGATAGGGTGGTCGCACTCTGTCCCAGCTTGATATAGGACAGCCCCACGTCCATCAGTGTCTGCAGTTTGCGCTTCACCGCCGGCACGGCATCGAAGAACTCGCGCGCTTCCTCGATGGTCATGTCGAGCACTTCGGTGATGCTCTTGCCCTTGTACTTCACTTCCAGGGTTTCGCGGTTGTAGCGCTTGCCCTTGCACACGTCGCAGGGGACGTAGATGTCCGGCAGGAAGTGCATTTCCACCTTGATCACGCCGTCGCCCTGGCAGGCCTCACAGCGCCCGCCTTTGACGTTGAAAGAGAAGCGCCCCGGGCCGTAGCCGCGCGAACGCGCTTCCGGCACGCCGGCGAACAGCTCGCGGATCGGCGTGAACAGGCCGGTGTAGGTCGCCGGGTTGGAGCGTGGTGTGCGACCAATAGGGCTCTGGTCGATATCTACCACCTTGTCCAGGTACTGCAAGCCGTCGAACGAGTCGTGCGCCGCCACTTCCAGTGTAGTGGCGCCGTTGAGTGCGGTAGCTGTGATGGGGAAAAGCGTGTTGTTGATCAGCGTCGATTTGCCCGAGCCAGAAACGCCCGTGACGCAAGTCAGCAGGCCTACCGGGATTTCCAGGTCAACGTTACGCAGGTTGTTGCCACGTGCGCCCTTGAGCTTGAGCAACTTCTTCGGATCGCGAGGTGTTCGCTGCGCCGGGTAATTGATCTGCACGCGGCCGGAGAGATACTTGCCGGTCAGCGACTCGGGGTGCGCCATCACCTCGTCGGGCGTGCCTTCAGCGACGATGCGGCCACCGTGCACGCCGGCGCCGGGGCCGATATCCACCACGTAATCAGCCATGCGGATAGCGTCCTCGTCATGCTCGACGACAATCACCGTATTGCCGATATCGCGCAGATGGCGAAGGGTGCCGAGCAGGCGCTCGTTGTCGCGCTGATGCAGGCCGATGGACGGCTCGTCAAGGATATACATGACGCCCACCAGGCCGGCGCCGATCTGGCTGGCCAGGCGGATACGCTGCGCTTCGCCGCCGGAAAGGGTGTCGGCGCTGCGGTCCAGGGTCAGGTAGTCGAGGCCAACGTTGACCAGAAACTGCAGGCGTTGACAGATTTCCTTGAGGATCTTGTCGGCAATTTCGCCGCGCCGGCCGCTGAGGGTAAGGCCGTCAAAATAGTCGGCTGCATCGCCAATCGGCAGTCGGGTGACCGCCGGCAGCGTCTTGTCACCCACCCAGACATGCCGTGCTTCGCGGCGCAAGCGGGTGCCGCGGCACTCGGGGCAGGGCTGGGTGCTGAGGTATTTGGCAAGTTCTTCGCGAACGCTGTTGGATTCGGTTTCGCGATAGCGGCGTTCGAGGTTGGGAATGATTCCCTCGAACGGGTGCGAGCGCTTGACGATATCGCCACGGTCGTTGAGGTAGCGGAAATCAACATTGTCTCTGCCGCTGCCGCGCAGAATGTATTGCTGATGCTTTTCGCTCAACGAGTTGAAGGGCGCGTCGAGGCTGAACCCGTAATGCGCTGCCAGTGAGCCGAGCATCTGGAAGTAGTAGACGTTGCGCCTGTCCCAGCCGCGAATCGCGCCCTCGGCCAGGGTCAGCTCGCCGTTGACCAGGCGCTTGGCATCGAAGAACTGCTTGGCACCCAGGCCATCGCAGGTTGGGCAGGCTCCGGCCGGGTTGTTGAACGAGAACAGCTTGGGTTCCAGTTCGCTGATTGAGTGGCCGCAGATCGGGCAGGCGAAGCGCGCCGAGAAGATCATCTCCTCGCGGTCGTCATCTTCGTCCATGGGTGCGACCAGAGCGATACCGTCGGCCAGCTTGAGTGCTGTCTCGAAGGATTCGGCCAGGCGCTGCTGCAGATCGCTGCGCACCTTGAAGCGGTCGACCACGACATCGATGGAGTGCTTTTTCTGCTTGTCCAGCTTGGGTAGCTCATCGAGCTCGTACAGCTTGCCGTTGACCCTCGCACGGACAAAGCCCTGGGCGCGCAGCTCGTCAAACACCGCCAGATGCTCGCCCTTGCGCTCGCGGATCACCGGGGCCAGCAGCATCAACTTGCTGCCTTCGGGCAGGGCCAGCACCTGATCGACCATCTGGCTGACGGTCTGTGCTTCCAGCGGCTCGTCGTGATCCGGGCAGCGCGGCGTACCGACCCGCGCATAGAGCAGACGCAGATAATCGTAGATTTCGGTGATGGTACCCACGGTGGAACGCGGGTTGTGGGATGTGGATTTCTGCTCGATGGAGATGGCTGGCGACAGGCCTTCGATGGTGTCCACGTCGGGCTTTTCCATCATTGACAGAAATTGCCGCGCGTAGGCCGATAGCGACTCCACGTAGCGGCGCTGACCTTCGGCATAGAGGGTGTCGAAGGCCAGGGAGGACTTGCCCGAGCCCGATAGGCCGGTAATCACGATCAGCTTGTCGCGTGGCAGGGTCAGGTCGATGTTCTTCAGGTTGTGGGTGCGAGCCCCACGGATCAGAATCTTGTCCAAAACAGCCTCGCGTGGCGGGCGAAAACCGGAAATTATACGGCTCGGATGGCAGCACAGTAAAACTGTGCCCCGGCGTAGCTAGGGTCTTTCGTCGGTTAAGCGCCCGGGCGCGGCACGATGTCGCCCTGTCGCGTGCCGGAGCCTGGCAGGGAGGCGGCCAGTGCCTGCGGCCCGTCCCTTGCGGTACTCCGGCCGGACTGGCGACATTGGCGCAGCAAGCGCGGATTACGCTGAAACGGCAACAGACCCTTAGGATGACTGCTAGAATCGCCCGCCGGTTCATTCAAGCGAGACCCCAAAATGCAGGACCCCTACAGCGAACGCATGAGCGCCAGCGAAACCCGCGCAGCTTCCGGGCTGGCTCTGGTTTTCGCGTTTCGCATGCTTGGCATGTTTATGGTGCTGCCGGTGTTGGCAACCTATGGCATGGATCTGCAGGGCGCCACGCCGGCACTGATCGGCCTGGCCATCGGTGCTTATGGTTTGACCCAGGCGGTGCTGCAAATTCCCTTCGGGATGCTTTCCGACCGTCTTGGCCGCCTGCCGGTGATCTACTTCGGCCTCTTGTTGTTTGCGCTGGGCGCCGGCCTTGCGGCCATGGCTGATTCAATCTGGGGGGTGATAGCAGGTCGAGTGCTGCAGGGCGCCGGAGCGATTTCGGCGGCGGTCATGGCGCTGCTGTCTGATCTGACACGCGAGCAGCACCGGACCAAGGCGATGGCCATGATCGGCATGAGCATCGGCTTGTCGTTTGCGCTGGCGATGGTCGTCGGGCCGCTGCTGACTCAGGCGTTCGGTCTTTCCGGTCTGTTCTGGATAACCGCGGCGCTGGCGCTGCTGGGCGGCGTAATCGTCGCGACCTTGCCGCGTGCCGAGCAGCATTTGCAGCATCGTGAATCCGGTTTGGCCAAGCAGGCGCTGGGGGCGACCTTACGCCATCCGGATCTGCTGCGCCTGGATTTCAGCATCCTCGCCCTGCATGCCATTCTCATGGCCAGCTTCGTCGCTCTGCCGTTGGCGCTGGTGGAAGATGCCGCGTTGCCCAAGGAGAATCACTGGTGGGTTTATCTGGCGGCGCTGGGAATCGGCTTCCTGGCGATGATTCCGTTCATCATCTATGGCGAGAAGAAGCGTCAGATGCGCCGGGTTCTGCTGGGGGCGGTGGGCGTGCTGCTGCTGTGCGAGCTGTTCTTCTGGCTGTTCGGCCATGGCCTGTGGGCGCTGGTGCTGGGCATGGTGATCTTCTTTACCGCCTTTAACCTGTTGGAAGCCTCATTGCCGTCGCTGATCAGCAAGGTCGCCCCGGCTGGCGGCAAGGGTACGGCGATGGGCGTGTATTCCACCAGCCAGTTTCTCGGTGCCGGGCTGGGCGGCGTTCTTGGCGGCTGGCTCTACCAGGTGGGCGGGCTGGATCTGGTGTTCGTGGTTTGTGCGGCGCTTGCAGCCTTGTGGTTGCTGGTGGTGCGAAGCATGCGTGAGCCGCCTTATGTCAGTGGTCTGCGGCTGCCCCTTTCGGAAGCAGCGCGAGCCAATCCTGACCTGACAGAGCAGCTGCTGGCGGTGCCTGGCGTTTCGGATGCGGTTGTACTGCCCGATGAGGGCGCCGCTTACGTCAAGGTGGATATGCAGAAGGTCGACAGGGCAGAGCTGGATCGGCTGGTCGCTTAGTCCCGCTTCCGGGAGATTCCCGTATCCGATACAGGTGCGACCTGGCTGGCAAATATGCAGCCGGCCGGTATCTCGCCTGCTTGTCCTGTTGGACGGTCAGGGTGGCTGAGGTAAGATTCGCGATCATTGGCTTTTTCCCGGTCACGGGAAGTTCTCGTTCAGCCAACCCAATTCATGTTCCCGATAAGGAGTTACCCATGGCCAGAGGGGTGAATAAAGTCATCTTGATCGGCAATGTCGGCGGCGACCCGGAAACCCGCTACATGCCCAATGGCAATGCGGTGACCAACGTCACGCTGGCAACCACCGATAGCTGGAAGGACAAACAAACCGGCCAGCTTCAGGAGCGCACCGAGTGGCACCGCGTGGTGCTTTTCGGCAAGGTCGCCGAGATCGCCGGCGAATACCTGCGCAAGGGTTCGCAGTGCTATATCGAAGGGCGTCTGCAGACCCGCGAGTGGGAAAAGGATGGCGTCAAGCGCTATACCACGGAGATCGTGGTCGACATGGGCGGCACCATGCAGCTGCTCGGTGGTCGTGGCGGTAGTTCCGAGGATGGCCCGCGTCAGCCGCGCCCGCAGCGTGAGCCGCAGCAGGCAGCACGTCCTCAGCAGTCCCAGCCCAAGCCGGCCGCCCAGCAGCCGGCGCCCGACTACGACAGCTTCGACGACGATATTCCGTTCTAAAGAGTTCTCTTCATGCAAATGCGCCTGATGCTGTTGGGCGGCGGCAATGCCCTGGGCCAGGCGCTCATCCGCCTTGGTGCCGAGGAGGATATCGGTTTCCTCGCGCCGTGCCCGCCTGACAAGGGCTGGGATGCGTCCAGTCTGACCCAGCTGCTCGACGACAACCGCCCTGATGTCGTCATCAACCTTGCCTACTACTTCGACTGGTTTCAGAGCAGCAGGGTCGATGAGGCGGCGCTGGCCAACCAGGAGCGAGCAGTCGAGCGCCTGGCCGAGCTCTGTCAGCACTATCAGCTGGTTCTGCTGCAGCCGTCCAGCTATCGGGTTTTCGACGGTGTGCGCACTACCGCCTACAGCGAGAAGGATGAAGTCGCTCCGCTGGATGCTCGCAGCCGTGCACTCTGGCGTATCGAGCAAACGGTGCGTGCACTCTGTCCGCGGCATGTTCTGCTGCGCTTTGGCTGGCTTCTTGATGACAGCCCAAACGGATTGCTGGGGCGCTTCCTAAGACGACTCGAGCAGGGCGAGAAGATGGCGCTGGCCGATGATCGGCGCGGTAATCCCACGCCGGTGGATGATGCGGCGCGGGTCATGCTGGCCGTCATCAAGCAGCTCGATTGCCAGGCTCCGCTCTGGGGCACCTATCACTACGGCGGGCAGGAGGCAGCGACGCCTCTGGTCGTGGCTCAGGCGCTTTATTCCGAGGCTTGTCAGCACCGTCAGTTGAGCCTCGACTGCCTGGTGCCGATCGCCCACGCCGATTGTGACGATGCGGCAGATGAGCCGCAGCACGGCGTGCTGGCCTGCAAGAAGATCTTCAATACCTTCGGTATCAAGCCGCGTGCCTGGCGTACGGGATTGCCGAGCCTGCTGGAGCATTACTACCGTCATGGTTGATTCCCCGATTCTGGTGACCGGAGGTGCCGGATTCATCGGCTCCAACCTGGTCGATGCATTGTTGGCGCGCGGCTATTCGGTGCGGGTGCTGGACAACCTGTCCACTGGCAAGCGGAGCAACCTGCCGGTGGATAAGCGGGTCGAGCTGATCGAAGGCGATGTGGCCGATGCGCAAGTGGTGCGCAGTGCCCTGCAAGGGTGTGGGGCGGTGGTGCACTTGGCGGCCGTGGCTTCGGTGCAGGCTTCGGTGGACGACCCGGTCGGTACTCATCGAAGCAATCTGATCGGCACGCTCAATGTGTGCGAAGCGATGCGTGAGGCGGGTGTACGGCGTGTGGTTTTCGCGTCGAGTGCGGCGGTGTATGGCAACAATGGCGAAGGTCAGGCCATCGATGAAGACACGCCGAAGTCTCCTCTGACACCTTATGCAGCAGACAAGCTGGCCAGCGAGCACTATCTCGATTTTTATCGGCGCCAGCACGGGCTGGAGCCGGTGGTGTTCCGCTTCTTCAATATCTACGGCCCGCGTCAGGATCCGTCTTCGCCATACTCCGGCGTAATCAGCATTTTCACCGAGCGGGCTCAGCAGGGCTTGCCCATCGCGGTGTTCGGTGATGGCGAGCAGACCCGCGACTTCCTCTATGTTGGGGATCTGGTTGAGCTGCTGGTGCAGGCACTGGAGTGCAAGGAAGCCCCGAAAGGTGCGACCAATGTGGGGCTCAACCAGGCCACTTCGTTGAACCAGTTGCTGACGGCCATCGGCGATGTGCTTGGTGATCTGCCACCAGTGAATTACCACGCAGCGCGCGGGGGGGATATCCGCCATTCGCGAGCGAACAATGCGCGGTTGCTGCAGCGTTTCAGGTTGCCGGAGCCGGCGACCGATATGCGCACTGGGCTGGCGAAGTTGCTGGGGCGCTGAAGGCGCTGTTCGCGTTCTTGATGGGGCGCGTTCCCGGGTGCGGTGTGGTTTTGGCGGTAGGGGGAACTGTGTAGCCTCTTCAGGCTTTGGGTTATATATGCGACCGAAAATTGGTGGAAAACGCTTCGCGGTTTTCCACCCTACGTTTGAGGCGAGCGAAGCTGTGAAAACAACAAAGGCGCCCGAGGGCGCCTTTGTCTTGTCTGCGATTCGGCAAGTGCCGGACTCGTCAGAATTTGTAGCCGAGGCCGACCATGTAGACCATCGGGTCGACGTCTACATCGACTTTGGTTTTGGCTATGCCGAGTGCGCCTGGGCCTTTGACGGTGGCCTCGGTATCAATATCGATATAGCGAACCTGAGCGTTGATCATCAGGCGGTCGGTCAGCATATAGTCAGCACCGACTTGAAAGGCCAGACCCCAAGAGTCATCCAGCTCCAAGCTGCTGAAGCCTTGAGCTTTGCGCTCGCTGCTCAGGTCTTCCTGGAAGAATGTGGTGTAGTTAACGCCGACACCGACATAAGGCTTGAAAGCCGATTTGCTGTCCAGCGGGTAGTAAACCACGCTGAGGGTCGGCGGCAGGTGCTTGATGTCGCCCAGTTTTCCATCCAGTCCGCCAAGCCCTTTAACACCTACTTCATGGCTGAACGGGGTAGCAGCCAGCAGCTCGATACCGATCTTGTCCGTCACCATATAGGCGAAGTTCAGGCCCAGTTGGGTGTCGCTGTCCAAAGTGGCGCTGGTGCCAGCAGCGCTGGCGCCGTCGAATTTGAGGGTGCTGCTATCCTCACGCGGATCAACAGTAATCGCACCAGCGCGAACAATGATGTCCCCAGCCTGGTGGGCCTGGGCCAGGGGGGCGGCGAGAGCTGCGGCCAGCAAGGAAGCGGTAAACAGGGTCTTGCGCATAGTGTGAAACTCCATCCAGACATGGGTGCGTTGCGATTGGGGGCAATGGTAGGGCGCGCTGTCCGGTGGCTTTTGACCCAGCTCAATAAAACTTACGACTTTGGTTGGAGGGAAGTGCGACCGAATGTCCGGGTTGCCATGGATAGTTGACCTAGATGATAATGTTTCTCTTTCGAGTTTGACCTTCGTCTGCAAGGACCCTCAATCAATGCAAGCCCTTATACCCCGCCTTCTGGCGGTCGCCGTGTTGCCGTGCTGTGTGCAATTGCATGCGGCTCCGCTGGATGCAGCGCTCGAGGAGAGCCAGCGTCTGGCAGCCGAAGCCAAGGCGTCGCAGGAGCGCATCGAGCAGCTCGACGACGCCACGCGGCAGATGCTCAACGATTATCGCAACGCGTTGCAGCAGGCCGAGGCGCTGAAGGCGTACAACGCGCAATTGGTCGAGCTCACCGCAGCGCAGCGCAAAGAGTTGGAAAGCTTCCAGCGCCAGCTCGACAGCATCGAGCGTACCCAGGAGGCGGTGACTCCGCAGATGGTGCAGATGGTCGAGGTGCTGGGCGAGTTCATCTCCGCTGATCTGCCGTTCCTGCCCCATGAGCGTGCCGACAGGTTGGCGCAGCTACAGGACCTGCTGCCCCGTGCAGACATCAGCCTTGCCGAAAAATATCGGCGCATCCTTGAGGCCTACCAGATCGAAAGTGACTACGGCCGCACTCTGGAAGCCTGGCGAGGTGAGCTGCAGGTGAACGGTGGTTCGCGCAGCGTCGAATTCCTGCGTCTGGGCCGGGTGATGCTCTATTACCAGACTCTGGACGCTCACGAGAGTGGTTGGTGGAACCCGCAAAGCGGTGCCTGGGAAGTGCTGGACGGCAGCGCGCGTCGCCCCATTACCCAGGCCATTGCCATCGCTCGCCAGCAGCAGGCGCCGGACTATCTGGTGCTGCCCGTGAAGACCCTGGCCGCGGAGGCTGCGCAATGAGTCGTCTGTTTGTAATGATTTTTGCCGGACTTTTGCCAGCGCTGGCCCAGGCGGCTCAACCGCTGACCCCAGATCAACTGCTGCAGCGCATACGCAGCGATCGCGCTGCGGAAGTCGAAGCCATGCAGGCGCGTGAGCAGGCTTTTATTCGTGACCGCAGCGAGCAGGCGCAACTTCTTGCCCGCGCACAGGCTGCGCTGAATGAGCAGAAGGCCGAAGCCGAGCGGCTCAAGGCCGAGTTCGACCGTCAGGAAGCCGAGCTGGCTGCTCAGGAGCAGCTGTTGGCGCAGCGGGTCGGCCATCTGGGTGAGCTGTTTGGAGTGGTTCGCCAGAGCGCCGGAGATATCGCCGGTCAGTGGCAGGACAGCCTGCTCAATATGCAATATCCGGAGCGCGTGGAGCGCCTGAAAGCGCTTGCCGAAAGCCGTGCTCTGCCTTCGGCGGAAGACCTCGACGGTTTCTGGATGACCCTGTTGGAAGATCTGGCCGCCAGCGGTCGCGTCGAGCGGGTCGATTTGCCGGTGGTGGGTGTCGATGGGCAGCGCAATGTGTTGCCGGTGCTGCGGGTCGGTACCTTTTCAGCCTTCAGCCCTGACGCCTTTCTGCGCTATGACGACAATGCCGGTGAGTTGCTTGCTCTGCCGCGCCAGCCATCCGGTATGGGGCTGGTCAACGACTACCTGAACAGTGGCGATGCATTGGCCGAGCTGCCGGTGGACCCGAGTCGCGGCACGCTGCTGGCGCAATTGCAGCTGAAGCCGGATTTCTGGGATCGCCTGCAACAGGGCGGGCTGGTCGGCTGGACCATCGTCGCTCTGGGGTTCCTCGGTCTGTGCCTGGCCGTGTGGCGGATGCTCTGGCTGGCCAAGGTATCGCGCTCGGTCAACATGCAGATGCGTGACCTGACGGCCCCGCGTGACGACAATCCACTGGGCCGCGTGGTCGGCGTTCTGGGGACGAACCCGCAGCTGTCGGATCTGGAAACCCTTGAACTCAAGCTCGACGAAGCGATTCTTCAGGAAACTCCGCCGCTTGAGCGAGGCTTGCCGCTGCTCAAGCTGCTCAGCGCAGTGGCGCCGCTACTCGGCCTGCTGGGTACGGTGACCGGCATGATCGTCACCTTCCAGGCCATCACTCAGGGCGGTGGCGGTGATTCACGACTGATGGCCGATGGTATTTCCCAAGCCCTGGTCACCACCGTGCAGGGCCTCGTCGTGGCGATTCCGCTGCTGTTCCTGCACAGCCTGCTGGCCAGTCGCAGCAAGGCGCTGGTGCAACTTCTGGAGCAACAGAGTGCCGGGCTGATCGCTCTGCATCTGTCCGGAGCGCCGCGTCGTGATTGATGCTCACGCACTCTGGTTTCGCCTGGTCGATAGCGGTCATGCGCTGCTCGACTTTATGGCGTCCGGCGGCGTGGTGATGTGGGCATTGGCAGGGCTCTGCGTTCTCTACTGGACGCTGGTTTTCGAGCGGATCTGGTTTATCCGGCGCGTGTTCCCGCGTTGGGTGGAGTCGCGCCGGCAGGCCTGGAGCCAGTTGGGCGACGAGCCCGGCAACTGGCAGCGTGCCGTGCGTGGTTCCTGGCTGGCCCAGGCGCAGCAGCAGCTGTCTGGCCCACTGCGCCTGGGCAAGACCATGGTGGCGCTTTATCCGCTCCTGGGTCTGCTGGGCACCGTCAGCGGCATGATTGCGGTATTCGACGTGCTGGCCATGAGTGGCACCGGCAATCCGCGCGGCATGGCCGCCGGCGTCTGGCAGGCAACCCTGCCGACCATGGCCGGCATGGTGCTGGCCATTACAGGACTGTTCAGTCAGGCGCGCCTCGAGCGTCTTGCCCGCCTGGCTCTCGACCGGCTGGCCGACCAGCTGCGTAACGATTGAGGAATACCGGATGCGTATGCGTCGCCATCACTATCAGCAAGAAGAAGACACCGGCATCGATCTGACGCCCATGCTCGATGTGGTTTTCATCATGCTGATTTTCTTTATCGTCACCAGCTCCTTTATCAGCGAGTCGGGCGTCGAGGTGCAGCGGCCAAAGGCCGACACGGCAAGTACCCAGGACAAGGGCAATATCTTTATTGCGGTGACCGCAGACGGCCAGGTCTGGATCGACAAAAAGGCGGTGGACGTGCGCAGCGTGCGTGCCCACGTCGAGCGTATGCGCGCCGATCAGCCGGATGGCGCGGTAGTGGTCCAGGCAGACCGCGATGCGCGTACTGGGCTGGTGGTGCAGGTCATGGACCAGGCGCGTCAGGCCGGTGTGCGTGACGTGGCGCTGGCGGCCAGCACTGGAGAAGGTTGATGCGACCAGCGCTGGCTCGTCTGGGGCTGTCTTTCATCATCGCCTGCGTAGTGGCGCTGTTGCTGTTCGGGCTGATGCTGAGCATGGTCAGCCCACCCCGCAGCAAGGTCGACGACGAGCGCGTGGCCATCGCCAATTTTGTCCGCATGGATGGCCGCAACGAGCAGAGCACAAGCCGTTCCCGACAGCAGGCACCACAGCCGCCGCAGCCGAAGACGCCGCAGCAGCCGACGCCGACCCAGAACATGGCCACGCCGGATGCCAATCTGCCCAAGCTGGATCTGGACCTGCCGAGCATCGACACCGGCCTCTCGATTGCCGCAGCTCCGACACCGAGCCTCGCCGGTCTTACCGCAGGCGCGGCACCGGCGGCACCCGCGCCCGCTGCGCCTCCGGCCAGTGTGGGCGAGGCCTCCAGCCAGCCCGGCGGGCCGGAGCAGGAAGTGATGCCGCTCAACGATGTGCGTCCGGAATACCCTTACCGCGCGCGTCAGCAGGGTATCGAAGGCCATATCAAGCTCGCCTTCACCATCAACCCGGCGGGCAAGGTGGAAAATATCCGCGTGCTCGAAGCATCGCCGCGCAACATTTTCGACCGAGAGGCACGTCGCGCCGCGGCGCGCTGGCGCTTTGCGCCGCGTACCGAAAACGGCGTCGCGGTCTCCCGCGAAGCCGTCAAAACTCTGCACTTCCGCCTGCAAGGAGAACGCTGAGATGCCACGTTTCCTGCTGTTGATTTCCCTGCTGTTCGTCGCCAGCGCCCAGGCCGCGCAAAGTATCGACCCGCTCGTGTTCAGGGCGCTGGAGCGTGCCCAGACTGCCCAGGAAAAAGGCGACTACAGCTCGGCGCGTCAGGCGCTGGCGCAGGCCAAGGCGAAGCCTGACAGTCTGGAGCAGACGCTCTTGTGGCGCAGCCAGGCGTATCTGGCCTGGGCCGAAGGTAACAACAAGCAGGCGCTGGAATTGCTGGAAAAGGCTGTCGCCAGCGGCAAGCTGGATGAGCAGCTGATCGTTGGCGAGCGGCTGAATCTGGCTCGGCTGAATCTGCTGCAGGGGCGCTACGCCAAGGTTGTCAGCCTGCTCGGTTCGGCTGACCAGGGCAACGAAGAGGTCCTGCAGATGCTGGTGCAGGCCTACCAGGGCCTGGGCCAGCATGCCAAGGCGCTGCCTCTTGCCGAACGTTATATGAAGGCCAACCCCAACGCGGCCGATAGCTGGCTGCAGTTTCTGGTGGCGGTCAACGCCGAACTGAAGCGTTACGAGGCGGCGGAGCGCTGGCAGCGTCAGCTTTTGCTGCGTCACCCCGATCAGGCCAAGGGCTGGCGTCAACTGGCCGGCCTGCAGCAGCTGGCTGGTGCCGAAGACAAGGCGCTGGCGACCCTGCGCGCAGCCCACGCCAAGGGCGTGGTGTTCAGCGAATCCGAGCTGGACAACCTGGTGCTGTTGGCCAGCGCGGCGGATCAACCCTGGCAGGGGGCGAAGTTGCTTCAGGGCATGCTGGAATCGGGCCTGCTGGCGAGCAACGCAACCCGTCGTGAGCGGCTCGCCATGCTCTGGTGGCAAGCGCGGGAGCGAGCACCAGCGGCGCGCATTTATCGCGAGCTGGCCGAGCAGTCCGGTGCTGCCAAGCTCTGGTTGAACGTTGCGCAGCTGGAACTGGAGCAGGCCCATTGGCAGGCGGGTCTCGAAGCACTCAAGCAGGCCGAACGCGCCGGCGCCGAGCGGGGCAAGGTGCGCGCCTGGCGCGAGTGGGCTGAGAGTGAGCTGAGCTTTCAGCGTGAGCGGCAGATCGCCCGCGTCAACTGAGCAGGCTTTACTGACTTGCGTTGGTGGGAACGGGCCGCGCCTGAAGGGTACCGGACGCCGGAATCCCGAGCATGGCTCGCTCCCATAGCGATCTTCGCGTCTATTCCAGCTCGTAGATCCTGATCTTCTGTGCATCCATGCGATAACCGGCTTCGGCCAGCTCGCTGCTGGCGTGCTCGACTCTTAGCGGGCCCTCGATCCAGAACGGCTGGTAGAGCGCGTCCATTTTCACCCCCAGCTCGCTGGTGGCATGCACGATCTGATTCGAAGGTGGCGGTGGGACGTGGATGCAGGCGCCGTAGTAGGGCACCAGCAGAAACTCCGTCACCCGCCCTTCCTCGCTGATTTCCAAGGGCACGATATAGCCCGGCAGTCGTGCGCGAATGCCATCCAGAGCTTCCACCACCGGCTCAGCCGGGGACTGCTGCGGTGCTGGAGGTCCGCTTTCGGCGGCGAGGGCGTCGGCCAGTTGCGACAAATCATGCAGCGCCACGGGTGGTGGTGGCGGTGGAGCGCCTTCCGGGATCAGGTCCGACCATTGCAGTTCACGAACTTCGGCGGCGGCAAGAGGCGCGACAAGACTCAGGAGTGTTACCAGCAACAGGCGTGACATAGCGCTCCTCATAGCCTGATCGATAAACCATCGGCCAGCGATTGGCGATAGGCGCGCCAAGCCGGTACACAGCCGATCACCAGCCCGGCCAGCAGAATCGCCCCGAGCAGGGACCATTCATAAACACTCGGCAAGGCCAGCGGCAGATACAGCCCGTAATGGCTTTGCAGCGGCGACTGAGCGACGGCGATGGCCAGGTACAGCAAGGCCAGCCCCAGCAGCACGCCGGCCAGGGCCAGGCCGAAGGCCTCGAGTATCAGCAGGCCCGCGATATGCCATGGCCGCGCGCCAACAGAGCGCAGAATGGCCATTTCCCGGCGGCGCTCGTTGAGGCTGGTGAGGATCGCCGTGAGCATGCCGATCAGCCCGGTCAGCACCACGAACAGCGAGACCACGAACAGCGCTTTCTCGGCCGTGCCCATCAGGCTCCAGAGCTCCTGCAATGCCACGCCGGGCAGGATCGCCAGTAGTGGCTCGCCACGATACTGGTTGATTTCCCGCTGCAGGGTGAAGGTGGCGAGTCGGTTATCCAGCCCCAGCAGAAAGGCGGTGATCTGCTGTGGCTGCAGGTCCAGCTGGCGCGCCTGTTCGGCATTGATGCGTGCGGCACCGCGGGCGGGCATGCCGTGCTGCCAGTCGATATGCAGGGCTTCCATGCCGGCCAGGTTGATATGCAGGGTGCGGTCCACCGGGGTGCCGGTACGTTCGAGGATACCCACCACCCGAAAGGGCTTGTCGTCATGGTGCACCAGGCTGACGCTGGCAACGCCGTGTGCCAGCACCAGCTGGTCGTCGAGCTTGTGTTTCAGAGTCTCGGCCACTTCCGCGCCGAGCACCACCTCGAACGGGTCCTTGCCGAGGGCGCGGCCCTCGGCCAGTTGCAGTGCCTGTTTGCGCCCGTAGCGATAATGCTCGAAATAGGCTTCGCTGGTGCCCATGACCCGATAGCCACGGTATGAATCGCCCAGGGAAATGGGGATCGCCCAACTTACGCGCGGATGTTCGGCGAACCGCTCGAAGCTTTCCCAGCGGATATTGTTGGTGGCGTTGCCGATGCGAAATACCGAATAGAGCAGCAGGTTTACCGAGCCGGAGCGGGCACCAACCACCAGGTTGGTGCCGCTGATGGTGCTGGCGAAGCTGGCACGGGCCTCACTGCGCACTCGTTCGACGGCGAGCAGCAGGCACACCGACAAAGCGATGGCGAACACCGTGAGCAGGGCGGTGAAACGACGGTTGTTCAGGCTGGCCCACGCCAGACGCACCAGAAACATCCTCATACCTCCGCAGGGCGCGCGGCGCGGTTGAGTTCGGCCAGTGACAGATGGCGGTCAAACAAGGGCGCCAGGCTCTGATCATGGCTGACGAAGAGCAAACTGGAGCCGGCCGCCTGGCACTCGGCGAACAGCAGTTGCAGGAACGCTTCCCGGCTGTCTGCGTCCAGGGCCGAGGTGGGCTCGTCCGCGATGATCAGCTCTGGCTGACCAATCAGCGCACGGGCTGCGGCGACACGTTGTTGCTGGCCGATGGAGAGCGATTCAGCGCGACGCCTAAACAGCTCGGCAGCCAAACCGAGGTGTTTGAGCAGGCTCATGGCCGCTTGCTCGACACTGCCATAGCGTAGGCGGGCACGCTCGGCGCGCAGGCGGGAGAAGCGGCAGGGCAGGCTGACGTTCTCGGCCACCGAGAGAAACGGCAACAGATTGAACTGCTGGAAGATGTAGCCGGTGTGATCGACCCGGAAACGATCTCGCGCAGACGCCGAAAGTGCACCGAGATCCTCGCCCAGTAAACGAACGGTTCCACGTCCGGCTCGCTGCACGCCGCCAATCAGCCCGAGCAGAGTGGTCTTGCCGCTACCGGAGGGACCTTTGAGAAACAGACTCTGGTCGCGCTCCAGCGTGAATGCAGGAATGTCCAGCAGCTCGGGCTGGCCGGGCCAGGCGAAACCCAGTTGATCAAGTTCAAGCAGCGCAGTCATGAGTAAAGTCTGGATGATATACGGCGAGCCGGAGTGTACTGCCTGCAGCAGGCAGTCGGCTGGCAACCTGTATCAGAACGTTATCTGCGCATGCTCCGAGCGCAGTAGTCTGCCCTGCTGGCCGTTCGGGCCTATCAGCTGGGCCTGGACCTTCTCGGTGCCGGGGAACGTCTCGAAGATCCCCTGCAGATCCAGCCCGGACAGCGCATTCGGTGAGTTGCAGCTGAAGCGATAGTGAGCGTGGATATCGCTGTGCCCGTCGGTGTCCTGCCGTTCGTGTTCTTTGGCAAACAACGGACTTTCCAGGCGCACTTCATCCAGCCTGCATTGAGCATCGGCCGGCAGGCCGAACAGTAGGTCTGCTTGCTGCAGCCGGGATCGCGTTTCGGCCACCTTGCGCTCATCCGCGTCACCCCGTGGAGCATGTTCGAAGCCCAGCAGATTTATCGCCGGGCTGTGCAGCTCGATTTCCAGAGACGTGCCATCCAGCGCTGCATTGAGCTCGGCAGCGCCGTGTTCGTGAGTACCGAGACTGGCGTGGTCGTGCTCCCCGTGCGCAGATGCGAAGGCCGGTAACAGAGCGAAGAGAAGGGCAAACAGCAGGCGGCGCATGGCGGTCTCCTTTGAATTTGTTGTTACGTTATAACAAGAAAAGACGACTGGCCAGCTCTCGTGTGGCGTGGGAGCATTCCCTCCTTAAAAGTGCAGGAGATTAACCAGGTGATTCGAATTCGCGGCCATATTGGCGAGCTGCCGGTGGACCTCAGCGTCGAGCTGGATGACCAGGACTGGGCACAGTTGGCGCAGCAATTACCGAGTCTGGCCAGTAGCGAACCGCCCGCCCGTTCTGCGGGGACGGATGAGCTTTGGCCGGCCGCGCTTGAGCTGCTACGGAGGGCAGGGCAGGTGGAAGGTCCGCAGCTGTTGGCGCAGCTCGAAGCCCTTAGCGGCAGCGCCCAGGCCGGCAAGCGGTTGTTGGTGCGGCTGCGTCATTGCCAGCAGGTGCGGGTGCACAGCGGCGCGGACGCGCCGGTGTTCAGCTGGATCGGTTAACGCACTGCCGGGGCGTGTTACAAGCGTGATGCCTTGAAGGTATCGCAGCGCGCCGGGTCACCATGTTCGAAGCCGCTACGAAACCATCGCACACGCTGCGCCGAGGTGCCGTGGGTAAAGGCGTCAGGCACGACCCGGCCCTGGCTCTGCTGCTGCAAGCGGTCGTCGCCGATGGCGTTGGCGGCGTTCAGCGCGTCTTCCAGATCACCGTCTTCGAGCCACTCGTGGCGCTGTTGCGCATGGTATGCCCAGACTCCTGCGAAGCAGTCGGCCTGCAGTTCCTGACGCACCAGAAGGCCGTTGTCGCCCTCCATCCGAGCGCCGCGCTGGCGTGCCGCCTGCATTTGCTGGGACACGCCTAGTAGCGTCTGCACATGATGGCCAACTTCATGGGCGATCACGTAAGCCTGAGCGAAATCACCCGCTGCGGAGAAGCGCGAGGCCATTTCATCGAAGAATTGCAGATCCAGATAAACCTGCCGGTCACCGGGACAGTAGAAGGGGCCCACAGCCGAGCTGGCGAAGCCGCAGGCCGAGCGGACGCCCCCACGAAACAGTACCAGTGTCGGGTCGCGGTACTGCGCGCCAGCTTGCTGGAACAGCGCTCGCCAGGTGTCTTCGGTATCGCCAAGGATGGATTGGACGAACGCTACCTGAGGGTCGTCGCCATTGGCCGGCGCGCTGCTTTGCTGGGTGGTCGGCGAGCCGGCCTGGTTGGCCAGCTGGCCGAGAATCTGTAAGGGATCCTGGCCGGAGAGCAGGCCGATCACCACCACCACCACGGCGACACCAGCCAAGCTTAGCCGGCCGCCACGAAAGCCGCCGCTGCGGCCTCTGGCGTCCACTACGTTGTCGCTGCGCCGAGCCTTTTTCCAACGCATATGCGCATCCTTCCGAAAGTCTCACAGGGTAGCTGTAGCGCTGGCGCGAACGGAGCGACTACAAGGCTAAGACCCGTTTCGGTGTGCGCAAATTCCGCTGGGCTGTTTCGTCAGCAGCCTCAGTTACCAGGGTAGCTGTTGAGAACCGACTCGCGACCTTCCTTGCTCAGGCCGATGACTTTATAGGCGTCCTTGCGGTCCCCCATTTCCATCCCAGGCGAGCCCATCGGCATGCCCGGAACGGCAGCACCGATAAGATCGGGTTGCGCGCGCAGCTTGAGAATGTCCGCGGCCGGAACGTGGCCTTCGACGAACTTGCCATCGATCACGCCGGTGTGACAGGAGCCCAGGCGATGAGGCACGCCGAGCTTGGCCTTCACTGCGGACATGTTGGTTTCGACGTGGTCAGTCACCTCGAAACCGTTTTCTTCCAGATGCTTGATCCACTCCTTGCAGCAGCCGCAATTGGCGTCGCGGTGAACATCGATGGCAATGGGTTCGGCGGCCTGGGCGAAACCGGCAAATAGAATGGTGGCGAGTAGCAAGCGACGCATGGAAAGTCCTCCGAACAGAATGTATGCAGCATAGCGTTGCACAGGGCCAAGCCCAAGCACGGCCCGGTGAACGGATGTCGCAGCTGGCAGAGCGCTATGCAGAGCGTCGCGACGCGAACCAAACGGAGGGTGAATCGGTCCGATGACAGTCAGGAGTAAGCAGCCATCATGGGAGTTGTCGATGCGTTTTGCCCGTTTCGTTTTGATCCTGCAGGCTGTGATCATGGCAGGCGTGAGCCTGGCTTATTGGCTGCGGCCCTACGAAATGGCCAATCTCAACGGCATGCTGCTGATGGAGAGCGCCTCGATTAGCCACATGCGGGTCTATTACGGGGGGTTACAGCTCGGACTGGCGCTGTTTCTGCTGTGGTCGGCGCGCGAACCTGAGCGGGTGCGGCCGGCGTTGGTGATGTTGATGATCACCATGCTCGCGCTGGTGCTGGGGCGGCTGATTTCCCTCTGGCTCGACGGCGGCGAACTGGTTGGCTTCGACCTGGCCTCGCTGATCTATCGGGTGCTGGCCGCCGCTTTGGCTGCAGTTGCCTGGCTGCTGGTTCGTAAGCCTGAAGAACCCGAGCCGGAGCGCATCGAACCGCCTACCCGACGGCTGCATGACGAAGCGCCAAAACCTTTCCAGCTAGGCACCGAGCCATTGTCTGACGAACCTGCCGCCGAAGAGCCCGTACGGCCATTTCGCCGCGGCGACTCCTTGCCTTAGCAGGTCATTGAAAACCACCGGCGGTGGCAATTCTGCCTCTCGTTCAGCGGCGAACCAGCAGCACCCCGGATTCCATGTGATGGGTATAGGGAAACTGGTCGAACAGCGCGCAACGTTCGATGCGGTGGCTGTCGTGCAGCTGGGCGATGTTCTGCGCCAGCGTCTCCGGGTTGCAGGAGATATAGAGGATGCGCTCGAAGCGGCGGGTCAGCTCGCAGGTGTCCGGGTCCATACCGGCACGAGGCGGGTCGACGAAGACGCTGCCGAAGTCGTAGCTCTTCAGGTCGATGCCAGCCAGGCGGCGAAAGGGGCGCACTTCGTTGAGCGCCTGGGTCAGTTCCTCGGCGGACAGGCGCACCAGGCTGACATTGTCGATACCGTTGTCATCGAGATTGGCCAGCGCCGCGTTGACTGAGGACTTGCTGATCTCGGTGGCCAGGACCTTGCGCACACGCGTCGCCAACGGCAGGGTGAAGTTGCCGTTGCCGCAGTACAGCTCCAGCAGGTCATCCTCGCGTTCGCCCAGTGCCTCGTAGGCCCAGTTGAGCATCTTCTGGCAGACCTCGCCGTTGGGCTGAGTGAAGGCGCCTTCCGGTTGGCGATAGCGGAAGGTGCGGCCGGCCACCACCAGTTCTTCTTCCACGTAGTCACGGCCGATGACGATGCGCTTGCCACGCGACCGGCCGACGATACTCACACCCAGCTGTGCCGCCAGTTGTTCGGCCTCGGCCTGCCAGGCGTCGTCCAGTGGGCGGTGGTAGGCGAGGGTGATCAGCGCGTCGCCGGCCAGGGTGGTGAGGAATTCCACCTGGAACAGCTTGAAGCTCAGGGTTTCGCTGACCTGCCAGGCGGCTTTCAACTGCGGCATCAGTTCGTTGATGCGGCGGCTGGCGATGGGGAAGTCTTCGATCAGGATCGGGGTGTGGTTGTTGCCCGGCTCGAACATCGCGTAATGACGCTGCCCGTCCTCACGCCACAGGCGAAATTCGGTACGCAGGCGGTAGTTCGCACGGGGCGAATCGAAGACTTCAGGCGCCGGCGCGTCGAAGGGCGCCAGCAGCTCGCGCAGTCGCTCGGCCTTGGCGGCCAGCTGGGAGTCGTAGGTGGTGGGGTCGAATTGCGGACGGCTCATGGAATCTCTTCGGTAGTAGAACGGGCTCCGATGGATGACGGCTGTCATCCATCTTCTGCCGGATGGGCGGGGCATCCCGCCTGCGATGTCAGCCGGCGAACCAGCCCAGCTTGACCACGAACAGCACTGAAAGTACCCACATGGCCGGGCTCAGTTCACGCCAGCGGCCGGCCAGCAGCTTTACCGCCGTCCAGGCGATAAAGCCGAAGGCGATCCCATTGGCAATGGAGAAGGTCAGCGGCATGGCCAGGGCGGTGACCACTACTGGTGCGGCGACTGTCATGTCGTCCCAGTCTATGCTCGCCAGGCTACTCATCATCAGTACGGCGACAAACAGCAGCGCCGGTGCCGTGGCGTAGGCCGGCACCGCGCCGGCCAGCGGTGCGAAGAAGAGGCTGAGCAGGAACAGCAGCGCGACGACGCATGCGGTCAGGCCGGTGCGGCCGCCCGCGGAAGTACCCGCTGCGGACTCGATGTAGCTGGTGGTGGTCGAGGTGCCCAGCGCGGCCCCGGCCATGGTGGCGGTGCTGTCGGCCAGCAACGCGCGGCCCAGGCGCGGCAGCTTGCCGTCCTTGTCCAGCAGGTCGGCCTTCTGCGCGACGCCGATCAGGGTGCCGGAGGTGTCGAACAGGTCGACGAACAGGAAGGCGAAGATCACGCTGACCAGACCGATGTCCAGCGCGCCGACGATGTCCAGCTGCAGCAGGGTCGGCATCAGCGACGGCGGCATGGACACCACGCTGCCGAGCTGCGACAGGCCCAGCAGGATGGACAGTCCGGTGACCACCAGAATGCCGATCATCACCGCGCCGGTGACCCTGCGATAGGCCAGCGCGGCGATCAGGAAGAAGCCCAGGCAGGCCAGCAGCGGGCTGCCGGCGCTGAGGTCGCCAAGGCCCACCAGCGTCGCCGGATGATCCACCACGATGCCCGCGTTTTTCAGTGCGATGATCGCCAGGAACAGGCCGATGCCCGCCGCGATCCCCGAGCGCAGCGCCAGCGGGATGCTGTGGATGATCCATTCGCGGATGCGGAAGATTGACAGCAGGAAAAAGATCACGCCGGAGAGAAACACCGCGCCGAGGGCGGTCTGCCAGCTGTAGCCCATGGTCAGCACGACGGTGTAGGTGAAGAAGGCGTTCAGGCCCATGCCCGGCGCCAGCGCGATCGGGTAGTTGGCGATCAGCCCCATGATCGCCGAGCCGATGGCGGCTGCCAGGCAAGTGGCAACGAATACCGCCCCGTGGTCCATGCCGGTTTCGGCGAGGATGCTCGGGTTGACGAACAGGATGTAGGCCATGGTCAGGAAGGTCGTGACCCCCGCCAGTATCTCGGTGCGCACGTTGGTGTTGTGCGCCTTGAGTTGGAACAGCTTCTCCAGCATGTGATTCCCCTTGTGTGCCGGTCTTGGCCTGGCGTCTAGCGCGCTTCGGCAGGTGGCCTGATGCGAGTGTCCGTTACTTAGCAAAGCCCATCGTCGGACCGGTGGCAAAAAAGCCCCGCATCTTACACCGGCGGCCCGGTCGGTTGAATTTCTACATCATCCTCGCCGCTGAACGTTTCCGCCCGGGTTTCAGTCGTAATCAGGACGCAGGGAAAGCGAACGCCTAAACCGTGAGGCCGATATGAGCGAAACCATTCCTGCGACAGGTGCACCCGGCACCTGCACACTTTCCTTGCACTTGAACGGCCAGCCGTGCCAGGTCGAAGTCCATCCCTGGACCACGCTGCTGGATCTGCTGCGCGAGCAGCTTGATCTGACCGGCACCAAAAAGGGCTGCGATCACGGCCAGTGTGGCGCCTGCACGGTGCTGCTGAACGGCAAACGGATCAACAGTTGCCTGACCCTGGCGGTGATGCACGATGGCGCGCGGCTGACCACCATCGAAGGCCTGGCCGATGGCGCTGAGCTACATCCGATGCAGGCCGCCTTCGTCCGCCACGATGCCTTCCAGTGTGGCTACTGCACGCCGGGGCAGATTTGCTCCGCTGTCGGCCTGGCCGGTGAAAACCGCGCCCACGACCGCGACGCGATTCGCGAGCTGATGAGCGGCAACCTGTGCCGCTGCGGCGCCTACCCGAACATCCTGGCGGCGGTGGAGGAAGCCTTGCCGGCCAGCCGCGAACGCCTGCAGGAGAAAGCGCCATGACGCCCTTCAGCTACGCCCGCCCGGAGCGGATCGAAGAGGCACTGGCGCTGGCCGGTCCCGACAGCCGCTACATTGCCGGCGGCACCAACCTGCTCGACCTGATGAAAGAAAACGTGCTGCATCCGCGCCAGCTGATCGACATCAACCGACTGCCGCTGCGCGAGATCGAAGGCACGCCCAGCGGCGGCCTGATGATCGGTGCGCTGGTCAGCAACGCCGATCTGGCCTGGAACCCGCTAATCGAACAGCGTTACCCCCTGCTATCCAAGGCCATCCTGGCCGGCGCCTCGCCACAGCTGCGCAACATGGCCAGTACGGGCGGCAACCTGCTGCAGCGCACGCGCTGCTACTACTTCTACGACACCGGCACGCCGTGCAACAAGCGCGAGCCGGGTTCCGGCTGCCCGGCGCGGGAGGGCCTCAACCGTATCCACGCGATTCTGGGAGCCAGCGATGCCTGCGTCGCGGTGCATCCCTCCGACATGTGCGTGGCGCTGGCGGCGCTGGAAGCCCAGGTGCATGTGCAGGGGCCGCACGGCAAGCGGCGCATCGCCATGGCCGATTTCCATCGCCTGCCCGGGGACCGTCCCGAGCTGGACAACAATCTCAGCGAGGGTGAACTGATCACCGCCGTGGAACTGCCGGCCGAGGGCTTCGCACAGCACAGCGCCTACCTCAAGTTGCGGGATCGCGCGTCCTACGCGTTCGCGCTGATCTCCGTGGCCGCTGCGCTGGAGCTGGACGGCAAGACCGTCAGGGTGGCGCGGTTGGCGCTCGGCGGCGTCGCCCACAAGCCCTGGCGCGTCGAGGCTGCCGAGCAGGCGCTGTGTGGCAAGCCGGCCGATGAGGCGAACTTCGCCGTCGCCGCCGATCTGCTGCTCGACGGGGCCCAACCGCTTTCGCACAACGCCTTCAAGCCTGAACTCGCTCGCCGCGCGATCATCCGTGCGCTGGGCGAGGCCGCCCGAGGAGCCGCCCGATGAATACGCTCAACTCACCGGTCGGTCGGCCGCTGGATCGTGTCGATGGTCCGCTCAAGGTCACCGGCCAGGCCCGATATGCCGCCGAATTCGGCACCCCTGATCTGCTGCATGGCAGCGTGGTATCGAGCACCATCGCCTGTGGCCGGGTGCGTCGTATCGACAGCCGCGACGCCGAGGCGCTGCCGGGTGTGGTGCTGGTGCTGACCCACCAGAACCGGCCTGCGATCGCCAGCTACGACGAACCCTACGAAGACGACGATGCCGCCGAAGGGTCGCCGTTCCGCCCGCTGTACAACGACCGCGTGCTCTACAGCGGCCAGCCGCTGGCGCTGGTAGTGGCGGAAAGCCTGGAGCTGGCGCGCCACGCCGGCTCGCTGGTGCGCATCGAGTACGACAGCGAGCCGCATCAGACCGATCTGCTTGCCGTGCGCGAGCAGGCCCATGAAGCGCCGGCCGAAACGCCCGAGCCGCGCGGTGACTTCGCCAGCGCCTTCGCTGCCGCGCCGCACAAGGTCGAGCAGGAATACGTCACTCCGGTGGAGCATCACAACCCCATGGAGATGCATGCCAGCACCGTGCACTACCAGCCGGGCGGCGACCTGCTGATCTATGAGAAGACCCAGGGTGTGCAGAACTGCCAGCGCTATGTCGAGGATGTGTTCGACCTCAAGGGGCGGATTCGCGTGCTTTCGCCTTTTGTCGGCGGTGCCTTCGGTTCCGGCCTGCGCCCGCAATACCAGTTGCCGCTGGCGGTGATGGCCGCACTCAAGCTCAAGCGCTCGGTGCGCGTGGTGCTGACACGCCAGCAGATGTTCACCTTCGGCTACCGTCCACGCAGCATCCAGCGCCTGTCGCTGGCGGCGGACGAGCAGGGGCGGTTGCAGGCGGTGGGGCACAGCGCCATCGGCCAGACCTCGCGCTTCGAGGACTTCACCGAGCATGAGGTGGAGTGGTCCGGCATGCTCTATCGCTGTGACAACGTCGAACTGGACTACCGGCTGGCGCCGCTGGACGTCTACACCCCGCTGGACATGCGCGCGCCTGGCGCGACCCTGGGCGTCTATGCCCTGGAGTGCGCCATGGATGAACTGGCCTATGCGAGCAACATCGATCCAGTGCAGCTGCGGTTGATCAACTTTGCCGAGCGCAACGGCAACGAGGACAAACCCTATTCCAGCAAGGAGCTGCGTGCCTGCTATGCGCAGGGCGCGGAGCGCTTCGGCTGGTCGCGTCGGTCGATGGCGCCGCGCAGCATGCGCGTAGGCAACGAGCTGATCGGTTGGGGCATGGCCACCGGCGTCTGGGAGGCCATGCAGATGCCCGCCAGCGCCAGGGCCTGCCTCGAAGCGGATGGCCGGCTGGTGGTCAGCAGCGCGACCTCGGATATCGGCACCGGCACCTACACGGTGATGACCCAGATCGCTGCGGCGGCCATGGGATTGCCACTGGAGCAGGTGGAGTTTCGCCTGGGTGATTCCAGCCTGCCCCAGGCGCCGCTGGAGGGCGGCTCGGCAACGGTGTCCTCGGTGGGTAGCGCCGTCCAGCAGGCCTGCGCGGCGCTACGGGAGAAGGTGCTGGATGTGGTCCAGCAGTTTCCGGGCTCACCCTTTGCCGGCGCAAGTCTGGAAGATGTGGTCTTCGTCGACGGGCGACTGCTGCTCAAGAGCGATCCCAAGGTGCATGTCGAACTTGGCGAGGTGGTGCGCAGCAACGGCACGCTGGCTGCCGAGGCCAGCGTCGAGCCGGGCGAGAAACGCAAGGAGTGGGCAACAGCCACGCATTCGGCCGTGTTCGTCGAGGTCCGTGTCGACGAGGCACTGGGCACCATCAAGATCTCGCGAGTGGTCAGCGCCATCGCCGCGGGGCGGGTGGTCAACCCCAAGACCGCCGGCAACCAGATCGTCGGGGGTGTGGTCTGGGGCATCGGCATGGCGCTGCAGGAAGAAACCCTGATCGACCACAAGCTGGGTCGCTACATGAACCACAACCTGGCCGAGTACCACATTCCGGTGCAGACCGATGTGCCCGACGTCGAGGTGATCTTCGTCGAGGAGCACGACAGCGTGGTCAACGACCTGGGCTCCAAGGGCGTGGGCGAGATCGGCATCATCGGCGTGGCAGCAGCGGTGGCCAATGCCATCTATCACGCCACGGGCAAGCGGGTGCGGGATCTGCCGATCACCCTCGACAAGCTGCTTTGATCGCTGTCCGGTAAAGCCGGTGGATGTAAAAGGCGACATCCACCCTACGTAGCCGCTAGCTCTTGATCGCCCGAAGGATGACGAACTTGGGCGTCGCCGCGACCTGCTCGGCCTTGCCGAACAGCCGCTTGAGCTTGAGGTGGTAGCCCAGGTGGCGGTTGCCGACGATCCACAGCTCGCCGCCCTTGCTCAGGGCGGTTTTGGCCTGGGTGAACATGCGCCAGGCGAGAAAGTCGCCCACTACCTGCTGTTGGTGGAACGGCGGGTTGCACAGGACGAGATCCAGCGACCCTGCGGGCTGCTCGGCCAAGCCGTCGCCGGCGCGGATGTCGGCCTGACGGTCGCCATGGACCGCGCGCCAGTTCTGCTGCGCCGACTGCACGGCCATGTAGCTCTCGTCCACCAAAGTCAGTCGCGCCTGGGGATTGCTCAGCGCATAGACGATGCCGAGTACGCCGTTGCCGCAGCCAAGATCGGCCACGCGGAGGTCGCCCAGAGCCTTGGGCAGATGCGGCAGAAAAGCGCGGGTGCCGATGTCCAGGCCTTCGCGGCAGAACAGGTTGGCGTGGTTGAGCAGCTCCAGGCTTGGCCCGTCCAGGCGATAGCGGGTCGGATAGGGTGAGGTGGGTGCGGGTTTGTCCACCGGTGTGGCCAGCAGAAGGCGTGCCTTTTTGACCGCCAGCGAGGCCTGTACCGGGCCGATGTATTTTTCCAGCAGGTCGCCGGCCGCCCGTGGCAAGTGCTTGATCATCGCGGCGGCGATCACTCGGGCGCCAGATGCTAACTGCCCGTGAAGGCGAATCAATTGTTCCTCCAGCAATGCCAGGGTCTTGGGCACGCGGATCAGCACCACATCGAAGGGGCCGCCGGCCACCTCGGATGCCGGGATAAAGCTTACGTCGCCTTCCCACAGCTCATTGCGCTGCAGGTTCTTGGTCAGCGCAAGATGGGCCAGGTGCGAGTCGCCGCTGCTGATCACCGTTGCGTGACCGGCCAGCGAACAGGCCAGCGCGCCGAAGCTGTCGTTGAGTATCAGCACCCGAGCATTTGCCGGTAGGCCCTGGTCGTACAGGTGGCCAAGCAGGTACTCGTCGGCGGCATCGAAGGCCTGCAGTGGCTCGTTGGCCTGCTCCGGTTGTCGTATCAGGTCGAGGCGGGCAAACGGCGTTTCAAGAATAGGCATAGGAACTGGCGGTGTTTGTCAGCGGCGGATTGGAGTATCAATGAATATTGAGGTCGGACGGCTTGTGACTTGGTCCGGCTGTGTTTGCAGAGGGAGTGAAGTATGACTGCCAGCGAAGAGAAGTTCACCCGCCAACGTCTGCTCGAGGTCCAGACCCTGACGCCGACGCTGTTCACCCTGCGCACCACGCGCGATCCGGGCTTTCGTTTCACTGCCGGTCAGTTCGCGCGACTGGGGGTACGCAAGCCTAGCGGTTCGATTGTCTGGCGTGCCTATTCGATGGTTTCGGCACCCCATGACGAGTTTCTCGATTTCTTTTCCATTGTGGTGCCCGATGGCGAGTTCACCAGCGAGCTGAGCCGTCTCAAGGTGGGTGACGAGCTGCTGATCGACAAGCAGGCCTTCGGCTTTCTCACGCTGGATCGCTTTCCTGACGGGCGTGATCTCTGGCTGCTGGCCACCGGCACGGGGCTGGCGCCGTTCCTGTCGATCCTGCAGGGCTTCGAGGCATGGGAGCGTTTCGAGCGGATTATCCTGGTCTACAGCGTGCGCGAGGCACGCGAGTTGGCCTACCAGTCACTGATCGCCGAGCTGCCGCAGCGCGAGTACCTGGAGGGGCTGGGGCACAAGCTGACCTACTTGCCGGTGGTAACACGGGAACAGGTGCCCGGTGCGCTGAACGGGCGCATCACCCGGCTGATAGAAAACGGTGAGTTGGAGCGTGCCGCCGGTCTGAAACTGACGCCCGAGCACTCCCGCATCATGCTCTGCGGCAACCCGCAGATGATCGAGGACACCCGGCAGGTGCTCAAGGCCCGTGACCTCAACCTGGCGCTGACTCGCAAACCGGGCCAAGTGGCGGTAGAAAACTACTGGTAGACGTAGGGTGGAAGGCCGAAGCCATCCACGCGGAAAGCGGCGCCGCGATCTTTAAGGACTCTGTCCTACGTGTGGAAAATCGCTTGCGAGTTTTCCACCCTACGAGCTGCCTATTCGCGGCCAACAAAAAGCCCCCATCCGATGGCTCGGAAGGGGGCTTTCCTGCAGCGCCTGGCTTGATGCGCGTCGCTGCTTACACCACGCCCTGAGCCAGCATGGCATCGGCAACCTTGACGAAGCCGGCGATGTTGGCGCCTTTGACGTAGTTGATGCGTCCGTCTTCCTCTTCGCCGTAGGCGACGCAGGCATGGTGGATGGACTGCATGATGCTGTGCAGCTTGGTGTCCACTTCGCCTGCGGTCCAATGCAGGCGCATGGAGTTCTGGCTCATTTCCAGACCCGAGCAGGCTACGCCGCCCGCGTTGGATGCTTTGCCCGGTGCATAGAGAATGCCGGCTTCGAGGAACAGGTCCACGGCTTCCAGCGTGGAAGGCATGTTGGCACCTTCGGCCACACAGAAGCAGCCATTCTTGAGCAGCGTGCGGGCATCGTCACCGTCCAGTTCGTTCTGGGTGGCGCAGGGCAGCGCGATGTCGCAGGGCAGGCTCCAGGGGCGCTGGTCAGGCATATAGGTCACGCCGAAGTGCGCACCCATTTCCTCCAGGCGACCGCGACGGACGTTCTTCAGATCCATCAGGTATTCCCACTGCTCCTCGGTCATCCCGTCGGGGAAGTGCAGGGTGCCGCCGGAATCGGATACCGAAACCACCAGACCGCCCAGCTCAATGACTTTCTGCGCAGCGTATTGCGCGACGTTGCCGGAGCCGGAGATGGAGACGCGCTTGCCTTCGAAGCTGCTGCGGGTGCTCTTGAGCATTTCCTGAGCGAAGTACACGCAGCCATAGCCGGTGGCTTCCGGGCGAATCAGGCTGCCGCCGTAGGCCAGGCCCTTACCGGTGAGCACTGAGGTGAACTGGTTGGACAGGCGCTTGTACTGGCCAAAGAGGAAACCGATTTCGCGGCCACCGACACCAATGTCGCCCGCGGGTACGTCGAGGTCGGCGCCGATGTGGCGATACAGCTCGCTCATGAACGACTGGCAGAAGCGCATCACTTCGTTGTCGCTCTTGCCCTTGGGGTTGAAATCCGAGCCGCCTTTGCCGCCGCCCATGGGCAGCGAAGTCAGGGAATTCTTGAAAACCTGCTCGAAGGCAAGGAACTTGAGTACGCCGACGTTGACCGAAGGGTGGAAGCGCAGGCCGCCTTTGTAGGGGCCGATGGCGCTGTTCATCTGGATGCGGTAACCGCGGTTGACCTGTACGCGGCCCTGGTCATCAACCCAGGGTACGCGGAACATGATGGCGCGCTCCGGCTCGACCATACGTTCGATGATGCCTGCCTGCATATAGCGCGGGTTGGCTTCGAGGAATGGCCAGAGGCTGCGAACGACTTCTTCCACGGCCTGATGGAATTCGGGTTGATGGGGGTCGCGTTGCCTCAACCGGGCGAGAAAGGCATCAACTGTTTCGATCATCTGAATGGCCCTCGGATACAGCCCATTAGGCAGTCATTAAAAATTTTTGGCCGGCGACTTTAGCAAACAAGGTTTGCCCGGCGAAAGTGCGCGCTGGTCGGAAGATGCCACTTTGCGTCTCCGAGCGAATGCGGGCTGCCTTTTTTGATACTTCGATAAAAACGGAGGCGGCAGTGCTTTGCTGCCCCTGTTAGCGACTGGAGCAGAGCAAATGATTGTTGTCGTCATGGGCGTTTCTGGAAGCGGGAAGACCACCATTGGCGAACGGCTTGCAGCCCGCCTGGAATGCGGTTTTTCGGACGCTGACCAGTATCACGGGGCATCCAACAAGGCCAAGATGGCTCAGGGTATCGCACTCACCGACGCCGATCGTGAGCCATGGCTTGCGGCAATGCATGCGGCCATCGTCGAGCGGGCTCGCCAGGGTGCCGATCACGTATTTGCCTGTTCGGCACTCAAGCGGCGCTATCGCGATCAGCTGTGCGGAAATGTCGCAGATGTGATGATGGTGTTTCTCCACGGCCCGGCTGAAGTCTTGGCCAAACGAGTCGCCAGCCGTCGTGGGCACTTCTTCGATCCTGCACTGCTGAATGACCAGTTGGCCGTGCTGGAGCCGCCCACTGCCGATGAGGCGCTGGCGGTGGATATTCGCCTGACGCCGGATGAGATTGTCGAGCGGATCGTTCAGGCGCTGGAGGCACGCAAAGCGGAGAATAAGTAAGGCGGCGAGTACCGCATGACATGGACGAGGCCGGATTCATTCGGCCTCGCCCAGGTTACTCGGCCCGCACGCAGCGATTCCGGCCCGCTCGTTTGGCGCGCATCAAGGCTGCATCGGCACGGTTGATGGTGCTGGAGTAGGTCTCATCGGCTTGCAGTTGCGCAACGCCCACGCTGGCGGTGACAGCCAGTTGCTCATCGTTCACGCGGATCACCAGCGAGGCAATGTTGGCGCTCAGGCGCTGCATGACCTGTGCGGCGGAATCAAGGGAGCTTTCCGGCATCAGGATGAGAAACTCCTCGCCACCCCAGCGACCGCAGAGGTCCTGTTCGCGAATTTCAGCTTCCATCACACGCACCACTTCCACCAGTACGCTGTCGCCCACAGCGTGGCCATGACCGTCGTTGATCAACTTGAAACGATCGATATCCAGCATGGCGATGGACAGCGGGCGGTTGTAGCGTCTGGCGCGCTCCATCTCTTCACGCAGGCGTTCGGTCAGCAGCCGGCGGTTGGCGATACCAGTCAGTGCGTCATGGGTCGAGGCCTCACGCAGGGCGATATTGAGGTCCTGCATCATGCTCTGGTAACGGTCGGAGATTCGCGCAATCTTTTCCACCTGGCGCAACTGCTTCTCGAACCGTGCGGATAGGGAGAGCTCGCGTTCGCGGGCGAGGCTCTGATAGCCGTCGGAGACCCGCGCAATGCGTTCGAGGCGCTCGATCAGCTCCTGATGAACATTCCACAGCTGGCCCAGCGCTTCTTTAAGCGGGTGGCCCTCATGTTCGGCACCAGAGAGGATCGTGCTGATCTGTAGTTCCAGCGGGGTTGGCCCACGCATATCGGTTCCGCTAGTTGTGGCTGAGGATGGAAAAGGGAAAGGTGCAGTCTTCCTTGAACTCTTCGGCAAGCTCGACCACGCGCTCGTTCTGGCGGTCGTAGTACCAATTGACTGCAACGTTTTTCCCCTGCTGGTGCGCGCCTTCAAGCAGGTCGAAGATTTCCATCATCGCCTTGATGCTGCTGGTGTTGAGGTACAGCAGACGCAGTTCGAGGCTGAGCGGACGCTCGGCTTCGGCCAGGAAGCGCTCGATCCAGTCGAATACCGGATGGAACAGCTCGAAGGAGTTTTCGGGGTAGGAGTCGCCCTGCATCGAGATGCTGCCGGCAGCCCAGTCGGACTGGATAGCGGGGGTGGACTGGCTGCCTGGAAGTGAAAAATCGTTCATGTATAACGTGCTCACGAATTCAGATGACTGCCCTGAGGCTGACGAAACAAAGCCCATTGCCCACGGGCTGCAGGGAGGCGCGCAAGGGTTCACTGGATTTGCGGGCGATGTCGATCAGCCCAAGGCCCGCGCCGGAAATGACGTGCTCGTCGCGAGGCTTGCGCAGCTGCTCCTTGTACATGGCCTTGAGTTCGGCCTTGTCCAGCTTGGCCAGCTGGTCGATGGCCGCCAGCAGCGTGGCACCGTCAGCCGCTTCGATCAGGTTGCCCGCCGAAACCACGTAGCGACCCTGTTCGTCACGGGAAACCACCACGGTCGCGCCGGCCTGCTGATCGGTCCAGTTCTTTTCGCGGGTGTAGTGGCGAATGTTCTGGGTCATTTCGATGTAGGCGGCAAAGACGTCCATGGCCGACGAGGGGTGGGCGTGCTCAGCCTGCATGTAATTGCGCAGGGCATTACCGATCTCCTCGATAAGGCTGCGCGAAATCGGGCCGTTGAAGCAGAGCAGGATCTGCTGCTGGTTGTAGCGATCGCGCATGGCGAACAGGTCGATGGATTCCATGTATCACTCCGTGCGAGGTCGCTCAATCGAACCGGAAACACAGCATTGTAATGTCGTCGCGCTGGGGTTTGTCACCTTGGTAAGCGGCAAGTTCGGCGCTGAATGCCTCGCGCTGTGCGGGCGGTCTCAACTGAGCATTCTGGCGGATCATTTCGGCAAAGCGGCTGTTGCCGAAGCCGTAGCCATGTTCACCACCGGCTTGGTCAAGGAAGCCGTCGGTGGTCATGTAGAAGGTACGTTTGGGTAATAGCTCGATTTCGCTGTTGTGGTACTCGCCCGGGCGCTTGTCAGCGATGGCGCGACGAGCAGCGCGCACTTCCCGCACTTCGTCGCCGTCGCAGTAATACAGGGCGATCTTGGCGCCGGCGTAGATCACCTTGCGCTGCTCTGTATCGACAAACGCCAGGCCCAGATCCAGGTTGGTGGCCAGGCCGTGGGCCAGCTCTTCCTCGTGCAGCATGCCGCGGATGATGGCGTCGGTGCGGGTCAGTACCTGCGCCGGATCATCGAGCCCGACCGTGTCGAGGGCCTGATCGATGGCAGCATGGGCCAGCATGGTCATCAGGGCTCCGGGTACGCCGTGTCCGGCGCAGTCGACGATGCCAAACAGACGGCCTTGCTCGTTTGCGCGGTATAGGTAGAAGTCGCCGCCCACCACGTCGCGCGGCCGCCAGAGCACAGCCAGGTTGTCGCCCATGGCCTCCGCCAGCTGGCGGTCGGGCAGGATGGCGCTCTGGATCAGGCTGGCGTAATCGATGGAGTCATCGATTTTCTTGTGCGCAGCGATCATTTCGCGGTTGGCTTGCTCAAGCTCGCGGGTGCGCTCCTGGACGCGATCTTCGAGCTCGGCGGTATGCCGACGGACCTGCTTGGCCATGGCCTCGAAGGCCGCGCTGAGCTCACCGATTTCGTCATCACGGTTGCTTGGCAGAGGGATGCCGTGCTGCCCGGCTGCCAGCGCCTGGGCGCTGATGCGCAGGTGTCGCAGGGGTTTGAGGACGCGTTTCTCCACCAGCCAGGCGGCCGCAGCGATCATGCCCAGCATCAGCATAAGAAGCAGGCCGATAGCCGGTAGCAGTGGGCGAATTTCCACCACCTCGGCCGTGCCCAGGTCTACCGTGGTGGCTACGAACCACTGCAGTTCGGGAATCCAGCTGAGGGCCAACAGGCGCGGATGGCCGTCGAGGTTGACCGCGAGGGTGACAACCTCGCCAGACGCCTCGCGGCTACTGGCCATGGTCTGGCGCAGCGCCTTGGCGTCGTTCATGTCGTCCAGCAGGCCAAGCAGGTTGGTCGCCAACGAGCGGCCGCGCGACGTGTCGGCGTTGAGTGTCACCAGGTTCTGATTGGGATGCACCAGAATCGATCCGTGGGCATCAAGCACCATGGATTCCGTACCGGCTCTGTCCGAGGCGATGAGTTCATCGACGAAGGCCCCCAGGTCAATACCGGAACCTACCAGGCCCAAAGTACGCTCACCGTCACGTACGGGGACGTTGAACCAGATTTTCAGGTCGCCGGTCAGGGCGGAGCGGTCGACGTTGAACTGATAGGGAGTATTGGATGCGAGCGCCTGATAGAACCACTCGTCACGAGGGTTGGCAGGTTCCAGGGTATAGCGTGGCGACTGGCTCAGAGGCTGATCGGGGCCGTTGGCATAGTAGCCGTTGCTTTGTGCGGAGGCGGCGAAATAAAGCTGGCCGCCGAAGGATTGCTGGAAGCCTGTGGCTTCGCGGAAGAACAACTCGCGCTGCTGGGAGTTCTGTTCGTCCTGCAGCCAGGCCAGGGTTAGCTGGGAGCCGGCCAGTCGTTGCGCCAGAGCCAGTTCGCGGGAGACCGGGGCGAATATGCGTTCACGGTTGAGCTGGACCAGATTGCGCGCATAGGCCTCGCCGAAACGGTTCTGCATGCCGTCGAGAACCTGATGACCAATAACCCCTGCAATGGAGAGTGCAAGTAGGCAGGTCACCAACAGCGCCAATAGCGATTTGCCACGCAATCCTAGTGCGGCCATGCGAGTTTCCCTTCGCTCGGATGAGCTGCGTCCGTTGCGGTCGTTGGGCTAAGTGAATCGGCTGATTATCCAGAAATTCGAGCGCTTTGCCATCCGCCGAACGACTCGGGGTGAGTGCTTTTTCTCGCTGGTGGCAAAGTGGTCATCCATATACGACGAAGCCGCCAGGTTGGCGGCTTCGTTGCGGTTGTTACTGCGCGAGTTTCTTGTACTTGACCCGGTGTGGCTGCGAAGCAGCATCGCCCAGGCGCTTCTTGCGGTCGGCTTCGTACTCGGTGTAGTTGCCTTCGAAGAACACCACGCTGCCGTCGTCCTCGTAAGAGAGGATGTGAGTAGCCACTCGGTCGAGGAACCAGCGGTCGTGGGAGATCACGATGGCAGCGCCGGGGAAGTCCAGCAGCGCCTCTTCCAATGAACGCAGAGTCTCGACGTCAAGGTCGTTGGACGGTTCGTCGAGCAGCAGCACGTTGGCGCCTTCCTTGAGCGTCAGCGCCAGATGCAGGCGACCGCGCTCACCGCCCGAGAGGTCCTTGACGAACTTCTGCTGATCACCGCCTTTGAAGTTGAAGCGACCCACATAGGTGCGCGAAGGCACTTCATAGTTGCCGATGCGGATCATGTCCAGGCCGCCTGACACCGCTTCCCAAACGGTCTTGCTACCGTCCAGGTCCTCACGGCCCTGATCCACACAGGCCAGCTGTACGGTTTCGCCAATCTCGATGCTGCCCGAGTCCGGTTGTTCCTTGCCCATGATCATGCGGAACAGCGTCGATTTGCCCGCGCCGTTGCCACCGATCACGCCAACGATTGCGCCCTTGGGCATGCTGAACGAGAGATCGTCGATCAGGACGCGGTCGCCATAGCCTTTGCGCACGTTCTTGAATTCGATGACCTTGTCGCCCAGGCGCGGACCGGCGGGAATGTAGATCTCGTTGGTTTCGGCGCGCTTCTGGAATTCCTGGGACTGCATTTCCTCGAAACGAGCAAGACGGGCCTTGGACTTGGCCTGGCGGGCCTTGGCGCCCTTGCGCACCCACTCCAGCTCTTCCTTCATGGCCTTTTCATGGGCCGATTGCTGTTTGGACTCCTGCGCCAGACGCGCGGACTTGGCTTCCAGCCAGCCGGAGTAGTTGCCCTCGTAGGGAATGCCCTGGCCGCGGTCGAGTTCGAGAATCCAGCCGGCGACGTTGTCGAGGAAGTAGCGGTCGTGGGTGATGGCCACCACGGTGCCGGGGAAGTCGTGGAGGAAACGCTCCAGCCAGGCGACCGAGTCGGCGTCCAGGTGGTTGGTTGGTTCGTCCAGCAGCAACATATCGGGTGCCGACAGCAGCAGGCGGCAGAGCGCCACGCGGCGCTTCTCGCCACCGGACAGATGTTCGATCTTCGCTTCCCATGGCGGCAGGCGCAGGGCATCGGCGGCGACTTCCAGCTGGCGCTCCAGATTATGGCCGTCGCTGCTCTGCAGGATGGCTTCGAGCTTGGCCTGCTCGGCGGCCAGCGCGTCGAAATCGGCGTCCGGCTCGGCATAGGCGGCGTAGACCTCATCCAGACGCGCCTGGGCATCCTTGATCACGCTGACCGCCTCTTCGACGATCTCACGCACGGTCTTGCTCGGGTCGAGCTGGGGTTCCTGCGGCAGGTAACCGACGTTCAGACCCGGCATGGCGCGCGCCTCGCCATCGAACTCGGTATCGACCCCGGCCATGATCCTCAGCAGGGTGGACTTGCCCGCGCCGTTGAGGCCCAGCACGCCGATCTTGGCGCCGGGAAAGAACGACAAGGAGATGTTCTTGAGAATTTCACGTTTCGGCGGAACGACTTTGCTCAGCCGATGCATGGTGTAGACGTATTGAGCCATGGAGACGAGTGCCCGTGACGAAGAAGTGGAAATAGGACGAATCCCGCTGGAGGGAGCGGGTCAAAGCAATTGAGCAAAGCTACCGGAATGCTCCAGACAGGGCAAACGAGAGCACTTCAAATGATGCTGGCACTTTGCCTTAAGATGCGTATTCTAGAAACTTGACGCCATGTTAATGACAACTTGACGGCTTACTATTGAAAAAGGTCCGCTCCGCTTGTCTTCCATCGAATCCCGGCGTTTACAGCCGGCCCGCCTGACTCCTTTCTTCGTCAGGGTCTTACGGGCGTCGGCCCGCCTGTTGCTGCCGCGTCGGATAACCGAGCGCTGTCAGCTGCTACGTTATTCTGCGGTTGCCCTCCAGGCGATTGATGAGCGCATTCTGATCAGCGATTTCCATGGGCGCCTGCGCTTTCTCAACAGTGGTGCCGAAACGATGTTCGGCCTGTGCAACGCGGACGCCTCGGCCTACCTTCTGCAGGAGCTCCTGCCAGGCCTGGATGCCCAGGCACTCGACACCTCCAATGTCGAAGCCGACCTGTGTCTGGAAATCATGCGGTTGTTGCAGGGCGGCGAGTGGCGTCTGTTTACCCTGACTCGTCGGGCCTTGCGTCAAGAGGGGGAACAGCAGGCGTCGGGCTTCGTCTGGGTGCTACGTGACGTTACCCGGGAGAAACAGGCGCAGACTGCCCTGGCCGAGCGCGAGCGTTTCTGGTCCGAAGTGCTGCAAGCCGTCCCCGACACCCTTTATGTGCAGGATCTGCCGAGCGGCCAGATGCTGTTCAGCAATGGCAACCTGGCCGCCCGGCTGGGCTACAGCGCGGAGGAGCGCGGGCCCGATGCCAATGCCTTCTGGCAGCGAATCTGCCACCCGGACGACGTCGAGTACGTATGGCGTCTGCTGGCATTGCGTGGCGCGCTATCGGATGGTGCCGAGCGAGAATCCCTGCTGCGCTGGCGCCACCGTGACGGCAGCTGGCACTGGTTCAACATCGTCGAACGCGTGCTCTCGCGTGATGAACATGGGCGGGTCCAGCGCGTGATCGGCGTTGCCCGGGATGTCACCGGCAATATCGAACGCAGCCATTCACTGCGCGAGAGCGAACGTCGCTATCGGATGCTCACCAGCAGCCTGCGTGACGTGATCTTCAGCACCGACAGTGCGGTGCGCATCAATTACGTCAGCCCCGCAGTGGAGACCGTGTTTGGCTACAGCCCGGAGTGGGCGCTGGAGCATGGCCTGGATCAGTTGGTCATCGAACCGCGCCAGGCGGAGCGTTTCTATGACCTGATGCGGCGGGTGCGCAAGGCCTCCTTCGATACCCGTGCGCTGGCAGAGCTGGGGCAGAACCTGCACGGCGAGACGCTGTATTTCGACTGCCGCACTGCCGATGGCCGGCTGGTTGCCATCGAGCTGCGCGTCATGCTGATCCTTGACGAGCACAAGCGTTTCGATGGTGCGCTGTGTATCGGTCGTGACATCAGCGATCAGCGCCAGGCGGAAAAGGAGCTGCGCCGCGCCGCGACTGTATTCGAGCATTCCACGGCGGCGATTCTGGTGACTGATCCAGAGGGGCGGATCGTTCAGGTCAACTCGGCGTTCAGCCGCATCACCGGCTACGGCCAGGACGAGGTGTTGGGCGAGTTCGCGACGATCCTCGGCGCTGATATTCAGCAGAGCAATCGGATGGGCTTCATCCTCGGCCAGATCGGCCAGAGCGGCAGTTGGGAGGGTGAGTTCTGGATCAAACACCGCAATAGTGACGCGCAGCCGTGCTGGCTCGGTATCACGGCAGTGCGGGACGACGAGGATGAGCTGGTCAGCTATGTCTGTTTCTTCAGCGACATGAGCGAGCGCAAGGCCAGCGAAAACCGTATCCATCGGCTGGCCTATTACGACAGTCTGACCCAACTGCCCAACCGAGCGCTGTTTCAGGACCGGCTCCATAGCAGCCTACAGATGGCGGCGCGGCACAGCAGCTGGATCGTGCTGATGTTTCTCGATCTTGATCGCTTCAAGCCGATCAACGATTCCCTCGGCCACGCCGCCGGTGATCGGATGCTCCGCGACGTGGCCGTACGCCTGGAGTCCTGTGTGGATGAGGCCGATACGGTAGCGCGCATGGGCGGTGACGAGTTCACCTTGCTGCTGCAGCCCGAGGGCGGACGCGACGAGGCGCTGTCACGGGCGATGCACGTGGCCGAACGCATTCTGGAGAGCCTTAGCGAGCCGTTCGTCCTGTCAGGCCGTGAATTCTTCGTCACCGCGAGCATCGGCATCGCCCTCAGCCCGCAGGATGGCGAAGACATGAGCCAGCTGATGAAGAACGCCGACACCGCGATGTACCACGCCAAGGAGCGCGGCAAGAACAACTTCCAGTTCTATCAGGCCGAAATGAACGCCAGTGCCCTGGAGCGCCTGGAACTGGAGAGCGATCTGCGGCACGCCCTCGAAGAGCGCCAGTTCCTGCTGCATTACCAGCCGCAATACCTGGCAGACGGCATGACCCTGACCGGCGTCGAGGCCTTGTTGCGTTGGTGGCATCCGTCGCGTGGACTGGTATCCCCGGCTGACTTTATCCCGGCGCTGGAAGAGCTGGGGTTGGTCGTGGAAGTCGGCGACTGGGTATTGGATGAAGCCTGCCGGCAGATGGCCGAGTGGCAGGCAGCCGGCCTGAGGGTGCCGAGAGTTTCGGTCAACCTCTCGGCGCGGCAGTTCAGCGATGGCCGGCTGGGCCAGCGGATTGCCGCTATCCTGCAGGCAAGGGGCATCGAGCCATCTTCTCTGGAATTGGAGCTGACCGAGAGCATCCTGATGCGCGACATCGGCGAAGCGATGGAGATGCTCGATTCACTCAAGCGCTTGGGCCTCTCAATCGCCATCGATGATTTTGGCACCGGCTATTCGTCCCTGAACTACCTCAAGCAGTTGCCCATCGATGTGTTGAAGATCGATCGCTGCTTCGTCGATGGCCTGCCCCAAGCCGAGCAGGATGGGCAGATCACCCGAGCCATCATCGCCATGTCCCACAGCCTGAGCCTGTCCGTGATCGCTGAGGGCGTGGAAACCCAGGAGCAGCTGGATTTTCTCCGTGAGCATGGTTGCGATGAAGTGCAGGGCTTCTTCCTGGCGCGACCGATGCCGGCCGAACAGCTGGCGCAGGCCTGCCTTGGCGGTCGCGGCGACTGAGCTTGCAGGCGCCTTCATGTTGCACATGACGAAGGCTCATACCCGCGCCCCGGCGGATGAGGTAGAATCCGCGCCTCACTTTTTACCGCCAGCTGATTCTCAGAGGACTGCCATGTTCAGCCGTGATTTGACCCTCGCCAAGTACGACGCCGATCTTTTCGCTGCCATGCAGCAGGAAGCCCAGCGTCAGGAAGACCACATCGAGCTGATCGCCTCGGAGAACTACACCAGCCCCGCCGTGATGGAAGCTCAGGGGTCGGTGCTGACCAACAAGTACGCCGAAGGCTATCCGGGCAAGCGCTACTACGGTGGTTGCGAGTTCGTGGATATCGTTGAGCAGCTGGCCATCGACCGCGCCAAGGAACTGTTCGGCGCCGACTACGCCAACGTCCAGCCGCACGCCGGCTCCCAGGCCAACGCCGCCGTCTACCTGGCACTGCTCAGCGCCGGTGACACCATCCTCGGCATGAGCCTGGCCCACGGCGGCCACCTGACCCACGGCGCGTCCGTTTCCTCCTCCGGCAAGCTCTACAACGCCGTGCAGTACGGCATCGACGAGAATGGCCTGATCGATTACGACGAAGTCGAGCGCCTGGCCGTCGAGCACAAGCCGAAGATGATCGTTGCCGGCTTCTCCGCTTATTCGCAGGTGCTGGACTTCGCCCGCTTCCGCGCCATCGCCGACAAGGTTGGTGCCTACCTGTTCGTCGACATGGCCCACGTGGCTGGTCTGGTTGCCGCTGGCGTCTACCCGAACCCGGTTCCGTTCGCTGATGTGGTCACTACCACTACCCACAAGACCCTGCGCGGTCCACGTGGCGGCCTGATCCTGGCCAAGGCCAACGAAGAGATCGAGAAGAAGCTCAACTCCGCCGTCTTCCCGGGCGCCCAGGGTGGCCCGCTGGAGCATGTGATCGCGGCCAAGGCGGTGTGCTTCAAGGAAGCCCTGCAGCCCGAGTTCAAAACCTATCAGCAGCAGGTGGTGAAGAACGCCCAGGCCATGGCCGAAGTGTTTATCCAGCGCGGCTTCGACGTGGTTTCCGGTGGTACTCAGAACCACCTGTTCCTGCTCTCGCTGATCAAGCAGGACATCACCGGTAAGGATGCCGACGCCGCTCTGGGTCGCGCTTTCATTACCGTGAACAAGAACAGCGTGCCGAACGACCCACGTTCCCCGTTCGTCACCTCCGGTCTGCGTATCGGTACTCCAGCGGTCACCACTCGTGGCTTCCAGGAAGCCGAGTGCCGCGAGCTGGCTGGCTGGATCTGCGACATCCTCGACAACATGGGCGACGAGTCCGTGGTCGACGCGGTGCGTGCCAAGGTACAGGCCGTGTGCGCCAAGTTCCCGGTGTACGGTAACTGAGTGACGCGCAACGTTTGAACAGAAAGCCCGCTTTAAGCGGGCTTTCTGCTGTCTGGGGGCATGTCAACAGGGAAAGCTCGCAGCTAGACTGTCGGAACCGATATGCAGGGAAGTCGTAGCGAATGTTCAAGCGAGCCTCACGAACCTTACTGCCACCGCCGCTGATCTATTTGTTGTTCCTCGGCGGTGCCTGGCTGCTTCACGCGCTGTTTCCGGTCGAGCTGCCAGGCAGCCTCTGGTCGCACTATTTCGGCTGGGGGTTAATCGATGCCGGCCTGTTGCTGATGCTCTGGGCCGGATTGCTGATGCTGTGGCGCAAGACCACGGTCAACCCGTACGGCAAGCCTGCCAGACTGCTGGAGGAGGGGCCGTTTCGCTTTTCGCGTAATCCGATTTACCTGGCCGACACCCTGATCTATTGCGGTATTGCGCTGCTGTGGGGCAGCCTGTGGCCATGGCTGTTGCTGCCTGCGGTTATTGTCACCATGCAGCGCGGCGTGATCGTGCACGAAGAGACGTTGCTGGCCGAGTTGTTTGGTGAAGACTATCGCGCCTACTGCGGGCGCGTCCGCCGCTGGCTGTAGAGCTGTGTGAGGAGTGAAAACATGAACCAAGACTTCAATCGCCGCCGCTTTCAGCGTATCGATTTCGATGCCTCCACGGAGCTGGTACAGGGAAGGCGCCGTTGGGCGGTGGAGTTGCATGACCTTTCCCTCAAGGGGTTGCTGGTGCAACGCCCCGCAGGCTGGGAAGCGCAGGTGGATGAGCCGCTGTCAGCGCACATCCGCCTGGCCGATGATGCGCAGGTGCACATGGAGGTTGTGCTGGCCCGTGATACTGACGGGCTGCTCGGCTTTGCTTGCCAGCATATCGACCTCGAATCGATGAGCCACTTGCGGCGCCTGGTGGAGCTGAACCTGGGTGATACCGCGCTGCTCGAACGCGAACTCGCCGCACTGGGCGCTGGCGAGTAGCCAAGCTGCAAGCAGACTAGCCCTAATTGCTGCGCGCTGAAGCGCTCCCGGCGCTCCTGGCGCGCAGGGCCTGGCAGGCGCTGGGCTGCGTCATTCGAACAGCGCATCCAGCGCCTGCTCCAGTCGCGTAACGGCAATGATCCGCAACCCTGCCGGTGCTTCCTTGGGCGCGTTGGCTCTGGGGACGATGGCGCGCTTGAAACCATGCTTGGCAGCTTCTTTCAAACGCTCCTGGCCGCTGGGTACCGGACGAATTTCACCGGACAGCCCGACCTCGCCGAACACCAGCAGATCGTTATCCAACGGTCGGTTGCGCAGGCTGGAAATCACCGCCGCCATCAGCGCCAGGTCCGAGGCGGTCTCCAGCACCTTCACCCCGCCCACCACGTTGATGAATACGTCCTGGTCATGGGTGGGAATGCCGCCGTGGCGGTGCAGTACGGCCAGCAGCATGGCCAGACGGTTCTGATCCAGGCCCAGGGTGACGCGGCGCGGGTTGGCCAGGTGGCTGGTGTCCACCAGCGCCTGAACTTCCACCAGCATCGGCCGGGTGCCTTCCCAGGTCGCCATCACCACGCTTCCGGGCACTGCCTCTTGTGCGCGGGTAAGGAAGATCGCCGAGGGGTTGGTGACTTCCTTCAGGCCCTTGTCGGTCATGCCGAACACGCCCAGCTCGTTGATTGCGCCAAAGCGGTTCTTCACCGCCCGCAGCAGGCGCAAACGGCCGTCGGACTCGCCTTCGAAATACAGCACGGTATCGACCATGTGCTCGAGCACGCGTGGGCCGGCCAGGGCGCCTTCCTTGGTCACGTGGCCGACCAGGAAAATCGCCGTGCCGCTTTGTTTGGCATAGCGCACCAGCAGCGCTGCGCTTTCGCGCACCTGGGCGACGCCGCCGGGTGCCGATTGCAGCTGCTCGGTGAAGATGGTCTGAATCGAGTCGATGACCATCACCTTGGGCTTTTCCAGCCGCGCCGTGGCGATGATGGATTCGATGCAGGTCTCGGTCATCACCTTAAGCTTGTCCTGCGGCAGGTCCAGGCGCCGTGCGCGCATGGCTACCTGCTGCTGGGATTCTTCACCAGTGACATAAAGCGCCGGATACCGTTGGGAGATGGCACAAAGGGTCTGCAGCAGGATGGTGGACTTGCCGATGCCGGGGTCGCCGCCGATCAGCACCACCGAGCCTTCTACCAGACCGCCGCCAAGTACACGGTCCAGTTCGCCGGAGGCGGTGGAGAAGCGCGGTACTTCCTCGACGCTGACTTCAGCCAGGGTCTTGATATTCGCCTGGTCGCCCGCCCAGCCGGCACGGCCGCTGGGTGGCGCAGCACCCTCGATGACGGTTTCCACCAGGGTGTTCCAGGCCCCGCAGTCGCCACATTGCCCGGCCCACTTGGGAAAGGTCGAGCCGCACTCGGTGCAGCCGTAGATGCGCTTGGGCTTGGCCATGGAAACTCCCGGGTCGGAAAAGGGAGTTGCATGATAGCGGCTGGCTTGATCGCCATCAGCTACAAACGGCGCGTGAGCGTCCAGACTGAGGGCATCAGATCAGGAGTGAATCCCATGCGCCACCTGTTGTTTCTTCACCTGCTAGGCGCCAGCGTCTGGGTTGGCGGACATCTGGTGCTGCTGTTCGGCGTGCTGCCCAGGGCCATGCGCAAGCGTGATCCTCAACCGGTGCGCAATTTTGAGCAGATCTACGAGCGCATCGGGATACCGGCGTTGCTGGTGCAGATTGGGTCCGGACTGTGGATGGCGAGTCTGTGGCTGCCCTATGCGGAGTGGCTTGGTGATTCCCCGGTCGCCCATCTGGTGCAGGCCAAACTGGTGCTGCTGGGCTTTACCGCATTGCTCGGCGTCCATGCGCGACTGGCGCTGATTCCCAAGCTCGATGCCCAGCGCTTGCCGCAACTGGGCTTGCATATCGTGCTGATCACCCTGACGGCGGTGGCGTTCGTCTGGGTCGGGGCAGGATTCAGGTTTGGCGGGCTTTGGTAGGCGGATACGGTGTGGACGCGGCCTCGTAGGGCCGAACTTGTTCGGCCTTTTGCGACCTGTGGCCGAATGAATTCGGCCCTACATCGGCCTCAACGGTTAGCCAGCAGCGAATGCAATCCGCCGGGCATAAGGAGCGGATGCCCCGTATGCGGCGGGTTTTCTTTATCTTTCCAAACGAGCGGGCTTAGCCGCCGCAGCCACCGCAGCAGCTGCCGGAAGCGTGCTTGAGCTGCCGGGCGATATCGTTCTTCAGGTTGGCCTGCTCCTGCTTGAGTGCTGCGAGTGTGGCCGAGTCCACGCCCTCGCCACTGGCGATGCGCTGTGACAGGCTTTCGTATTCCTCGGCTTGGAGGGCAAAAGCCGGATTTTCCTGGCGAAGCTTCTGCAGCAGCATGTTCTTTTCGGGAAAGTCTTGGGTGAGTTGGCTTTGTGCGGCGGTCATGGAGGCAGCTCCTGATTGAAAGTCGCTACCATATCGCTGCTGCACGCTTGCACTGGTTGACGCCGATCAAGCGATGGATATCCTCCTCTCCAGCGATCGGAACCTGCGTCCGATGGCGCCCACTGCCGTGTACGCCTATGCTCTGGCATAGGTGTTTCATAAGGCTTCGGTGGCTCTCCAATTACCAAAAAGGTTTTCTATATGAGTCTGATCAGCGAATTCAAGGCGTTTGCCGTTAGGGGCAATGTGGTCGATATGGCAGTGGGGATCATTGTCGGCGCGGCATTCGGCAAGATCGTCTCGGCGTTCGTCGATGGCGTGGTCATGCCGCCGCTGGGCTTGCTGATCGGCGGTGTGGATTTCTCCGATCTGGCCATTGTGCTCAAGGAGGCTACCGGCGATGCCCCTGCGGTAGTGCTGGCATATGGCTCCTTTATCCAGACGATCGTTGATTTCACCATCATCGCCTTCGCCATCTTTATGGCGATCAAGGCACTCAACACACTGCGGCGTAAGGAAGAGGAAGCCCCCTCGGCGCCGCCGGCACCCACCAAGGAAGAAGTGCTGCTTACTGAAATCCGCGATCTGCTGAAGGCGCGTAACGAAAGGCCTTGAGGTCGCAGAAATGTGAGCCCGACGCCTCCGTCGGGCTCAATGCCGCACCGCCTCCTGAGCCAGGTTGGTAGTACGGGCGGCAACATTTCCGGACAGGGCAGTAGGGCGACCTGGCTGCCACCGAATCTGAGTATTCAGAACGTATCCCCCCTTACCCACCGCTGGCCGCGAGGGCCGGCCAATAGCTTCAGAATCCGCGGGGCAGGCGCTGAATCGTGACCAGGGTGACGGTATCGGCGATCACCTGTAGCGCATGTTCAGCGTTCTCAGCCAGGTACATCAGTTCATTGTTGTGGAGGCGCTGCCAGCGGCCTTCGGCCTGGACCTCAATCACACCTTGAAGGCAGTGGATAGTGATGGGGCCGGCCACCGCATGGCTTGGCACCACATGCCCGGCCTTGAGTACCAGACGCATGATTTCCAGGCTCGGGGTGCTGACCAGCGCCTGCGAGCGAAGCTCTGCCTGTGGTTCTGCGCTGAGCGGTCGAATGATCTCGCCGGACTGTGCATGCTGGAGTGCCATGGTCTCGACCTGGTGGTTGGTTTTTTCAGGCTAGTAGGGGAGGACGGAGGTGTCCAACGGCAGGAGGAGGGCGGCTCGTTCGTCGAGACCGTAAGTGCGGGAGGCTGGAGATGATGATTCCCGGTGCATTGCGCACCGGGAATCCTTGGGGCTTATTCCGGCTTAGGCGTAGTCGCAGTGCTCATCGGCAGAGTCGGATAAGCAACCTGCGGCTGGTCACCGGTCAGGCTGTAGAGGAAGGCGGTGATGGCCTTGACTTCGTTGTCCTTGAGCTGACGGCCCAGCTGGCTGTCGCCCATGATGGCCACGGCCTGTTCCAGGTCCCAGACCTCACCGCTGTGGAAATAGGGCGGGGTCAATGCGACGTTGCGCAGCGGCGCGGCACGGAACACGTACTCATCGGCTGCGGTGTTGGTCACGGCGAAGCGACCCTTGTCACCTTCCGGCAGAACATCGGCACCCGGCTTCTTGATCACGCCGAAGGGGAAGTAACCCTGGCCGCCAACGTTGACGCCGTTATGGCAGGCGATGCAGCCGGCGTCCATGAACAGAGCCAGGCCTTCCTTCTGCTTGGCGTCCAGGGCGTTGTCGTCACCCTTGAGATAGCGGTCGAACGGAGAGTTCGGCGTGGTCAGGCTGACCTCGAAAGCTTCCAGGGCGTAAGCCATGTTGTCGAAGCTGACCGGGTTCTTGTCGTTGGGGAAGGCTTTTTTGAACTCTTCCACATACTCCGGAATGCTCTTGAGAGTGGCCTCGACGCGCTCAGGCGTGTTGTTCATCTCGACGCTGGCCTGGACCGGCCCCTTGGCCTGCTCCTGCAAATCCTTGGCGCGACCATCCCAGAATTGAGCGGAGTTGAGCACGGCATTCAGCACAGTCGGCGAGTTGCGCGGGCCTTTCTGCCAACCGTGGCCGATGGAGGTCGGTACGTTATCGCTGCCACCGATGCTGAGGTTGTGGCAGGTGTTGCAGCTGATCACATGGCTGCGGGACAGACGCGGGTCGAACCACAGCTTATGGCCGAGGATGGCCTGATCCTCGCTGACGGCATGGCCGCGAACTTCGGTCACTTTGTCGGGAATCGGTTTGAAAATGGCGTTGGCACGCTCGCGCAGGGCATCAGCGTGCGCGCTGCCGGCAATCATTAGCAGGCTACCGAGCAGCAGGGGTGCTGTGGTTCGCATGGGGAGGTTTCCTTATCGGTGTTGGCTGGTAATAGGAGGCTTGAATTGAAAGCCGCGCGAGTTGATTTACATCAAGCCAGGCTATGGTTGGAGGCCTGCAAAACTGTCTCAATTTGTAACCGGGTGCGGTCGCTCGCGGGCTTGGTCAAGCCTTGCGAGGAGACGGAGCCAGAGCCAGAATGGCGGCAATTCATTGGCCGGTAGGCCACTCAGCAAAGGATTCCCGATGCCCCAGACTGTCGCTGCCGGCTTGCGCCTGGCGCCCGATGCGCTGACTCGCCCCTTCGAGCCCAGCCAGTTCGACTTCAATACCACTGATGAGCTTGAACCCTTCCTTGGCGTTCTCGGTCAGGAACGGGCTGTCGAGGCCCTCCAGTTTGGAGTGGCGATGCCGCGTCCGGGCTACAACGTCTATGTGATGGGTGAGTCAGGCACGGGTCGTTTTTCCTTCGTGAAACGCTACCTCAGGGCTGAAGGCAAGCGTCTGGATACTCCGTCGGACTGGGTTTATGTGAACAACTTCGACGAGCCGCGCGAGCCGCGCGTGGTTGAGTTGCCTCAGGGCGGTGCTGGAGCCTTTATCGCTGATATCAGTCAACTGATCGATAACCTGCTGGCGACCTTCCCGGCAGTGTTCGAGCACCCGTCCTACCAGCAGAAGAAGAGTGCCATCGATCGGGCCTTCAACCAGCGCTACGACAAGGCCCTGGATGTGATCGAGAAGCTCGCGCTGGAGAAGGAAATTGCCCTCTATCGCGACAGCGCCAACATTGCCTTCACTCCCATGAAGGACGGCAAGTCCATGGACGAGGCCGAGTTTGCCCAGTTGCCCGAGGCCGAGCGCGAGCGCTACCACACGGATATCTCGGCGCTGGAGGTGAGGCTCAACGAAGAGCTGGCCAGCCTGCCGCAATGGAAGCGCGAGTCCAGCAATCAGCTGCGGCAACTGAATGACGAAACCATCAGCCAGGCGTTGCAGCCGTTGCTGGCGCCATTGTCGGAAAAGTATGCCGAGAACGCCGGCATCGAAGCCTATCTGCAAGCCGTGCAGGTCAACCTGCTGAAAACCGTGGTCGAGCAGCTGGTGGACGAGAACCGTCCCGAGGCTCACAGCCGCCAGCTACTCGAGGAACAGTACAGCCCGAGCCTGGTGGTCGGTCATGCGCATGGCGGTGGCGCACCGGTGGTGTTCGAACCGCATCCGACCTACGACAACCTCTTTGGCCGTATCGAGTACAACACGGACCAGGGCGCCCTCTACACCAGCTATCGGCAGCTGCGACCCGGTGCCCTGCATCGCGCCAACGGCGGCTTTCTGGTGCTCGAAGCGGAAAAGCTGCTCGGCGAGCCCTTCGTCTGGGAGGCGCTCAAACGCGCCCTGCAGTCAAACAAGCTGAAGATGGAGTCGCCGTTGGCCGAGTTGGGCCGGCTGGCAACCGTTACCCTTACGCCGGAAGTCATCCCTCTCAAGGTCAAGATCGTCATCATCGGTTCCCGCCAGTTGTATTACACCTTGCAGGACCTGGATCCAGATTTTCAGGAGCTGTTCCGCGTGCTGGTGGACTTCGACGAAGATATCCCGCTGGCAGAGGACAGCCTGGAGCAATTCGCTCAGCTGATGAAAACCCGCACCTCGGAGGAGGGCATGGCGCCGCTGAGCGCCGCGGCGGTGGCGCGCCTGGCCACCCACAGCGCGCGTCTGGCTGAACATCAGGGGCGTCTTACGGCGCGCATTGGTGATCTGTTCCAACTGGTCAGCGAGGCCGATTTCATTCGCAAGCTGGCCGGCGACGAGGTGACCGATGTCGGCCATATCGAACGTGCCCTGAAGGCGAAGGCCACCCGCACCGGGCGTGTATCGGCGCGTATTCTCGACGACATTCTTGCCGGCGTGATTCTTATCGACAGCGAAGGCGCGGCCATCGGCAAGTGCAACGGTTTGACCGTGCTGGAAGTCGGCGACTCGGCCTTCGGCATGCCGGCGCGGATATCCGCCACCGTGTATCCGGGCGGCTCGGGGATTGTCGACATCGAGCGGGAGGTCAACCTGGGCCAGCCCATCCACTCCAAAGGCGTGATGATCCTCACTGGCTACCTGGGCAGCCGATACGCACAGGAATTTCCACTGGAAATCTCGGCGAGCATCGCCCTTGAGCAATCCTACGGCTACGTCGATGGCGACAGCGCCTCGCTCGGTGAATGCTGCGCGCTGATCTCCGCCATTTCCCGCACGCCGCTCAAGCAGTGCTTTGCGATTACCGGCTCGATCAACCAATTTGGCGAGGTGCAGGCAGTAGGCGGCGTGAACGAAAAGATCGAGGGCTTCTTCCGCCTCTGCGAGGCACGCGGCCTGACTGGCGAGCAGGGCGCAATCATTCCCTTTGCCAACGTCACGACGCTCATGCTTGATGAGCGGGTGCTTGAGGCCGTGCGTCAGGAGCGCTTCCACATCTACGCGGTGCGTCATGTCGACGAGGCATTGTCGTTGCTGGTGGGCGAGGCGGTTGGGGCGGCGGACGAAAAGGGCTGCTTCCCTAAAGGCAGCGTCAATGCGCGGGTGGTCGAGCGGCTGCGCGACATTGCCGAGATGGGATTGGAAGAGGACGACAAGAACGAGGCAACTCAGGCCGGTGCGTTGGCGGTGCCCACGGCTCCAGCCAAGTACTGAGCGCTCGGCGGTAACCCAGCGGAACGATAGCGCGTACGGCGGGTCTGGACAGATAGCAGGCCGGTTTTTTAACCGCCTGCCAGAAAGTTTGCACTTTCTGTCCACAAGGTTATCCACAGCTTCAAGGGATAAACCGGCTGGCCCGCCTGATTCGCTGATGATGACGGTGCGCAGCCGAGCGCGAGGGTACCGTCATGCCGAACAACCTTTGTCTGAGCCGCCAGTGCCTGGGGCTGGTCACTCGAATCGAATGCGCCATAAGTCCCGTGGCGAGCGCCAATGGTCTATGGACCTTGCTCTGTGCCGCTGGTCTCGATGGCTCGCAACCCACGGCAATCAGGGTGCAGGGGCCCTTTCACGGGCTAAAAGCGGCTGAGTCGGTACTCGAGGCCATTGGCGACAGCCTTCTGCAACAGGGTTACAGCGAGGCGGAATCCCCGGCAATCTGGGAGCTGCATATGCGCGCGGAGCTGCGCAAGGTCAACGCCGATCAGGCACGCTTCCTTAGCGGCTGGGAAACCCGCCCATAATTGCAGGAAAGCAGCGGTTAAGTTCGCTGCGGGCCGCCAACTGCCAGCCCGGCGCGACTTACTTATCCACAATTGATCGATGCGGTAGCGCCCTTGCTTGCGCTTGACCGCTGCGTATACTCGCCCACCTCTTTTCTCTCCCATGGAAAGCCTCATGGAACGTTTCATCGAGAACACTATGTATGCCGCCCGTTGGTTGCTGGCGCCCATTTATTTCGGTCTGGCGTTCGCGCTGCTGGCGCTGGCGATCAAGTTCTTTCAGGAAATCTGGCACATCCTGCCGGTGGTGCTTGCGTTGAGTGAAGGCGATCTGATCCTCAAGTTGCTGTCACTGATCGATATGGCGCTAGTGGGCGGACTGCTGGTAATGGTGATGCTTTCGGGCTACGAGAACTTCGTGTCGCAGCTGAACGTCGATAAGGGCGAGGAAAGGCTCGACTGGTTGGGCAAGATGGATTCCGGCTCATTGAAGATGAAGGTCGCCGCCTCCATCGTCGCGATATCCTCCATCCACCTGTTGCGGATGTTCATGGATGCCCAGCAGCTCGAAAGCGAACAGCTGATGTGGTACGTGATCATCCACCTCACCTTCGTTTTTTCGGCTTTTGCCATGGGTTACCTGGACAAACTCACCAAGCACTAATCGAGTCTGACTGGCGGCTGGCAGCGGATGCTGTGCTAGGCTGTGCGACCTTTTTCCAGAGCGGAGCTCAGGTATGACCGACCTTAATCTGTCCACCGACGAAACACGCGTCAGCTACGGCATTGGCCGTCAGCTGGGCGATCAGCTGCGCGAAAATCCGCCACCTGGAGTAAGCCTGGATGCGGTAATCGCAGGTATTCGCGATGCTTTTAGTGGTGCGGCGAGTCGGGTCAGCCCGGAAGATCTGAACGCCAGCTTCGCCGTGATCCGCGATCGCATGCAGGCCGAAGCTCAGCGCAAAGCCGAAGCAGCTGCAGGTGAAGGCAAGGCATTTCTCGCTGAGAACGCCAAGCGTGAAGGCGTTACCACCTTGGCTTCAGGGCTGCAGTACGAAGTACTGACCGCCGGTGACGGCGCCAAGCCGGGTCTCGACGCTCAGGTACGTACTCACTACCACGGCACCCTGATCGACGGCACTGTGTTCGACAGCTCCTACCAGCGCGGCCAGCCTGCCGAGTTCCCAGTTAGCGGTGTGATCGCTGGCTGGACCGAGGCGCTGCAACTGATGGGCGTTGGCAGTAAATGGCGCCTCTATGTGCCGAGTGAACTGGCTTACGGTGCCCAGGGCGTCGGCAGCATTCCGCCGCACAGCGTGCTGGTGTTCGACGTCGAGCTGCTTGCGGTTCTGTAAGTCTTGATGGAGTCGTAGGGTGGATGTCGCGAAGCACATCCACGCGTTTAGCTTGGTCCACACAAACGCGTGGAAGATGCTTCGCAGTCTTCCACCCTACGCATATCTCGATCCCCGGGGTGTTATCCAGGCCGATTTGTTCATCCAGGCTCAGGGGCGCAACGCCCTGGCATAGGAAAACAGGAACAGGTTGCGTACCTGCTCCTTGAGCACGCCAGGTTCGCTGGTGCCTAGCTCATGCAGGTCCAGATCGCCCTGCTCGCGAAGTTCGTCCAGGGCCTCTCCCTCCAGTGAAATGCATACGGCCCCGGTATTGCGGTCGAGTACCCGCAAATAGGGTTGTGGTCGGTCCAGCCATGCATCGATCAGATAGGTCATGTGCACCTCCAGTTGATTTGCGTAATGAGAATAATTGTTATTTGCGATTATGCAAGTGCAAAAACTCTCACACGCTCGGCGGTGCGAAGAGCGAGTTCTGGATGATCTGAGGGGAGCTGGGGTGTTACCGACCTAGTAGGCAGGCCGGCTTCAGATGAGCTTTGTCAGTGCGTGCGGGCGACTGCAAAGCGGCTGAGATCCACCAGGGCGTCGCGGTAGGGGCTGGCAGGAATCAGTTCGAGGCAGGCGGTGGCGCGGTCGGCATACTCGCGAGCCAGGCGTGCGGTGTAGTCCAGCGCGCCGGAACTCTGGACCGCGGCGCGGATGCTTTCGAGATCCTCGATGCCACCTTTCTGAATCGCTTTGCGCACCAGGGCGGCCTGCTCCGGGGTGCCTTCACGCATGGTGTAGATCAATGGCAGTGTCGGCTTGCCTTCGGCGAGGTCATCGCCGACGTTCTTGCCGAGGGTTTCGGCGTCGCCCTGATAGTCGAGCAGGTCGTCCACCAGCTGAAAAGCGATGCCCAGATGGTCGCCAAACTGACGCAGTGCTTCGCATTGCTCGGCGCTGGCGCCGGCCAGCGTTGCTGCGCTGTGCGTGGAGGCCTCGAAGAGCATGGCGGTCTTGCCGCGAATGACCTCCATATAGACTTCTTCGGTGGTGCTGGCGTCGCGGACCTTCGACAGCTGCAGCACTTCGCCCTCGGCGATCACGCGGGTAGCCTGGGAGATGATGCTCATGACCGGCATCGAACCCAGCGCCACCATCATTTCGAAAGAGCGCGCATAAAGGAAGTCGCCCACCAACACGCTCGGTGCATTACCCCACAGCGCATTGGCGGTGGAGCGGCCACGGCGCATGCCGGACATGTCGACCACATCGTCGTGGAGGAGCGTGGAGGTGTGCAGGAACTCGATGATGGCAGCCAGCAGGCGTAGCTGGTCGCCCTTGAGGCCAACGGCATTGCCACTGAGCAGAACCAGCAGTGGGCGCAGACGCTTGCCGCCGGCCGAGGTGATGTAGTCCCCGATCTTTTCCACCAGCGGTACGCGAGATGTCAGCTGGTTGCGAATAATGCCGTCGACGGCGGCAAAATCATCAGCCACGACTTGGTAAAAGGACTGGGGTTGCATCGGAAACCGGTACTCCTCGGAGGATGCGCGGCATGCTATGGGGCGGGTCATGGGCTGTCAAGGCAAGTGCCTATGGCTATTGCGCAGGTGCAGGTGCATGCGTACAATCGCGGACCCTGAACTTTCCCCCTGGGCATTTCCCTGCCTTACGCAATTGCACGGGCGTCACTTCCGGCCCCATGCAGCCATGCCAGCCACCAATCATTATTTCAAAGCGCTGGGTGAGCAGGATCAACGGAGATACATAGATGTACGCAGTTATCGTAACCGGCGGCAAGCAGTACAAGGTTGCCGAAGGCGAATACCTCAAGATTGAAAAACTCGAAGTTGCTACTGGCGAAGCTGTCACCTTTGACCGCGTTCTGCTGGTTGGCAATGGCGATGATGTAAAGATCGGCGCTCCGGTGGTCGATGGTGCCAAGGTTACCGCTGAAGTGATTGCCCAGGGCCGTCACGACAAGGTCACCATCATCAAGTTCCGCCGTCGTAAGCACCACATGAAGCGTCAGGGCCACCGTCAGTGGTTCACTGAGGTCAAAATCACCGGTATTCAGGGCTAATCGGGCCTGAATCCCCTTATAGGAGTATTGAACTCATGGCACACAAAAAAGCTGGCGGTTCTACCCGCAACGGTCGCGACTCAGAAGCCAAACGCCTTGGCGTGAAGATGTATGGCGGCCAGAAGATTGTTCCCGGCAACATCATCGTGCGTCAGCGCGGCACCCAGTTCCACGCCGGTTACGGCGTTGGCATGGGCAAGGACCACACCCTGTTCGCTAAAGTCGAAGGCGTGGTCAAGTTCGAAGTGAAGGGCGCTCTTGGCCGTCGCTACGTGAGCGTCGTCGCGGCCTAATCGCGGCGTTGCTGGAAAAGCCCTGTCATGCGACGGGGCTTTTTTGTTTCTGTATCCTGTGAGGCTCTTGCAAAGAAGCTGCTCGGTGCTCATTCAGTTTTCGCTGGGTTTTTTGCAAGACCCTTATTCCAGTTTTTTAGCCCGTCCCTGCGGCGGGAGGCGTTCCCATGAAATTCGTCGATGAAGTATCGATTTTTGTAAAGGCCGGCGACGGCGGCAACGGCATGATGAGTTTTCGTCGCGAAAAATTCATCGAAAAAGGCGGCCCCAACGGTGGTGACGGCGGCGACGGTGGCTCCATTTATCTGGTGGCCGACGAAAACCTCAATACCCTGGTCGATTACCGCTACACCCGTCGCTTCAATGCGCCCAATGGTGAGAAGGGCGGCAGCTCCGAACGTACTGGCGCCAAGGGGGAAGATCTGTTCCTGCCGGTGCCGGTGGGTACTACGGTGATCGATGCCGCTACCCAGGACGTAATTGGTGATCTGACCAAGCCGGGTCAGCAGCTGCTGGTCGCTCAGGGTGGCTGGCATGGGCTGGGCAATACGCGCTTCAAGTCCAGCACCAACCGTGCGCCGCGGCAGACCACGCCGGGCAAGCCGGGTGATGCGCGTGATCTCAAGCTGGAGCTGAAGGTGCTGGCTGATGTCGGCCTGCTGGGCATGCCGAATGCGGGCAAGAGCACCTTTATCCGTGCCGTGTCGGCGGCCAAGCCGAAAGTCGCCGATTATCCGTTCACCACCTTGATTCCCAATCTGGGCGTTGTCAGCGTCGGGCGCTACAAGAGTTTTGTCGTGGCTGATATTCCGGGGCTGATCGAGGGAGCTTCGGAAGGTGCTGGCCTGGGCATTCGTTTCCTCAAGCATCTGGCGCGGACGCGTCTGTTGCTGCATCTGGTGGACATGGCGCCGCTGGACGAGAGCGATCCGGCCGATGCCGCCGAGATCATCCTCAGCGAGCTGGAGAAGTTCAGCCCGGCCCTGTCTCAGCGTGATCGTTGGCTGGTGCTGAACAAGGCTGATCAGCTGCTTGAGGAGGAGCGCGAAGAGCGCATGCGGCAGGTGATCGAGCGTCTCGACTGGGAAGGTCCGGTATTTGTCATCTCGGCACTGGAGCGTGAGGGCACCGAAGAGCTGAGCCAGGCGATCATGCGCTATCTCGATGAGCGGACGCTGCGCATCGCCGAGGATCCGGCCTACGCTGAGGCATTGGCTGATCTCGATCAGCAGATCGAAGATGAGGCGCGTGCGCGACTGCAGGAGCTTGATGATCAGCGGGCGCTGCGACGTGCTGGCGTCAAGGCGGCAGACGATGTCGATGACGACGACTTCGATGATGACGACGATGACGAGGGTGGTGCGGAAATCTTCTACGTGCGCTGAGTGCTTGGGTCTCGCGCTGCTGCGAGGCTTTCGGAAGGTGGGCGGCTGTGCTGCTCGCTGCAATGAATTGACTGGTTAGTGGAATAGGCGGGATCGATGCGCGACAAGGTGAGCGGTGCTCGGCGCTGGGTAGTGAAGATCGGCAGTGCGTTGCTGACGGCCGATGGGCGTGGCCTCGATCAGGCGGCGATGGCGGTCTGGGTCGACCAGATGGTTGCGCTGCGTGAGGCGGGTGTCGAGCTGGTGCTGGTATCTTCCGGTGCTGTCGCTGCGGGCATGAGTCGCCTTGGCTGGAGTGCTCGTCCCAGGGCTGTGCACGAATTGCAGGCTGCTGCAGCTGTAGGGCAGATGGGGCTGATTCGAGCCTGGGAGACAAGCTTCGCCCGTTGCGAACAGCAAACCGCACAGATCCTCGTCACCCATGACGACCTCTCCGACCGCAAGCGCTATCTCAATGCGCGCAGCACCTTGCGCACCTTGCTCGATCTGGATGTGGTGCCGGTCATCAACGAGAACGACACCGTTGTCACCGATGAAATCCGTTTTGGTGACAACGATACGCTGGCTGCGCTGGTTGCCAACCTGGTCGAGGCCGATCTGCTGGTGATCCTTACCGACCGTGACGGCATGTTCGATGCCGATCCTCGCAGTAACCCCGATGCCAATCTCATCAGCGAGGCGCGTGCCGATGATCCGCAGCTCGATACCGTGGCGGGCGGAACCGGTGGGGCCCTGGGGCGTGGTGGTATGCAGACCAAGCTGCGAGCGGCGCGGCTGGCCGCGCGCTCCGGCGCTCATACGGTGATTGTCGGCGGGCGTATCGAGCAGGTGCTGGCGCGGCTAAAGGCTGGCGAACAGCTGGGTACGCTGTTGACCCCTGAATGCAACCGTCATGCGGCGCGCAAGCAGTGGCTGGCCGGTCATTTGCAGACGCGCGGAACCGTCACTCTGGATACCGGTGCGGTGCAGGCGCTGAGAAGAGGCAATTGCAGTCTGTTGCCGGTTGGTGTCCGCGCGGCTCAGGGTGGTTTTCGTCGCGGCGAAATGGTGGTTTGCGTAGGTCCGGACGGGCAGGAGGTTGCCCGTGGGCTGGCCAACTACAGCGTTACGGAGACGCGACGTATTCTGGGTCGGCCATCGGATGAAATCGAAAAGCTTCTGGGCTACGTCGACGAGCCGGAGCTGATCCATCGCGACAATATGATCCTCGTCTGAGGTGCCTGCCATGCGTGCGATGACCTTGGCGTTGATATTGGGTATGGCTTTGCCGGGTTTGGCGGCCGCTGAAGAAATCGGCTCCGTCGATACGGTATTCAAGTGGCTCGGGCCGAATCACAAGATCGTGGTCGAGGCGTTCGATGACCCGGAAGTCGATGGGGTGACCTGTTATCTCTCGCGCGCCAAGACGGGAGGCATCAAGGGCGGGCTGGGGCTGGCCGAAGATCGAGCTGAAGCCTCCATCGCCTGTCGTCAGGTAGGGCCTATTCGCATCAATGAAAAGCTGAAGGACGGCGAGGTGGTGTTCAAAGAGCGCACCTCGCTGGTCTTCAAAACCATGCAGGTCGTGCGCTTCTTCGACGAGGCTCGCAATACGCTGGTTTACCTGGTCTACAGCGACCGCATCATCGAAGGCAGTCCGCAGAATGCCGTAACGGCGATCCCGGTCCTGCCTTGGCCGGTTGCGCAGTAGGCGCCCATTTTTGCTTGCGAGCCGGTATTTAAGAGTGTGGGTGGGGGGCGTCGATCTGCGCGGGGAGCGGCTCTAGCTGCGAGCCACGCCTGACCTTCGCGACTGAAGTCGCTTCCAGGCATGTCCATGACGCAGATAAACAGGCACAAAAAAACCGGCACTAGGCCGGTTTTTTACAAGAACGTTCAGCTTAAGCTGCAGCGGCTTCGCTGAGGGCCTTGATGTGGCCGTTCAGGCGGCTCTTGTGACGAGCGGCCTTGTTCTTGTGAATGATGCCTTTGTCGGCCATACGGTCGATTACCGGCACGGCTGCAACGTAAGCAGTACGAGCTTTTTCCAGATCTTTTGCATCCAGGGCCTTGACCACATTCTTGATGTAGGTGCGGACCATGGAGCGCAGGCTGGCGTTGTGGCTGCGACGCTTCTCAGCCTGAATTGCGCGTTTTTTGGCGGAAGGGCTGTTGGCCACCGTCGAACTCCTCGAAAACGTGGGATTACAAAGCAAATAAGGCCGCGAATCATGCCGATGTGGCAGAGGCTTGTCAAGCTCGTTTGGATTGTCTGAATGCTGGTCGGACAGAAGGGCTGTCGTTAAACTCGCGGCCTTGCTCGGGGTCGTAACTGGCCATCGGTCGATGGCAGGTGACTAACCGAAACAGTGCTGCAATTCCAGGAAAGACAGATGTCCGAAAAAACCGGAAAAGGCGGATTGCTGCGTTCAAGTGCGGTAGTCAGCGTGATGACGTTGCTGTCCCGCGTGCTGGGTATGGTACGCGATATGGTGGTCGCCAGCTACTTCGGTTCCGGGGCGGCGGCGGATGCTTTCTTTATCGCCTTCAAGATCCCCAACTTCTTGCGTCGTCTGTTTGCCGAGGGGGCCTTTGCCCAGGCATTCGTGCCGGTGTTGTCCGAGTACCGGACCAAAAGAACCCAGTTGGAAGTCAAGCTGCTGGTCGATCGGACGGCGGGCATGCTCGGCCTGATTCTGACCGGTATCACTGCGCTGGGTGTGCTTGGATCGCCCTATCTGGTGATGCTGTTCGCGCCTGGCTTTCATGGTGAGCCGGCCAAGCTGGAGCTGGCCGGCGAGCTGCTGCGTATCACCTTTCCTTATCTGCTGCTGATTTCCCTGACCGCCTTCACTTCAGGGGTGCTTAATACCTACGGGCGCTTTGCGGTACCAGGCTTCACGCCGGTCCTGCTCAATGTGAGCATGATCCTGTCGGCAGTGTTCATGACGCCTTATTTCGATCAGCCAATCATGGCGCTGGCTTGGGGGGTGTTCATCGCCGGCTTCGCCCAGCTGACATTCCAGCTGCCTTTCGTAGCGCGTCTCGGGTTGCTGCCGCGGCCACGGGTCAAGTGGGGCGACGAAGGTGTGCGACGCATCATGCTGCTCATGGTGCCAGCGCTGTTCGGGGTATCGGTCAGTCAGATCAATCTGTTGCTCGATACCGTGTTGGCGTCCTTTCTGCAGACGGGCAGCGTGTCCTGGCTGTACTACGCCGACCGACTTTCAGAGCTGCCGCTGGGCGCCTTCGGCATCGCCATCGGCACGGTGATTCTGCCCAGTCTGGCGCGTCAGCATGCCAGCGAGGACCCCAAGGCCTTTTCCAGCACGCTCAATTGGGCGTTGCGCATGGTGTTGCTGGTCGGCGTGCCGGCGGCGCTGGCGCTGGGCATTCTGTCCGAGCCGCTGATTGCCAGCCTGTTCTATTACGGCGCTATGAGTCAGGAGGCGGTAGTTCAGTCTGCTCGCGCGCTGGAGGCGTACTCGCTGGGTGTGCTGGCGTTCATGCTGATCAAGGTGTTGGCGCCCGGCTTCTTTGCGCGCCAGGATCTGAAAACCCCGGTGCGGGTGGCGGTCATCTGTATGGTGGCCAATATGGTGATGAACCTGATCCTGATCTGGCCGCTCAAGCATGTCGGGTTGGCGCTGGCGACCTCGCTGTCGTCCATGCTTAATGCCGGGATGCTGTTTTGGGGCCTGTACAAGATCGGGGTATTCCAGATTGCGCCAGGCTGGGGGCTGTTCCTGCTGCGCTTGTTCGGAGGCTGTGCAGCGATGGTCGCGGCGATCTGGTGGCTAAACGTACCGTCCGACGAATGGTTTGGCTGGGGATGGCAGCAGCGAGCTCTGCAGTTGGGCCTGTTGGTAGTGGCGGGTATGGTGGCGTTCGTTGCCGGGCTAGGGCTGCTTGGTTTGCGGCCGCGGCACCTGCGCCACTGACCGTCGGAGCGTCAGGTAACGCCCCAGCGGCCGAATAAATAGGCTCTGCAGAAAGGTCGGGTGGATCGCGCTTTGTCGATCCACAAAGCGAGGTTGCGGTGGATGTAAAAAGCGACATCCTCCCTATGTGCGTTCCGCTGTCGGCTGGCTCAAGCCATGAGGGCAGGGTCAGCCTTGGGCGGGCGACTGCAAACCTGTCCGGGATGCTCGCCACATGCGTATAATCGGCGACTTTTCAAGCAAGAAGTGCGGTATGCAGCTGGTTCGAGGTATTCACAACCTGCGGCCCCGGCATCGGGGGTGCGTGGCCACCATCGGCAATTTCGACGGAGTGCATCGGGGGCATCAGGCCATCCTGAAGCGCTTGCGCGAGCGTGCGGCCGAATTGGGGGTGCCCAGCTGTGTGGTGATTTTCGAACCCCAGCCCCGGGAATTCTTTGCGCGGGACAAAGCCCCTGCGCGGCTTACACGGTTGCGCGAAAAGCTTTGTCTGTTGCGTGAGCAGGGCGTGGATCTGGTGCTGTGCCTGGCATTCAATCGACGCCTGCGTGAACTGAGCGCTGCCGAATTCGTGCATGCCACCCTGGTTGAAGGGCTGGGCGTGCGCCATCTGGAAGTCGGTGACGACTTCCGTTTCGGTTGTGATCGTGCCGGTGATTTTGACTTTCTGCTCAAGGCCGGTGCCGTCGAGGGTTTCACCGTCGAAGCCGCGAGGACCATCGAGGTCGATGGTGTTCGTGTCAGCAGCAGCCGGCTTCGGCAGACGCTGTCCGATGGTGATTTGCAGCTGGCGCAACGGCTGCTTGGCAGACCATTCAGCATTACTGGGCGTGTCATGCACGGGCAGAAACTCGGCCGCCAGCTGGGAGCGCCGACCGCAAATATCCAGCTTAAACGCCGCAATACACCGCTTGCGGGAGTCTTTACCGTCAGCACCGAGATCGACGGGCAGGTTCATCTGGGCGTTGCCAATATCGGTATGCGGCCTACGGTGGAGAGTGATGGCAAGCCCCATCTGGAAGTACACCTGCCGGACTATCAGGGCGACCTTTACGGGCGCCTGTTGTGCGTGACCTTTCACCATAAGTTGCGCGACGAACAACGCTTTGCCTCGCTGGAGGCACTCAAGGCGGCGATCGATGCCGATATCGCAGCCACCCGCGAATACTGGCGGGCCACACCTTTCACCACGAGCCAGGACTGAAATGACCGATTACAAAGCGACCCTCAATCTGCCGTCCACGGCATTTCCGATGAAGGCCGGTCTGCCACAGCGCGAGCCGGAGATTCTGCAGCGCTGGAACAGCATCCACCTGTACCGGAAGTTGCGGCAGATCGGCGAAGGTCGTCCGAAGTTCGTCCTGCACGATGGCCCTCCCTACGCCAACGGCAACATTCATATTGGTCACGCCGTAAACAAGGTGATCAAGGACATGATCGTCCGCTCGCGCACTCTGGCCGGTTTCGACGCGCCCTATGTGCCGGGCTGGGACTGCCATGGCCTGCCTATCGAGCATAAGGTCGAAACCACCTTCGGCAAGAACCAGCCGGCGGACCTGACCCGCGAGCGTTGCCGTACCTATGCCGCCGAGCAGATCGAAGGGCAGAAGGCCGACTTCATCCGCCTCGGTGTTCTGGGTGACTGGGACAATCCCTACAAGACCATGGATTTTGCCAACGAAGCCGGACAAATCCGCGCTTTGGCAAAAATGGTTGAGGGCGGCTTCGTCTTCAAGGGCCTGAAGCCGGTGAACTGGTGCTTCGATTGCGGCTCGGCACTGGCCGAGGCAGAAGTCGAGTATCAGGACAAGAAGTCCGATGCCATCGATGTAGCCTTTGAGGTTGAAGATGCCGACAAGCTGGCCGCCGCCTTCGGTGTTGCCAATCTGGCCAAGCCGACCAGCATCGTCATCTGGACCACCACGCCATGGACCATCCCGGCCAACCAGGCGCTCAACGTCCACCCTGATTTTATTTATGCCCTGGTCGATACCGGCGATAAGCTGCTGGTGCTGGCTGAGGAGCTGGTTGAATCCAGCCTGCAGCGCTATGGCCTCGAAGGGCAGATCATCGCTCGCTGCGAAGGCAAGGCGCTGGACCTGATCCGCTTCCGCCATCCGTTCTACGAGCGCTTCTCGCCGGTGTACCTGGCCGAATACGTGGAAACCGGCGCCGGTACCGGCATCGTTCACTCCTCGCCGGCCTACGGTGAGGACGACTTCCGCACCTGCAAGCAGTACGGCATGTCGAACGACGACATCCTCAACCCGGTGCAGAGCCACGGCGTTTACGTGGCGGACCTGCCGTTCTTCGGCGGGCAGTTCATCTGGAAGGCCAACCCGGCCATCGTCGAGAAGCTGCGTGAAGTGGGCGCGCTGCTCAAGCATGAAGCCATCCAGCACAGCTACATGCACTGCTGGCGCCACAAGACGCCACTGATCTACCGCGCCACCGCGCAGTGGTTCGTCGGCATGGACAAGGTCGCCCACGATGGCAGCTCCCTGCGCCGCCGTGCGCTGGACGCCATCGAGCAGACCCAGTTCGTCCCGGCCTGGGGCCAGGCACGCCTGCACGGCATGATCGCCGGCCGCCCGGATTGGTGCATCTCCCGCCAGCGCAACTGGGGCGTGCCGATCCCGTTCTTCCTGCACAAGGAAAGCGGTGAGCTGCATCCGCGCACCGTTGAACTGATGGAAGCAGTGGCCCAGCGCGTTCAGCAGCAGGGCATCGAAGCCTGGTTCAAGCTGGATGCCGCCGAGCTGCTGGGTGACGAGGCCGCGCAGTACGAGAAGATCAACGACACCTTGGATGTCTGGTTCGATTCCGGCACCACCCACTGGCACGTGATGCGCGGCTCGCACCCCATGGGTCACGACCAAGGCCCGCGCGCCGACCTTTACCTGGAAGGCTCCGACCAGCATCGCGGCTGGTTCCATTCATCCCTGCTGACCGGCGCCGCCATCGACGGCCACGCGCCCTACAAGGGCCTGCTCACCCACGGCTTCACCGTGGACGAGAATGGCCGCAAGATGTCCAAGTCCCTGGGCAACGTCATCGCGCCGCAGGAGATCACCGACAGCATGGGCGCCGATATTCTGCGCCTGTGGGTCTCGGCTACCGACTACTCAGGCGAGATGGCTGTTTCCAAGCAGATCCTGCAGCGCAGCGCGGATGCCTATCGGCGTATCCGTAACACCGCGCGCTTCCTGCTTTCCAACCTCGACGGCTTTGATCCGGCGCAGCACCTGGTACCGAACGATCAGCTGATCGCTCTGGACCGCTGGGCCATCGACCGCGCCCTATTGCTGCAGCGCGAGATCGAGGAGGCGTACGAGCAGTACCGCTTCTGGAACGTCTATTCCAAGGTGCACAACTTCTGCGTGCAGGAACTGGGCGGCTTCTACCTCGATATCATCAAGGATCGTCAGTACACCACCGGCGCCGATAGCCTGCCGCGCCGTTCCTGCCAGACTGCGCTGTACCACATCGCCGAGGCACTGGTGCGCTGGATCGCGCCGATCCTGGCGTTCACCGCCGAGGAAATCTGGCAGTACCTGCCCGGCGAGCGCAACGAGTCCGTCATGCTCAACACCTGGTACACAGGCCTGGCCGAGCTGCCAGAGGATGCTGCACTGGATCGCGCCTTCTGGGACAAGGTCATGGCCGTCAAGGCGGCGGTGAACAAGGAGCTGGAGAACCAGCGGGCTGCCAAGACCATCGGCGGTAACCTGCAGGCCGAAGTGACGCTGTACGCCGAAGACGCGCTGGTGACCGATCTGGCCAAGCTGGGCAACGAGCTGCGCTTCGTGCTGATCACCTCCGCGGTCGAAGTCGCGCCGCTGGCCCAGGCGCCTGCCGAGGCGGTGGAAAGCGAGCTGGCCGGCCTCAAGCTGCTGGTGAAGAAGACTGGGTACGCCAAGTGCGGTCGTTGCTGGCATCACCTGCCGGACGTTGGTACACATGCCGCGCACCCGGAAATCTGTGGTCGCTGCGTGGAAAACATCGAAGGTGCGGGCGAGGTGCGTCACCATGCGTGACACTGCTCAGAGCCATTCGCTGAGCGCTCGTTTCGGCAAGCTCACCTGGCTCTGGCTCAGTGTGCTGGTGATCGTCATTGATCAGGTAACCAAGCACTGGTTCGAGGCCAACTTCAGCCTGTACCAGAAAGTCGAAGTTATCCCCGACTACTTTGCCTGGACGCTGGCCTACAACACCGGCGCGGCCTTCAGCTTCCTTGCCGACCATGGTGGCTGGCAGCGCTGGTTCTTCGCTGCCATCGCCGTTGGTGTCAGTGTCGTGCTGGTGCTCTGGATGAAGCGGCTCAAGGCCGGGGAGACCTGGCTGGCCGTGGCGCTGGCGCTGGTGTTGGGCGGCGCCATTGGCAACCTTTACGACCGCGTGGTGCTTGGCCATGTGGTGGATTTCATTCTGGTGCATTGGCAGAACCGCTGGTATTTCCCGGCGTTCAACATTGCCGACAGTGCCATTACCGTCGGTGCCGTGATGCTGGCGCTGGACATGTTCAAGAGCGACAAGAGCGGAGAATCGGCATGACTGAACAGCGCATTGGGCCGGACAAGGAAGTCACCCTGCATTTCGCGCTCGGCCTGGAAAACGGCGACGTAGTGGACAGCACCTTCGACAAGAAGCCGGCGACTTTCAAGGTCGGTGACGGCAACCTTCTGCCGGGCTTCGAGCAGCAACTGTATGGTCTCAAGGCCGGCGACAAGCGCAGTCTGCAGGTTGCTCCCGAGCAGGGCTTCGGTCAGCACAACCCGCAGAACGTGCAGGTCATGCCGCGCAATCAATTCGAAGGCATGGAGCTGTCCGAGGGCCTGTTGGTGATCTTCAAGGACGCCGCCAATGCCGAGCTGCCGGGAGTTGTAAAAGCCTTCGACGAGCGCCAGGTTACCGTGGACTTCAACCATCCTTTGGCCGGCAAGGCGCTGACCTTCGAAGTCGAAATCATTGACGTCAAGAACGTCTGACATTGCGGGAGCGGATTTGTCCGCGAGCTTTTGGCGCGGCATGCACCGATCGCGGACAAATCAGCTCCCACAGGCGCTTCGCAGACCGTAGGGTGGATCACGCTTCACCGATCCACCTAAGGCCTGTAGGGTGGCTCTGAAAACCAGCATCCACCTTACAGTCACATCTGTCTTTCATCCCGCGTGCCACGCGCATCGAGATAGTCACCATGCAAATCAAGCTCGCCAATCCCAGAGGCTTCTGCGCCGGCGTCGACCGCGCCATCGAAATCGTCAACCGCGCTCTGGAAGTGTTCGGCCCGCCGATCTATGTGCGTCACGAAGTGGTGCACAACAAGTTCGTGGTCGAGGATCTGCGTGAGCGGGGGGCGATCTTCGTTGAGGAATTGCACCAGGTGCCGGATGGTTTCATCGTCATCTTCAGTGCCCACGGCGTATCCCAGGCAGTGCGAATGGAAGCCGACAGGCGCGGCCTGAAGGTCTTCGATGCGACCTGCCCGCTGGTGACCAAGGTCCATTTGGAGGTCACCAAGTACAGTCGCGAAGGGCGCGAGTGCGTCCTTATCGGCCACCATGGGCATCCCGAGGTGGAGGGCACCATGGGCCAGTACGACACCACCAATGGCGGCTCAATCTATCTGGTAGAAGACGAGGAAGACGTTGCTCAGCTACAGGTGCGCAACCCCGAATCCCTGGCGTTCGTGACCCAGACCACGCTGTCCATGGATGACACCAGCCGCGTAATCGATGCATTGCGCACGCGCTTTCCCAGCATCGGTGGCCCGCGCAAGGACGACATCTGCTACGCCACTCAGAACCGCCAGGACGCGGTCAAACAGCTCGCCAACGAGTGCGATGTGGTCCTGGTCGTCGGCAGCCCCAACAGCTCCAACTCCAACCGCCTACGCGAACTGGCCGAGCGCATGGACACGCCCGCCTACCTGATTGACGGCGCCGAAGATCTCAAGCGCGAATGGTTCCCTGAAGACGCTCGCATTGGCATCACCGCCGGCGCCTCAGCTCCTGAGGTGCTGGTGCGCGGCGTAATCGATCAGCTGCGTGAATGGGGCGCGACGGGGATGGATGAGCTGGAAGGGCGGCCGGAGAATGTGACGTTTTCGATGCCGAAGGAGTTGCGTCTCAAGCAAGTGTGAGGCTTAGCCGCGGATGTGAAAAAGCCGACCCGTAAGTGTCGGCTTTTTCATGCGTATTGCTAAATCCGGGCTACGAACTTCGATGCCGAAAGATTTTCGAATTAAGGCGTTGTAAGAAAAGCTCGGTCTGCGTATCGGGCTTCACTTGATGCCGGGGCCTTATTTCCAGCAGTCTTCCCAAGACTTGCTGCCGGTAACGCCTTTTACACCTGTTGCAGTCAAGGTCAAGTTGCCGCAGGCAGAGTCGCCAAACTGCTGGGTCGCTGTAAGGGTATATCCACCGTCCGAAGCGCTGCTGCCGAGCGATAGCACATACTTCCCTGTCTCTGATTTATTATTACCGGCTTTCAGATTGAGCTTTCCTATGTCCGCGTCGGAGGTGACATATTCGTTATTCTGCGCATAGTAACGTTCCTGTCGGGCAGCAACTTCGTTGAGGAACGCCTGGCCTTCAGTACGGTTACCGCGCTTAACGAACTCTTGATAGCTCGGATAGGCAATCGAGGCCAAGATGCCGATGATGACCACGGTGATCATCAGTTCGATCAAGGTAAAGCCTTTTTGGCGGTAGGGACTATTCAGCACGGGATCACTCCTTGGTTGGCAGTTGGCGCCAGGTTTGGCGACCTTCTGTTAGGCCGGCGTTCACGCCGTAATCCTCGACGCCACTTGCGCCGTCGCCGTCGTTCACATAGATGCTGCCGCTAGAGATACTAAAATCGCCGCCGTCGAAGACAAAGCCGGAAATTCCTTCGTCATATGCTCCATCGCCATCTAGATCGAATGTTGAATAGAGGGTGGCGCCCCCAGTTGTCGAATTGATTCCGTAGGCGGTGCCGGTCAGCCCTGCCTCGCAAGGATCGTCACTTGGGGTGATAGTGGTTAGCAGTTGAGTGTTACCGAGCATGCGCATGTTGTAGACCATGCGTTCGCCGTTTGCGGGGAGATCGATAAACCAGCCCCATTTGTCAACGTTGCCGTCGCCAGTTCCTTGGCCATCGTACCAGCCAATGGCGTTCTGGCTGAGGCTATAAGCCTTTTTGCCGTTGAAGGTCGTTTCGGTGAAGAACTGCCCCACCAAGTTGCTGCGACTTTTGTTATCAGTTAGTGAGCTGCTGGTGGATTCCCCGGCGGTCTTGCGATCCCAGATGCCGTATACGCTCTGCTGATCACTATTACTCTTGTCGAGTATTGTCAGGTAGCGTCCGGTGCCGAAAGTCACGATATAGCCCAAGCCGCTAGGGTGTCTGGTCAGCAGTGGTGCTGCGGTGATTGGCTGGCGCTTGCCCTGTGCGTTGCGGGCCACGTAGAGTGGTGCACCTCCAAATGAAACTTTAAGGTCGTCTGCATTCGCATCGTCTGTGAGTGGGTTGTTCGCGCTTGTGTCAATTAGGTCAAAACGCCAGAGGTTGCCCAGCAGGTCTCCGGCATAGGCGTAATCGACGATGCCGTCGTTGTTGATATCGAAGCCCATCAGGCGAGACAGACCGTTGGCCAGGCTGTCCACACTCTCACCATCCTCCAGTTCTGGCGTAGCGGTCAGCTTTTTTATGACCTCGCCAGTCTCGATGTTGAGCACGAACAGTACGGCAGAGTTACTGCCACTGTCGTAACCGTTGGGTACGAGAGCAGCCCAGTCACCAGTATGCAGACGGAAGATTCCCGGGGTAGGAATGCTATATCCCATGTCGCTGTCGTCTTCGTCGCTGAACTCCCAAAGCAATTCTGGGCTGTCTGGATCCGTGATATCTAAAGCAAAAACGGAGCGTCCACCGGCACCGAGGCTGCCAAGTAGTACCTTGTGCCATGCGTTATTAAAGTACACGTCACGAGCTACGGGAGAGCCATCGACAAAGTACCGGTGAGACGTGCCACCTTCCTTGCCATAGTCTTCTGCAGTGAGTATTGGAAGATTTTTGATTACGGCACTGGGAATAAAGGCAAAACGCTCCTCCCCGGTTTTGGCGTTAAACGCATGTAGCATGCCATCGTTAGCCCCGACATAGATTGTGGAGTGGCCTGCCTGTTCACTTCTATAGGTTGCGTAGCTGTCGCTACCTTCCAGGTTGTTGGCATTGCTGATGGAGTAATTGGCGCCCGCTACCAGTAGTGGAGACGAGTTAACGATATCGCCGAGCTTCGCGCTGCGGATTATGTTTGTGCGTGTTTCGCCTAGGGTGTCGGTCGTGCCGTTCGGGGCTTTGTTTAGCAGCGCTTGCTGAGCTTCGTTCAGGTTGTCCCAGTTGAACGACGCTAACGAACCATTCCTGGCGAACTTTATATTACGACCAGAGCCGGTAAGCGTTTTATCGGTAGACCATTCCCCCTCCGCTTGCCCAGGATTCTCGGTGTTGACCTTTTTCAGCGTGCCGCTCCAGGGATCCACATTGAAGCTGGTGGTGTAGGCAAAAGTACCATCATCGGTACTGCTGCCTTCCGTGCTGATCGTGGGCGAGGTGACGCTGCTGTTGCGCTGCATGATGTCGTTAAACGCACTGGTCAACTGGTCTTTCAGGGTCAGGGCGTTGGTTACCAGGAAGTAGTTGCTAGGATCACCCGTAACTTCGGCAGGGTTTCTATCAGGCATACCGTATTTGGCGGCATACCAGAGGGGATCCCTAAGGAACCCCGCTCCGGAGGAAGTAGCCGCGGCGCTAAAGGTACGCGTTGCAGTCGTTGGCAGCGCTTTACACTCTGCAGAAGTTAGCCTGGTTGCGCACCAGCCCGGGCTCTTGCCCGGCGGAGTGCTCAGTTTGTAGGGATGGTTTCCATCAGTAGTATCTACATCGCGCACTTCAAGGTATATGCCGTCAGCGGTAGTGCCGGAGATAACGTAGCCCATAAGCTGGATAATGCCGCCAGCGGCATATTCTGAGTCGAGCTTAACCTTCAGCGAACCGTCTGCTTCGACTGACAAGGTATAGAGGACGATGGCGTCCATATCGTGGTCTGCGCCTTGTTCAACGTCTTCGTAGTTGATGCGGAACTGCGCGAATGGGCGGCCCTGGTTGACGCTGGCGTCATAATCAGCACCGGTAGGGCCGGATGTATTGGCGATAGTGACTACGTAGTAGTCGACGATCTGGTTGGTCGGCTGGAAATTAGTTGTAGGAGAGATGCCATAGCTTCCGCCACCCACAGACTTTGCAAAAGGAACCAACGTGATGTTCTTGCTGCCATCGGTGCCGATAGGGAATTTTATCTGCGGTAACGGCGAGGCAAGAGCAATGGAGTAGGTAAGCATCTCCTTGTCACCGCCTACGGCATTTTCTGCGGCGAACTTGGCAATGCCTGCTGAATAATAGGTGCCTTGCTTGCTAGGTTCCTCGGGGGACAATCCGCGCGCCCACGATAGGTTCTGGATGACTTTGGCGGTGGGGGCGTTGTCGGCGTTATCCCCTGTGGACTGGCCTATAAAGAATGTCTTTCCATGAATGCCTTCGGCGGCGCCAATTGCGTCCGTTGCGCTTGAAACGTCCAACGCGCTCAGCTTCGATGGGAGGTTGAAACTTGTACCCTGGCTATTGAAGCGGCTGCCTGGCAAGGTGAAATCGTATGAGGGGTTGATATCGCTAATGACTGTCATGACCGGGACAGCGCAGCTTTGTTGACCGCCGCCGCCGGCAGCTTTGGACGTATAAGGTGGTACCCAGGCCGGTGCAGGTAAGGTCAGATCCGATTGGGTGTCCCGAGCATTTCCGCTGTATGTGTACTCAGACGAGCCCGAGGTCGATCCGGCGAAATAGCGTAGACCTTCGAACATCATTTCAGCGAGTGGGTTGCCCCACATTGTGCACATGCCGTCGGCTTTTTGGGTGATGGGAACGTCGCCTATCCAGCCGCAGTTTGTGTATTGGTAGTTGGGATTCGAGTAGCTGAAGTCAACGATACGAAGTTTGTTTAATGTAGCGACGATGCCGTCCGTAACATTAGAGTTGAATTGGCCGGTAGCGCTGTTTACCTCACGGGAAAAGGAGTCGATGTTGCTGCGTAGTACGCCGCCTTTTGTATTCTTCGCGTAGGAACCGGTCAGAAGCCCAAACTTCATCGAGTCATTTTCGCCGAAGTCATGCAGGATGCCGGTAGGTTTGTAGCTGACGTTGCCATTGCTTCCGGAATAGGCTTTACAGTTGCCCTCCCGCAGATTGGCGTTACTCGGGCAAGCAAGAACGTTCAGAGCGTAGTCCGTCATTGTGCTGGCTGCGGCGTTCGGGGCCTTGTAGTAGAGCTGCCAGCTGTCACCGCCAGTACCTTCCTCATGACGGAATTTAACGGTGTAGTCGGTGCCTGCGATCAGGGAAATTGTGCCGGTAGTACCACCTGGTTGGTTGTTATTGGCAGCGTGGCCACCATACCAATAAGCAACGCGTGTGGAGCCGACGTAGAAATCAACGGCATCGTCACCATTTACTCCGAATGTGTAGGTTCCAGTGACGGGCACCCGCATGGTTCCGGTTATCAGTGTGTTGTAGTTGTCATGGCCGCAGCCGTTGCTTCCTGAAAAAGGGTTGTTGTTCTGACCGGTTGTGTTGATGCTCGTGACGGTACCAGTACCGCAAGTGGTATGGGTCGCATTGAACAGATTGTTCATCGCGGTTTGGTCGCCTGGATTCCCGGTGTTGTCTCGCCGCGTGGTAATTGTCAGTCCGTTAGGGAAAAGACTGGCGGGCGCGATGGCCCAGTTATCTGAGCCTGCGGTTGTGCAGGACGTACTGTTGTCGACGCAATTAGTGCTTGCCACCGGGCCTTCTTTGGATACCCAATCCCAGATTCGGTATTGAGTATTAGTGAGTACGCGCAGGATTGGAGTCCCGTTATTGCTCAGTGTTGTAACGGCAAACATATGCCGATAGCCGGCAGCCGGTGTAGAAAGCGGCGCGTAATCGCTAATATTGAAGTTATCCCGGATCGGATCGTATTCCTTGCCCGAGCTGTGAGCGTCTTGGGGAATGAAAGCAGCGCGCAGGACCGTCTCGCTGGCTGTGTCCGTAGCCCTGTAGCCGCCGTAGAGCACTTTGCGCAGGGCATCCATACGCGATGTTGCTAGGTAATTGAGGAAATTGCCGCTCCAAGCGTTGCTGCAGGTATTGCTGGCACCGGCTACTGCGGTTGGCTCAAAACGACCATTCGTATGGCTATAGCAGACACCGGTGTTGAAGTAACCGTAATAAGTGATGCTTGGTTTGAAACCAACATCCAGAGCACCATCGCCGTCCAGGTCAGAAGCGTCGTTATAAGCCTCGTAATACAGCTTGTGGTCACGTCCCATGACCAGCATGTTGAGAGGTGGCACCGAGCTGGTTACAAAAAGAGGGGTCTGGACAAGTGAATTGCTGTCGGCCCAGGCTGCCGGCAGGCTGCTTGCAACGCCGAACAGTGCCCCGAAGACAAAAGGTGTTATCCGTTTCATGAAAGTCTCCTGGCGGCTTATTTCTTGATGAGCAACGTGGTGGAAGTCAGACAGAGGGTGGTGCCGGTGCAGGTGTCGTCTTCTTCGCCGTCTTTGAAGGCCTGAGCATTCACTTCGTAGAAGAAGCTGCTTCCCGATTCGGCGGTATCAATGCCCGCGAGGGCGCCGCCGGAATTACCGCCGTCGTTCGTGCCCCCGCCTCCTGCATTGACTGGACCGGCAATGAAGCGGATGTACCAGCGGGCCTCGCGCTCCAAAGTGGTTTTGCCATCGAGGCCGCTGTAGTCCTCTGTGGCAGCGAAGTTGTAGTCATAGTCTTCGGCTCTCCCCTGATAGCAGGGAATTGTTGAGGTAGACTCGGAGCAGTCTTCGATAGTCACCGCTTGGCCTATGCGCCGTTCTGCCTCGCGCTGGGCCGACTCCGCGGCGTTGCGCAATTTCTTTTGCTCAACCAGATTGCCGGTAATACGGCTTTCCAGCGCGACTTCTCGCATGCTGCCGACCCCCAGGAGGGTGACGATCAATAGCATGACGAGAGCGATGACCAGTACGGCACCATCTTGGCGGTGGTGGGGTAAAACAGTCATGGCATCAAGTTCCTCAGGGTCGAGCTGCTACTTACCATTTGGTAGAGCTTGCCGGGTTCACAGGTGAGTGTCTGGCCGGTGAGCTTTTCCCAGTCGCCGACTTCGTCATCGTTGTTCGGATTGCTGCAAACCTTGCTCTCGACGCCTTGGGTCAGGTTGTTGGTTGAGGCGACTAGGAGAGTGGAGTAGCGCAAGGCGCGAATGATGTCGCCGGAGGCTGGGGTGGTTGTGTAGGAGTTGACTTTCAACAGGGAGATATCGCTGTTGACACCGTAATCGAAGTGAAGACCTGCAATGTTGCTGACCAGCTCTTGGCTATTGCATTTGAGAGCACCGTCGGCCAGTGCGATTTTCTCGACCATGATGTCGTCAGTGTTGAAATGAGGCAGAGTGGTGTCGCTGTCATAAGGCTTGCTGAGATCGCTACTGCCGCTGTAGGTGTCGCCCAAGCAGTTGGTCTCGTTTTCATCCCTGGGTTGGTAGCGCAGGCACAGAGTGGAATCATCTACACGAACGACGGTTTGCCCGGCCGCGAAGGTGCAACCGTCAACAGTTCGGGAGGGAAAGGCTACATCCATAGTGAGGGCTGGATTGCGCCGGTAGCCTGCTTTGGCCAAGCGTTCACCAATCAGCATTAGAGCGAAGCGGCCATTTTCCAGGTTCTCGCCTTGTCCCTGCTGATAGAGATAGTTGCGCTTGTTATCCAGATAAATCTGCGTGACTCCGAGGATCAGAAAGCTGCTGAGGGCCATGGCCACCATCAGCTCGACTAGCGATAGACCGCGCTGCTTTTGGGAAGCTTTCGGGTTCATGCTTAAAACTCCACTCGCACGGCGTAGGTGCAATATTCATTCTCGCTATCATCTAGGCATTCCCCGCCCTTGACCGCCCAAGCGAGCTGGATTTCGATGGTGGAACCATCCCCATCGCAATCGCCAGAGGTTTTGGTATGGCAAATGTGAAAAGCGCTGTTCATTAGGTCATCCGCACCCGGTAAGGTCGCTTTGGCTTTTTCCGCCCAGCAGCCAAGCCGCTCCGGGGCGCTCGCGCTAGCGAGCGACGTACAGTCGTCCGCTGGGTCAGGAAAATCCGCATTCTTGGCCTTGTAATAGTCGGATGAGCTCCGCGGCAGGCCATCGGCGATTACCTTGTCGAGGTCGGCCCGCATCAGCTCCTGCAGGTCGTCGGCGAGCATGGCGGCGGTGTTGCGTAGGGCGGAGTCCTGGGTATAGGCGATGGTTCGTCCTTGCAGAGCGACCAAACCCAGTACGCCGATACAGATCAGCAGAATGGTGACGAGGACTTCGATCATGCTGAAGCCGCGGATGCCGTGTGCTCTGTTCATGTTCAGTCCTGGACTTTTCTGACGAAACCCGCCGTCTGGGTCGAGACGGTAAAGGAGAGGCTGTCGTCGCTGTTTGTAAAGGTGGTGCTGGATGCCGTGGCCGTGCCGTTTGGGTTGAACGTAATGCTGGTCACGCTTGGCGCGACGTTCACGCTGGCGGGAATTTCGATAGTGCGCTCACCACTACTCCAGATACCGTTGCCCTGGGTCACGGCGATGCTGGTGCGCTTGGTCACGGCGTCGCTACGGGCGGAGATCAGTAGCGAGTGAAATTCGTTGGCTGTTGCTGTCACTCGGTTGTTTTCGATCAGGCGCCCAAAAGACGGCACCGCTATAGCTATGAATATGGCGAGTACGGCAATGGCGACCATCAGCTCAACCAGGGTGAATCCATGCATGTCGCTGCGGCGTGACATGTTGCGCTCCGTTTAAATTCTTGAGCGGATAATGGGTCGGCGTGGAGGCTTTGTCCGTTATGCCGGGATGGCCGGTTCGTTTGTCTGGATGACCGGCTGTCGGAGAGGATTATCAGCTTTATAGAGGCCCGTCGGCGTGATCCGGACCATGCTTTGGAGCAAGGCCCCGCTTGCTGCTGGCTCTCATTGGCTGCAAAGCGAGGCTTTCTCTGTATTCTCGGCAGGAGTTCCCTGTCGCAGGCGACCTTGGCGGTTAAGCACCAATTGCCAAGCCACTTTTTGTTCGTGGCATTGGTAGAAGCGTCCATTGCTGATTGGGCTCGAGCCGTTGTTGTGAAAGCGGATACTTTGCTGAAAGCCGCTCCAGCGCAGAGCGTCATGACTGGGTAGTTGGGTGAGTTGCATTACTCGACCGTCCGGAGCGCGAACGAGCCATCCGTTGGCCCAGCTAGCTGAGCAAGTTTTTCCGTCGCTACTGCCGCATACCTCAATTGTGCGACGTTGCAGGATTGCTTCTGCACGAGCGTTATTCAAAACCGCTGCAACCTGCTCCATAAGCGCCTGCTGACGATTGCGAGTGATCAGGCCATCGAAGGCTGGCACGGCAATGTTGGCGAAAATCGCCAGGACGGCGAGGGTGATCATCAATTCGACAAGCGTAAAGCCTTGATTTCGGTTCATCATGATGCAGGTCCTTGCAAGTATGATGCGGCGCCGTCCTGGCGCGTGCAGTGCCTTTCGCATTTGAGACTTTATGACTGGGTAGTCAAGGATCGACGGCCGGAACTGTGAAGCAAGCTCGGGAGACATCTTTGAAGCAAGAAACAATCATCATTGGCGGCGGCATCATCGGTCTGCTTTCGGCGTACCAACTGGCCAATGCCGGCCAGCAAGTGGTTCTGCTTGAGTCGGGCGAGACGGGTAGTGAGGCCTCTTGGGCCGGGGGCGGGATTGTTTCGCCGTTGTATCCGTGGCGCTACAGCCCGGCGGTAACGGCGCTGGCGCATTGGTCGCAGGATTTCTATCCGGGTTTAGGCGAGAGCCTGCGAGCACATACAGGGGTTGATCCTGAGGTGCATGAAACCGGGCTTTACTGGCTGGATCTGGAGGATGAGGAAGATGCCCTGACCTGGGCCTCGGCTCAGGGGCGGCCGCTACAGCGGGTGGCGATGGAGCAGGTGCACGCCGCTGTCCCTGTACTAGGTGAGGGTTTCTCTAACGCTGTTTTCATGCCCGGCGTGGCCAATGTGCGTAACCCGCGACTGCTGCGGGCGCTGCGTGTGGCGCTCGCGGGAATGGCCAATGTGCGGATTGTGGAACATTGTCCGGTAACGGGCTTTTTGCATGAGGGCGGGCGGGTGCTGGGCGTTCAAACCGCGAAGGGAGAGATGCGTGGCGAACGTGTTGTGGTCGCTGCCGGCGCCTGGAGCGGCGAGCTGCTGGCTACGCTGGGGCTGGCGTTGCCGGTCAAACCCATGAAAGGCCAGATGATCCTGTTCAAATGCGCAGAAGACTTTCTGCCGAGCATGGTGCTGGCCAAGCGGCGTTATGCGATCCCGCGGCGGGACGGTCATGTGCTGGTTGGCAGCACGCTGGAAGATGTCGGCTTCGACAAGACTCCAACCGAAGATGCGCTCGACAGTCTCCGTGCTACGGCCGCCGAGCTTTTGCCGGCGCTGGCCGATGCCGAAGTGGTGCGGCATTGGGCGGGGCTGCGGCCGGGTTCGCCGGACGGTGTGCCTTATATAGGAGAGGTCCCTGCTTACAAGGGGCTTTGGCTCAACTGCGGGCATTTCCGTAACGGGCTGGTGCTGGCACCGGCGTCCTGTCAGTTGCTGACGGACTTGATATTGGGGCGCAAGCCGACGCTCGATCCGGCGCCTTATGCAGTGGCGGGGCGGTTGCTGTAACTCGTTGGATCCTTCGGTGGGCTGGGCTGTCAGCTTTTGGTGGGAACGGGCCATGCCTGTGAAGGATTCCGCGCCGAAGTGTGAGCCTTGTTCGCAGGCATGGCCTGCTCCTACAGGATCGGGGTTTGCTGATGTCCATATGATCCTCCAGAGGGCTGTCGGCTCTTTGTGGGAACGGGCCATGCCCGTGAGGTGATTCTGCGCCGAAGTGAGGGTCTTGTTCGCAGGCATGGCCTGCTCCTACAGGATCGGGGTTTGCTGGTGTCGATATGATCCTCAGGTGGCCTGTCAGCTCTTCGTGGGAACGGGCCATGCCCGTGAAGGATTCCGCGCCGAAGTGTGAGCCTTGTTCGCATGCATGGCTTGCTCCTACGGAATCGGCCTTTGCCAGTGTCGATAAAGCCGGGTTCGACGGGTATAGTTTCGGCGTTTTCTTCTTTTGCTCATGAGGCTTGTGTGGCCAGGAAAACCACCTCTTTATCCGGCCTTGGCGGGCTGGTGTTTTCCACCGATGCGGGTCGGCACTGCCCTGGTTGCAGCCAACCAGTGGATGCCTGCATCTGCAACAAAGCGCCGACTCCCGAAGGGGATGGCATTGCCCGCGTACGTCGCGAGAGCAAGGGGCGGGGCGGCAAGACGGTAACGACCATCACCGGCGTGCCGTTGGCCGGGGATCAGCTAAAGGAGTTGGCCAGTGCCCTTAAGCGCCGTTGCGGCACGGGCGGTGCGCTCAAGGATGGAGTCATCGAAATCCAGGGCGATCATGTTCAGCTACTGCTTGATGAGCTGCAAAAGCGCGGATTCAAAGCAAAGAAATCCGGCGGCTGAGTGCGTCTGAATTTAACGCACGGCGCTTCGTCGCTCAGGCCACTCCCGCATATCTGGGGAGTGCGCCATGCTCGCAAACAAGGTCCGGCTCGGAAGCCATCGTGCAGGCGGATCTGTTGCGCTCACTTCTTGTCCAGACGCAAGTCTCTGACAAAACTCCACACCCACTTTCAGGAGGCTTGAATGGCCGTTCGACGTACACGCAAAGACGATGGCAGCCAGTGGACCGCAGCCGACAGCCGCAGCGTCTATGGCATCCGTCACTGGGGTGCGGGTTATTTCTCGATCAGTGATGCGGGGCAGATCGAGGTGCGTCCACAAGGGCCGAAAGGGGAGCCGATCGAGTTCAACGGTCTGATCGAACAACTCAGGGATGCCGGCCTGACGCTGCCTTTGCTGGTGCGTTTCCCGGGAATTCTTCAGGACCGTGTGCGTCACCTCACGGGTGCTTTCGATGCCAATATCGAGCGGCTCGACTATCAGGGACGCTACACCGCGCTGTACCCGATCAAGGTCAATCAGCAGGAGGCGGTGATCAAGAACATCATCGCCACGCAGAACGTGGCCATCGGCCTGGAAGCCGGTTCCAAACCCGAGCTGATGGCCGTCCTGGCACTGGCGCCAAAGGGTGGCACCATCGTTTGCAATGGTTACAAGGACCGCGAATTCATTCGCCTGGCGCTGATGGGGCAGAAGCTCGGGCACAACGTGTTCATCGTCATCGAGAAGATGTCCGAAGTGGAGCTGGTGATCGAAGAGGCCGCCGAGCTGAAGGTCGTGCCTCAGGTTGGGCTGCGCGTGCGTCTGTCATCTCTGGCGTCGAGCAAGTGGGCCGATACCGGCGGTGAGAAATCCAAGTTCGGTCTGTCCGCGGCGCAGCTGCTTACGGTCATCGAGCGCTTCCGCGCCGCGGATATCGACCAGGGGGTGCGGTTGCTGCACTTCCACATGGGGTCGCAAATCGCCAACCTGGCCGACTATCGCTCCGGCTTCCGCGAAGCCATCCGCTACTACGCCGAACTGCGTGCGCTGGGGCTGCCCGTCGACCATATAGATGTAGGCGGTGGGCTGGGCGTCGATTACGACGGCACCCATTCGCGCAATGCCAGCTCCATCAATTACGACATCGATGAGTACGCCGGGACCGTAGTAGGGATGCTCAAGGAGTTCTGCGATCGCCAGGAGCTGCCGCATCCGCATATCTTCTCCGAGAGCGGCCGGGCGATGACTGCCCACCATGCGGTATTGGTGATGCAGGTGACCGACTTCGAGCGCCACAACGATGAAGCGCCTGTGGTGGAGAACTACGACGAGCTGCCGGATATCGTTCAGTCGCTGGTGGATCTGCTCGGCCCCAGCGATCCGGAGATGGTCACCGAGACCTACTGGCGCGCCACCCACTATATAAGCGAGGCCTCGGCGCAATATGCCGCCGGCAAGCTTTCTCTGGCGCAGAAGGCGTTGGCCGAGCAGAGTTACTTCGCCATCTGCCGACGTCTGCACAACCAGCTCAAGGCCCGCCAGCGTTCCCACCGCGCGGTGCTCGACGAGCTCAACGACAAGCTCGCGGACAAGTACATTTGCAACTTCTCGGTATTTCAGAGCCTGCCCGACACCTGGGCCATTGACCAGATTCTGCCTATCGTGCCGCTACAACGGCTGTCGGAAGAGCCGGTGCGGCGCGCGGTGCTGCAGGACCTGACCTGTGACTCGGACGGCAAGATCAGGCACTACGTGGATGAGCAGAGCATCGAGAACAGCATGCCCGTGCATGAGATCCAGGCGGGGGAGGAGTATTTTCTCGGCGTGTTCCTGGTCGGCGCCTATCAGGAAATCCTCGGCGACATGCACAACCTGTTCGGCGACACCGATTCGGTGAACGTCTACCAGCGTGAGGATGGCAGCTACTACCACGCCGGCATCGAAACCCACGACACCATCGAGGACATGCTGCGATACGTGCACCTCTCGCCCGAGGAGCTGATGACTCACTACCGCGACAAGGTTTCCAGTGCCCGTCTTAGCGCCAGGGAGCGCGCGCAGTATATCGACGCCCTGCGTCTGGGGCTGACGCGTTCGTCGTATCTCACGCCCTGATAACGCCGCTTCCCCTGATCTCCCAAGATGACGAGATATGGGCTGCCGGGCTGCTTTGCTTGTGTAGGAGCCCCGCCCTCGGGGCGAAGCTTTTAGCCTGAAGGTGTACATGCGCTTGCATCGGCACCGTCAGTCAGCAGGCAAGCTGGCGCTTGCATTCGCTGCGGGGTCGCAGCTCCTACAGAGTGCAATGATGCGGGGCTTTGGCTTTTGTAGGAGCCCCGCGCTCGGGCGAAGCTTCTCGTGTCAGACCTTACGCACAAACTCGGACTTCAGTTTCATGGCGCCGATGCCGTCGATCTTGCAGTCGATGTCGTGGTCGCCGTCGCACAGGCGGATGTTCTTCACCTTGGTGCCGACCTTGACCACGGACGAAGAGCCCTTGACCTTCAGGTCCTTGATCACGGTGACGGTATCGCCGTCCTGAAGCAGGTTACCGACCGAGTCCTTGATAACCCGCTCATCGTCGGAAGAGGCCTCCGGTGCGTTGGCGGACCACTCATGGGCGCACTCGGGGCAGACCAGCAGCGGACCGTCCTCATAGGTGTATTCGGACGCGCATTTGGGGCAGGGTGGCAAAGAGCTCACGGCATAACCTCGTCTTGATGAAGCGAAAAGGCCGTCTATTGTATAAGGTCTTTGCCACTTTGGGCGCGGCTGCTGGGTAGCTGCCCCGTTCTACCGGTTCAGGCGTTCCTGATCGCGAGGTAACGCTCTTCCAGTTCGCGGCGAATCTGCCGGCGCTGCTGGGCTTGGGCGAAGCGGCGCTTTTGCTCCGGGGTTTGAGGCTGCAAGGGCGGCACGCTGGTCGGTCGGCCATCTTCGCCAACGGCAACCATGGTGAAGAAGCAGCTATTGGTGTGGCGGACGGTCTTCTGCCGAATGTCTTCGGTGGTGACCTTGATGCCGATTTCCATCGAACTGGTGCCGGTGTAGTTGACCGATGCCAGGAAGGTCACCAGCTCACCGACATGGATCGGCTGGCGGAAAGTGACCTGGTCGACCGAGAGCGTAACCACATACTCACCGGCGTAACGGCTGGCGCAGGCGTAAGCCACTTCGTCGAGATACTTCAACAGGGTGCCGCCATGTACGTTGCCGGAAAAGTTGGCCTTGTCCGGGGTCATCAGTACGGTCATGGTTAGTTCGGCGTTTCCATCAAACATTTTGTTGCAACTCATACAGGCGAAGGGGGTGCTACTTTAGTCGAATACGAGCCGCTTGTGTGACTTGTTGTCGCAGGGAAGACGATTTTGACGTGGTGGTGAAGCCGCCAAGGGCGGTAATGAAGGGGTTTATTGACTTGTGCCACTTTTCGGTGCGCTTGCGCAATTTATATTCGCTGCCCACCACGCTGCCTGCAGCAGCATCGTTCCCACGGTTATGGACTACCACATGCGCATCTTCGTCTGTCTTTTGCTGAGCTGCTTCGCTGCTTTCGCCTGTGCCAACGAAAACGATGAGGCGATGAAGCGCTTCACCTACCTGATGGCCGACGAGCAGAGGCGCCAGCAGGCATACGAGGCAGGACGTGAGCGTGCGATATTTTGCGGTTATTGCCATGGCGAGAACGGCAACAGCAAACGCCCACACATTCCCAACCTGGCGTCGCAGAACCCCATCTACCTGTTCCATGCCTTCGAGCAGTTCGCCCGAGGCGAGCGTATCGACTATGTGATGTCGAACCTGGCGAAGAATCTGACCATGGAGGATCGGGTCAATATTGCGGTCTATTTCAGCCAGCAGAAAGTGCTGCCGAGCAGCACCGCAAGCGACGACCCGGCACTGAGCAGTCAGGGTGCGGCCCTGTTCAAGCGCACCTGCGTGGGCTGTCACGGCCAGCAGGCGCAGGGTATGGAGACGATGCCGCGTCTGGCCGGCCAGCCTGGCGAATATATCCGTAAGGCCCTCACTCGCTTCCGCAATAACGATCCGGCGCGCGCCGGCTCGGTAATGGTCGGGATTGCCAGTCAGCTGTCCGAGGCGGACATCGAAGCACTGGCGGCCTATCTGTCGCGCCTGCAGCTGACCCCTCGCCAAGAGCAGGCGAGCCTTGCTCGAATACAGCAGACGGCGACTCAGTAGCCTTCTGATCTGCGCCGGATTCAGCATGCACAGCGACGCGACTTATCTGGCGTGAGGGCCCCACTTCGAACCCTCGACGACCAAGACGCTGTGGCTAGCGTCACCGCTCGATGCGTCTAGATAGCGGGTTTTCGGGAAGTGATGAAGCTGGTTTTCTCTATCAGCGTGTTTGGCTTATGCAATTGGGTTAGGGTCAGCCGCTCCGCTTAGGCTTCGCGGTGCGCCACAAGCGCTCCAAGAAATCGAAGAGGAATCACCATGTCCCGTAGTACTTTCGGCTCCACGCCGGCGCGCCTGACGCTCGGCGTTATTTCCGCGAGCCTCCTTGCGCTGTCTGCCCATGCCGCTCCGCTGACCCGCGATAACGGCGCGCCGGTCGGCAACAACCAGAACTCCCAGACGGCTGGTCCGAACGGCCCGGTTCTGCTGCAAGACGTACAGCTGCTGCAGAAACTCCAGCGCTTCGATCGCGAGCGCGTGCCGGAGCGCGTGGTTCACGCCCGCGGTACCGGTGCCCACGGTGAATTCACCGCCACCGCCGATATCTCCGACCTGACCATCGCCAAGGTCTTCGAGAAGGGCACGACCTCGCCGGTGTTCGTTCGCTTCTCCAGCGTGACCAACAACAGCCACTCGCCGGAAACCCTGCGTGACCCGCGCGGCTTCGCTACCAAGTTCTACACCGCTGATGGCAACTGGGACCTGGTCGGCAACAACTTCCCGACCTTCTTCATCCGCGACGCCATCAAGTTCCCGGACATGGTCCACGCGTTCAAGACCGACCCGCGCACCAACCTGGATGACGACAGCCGCCGGATGGACTTCCTGTCCTACCACCCCGAGTCGATCCAGACCCTGACCCGCCTGTACTCCAACTACGGCACGCCGGCTGGCTACCGCTTCATGGACGGCAGCAGCGTGCACGCCTACAAGCTGGTCAACGACGAAGGCCAGGTGCACTACGTCAAGTTCAACTGGAAGACCAAGCAGGGCGTGAAGAACCTCGACCCGAAAGAAGTCCAGCAAGTGCAGGGCCGTGACTACAGTCACATGACCCGCGACCTGATCACCGCCATCGACAAGGGCGACTACCCGAAGTGGGACCTGTACCTGCAGGTGGTCAAGTCGGAAGAACTGGCCAAGTTCGAGTTCGATCCGCTGGATGCCACCAAGATCTGGCCTGAAGACATGGTGCCCTCGAAGAAGATCGGCACCATGGTGCTGAACAAGAACCCGGACAACGTGTTCCAGGAGACCGAGCAGGTCGCCATGGCACCGTCTAACATCGTGCCGGGCATCGAGCCTTCCGAGGACCGTCTGCTGCAGGGCCGTCTGTTCTCCTACGCCGATACCCAGATGTACCGCATCGGTGCTAACCACATGAGCCTGCCGATCAACCAGCCGAAGGTGCCGGTCAACAACGGCAATCAGGATGGTCAGCTGAACAGCGGCAACACCACTGTCAGCGTGAACTACCAGCCGAGCCGTCGCATGAACCGTGAGGAAGAACCGCGCGGCATGTACAGCCAGCTGGCGCTCTCGGGCACCACGCAGCAGGCGCCGATCTACCGCACGCAGAACTTCAAGCAGACCGGCGAGTTGTTCCGTTCCTTCACTGCCAAGGAGCAGAAGGACCTGATCAACACCCTGGGTGGCGAACTGGCCAAGACCGACGCCGAGGCGCGCCATCACCTGCTGTCGTACTTCTACAAGGCTGACGCCAAGTACGGCGAGGGTCTGACCAAGGTGGCCAAGGGCGACCTGAGCAAGGTCAAGGCGCTGGCAGCCGAACTGGAAGACTGATGCACCGGCCGGTCCACGCAACCGGCTCACAGCCCGCGACCCAGGTCGCGGGCTTTTCGTAACGGAGAGACGCGATGAAAGCTGTTTTCCTTCTGTTCGCCCTGTGCCTCGGTAGCAACCTGGCGTTGGCTCAGAACGAGCCTGCGGCAGCGGAGGCCGAGCAGATTCAGGCACAACTGCGTGACTATTTCTTCAACGCCGCACGCTTCGGCGATAACGAGATGCTCGACGAATTCATTCAGGCGGGGTTCGACCTGAACGCCGCTGACGACAAGGGCTACACGGCGCTGATCCTCGCCGCCTACAACGGCCACGCCGACACCGTGGAGCGCCTGCTCGCCGCCGGCGCCGATGCCTGCGCCGAAGACAAGCGCGGCAACACCGCGCTGATGGGCGCGATCTTCAAGGGCGAGCTGCGCATCGCCAAGCGCCTGCTGGCCACCGAATGCAACCCCGACCAGCGCAACGCCGCCGGGCAGACGCCGGCGATGTACGCCGCGCTGTTCCAGCGCGGTGAGTTACTGGAAGCCCTGCGCGAGCGCGGCGCCGATCTTTCCGCCACCGATCCTCTAGGCAACAGCGTGGAGAGCCTGGCGCGCGGCGAAATCCGTACCGCTCCCGCGGCTCAGTAACTCTTGTAGGGCAGGAACTTGCCCGAGAGCACCACGTTGACGCGATCGCCCTTGTGGTCTGGCTCGCGCTGAATATCCATGGAGAAGTCGATGGCGCTCATGATGCCGTCGCCGAATTCCTCGTGGATCAGCTCCTTGATGGTGGTGCCGTAGACGTTCACCAGTTCATACCAGCGATAGATCAGCGGATCGGTGGGCACGGCGGTGGGCAGTGACCCCTTATAGGGCACGATCTGCAGCCAGGCGATCGCCTCGTCGGGCAATTCGAACAGCTTGCCCAGCGCCTCGGCCTGAGCCTTGTCGAAGGTCATCTGGCCCAGGCAGCCGGCGGTGGTCCATTCCTTGGACATGCCAATGGCTTCGGCGGCGTGGGCCCATTTCAGGCCCTTGCGCACTTTCGTGGCGATGATCATATCGGTTACCTGGTCGCGGCTGGTAATCATGGCTCTACCTCTCGGGTCGGGTGTCGAGGCCGCCCGGCGCGGCCTCGTTGATCGTTCCGTTGCAGGGGCCGTGCCAGTCAGTCGTATTCGGCCGGCTCGTGTTCACCCAGCAGCCGGCGCTGGCGCGGGGTCGCCGCCGCCAGTACGACAGGGTTGAAGGTGAATGCCAGGTAGGGCGAGACTTCTGCGCCACCATGCGCCGGCCGTAGTGGACCTGCAGCAGGTAGCGACTGCGATCGGTCGTACGGTTGCGGCTGCCGGAGTGCCAGAGGTCGCTGCGAAAGAACAGCATGTCGCCGGCCCGGCACAGTACCGGTTCCGGTTCGCGACCGTGCCAGGCGGTCTCGCCAAGGCGCGGCTTGCGTCCGGCGCGGTGGCTGCCAGGAATCACCCGGGTGGGGCAGAGGTCGGCGTCGATGTCGTCCAGATGCAGGTGCGCGGTGCACACCTGCATGGGCAGTTCGAGGCCGGGGTCGGCCAGCAGCTGCTCGGGCAATTCAATCGCCAGATAGTCCGCATGCAGGTCGCCACCGATAAAGCCCGGCCGGCTACGCCAGGCGGTCTGGCCGATGATGTGGCAGTCCGCCCCCAGTGCCGCCTCGGCCAGTTCGATCACGCAGGGCAGGTCGAGGAAGGCCAGCCAGAACGGATCCCGATTGAACACGCACTTGTAGTGATCATCCAGCAGGCCCTGGTAATCCAGCCCGACCGGAGTCAGCCGGTCGATAGCGCTGCGCAGTTCGGTGATTCGCGGTGCGGTCAGCACGCCGGGCAACAAGACAAAGCCGTCATGATGGAGCGCGGCGAGGCGTTCCCGAGTAGCTGCGTGTTCGATCATCGTGCGTGCCCTGGGCGGAATCCATTCCCTTTGAGCCTCAGGCCACGCTGGCGTTGCCGCGGCGCCTTGCTAGGCGTGGCCCAGATACCAGCGCCAGTCCTGCTCGCCCACCTCGCCCATGAATTGCCGGTATTCCTCGTGCTTGATGGCCAGGTACACCCGGTGGAAGTCGTCGCCGAGCGCCTCGCGTGCCCAGGATGATTGGTCAAGCGTGCGCAAGGCTTGCAGCCAGTCGCAGCTGATGCCCGTGCCGCCCTGTGCATAGCCGTTGCCAGTCACGGGAGCGCCAGGCTCGAGCTGGCTGGTGATGCCCTTGTGCAGGCCTTCCAGCACCAGCGCGGCGGCCAGATAAGGATTGGCGTCGGCGCCGCAGATGCGGTGCTCGACGTGGCGGCTGGCGTCCGGGCCGCCGGGTACGCGCATCGACACGGTGCGGTTGTTGATCCCCCAGTTGCGTGCCAGCGGCGCATAGCTGTTGGCCTGGAAGCGGCGATAGGAGTTGGCGTTGGGGCAGAACACCGCAAGGCCGTCCTCCAGGCTGTCGAGCAGGCCGGCGATGCCGTGGCGCAGCAGGGCGGCGGCGCCGTTGGCGTCATCACGCTGCAGCTCCTCGATGCTGCAGGCGAACAGGTTGCGACCTTCGGCATCGGCCAGGCTGGCATGCAGGTGCAGGCCGCTGCCGGCGTGTTCGGCGAAGGGCTTGGCCATGAAGCAGGCCTGCATCCCGTGACGCCAGGCCACGCCGCGCACCAGGCGCTTGTAGCGCACGGCTTCGTCCATCGCCTGGAGCACGTCCGGGCGATGCTGCAGGGTGATCTCCACCTGGCCCGGCGCGTATTCGGAAATCGCCGTGCGCACCGGCAGCCCCAGGTGTTCACAGCCGCGGTACAGGTCATCGAGGAAGGGATCGAGGCGCTCCAGCTCCAGCACGCCGTAGACCTGTGGCGCTTGCGGGCGCTCGCCATTGGCGAACGCGGCGGGCTGCGGCCGGCCGGCAGCATCGGGGCGCGCATCGAGCAGGTAGAACTCCAGCTCGGCGGCCATCACCGGGTGGTAGCCACTCGTCTGGAGTTTCTCGACGGTGCGGGCCAGCACATGGCGCGGGTCGGCCACGCTGGCTGGCAGCCCGCGCAGCGGGTCCATGGAGACCTGCACCTGGGCGGTGGCCGGCTCGCGCCAGGGTTGCAGCTGCAGGCTGCCGGCCAGGGGAAAGGCCCAGCAGTCGGCGTCGGCCACGTCCCAGACCAGGCCGGTGGCGTCGACATCCTCGCCGCGGATGGTCAGGCCGAGGATGCTGCTCGGCAGCGGGCGACCGTCGGTGTAGATGGCGCGCAGCTCGTCGCGGTGCAGCAGCTTGCCGCGGGGCACGCCGCAGGGGTCGATGATGAACAGCTCGATGCGCTGCACGTCCGGGTGGGCGGCAAGGAAGGCGTCGGCTTCTTCAGGGGGAGCGAAGGTCATGGCAGTTCTCTCGTCGGGCGGCAGCGCGCGGCCTGCCGCTGGGCATTCGATAAAGGGGGAAGGGCGCGTGGCAGGCGCCTGCTGGTCTCAGAATGCGCCGGGGGCGATGCCGGACGGGTAACGGGCCATGGTCGTCGCTCGTGCAGGTTTCGGTAAGGTCAGCTCAGGCGAACGCCGGGAATCGCCAAGAGCGTTTCCAGGGCTTCGTCGAGGGTGGCGATCAAACGGTCGACATCCTCTGCCGTGGTGTCCGGGCAGCACAGCGTCATGTTGTGGAATGGCGTGATGAGGATGCCGCGGTTGATCAGGTACAGGTGCAGCGCCATCTGCAGGCTATCGTGGAAGGCCGCTTCAGCCTCTGCGCCGGTCTTCGGCGGGGTGGCGCAGAACTGGAATTCGCAGCGCGCGCCCAGTTCGCTCACCGACCAGGCGAGCCCATGGCGCGAGATCAGCTCGCGCAGGCCGGCGGCGAGGCGCGCGGCCAGCGGCAGCATGTGCGCGTAGGCGGCGTCGGTCATCACCTGTTCGAGGTTGGCACGCATGCAGTGCATGGCCAGCGCGTTGGCCGACAGCGTGGTGCCCATGCCGCTGTGGCCGTGGCCGCCGCTCATCTCGCTGGCGTGCTCGCGGGCGATCTGCATGGCCTGGGCCATTTCCGCGGTGCAGCCATAGACCGATGCCGGCACGCCGCCGGCCACCGGTTTGCCCAGGGTCAGGAAGTCCGGCTCGAGGTTCCAGGCGCGGGTGCAGCCGCCGGGGCCGGTGGAAATGGTGTGGGTCTCGTCGATGATCAGCAGGGTGCCGTAGCGGCGGGTCAGCTCGCGGACCTTTTCCAGGTAACCGGGCTCAGGCAGGACCATGCCGATGTTGGTCATGGCCGGCTCCATCAGCAGCGCGGCGATGTCGCCGGGGGCCAGCGCCGCCTCCAGCGCGGCAAGGTCATTGAAGGGCACGGCGCGGCAGGTCTTGGCCAGGTTGCGGGCCTGGCCGATAAGCCCGGCGCGGTGCACCGTGGTGCCCTGGCGGTGGCGCACCAGGGTGTCATCGACGGTGCCGTGATAGCAGCCATCGATCACCAGCAGCATCTTGCGGCCGGTGATGGCGCGGGCCCAGCGGATGACGAAACGGTTGGCGTCGGTGGCGGTGGTCGCCACTTGCCAGAAGGGCAGGCCGAAGCGTTCGCTGAGTAGCTCGCCGCAGATCACCGCATCCTCGCCCGGCAGCATGGTGGTCAGCCCGCGCCCGGCCTGTTCCGCCAGCGCGGCGGCGATGGGCGCCGGGGAATGGCCGAACATGCTGCCGGTGTCGCCCAGGCAGAAGTCCACGTAGTCGTGCCCGTCGACATCGCGGAAGCGCGCACCCTGGGCGCTTTCGACGAACAGCGGCACCGGGGTCGACCAGTCGCTCATCCAGTGCATGGGGACGCCGGCGAACAGGGATTGGCGGGCACGCTCAGCCAGCTCGGCCGAACGGGGATTGGCGGTGAGGAAGCGCTCACGCTCGCGCTGGGTGAAGAGAGTAACGGCCTGTTCGGCGATGCCGCTGGAGCTCATGGTTGAACGCCTCGTCAATTTTTTTGCACATATTCGAAGCGCGGACGCGGCAAAGTCAATCGGAGTTTTCAGGCCGACAGGCGCACCAGAGCCGGTGCACAGATGCTGGCCTGGATGCGCCTGTTGGCGAGAGAAAGGCGAGCGGCTGGGCTCAGCCGACGATCTTTAGCCCGCTCTGCCCGTTGCCCTGGCGCTGCACCTGAATCTGCACCGGAATGCGCTCATGCATCTCCGCCACGTGGCTGATGACCGCCACCTTGCGCCCCTGGGCCTGTAGCGAATCCAGCGCGTCCATGGCGATCTGCAGCGACTCGGGGTCGAGGCTGCCGAAGCCCTCATCGATAAACAGCGATTCGATCCGCAGCTTGCTCGAGGCCATGGAGGCCAGGCCCAGCGCCAGGGCCAGCGAGACGAGGAAGGTTTCGCCGCCCGACAGCGAATGCACCGAGCGCAGCTCGTCGCCCATCTCGGTGTCCAGCACCAGCAGCCCCAGCGGGCTGCCGCCGCGCTTGAGGCGATAGCGGCGCGCCAGCTGACGCAGCTGGACGTTGGCGTGTTGCACCAGCAAGTCGAGGTTGTAGGCCTGGGCGATCTTGCGGAAGGCGCCGCCATCGCTGGAGCCGATCAGCGCGGCGATGCGGCCCCAGCGCTGATGCTCGGCCCGTGCCGCCTCGATCTCGGTTAGCAGGGCCTGGCTCTGCTGTCGACGGCGGTCGTCCTCCAGCAGCGCGGCGCGGGTTTCCGTGCAGCTTCGCTCGGCCTGTTCACAGCTGGCCAACTGCGCGGTGTGTTGCTGCGCCAGCGCTTCGGCGTCCGGCGCGTCGGGATACCGGGCCTGATGGTCAGCTAGCCGCTGGCTACAACCTTCCAGACGCTCGCGGCAGCGGGTCAGGGCTTCGGTGTTCTGCTGCAGGCGCTGACGCGCCTCGTCGAGCAGACCGTCATCCATGTGCAGCAGTTGTGCGAAGGAGGCGTCGTCCAGTTCCGGGTGCGCAGCGCGCCAGGCGTTGAGTTCCTCGGCCAGGGCGTCGCGCTCGCGCAGCAATTCTTCGCGGCGCTCGCTGCAGCCCTGCTGCTCGCTGGTGAGGCGGGTCAGTTCGATCCGGGTCTCGTTGAGCTGGTGCTGGATATCCGTCTGCTGCTGGCGGGCCAGCTGCAGTGCCGCGTCCAGTTGCTGCTGCCAGTCTCCGGCGCTGGTCTGCTCGCCCAGGTTGCTGCGCAGGCTCTGTCGACAGGCTTCCAGCTGACTTTCGCGTTCGGCAAGACGTGTGGCGCAGGCCTTCTGCTGGTCCAGCAGGTTGTGCTGGTCGCGCAGAGCGACTTCCATTTCCTTTTCGAGATGGCGCTGCTCGTCGGTCAGCTCGGCCTGGGCCTGCAACTGCTGCTGGCGGGTGGCGATTTCGCTGTCCAGCGCCATGAAGCTGTGAGCCGGGTTCTCGCGCCAGCGACTGAGTCGCTCGCCGGGTAGCAGCTCGGCGAAGTCGGTCAGCTCGTCTTCCAGCCGTTGGCTATCGCGGGCCAGGGCGTCGCGTTGCTGCGCCAGTTGCTGAGCGGCCTCCCGGGCCTGGTCCTGAGCGGTTTGCCAGGCGTTTCGCAAGGATTCGCCGCGTTGCTGCAGCGTCAGCAGATGAGCCTGTGACTGGCTGGCGCTGGCGATCTGGGTCCGGAGCCTGTCCAGTTCGCCGGTCAGCCATTGCGTGCGCTCGGCTTCCGGCTGCCTGATCAGGTCGGCATACAGCGCTGACGCCTCCAGCGTCGGCCGCAACGCATCCAGCTCGGCGGCCGTCTCCGTCTGGCGCAGCTGGACCTGCTTGAGGTTGGTGCTGAGTTCGGTATGGCGGTCACGCAGTTCCTGCAGGCGCTGATCCTGGGCCTGCAGCGCCTGACGGGCACGCTCGACTTCGCTTTCATCCTGCTGATGGAGTGCGGCCAGCAGTGCGTCGGCCTGATGCCAGGGGTGCTCGCCACTGCCACAGACCGGACAGGGCTCGCCGGGTACCAGGGCGGCGCGCAAGGCTTCGACGTTTTCACTGCGGGCCAGGCGTTGGCGCTCGAGCAGCTCCAGAGTGAGCTTGAGCGCCTGTTCCGCTGCGTCGCGCTCGCTGCGGGCCTGCTTACCGGCCGGTATCAGTTGTTCCTGTTCGGCCTGCAGGCGGCCGGATTCCTTGTGCAGCTCGGTCTGGCGCGCAAGCAGGCTCTGCTGACTGCTCCAGGTGCTAAGCAGCGCTTCGGTATCGCGTTCGGCCTGCCGCCACTGTTCCAGCTGCTGGTTTAGCCGGCTGAGCTGCTCGCTCACTTCGCCGCCGATCTGGGCCTGCAGCTCATCGAGCGCGGTGCGTGCCGTGTTCTGCTCGGTTTCGGTGGCCTGGGCGCGTTGCTCCAGCCCCGGCAGTTCCGCACGTCCCTGTTGCAGGCGCGCGGCCAGCTGCACCGCTTGTTGGAGACGAGGACGGTAACCGTTCCAGGCTGCGCACAGAGGTTGCAGGGCGGCGCTGGTGTCCAGCTGCGTGGCCAGCTCCTGAAGTTGCTGCGCGCCGTGCTGCTGTCGCGCCTGGAGTTGTTGCAGTCTGGACGCCGCCTCGTTGCTGGCAGCCTGAATCTGTTCGGCTTCCCGGCGGATCGGTGCAAGGTCGGTTTGCAAGTGGAGCAGGCGGTCTTCGTCGCGGCGCGCCTGGGCCAGCCGGGGCTCCGCTTCCCGTTGCGCCTGTTCGGCGGTGTGCAGTTGCGTCGTGGCCTGTTGCTGTTTCAGCTCGAGACTGCCGAGCTGTTCCTGCAGACGCTCGCCGGCTGCCTGATGCCGGGCCAGGGTTTCTTCGACCCCGGTCAACAATTGCGGCAGCTCGTTCTGGCGAATAAAGCGGTGACGCTTTGGCGCAAGCTGCTCGAATAGCGCGAGGATGCGCCGGGCGTCGGCCAGCTTTTCATGTTCGGCCTCGGCTTCCTGCAGCTGCGCCTGGGTGCCATCGCGCTCGGCCTGCAGACGCGTCAGGTCGGTGAGCCACTGGCGTTGCTGCTCTAGGGCCTTGAGCTGTTGCTGGACGGCTTTCAGCTCGCCTTGCTGCTCGTCATAACGGGCTTCCAAGGCTTGCCGCGCCTCAGGTTCCAGCGGCTGCAGGCCGCCGAGCTGCTGTTCCAGCTGAGTGAGTTTTTCCTTCGCCTGCTTGGCGGCCTCGAAGGCAGCCTGGCCGAGGCGGCTGTAGAGGCCGGTGTCGGTAAGTTTTTCCAGCAGGGTGCCGCGCTCGTTGTCGTCGGCCTTGAGAAAGGCGGAAAACTCGCTCTGGGCCAGTAGCACGGCGCGGGTGAACTGCGCCAGGGTGAGACCCAGGCGGGTCTCCAGCAGCTCCTTGAATTCGCGTTTCTTGCCGCTGGCCAGCAGCTGGCCGCTGTCGAGATCCTGCAGGCTCTGACTGCTGGCCTGCAGGCGGCCGTCGACCTTCTCGCGGGCGCGCTTGACCTCCCAGCGGGCGCGGTAGCGATGGCCGTCGACACCGACGAAATCCACCTCGGCGTAGCCGCTGCCACAGCCGCGCCGCAGCAGGTTGCGCTCGTCGCCGCCACCGATCTCGGCATCGCCGTCGGGCACCTTGTTCAGCGGCGAGACGTTATCGAGCCGCGGCGTGCTGCCGAACAGCGCCAGGCACAGGGCGTCGAGGATGGTGCTCTTGCCGGCGCCGGTCGGGCCGGTGATGGCGAACAGGCCGGCGCTGGCCAGCGGCTCGGCGGTAAAGTCGATGACTTGGTCGCCGGCCAGCGAGGCGAGGTTCTTCAGGCGGATGGCGAGGATCTTCACTGGTCGGCCTCCGTGTCGAATTCGACTTGTTGCAGCAACGTGGCGAAGTCGTCCAGCGCCTGTTCGTCAGGCGGGTTGCCGAACTGTTCTTCCCAGGCGCGGGCGAACAGCTCCTGCGGGTTGATCTGGTCGAGCCCGACCAGCACCTCGGACTCGGCCTCGCCGCGCTTGCCGGCGTATTCGCTGGCGATGCGCACCAGGCGGCAGGCCTTGCCGCTGATCGCCGTCTCGATGCGCTGGCGCAGGTCCGGCAGCGGCTCCTCCAGCTGCACGCGTACTTCCAGCCAGGGCAGGTTGTCGTCGAACAGCCCCACGGGCGGCAGGGCTTCCAGCTGCGCGATGACCTCGGCCAGCGGCGCGCGGCCAATGCGGATCATTTCCACCGCCCGTGGCACCGGCAGGCTCTCGACGCCTTTCAAGGTCTCGCCCTCGAACTCCACCAGCAGCACCTGATGCGGGTAGTTCACCTCGGCGAAGGACAGCGGCAGCGGCGAGCCGCTGTAGCGGATGCGCGCCTGCCCGGCGACCTGCTGTGGCTTGTGCAGATGACCGAGGGCGACGTAGGCGACCGACTCGGGAAACAGGCTGGCCGGCAGCGCCTCGGCGTTACCGATGACAATGTTGCGCTCGGATTCTTCCGACACGGCGCCGCCGGCCATGTGTGCATGGCTCATGGCGACCAGCGCCTGGCCCGGTTGGCGCTGCGCCTGGGCGGCGGCAATCAGCCGCTCGTGGACGCTGGCAATGCCGGCCATGTAGTCGTCGCTGCCGCCGAAACCGGTGACCTCGGCCGGACGCAGGAAGGGCAGGGTCAGGCACCAGGCCGCGACCTGGCCGCGGGAGTCGTGTAGCGGCACGCACAGGCGCTGATGATCGAGCTCGCCCTCGGCGACCCAGCTGATGCGGCCCACCGCGTGGGCATTGAGGCGGCGCATCAGCGGCGCCGGCAGCTCGATGCGCCCGCCGGAATCGTGGTTGCCGGCGATCATCACGATGTCGAGCTGCGGCAGCCGTTCGTGGGCGCGGACGATGAAGTCGTAGAGCCGCTCCTGGGCTTTCAACGGCGGGTTGACGGTATCGAAGACATCGCCGGCGATAAGCAGGGCATCCGCCTGGTGTGCTACCAGCTGGTCGAGCAGCCAGGCCAGGAACTGCGCGTGTTCATAGTCGCGTTCCTGGCCGTGGAGGGTCTGGCCGAGGTGCCAGTCGGAGGTGTGGATCAGGCGCATGGGGAGCAATTCTGTACTGAATGGAGAGGGCGGCGCCGGCCATTATAGGGTGAGCCCCAAGGGCGCTGGCCAAACACGCGGCTCACACGGGCATAGAACACAAGGTTGCAGAATTCTGGCGAAAGTGTGACAGCCGATGAACGGCTTGAATCTCCTGGTGCGGTGCGCGGTCTTTACTTCAGGATCAGTCTCCGGGACACCTGATGAAAACCCTCTCTCGCCATCTGGCCGATCACTTCCCAGCCGAATACCAGACCCGTGTGGAGCCGCAGGAAAACGGTAATCTGGTGGTGCGCATCGGTTACCCGCTCAAGGGTATCGAAGCCATTCGTCTCGTCTCGGACGGGCACGTTCGCAACGATCTGCTGGTTGAAACCATCCTTGAAGACATGCGCAACGAACTGACTCGCATGCAGTAGCCGGTTGGTCCGCTATCGGCGCGGTCCGGTTCGTGGGCATGGCCCACTCCTACGGGCGTAGCGGCAGCCAGATAACGACTCGCAAGCCGCCGAGAGAACTTTGCTCCAGCGCCAGGCTGCCATTCCAGGCGGTCAGCATGTCACGCACGATACCCAGCCCCAAGCCATGCCCTTCGGCGCGCTCATCCAGACGTGTGCCACGAGTCAGAACGTTGTCTCGCTGCGCTTCGGGAATTCCCGGTCCGTCATCCTCAATGGATAGGCGATAGCCGCCAGCTTCTTTCTCGATCTCCAGGCGTACTTCTGAGCCTGCCCATTTGCAGGCGTTGTCCAGCAGGTTGCCGAGCAGCTCCAGCAGATCCTCGCGATCCCATGGCAGCCGACAGTGGGCAGGGGCATGCCAGTGCAGGCTCAGCCCGCGCGGATGGATCATCTGTAGCGTTTCGAGCAGTGCCGGCAGCTCCGCATCGCAGTCGAAATGCGCCCCGGGCAACACGTCGCCCGCCATGCGCGCGCGGCCCAGTTCGCGGGTGACCCGCTGCTGGATCTGCGCCAGCTGCTCGCGCAACCCGGCCTGCAGTTCCGGGTAGGCCGCCAGTTCCTCGCGCTGTACAAGGCTGCCGAGGACTGCCAGTGGTGTTTTCAATGCGTGACCGAGGTTGCCCAGGGCGTGCCTGGAGCGCTTGAGGGTGTCATCGGTGTGCGCCAGCAGATGATTGATCTGCGCCACCAGAGGTTGCAGTTCATGCGGGGGCTGGATGTCCAGCTGCCGGCGCTGGCCCTGCTGCAGCTGTGCAATCTGCTGGCGAGCGCGTTCCAGCGGGCGCAGGGCGAGTTGCACTGCGTAGCGTTGCAACAGCAGGAACACCAGCAGAATCAGGCCGACCAGCCCCAGTCCTGCGAGGCGCACCTGGCGAAAGCTGTCGAGAATCGGCGTGTAGTCCTGCGCCACATGGATAACGATCTGCTGACCGTCGCGTTGATAGCTGGCGCGGTACGTAAGCAGCCGCTGGCCTTGCGGCCCTTCGACCAGTCCCGGGGCCAATCCATTAACGTGTGGCCATTCAGGGGTGGCGTCCCAGAGCGAGCGTGAACGCCAGCTGCGTTCGGGCAGATCGATGCGGAAATAATGGCCGGAAAAAGCTCGCTGATAGCGGGGGTTGAGCCGAGTGGTGTCCAGCGTGAAGCCCTCGGTTCCTCGCACCACTGCAATCAGCAGGCCTTCGGACTCCTCACGCAGATCGGTTTCCAGAGTTCGGCGCAGGCCGCTTTCGAACAGCCACAGGCTGGTCTGCAACAACAGCAGGCTGATGATCAACAGGGCCGCGATCAGGCCCAGGCTGAGGCTGCGCTGGATCGACTTCAACTGGCGCCGCCGAAGCGATAGCCCTGACCGCGGCGGGTTTCGATCAGCTCGCGGCCGAGCTTGCCGCGCAGGCGGTTGACGTGCACCTCGATGACATTGGAGTCACGCTCGGTTTCGCCATCGTAAAGGTGTTCGGTCAGCTGGGTTTTTGACAGCAACTGCCCCGGATGCAGCATGAAGTAACGCAGTAAGCGAAACTCCCCGGCGGTCAGCTCGATATCCTCGTCACCCTTGCGACAACGCTGACGGGCTTCATCCAGCGCCAGCCCGCCGACCTGCAGCAGGGGCTGATTGGCGATGCCATGGGCGCGTCGCAGCAAAGCCTGGATGCGCAGCAGCAGCTCCTCGGGGTGAAAGGGCTTGGTCAGGTAGTCGTCCGCGCCGGCCTTGAGCCCCTCGATGCGCTCGGCCCAGGAGTCGCGTGCGGTGAGGATCAGCACCGGCGTGGCGAGGCCGCGCGCGCGCCAGTCGCGAAGCACCTCCAATCCCGGTTTGCCGGGCAGCCCCAGGTCGAGGACCATCAGGTCATAGGGTTCGCTGGTGCCCTGGTAATCGGCGTCGCGGCCATCGGCCAGCCAGTCGACGGCATAGCCCTGGCGGGCCAGGCTGGCGGTCAATTCGTCGGCAAGGGGAACGCTGTCTTCAACCAGCAGCAGGCGCATCAGTCTTCCTCGTCCTTGATCAGGCGGCCATCGCGGGCGTCCAGTTCCAGCTCACGGGCGATGCCGTCTGCGGTAAGCAGTTCGATGTCATAAATATAGAGGCCGTCCTCTTCCTCCAGCTCGGCTTCCAGCAGGCGTGCGCCGGGATAACGCTGCTGGACCTGCTGCAGGAGGCTTTCCAGCGGCAGGATCCGGCCTTCACGGCGCAGTTGCAGGGCTTCGTCCTGATCCAGATCACGGCTCGCCGCCGGGGTGGCGGCGAGCAGCAGAGCCAGGGGGAGGATGAGGAGGGTGCTACGCATTAGTCGTCCTGATGGTTCTTGAGGATCTCGCCGGTTTTGGCGTCCAGCTCAAGGTCCCATTGCACACCTTTGTTGTCGCGCAGTTCAAGCTGATAGATGTAGCGGCCGTATTCTTCTTCCAGCTCGGTTTCTTCGATGGTGGCGCCGGGGTGCTTGGCCAGTGCCGCTTCGTTGAGTTTCTCGAACGACTGGATGGTGCCGGCGTCACGCAGCTTCAGTGCTTCGTCCGGGCCCAGGTCGCGGGCCATGGCCAGGTTGGCGCCCAGGGCGAGGGTGGCAGCGGTGAACAGTACAGTAAGGTTTTTCATGGTGGTGTTTCCTGTGTGGGTTTCGACAGGCACAGATTACGAGCGCAGGCTTAAGCGAAGCTGAATGGCGCTGACCTGTTAAAAAGCTTCGCACCAGGCGCTGCGCTCCATAAGTTGATGCATGCGTTTGCGCGGTGCCGCGGCGACCGAGGCCGGCGTGTTTGCCATGATTTGATACACAGCCAAGGAACCCTGAACGGAGCCAAGGCTCGTATTTAACAGGGCTGCAGCGCAGCCGCACTTGAAAATCAGAAGAAGGAAAAATGTCATGTATTCGAAGAAACTGACCGCCGCACTTGCCATTGCCGCCCTCGGTGCCAGTGGTTTCGCCCTGGCCGACAAGCCAGGCGCCGACTGGATCAGCCTCGAGCAGGCAGTAGAGAAGGCCAAGGCGGCCGGCTACAGCCAACTGCACTCGATCAGCGCTGATGACAATCACTGGGAAGGTGAAGGCGTGAAGGCCGATGGCAAAGTCTGGGAGTTCAAAATGGACGCCCGCACCGGTGAAATGACCAAGGAAAAAGAAGACTGACAGACAGCGCATCGTCTCTCGTGTCGGTGGGTCGCTTCGGCGATCCATCGGACAAGACGATCTGTACACCGGCGTTGCCGCAATGGCACCGTTAAATCGGAACCCACACACCTGAACAGCGCCGCCTCCCGGCAGTCGGTTATCATCGGCATCCCTTGCGCCGATCTCCAAATACGATGCCCGCTACCAATGCCCGCAGCACGCTGCATTTGCCCCAGGGCGACTGGAGCACGGTGCTCGACTGCCTTTGCGATCACTTTCCGACCATCGACCGTGCCACCTGGCGCGACCGCTTTGCCCGTGGCAGGGTGCTGGGGGTTGACGGACAGCCACTGGCCGTGACTCATGCGTATCAGGTCGGTTTGCGCATCCACTATTTTCGCGAAGTGCCCAACGAACAGCCGATCCCCTTCAATGAGCGCGTCCTCTACCTCGACGAGCATCTGCTGGTGGCCGACAAGCCGCATTTCTTGCCAGTGATGCCGGCTGGCAGCTATGTCAATGAGACGCTACTGGCGCGTCTGAGCAAGCGCCTGGGCAATCCCGATCTGGTGCCGATTCACCGTATCGACAGGCTTACCGCCGGGCTGGTGCTGTTCTCCACCAACCCCGCCAGCCGTGGCGCCTATCAGGCTCTGTTTCGCGAACGGCGGATCGACAAACACTACGAGGCGATCTGCCCAGCGTTGCCAGAGCTGACGTTCCCGCGGGTGGAGCGCTTGCATATGGTCGATGGCGAGCCCTTCTTTCTGATGCGCAAGGGCGACGGCGTGCCCAATAGCGAAACCCGTATCGAGGTTCTCGAGCGGCGGGGTGAGCTATGGCGGTATGCGCTGTATCCGGTCACCGGGCGCAAGCACCAGCTGCGGCTGCAGATGGCCACGCTAGGCGCGGGCATTTGCAATGATCCCTTCTATCCCGAGCTGATCGAGCGTGCCCGGCGTGATCGGGACGACTACGCCAGGCCGCTGAAACTGCTGGCGCGTGGACTGGCCTTCGACGATCCGCTGAGCGGCGCGCCGCGGCAGTTCGAAAGCCAGCTGTCGCTGGACTGGTAGCACGCAGCCGCACCTTGCTGGCTGCAAATGTCCGCGGTCCAACGGTGCCGTCCGTGTCGATGGTGGTGGGCTGCTGCTTAGCAGGCTGTTGAAAAACTACTTGCGTTGGCAATACTGCGTTAAAAACGGCCTCAAAATGCTCATTTACAACTCGTAAACAGCGCTTTTCGGCCGTTTTTGCCTTGTCTTGCCTGCCTCGCCTACGTTTTTCAACGGCCTGTTAGTGCGCCGGCAGCGCTGGAACCGTTCGATGAGGTAGCGACATTTTTCTTGCCACCTTCACCGGAGCACCCAATGCTGGATCTGGCGGCCGCGTTTATCGCACTGACCACTTTCTTCTCCTTTCTCAACTACCGCTTCGTCCATTTGCCGCCGACGATCGGTGTGATGGCTTCGGCCATGGTGCTGTCCCTGGTCGTCCATGGCGTCGCCGCGCTGGGCTACCCGGTACTGGAAGCCGAAGTGCAGGAGCTGATCCGGCAGATTGATTTCTCCGATGTGCTGATGACCTGGTTTCTGCCAGCGTTGCTGTTCGCAGGTGCCCTGCACGTCAATCTCAACGACTTGCACAGCTATCGCTGGCATATCGGCCTGCTGGCCACTGCCGGGGTGCTGCTGTCCACCTTCGTTGCGGCCGGGCTGGCCTACAGCATTTTCCAGGCCTTCGGCTGGCATGTGCATTTCATCTATTGCCTGCTGTTTGGCGCGCTGATTTCGCCTACCGATCCCATCGCGGTAATGGGCATTCTCAAAAGCAGCGGGGCGCCCAAGCCGCTGCAGACCACCATCGTCGGCGAGTCGCTGTTCAACGATGGCACCGCGGTGGTGCTGTTCAGCATCCTGCTCGGCGTGCTGACCCTGGGCGAGGTACCGACGGCAGGGGAAGTCGGCATGCTGTTTCTCAAGGAGGCCGTCGGCGGTGTGGTCTTCGGCCTGGTGCTGGGCTTTGCCGGCTTCTTTTTGATGCGCCAGGTAGATGAACACCAGCCGACCATCATGCTGACTCTGGCGCTGGTCCTGGGCGGCTCAGCCCTGGCCACGCGCCTGCACGTCTCGGCGCCCATCGTCATGGTGGTGGCCGGTCTGGTCATCGGTAACCAGGGGCGGCGTACGGCAATGAGTGGTCATACGCGCCGATACGTGGACGGCTTCTGGGAAGTGATTGACGAGATCCTCAACGCCTTGCTGTTCGCGCTGATTGGCCTAGAGCTGTTGGTGCTGCCGCTGGGTTGGCTGCAGTTTCTCGCCGCGTTGGCCCTGGGCCTGGCAGTGCTGCTGTCGCGCTTCGTCACAGTGGCGGCGATCATCAACATGCTGCGCCGGATACGTGGGCGCGACCGCCGCACGGGGGCTGGCGTGGTGCGTATCCTCACTTGGGGTGGACTGCGCGGCGGGGTCTCGGTGGCGCTGGCGCTATCGTTGCCGCTGGGTGAGGAGCGCGACTTGCTGCTGAGCCTGACCTATATCGTGGTGCTGGTCTCGATTCTGGTACAGGGGCTGAGCGTAGGCCGGGTGGTGCGTGCCTTCTATGGGAGCGATTCCAAGCCGGAACAGCCTGCGCATTGACCGCTGGCGCGCTTATCGCCGAACCTCGTCCGCGATTTTTACTGAACAGGTGAGGTGGCAATGCGTAGTTTGATCTGGGCAGCGTTGGCGCTGTTCGCTACTTGCGCAACGGCGGCCGAGACGTTCGCGCTGCGGCTGAATGGGCACCGGCTCCAGGTCGAATACGCCAGCACGCCGGCTCAGCGCGAACGTGGCCTGATGGGACGCACCGAGCTGGAGGAGGAGGCCGGAATGCTGTTTCGCTTTGACGATTTCCGCCGCCATTGCCTGTGGATGAAAAACACGCCGCTGCCGTTGTCCGCGGCCTTTCTCGATGAGCAGGGACGCATCGTCGACCTACTGGACCTTGAGCCGCTGAGCGAAGCGATCCGCTGCTCGCGCAAACCGGCGCGCTATGCGCTGGAGGTCAACCAGGGTTGGTTCGAGCGCCAGGGGATTAGCCAAGGGACTGCGGTGCTGGGAATTCCTCAGCGATAACCCCCGCCCTCAAGGCCGCCTGCTGTTTCGTAAGGTGGATAACGGCGAAGCCTTATCCACCGCTAACACCGGCTCAATCCAGCGGCAATTCGGTCGTCCGCTTGACCTCACTCATGGCGATATGCGAGTGCGCCTCCTGCACATGGGGCTGCTGCAGCAACTGGTCGCGTAGAAAGCGCTCATAGGCATCGATATCCCTGGCCACCACCTTGAGCAGGTAATCCGATTCGCCGGCCATGGTGTGGCACTCCAACACCTCGGGGTAGCCCACCACTGCCCGTTCGAACTCGTCCAGGTTGCTGCGGCCGTGGGCCGAAAGCTTGATATTGACGAATACCGTCATGTTCAGCCCGAGCTTCTTGGGGTTGAGGAGGGCGACCTTGCGTTCGATCAGCCCCTCTTCCTGCATGCGGTTGATCCGCCGCCAGCATGGCGATTGCGACAATTCCACCTTCTCGGCGATTTCCGCGGCGGACAGATCGGCGTTGTGCTGCAACAGCAGAAGAATCTTGCGATCGATGCTGCTCAGTGGTGTCTGCATGCTTCTTCCCGTTTTGTTGTTATGGGCGAAACGTTCATGCGCAGGATGGCGGTTTCTCTGCAAAAGTAGAAAGAAAATCTCCCGCCGTCACGGCCACACTGCAAGTCAAATGCGCAGCGGAGGGGCGACCCCTCACCGACTGCGCCCAGGCGGGCGGCGCAAAACGCTGCCCAGACTCCCTATAAGAATAAAGAGGAGCGCCCCATGACTCTGGCCGAGATCCGTCTGGACGACAAATACCGGCTCGCTACCGGTCACCTGTACCTCACCGGCACCCAGGCGCTGACCCGCCTGCCGATGCTGCAGCATCAGCGCGATCAGGCGCGCGGGCTGAACACCGGCGGCTTCATTTCCGGCTACCGCGGCTCGCCCCTGGGCGGGCTGGACAAGAGTCTCTGGGACGCCCGTGATTACCTCAAGCAGCACGCCATCCATTTCCAGCCAGGCCTGAATGAGGAACTGGCCGCCACCGCCGTGTGGGGCAGTCAGCAGGCCAACCTGTTTCCCGGCGCAAAATACGACGGCGTGTTTGCCATGTGGTACGGCAAGGGGCCAGGCGTGGACCGCGCCGGTGACGTGTTCAAGCACGGCAATGCGGCCGGCGTCGCGCCCCATGGCGGCGTGCTGCTGCTGGCCGGTGATGACCACGGCTGCAAGTCCTCGACGCTGCCGCACCAGAGCGAGCATGCCTTTATTGCCGCTTCGATCCCGGTGCTGAACCCTGCCAACGTCCAGGAGATCCTCGACTACGGCATCATCGGCTGGGAGCTGTCGCGCTATTCCGGTTGCTGGGTGGCGCTCAAGACCATCGCCGAAAACGTCGATTCCTCTGCCGTGGTGGAGGTCGACCCGCTGCGCGTGCAGACCTGCATTCCGCTGGATTTCGAGCTGCCCGAGGATGGCGTGCACATCCGTTGGCCGGACCCGCCGCTGGTGCAGGAAAAGCGCCTCAACCTCTTCAAGATCTACGCCGCCCGCGCCTTCGCTCGGGCCAACAACCTCAACCGGGTAATGCTGGATTCACCCAACCCGCGCCTGGGTATCATCACCACTGGCAAGTCCTATCTCGACGTGCGCCAGGCGCTGGACGACCTGGGCCTGGACGAAGCCCTGTGTGCCGCCGTGGGCCTGCGGGTGCTAAAGGTCGGTATGAGCTGGCCGCTGGAGCCGGTCTCGGTACACGAGTTCGCCCGTGGCCTGGACGAGATCCTGGTGGTCGAGGAAAAGCGCAGCATCATCGAGGACCAGCTCACCGGGCAGCTCTACAACTGGCCGGTGGACAAGCGCCCGCGGGTGGTCGGCGAGTTTGACGAGCAGGGCCGTTCGCTGCTGCCCAACCTCAGCGAACTGACCCCGGCGATGATCGCCCGGGTGATCGCCAAACGCCTCGCGCCGATCTACACCAGCGAGAGCATCCTGACCCGCCTGGCCTTTCTCGACGCCAAGGAGAAGGCCCTGGCCGCGCGCAGCTACAGCACCGTGCGTACCCCGCACTACTGCTCCGGCTGTCCGCACAACACCTCCACCAAGGTGCCCGAGGGCAGCCGCGCCTCGGCCGGCATCGGTTGCCACTACATGGTGCAGTGGATGGATCGTCGTACCGAGACCTTCACCCAGATGGGCGGCGAGGGCGTCAACTGGATCGGCCAGGCGCCGTTCACCGACACCCCGCACATGTTCCAGAACCTCGGCGACGGCACCTATTTCCATTCCGGCAGCCTGGCGGTGCGCGCGGCGGTGGCGGCGGGGGTCAACATCACTTTCAAGATCCTCTACAACGATGCGGTGGCCATGACCGGCGGCCAGCCCATCGACGGCGAACTGCGCGTCGACCAGCTCAGCCGCCAGGTGCATGACGAGGGCGTCCAGCGCATCGCCATCGTCAGCGACGAGCCGGACAAGTACCCCAGCCGCGACAGCTTCGCGCCGAACGCCAGCTTTCATCACCGCCGCGAGCTGGACGCCGTGCAGCGCGAGCTGCGGGAGTGCAAGGGCGTCTCGGTGATCATCTACGACCAGACCTGCGCCACCGAGAAGCGCCGGCGGCGCAAGCGCGGCAAGCTCGAGGACCCGGCCAAGCGCGTGTTCATCAACCCCGCCGTGTGCGAGGGTTGCGGCGACTGTGGCGAGAAATCCAACTGCCTGTCGGTGCTGCCGCTGGAGACCGAGCTGGGACGCAAGCGCGAGATCGACCAGAACGCCTGTAACAAGGACTACTCCTGCGTCGAGGGCTTCTGTCCGAGCTTCGTCACCGTGCACGGCGGCCAGCTGCGCAAGCCCGAGGCGGTGGCCGGCGGCATCGAGGCGGCCGAGTTGCCCGAGCCACAACATCCCTCGCTGGAACGACCGTGGAACGTGCTGATCCCCGGCGTCGGCGGCAGCGGCGTGACCACCCTCGGTGCGTTGATCGGCATGGCCGCGCACCTGGAGGGCAAGGGTTGCACGGTGCTCGACCAGGCGGGCCTGGCGCAGAAGTTCGGCCCGGTGACCACCCATGTGCGGATCGCCGCCAGGCAGAGCGATATCTACGCCGTGCGCATCGCCGCCGGCGAAGCCGACCTGCTGCTGGGCTGCGATCTGATCGTCGCGGCCGGTGACGAGGCGCTGACCCGCCTGAACGACAGGATCAGCAACGCCGTGGTGAACAGCTTCGAGGGAGCCACCGCCGAATTCACCCGCAATCCCGACGCCCACGTCCCGGGTGCGGCCATGCGCCAGGCGATCGCCGATGCGGTGGGTGCGGAAAAGACCCACTTCGTCGACGCTACCCGGCTGGCCACGCGGCTGATGGGCGACAGCATCGCCACCAACCTTTTCCTGCTCGGCTTCGCCTACCAGCAGGGGCTGGTGCCGGTATCCGCCGAGGCCATCGAGAAGGCCATCGAGCTGAACGACATGGCCACCGAACTCAACCGCCAGGCGTTTCGCTGGGGGCGCCGCGCGGTGCTGGAGCCTGAGAGCGTGGAGCGGCTGGCGCGTCCCCAGGAGACAGAGGAGCCGATCTGCAGAAGCCTCGAAGAGATCGTCGATTGGCGCGTCGACTTTCTTACCCAGTATCAGGGCAAAGCGCTGGCCCGGCGTTATCGCCGGCTGGTGGAGCGGGTGCGGGAGGCCGACACGGCCGATGACCTGGCACTCTCCAAGGCGGCGGCACGCTACTACTTCAAGCTGCTGGCCTACAAAGACGAGTACGAAGTGGCGCGGTTGTACAGTGAGCCCGAGTTCCGCCAGCAACTTGAGGCTCAGTTCGAAGGTGACTACCGGTTGCAATTCCACCTGGCGCCGGCCTGGCTGGCCAAGCGTGATCGGGTGACCGGCGAGCCGCGCAAGCGCGAGTTCGGCCCTTGGATGCTCGATGTCTTCGGCGTGCTGGCGAAATTTCGCTTCCTGCGCGGGACACCGCTGGACCCTTTCGGGTACGGTCACGATCGCCGGGTAGAACGGCAACTGATCACCGAGTACGAGAAAACCCTGGACGAGCTGCTGGCCCGTCTCAAACCGACCAACTACCGCACTGCCGTGGCAATCGCCGCGCTGCCGGAACAGATTCGCGGCTACGGCCCGGTGAAGGAGCGCAGCATTACCAAGGCGCGGCAGCAGGAGAAGCTGCTCCGCGAGCGTTTCGACAAGGGTGATGAGGTGCAGAGTGTGCGGCTCTTCCAGCCGGCGGCATAAGGCGCGGGACGCCAGGCAGTTCTGTGGCCTGCTTTGTCGCGGGGTCGCGGCTCCTACGGGGCTGGTGAGGTTTACCGGTTTTTGTCCTGCCTTCGGGCGAATCGGTAGGGTGCAATCTTCCGACTGGGCAGGCCGTTGGCTTGTTCGCCGCGGGGGCAATACTCCTACGGGTTTGGTGAGGTTTGCAGTTTTTGTGGGGGCCCCGCCCTCGGGGCGAAGCTTTTCATCGTTTCGATTCAACCTATTCCAAGGCCCATCGCGCGGGCCAGCCAACAGCGATCAACGAGGTAGACCATGTCCGTATTCGCGCACCCCGACTTCGACCAGCACGAGCAGGTGGTCTACTGCCATGACCAGGCGTCGGGGCTCAAGGCCATCATCGCCATCCACAATACGCGGCTCGGTCCGGCCTTGGGCGGTTGCAGGATGTTCCCCTATGCCACGGAGAACGATGCCCTGCGCGATGTGCTGCGGCTGTCACGCGGGATGACGCTCAAGTCTTCCCTGGCCGGCCTGCCGTTGGGTGGCGGCAAGGCGGTGATCATCGGTGATCCGCACACCGGCAAAAGCCCGGCACTGCTCCAGGCCATGGGCGACTTCGTCGAAAGCCTGGGCGGGCGCTATATCACCGCCGCCGACCTGGGCACCGGCGATGCTGAAATGCAGGCTTTCGCTCAGCGCACCAAGCATGTGGTCGGTGCCTCGCCGCGTGCCACGCTCGACGGCAGCATCACCAGTGGCGACCCTTCGCCGTCGACGGCGCTGGGAGTTTTCGTTGGTCTGCAGGAGGCGGTACGCCAGCGACTCGGGCGTAATGACCTTGCCGGCCTGAAGGTCGCGCTGCAGGGCGTGGGCCATGTCGGCATGGGTCTGGCGCGCCGGCTCAAGGCGGCCGGAGCCGAGCTGTGGGTCTGCGATATCTTCGATGCCAATGTGCAGCGCGCCATGGACGAACTGGATGTGCATGTGGTGCGACCGCAGGATATCTACGGGCTCGACGTGGACGTATTCGCACCCTGCGCCATGGGCGGCATTCTCAATGAGCAGACCCTGGAAGTGCTGCGTGCGCCGGTTATCGCGGGCGCTGCCAACAACCAGCTGGCCACCCCGGAAATCGGCGAGATGCTGCGCCAGCGCAACCAGCTCTGGGCACCCGATTACGCCATCAATGCGGGCGGCATCATCGATGTCTACTACCAGAGCAGCGGTGGCAGCGCCGCGCAGATCGACAGCCATGTACGCGGCATCAGCGACACGCTGCGGGAAATCTTCTCCCGCGCCAGTGCCAGTGACGAGCCGACCTCGGTGATTGCCGACCGCCTGGCTCTGGAACGGATTGAGGCAAGCGGCCAGCCGGAGGCACTGCGTCTGCACGCCTAACCTTTCCGGCCCCGCTCTAGAACCCCACGACCCGCCAGATGGCGGGTCGTTTGCGTTTGCAGTTCCCCGTCTTGGAGGGAGCGAATGTGCTCGCGATTCGCTCCCGCCGATCATGCCCGCCAAATCTTTGCTTATAGGCCGACAGCTGCGGCTCTGAGCGACTTTCTAGAGATGGTGCGTCAGCTTGTCGCATCGGCCTGTCAGCTTTTCGTTACGTCTGGAAAGCGCTGGAGCTTCGCCCTGGCAAGGTTTTAGCCGTGTAAAGAAAAGCTGACGTCTGCACGCCCGGGGTTCGGTCTGTAGGGCGTTGTGGGTGCTTGTTACCGACGCCGCACTGGTTTGTGATGCCTCCACCACCTTGCGCAGGGCTCGGCCCTGGCCACTCACAACAACAGGAGGCGAGATGAACGCCGTGACCAAGATTGAGCAGCACAACCCCATCGGCACCGACGGCTTCGAGTTTGTCGAGTTCACCGCGCCAAACGCCGAAGGTATCGCGCAGTTGCGCACACTGTTCACCCAGATGGGCTTTACCGAAACCGCCAAGCATCGCTCCAAGGAGGTCTGGCTGTTCCAGCAGCACGACATCAATATCGTGCTCAACGGCAGCCCCACCGGGCACGTGCGCGAGTTTGGCGAGAAGCACGGGCCGAGCGCCTGCGCCATGGCCTTCCGCGTGAAGAACGCCGCCCAGGCCGCTGCCTACGTCGAATCCCAGGGTGCCAAGCTGGTGGGCAGCCACGCCAACTTCGGCGAGCTGAACATCCCTTGTGTCGAGGGCATCGGCGGCTCCTTGCTGTACCTCGTCGATCGTTATGGCGACAAGACGATCTATGACGTCGACTTCGAATACATCGAAGGCCGCTCGCCCAACGACAACGCCGTGGGCCTGATGTGCATCGACCACCTGACCCACAACGTGCGTCGCGGGCAGATGGACGTCTGGTCCGGCTTCTACGAGCGCATCGCCAACTTCCGCGAGATTCGCTACTTCGATATCGAGGGCAAGCTCACCGGTCTGTTCTCCCGCGCCATGACCGCGCCTTGCGGCAAGATCCGCATCCCGATCAACGAGTCGGCGGACGACAAATCGCAGATCGAGGAATTCATCCGCGAATACCACGGCGAGGGCATCCAGCACATCGCGCTGAGCACCGACGATATCTACGAGACCGTCCGGCGCCTGCGTGCCAACGGCGTGGAGTTCATGACAACCCCGGATACCTACTACGAGAAGGTCGATAGCCGCGTCGCCGGTCATGGCGAACCTACCGAGCTGCTGCGCGAGTTGAACCTGCTGATCGACGGCGCGCCAGGGGATGACGGCATCCTCCTGCAGATTTTCACCAACACGGTGATCGGCCCGATCTTCTTCGAAATCATCCAGCGCAAGGGCAACCAGGGCTTTGGCGAGGGCAATTTCAAGGCCCTGTTCGAGTCCATCGAGGAAGACCAGCTGCGCCGCGGCGTGATCAAGGCGGACGAGTAAGTCCGGCGCCAGGACCGTGGTGGGTATGCGTAGGGTGGATGTCGCGCAGCACATCCACGCGTATAGCGGGAGCAACAGGCCCGCATGGGTCCCCCCCAGACGCGTGGAAGATGCTTCGCAGTCTTCCACCCTACGCTCCGTCCACGCCTTCAGATCCCGCGATATCACCAGGAGAGCCATATGAGCCGCAAATGGATCAGTTTCCCCATCCGCGAAGGGGACTGCTCGCGTCAGGCGCACTGCGATTTCCCGCAGGGAACCTTCGAGCGCGAGATGGGCCGCGAAGGCTTCTTCGGCCCCGCTTCGCACCTGCATCACAAGCATCCGCCGACTGGCTGGGTCGACTGGGAAGGCCCGCTGCGCCCGCATGCCTTCAACTTCAACCACATCCCCAGCGAGGGCGACTGCCCATTGCAGGCGCCGCTGGCGCTGCACAATGCCGATATCAAGCTGCGGCTGTGGAAGACCAACGGGGCCATGCGCCATCTGGTGCGCAACAGCGACGGTGACGACCTGTTGTTCATCCACGAGGGTGCCGGGCATTTCTACTGCGATTTCGGCCATCTGGAGTTTCGCGACGGCGACTACCTGATGGTCCCGCGCGGTACCGCCTGGCGTATCGAGGCCAGCGAGCCGGTGTTCATGCTGCTGATCGAGAACACCGACGGTGCCTACCAGTTGCCGGAAAAAGGCCTGGTCGGCCCCCATGCGATCTTCGACCCGGCGGTGCTCGACCATCCGCGCCTGGACGATGCCTTCCGCGCGCAACAGGACGAAACCCCCTGGCAGATCCGCATCAAGCGGCGCAACCAGATCACCACCGTGACCTATCCCTATAACCCGCTGGATGTGGTCGGCTGGCACGGCGACAACACTGTGGTGCGGCTCAACTGGCGCGACATTCGCCCGCTGGTGAGCCATCGCTACCACCTGCCGCCGTCGGCCCACACCACCTTCGTCGCCAATGGTTTCGTGGTCTGCACCTTCACCCCGCGGCCGGTGGAAACCGATCCCGGCGCGCTGAAGGTGCCGTTCTTCCATAACAACGACGACTACGACGAAGTGCTGTTCTACCACCGCGGCAACTTCTTCAGCCGCGACAACATTGAGCAAGGCATGGTCACCTTCCACCCTTGCGGCTTTCCCCATGGGCCGCATCCGAAGGCCTTGAAGAAGGCAAGCACCGACCCTGCGACCTTCGCCGACGAGGTGGCGGTGATGATCGATACCCGTCGCGCCCTGGAGGTCGGTGAGGCCGCCGCTGCTGTCGATGTTCCCGAATACGTCAACTCCTGGCGTGCGCCGGGTAAGGAATCCTGATGAAACTCGCATCCCTCAATCAGGGCCGCGACGGCGTGCTGGTCGTGGTCTCGCGCGATCTTGCCCGTGCCGTCAAGGTGCCGCAGATCGCTGCCACGCTGCAGAACGCGCTGGACGACTGGAGCTACTGCAAGCCCAAGCTGGAGGCGGTCTATCAACGTCTCAACGACGGGCTGGAGGAGGGCGCCTTTGCCTTCGACCAGACCGCCTGTCACAGCCCGCTGCCGCGCGCCTACCACTGGGCCGACGGCAGTGCCTACGTCAATCACGTGGAGCTGGTGCGCAAGGCCCGCGGTGCGGAGATGCCGGAATCCTTCTGGCACGACCCGTTGATGTACCAGGGTGGCGCCGATGCCTTTATCCCGCCACAGGCCCCGATCCGCCTGGCCGACGAGGCCTGGGGCATCGATCTGGAAGGCGAGCTGGCGGTGATCACCGACGACGTGCCCATGGGCGCGAATGCCGCCGAAGCGGCGTCGCATATCCAGCTGCTGATGCTGGTCAACGACGTGTCGCTGCGCAACCTGATCCCCGGCGAACTGGCCAAGGGCTTCGGCTTCTACCAGAGCAAGCCTTCGTCCAGCTTCTCGCCAGTGGCGGTGACGCCCGACGAGCTGGGCGAGGCCTGGCGCGATGGCAAGGTGCACCGGCCCCTGGTCTCGCACATCAACGGCGAGCTGTTCGGTCAGCCCGATGCCGGCACCGACATGACCTTCAACTTCCCGGCCCTGGTGGCCCACGCGGCGCGCACCCGGCCGCTGTGTGCCGGTACCATCATCGGCTCGGGCACGGTGTCGAACTACGACCGCAGCGCCGGTTCCTCGTGCCTGGCCGAGAAGCGCATGCTGGAGATCATCGAGCACGGCGAGGCGCAAACGCCGTTCCTCAGGTTCGGCGACCGGGTGCGCATCGAGATGTTCGACGCTGCGGGGCAAAGCATCTTTGGCGCCATCGATCAGCAGGTCGAGCGCTATGCGCACTGAGCTGACGCTCTACTCCTACTGGCGTTCCAGCGCCGCCTACCGGGTACGCATCGCACTCAACCTCAAGGGGCTGGCCTATCGGCAGGTGCCGGTGCATCTGGTCAGGGACGGCGGCGAGCAGCGCGGCGAGCAGTACCGCGCCCTCAACCCGCAGCAGCTGGTGCCGCTGCTGGTGGACGAAGCCAATGGCGGTGCCCGCATCAGCCAGTCGCTTGCAATCCTGGAATACCTCGACGAGGTATTTCCGGTGCCGGCGTTGCTGCCGGCCGATCCGCTGGAGCGTGCCCGGGTACGCGCCCTGGCCCTGCATATCGCCTGTGAAATCCATCCCCTGAACAACCTGCGCGTGCTGCAGTACCTTGCCGGCGAGCTGGGCGTAAATGATGAGGCGAAGACCGCTTGGTACCGGCATTGGGTCGCCCAGGGCCTGGCGGCCGTGGAGCAGGGGCTCGCCGAGTTGCGCGACGGGCTGTCCATGGGCCAGCGCCCCGGTTATCTGGAAGCCTGCCTGGTGCCCCAGGTCTACAACGCCCGCCGTTTCGACTGCCCGCTGGATGCCTATCCGCGCATCCTCGCGCGGGTGGCCCGCTGCGAAGCGCTGGACGCCTTCAGCCGTGCCGTACCGGAGGTGCAACCCGACGCGACCTGAATGGCTCTTCGCACCAACGGCTGCGTTTCCGCGAATCGCCAACCAGCGAACCAAATTACCCACATCCTTGCGTGCATTCCGCCGCGCCACGAACGCGGCGGGTTCGATCCGTCACAGATAAAAACAAGCAGGTGACGCATGACTCGTGAAAAACCGAAGAATCTCTGGCTGTCCCGTTGGGGCTTTATCCTGGCCGCGACCGGCTCGGCAGTGGGCCTCGGCAATATCTGGAAGTTTCCCTATATCACTGGCGAGTTCGGCGGTGGCGCCTTTGTCCTGATGTACCTGGCCTGCATCTTCGCCATCGGCATCCCGCTGATGATGACCGAGATCGCCATCGGCCGCCGCGGGCGTGGCAGCCCCATCGACGCCATCGCCCGGGTGGTTCGCGAGAACAACGGCAACCCGGCCTGGAAGCTGGTGGGCACCATGGCCATGCTGGCGGGCTTTATGATCCTCTGCTTCTACGTGGTTGTGGCCGGCTGGGCCTTCGCCTATACGGTGAAGATGCTCGACGGCTCGTTGGCGGCCAGCAGCGTTGAGGGCCTGGCCCAGACCTTCGAAGCGCACAACGCCAATCCCTGGGTGCTGGGTAGCTGGAGCCTGCTGGTGGCGCTGCTGACGCTGTGGATCGTTGGCCGTGGCGTGCAGGCCGGTGTCGAGCGCGCCTTTCGCTGGCTGATGCCCGGCCTTGCGCTCATGCTGCTGGTGCTGGTCGGCTACGCTGTTACCAGCGGCGGCTTTGCCGAAGGCATGGCGTTCCTGTTCAGTTTCGATACCTCCAAGCTCAGCGGTGAGGCACTGCTGGCCGCGCTGGGGCATGCCTTCTTCACCCTGAGCCTGGCTTCCGGCGCCATCCTCACCTATGGCTCCTACCTGCCGGATGACCAGTCCATCGCGCGGACCACCTTTACCGTGGTCATCGCCGATACCTGCGTTGCGCTGCTGGCAGGGCTGGCGATCTTCCCGATCATTTTCGCCAACGGCATGAGCCCAAGCGCCGGGCCGGGGCTGATCTTTATGAGCCTGCCACTGGCATTCCAGCAGATGCCCTTCGGCACCGCGTTCGGCGTGCTGTTCTTCGCCATGGTCTCGGTGGCCGCGCTGACCTCGGCGATTTCGATGATCGAGGCCACCGTTGCCTACCTGAACGAGAAATACGGCATCAGCCGTGGGCGCGCCGCTGTAGGTTCCGGTGCGGTGCTGCTGACCATCAGCCTGCTGGCGATGCTTTCGTTCAACGTCGGCGCCGACTGGAAGCTGTTCGGCAGCACCGTATTTGACGGGCTCGACTACCTGACTTCGCGCTGGATGATGCCCTTGGGCGGCATCTTCATGAGCGTACTCGCCGGTTACTGCCTGCGCTCGGAAATCATGCGCGACGAACTCGGCCTGTCGCCGGGCGGCTATGCGCTGTGGCTGTTCATGGTGCGCTATGTGAGCCCGGTGCTGATCCTTATGGTGTTCCTCCATGCGCTCGGCTGGCTGGGCTTCGATCCGCTGCAGCGCTGGTACTGGATCGCCAGTGCCATCGCCGTACTGACCATCCTCGGCGAAGGCTTTCGCCGCCGTTCGCTACCGGTGATGGCCCGTTAGGGCAGACTGGCGAGGCGGCGGCTGCGGCTGCCAGCCTCGCTGTCGCTGCGCATTGCGGTAAAGCAAACCGCCCGTTGGCCGATAAGCGAAACGACATGATGGACATGTTGCCGGGCAGGACGCCCCGTTTCGCAATTATCGGCACGGGGAATCGCTATGCCCAGACAACTCAAGTTCAGTCACAAGATAGTGCTGGTCGCCTCGCTGGTGGTTATCGTCGTCTTCGGGCTTTTTACCCTCTACAACGACTACTTGCAGCGCCACGCCATCCGCTCCCAACTGCAGAGCTATCTCGGCGAGATGGGTGATGTCACCGCCGACAACATCGGCAACTGGCTGAGCGGGCGCATCCTGTTGATGGAAAGCGCAGCCCAGGCAGTGACGGATGATGCTGACCCGGAGCGCGTGCAGCGGTTGTTCAGGCAGCCGGCCTATTCTTCCACCTTCCTCTTCAGCTACTTCGGTGGCAGCGAGGGACAGTATCTGCTGCACCCTGAGGACGATACGCTGCCCGCCGATTACGACCCGCGCACCCGCCCGTGGTACACGGACGCCGTGGCCAGTGGCGGCTCGACCCTTACCGAACCTTATCCCGATGCCGGTATTGGCGGTCTGGTGTTGACCATCGCCACCCCGGTGCGCAGCCAGGGCCGGACCCTGGGCGTGGTGGGCGGCGATCTGACCCTGGATACGGTGGTGGAGATCATCAACGCCCTGGACTTCAACGGCCTGGGCCATGCGTTCCTGGCCAGCGCCGACGGCAAGGTCCTGGTGCACCCCAACGAGCGCATGGTGAACCGGACTCTGGCCGAGATCTTTCCAGGCAACACGCCCAGCCTTTCGAGCCGCTACGCCGAGGTCAGCCTCGATGGCAGTGAGCGGATTCTGGCCTTCAGCCCGATCGAGGGCCTGCCGTCGACCAAGTGGTACGTGGGCGTTTCGGTGGACCGCGATAAGGCCTATGCCAGCCTGACGAGCTTCCGTAATTCGGCCATGGTGGCGACGGCCATCGCCGTGCTGTTTATTCTGCTGCTGCTAGGCCTGCTGTTGAAGGTGCTGATGCGCCCGCTCACCGACATGGGGCGTGCCATGGCCAACATTGCCGAAGGGGAGGGCGATCTGACCCGGCGGCTGGCTGTCAACTCCAGCGACGAATTCGGCGAGCTGGCCGGCGCCTTCAACCGTTTTGTCGAGCGTATTCATGGCTCCATCCGCGAGGTGTCCTCGGCTACCCAGCAGGTTCACGCGGTGGTTGGTCAGGTGCTGACGGCGTCCAACGCGTCCATGGCCAACTCCGGCGAACAGGCCAGCCGCACCAATAGCGTTGCTGCTGCGATCAACGAACTGGGTGCTGCTGCCCAGGAGATCGCCGGCAATGCCGCGGACGCTTCGCAACAGGCCAGCAGTGCCGCCGGGGAAGCCGTCGAAGGGCGGGCCGTGGTGGAGCAGAACATCGAGGCCATGCGCGAGCTTTCGGCGAAGATCAGCGAGTCGTGCCGGCAGATCGAGGCACTGAACGGCAAGACCGCCGACATCGGCAGGATTCTGGAAGTCATCACCGGCATTTCCGAGCAGACCAACCTGCTAGCGCTCAACGCGGCCATTGAAGCGGCGCGCGCCGGCGAAGCCGGGCGCGGATTCGCGGTGGTCGCGGACGAAGTGCGCAACCTCGCACACCGCACCCAGAGTTCGGCGCAGGAAGTCCAGCAGATGATCGAGCAGCTGCAGAATGATGCGCAGCAGTCGGTGGTGCTGATGACCCAGAGCCAGCGTCAGAGCGAGCAAAGCGTCAGTATTGCCGATCAGGCTGGCGAGCGGCTCGGTGCGGTGACGCACCGGATCGGTGAGATCGATGCCATGAACCAGTCGGTGGCCACCGCCACCGAAGAGCAGACCGCGGTAATCGAGTCGCTGAACATGGACATCGTCGAGATCAACACGCTGAACCAGGATGGCGTGCAGAACCTGGAGCAGACTTTGCGCGCCTGCGCCGAGCTGGAACAGCAGGCCGGTCGGCTCAAGCAGCTGGTGGATAGCTTCCGCATCTGACCGGTAGTTCTTCAGCGGCCGGGCCACCCGTCGGAGCGCCAAGGAGCGGCGCGCCGGAAGGCGGTCGAACGTCTCAGTGTTTTTACATGGGAGGTTCACCGCATGAAGGTCCTGATCGTTCTCACATCCCACGACCGGCTCGGCGATACCGGCCAGCCCACCGGGTTCTGGCTCGAAGAGTTTGCCGCACCCTATTTCGTTCTTCGCGATGCCGGCGCCGAACTGACCCTGGCTTCACCGAAGGGTGGGCAGCCGCCGCTTGATCCGAAAAGCGACGAGCCGGATGCCCAGACCGAGGCCACGCGCCGTTTCAAGGAGGACGCCGAGGCCCAGCGCGCATTGGCCAATACGGTGCTGCTGGCCGAGGTTGCGGCCGAGGATTTCGACGCGGTGTTCTTTCCCGGCGGCCACGGCCCGCTTTGGGATCTGGTCCAGGATCGCCACTGCATCGAGCTTATCGAGGCCTTCGCGCGGGCCGGCAAGCCGGTTGCGGCGGTCTGCCATGCGCCGGCCGTGCTCACCGAGGTCCGCGGGCCGGAGGGTGAGCCGTTGATCAAGGGCCGCAAAGTCACCGGCTTTACCAATGCCGAGGAGGCGGCGGTGGAGCTGACCGAGGTGGTGCCCTTCCTCCTGGAGGATCGCCTCAAGGAGCGCGGCGGCGATTACAGCAAGGGGCCGGACTGGTCATCCCACGTTGTGGTCGACGGCAAGCTGGTGACGGGGCAGAACCCGGCCTCGTCCGAAGCCGCTGCCGAGGCGCTGCTGGAGATGCTGCGCGTCGGCTGAAGCGCCGGCTTTCGTGCACAGGCAGCTTTCCAGCGGCCTGTGCTAGGCAACTACCTTGGCGATGGCGCTGGCCAGGTCATCCAGTCGCTCGGCATCGATGCCGGCGACGCTGGCACGCCCGCTATCGACAAGGTAGATCGAATGCTCATCGCGCAGGCGATGTACCTGTCTGGCAGTCAGGCCGGTGTAGGAGAACATGCCGCGCTGATGGGCGATATGGGCGAATCGCTCACTCAGTCCGTAGGGCGTCAGCGCTTCCACCAGGCCGGTGCGCAGGCCGGCGATACGCTGACGCATGGCCTGCACCTCGCTTTGCCAAAGCTGCCTTAGGGCTTCGTCGCCGAGGATGGTGGCCACCACCGCTGCGCCATGGGCGGGCGGCGTGGACCACAGGCCGCGGGCGATGGCGGCCAGATGGCTGCGCACGTTCTCCAGCGGTTCGCGACCCGCCGCCAGGACGATCAGCCCGCCGGTGCGTTCGCGATACAGGCCGAAGTTCTTCGAACATGAACTGGTGATCAGCATTTCAGGCAGCGCTTCGGCGAACAGTCGCACCGCCCAGGCGTCTTCCTCCAGCCCGTCGCCAAAGCCCTGATAGGCGAAGTCGAACAGCGGCAGCAGCCGGCGCTGACGCACGATCTCCAGTACTCGCTGCCACTGGGCCCGGTCCAGATCGAAACCGGTCGGGTTGTGGCAACAGGCGTGCAGCAGCACTACATCGCCTTCAGGGATGGTTTCCAGGGCTGCAAACAGGCCGTCGCTGTCGAGGCGATTGCCGGCGCCGACATAGGGGTAGTGACTCACCGGCACGCCGGCAGCGCCGAACAGGGTTTCGTGAATCGGCCAGGTCGGGTCGCTCAGCCAGACACTGCGCCCCGGCAGGCAGCGGGCGATGAACTCGCCAGCCAGGCGCAGCGCGCCGGTACCGCCGGGCGTCTGGGTGCAGCCGCTGCGTTCGGCAAGTAGCGGCGAGTCGGCGCCGAGTACGAGCTGCGTCAGCGCAGCGGTAAAGGCCGCGTCGCCATGGCCGCCGATATAGCTTTTGGTCTGTTCGCTGTCCACCAGCCGCTGCTCAGCGAGCTTCACCGCGCGCAGAATTGGCGTCTGCCCGCGATCATCCTTGTACACGCCAACGCCGAGATCCAGCTTCGCCGGGTTGGGATCGGCGCGGTAGCTGTCCAGCAGACCGAGGATGGGGTCGCCGGGCACCCGGCCGATCGGGTCGAAATGCATTACTTGCGACCCTCCGCCGTCGCGGCGACCTGGTCGGTACGCGCGGCCATGATGAAGTCGTTGCGATGCAGGCCCTTGATCGAGTGACTCCACCAGGTGACGGTGACCTTGCCCCATTCGGTGAGCAGGCCCGGGTGGTGGCCCTCGGCTTCGGCGATTTCACCGACGGCGTTGGTAAAGGCCAGGGCATGCTTGAAGTTCTTGAACAGGAAAACCTTCTCCAGCTCCATATGGCCGTCGCGGGTTTCGATGTTCCAGTCGGGGATCTGCTTGATCAGCTCGGCCAGTTCGTCGTCGCTGACTTTGGGAGCGTCGGCACGGCAGGCTTCGCAATGGGCTTGGGTGAGGTCGGTCATGGGTCGTTCCTTCTGAGCGGATTCGTAGGTTGTCGTAGGGTGGATAACGCCGAAGGCTTATCCACGCGTTATTCCAAGGTCTGCACGGCTTCGAGCTGGCCGGACCGAACGCGTGGAAAACGCTTCGCGGTTTTCCACCCTACGCCGCCTTTGGCGGAAACTTCGGTTGGTGCAGGCCAAGGCGCATCGCTTCTTGGACCATAGCCATGATGTCCTGGCGCGCCAGTTCGAACAGCTGGTGCAAGTCCGGCAGCACGAAGTAGATCGGCTGCAGGATATCGATGCGGTATGGCGTGCGCATGGCCTCCCGCGGATCGAAGCGCTGGTGCTCCGGTTCGGCGGACAGGCTGTAGAGGGTTTCCTTCGGCGAGGAGAGGATGCCGCCGCCATAGATGCGCCGGCCTTGCGGCGTATCGACCAGGCCGAATTCCACGGTCATCCAGTACAACCGCGCGAGATACACACGCTCTTCCTTGCTGGCCTTGAGGCCGAGCTGGCCGTAGGTGTGGGTGAACTCGGCGAACCAGGGGTTGGTCAGCAGCGGGCAGTGGCCAAAGATCTCGTGGAAGATGTCCGGTTCCTGCAGGTAGTCCAGCTCCTCCGGGGTGCGGATAAAGGTGGCCACCGGAAAACGCTTGCTGGCCAGCAGCTCGAAAAACGTCTGGAAGGGGATCAGCGCCGGGACCCGTGCCACCTGCCATCCGGTACTGCGCTCCAGCACGCGGTTGATCTCAGCGAGCTGCGGGATGCGATCGTGGGGCAGGGCGAGCTGGTCGAGGCCATCCAGATATTCGGCACAGGCCCGTCCCGGCAGCAGCTTGAGCTGGCGCTCGATAAGGGTGTTCCACACCTCATGCTCGCGCTCGGGGTAGTGGATATTGCCGTCGCCGCCCGGCTCGCGGGCGGTGTATCGCGTTGCTTTCATCTGACCTCCTGGCCCGACACGGGTGGCCGCGTCTGTGAGGCATCGTTGTTGTTCTGGATGCCCCATTCGAACCCTTTAGCGGAAGGGTTGGGAGAGGTAGCTGCGACATTTCGCCGCCGAGTGCAGGCAATTCTGTAAGAAAAGCGTTACGTATTGCCCGTGCCCTGAAAAAATAGCTCTGGCCGCGCTCGAAGTCGTCAAATATTCTTGACGAAAATTTGCGGCCTTTGCTTGTTGGTGGCCGCCATAACAACAAAAAGGTTCCATGCCATGCGTATCCGAATCCTCTGCCAGAACCGCGTTGGCATCCTGCGTGACATGCTCAATCTGTTGGTCGACTACGGCATCAACGTGGCCCGCGGCGAGGTGGGCGGTGAGCAGGGCAACGCCATCTATCTGCACTGCCCGAACCTGATGAACCTGCAGTTGCAGGCGCTACGGCCAAAGATCGAGGCGCTGTCCGGTGTATTCGAGGTGCGCAAGGTCGGGCTGATGCCCAGCGAGCGCCATTCGCTGGAACTCAACGCATTGCTTGGCGCGCTGGAGTTCCCCGTCCTGTCCGTCGACATGGCGGGCGCCATCGTCGCAGCGAATCGTTCGGCGGCGCAGCTGCTTGGCGTGCGGGTGGACGAAGTACCGGGCATGAGCCTGTCGCGCTACGCCGAGGATTTCGACCTGCCGGAGCTGGTGCGTGCCAACAAGGCGCGGATCAACGGCTTGCGGGTGAAGATCAGGGGCGACGTGTTTCTCGCCGATATCGCACCGTTGCAATCCGAACACGACGATAGCGAGGCACTGGCCGGTGCGGTGCTGACCCTGCACCGTGCCGACCGGGTAGGCGAGCGCATCTACAACGTGCGCAAGCAGGAGCTGCGCGGCTTCGACAGCATTTTCCAGAGTTCCAGGGTGATGGCTGCCGTGGTGCGTGAGGCCCGGCGCATGGCGCCGCTGGACGCGCCGCTGCTGATTGAGGGCGAGACCGGCACCGGCAAAGAGCTGCTGGCCCGCGCCTGCCATCTGTCGAGCCCGCGCGGGCAGGCGCCGTTCATGGCACTCAACTGCGCCGGGCTGCCCGAGTCCATGGCCGAGACCGAGCTGTTCGGCTACGGCCCCGGCGCCTTCGAGGGTGCGCGGCCCGAGGGCAAGTTGGGGCTGCTGGAGCTCACTGCCGGCGGCACGCTGTTTCTCGACGGGGTCGGCGAGATGAGCGCGCGGCTGCAGGCCAAATTGCTGCGCTTTTTGCAGGATGGCGGCTTTCGTCGGGTCGGCAGCGACGAGGAGGTCTATCTCGACGTGCGGGTGATCTGCGCAACCCAGGTGGACCTGTCCGAGCTGTGCGCTAAGGGTGAGTTCCGCCAGGACCTTTATCACCGTCTCAACGTGCTGTCGCTGCATATCCCGCCGCTGCGCGACTGCCTGGATGGCCTGCAGTCGCTGGCGCTGCACTTTATTGACCAGGCCAGCCGGCAGATCGGCTGCCCGTTGCCAACGCTGTCGCCGCAGGCACTGGAGCGACTGGCGGGCTATCACTGGCCGGGCAACGTGCGCCAGTTGGAGAACACCCTGTTCCAGGCGGTTTCGCTGTGCGAGGGCGGCACCATCAAGCCTGAGCATATCCGCTTGCCGGGCTATGGCGCGGCGCAGCCGCTGGGTGACTTCTCGCTGGACGGCGACCTAGCTGCAATTCTGGGTCGTTTCGAAAAGGTGGTGCTGGAGAGCCTGTACAAGCAGCACCCCAGCAGCCGCCTGTTGGGCAAGCGACTCGGGGTCTCGCACACCACCGTCGCCAACAAACTGCGCGAATACGGGATTGGCAAGGAAGCTTGAGCCTGTGTCATCGCTCAAAAAGCTTCGCCCCGAGGGCGGGGCTCCCACAAGTCACAGCAAGCACTGCACCGCTTTGTCTGGGAGGCGCGCCCTCGCGCCGAATGGGTGTTGGGAGACAGCAGATGCCCGCGGCTCAGCACTCGATGATATTAACCGCCAGCCCGCCGCGGGCGGTTTCCTTGTATTTGCTTTTCATGTCGGCGCCGGTCTGGCGCATGGTGCGGATTACCTTGTCCAGCGAAATAAAGTGCCGGCCATCGCCGCGCAGGGCCATGCGTGCGGCGTTGATGGCCTTTACCGCGCCCATGGCGTTGCGCTCGATGCAGGGCACCTGGACCAGGCCGCCGACCGGGTCGCAGGTCAGGCCGAGGTTGTGCTCCATGCCGATCTCGGCGGCGTTTTCCACCTGATGCGGCGTGCCGCCGAGCACTTCGCAGAGGGCGCCGGCGGCCATGGAGCAGGCGACGCCCACTTCACCCTGGCAGCCGACTTCGGCACCGGAGATCGAGGCGTTCTCCTTGTAGAGGATGCCGATGGCCGCGGCGGTCAGCAGGAAGCGCACCACGCCGTCCTCGTTGGCGCCGGGCACGAAGCGCATGTAGTAATGCAGCAGCGCCGGGATGATTCCGGCGGCGCCGTTGGTCGGTGCGGTGACCACGCGACCGCCGGCGGCGTTTTCCTCGTTGACCGCCAGGGCGTAGAGATCGACCCAGTCGAGCACGTTGAGGGTGTCACGCAGATTGGCTTCGGGGTTGTCGCTGAGCTGGCGGTAGAGCCTGGCGGCGCGGCGCTGGAGCTTGAGTCCTCCGGGCAGGGTGCCTTCGGTCTGACAGCCGGCGCTGACGCAATCCTGCATGACTTGCCAGATCTTCAGCAGCTGCGCGCGGGTCTGCGCTTCAGGGCGCCAGGCGGCTTCGTTGGCCAGCATCAACTGGCTGATCGACAGTCCATGCTGGTCGCACAGCGCCAGTAGTTCGCGGCCGCTGTGAAAGGGGAAGGGCAGTGGTGTCTGGTCCTCGATGATCCGGTCGCTGCCGGCTGCCTGCTGGTCGACCACGAAGCCGCCGCCCACCGAGTAGAACTCGCGGCTGCGGATCTGCAAGCCTGTGGCGTCGAAGGCGCGGAAGATCATGCCGTTAGGATGAAAACTCAGCGGCTTGAGGATCATCGCCAGGTGTTCACGCTCCACGAAGCGGATCGGCTTCTCACCCAGCAGGCGCAAGGTGCCACTTTCTCGAATGGCGGCCAGTCGCGCGGGAATGATGCGGGTATCGACCTTCTCGGGCTTCTCGCCTTCAAGGCCGAGCATTACCGCCTTGTCGCTGCCGTGGCCCTTGCCGGTGGCGCCGAGCGAGCCGTACAGCTCGATGCGCAGGCTTTCGGTGGATGCCAGAAGATCGTCGCGCTTCAGCCCTTCGGCGAAGCGCACCGCCGCGTGCATGGGCCCCGTGGTATGTGAACTGGAGGGGCCGAGACCGATCTTGAATAGATCTAGGGTGCTGAGGGACATGGCTGGCGTACTCGCTGAAAGCAGTCCCGACAATAGGGCTGCTTTCAGCTTAGACCGCCTTTTAGCGCGATACGCCGGCCATTGCTTCCTGGGCCTTGCGCTCAGCAAAGTAGGCGTTGGTCAGTTTGACCACGACCGGACTCAGCAGCAGCAGGGAGATCAGGTTAGGTATCGCCATCAGGCCGTTGAGGGTGTCGGCGACCAGCCAGGCGAAGTCCAGCTGGGCGATGGCGCCGAACGGCACGGCCAGCACCCAGATCACCCGGAATGGCCAGATGACCTTGGTGCCCACCAGATACTCCCAGCATTTTTCGCCGAAGTAGCTCCAGCCCAGGATGGTGGTAAAGGCGAAGACCACCAGTGCAACGGTCAGGATGGCGCCGCCGAAGCCCGGCATCGCCGACTCGAAGGCCGCTGCCGAGAGGGCCGCGCCGCTTTCGCCACTGGTCCAGACGCCGGAGCAGATGATCGCCAGGCCGGTCATCGAGCAGATGATGATGGTGTCGATGAACGTACCCAGCATGCCGATCAGACCGGAGCGCACCGGGGAGTTGCTGGTGCCGGCTGCCTGAGCGATGCCGGCGGTACCCAAGCCGGCCTCGTTGGAGAAGATGCCGCGGGCGACGCCGAAGCGAATCGCCGCGATCACCGCCGCGCCGGCAAAGCCACCGGTTGCCGCAACTGGGTTGAAGGCAGACTGGAAGATCAGCGCGAAGGCACCGGGAATGGACTGGTAGTTGACTGCCAGCACCACCAGGGCGGCGATGATGTAGGCCACGCACATGAACGGCACCAGCGACGCAGCGACCTTGCCGATGCGCTTGATGCCGCCGAGGATCACCATGCCGACGATGATCATCGAGACCACGCCGGTGATCCACATCGGCACGCCAAAGGTGGTTTCCATGGCATGGGCCATGCTGTTGACCTGGACCATGTTGCCGATGCCGAAACCGGCCAGCCCGCCGAAGATGGCGAAGGCGCCGCCCAGCCACAGCCACTTCTTGCCCAGGCCGTTCTTGATGGCATACATCGGGCCGCCGACGTGCTCGCCGCGGTCGTCCTTCTCGCGGTAATGCACGGCCAACACCACTTCGCAGTACTTGGTGGCCATGCCCACCAGCGCGGTGCACCACATCCAGAACAGCGCCCCCGGCCCGCCGAGGAAGATCGCGGTGGCGACCCCGGCGATGTTGCCGGTCCCGACGGTGGCAGCAAGGCAGGTCATCAGCGCCTGGAAGGGGCTGATTTCACCGTCGGCGCCAGGTTCGTTCTTGCGGCCTTGCCACATCAAGCGGAAGCCTCGGGGAATGGTCCGCCAAGGCATGAACTTGAGCATGATCATAAGGAACATGCCGGTACCTAGGATCAGCACCAGGATCGGTGGGCCCCATACCAATGCGTTGATTTGATTGACCAGATCATTCAGAAATTGCATGTCGACTCCGCTTGTAGTTTTTGGTTTACGGCATGTCGGTGTGCGAAAAAAACCAGGCACCCATAGGAGGAGCCGGCTGGCGGACGTTGCTTTTGGCCTTTTTTCGGGCAAGCAGCACGTGCCACCTTCCGGCGCCAGTTAATGGATCTACGCAATACCAATGCCAGCTTTATAAAATTGCTCTACTAATCAAAAGCTTATGCATCGCCCTGACACCTCCGAACGGTTTTCCTGTAGCGGTTTCGATACAGATATTGCGCACAGCCTTGATTTGCTGGCTGGCAAGAGGCTCGTATTTGTTTCGATACGCTGTATGCAATTCGATACATTGCGGGCGGCCGGCTGGTGCGCAGTGAGGTGATTAAGGACAGTGAGATGAGCAAATGTTTCCGATGGTGACGTTTGCGTCAGGCGCCTCCGCCACGACTGCCGATGCCATATTTGCGCAGGCGCATGGCGATGGCGCTGTGGGAGCTTTTCAGACGGGCTGCGAGTAGGCGGGTAGAAGGGTGGCTGGCGTGCAGCCTTTCCAGAATCGAGCGCTCGAAGGCTTCCATGGCCTCGCTGAGACTGGATATTTCATCGTCCTGGCTAGCCAGTCGAGTACGGGCGATATCAAGATCGTCCAGCCCGATCATGCTGCCGTCGGACATTGCCGCGGCGCGAAAGATGACGTTCTGTAGCTGGCGCACATTGCCGGGCCAGCTGTTGCCAAGCAGGGCTGGATAGGTCGATGGGGCAAGCCGACAAGGCGGTCGCTGGATCTGCGTGCACGCTTGCAGCAGGAAGTGTCGCGCCAGCAGGAGGATGTCTTCGCCCCGTTCGCGCAGCGGCGGAACAGCGAGATTGAGGACGTTGAGTCGATAGAACAGGTCTTCACGAAAGGCGCCTTCGGCTACCAGTTGTTCGAGGTCGCGGTGGGTGGCGCTGAGGATGCGCACGTCGACGCGTATCTCGCGCTCGCCGCCGACTCGGCGAAAGCTCCCTTCGCTTAGAAAGTGCATCAGCTTGGCTTGCAGGTAGGGTGACAGTTCGGCGATCTCGTCGAGAAAAACCGTGCCGCCGTTGGCCAGCTCCAGTAGGCCGGGTTTGCCGCTGCGCTGGTTGGCGTTCGCGGCGCCGGGTGCATAACCGAAGAGTTCACCGTCAGCCTGGTTCTCCGATACGGCAGCGCAGCTGAGCGTGAGGAACGGCGCTTTGCTGCGAGGGCTGGCGGCGTGGCAGGCGCGGGCAACCAGCTCCTTGCCGGTGCCGGTTTCGCCCTGAATCAGGAGTGGCGCATCCAGCACTGCCACACGCACGCCGCGCGCCTTGAGCGTGCGGATTGCCGGCGAATCGCCCAGCAGTGCCTCGAAACTTTCCGCATGGTGCGGGTGCAGCGCGGCCAGGCGCTCGCCCAGGCGGCTGGGTGCATACAGCGTCAGCAGTGCGCCTGCGGTTGGGTGGGAGCCGTCCGTGCTGGGGCTTTCGGCAACCGGCATCACGTCGATCAGCAGGGACTGGCCATTGAAGATGATCTCGCGCATGGGCAGGCGGAAGTTCTGCTCAAGCATCGCGGTCTGTAGTTCAGGCGCATCGAACAGCTCGCCGACGAACCGGCCTTCGGGGTCGAGCCCTACCAGGCTGATCAGCGCGGGATTGGCCATGAGCACCTTGCCATCGCCATCGACCGCCATCAGCGGGTCCGGCATGGCATGCAGCAGGGCATCGAGCTGCAGGCGTCGCTGTTGACCGGGGAGCATGCTGACAACCTGGATATCCTGTACGCCACGCACATTGCGCAGCGCCTGGCGCAGCTCGTCGAGCACCTCGGTGTCGAGTGTCGGCGCGTCTATATAGACGTTGGGCGGCACCATCTCCACGGCATCGAGATTCAGGTTGCGGGCCACCAGCAGGGCAAGAACCTCCTGAGTAATGCCGATGCGGTCGATGAAGGTAACGTGTATGCGCATGCTGTTCGGGCTTTGATCGAAGTGCGCAGTATGCCCTGCTAGCCGGTACTAGTGCATTTACTCCGTGGGCCGGAGTGGGCGCCAGGGATTGTTTTCCAGACTGTTGTGGACAGCGGTCGCGGCCTGGGCAGCCTGCCCGGTGGCTACGCTCAACTGCTTGAGCCCGACCACGACATCGCCCAGGGCATAGAGTCCCGCTACGGATGTCTGTTGGTGCGAGTCGACAATCAGTGCGCCCTGTTCGTCGCAGGTGGCGCCCAGGCGGGTGGCCAGATCGGAGCGCACGCGCGCGCCGAGGTTGGGGTAGATGATGTCGAAGTGATGGGTCTCGCCGTTGCGGGTCTGCAGCTCGATGCCCGTAGGGCAGGGCTGCAGAGCTTCGACGCAGTCGCCGATCAGCCGGATGTCGTAATGGCGGGCCAGTGCAAGGGCTTCCTCGCAGGCGCGCGGATCGCCGTGGACCACCACGGTAACCCGGTCGGTGAAGGTGCGCAGGAAAACGGCATGGCGAATGGTGTCTTCGGCCTCGCCGTATACCGCGACGTTTTCGCCGCTGACTTCATAGCCGTCGCAGATCGGACACAGGCGCAGACTGCCGGCGGCGATGGCGTCTCGGGCATCGGGCATCTGCGGCAGCGTGTCCTCGATCCCTGTGGCGAGAATGACGCGGCGGGCAATGCAGGTGCGACCGTCGTAATGCGCGGTGAACCCTTCGGCATGGGGTTCGATCAGCTCGACCTTGCCGTGTTCGATCCGGGCGCCATAGCTGGTGGCCTGCTCGCGCAATCGGGCGAGCAGGGCCTCACCGGAGATGCCGGGTGGAAAACCCGGGTAGTTGCGTGAGCGGGGTATCAGTGCTGCGCGACTGGCTCCTGCATCCACCACCAGGCAATCGCGATGGAAGCGGGCCAGGTAAAGTGCGGCAGTCAGACCTCCGGGGCCCGCGCCAATCACCAGGCAGTCGGTCAATGTGGTCGACGAGGAGGTGGCTTCGTTCATTGGCGTGTGGGCAGCTGAGGTGTCGTCAGTAGAAACGGCGGGCAGGATAAAGTTCTGGCCCGCCGTCGCCGATCAAAGACTGGCCCGGATATGGTCAGGACGGATTTTTGGCTGCGTAGCAGGGCGGCGAATTCTGCTCGTCCTGGCGTTCGAGCTGCTCCTCCAGCCACTCTGCCAATACCTGGGCGTTGTTCTGCTCTTCGTCCCGGGCGGCGTAGATAAGAGTGAGGCGCTCCCGCTTGCCAGCCATGTCCAGCAGCGGCCACCAATGCTCGGGGTGTGCGGCGAGCTGTTGGCGGTAGCGTTCGCGAAAGGCCTCGAAGTCCAGCTCGTTGCGCTTGAAGGCTCGGCGCAATTCGCTGGATGGCGCCACCTCCTTGTGCCATTGCTCCAGCTGCAGCGCCTCCTTGCGGCAGTTGCGCGGCCAGAGCCGATCTACCAGCACTCGTCGGCCATCCTCGTGAGTCGGGCTTTCATAGGCGCGTTTGCAGCGGATCATGGCGGGCCTCTGTAGATCAGGTAGGGTCTAAATTACTTATCGTGTGGTTTTTTCAACCTGTGTCGTCAGGGTGATTAGTACATGCTTATACGTAACTTCTTGATTCTTATCGATATAAATGACGGCACGCTTCATGAAAGAGACGGATGCATTTCCAAAGCTTCGAAGGAGCGCTTCCGCATGAACAAGTCGATAGTGATAGCCAGTGTACTGCTGCTGACATGCACCCTGGTGAATGCCGATGAAGTGATGACCGTAGAAAGGGACCGTGTGCTGGGCGGCGGATTTGGTGGCCTCAGTGGCTTCATGCTGGGGGCCGCTGCCGGAGGTCCGCTTGGCGCACTGGTAGGCGCTGGGGTGGGGTATTTCGCCGGACAGGGTGTGCAGGAAGTGGCGGGGCCGGATCACAGCCTTTATGTGCTCCGGGATGAAGAAGGAAATATCAGTCATCTGCGGACCTCCGCCAAAGGTTTCGAAGTCGGTCAGCAGGTCGAGCGAGGCGGCAGCCAGTTGGCCGCGCGTCCGTGAGGCAATCTGTCGGGGGCAAGGCAGATGGCTGGAGTGCTAGGCTGAAAACCTGACGACCAAGGGGCAGAAATGAGCTATTCCCTGTTGCATGTGACCCACTTGCTGGGTGCGATCTTTTTCATCGGTGCGCTGTTTATCGAGGTGGCCGTGCTGGCCAGGGTGCGGCAGCAGATCGAGCCGGAGCTGATGCAGCGTGTCGACAAGGCGGTCGGCGCACGCTTGCGGGTGGTGTTGCACTGGGTGGTGCTGTTCGTCTACGGCGCGGGTATTGGCCTGGCTTGGCATCATCGGCATCTGCTTGCCGATCCTTTTGCCAGCAGTTTCGGCACGCTGCTGACGCTGAAGATTCTGCTCGCCATCGGTGTCTTCTTCACCTTTGGCGCAGTGGCCATGCTGCTGCGTAGCGGGCGGATGACACCGGGGCGCTACCGTGCCATTCACTGGGCCATCTTTCTGCAGATGGTCGGCATTGTGGTGTTGGCCAAGGCGATGTTTTATCTGAGCTGGTAGCGCGGTCGTGGGCCAGAGCCTGGCACCTGTAGGAGTGGGCCATGCCCACGAACAGCGTCTGCACGCTGATGCGGGCTTCTTCACGGGCATGGCCCGTTCCCACATTTTCCTGATGCGCTGGAAGCTTCAGCTTGGTGGGTGCAAGCACCGCAGGTGCTTCTGTCGGTGCCCATCGTGTCATTGATTGGGCCTGATTCAGCAGGCGTACTTTCGTTGCTTTCACGCCTGCCGGGTTTAAGGTGAATGTAACCACCCGAACCCAGAGGTATCGCATGAATTTCGCCTACAGCCCGCGTGTGGAGGCACTGCGTCAGCAACTGCACGCCTTCATGGATCAGCACATTGTGCCGCGCATCGGCGCCTGGCATGCCGAGGTTGCTGCCGGCCAGTACCCGGTTTCCTTTATGGACGACCTCAAGGCGCTGGCGCGTGCGGAAGGGCTGTGGAACCTGTTCCTGCCGTCGCTGGGCGCTGACGAGCCGGGAATGGGCCTGAGCAATCTGGAATACGCACCACTGGCGGAAATCATGGGGCGCGTGCACTGGGCGTCCGAGGTGTTCAACTGCAATGCACCGGACACCGGCAACATGGAGCTGCTGCACATGTTCGCCACGCCTGAGCAGCGCGAGCGCTGGCTCAAGCCGCTGCTCGAAGGCGAGATCCGCTCGGCCTTCGCCATGACCGAGCCGGACGTACCCTCATCGGATGCCACCAACATCCAGACCCTGATTCGCCGTGACGGCGACGACTACGTCATCAACGGACGCAAGTGGTTCATCACCAACGCCGCGCACCCCAGCTGCAAGGTGCTGATCGTGATGGGCAAGACCGATCCCGACGCCGACACCCATCAGCAGCAGAGCATGATTCTGGTGCCCTTCGACACGCCTGGCGTGGAGCTGGTGCGCAATATTCCGGTGATGAACCATATCGCCCCCGAGGGCCACTGCGAGCTACTGTTCAAGGATGTGCGAGTGCCGGCGAGCAACCTGCTGGGTAAGGAGGGCGAGGGCTTCATGATGGCCCAGGCGCGCCTGGGACCGGGTCGCATCCATCACTGCATGCGTTCCATCGGCATGGCCGAGCTGGCGCTGGAGCTGATGGTCGAGCGTAGCCAGGAACGCAAGGCTTTCGGCAAATACCTGGCGCAGTATTCCAACATTGCCGACTGGATTGCCGAGTCGCGTATCGAGATCGAGCAGGCGCGGCTGCTGGTATTGAAAACCGCCTGGATGATCGACGAGGTCGGCGCCAGGGCGGCACGCAAGGAAATCGCCATGATCAAGGCGCTGGTGCCGCGCATGCATACAAACGTCGTCGATCGTGCAATCCAGGTATATGGAGCCATGGGTCTGACGCCTGACACGCCGCTGGCGGACATGTGGATAGGCGGGCGTTCCCTGCGCTTTGCCGATGGCCCCGACCAGGTGCATCTGCGCAGCATCACGAGGATGGAAATAAAGGCCAGCGAGGCCAGTCGTGGCGCCACCGCAGCCTATCTCACGCCACCGGGTCGCCACTGATCGGAGCGCTCGTCAGCGGGGTTGCTGCCGATGCAGTAGCTTTTGAACCTGGGCTGGAATAGCGAAGCGGTGCTGTTCCAGCCCAGCCGGTGCGTTGGGTCCTTTCGTGCCAGATGCCGATGGCTTTAACGTAAACCTTTTCTCTTCGGGACTTCTCTCCAGCCGCTGCGCCGCTAGGTATTTGTCCGGCGTGGTCGTAATGGACGACAGCGTCTGGATGCCGCCAAAAGCCCCATATCTTGAACGTCCCTGAATAGCAGCTAGTCTTCATCGAGGTATGGCAGGCTCTGGCGTGCATCTGCGCTTTCGTTGACATGGCTCAACGGAAGCGCGCTTTAGATGGCGGGCTTGATTGTAATCAAGGGTAAACCCGACTCGTGTCACCTACCATGCCTCGAACATTTCTGCGGGAAGTGGAGTGATATGAAGCCCCTGTGTAGTACGTCTGTAGTCAGTGGCAATTGGGGGAAGTGTCTGCTGGTCGCAGTATTCCTTATGTTCACCAGCCTGACGCTGCAGGCCAAGGAGTACGAGGCCGAACGGCAGCGTATCGAGCAGTTCTTCCCCCGCGCTACGCACATTTCCGAGCCTGAGGGCGAATACCAGGTGCGTACCCTGGCCGACGGCGTCGGTACGGTGCACGGCTACGCCTTCCAGAGCATCCACGTCACCGACATGCCGGCCTACTCCGGCAAGCCGATCAACATGCAGATCCTGCTCGACCCTGCAGGCGCCATCGTTGATGCCTACATGCTCGAACACCACGAACCCATCGTGCTGATCGGCATTCCCGAGCAAAAAGTGCACGACTTCAACGCCCACTACGCCGGCATCAGGGCCGACCAGCGCGTGGTGGTCGGCCGTTCCAGCGACCAGAGCGCGGTGACCATCGATGCCGTGACCGGTGCCACCGTGACGGTGATGGTGATCAACGAAATCGTCATGCGCGCCGCACACACGGTCGCCGTGGACCTGGGCCTGGTGGCCGCCGGCGCCAGTGCTCGGCCGAAGATCGCCCTGGTACGCGAAGATATTTATCAGCCTAGCAACTGGACCGAATTGACGGGTAATGGCGCCATCCGCCGCATGCACCTGACCCGAGGCCAGGTGGACGACGCCTTCATCGGCACCGAGGCAGAGGGTGTCGACGTGGCCAGCGCGGAGCAGCGCGACGAGACCTTCATCGATCTCTACGCCACCCATCTGAACCCGCCCACCATTGGCCGCAACCTGCTGGGCGAACGTCAGTACAGCGAACTGATGGAGAACCTCAAGCCGGGCGAGCACGCGTTCGCGGTGCTGGCCAACGGTGACTACTCGTTCAAGGGCTCGGGCTATGTGCGTGGCGGCATCTTCGATCGGGTGCAGCTGCGTCAGTTCGGCGACACCATCAGTTTCCGCGACCTGGACTTCATCCGCCTATCCGACGTTTACGCCGAGGGCATGCCGGACTTCTTCGAGATGGCGATCTTCATCGCCCGCGAGCAATACCGTTTCGACCCCGGTTCGGCCTGGAACCTGGAGCTGCTGGTACGTCGTCAGATCGGCCCGATCGAGAGCATCTTCACCAGCTTCGAAATGCCCTACCTGCTGCCTGATGCCTATTTCGAGCGGCCGCCGCTGACTGCCGAGGAACTGGCCGCCATCGAAGAGGCCAACCGTCCGCTGTGGGTCAATATCTGGTACCAGAAGAGCTTCCAGATCGGCGTGATCCTGGTGGCGCTGACACTGCTGACCGTAATCCTGTTCATGCAGGACAAATTCGCCAAGCACCCCAACTTCCTCAAGAAGCTGCGCCACGGCTATCTGATCTTCACCGTGGTGTTTATCGGCTGGTACGCCCTGGGGCAGCTGTCGGTGGTCAACGTCCTGACCTTTGTCCATGCCCTGGTGCAGGACTTCCGCTGGGAACTGTTCCTCACCGACCCGGTGATATTCATTCTCTGGGTGTTCACTGCCGCCAGCATCCTGCTGTGGGGCCGCGGCGTGTTCTGCGGTTGGCTGTGCCCCTTTGGCGCCCTCCAGGAGTTGATCAACGAGGCCGCGCGCTGGCTGAAGATTCCTCAGTACGACGTGCCCTTTGCCGTGCACGAGCGGCTCTGGGCGATCAAGTACATCGTCCTGCTGGTGCTGTTCGGCATCTCGCTGGAGTCGATGATGATGGCCGAGAAGGCTGCCGAGGTGGAGCCGTTCAAGACCGCCATCACCCTCAAGTTCGACCGCCAGTGGTGGTTCGTCGCCTACGCGGTATTCCTCCTGGTGATCAACATCTTTACCCGCAAGGTGTACTGCCGCTACGTCTGCCCGCTGGGCGCAGGCCTGGCGATCACCGGCCGCTTCCGCCTGTTCGACTGGCTCAAGCGGCGCAAGGAATGCGGCAACCCCTGCCAGATTTGCGCCAACGAGTGCGAGGTGCAGGCGATCCATCCGGATGGGCACATCAACCACAACGAGTGCCATTACTGCCTCGATTGCCAGATGACCTATCACAACGAGAACAAGTGTCCGCCGCTGATCGCGAAGAACAAGCGCGCCCGGCGTGACAAAAAGGCCCCAGCTGCACCGCAGTTGATTCCCGTGCAAGTGGTGGAACCCTGAGCGCGCTTCTGCCAGCCGCTCGAACTGGTAGTTAGACCCGTGTTTGAAGATGTCCCAAAGGAGCGAAACCCCATGAGCGACAAAGATTCCAAGAACACCCAGGCGCCTGAGAAGCTCAACCTCAGCCGCCGCGGCTTCCTCGGTGCCAGCGCCGTGACCGGTGCAGCGGTGGCCGCCACCGCGCTCGGCGGTGCGGTAATGACTCGTGAGTCCTGGGCCCAGGCGGTCAAGGAATCCAAGCAGAAAATCCACGTTGGCCCCGGCGAACTGGATGACTACTACGGCTTCTGGTCCGGCGGCCACCAGGGTGAAGTGCGCGTCCTGGGCGTACCGTCCATGCGCGAAATCATGCGTATCCCGGTGTTCAACGTCGACTCGGCCAGCGGCTGGGGCCTGACCAACGAAAGCCGCGCGATCATGGGCGAAAGCGCCAAGTTCCTGAACGGCGACTGCCACCACCCGCACATCTCCATGACCGACGGCAAGTACGACGGCAAGTACCTGTTCATCAACGACAAGGCCAACAGCCGCGTTGCACGTATCCGCCTGGATATCATGAAGTGCGACAAGATGCTCACCATTCCCAACGTCCAGGCCATCCACGGTCTGCGTCTGCAGAAGGTGCCGCACACCAAGTACGTGTTTGCCAACGCCGAGTTCATCATCCCGCACCCCAACGACGGCAAGGTCTTCGACCTGCAGGATGAAAACAGCTACACCATGTACAACGCCATCGATGCGGAAACCATGGAAATGGCCTTCCAGGTCATCGTCGACGGCAACCTCGACAACACCGACGCCGACTACACCGGCCGCTTTGCCGCCGCCACCTGCTACAACTCGGAGAGGGCCTTCGACCTGGGCGGGATGATGCGCAACGAGCGCGACTGGGTGGTGGTGTTCGACATCCATGCGATTGAAAAAGCCGTCAAGGCCGGCAAGTTCATCACCCTCGGCGACTCCAAGACGCCAGTGCTCGACGGCCGCAAGAAAGATGGCAAGAACAGCGAGTTCACCCGCTACGTGCCAGTGCCGAAGAACCCTCACGGCCTCAACACCTCGTCCGATGGCAAGTACTTCATCGCCAACGGCAAGCTGTCGCCGACCTGCTCGATGATCGCCATCGACATGCTGCCCGATCTGTTCGCCGGCAAGCTGAAGGACGAGCGTGACGTGGTGGTCGGTGAGCCGGAACTGGGTCTCGGCCCGCTGCATACCACTTTCGACGGCCGCGGCAACGCCTACACCACGTTGTTCATCGACAGCCAGGTGGTCAAGTGGAACATGGAGGAGGCCCGCCGTGCCTACAAGGGCGAGAAGGTCAACTACATCAAGCAGAAGCTCGACGTGCATTACCAGCCGGGCCACCTGCACGCCTCGCTGTGCGAAACCAGCGAAGCCGATGGCAAGTGGCTGGTGGCGCTGTCCAAGTTCTCCAAGGACCGCTTCCTGCCGACCGGCCCGTTGCACCCGGAAAACGATCAGCTGATCGATATTTCGGGCGATGAAATGAAGCTGGTACACGACGGCCCGACCTATGCCGAGCCGCATGACTGCATCATGGCCCGCCGTGATCAGATCAAGACCAAGAAGATCTGGGACCGCAACGATCCGTTCTTCGCGCCAACCGTGAAGATGGCCGAGAAGGACGGCATCAACCTGACGGCTGACAACAAGGTCATCCGCGACGGCAACAAGGTCCGCGTCTATATGACCTCCATGGCGCCGGCGTTCGGCGTGCAGGAGTTCACCGTCAAGCAGGGTGACGAAGTGACCGTGGTCGTGACCAACATCGACCAGATCGAGGACGTGACCCACGGTTTCGTCATGGTCAACCATGGCGTGAGCATGGAGATCAGCCCGCAGCAGACCTCCTCCATCACCTTTGTCGCCGACAAGCCCGGCCTGCATTGGTACTACTGCAGCTGGTTCTGCCATGCGCTGCACATGGAGATGGTCGGTCGCATGATGGTCGAGCCGGCCTGAGGCCAGGCTGCGTGATTCGTGGGGCGGTCAGGCGCATGCGCCGCGTCGCTCCCACGAGCATTTTCCGGCACGGCAACCCTCGGCTGCTGTGCTGCATGATTCGCCTGGATACTGAAAGAAGGTAATGGCTGTGCTCGGATTTCAGGCAACTCATCGATTGCAAGCGACATTGGCGCTCATGGCGCTGATGATTTCCAGCGGCGCCGCTCTGGCGGCGCCGCAACCCATCACCGTTCTGCCGCTGCAGGCAGAGGGCGACAACCGCTGGACGCTGCCGGCCGGCGATTACAGCGGACAATTTCTAATCGACCAGCCGATGACGCTGACCTGTGCGCCGGGCGCCGTGATCCGCGGGCAGAACCGCGGCAACGTCCTTACCGTGCGCGCAGCGGACGTCACCATCGAAGGGTGTGAGTTGCGCGAGTCGGGCCGCGACCTGACCCAGATGAACGCAGCGATCTTTCTCGAACCCACGGCCAATGGCACGGTGATCCGCAACAACTACCTGCAGGGAGCGGGCTTCGGGATCTGGGCGGAGCTCAACCAGAACGTGCTGATCGAAGGCAACCGGATCGAAGGCGACCTCGGCCTGCGTTCCCAGGATCGCGGCAACGGCATCCACCTGTTTTCCGTGAAAGGTGCCCGCGTGCTGGGCAACCACGTCTGGCACACCCGCGACGGCATCTATATCGACAACTCCAACGGCAACAGCATCGAGCACAATCTGTTCGAGGATCTGCGCTATGGCGTGCACTACATGTTTTCCCATGACAACCGTGTCATCGCCAATACCACTCGCCGCACCCGCACCGGCTACGCGCTGATGCAAAGCCGCAAGCTGACCGTGACCGGCAACCGCTCGGAGCAGGACCAGAACTACGGGATCCTGATGAACTACATCACCTACTCGACGATCAGCGACAACCTCGTCGCCGACGTGGAGCGTGGCGATACCGGTGGCGACAGCATGATCAGCGGCGGTGAAGGCAAGGCGCTGTTCATCTACAACTCGCTGTTCAACACCATCGAGGACAACCACTTCCAGCGCAGCGACCTGGGCATCCACCTGACTGCGGGTTCGGAAGACAACCGTATCTCCGGCAACGCGTTCGTCGGCAATGCGCAGCAGGTCAAGTACGTTGCCATACGCACCCAGGAATGGTCGGTGGACGGCCGCGGCAACTACTGGAGCGACTACCTGGGCTGGGACCGTAACGAAGACGGTCTGGGCGATATCGCCTACGAGCCCAATGACAACGTCGACCGCCTGCTGTGGATGTACCCCCAGGTGCGCCTGCTGATGAACAGCCCGAGCATCGAAGTGCTGCGCTGGGTGCAGCGCGCGTTTCCGGTGGTCAAGTCACCGGGGGTGCAGGACAGCCATCCGCTGATGAAGCCGCCTGCCAGAGGCGTCACCGAGGAACCGATGAACACAACGCAGAGGCCCCACTCATGAATGCTGTCGAGATCCAGGGCGTCAGCCAGCGTTACGGCAACATGACCGTGTTGCAGGATTTGAACCTGAGCCTGGGCGAGGGCGAGGTGCTGGGGCTGTTCGGCCATAACGGCGCCGGCAAGACCACCAGCATGAAACTGATTCTCGGCCTGCTGCAGGCCAGCGAAGGGCGCGTCCAGGTGCTGGGGCGCGATCCGCGCACCACCGATGTGCGCCGCCAGCTGGGTTATCTGCCGGAGAACGTGACCTTCTACCCGCAACTGACGGGGCGTGAAACCCTGCGACACTTCGCGCGGCTGAAGAGCACGCCGCTTGGCCAGGTAGACGATCTGCTCGAGCAGGTCGGCCTCGCTCACGCCGCTGACCGTCGGGTGAAAACCTACTCCAAGGGCATGCGCCAGCGCCTCGGTCTGGCCCAGGCGGTGCTCGGCGAACCGCGGCTGCTGCTCCTCGACGAGCCCACCGTGGGTCTCGACCCAATCGCCACCCAGGAGCTTTACTTGCTGGTCGATCGCCTGCGCCGCAGCGGTACCAGCGTGATCCTCTGCTCCCACGTGCTGCCCGGCGTGGAAGCGCATATCAACCGCGCGGCGATCCTGGCCAAGGGCCGTTTGCAGGCCATCGGCAGCATCAAGCAGTTGCGTGGTGAGGCGGGTTTGCCGACCCGCATTCGTGCCAGCGGCATGAGCCAGAGCGACGCCTGGCTGGAGCGCTGGAACGCCGCGGGCTATTCGACGCAGCGGCATGGCGCCGATGGCGTCGAGGTGGTCGCCGTCAACGGCCACAAGCTGCCTTTGCTGCGCGAGCTGCTCGGCGAGGGCGAGCCCCAAGACGTGGAGATCCATCAGCCCTCGCTGGAGGATCTGTATCGCTACTACATGGAGCGCGCCGGCGACGTGCGGGCGGCGGAGGGCAAGGCATGAATCAGGTCTGGAACATTGCCCGCAAGGAACTCAGTGACGGTCTGCGCAACCGCTGGTTGCTGGCGATCAGCCTGCTATTCGCCGTGCTTGCAGTGGGCATCGCCTGGCTGGGCGCGGCAGCCTCGGGGCAGCTGGGCTTCACCTCGATCCCGGCGACCATCGCCAGTCTGGCCAGTCTGGCCACCTTTCTGATGCCGCTGATTGCGCTGCTGCTGGCCTATGACGCCATCGTCGGCGAAGACGAGGGCGGCACGCTGATGCTGTTGCTGACCTATCCGCTGGGGCGCGGGCAGATCCTGCTGGGCAAATTCGTTGGTCATGGTCTGATCCTGGCGCTGGCAGTGCTGATCGGCTTCGGCTGTGCCGCTGTGGCGATTGCGCTGCTGGTCGAGGATATCGAGCTGGGCGTGCTGGTCTGGGCCTTCGGCCGCTTCATGATCTCTTCGACGCTGCTGGGCTGGGTATTTCTGGCGCTGGCCTACGTGATCAGCAGCAAGGTCAGCGAGAAATCCAGCGCGGCGGGCCTGGCGCTGGGCGTCTGGTTCCTCTTCGTGCTGGTCTTCGACCTGGTGCTGCTGGCCCTACTGGTGCTCAGCGAGGGCAAGTTCAGCCCGGAACTGCTGCCGTGGCTGTTGTTGCTCAATCCTGCCGATATCTACCGGCTGATCAACCTGTCCGGCTTCGAAGGCGGCAACGCCATGGGCGTGCTGTCGCTGGGCAGTGACCTGCCGCTGCCGGCTGCGGCGCTCTGGCTTTGCCTGCTGGTCTGGATGGGTGTTTCGTTGCTGGCTGCATACGGCGTGTTTCGCCGCCGGCTTGCCTGATTTCATTGGAGGAAGGAACTGAAATGATGAAAGCGCTATATACCAAGGCTTCCAGCGTGCTGATCGCCTTGTTGCTGCTGGGGCTGGCAGGATGCGGCGAGTCCGAGCAGGCCACGCAGCCGGTAGAGCCGGTGGCGTTCCATGCTGACGACGAGTGCCATGTCTGCGGCATGGCCATTCTGGATTTCCCCGGCCCGAAGGGGCAGGCGGTGGAGAGGGGCGGCGTGAAGAAGTTCTGCTCCACGGGGGAGATGATCGGCTGGTGGCTGCAGCCGGAAAACCGCGTGCTGGATGCCAAGCTCTATGTGCATGACATGGCGCACGGCAGCTGGGCGCAACCCGATGATGCCCATCTGATCGACGCCAGGAGCGCCTGGTATGTGGCCGGCACCGAGCTTGAGGGCGCCATGGGCGCGGTGCTGGCATCGTTCGCCGATGAGGATGCTGCACGGCAACTGGCGGCCGAGCATGGTGGGCAGGTGCTGCGTTTCGAGGAGATCGATCAGGCAGTGCTGCAGAGTTTTCCGGGCATGGGGCACATGGGGCACGACCCTGTGGAGCACATGGAGGAAATGAACGATCACGAGCATGACCACGCGGGTCATTGAACGGCAATGCAACTTCCAAGAGGTGAATGAAATGATGGGTATCAGCATCTGGCAGCTTCTGATCATTCTGCTGATCGTGGTCATGCTGTTCGGCACCAAGCGCCTGCGCAACCTGGGCTCCGACCTGGGCGGGGCCATCAGCGGCTTTCGCAAATCGGTGAACGAAGGGGAGAACAGCCCGGAGCCGGTCAAGCAGGAGATCAAGTAGACCGGCATCGATGCGGCTGCTTCCGAGCAGCCGCATGGTGCGATTTTCCAAACCGTTTGCCCGCTGGACATGTAGCACTGGTCTGCTGCGGGCGAAGGCATGCGTGGGAACAAGACCACACCTCGGTGTAGAGCCATTTCACGGGCATGGCCCGTTCCCACAGAAAAGCGCTCAGCCCCAGTGTAGGAGCGGGCCATGCCCGCGAAGGGGAGTTGCAGCCTCTGCGGCCTGGCTTGTCTGCGGCAAGCCTTGATTCATGTAGCAAAAGCGCAACAGCTCGCCGGCTATTTCACGGGCATGGCCCGTTCCCACGGAAAAGCGCTCAGCCCCAGCGTAGGAGCGGGCCATGCCCGCGAAGAAGGTTTGCAGCGTCCGCGGCCTGATTTGTCTGCGGCAAGCCGTGATTCATACGGCAAAAGCGCAACAGCTCGCCGGCCATGGGCACCACACGTCGCTGGCGCACCTACTCTTGGAAAATCTGATTGCAATCAAGTCTGACCAGGCCGCCTAAGCTGTAGAAAGTACCTGTGGCTGTCGTAGTGGTGACAGCCTTCACTATCAGGTGCGGTGGAGCGTTCACTGCCCGATGTAGAAGAAGCTTCAGGAGGCCTTGTGCAAGTTCTCGATCGGCGAAAAGCCCTAAGTATTCCGCCCGTGTGGCGGCTTGCGTTTCGCCCGTTCTTTCTCGCCGGCAGCATCTTTGCCATGCTCGCCATTCCCCTCTGGATTGCAGCCTGGACCGGTCTCTGGCCCGGTTTTCAACCCACCGGTGGCTGGCTGGCCTGGCACCGTCACGAGATGCTCTTCGGCTTTGCCATGGCCATTGTCGCCGGATTTGTGCTGACGGCCGGGCAGACCTGGACCGGCCAGCCGGGTGTTTCCGGCAACCGCCTGATGGTTCTTGCCGGTGTCTGGCTGGCGGCCCGCCTGAGCTGGCTGTTGGGCCTGCCGCTGGTGCTGCTGGCGCCGCTCAATCTGCTGTTCCTGCTCGGGGTTCTGGTACTGATAGGGCGCATGCTCTGGGTGGTCAGGCAGACGCGCAACTATCCCATCGTGGTCGTGCTGAGCCTGATGATCGGCGCCGAGCTGCTGGTGCTTTCCGGTATCGCGCTGGGTGATGATGGCTTGCAGCGCCAGGGAGTGCTGGCTGCGCTCTGGCTGGTAGCGGCGCTGATGACGCTTATCGGCGGGCGGGTGATTCCGTTCTTCACTCAGCGCGGCCTCGGGCGCACGGCGCAGGTGAAGGCATGGCCCTGGCTTGACTGGTCGCTGCTGGTCGGCAGTGCGCTGATCGCGGTTCTCTATGCCTCGGGTGTGGCGCTGGTAGCGCATGCGCTGCTCGGGGTGCTGTTTCTGGCCGTCGGCCTGGGGCATCTGCTGCGCCTGATCCGCTGGTATGACGCGGGCATCCGCAACGTGCCGCTGCTGTGGTCGCTACACCTGGCGATGCTCTGGCTGGTGGTGGCGACAGTTGGGCTGGCACTGTGGAATTTCGGCTTGCTGAACAACTCCAGTCCGTCGCTGCATGCCCTGAGTGTTGGCGCCATGGGCGGGCTGATCCTGGCGATGATCGCCCGCGTCACGCTGGGCCATACCGGCCGGCCGCTTGAGCTGCCGCCGGGCATCGTCTGGGCCTTTGTGCTGTTCAACCTGGGGGCGCTGTCCCGAGTGTTCCTCTCGACCCTCTGGCCGCTGGGTTCGCTTTGGCTGGCAGCGGCTTGTTGGGCCGCCGCGTTGGGGCTTTATGTCTGGCGCTACGCACCGATGCTGGTGACGGCGCGGGTCGACGGCCATCCGGGCTGACCGCCGAGCCCAAACCTTCCCGGCCTCTGGCCTCTCGTTGATAAAAACTGCTGCCTTTCCAGGGCGGAAGGGCAGCCTGCGGCTCGGCAAAGTGCCGGCATCGGAGATGTAGATGAAAAATACTGAATTCAAGGATCGCTTCGCGGTGATCACCGGTGCCAGCTCCGGTATCGGCCTGGCGCTATGCACCGAGCTGCTCCAGCGTGGCGCCCGTGTTCTGGCGATGTCACGCAGTGTCGGTGGTCTGAAGTCGCTGCTGGAGATCTATGCGGAAAAGCTGCACTGGCTGGAGGGGGACGTTACCTCCAGGGATGATCTGCAGGCACTGGCGCGGCGTGCAGCGCAGCTAGGGCCGGTGGATTATCTGGTACCCAATGCCGGAATCGCCGAGCTGGGCGACAGTCTCGACATGAGCGCCTTTGACAGGCAATGGGCCGTCAACGGCGCGGGCGCGCTGAATACCCTCGGTGCCCTGCGCAACGAACTGGCCCGGCCGGCCTCGGTAGTATTTGTCGGTACCTTCCTGACCCGCAGCACCTTTGCGGGGCTGGCGGCCTATATCGCCAGCAAGGCGGCGCTGGTTGCCCAGGCGCGCACCTTGGCGGTGGAGTTCGCGCCGCTGGGGGTGCGCATCAATATCGTCTCGCCGGGCCCGACGGCAACCGCAATCTGGGGCACGCTGGGGCTGAGCGACGAGCAGTTCGAGCAGGTCGCCGAAATGGTCGGCAAGCGCCTCCTGCCAGGGCATTTCCTGGAGTCCGCCGCGGTGGCCAACGTCATCCTGTTCCAGCTTTCCCAAGGCGCGCGCGGCGTCTATGGCCAGGACTGGGTCGTGGACAACGGTTACACCCTGAACTGATCCCCAGCCCCCGAGAAAGCAGGAGCGAGCATGCTGTTCAAATGGAAAAAGACTGCCCGGCAGCTGCGGCAGGAGCGTGACGATCTGCAGACGACCTGTGATGAGCAGGCGGCCCACATCAATGCGTTGAAGGAGCAGCTGGCGGCAGCCCGGGCGAGCGGCCAGGAAGCCCAGCGGCAACTCGACTACTACCGCGGTGTGGCCGGCAACCTGATTCGCTTCAGTGCTTCTGTCACCCATCTCGGAGACTCCTTCGAATACCTCACGGGGCAACTCGGTGAGAACCATGCGCGTGCCGAGCAGGTAGCCGATGCGGCCATGAGCAACCAGAAGCAGTTCGGCGAGTTACAGGGCCGGGCGGCGGAGATGGAGGGCGGCCTCAACGAGGCTTCGCTGAAGGTCGACACCCTTGCCGGGCGCTCCCAGGAAATCAACGGCATCGTCGATCTCATCAGCGGCATCGCCAGTCAGACCAACCTGCTGGCGCTGAACGCTGCCATTGAGGCGGCGCGCGCTGGCGAGGCCGGGCGCGGCTTTGCAGTCGTCGCCAGCGAAATTCGCAGCCTGGCGGAAAAGACCGCACTGGCGACCGCAGATATCGTGCACAAGATTAGCGAGATCCAGGCGGAGATCGCCAACGTCCACGCCTATATCCGCTCGCAGAGCGGGATGGCGCAGAGTTTCAGCCGCACTACCGAAACGGCTGTCGAGGCCATGGAGAGGCTCCATCGGTTGGCCGGAAACATGCGCCAGGGGATCGAGAGTTCATCGTTTCGTGCCGGGATCGAGCTGGCGAATCTGGACGAGCTATCGCTCAAGTTCGTGGTTTACAACCATGTTCTGGACGCCTCTCGCCAACAGGCTCCGAACCTGCCGGACGAACGCGAATGCCGTTTCGGCCGCTGGTATTACGGTGAGGCCAATCGCGGCATGCAAAAGCAGGATCACTTCCGGCAGATCGAGCGACCGCACATTGCAGTACATGAACAGGGGCAGCAGGCAATTCAGGCATTCAGCCGTCAGTCGCTGGACGAGACGCTGGCCTGCCTGGGCCGTATGGAGGAGGCCAACCTGGAGGTGATGCGTATCGTTGCGTACGTCGTCCAAGAGCAAGAAGCAGCTCGGAGCTGCAACGAGTTCGCCTGAGTCCTAACTCATACTAGGCAGCCGCAGCTGCTTTTATCAATAATATTGCTGTTAACGAGCAGTACTATTCATTGGCGCATAGTGCCGTCGGTGTCGATAATCGCTGCGTCCTTTGGCTGGCGTGTCAGCTCCTCGCCCCAGCCGGGTCTTGAGCGTTGTGAGTACGCTGTCCACGGAAGGACACTTTTCCCACGAGTTACACCCTCTTAAATTGTCCTTCAAAGTTGAATTCATGCACGAACGCCTCTTCGACTGGTGTCGATCCTTTGTGCCCGAACCCCTGATTGCCCGGCCTATCGAGTGGCTACGCGCCTCGGTAGGTATAGGCGTAGCGCTGGCGCTGGTAATGTCGCTCAGCGCCTGGGTTTTCGGTTTATCCGTAATGCTGCCGTTGGCGGCACCCGCCGCGGCCACTGCCGTGTTGCTGTTCGTCGCTCCGTCGAGCCCCTTCGCTCAGCCGTGGGCGGTGATCACCGGCAATCTGACCGCTACCTTGATTGGCGTGGCCCTGGGGGCCAGCGGCATCCCCGTGGTCGTTGCGGCAGGCTTAGCCGCAGGCCTGGTCATTGCCTTCCTCTACGGTCTGCGCTGCCTGCATCCGCCGGGCGCGGCTCTGGCGCTGGTGGCGGTGGTGGGCGGCCCGCAGATCCATGCCGCCGGGTTTGCCTTGCTTTATCCGGTGGCCTTCAACTCGTTTCTATTGGTGGCGGTTGCGCTGCTCTATAACAACCTGACCGGGCATGCCTATCCCAAGGCCAGGCCACGCAAGGGCAATATCCATAACACCCGGGACCCGCTGCCCAGCGAGCGCATGAGCTTTACCGAGGATGACGTGGAGCGGGCGCTGGAGGACTTCGGTGAATATGTGAACGTCACCCGTGATGATCTGGCGCTCTTGATCAAACAGACCGAGAAGCATGCGCTGCGACGCAGCATGGGCGAGATCACCGCAGCCGACATCATGTCCCGTGACCTGTACTGGAGCACGCCCGGCTGCACCATCCAGCGTGCCTGGCAGACGCTGCGCGAGCATCGTTTGCATTCCCTGCCGGTGCTTGAAGGCGACAGCCGCAAGCTGGTCGGGATCGTGACCCTGGTCGATTTGCTCAAGCATTTCCGGCCGGCCTCGGCGCGGCTGAAATTTGGTCAGTTGAAGTTTCTGCGCGGGGTCCATCTCGGCGCGGTCATGAGCAGCCCGGTGGTGTCGGTGCCTGAGCATGCGCACATGGTCGACCTGGTGTTTCTGCTTTCCGACCAGGGGCTGCACTGCCTGCCGGTGGTCGACGAGCAGCAGCGCCTGGTCGGCATGATCACCCAGACCGATCTGATCGCCGCGCTTTACCGGAACTGGCTCAAGCACCTGCCTGACTGATCGCGCCCAAGGCTGGCGACGGCGATGCTCAGAACTCGTAGTTCCAGCGCGACCAGTCGTAATCGTCCCCGGCCACTTCGTGCAGCAGTTCGATGGCGCGGGCCAAGGTCGGCGACTGCGCCGCACGGGCATAGACCAAGTAGATCGGGTAGCTGAATTCCGGCGCCTGCTCGACCCGCTTGAGGGTGCCGTCATCCAGATAGCGCTGGACCACGCGGGTGCGGAAGTAGCCGCGACCCCCGCATTGAACCAGGTACTGCAGCGCCAGCGGCCCCAGGCTGAAGGACAGCGCAGAACGCATATTGCCCGGCAGGGCAAGGTCGTGCCGCTCACGAAAGGCCGGACCCCAGTCCACATAGATGTACGGCTCGGGGTTGCCGGCATGCTCGACCTGAATCAACTTCTCTTCGAGCACCTGTTCGACCTGCAACGCCGGCCAGTAGGCCGGCTGATGAACCAGCACGGCATCCAGGGCGCCGAGTTCGAGCTTCTTCAGCAGCTCGTTGTCACCGGCCACATCACTGCGCAGGGCATGCTCGGGCAGCGCCTGGCGCAGGCGCTGTACCCAGGCGAGCATCAGCGGGTTGCTCAGGCTCACTTCGGCGCCGAGCGATAGCAGCTTGTCGTAGCCGCGGGGCAGGGGCAGGTCGCGCTTGGCGGTTTCCCAGGTCTGCACCAGTTGCGTGGCATAGGCGACGAATCGCTCGCCATCGCTGGTCAGTCGTGCGCCGGCGCGGTTGCGGGTGAACAGGCGACAACCGAGCTGCAATTCAAGGCTGCGCACGCGAGCGGTGACGGCCGTCTGAGTGATGTGCATGCGCTCGGCGGTGGCGATAAAGCTGCCGCTGCGAATGATCTCGAGAAAGGTACGGGCGAGATCGATATCCATATGAGCAGCTCGTATTGAAAAAATTGATATAGACGGAGTTTAAATGATACTCCCAGGACGAGAAAGTTAGACGCCGGCAGCGCTTCAGCGAAGGCTTGCGATAGGTCTGAAAGCTGCTAGCCAATAGTGCCGCGGGGCAGCCACAGCATCATCGCAAAGCAGAATACGGTGAGGCCGATGCAGAACCACATAAAGCGCCGCTGGCGGCGCTGCGGTGCGCGGTGGGCATGCTCTGGCAGCGGCATGCCGCAGGTACCGCACTCGGCGTCATTGGGCGGATTGTCTTGCTGGCAGTACAGGCACTTGGGCATGGCGGTGTCCTTAGCTAACGCTACCAGCTTGCCATGCCGGCTCTGTAATTGCGGTTGACGCCAATCAACCGCATCGCAACGCCGGCCAGCTGCCGGGAATCACTCGAACTGTTCGAGCCGCTGGGGATCAAGGATGGTGATCTGGCGGCCGTCCTGGGTGATGACGCCTTCATCGATCAAGCGGCGGATGATGCGGGAAAAGGTTTCCGGCTGGATCGACAGATGGCCTGCGATCAGCTGCTTGGCCATCGGCAACTCGAAGTTGTTGTCGCCATTGTTGCGCGCCAATTGTGTCATCAGATAGCGCACCACCCGGTGGGTGGCGTTCTTCAGCGACAGCGTTTCGATTTCATTGATGCGCTGGTGCAGGCGCACGCTCAGTTTGCCGAGCAGAGCGAAGGCCAACCGCTGGTTGGCCTCCAGCAGGCGCATGTAGGCGGTGTTGGAAAAACGGTAAACCTGCGACGGGCAGACGGCCTGCGCCGAGGCCACATAGTTGGGCGTATCCATCAGCATCATGGCTTCGGCAAAGGTCTGCCGATTGCCGATCACCTCGAAGACCTTCTCCTGTCCATCGGGCGTCAGTCGATAGATCTTGATGGCTCCGGAGATGACGAAATAGAAGGAGTGCGCCGGCTCGCCCTGGTGGAACAGATTGTCGCCCTTGTCCAGGTTGAGCAGTTGGCTTGCGCTCATCAGCTCATCCATCTGCTCATCGTTGAGCGGCTCGAACAGATGGTGGCTGCGAAGGATCTGGTTGTGTACGCGATGAAGCACCATGCAAGGCATCCTGTTTTCTAATAGTAGGTCCGCGCAGACAGTTTTTGTCGTGGCGGCTGGCTCGCGGACGAGCGTTAAATCTCTGGCTCACTTTGAGCTGTTGGCACGCGTTTGCTCATTGGAGATTAGCTCAAGCGTGCCGGTGTTTTATTGATTCAGGCCGGCATGTCGTGGTGTCGCAGCACGGCCTGAATCGGGTTGGGAGCACGGCTCAGATGGCGGGCTCGTGAGATTCACTCCAGTGTGGAGCTGCGAACAACTCGGGGTATCGATGCAGGCCTTCGAGAACCCGCTGGATGCCCTGTTCACGCTGTTCCGGTTCAGAGAGTGCTTCGGCGCCCTTCAGCAGGTCGGTCAACAGCAGATGCAGCGCGGCGTCGGCCTGCTCGGGCAACTGGCAGTTCTCGATCAGGTACGAGATGTGGGTTTCGACATCCTTTTGCAGCTGAATGACTTCGGCGTCGCTCAGGGAGCGTGCCGGATCGCCGGCCATTGCCGCTTCGACGCTGCGCTGCAGGCGCGTCATGCCTTCGCGCAGCGGGGCGTCGGTCGGCCACTGCTCGCCGTTTGCCGCCGGTACGGCAGTGGCGTGGCTGGCATGGTGGTGATGGCTTGATTCAGCCTGTGCCGGGCTGACGACCACATCCAGCGCGACGCCGCTGGCCAGCGCCAGGATCGAGGCCAATGCCAGGCCCCAGGCCAAAGGTTGGATGACTGCTTTCATATCGCCTCCGGTTTCTCACATGGTGCGCACGGCCTGGTTCGCGGGCTCACTGTGCCGCGCCTCTCAGGAACAGGATGTTGTTCTCCAAGTGAATGTGCTGCATCAGGTCGTCCCGCAGTTCTTCCAGACCCCGGTACAGCGCGCGCCAGGTATTACAGGCATTGGCCGGTGGCGTGATGTCGTTGGTCAGCGCGGCCAGCTTGGCCAGTGCGGCGCCGTGCTGGTCATGCTCGTAACGCATGACGGCAATTGGGCCGTGGCTCTGCGGGACTTCCATGCCGCGCTGCAACATGGGGAAGAGGACCTGTTCTTCCTTGAGCATATGGCTTTCCAGTTCCTGCTGCATGGTCCACAGATGTTCGGCGAGGCCGAGCGGGCAGCCTGGTTTGGCGCCGTGCACGTGCTCCACGCGGTTGGCCAGGCGGATCAGCTCGGGGAGTTGCTCGCGGTGGCGCTCGTGGAAGCGTTCGAGGAGGTACTCGATCAGCACGCCTGTCGGTTCGTTGCGCCAGTCGGGCTCGCTGTCGGAGCTGCGGTTGAGCATAGCCAGCTCGGCGGCAATCGCCTGGGCGTCGAGATCACGTTGCCGCGCGGCTTCCTCCAGGCTGGTATTGCCGCCACAGCAGAAATCCAGCTTGTATTGACGAAAGATGCGGGTCGCGCCGGGAATGGCGCAGGCCAGGTTGCCCAGGGTTTGCTCGGTCAGTGCAGAGGTCATAGGAGGCTTCCATGTTGAAGTTTGGCCTGATCATCGCAATCCCTGTGCCATGCATAACTGATTGTTTTAGAAGGAATAAAAAATACAGATGGTGAAAAGTACCGAAGCGGTTTAGGGTGCAAAAAACCTTTGAGGGTAATGAAGACCATGCTTGAAGCCTTGCTTGCCGATTTCGTCACTGAACTGCCCAGCGCGGTTCGTTTGCAACGGCTGGTACATACCCTGCACCAGCGGTTTCAGTGCGGCGCGGTGGTGCTGTTGCGACTTGACGAGGACACCTTGCGGCCCCTGGCGGCTGTCGGGCTGGTGCAAGAGGCCCTCGGGCGGCGCTTCGTGGTCGCTCAGCATCCCCGCCTGGCGGCGATTCTGGCGCAGCGTGAACCGACCTGGTTCGAGCCTGACAGCCGCCTGCCTGACCCCTATGACGGCCTGCTCGATGAGCATGTGGGGACGCCGCTGCCGGTTCACGACTGCATGGGCGTCAGTCTGTATGTCGAGGGCCGGCTGTGGGGCGCGCTGACGCTCGATGCGCTGCATGCCGGAACCTTCGATGACGATACCCGGCGCGATCTGCAGCGCTATACGCTGGTGATCGAGGCAGCGGTGCGCATGACGCGGCTCGAGCACGAAAACCGCAGCCTGCGGCTGGCGCGCAGTGATGTGCTGGAAGCCGCCAGAGTGCCAACCGATGGCGAGATCCTGGGGCAGAGTGAGGTCATTGCCGAGTTGCTGCGCGAGCTGGAGGTCGTGGCCGACTCCGAACTACCGGTGCTGTTGCTGGGTGAAACCGGTGTCGGCAAAGAGCTGTTCGCGCGCTGGTTGCACCGCCACTCGCGGCGGCGCAACAAGCCGCTGGTACTGGTCAACTGCGCGGCGTTGCCCGAGTCCCTGGCCGAGAGCGAGTTGTTCGGTCATGTGAAGGGCGCGTTTTCCGGTGCCACCACGGACCGACCAGGGCGTTTCGACGCGGCCAATGGCGGCACGCTGGTGCTCGACGAAGTCGGTGAGCTGCCACTGACCGTGCAGGCGAAGCTGTTGCGGGCCCTGCAAAATGGTGAAATCCAGCGGCTGGGTGCGGATAAGCCGCGTCAGGTGGATGTGCGGATTATCGCTGCCACCAATCGCAATCTGCGCGAAAGCGTCCGCGATGGGAATTTCCGCGCTGATCTCTATCATCGCTTGTCGGTCTATCCGGCGCCGATTCCGCCGTTGCGTGAGCGCGGCAATGATGTGCTTCTCCTCGCCGGCTATTTTCTTGAACTGAACCGCGCACGCCTGGGCCTGCGCAGCATGCGTCTGTCGCCGGCGGCAGAGCGTGCGCTGCTGGCCTATGCCTGGCCGGGCAACGTGCGCGAGCTGGAGCACGTGATCAGCCGCGCGGCGCTGCGACTGCTCAGTCGTGGAGCGTCGCGCAGCGAGATTCTTACGCTGGAGCCCGACATGCTGGATCTGGACAGCTCGCATCTGTCCCAGGAGGCCCCGGTGGTCGAAGCGCCGGTGCCAGATGCCGCCGAGGTTGTTCCGCTGCGCGAGACAGTCGATGCCAGCCAGCGCCAGGCCATCATCCGGGCACTTGAGGTCACGGGTGAGAACTGGGCGCAGGCTGCGCGGCTGCTGGATGTGGACTCAAGCAACCTGCACAAGCTGGCACGGCGGCTAAAGCTCAAATGACGGTGGTTTGCTGAAGGCGGAACGCCTTATATCGCTTGTTTGGAATGGGCAGGGGCGTGGGAGAGTCTACAGTCCATACAGAACAAGACGAGGACAGGCCATGGCTCTGGATCAGCAGGAATTCGAAGCGCTGTTAACGCAGGCGCAAACCCATGCGGACCTTGCGGTCAGTGAAAACCAGCCGCTGCATTATCGCGCAGCCTTTGAGGCCAGCCTTAAAGCCATGCGCCTGCTGGCCGAGGAGTCAGGCAGCTGGCGACAGATGGTTGCTCGTGCGACTGAGGAGTTTCAGGGGGATGAAGGCGTGTAGGCGGAGGAGGGCAGCCTTGAACGCCTTCCTCCCCTTGATGTTTATCAATGTTGCCCGCTGGGCATCTCCCTAGACTGCCGGCTGATTTTTCCTATCAGCCCCGGAAACTCGCTGCCGCATCAATGCGGCCCGCAGGCTCCGATTGTCTAGGAGTTGCCCATGCATCTGGTCTGTCCGGCAGGAAGCCTGCCCGCGCTGAAGGCTGCGGTCCAGCAGGGCGCCGACGCCATCTATGTCGGCTTTAAGGATGACACCAACGCCCGTCACTTTGCCGGGCTGAATATGGATGACAAGCAGCTCGACAAGGGTTTGCAGCTGGTCCGCGAGAAGGGCCGGCAGCTGTATGTCGCGGTCAATACCTACGCCCAGCCCGACGGCTGGAAACGTTGGCAACGGGCGGTCGATCAGGCGGCTGACATGGGTCTGGATGCGCTGATCGCAGCCGATCCCGGCGTGCTCGCCTATGCCAGTCAGCGCCATCCGCAGCTCAACCTTCATCTGTCCGTGCAGGGCTCGGCCACCAATGCGGCGGCGCTGGCTTTCTATCAGCAGCGCTACAACATCAAGCGCGCCGTCCTGCCCCGTGTACTGTCGCTCAAACAGGTCAAGCAAGTCGCGACGAGCAGCCCGGTGCCCATCGAGGTCTTCGCCTTCGGCAGCCTGTGCATCATGGCCGAAGGCCGCTGCCACCTATCGTCCTATCTGACTGGCGAGTCGCCGAATCTCTGTGGAGTCTGCTCGCCGGCGAAGGCGGTGCGCTGGAGCGAAGAGCCGGAAGGGCTGACTTCGCGCCTGAACGAGGTGCTGATCGACCGCTACGCCGAGGGCGAGTCGGCCGGTTATCCGACCCTGTGCAAGGGGCGCTTCATGGTCAACGGTCAGCGCTTTCATGCGCTGGAAGAGCCGACCAGCCTCAATACCCTGGATCTGATTCCAGAGCTGGCGTCCATCGGCGTCACCGCAATGAAGATCGAAGGGCGCCAGCGCAGCCCGGCCTATGTTGAGCAGGTCACTCGCGTCTGGCGCGCGGCGCTGGATGCCTACCTGCAGGCGCCGCAGCGTTATGCCGTGCAGCCGGGCTGGCGCGACGTGCTGGACGGCCTGTCCGAGGGCTCGCAAACCACCTTGGGCGCCTATCACCGGGCCTGGCAATGAACGAGGAGCCAACCATGAAACTCAGTCTCGGCCCCGTGTTGTTCTATTGGGATCGCCAACAGACGCTGAACTTCTACGCCGACATGGCCAGCCTGCCGCTGGATGTCATTTATCTGGGCGAAACGGTCTGTTCCAAACGCCGTGACATGGGTCTGGATGACTGGATCGGCCTGGGCCGGGAGCTGTCCCAGGCTTCCTCGGCGCAGATCGTGCTCTCCGGGCTGACTCTGATCGAGGCTGCTTCGGAGTTGTCCGGCCTCAAGCGCCTGTGTGACAACGGCGAGCTGCTGGTCGAAGCCAACGACATGGGGGCGGTGCATTATCTGTCGGAAAGGCGTCTGCCCTTTGTCGGCGGCCCGGCATTGAATCTCTACAACGGCCACGCCCTGGCTGAGCTGGTGAAAAGCGGCATGTGCCGCTGGGTGCCGCCGGTGGAGATATCGGGCGAGATGATCAAAGGTGCCCGCGAGCAGTTGGCAAGCCTTGAAGTGACGCTGCCGGAAATCGAGATTTTCGCCTACGGCCATCTGCCGCTGGCGTATTCAGCGCGCTGCTTTACTGCGCGGGCGGAAAATCGTCCCAAGGATGATTGCCAATTCTGCTGCCAAAACTATCCTGAAGGCATTCCGCTGCTCAGTCAGGAGGGCGAGGCGCTGTTCACCATCAACGGTATCCAGACCATGTCGGCGTCGGTCAGCAATCTGCTGGCCGACTACCCGGCGCTGGTAGCCAGCGGCGCCGACCTGCTGCGCCTGAGTCCGCGGGCGTCGGGCATGAGCGAGGTGGTCGCAGCGTTCGATGCGGTGCGCCAGGGCGGGCTGCCGCCGCTGGCGGTGGAGGGCTGCAATGGCTACTGGCATGGTCAGCCGGGCATGCTGCGGGCAGAGGAGGTCGGATTATGCTGATACCCCGTGCACAACTGCTGAAACTGGGTGAGCACCTGCTGCCGCTGGCGGCGCGTACGCCCTTTACGCTGCAGCGTATTGCGCTGGAACGAAGCCTCAATCAGATATTTGCCGAGCCGCTGGCCGATGACGCCTTCGAGGCGCTGGAAGGCAACTGGATGCGCCTGGAGGTGGCTGACCTCAAGCTGGCCTGGTGCCTGAGCTGCGACCGGAAAAAGCTGCGTATTGCCGAGCAGGCGCCGGTGCAGGTGACCATCCGCGGAAACTGGCGCGAGTTTTTGCTGCTGGCCAGCCGGCAGGAAGACCCGGACACGCTGTTCTTCCGGCGCCGGCTGGTGATCGAGGGTGATACCGAGCTGGGGCTCGCGATCAAGAATCTGATCGACAGCCTCGACCCGGACATGCTGCCGCCCTGGATGTGGAAGCTGCTGCAAGGCGCAGGAGAAGAGGTGGCTCTGGCCGGTCGGGTTCAGGCTACAGCTGGATAGAGTGGCGATGCGCCCGTTAAGAGCCAGTCTTAGGTAGCGGACCCCTCGGTCGTTCCTCGGCGCGGTTCTATTCGCGGGCATGGCCCGCATCACATGAGGGTGTTCAGACTGAATGCAGCCGATACGTGGGCTGCATGCGGTCGCTGGCGATGATGCTTTTCATGTCCTCGAAAAGTGCCTGGGTTTCGGCCTCGCTGCAGTCCTCGCGATAGCGCTTGCGCAGGCCGTAGCTGCTGAGCGTGATATGCACATTGGCGACGACGCCATGCTGCGCCAGGCAGGCGCGGGCGCAATGCAGCGGGCAGCCGTCGATGGCGAGGATCGGGCGCCCGGAGTTGGCCTTGTTCACCAGCGATCCGACCCGGCCGCCGACACCGGCGATGCAGGACATTTCCGCCAGGCCTGCGCGGTCAAGGCGCACCGCAAGGGTGTTGGCCAGTTGAGCCACATTGGAGCAACCGGAGCAGGAATACACCAGCGGTAGGTGGGAAACCTTGGACATGAGATTCTCCTGTTCGGTGCAAGTGTCGAGCAGTATGTTGCCGTCCCGTTCGGTCAGCTTTGACAAACGTCAAGAACGCTGTGGCGCTTTGCCGCACTCACTCCTGGTAGGCAGCCAGGCCCTGGCTGTCGAGGATCTCGATGCGCCGGCGCTGGACACTGATCATCCCCGACTCGATCAGGCGATGCAGGATGCGCGAGAAGGTCTCGGGCTGGATGCCCAGCTTGGAGGCGATCAGGCGCTTGGGTACGTCGAGGGTGACCACGCCGCTGTCCTCGTCCTGCGACTGGTAAAGGAAGCGCACCACGCGACGGCTGGCGTTGGCCATGGTCAGGGTGTCGATCTCGTTCATGCGCTGATGCAGGCGAATGCTCAGCGTGGCAAGGATATCCAGGCAAATGCTTGGATGCTCTTCGAGCATGCGCCGGTAGTGCGCACCGTGCAGGCTCGCTACCAAACTGGCCTTGAGAGCCGTGGCGCTGACCGGATAGTTGGGCGTGCCGGTGAATAGCAGCGCTTCGGCGAATGACTCACCACTGCGGATGATCTCCACCAGCTTTTCCTGGCCGTCGCACACCACACGGTGCAGCTTCACTTGGCCGCTGAACAGAAAGTAGAACCGCTCGGCCTTGTCACCCTGATGGAACAGTGCCGTGCCGGCCGGCAGGCGACGGAGGTTGGCCGAAGCGCAAACTTCCTGCATGGCCGCTTCAGGAAGCCGGCTGAACAGATGGTGGCGGCGCAGCTCCGCAACAAGAGATCTTTCGGTGAGCATGGTTTCTCCCCTCCGGGCACAAGTCCTGGAATGTTCGATGCTGCATCCTAAAAGGCTCGGCAACCACATCTCCTTGATCGCTGACAAGATTGCCTGCAGTAGCGAAGCCGTGCTGCACCCAGGCGCCGGAACTGTTGCTGCCGGGGCGCGTCTCGAAAGGTATTGCCGATTTCTCCGCGCTCGACCGCGGTTTTCGGGCTGCGGGATTGCAGCTTCGTTAGCCTGCTAAGATGTCGGCGCCTGTCCATGTTGGGAGTTTCATGCCGCAACCCATTTCCCTGGATGCCCGCACTGCCCGCATATTGCCCTGGCTGGTGGCGATCGCCTTCTTTATGCAGACCCTGGACGGCACCATCCTCAATACCGCACTGCCGGCGATGGCTGCGGACCTGGCGGAAAATCCGTTGCGTATGCAGGGTGTGGTAATCGCCTACATGCTGACCGTGGCGCTGCTCATCCCGGCTTCTGGCTGGTTGGCCGACCGCTTCGGCACGCGCCGCATCTTCTGCCTGGCCATCACGCTGTTCACTCTGGGCTCGCTGTTCTGTGCCATTTCCAGCAGCCTCGATCAGCTGGTGGGCTCCCGTGTGCTGCAGGGGATGGGTGGCGCGCTGATGCTTCCGGTCGGGCGGCTGGTGGTATTGCGTGCCTATCCGCGTAGCGAATTCGTGCGGGTGATGACCTTTATTGCATTGCCGGGGCTGGTTGGCCCGCTGATCGGCCCGACCCTGGGCGGCTGGCTGGTGGAGTACGCCTCCTGGCACTGGATATTCCTGATCAACCTGCCGGTAGGGTTGCTGGGCGGCGTCGTGGCCTACCGCTTTATGCCTGACCTGAAGAGCCCCGAGCGGATACGCTTCGATCTGATCGGCTTCGTGCTGTTCGGCGCGGCCATGGTGCTGATCACTGTTGCACTGGAAGGTCTGGGCGAGATGCATATGGCCCATACCCGCGTGCTGCTGCTGATGGTGATAGGCAGTGCCTGCCTGGCGGCCTATTGGCTGCGTGCCGGGCATATCGAAAAACCACTGTTCAGTCCCGCGCTATTCCGTACCCGCAGTTTCGCCGTAGGGATCTTTGGCAACCTTTTTGCGCGCCTGGGCAGTGGTGCGCTGCCGTTTCTGTTGCCGTTGCTGTTACAGGTGGCGCTGGGCTACTCGCCGGCGCAAGCCGGGATGATGATGGTTCCGCTGGCGCTCGGTGCGATGCTGGTCAAGCCGCTGGCCAATCCCTTGATCGACCGACTCGGCTACCGTCGTGTCCTGATTGGCAACACCCTGCTGCTGGGCAGTCTGATCGCCAGCCTGGCGACTGTGGATGGCGATACGCCGCTGGCGTTGATGCTGCTGCAGCTGAGCCTGATCGGCATGGTCAATTCGATGCAGTTCACCGCAATGAATACCGTCACCCTGGTGGGGCTCAGCTATCAGGACGCCAGCAGCGGCAACAGCCTGTTGTCGGTGGTTGTGCAGCTCTCCATGAGTCTGGGCGTGGCCGCTGCCGGTGCCTTGCTAGGCGGTTTCACGCTGCCCGGTAACGAGGGTGAGGCGGTGCTGCATGCCTTCCAGCTGACCTTTCTCTGTATTGGTGGGCTGTCGATGCTGGCCACCGCGCTGTTCTTTCAGCTCGACAGCAAAAGCAGGATGGCTGCTCGACTTATGGATCTGGAATAGCAGGGGCAACCCCATTAGAGAGAGCGTTGGCCGCTCCGGTGTGTTGCATCCGCGCAAATGAGCGGTTACTACTGCGCGCTGTTACGGGCGGGGGTGACTACGATGAAACCATGGGTGCTGGGTCTGACCGGAGGCATCGGCAGCGGCAAGAGCGCTGTGGCAGAAACATTCGGCGAGCTTGGCGTGCACTGGGTGGACGCCGACCACGCGGCGCGTTGGGTGGTGGAGCCCGGCAGGCCGGCGCTGGCGGAGATCGCGCGACATTTCGGCGACGGCGTTCTGGCGGCCGATGGCAGCCTGGATCGGGCAGCGTTGCGGGCACTGATTTTTCAGGATCCGGAGCAGCGCAAGTGGCTCGAACAATTGCTGCACCCGCTGATTCACCTGGAGGTTTCCGAGCATCTGGCCCGGGGACTCTCGCCCTATGTGATCATGGTTTCACCCTTGCTGATCGAGTCCGGTCAGTACCGCCGCACTGACCGGGTGCTGGTGGTCGACGTGCCCGAGGCGCTGCAGGTGCAGCGCGCCGCGCAGCGCGATACGGCCAGCGAGGAGCAGATCCGGGCCATCCTCAAGGCCCAGGCCAGCCGGGAAGAGCGCCTGCGTCATGCCGACGATGTGCTTCTCAATGACCGTGACATGGGCTGGCTGAAGGCCGAGGTCGAACGCCTGCACAATTTTTATCTGACGCTTCGTGGAGGACGGGAATGAGTACCCCTGTAGTTGAATGTCCAACCTGTGGCGCGCCGGTGGAATGGGGGCCGCAGAGCCCGAACAGACCTTTCTGCTCGGATCGCTGCAAACTGATCGATCTGGGTGCCTGGGCGGCGGAAGAGCACGTGATCCCAGGTGACGAGCTGGAGGACGATCTGTTCTCGGGTGACGTGCCGCCGCGTCAGCATTGATGGGCGAGATGGGCGCTACTCATCCTTCCAGGGCGCCTGCAGGTAGCGGCTTCGATTGAAGGTTTCCACCCAGTCGGGGTAGAACACCACTAGCGCACTGACTACGGTGCCGTTGATGAACGCCTCGGGGAACATCAGTAGCCAGATGAAGCCGGCGAAGTCGTCCAGCCAGGGTGGCATCGGATAGCGGCCATCGAAGAGCAGGATGCCAAGCCCGGCCAGGATGCAGAACAGCGCGGCCAGACCAGCGGCGAAGAAGCCGGAAAAGAATATATAGATGAACAGATTGCGTGGCTGAAGGCGTTCGACCAGCAGGGCGCACAGGTGCGTGACTCCCACCGGAATCAGCACCAGCAGTAGCCCGTTGAGGCCCAGCGCCGCCAGTTGCTGATGGCCGATCAGAGTCAGGCCGAGCTGGGCGACGAAGGCGGCGAGAATCGCCAGTGGCCAGTCCAGCAGCAAGGTCACTGCAGTCAGGCCGATAAAGTGCACGGACAGGCCGGAGTCGAAGTCCCGTCGAACCAGCCAGAGCAGGAATATCGCCAGCATTGCGCCGCATACCAGGTGCTGGCGGCGGGTATCGCTGAACAGCTCGACCCAAGGTGCTCGCATACAGGCCCAAGCGAGCCCTGCTGCGTAGAGCAGCCAGCCCAGAAACAGGCTGGACGGCGCGAGCAGTTCGGCGGCAATCATCCGGGCTTCTCCTCGTCGCGGATCGTTAGCGATGGCTGGCGCAGTATAACGGTGCAGTTGAGACCGATGTCGCAAAGGCTGGTTCGCGGAAACAAGAGGTCTATGGCGTCGATCGGCGGCGCCGATCGGACAGCAGGCCGCTCTTTTGGCCTGGCGCAAGTTGAAGCTGCTTGCTATTTCGCTGGTAATCGGGATAATTCCGCAGCCTGTCGCCGGGGATGCCTAGCCCGCCGACGCAAAAAATAGTGCAGGGGATGCCTAGCCTGCCAAATCACTGCCGTAGCGGACGCGCTGACCCGAGCCCCCGATAGCGTCTGTTTCCGGCTGTCCTGGTCTTGCCAGGGCGAGCACCATTCAGTAAGATTCGCCGTCTTATTTTCAGGGCGGCCCCTGAGGCTATAACGAATGAAGACTTTTACTGCTAAACCGGAAACCGTCAAGCGCGACTGGTTCGTCGTCGACGCTGCCGGCCAGACCCTGGGTCGTCTGGCAACCGAGATCGCTAGCCGCCTGCGTGGCAAGCACAAGGCGGAATACACCCCTCACGTAGATACCGGCGACTACATCGTCGTTATCAATGCCGAGCAAGTGCGTGTTACCGGTGCCAAAACCACCGACAAGATGTACTACTCCCACACCGGCTTCCCGGGTGGCATCAAGTCGATCAACTTCGAGAAGCTGATCGCCAAGGCGCCAGAGCGTGTGATCGAGACCGCGGTCAAGGGCATGCTGCCCAAGAATCCGCTGGGTCGCGACATGTATCGTAAGCTGAAGGTGTACAAGGGTGCCAACCATCCTCACGCCGCTCAGCAACCCCAAGAACTGAAGATTTAACGGAATAGTTCATTATGTCGGCGACTCAAAATTACGGCACTGGCCGTCGCAAGACCGCAACCGCGCGTGTTTTTCTGCGCCCCGGTACTGGCAAGATTTCCATCAACAATCGCGAGCTGGAGAACTTCTTCGGCCGTGAAACTGCTCGCATGGTTGTTCGTCAGCCGCTTGAGCTGACCGAAACCGTTGAGAAGTTTGACGTATACGTCACCGTTCTCGGCGGCGGTGTAAGCGGTCAGGCTGGCGCGATCCGTCACGGCATCACCCGTGCGCTGATGGAGTACGACGAGACTCTTCGTCCTACCCTGCGCAAGGCTGGCTTCGTGACTCGCGATGCCCGTGAAGTCGAGCGTAAGAAAATCGGTCTGCGCAAGGCGCGTAAGCGTCCGCAGTACTCGAAGCGCTAATCAAGGCTTCAAAAAAAGCGCCCAGCTTCTACCGGAACTGGGCGCTTTTTTTATGCATAAATTTCCTCATGCGACAGTGTGTCGCGCGCTCGAAGGCCCGGCTTTAGCGGCTTGCAGCTAGCTTGTGACAGCTTATTGCCTTGTCTTATGAGGGGGTTTTCTTTACCATTTGGCGAATTTTTCGCGGCCTGATTTTACGTAGTAGACGCCTGCTTTCGGTGGGCCATAAGAAACTGATGGGAGACGACTGAATGAGCAATGACGGCGTGAATGCTGGCCGGCGTCGCTTCCTGGTAGCCGCTACTTCGGTAGTGGGTGCTGCAGGAGCGGTGGGGGCAGCGGTCCCGTTTGTGGGATCGTGGTTCCCAAGCGCCAGAGCCAAGGCGGCCGGGGCACCGGTTAAGGTGAATATCAGCAAGATCGAGCCGGGCCAGCAAATGGTCGCCGAGTGGCGCGGGCAGCCGGTATTCATCCTGCGCCGTACCGAGGAAGCGCTCGCCAACCTGGGCAAGCTGACCGATGCGGTCGCCGACCCCAACTCCGAAGCGTCCGATCAGCCGACCTATGTCGATCCCCAGGTTCGTTCGATCAAGCCGGAGCTGCTGATCGTGGTCGGGCTCTGCACGCACCTCGGCTGCGCTCCGTCTTTCCGTCCGGAAGTGGCAGCAGCCGATCTGGGTGCCGACTGGCTCGGTGGCTACTTCTGCCCCTGCCATGGCTCGAAATATGACATGGCTGGCCGCGTCTACAAGGGGCAGCCTGCGCCCTTGAACCTGCCGGTTCCCCCTCATTCGTACGAGACCGACTCCGTTGTCGTTATCGGCGTTGACCAGGAGAACGCGTGATGAGCAAGTTCATGGAATGGGTCGATGCGCGCTTCCCTGCGACCAAGATGTGGGAAGACCATCTCAGCAAATATTACGCACCGAAGAACTTCAACGTTCTGTACTTCTTCGGCTCCCTGGCCCTGCTAGTACTGGTCAACCAGATCCTCACCGGCATCTGGCTGACGATGAGCTTCGAGCCGTCCGCCGAAGGCGCCTTCGCCTCCGTCGAATACATCATGCGTGATGTCGAGTACGGCTGGATCCTGCGCTACCTGCACTCCACGGGTGCCTCGGCGTTCTTCGTCGTGGTCTACCTGCACATGTTCCGCGGCATCCTCTACGGCTCCTACCAGAAGCCGCGCGAGCTGGTGTGGATCTTCGGCATGATGATCTACCTGGCGCTGATGGCCGAAGCCTTCATGGGCTACCTGCTGCCCTGGGGCCAGATGTCCTACTGGGGCGCCCAGGTGATCATTTCGCTGTTCGGCGCGATCCCGGTCATCGGTGACGACCTGACCCAGTGGATCCGTGGTGACTACCTGATCTCCGGTATTACCCTGAACCGCTTCTTCGCGCTGCACGTCATCGCCCTGCCGATCGTGATTCTCGGCCTGGTCGTGCTGCATATCCTGGCGCTGCACGAAGTGGGTTCCAACAACCCGCTGGGCGTCGATATCAAGAAGAACAAGGACGAGAACGGCGTACCGCTGGACGGCATTCCCTTCCACCCGTACTACACGGTGAAGGATATCGTCGGCGTCGTGGTGTTCCTGTTCGTCTTCTGCGCGGTCGTGTTCTTCTTCCCGGAAATGGGCGGTTACTTCCTGGAGAAGCCGAACTTCGAAGCGGCGAACCCGTTCAAGACACCTGAGCACATCGCGCCTGTCTGGTATTTCACCCCTTACTACGCCATCCTGCGCGCGGTTCCGGACAAGCTGATGGGCGTGATCGCCATGGGTGCCGCCATCGCCGTGCTGTTCGTGCTGCCCTGGCTGGACCGTAGCCCGGTCAAGTCCATGCGCTACAAGGGCTGGATGAGCAAGATCGCGCTGATCCTGTTCTGCATCTCCTTCATCATCCTCGGCGTGCTGGGTGTGCTGGCTCCGACTCCCGAGCGGACCCTGGTGTCGCGGATCTGTACGATCATCTATTTCGCGTACTTCTTCCTGATGCCGTTCTACACCAAGCTCGAGAAGACCAAAGTAGTTCCGCAAAGGGTGGATGGCTGATGAAAAAGCAATTTGCTGCATTGATTCTTGCATTGGTGCCGGCATTCGGCTTCGCCGCCGGCCCCAGTGTTGCCCTGGACAAGGTCGATATCGACCTGACCGACAAGGCTGCCCTGCAGGACGGCCTGCAGACCTTCGCCAACTACTGCATGGGTTGCCATAGCGCGCAGTACCAGCGTTACGAGCGCGTGGCTACGGACCTGGGCATTCCTGAAGAAGTGATGATGGACAACATCGTCTTCAGCGATGCCAAGATCGGCGACCACATGAAGATCGGCATGACGCCTGATGATGCCAAGGCCTGGTTCGGCGCAGCTCCGCCGGACTTGACCCTGGTTGCGCGAGTGCGTGGCACTGACTGGCTGTACTCCTACATGCGTGGCTTCTATGTAGATCCTTCGCGCCCCTACGGCTTCAACAATACGGTGTTCCCGAACGTGGGCATGCCGCACGTGCTGGCGCCGCTGCAGGGCCTTCAGGTTCTGCCGAGCACGCTGCCGGAAGGCGAGTCGGTGGCCTGCAAGCAGGTCCAGGTTGTCGAGAATGGTCGCAAGCAGTTTGATCCTCTGACCGGCACGCCGATCACCCATGAAGACTGTGAGCAACTGACAGTGGTTCCGGGTAGCGGCGAGCTGACCGAGGCCGAGTACGACGAGAAGATCAAGAATCTGGTAACCTTCCTGGCTTACTCGGCAAACCCGGTCAAGCTGGAAAGCCAGCGCATCGGCACTTATGTGCTGTTGTTCCTGGCGGTCTTCTTCGTGTTCGCTTACCTGCTCAAGCGTGAGTACTGGAAAGACGTTCACTGATCCTCCGCTGTTCCGTTGTAAGCCCGCGCGCGCCCTATTGGGCGCGTGCGTTTTTCTGCATATATGAAATCCCATCAGGAGGGCGCTATGGCTGCGACCAATCGAATGGTCTGCTATTCCGATCCCGCCGATCATTATTCGCATCGGGTGCGTTACGTATTGGCTGAGAAGGGGGTAAGCGTCGAAATAGTCGATGTGGAACCCGGATTCTGCCCAGACAAGTTGAGCGAGGTGAATCCATACGCCAGCGTTCCGACGCTGGTGGATCGTGATCTCGCGCTGTACGAGCCAGGTGTGATCACCGAGTACCTGGAGGAGCGTTATCCGCACCCTCCGCTACTTCCGGTCTATCCTGTGGCAAGGGCAAACACCCGGCTGCTGGTGCATCGTATTCAGCGTGACTGGTGTGCGCTGGTGGATATCGTGACTGATCGGAAAAGCACCGAAAAGGCACGGGAGCAGGCGCGCAAGGAGTTGCGTGAAAGCCTGACCGGAGTTTCTCCGATTTTTGCCGAGAAGGCTTATTTCATGAGCGATGAGATCAGCCTGGTGGATTGCTGCCTGCTGCCGATTCTCTGGCGTCTACCTGCGCTGGGAATAGAGCTGCCGCCGGCTGCCAAGCCATTGCTCGACTATATGGAAGTCAACTTTGCCCGCGAGGCCTTCCAGGCCAGTCTGTCCTCTGTTGAACGCAACATGCGCTAATAGAACGGTCAGGCGCGGCAGGTAACACCAAGGCAGCGATCAGTGGGCGCTTGGCCTTGCAGGGTGGCTTGCCAAGCCTGTTGTCAACAGCATCGCCAATGCAGGTCGCTTTACAGCGGCCTGCCAGGAGAGGTAGTCATGAATTCAAGCCGTCCCTACTTGGTTCGAGCGCTTTATGAGTGGATGGTCGACAACGACTGTACGCCCCATCTGCTGGTGGACGTCGAATATCCCGGGGTCCAGGTGCCGGCGGGCTACGCCAGTGATGGTCAGATCGTACTGAACGTGTCTCCAAGTGCTGTGCGCAATCTGCAGATGGATAATGAGGCGATCAGCTTCGAGAGTCGCTTCGGCGGCGTACCGCATAGCCTGTATGTGCCGGCTGCGGCAGTCATGGCGATCTACGCCCGGGAAAATGGCCAGGGAATGGTATTCGAGATCGATTCGCCTTCCGACGATACGCCTGATGACGGCGCTTCTGCTCCGGAAGCCGGTAGCGCGCCGCGTCCGGCATCGGCAGGGCGGCCCAGTTTGAAAGTCGTCAAGTAAGGAAAGTCAGGCGCTGACAGAGACTCTGCCGGCCGCACAACCAGCCAGTCTGGCTGGCCAGTAGTGCGGCCCGGCCTCTGCTTAATCGATGTATTCGAACAGCTTGACGATGCGCTGTACGCCGGAAACGCTCTGCACCACGCTTGTCGCGCGGTTGCCTTCCTGGCGGGTGACGAGCCCCAGCAGGTAGACGATGCCGTTTTCCGTGATGACCTTGATGCGCGAACCGGGAACGTCCTGATTGGCCAGCATCTGGGCTTTGATTTTGGTGGTCAGCCAGGAATCGTTGCTACGCGCCAGGGCGGACGAAGGCTGCAGCACTTGCAGTTCGTTATGCACACGCTTGACGCGCTGAACCGAGCTGGCAGCCTGTTCGGCAGCCTGCTTCAGTTCGCTGCGCGGCGTCTGGCCTGCGAGCAGTACCACGCCGTTGTAACTGGCCACGACAATGTGCGAGGCGTTGCCCAGGTCCGGATGGGCTTTGGCGATGTTCACTGCAGCCTTGGTTTCGATCAGCGAGTCGTCGATTTTGCTGCCGATGGTGCGGGTGCCCCGGTTGTCGTCAATGGGGCCGTCGCGGGTGGCGGTCAGCACCGAGCTGCAGCCGCTGGCAGCGACGCACAAGGCGAGTGCGAACAGATGGGGACGCAGTGGTTTCATTCTTCACTCCCGAACAGCTGGTTGTCGATCAGGTCGCACAGGCAGTGGATGGCGAGCAGGTGAACTTCCTGAATGCGCGCAGTGACCTTGGCCGGTACACGAATCTCGACATCCTCGGGCAGCAGTAGCGAGGCCATGCCGCCGCCATCGCGGCCGGTAAGAGCGACCACCAGCATCTCGCGGTCGTGGGCGGCCTGGATAGCCTGAATCACGTTTGCAGAGTTGCCGCTGGTAGAGATTGCCAATAGCACGTCACCCGGTTGGCCGAGAGCGCGGATCTGCTTGGAGAAGACTTCGTTATAGCTGTAGTCGTTGGCGATGGATGTCAGCGTGGAGCTGTCGGTGGTCAGGGCTATCGCCGGAAGGCTCGGGCGTTCGCGTTCGAAACGGTTGAGCAGCTCCGAGGAGAAGTGCTGGGCGTCGCCGGCCGAGCCACCGTTACCGCAAGTGAGGATCTTGCCCTCGCTGAGAAGCGCGTTGACCATCACCTGGCCAGCCTGCTCGATAGTCGGCGCGAGCACGTTCATCGCTTGCTGCTTGGTTTCGATGCTGGCCTGAAAAAGCTGACGTATACGGGATTGCATATCCATCGGTATGTTGACCTTCAAGTGTCGGACTGGGCGTATGCCATGACGGGGCCGAGTTGAATCGGGACTAAGGCTATCTGCGTTGGCGGCGCGTAGCTGGCAAGCAGATTGTCAGGCTTCGAACGCATTGCGGATCCAGTTGGGTGTGACTGTATTGCTGGACGCTTCGATTGCTACCGCATCGAAGCGGCATGGATGGTTGGACCAGCGGCTTTCTTTCTGCAGAAACAGCTGAGCTGCGCGAACCAGCTTCTCTTGCTTGCGTCTGTCGATGCTTTCCAGGGCGCCACCCCAGGCGCTGTGCCGTCTGTAGCGAACTTCGATGAATACTACTGTATCGCCATCGAGCATGACTAGATCAAGCTCGCCGCTACGGCACAGCCAGTTGCGCTTTAACAGACGCAGGCCGTGCTGCTCCAGATGACGGAGCGCCCGGTCTTCTGCCTGGCGCCCGCTGGTCTGGCTCTCAGTACTGCTCAAGCTGCGTTTCCCCGAGGGGCTGGACGCTGCCGTCGCGGAACTCGGCCCACGGAAGGCGACGCTCGATTCGCTGTCCGGGTGTCAGGCTCAATGTTCCGGAGAGGCCGTCCAGTTGTGTTTCTGGAAGTGCCAGCAGCTGATTCAAGCGGGGCGCCAGCAGATAGGCGTCGGCGCCCATGGCATAGAGTCGCCCGAGGCTGCCGCGTGCTTGTGGCCATTTGCTTTCGATCTGTTGGCGCAGGGGAAGGTGGGAATCCAGCAGCCAGGGCGTTTCGGTGAAACGAATGCCTTCAAGGTCCAGGTACTGGCTGCGATTGTCCGTTGCGGCATGCAGGTGGGAGGTGGCGTATACCGGAAGGTCGCCGGCGTACTGGAAGATCAGGGTGGGTTTGACCTGCTGGGCCTGCTGCGGGGTGGCGGCAAGAAACAGGAAGTCGACGTCCTGGCGGCGTGTGGGCTGTTCTTGCAGGCTGCTGCTGGAGCTGCCGCCGCTGCGCACATGGAGCAGGTCGGCGATCTGATTGGCAAGGGCGACGGGTTCAGCCAGTGGCTCGGCGGCAAGCAGCGTGCCGCCCAGTTCCTGCCATTGACGACGGAAGGCATCCAGTACGCGATTGCCCCATTCGCCGCGAGGGGTCAGGGCGATGGCACTGCGATGGCCGTCGTCCCAGGCGCGGCGTGCCACTTCACGTGCTTCGTCCTCGGCAGCCAGGCCGAACTGAAACAATTGCGGTGGCTGATTTTGATCTGCATCGCTGTAGTTGAGCGCCAGGGTAGTGATCGGGAGCTGTTCCCGGTCAGCCAGTTGGCGCACCAGCGCCTTGTCCAGCGGGCCTACCACCAGCTCGACGCCAGAGGCTGCGGCCTGCTGGTAGAAGGCGTCCATGGAGGAGATGCGAGTGCTGTCGAACAGCTCGATTTTCAGGTCTTGGCCTGCCTCCAGGTGGGCGGCCAGAAAACCGTCTCGCAGGGCGCGGGCGACACTGGCCAGCGGACCGTCCATGGGCAGTAGGAGAGCGATATGTGACAGTGGGCGATCAGCCAGTTCGCGCAGTGCTACCAGCGCATCAGGCAGTTGTAGTGCTGCAGGGTGGCCTGGGTTCTGCTGCACCCAGTTGTCGATGGCTTGTTGCTGTTGAGCCAGCGTAGCGGATTGTTTGAGTGCCGCTGCCAGCGACAGCCAGCCGGACAGGTCCTGGTCGGCAACGGGTTGCAGCTGGCTGCTCGGCAGACTCGATACCAGTGACCAGATCTTCTGGTGGTTCTCCGATGCGGCGTCACCGCTCAGCAGGGGCGCGATGAAGGTCCGCTCGCGGGCTGCCGCAAGAGGCTGGTCCGCGGCTTCGAATGCTTGTGCGCGGGCCAACTGGCTGCGCAATTGCTGATCGACCGGCAATTCTGCAAGGCGCTCGAACGCAGGATGTTGCAGGGCCTGCAGCGCACGCTGTGGGTCGTTGGCGGCGAGTGCCAGCTCAGCGTTCAAAGTGCTGGCGAAGATCTGTTGTGCTGGCGGCAGTTGCTCGATGGCAATCTGCTCCATGATTGCGCGGGCCTGGTCGAGGTTGCCCTGGCGAATGCTCTGGTCGGCGGCGGAAAGGCGTAGTAGTGCGGCCTTGGCCGGGTCGCTGGCGTCGGCTTCTTGCAACAGCTGCTGGGCCGAAGCCTGGGGTGTGCGAGGCAGTTCACCGAGAGTGGATTCGGGCGAGCTGGCACAGGCCGACAGGATGACGGCAATGCAGATCAAGAGAAACGGACGTAAGCGGGCCATCATGTGATCATTCCTGGAAACGCTGGCAAAGAACGGCCGATTGTACCCAAGCCCCGTTGGTGCTGCGATGTTCTGGCCGTCAATAGCGTTACAATGCTCGTTTTCGAGACCTGAGGTACGCACTGTGACTGCATCAGATGCCGTGAATTCCAGCGCAGGCGTGCTCTATGTAGTTGCCACGCCCATCGGGAACCTCGAAGACATCAGTGCGCGGGCGCTGCGAGTGTTGCGCGAGGTGAGCCTGATAGCTGCGGAAGACACCCGGCACTCGGCGCGGCTCATGCAGCACTTCGGCATTGCTACGCCATTGGCGGCCTGTCACGAGCACAATGAGCGGGACGAGGGCGGACGCTTTATCGGACGCCTGCTGGCTGGGGACGATGTCGCTCTGGTGTCCGATGCCGGGACGCCGCTGATTTCCGACCCCGGCTATCACCTGGTGAAGCAGGCGCGGGCTGCGGGTGTGCGCGTCGTGCCGGTGCCGGGCGCTTGCGCATTGGTCGCAGCGCTTTGCGCAGCGGGGCTGCCCTCAGATCGTTTCATCTTTGAGGGTTTTTTGCCTGCGAAGCAGGGCGCGCGTCGTGCGCGGCTGGAGCATCTTCGAGAAGAGCCGCGAACCCTGATCTTTTACGAGGCGCCCCATCGCATTCTGGAGTGCTTGCAGGACCTGGAGGCGGTCTTCGGTGGCGATCGGCCTGCGCTGCTAGGGCGTGAGCTGACCAAGACTTTCGAGACGCTCAAGGGCTCGCCGCTGGGGGAGTTGCGCGCCTGGGTCGAGGCTGACAGCAATCAGCAGCGCGGCGAATGCGTATTAATAGTTGGTGGCTGGCAGGCGCCAGAGGGTGATGACGCAGTGAGCAGCGAGGCATTGCGCGTGCTGGATCTGCTGCTGGCGGAGATGCCGCTCAAGCGCGCCGCAGCGCTGGCCGCAGAAATCACCGGGGTGCGAAAGAATCTTCTTTATCAAGTAGCACTGACTCGCCAGGGCTGAGCTTCGCCTTCAGCAAAGCAATATGGTGGGCTTTGCATGAAGCTTCTGGCTTGCTGAGTGCTGCTTTGTTACCCTTGCGGCCGGAGAGTCGATCGGACAGTCGCTGTCCCTTTTTGTTCCGCAAAAGGGGAGGGAGGAAAGTCCGGGCTCCATAGGGCGAAGTGCCAGGTAACGCCTGGGAGGCGCGAGCCTACGGAAAGTGCCACAGAAAATAACCGCCTAAGCGCTTCGGCGCCGGTAAGGGTGAAAAGGTGCGGTAAGAGCGCACCGCACGGCTGGCAACAGTCCGTGGCTAGGTAAACCCCACTTGGAGCAAGACCAAATAGGGATCCATTGGCGTGGCCCGCGCTGGATCCGGGTAGGTTGCTAGAGGCAGTCAGTGATGGCTGTCGTAGAGGAATGGCTGTCCTCGACAGAACCCGGCTTACAGATCGACTCTCCGACTCACTTCACTTTTTCCCTCGCTTCTAGTCCAAAATAGTATTGCTCTTAAGAAAGCACTTTAACTTTGCAGTGCAGGTTTTTGACCTGTCTGATTAAGTTCTTTTCTGCTCGCCTGCTTTTTGGCGCCTCCCTCGTTATTGCTCCCTAAATTCCCGTCACATAAGGGTTTTTACCTTCCGACTCGCCTTGACGGTGGGGCTGCTGCATTTCTATAGTGCGCACAAGTGGTAAGAAGTGGAATGAAGTGGGTATTTATGGGCATGGACAGCTAATTCAGGGGAAGCGCAGCCGTGTTTCGCGGAGCAAACGCAATCAGTCTCGATGCCAAAGGGCGGCTAGCCATGCCCAGCCGGTATCGTGACGAGCTCGTTTCGCGTTGCGATGGCCATTTGATTATCACCATCGATGCTGTCGATTCCTGCCTGTGTATCTATCCCCTTCCCGAGTGGGAACTCATCGAAGCCAAATTGCGCGAGTTGCCATCACTGCATGAAGAGAGTCGTCGCCTTCAGCGGTTGCTGATCGGTAATGCGGTGGATCTGGAAATGGACGGCAACGGCCGTGTGCTGGTGCCGCCGCGTCTGCGAGAGCATGCGCGTTTGGACAAGCGGGCCATGCTGGTCGGTCAGCTGAACAAGTTCAGTTTGTGGAACGAAGACGAGTGGAACGAGCAGGCCAATGCGGACCTGGCTGCCATCAAACAACCCGGTGCCTTGCCGGAAGCATTGCGTGAGCTAATCCTGTGAGCCAGACCAGCTATAAGCATGTGACCGTGTTGCTCGACGAGGCCGTCGCGGCTCTCGCCGTGCGCGCGAACGGTCGCTATCTGGATGGCACCTTCGGGCGAGGGGGGCATAGTCGGCTGCTCTTGCAGCAGCTAGGCTCTGATGGCCAATTGCTGGGATTCGACAAGGATCCGCTGGCAATAGCTACGGGTCAAGCACTGGCGGCCGATGATGGCCGCTTTGTCGTTGTACAAAGAAGTTTTGCCGAATTGGGTGACGAAGTCGCACAGCGCGGCTGGACCGGCACTCTCGACGGCATTCTGCTGGATCTTGGCGTATCGTCGCCGCAGCTGGATGATCCGGAGCGCGGTTTCAGTTTCCTCAATGACGGTCCTCTGGATATGCGCATGAATCCCGATCAGGGCATCAGTGCCGCTGAGTGGATCGCCAGTGCGTCGGAAGAGGATATTGCTCGGGTTTTCAAGGACTACGGCGAAGAGCGCTTCGCCAAGCGCATGGCCCGTGCCGTAGTGCAGCGTCGGCAGGAAAAGTCATTCGAGCGCACGGCCGACTTGGCGCAGGTGCTGACGGACGCCAATCCCGCTTGGGAAAAGGGCAAGAATCCTGCGACCCGTGCTTTTCAGGGGCTGCGTATTTTTATCAACAATGAGCTCGGCGACCTGGAGCGCGGCCTGGAGGCCGCACTCGAGGCTCTTGCAGTGGGTGGTCGGCTGGTCGTGATCAGTTTCCATTCGCTGGAAGATCGCATCGTCAAGCAGTTCATGCGGCGTCATGCCAAGGGCGAGGCAGATACCCTGCCGCGCGATCTGCCGATCATTCCGGAAAAATTCATCCCGCGCCTGAAGCTTGTCAGCAAGCCGCAATACGCCTCTGCCGAAGAGGTCAAGGCTAACCCCCGATCGCGCAGTGCGGTGATGCGCGTTGCGGAGAAGTTGCGATGAGCCGCCTGGGTCGGGCAATGCCCGGTGGCAGCATGATGCTGCTGGTGCTGTTTATCGCCGTGCTGATTTCGGCCATCTCGGTTGCCTATAGCGCGCACTGGAACCGGCAGCTGCTCAACGACCTGTACGCCGAACTCAGCGTGCGCGACAAGGCGCAGGCCGAGTGGGGTCGGCTGATCCTGGAGCAAAGCACATGGACGGCCCACAGCCGTATCGAAACGCTGGCCAGCGAACAGCTGAAAATGCATGTTCCGGAAGCGGCTGACGTCAGGCTGGTGTCCCAGTGAAGCTTCAGGGGGCGCTTTACCCATGGCGTTTTCGTATCGTCCTGAGTTTGCTCGCGCTTATGGTAGGGGTTATCGCCTGGCGTATCGTCGATCTGCAGGTGCGCGATCAGGCCTTTCTCAAAGGCCAGGGCGACGCCCGCAGCGTGCGGCATATCCCTATTCCCGCCCATCGCGGGCTGATTACCGACCGACATGGCGAGCCGCTGGCCGTCAGTACGCCGGTGACCACGCTGTGGGGCAATCCACGCGAATTGCAGGATGCCCAGGGTCGCTGGGATGAGCTTGCGCGAGCGCTCGGCCAGGATGCCGGCGTGTTGAAGCAGCGCCTCAAAGAACAGGCCGGGCGTGAATTCATATATCTGGTGCGCGGCCTGACGCCCGAGCAGGGACAACGGGTGCTGGACCTGAAGATTCCTGGCGTCTACGCACAGGAAGAGTTCCGTCGCTTCTATCCGGCCGGTGAAGTCGCTGCGCATGTGGTCGGCTTTACCGATATCGACGATCGCGGCCGCGAAGGCATGGAACTGGCCTATGAAGACTGGCTGGCTGGCGTGCCTGGCAAGCGTCAGGTCCTCAAGGATCGCCGCGGCCGCCTGATCAAGGATGTGCAGGTGGTCCAGAACGCCAAGGCTGGCAAGGCCCTGGCGTTGTCCATCGACCTGCGCCTGCAGTATCTGGCGCACAGCGAGCTGCGCAACGTGGTGCAGCAGTTCGGCGCCAAGGCGGCGAGCCTGGTGATGGTCGACGTGCACACCGGCGAAGTGCTCGCCATGGCCAACCAGCCCACCTACAACCCCAACAATCGCCGTAATCTCCAGCCTGCCGCCATGCGCAACCGGGCGCTGATCGACGTGTTCGAGCCGGGTTCCACAGTCAAGCCGTTCAGCATTGCTGCGGCGCTCGCAACCGGCAAGTACACGCCGGAAACCGTGATCAATACGCTGCCGGGCTGGATGCGTATCGGCCGCTATACGATTCGCGACGTATCGCGTGGCGGCATGCTCGATCTGACCGGCATCCTGATGAAATCCAGCAACGTCGGTATCAGCAAGATCGCCCTGGATATCGGTGCCGAGCCCGTGTACGCGGTGATGCAGCAGGCCGGCTTTGGCCAGTCCACGGGCCTCGGCTTTCCCGGCGAACGTGTTGGCAATCTGCCCAACCATCGCAAGTGGCGCGACGCCGAAACCGCAGCGCTGGCCTATGGCTATGGCCTGTCGGTGACGGCCGTTCAATTGGCCCATGCATACGCCATGCTCGGCAATGAAGGTAGCAACGTTCCGCTGTCGCTACTGCGTCTGGATCAGCCGCAAGCCGGGGTTCAGGTTATCGACAAGGACATTTCCAACAAGGTACTGAAAATGCTCCAGGCGGTGGTCGAGGAGGAAGGCGGCGGTGGTTCGCGTGCCAAGGTTCCGGGCTATCACGTTGGCGGTAAAAGCGGTACCGCGAAAAAAGTCTCGGGAACCGGTGGCTACACCAAAGACGCCTATCGGGCGTTTTTCGCGGGTGTGGCGCCTGTCTCCAATCCACGCATCGCAGTGGTGGTCGTGGTCGATGAACCCAGTGAGGGCGGTTACTACGGTGGCCTCGTCGCTGCACCGGTATTTGGCAAGGTCGCAGCCCGTGCGTTGCGCCTGATGAATATCACTCCAGACAACCTGCCGACTGCGGCGGAGCTCCAGACCGCCGAAGCCGCCAAAGGCAAGGGAGGGCGAAGCTGATGCCAATGCCGTTGAACCAATTGTTGCCCCAGGCCGATAGCGCCACGCTGATTCGTGAGCTGACTCTGGACAGCCGCAAGGTGCGTCCTGGCGATCTGTTTCTGGCCGTGCCCGGCTTGCAGCAGGATGGCCGTGGGCACATCGCCGATGCGATTTCCCGCGGCGCGGCAGCCGTCGCCTTCGAGGCCGAAGGCGCGCAGCCGATGAGCGCCGAAGGTGCCGAACTGGTGCCGGTACGCAATCTTGCCGAACAGCTGTCGGCGATCGCCGGGCGCTTCTACGGTGAGCCCAGTCGCGGTCTGCACGTGGTCGGCGTGACCGGGACCAACGGCAAGACCAGCGTCAGTCACCTGATTGCCCAAGCGCTGGATCGCTTTGGCGAGCGCAGTGGCATCATCGGTACGCTGGGCACCGGTTTTCACGGTGAGCTGGAGCTGGGGCTACACACTACGCCGGACGCCATTGGCGTGCAGGCCAACCTGGCCAATCTGCGTGCGCAGGGCGCGCGGGCCGTAGCGATGGAAGTATCGTCCCACGGGCTGGCGCAAGGGCGAGTCGAAGCTCTGGCGTTCGATGTTGCGGTATTTACCAACCTCTCGCGTGACCACCTCGATTACCACGGCTCGATGGAAGCCTATGGCGAGGTCAAGGCCAGGCTGTTCAAGTGGCCGGGTCTGGGTTGCCGAGTGATCAATCTGGATGACGCATTTGGTCGCACGCTGGCAGCGGAAAAGGGCAAGTCACGCCTGATTACCTACAGCCTGGAAAATCCTGACGCCTATCTTTATTGCCCCGAGGCGCAGCTGGATGACGATGGCATCCGCGCGCGGATCGTCACGCCCCAAGGCGAGCGTTCACTCCGCAGCCCGCTGCTGGGACGTTTCAATCTCAGCAATATCCTGGCGACCATCGGCGCGTTGCTGGGAATGGATTATCCGCTGGACGAGATTCTCGCTGTTCTGCCCAAACTCGAAGGCCCGGCTGGACGCATGCAGCGGTTGGGCGGCGGCGACAAGCCGCTGGTGGTCGTCGATTACGCCCATACCCCCGATGCTTTGGAAAAGGTTCTCGGCGCGTTGCGCGGACATACCCGTGGCCAGCTGGTGTGCCTGTTCGGCTGCGGCGGCGATCGCGACCGCGGCAAGCGCGCGCTGATGGCCGAAGTGGCTGAGCGCTTGGCCGACCAGGTGCTGGTGACCGATGACAATCCACGCAACGAAGACCCGCAGCAGATTCTCGACGAAATTCGTACCGGCTTCGCTGCGCCGGAAAAAGTGACCTTCAAACCGGGTCGGGCGGAGGCCATTGCAAGTTGCATTGCCGGTTGTGGCCTGGATGACGTGGTATTGCTGGCCGGCAAGGGGCACGAGAATTATCAGGAGATCAAGGGCGAGCGTTTGCCGTTCTCCGACCTCGAGCAGGCCGAGCAGGCTTTGTCTGCCTGGGAGATGGCTCATGCTTGAAGCCCTGCGCTTGAGTGCACTGATCGCGCCGCTGTCTGCCGAACTGGTAGGTGATGACGTGGCCTTTGCCGCCGTCAGCACCGACAGCCGTGCGATTGCGCCAGGTCAGTTGTTCGTCGCGCTGAGCGGGCCGCGTTTCGACGGGCATGACTATCTGGCCGAAGTTGCCGCCAAGGGCGCAGTTGCTGCACTGGTCGAGCGCCGTGTCGCCGAGGTTGGGCTGCCCCAGTTGGTGGTTGCCAATACGCGTGTTGCCCTTGGCCAGCTGGGTGCATTGAATCGTGATGCCTTTGGCGGGCCATTGGTTGCCATTACCGGCTCCAGCGGCAAGACCAGCGTCAAGGAAATGCTCGCCAGCATCCTGCGCGCGGCCCATGGCGCCGATGCGGTACTGGCCACGCGCGGCAACCTGAACAACGAGCTCGGCGTGCCGCTGACCCTGCTCGAACTGGCGCCGCAGCACCAGGCCGCAGTCATCGAGCTCGGTGCCTCGGGGCTGGGTGAAATTGCATATACGGTTAGTTTGGCGCGTCCGGATGTCAGCCTGATTACCAATGCCGGGACTGCCCATGTCGGCGAGTTCGGCGGTCCGGACAAGATCGTCGAGGCCAAGGGAGAGATCCTTGATGGCCTCACCTCGCAGGGGATTGCCGTGCTCAATCTCGATGATGCGGCTTGGCCAGTATGGCAGCAGCGGGCAGCTGGCAAGCGTATCCTGCGTTTCGCACTGGCAGATGCAGAAGCCGACTTCTACTCCCAGGCCATTGGTCAGGATGAACGCGGCTGTGTGAATTTCATTCTTGTCGGCCCGGGCGGCTCGATGCCGGTGCAGTTGAATCTGCTCGGCCGGCACAACGTCGCTAACGCCCTCGCTGCAGCTGCGGCCGCCCATGCTGTGGGTATTGGGTCGGAACTTGTGGTTGCTGGTCTGCAGGCGCTGCAGCCGGTCGCCGGCCGAGGCGTAGCGCAGATGCTCGGCAACGGCGTCCGCCTGATCGACGACAGTTACAACGCCAATCCGGCTTCCATCCGGGCTGCCACTGATGTGCTGGCCGCTTTCCCCGGCCGCACCCTGCTGGTACTGGGCGATATGGGCGAGCTTGGCAGCTGGGCCGAGCAGAGCCACACCGAGGTCGGCCGCTACGCGGCTGGCAAGGTGGACGCGCTGCTGGCTGTCGGCCCCCTGATGAAGCATGCGGTCGAGGCCTTCGGTGCCGGCGGTCGACATTTTGCCGATCAGCAGGAGCTGATCGAAGCGCTGCGTCTGGAGCAGGGCAATACCACCATTCTGATCAAGGGATCACGTAGCGCCGCAATGGACAAGGTTGTCGCCGCGCTGGGTGCATCTGCCATGGAGAAACACTGATGCTGCTGTTACTCGCCGAGTACCTGCAACAGTTCCACAAGGGCTTCGCAGTCTTCCAGTACCTGACCCTGCGCGGGATTCTGGGCGTGCTCACCGCTCTGGTGCTGTCGCTGTGGATGGGGCCTTGGTTGATTCGCACCTTGCAGATGCGCCAGATCGGCCAGTCGGTGCGCACCGATGGGCCGCAATCGCACCTGTCCAAATCCGGCACGCCGACCATGGGCGGTGCACTGATTCTCAGCGCCATCACCATCAGCACCCTGCTTTGGGCTGACCTGTCCAATCGTTATGTCTGGGTGGTGCTGGCCGTTACCTTGCTGTTCGGCGCCATCGGCTGGATCGACGACTATCGCAAGGTCATCGAGAAGAACTCACGTGGTCTGCCAAGCCGCTGGAAATATTTCTGGCAGTCGGTGTTCGGCCTCGGCGCCGCGATCTTCCTTTATATGACCGCGCAGACACCGGTGGAAACCACGCTGATCCTGCCGTTGATCAAGGATATCGAGATTCCGCTCGGCATCGGCTTTATCGTGCTCACCTATTTCGTCATCGTCGGATCGAGCAATGCGGTCAACCTGACCGACGGTCTCGATGGTCTGGCGATCATGCCGACGGTGATGGTTGGCGGTGGCCTGGGCATCTTCTGCTACTTGTCGGGGAACGTGAATTTCGCCGAGTACCTGCTGATTCCCTACGTGCCGGGCGCCGGTGAGCTGATTGTCTTCTGCGGCGCGCTGACGGGCGCCGGGCTGGGTTTTCTCTGGTTCAACACCTATCCGGCGCAGGTCTTCATGGGTGACGTCGGCGCGCTGGCGCTGGGCGCGGCGCTGGGCACCATCGCGGTGATCGTCCGTCAGGAAGTGGTGCTGTTCATCATGGGCGGTGTGTTCGTGATGGAAACCCTGTCGGTGATGATCCAGGTCGCCTCGTTCAAGCTGACCGGCAAGCGCGTGTTTCGCATGGCGCCGATTCACCACCATTTTGAACTCAAGGGCTGGCCCGAGCCGCGAGTGATCGTCCGTTTCTGGATCATCACCGTGATTCTGGTCCTGGTCGGCCTGGCCACCTTGAAGCTGAGGTAATAAAGAGTGCTGATCGCTTCCGACCAGTTCCGCATCGTTGTCGGCCTCGGCAAGAGCGGCATGTCCGTGGTTCGCCATCTGGCGCGCCGTGGGCAGCCGTTTGCCGTGGCCGATACGCGCGCGAACCCGCCGGAGCTGGCTACGCTGCAGGCGCAGTACCCGCATATCGAGGTGCGTTGCGGAGAACTCGATGTCGAGTTTCTCTGCCGTGCCAGCGAGCTGCTGATAAGCCCTGGCCTGGCGGTCAGTACACCGGCGCTACAAGCGGCGGCCGCGCGAGGGGTGAAGCTGTCAGGCGATATCGACCTGTTCGCCCGTGAAGCCCGCGCGCCGATCATCGCGATCACCGGTTCCAATGCGAAAAGCACCGTGACCACACTGGTCGGCGAGATGATCCAGGCGGCCGGCCGCAAGGTGGCGATCGGTGGCAATCTCGGTACTCCGGCGCTGGATCTGCTCAGCGACGATGTCGAGTTCTATGTGATCGAACTGTCCAGCTTCCAGCTGGAAACCACTGAGCAACTGAATGCCGAAGTGGCGACCTGTCTGAACGTCAGCGAAGACCACATGGATCGCTACAGCGGGCTGCCGGCCTACCACCAGGCTAAACATCGCATCTTCCGTGGTGCACGTCAGGTGGTGATCAATCGCGACGATCGCCTCAGCCGCCCGCTGGTGGGTGAAGAGGTGCCGGTCTGGTCGTTTGGACTCGGCAAGCCGGACTTCAAGGGCTTCGGTCTGATCGACATGGATGGCGAAAAACATCTGGCCTTCCAGTTTGAAGCGCTGATGCCGGCCCGGGAACTGCGCATGCGCGGTGCCCACAATCAGTCCAATGCACTTGCCGCGCTGGCGCTGGGGCATGCCGTGGGCCTGCCGTTTGAACCGATGCTGGCTACGCTGCGCGAATTTACCGGTTTGCCGCATCGCTGCCAGTGGGTCGGTGAGCACGGCGGTGTGAACTACTACGACGACTCCAAGGCAACCAACGTCGGCGCCGCGCTGGCTGCAATCGATGGCCTGGGCAGCGATATCGACGGCAAGCTGGTGCTGATCGCCGGTGGCGACGGCAAGGGCGCCGATTTCTCTGCGCTGCATGCACCGGTGGCGCGCTACTGCCGGGAAGTGATTCTGCTGGGGCGTGATGCCGAGCTGCTGGCGACTGCGCTCGATGGCGCAGCACCGGTCGAGCGGGTGCAGTCCCTCGAGCAGGCCGTGCAGCGTGCGGCCCTGAGCGCAAAGCCAGGCGATGCCGTGCTGTTGTCGCCGGCCTGCGCCAGCCTCGACATGTTCAAGAGCTTCGAAGAGCGTGGCCGTCTGTTCGCCGCTGCGGTAGGAGGGCTCGCCTGATGTTCGCCTTCCTGCGTAGTGCGCCTTCGCCGCTGTTCAATCAGCGCGGATTGGATCTGGATTTCTCCATGCTTGCGGGCTGCCTGGCGTTGCTGGGGCTTGGGCTGGTGATGATCACCTCGGCGTCATCCGAAGTTGCCGCGGTCAACGCCGGCAACTCGATGTACCACATGATCCGTCATCTGTTTTATGTGCTGCTGGGTCTTGGCGCGGCAGCGGCGGTGCTGCTGGTACCTCTTTCCGTGTGGCAGCGCTTCGACTGGATGCTGCTGCTGGCGGCCTTTGGCTTGCTGATCCTGGTGCTGATTCCCGGTATCGGCCGCGAGGTCAATGGCTCGATGCGCTGGATCGGCTTCGGCGCCTTCAACGTGCAGCCTTCGGAGCTGGCCAAGCTGTTCGTGGTGGTTTATCTGGCCGGCTATCTGGTGCGTCGCCAGCAGGAAGTGCGGGAAAGTCTGTGGGGCTTCTTCAAGCCATTTCTGGTGCTGATGCCGATGGCCTTCCTGTTGCTGCTCGAGCCTGACTTCGGCGCTACCGTGGTGATGATGGGCGCGGCGGTGGCGATGCTGTTTCTCGGTGGAGTCGGACTGATTCGCTTCAGCCTGCTGGTGCTGCTTGCGGTGGGCGCGGTGTTCATCCTGGTGCAGACTCAGGAGTACCGCCTGCAGCGCCTGATCACCTTTACCGACCCATGGGCCGATCAGTATGGCGCCGGTTACCAGCTGACCCAGGCGTTGATCGCCTTTGGGCGAGGCGAATGGTTCGGTGTGGGGCTGGGCAATAGCGTGCAGAAGCAGTTCTACCTGCCTGAAGCCCACACCGATTTCGTGTTTTCCGTGCTGGCCGAGGAGCTGGGCATGGTTGGCGCGCTGCTGACGGTGCTGCTGTTCGCCTTCGTCGGCATTCGCGCCCTGTATATCGGCCTGGCGGCCGAGCGCTCGCGGCAGTTTTTCGCGGCCTATGTAGCCTGGGGCCTGGCCTTCCTCTGGCTGGGCCAGTTTCTGATCAACGTCGGGGTGAATATCGGCCTGCTGCCGACCAAGGGGCTGACCCTGCCGTTCCTCAGCTATGGCGGCAGTTCGCTGGTGGTGACCTGCGCCAGCATGGCGCTGCTGCTGCGTATCGAGTGGGAAAGCCGCACGGTGCTGGGTAGCGCGGATACCGAGTTCAGCGAGGCGGATTTTGCCGAGACGACTAGCGTCAGGAAGAAGGGGGTCGTCCATGGCCGCTAATGTGCTGATCATGGCCGGTGGCACCGGCGGGCATGTGTTCCCTGCGCTGGCCTGCGCCCAGGAATTCCAGAGCCGTGGCTACCAGGTTCACTGGCTGGGTACGCCCCGTGGAATCGAGAACGAGGTGGTGCCGGCAGCTGGCCTGCCGCTGCATCTGATCCAGGTCAGCGGTCTGCGTGGCAAAGGCCTGGGCTCTCTGATCAAGGCCCCGTTCCAACTGCTGCGTTCGCTCTGGCAGGCGCGGCGGGTAATGCGTGAATTGCAGCCGATTTGTGTGCTTGGGCTGGGTGGCTACGTCACCGGGCCGGGCGGTCTGGCTGCCAAGCTGGCTGGCGTGCCGCTGGTCATCCACGAGCAGAACGCCGTTGCCGGCACGGCCAACCGTAGCCTGGTGCCCTTTGCCCGACGTGTATGCGAAGCCTTTCCGGACACCTTCAGCCACAGCGAAAAACGCCGCACGACCGGTAATCCCGTACGCCGCGAGTTGTTTCTCGAGACTGCGCGGGAGCCGCTGGTCAATCGTCGCCCGCGTCTGCTGGTGCTGGGTGGCAGCCTGGGGGCTGAGCCCTTGAACAAGTTGCTGCCCGCCGCTTTGGCGCAAGTGCCACAGGCACTGCGCCCGGAGGTATTCCATCAGGCCGGCAAGCAGCACGCCGAGATCACCCGCGAGCGTTATGCGCAAGCCGCAGTCGAGGCCGAGGTGGCGCCTTTCATCACGGACATGTCGCAGGTTTATGCCTGGGCCGATCTGGTTATCTGCCGTGCCGGTGCGCTGACGGTCTGTGAACTGGCTGCAGCCGGGCTGCCGTCCTTTCTGGTGCCGCTGCCCCATGCCATCGACGACCACCAGACCCGCAATGCCGAATATCTGGCGAAGGAAGGCGCTGCCGTCCTTCTCCCTCAAGCAAGAACAGATGCTGCCGCGCTGGCCGCGCAGCTGACCGAGGTAATGATGCAGCCGGAAATACTAAAGACCATGGGGGACGCTGCACGTCGGCTAGCCCGGCCCGATGCCACCCGTAGCGTGGTCGATATCTGCCTGGAGGTGGCCAATGGCTAAGTCGCCAGCTGCCGTGAAGGCAGAAGTACGGCGTATGCGCCGTATCCGCCGCATTCATTTCGTCGGTATCGGCGGGGTGGGCATGTGCGGTATCGCCGAAGTGCTGCTTAATCTCGGCTATGAGGTCTCTGGCTCCGATCTCAAGGAGTCGCCCAGCACCCAGCGCCTGCAGAGTTTCGGTGCGAGCATCTTTATCGGCCATCAGGCGGGCAACGTTACCGGCGCCGATGTGCTGGTGGTGTCCAGTGCGGTCAATGCCAGTAACCCGGAAGTGGCGCTGGCACTGGAACAGCGTATTCCGGTGGTGCCGCGTGCGGAAATGCTCGCCGAGCTGATGCGCTACCGTCACGGTATTGCCGTGGCCGGTACTCATGGCAAGACCACCACCACCAGTCTGCTGGCCTCGGTATTTGCCGCTGGCGGGCTTGATCCGACCTTCGTCATTGGCGGTCGCCTGACGGCCGCCGGTACCAACGCGCAGCTGGGCAGCAGCCGCTACCTGATTGCCGAGGCCGACGAGAGCGACGCCAGCTTCCTTCACTTGCAGCCCATGGTAGCTGTGGTTACCAACATCGACGCCGACCACATGAGCACCTACGGTGGCGACTTCGGCAAGCTGAAGAAGACCTTCATCGAATTCCTTCACAATCTGCCGTTCTACGGGCTGGCCGTGCTCTGCGTGGACGACCCGGTGGTGCGTGAAATCCTGCCGCAAATAGGCCGGCCGACGACCACCTACGGGGTCAGCGAGGATGCCGACGTGCGGGCGGTGAATATCCGCCAGGAAGGCATGCGTACCTGGTTCACCGTACTGCGTGCCGGTTGCGAGCCGCTCGACGTTTCGGTGCGAATGCCGGGCAAGCACAACGTGCTCAACGCCCTGGCAACCATTGCGATCGCCACCGACGAAGGCATCGACGACGAGGCCATCGTCCAGGGCCTGTCGGAGTTCGGCGGCGTCGGTCGGCGCTTCCAGGTCTACGGCGAGCTGCCGGTTGAAGACGGCAGCGTGATGCTGGTGGATGACTATGGCCACCATCCGCGTGAGGTTGCGGCCGTGATCCAGGCAATCCGTGACGGCTGGCCCGAGCGCCGCCTGGTGATGGTCTATCAGCCGCATCGTTTCACCCGTACCCGCGATCTCTACGAGGACTTCGTGCAGGTGCTGGCAGAGGCCAATGTACTGCTGCTGATGGAGGTCTACCCGGCGGGCGAGGAGCCGATCCCCGGTGCCGACAGCCGCCGCTTGTGCCACAGCATTCGCCAGCGGGGCCAGCTCGATCCGATCTACATCGAGCGTGGCGTCGAGTTGGCGCCACTGGTCAAGCCGCTGCTGCGTGCCGGCGACATTCTGCTGTGCCAGGGCGCCGGCGATATCGGCGGGCTGGCGCCACAACTGATCAACAGTCCGCTGTTTGCGGATACAAGTGCTGTGAGGAAGAGTGAATGACGGCCTTGCAATCGACCCGTGATCCCAAGGCCTTTGGCCGGGTCGCCGTCCTCTACGGTGGCAAGAGCGCGGAGCGTGAAGTCTCCTTGAAGTCCGGTGCAGCAGTGCTTTCTGCCCTGCAGGCGGCGGGCGTCGATGCCTTTGGCATCGATGTGGGCGATGACTTTCTGCAACGTCTGAGCGCGGAGCGCATCGACCGCGCCTTTATCGTCCTGCACGGGCGCGGTGGCGAGGACGGCAGCATGCAGGGGCTGCTTGAATGTGCAGGAATTCCCTATACCGGGAGCGGCATCCTGGCTTCCGCCCTGGCCATGGACAAATTGCGCACCAAGCAGGTTTGGCAGAGCCTCGGGCTGCCGACGCCACGCCATGCGGTACTGGCCAGTGAAGCCGATTGCCGGGCTGCAGCAGAGAGCCTGGGCTTTCCGCTGATCGTCAAGCCGGCCCACGAGGGTTCCAGTATCGGCATGGCCAAGGTCGACGATACCGCTGCGCTGATTGAGGCCTGGCAGGCCGCCTGTACCTACGACTCTCAGGTTCTGGTCGAGCAATGGATTCAGGGCCCGGAATACACCATCGCCACGCTGCGTGGCGAGGTATTGCCTCCGATAGGTCTGGGCACGCCGCACGCCTTTTACGACTACGAGGCCAAGTACCTGGCCGATGACACCCAGTACCGGATTCCCTGCGGCCTGGATGCAGACAAGGAGCGGGAGTTGCGGACGCTTAGCGCGCGGGCTTGCGAAGCCGTGGGCATCCGAGGCTGGGCGCGTGTGGATGTCATGCAGGATGCCGCCGGTGCCTTCTGGCTGCTGGAAGTCAACACCGTTCCGGGGATGACCGATCACAGCCTGGTGCCGATGGCCGCCCGCGCGGTCGGACTGGATTTCCAGCAACTGGTGCTGGCCATCCTCGATGCCAGCATGGCGGGGAACTGATCCATGATTACCACGCTGCGTCACTCACAACCTGCCAAGGGCCGCGCTACGCGTAAGCCGGTGCAGCGTGGTGCGAGCCGTCTGGTGCAGCGTGAACCCCTGTCGGCCCGTTTGCCGCGGCCGAACTTCGATGTGATCAAGCGCATCCTCTGGCCGCTGTTGCTGCTGGCACTGGCCGTCGGGCTGTACGAGCTGGGTCAGCGCCTGATGCCCTATGCCGATCGGCCGATTTCCAAGGTCAGCGTTCGGGGCGATCTGACTTATGTCGATCAGTTGGCCGTGCAGGAACGCATGGCGCCCTTCGTTGAGGCCAATTTCTTCGCGGTGGATCTGGATGGCTTGCGCCAGGACCTCGAAAAGATGCCCTGGATCGCCCATGTCGAGGTGCGCCGCGTCTGGCCGGATCAGGTCACGGTACATCTTGAAGAGCATCTGCCCATCGCCCGCTGGGGGGATGAAGCGCTGTTGAACAACAGTGGTCAGGCTTTCACGCCCAATGACCTGGCCCGTTATGAACACCTGCCGCAACTGCATGGTCCGAAGCGGGCTCAGCAGCGCGTAATGCAGCAATACCAGATGCTCAGCCAGATGCTGCGGCCGCTTGGCTTTTCCATCGAGCGTCTGGAGCTACGCGCGCGCGGCAGCTGGTTCGTAACCACCGGCCAGGGTGTCGAGCTGTTGCTGGGCAGGGATCAGATAGTCGAAAAAATGCGTCGCTTCACTGCCATTTACCAGCAGGCGCTGGCGCAGGAGAGCGGAAAAATTGCGCGGATCGACCTCCGCTATGCCAACGGCCTGGCCGTGGCGTGGCACGAGCCGAGTCCGACTGCGGCGGAGTCGTCCGCCGTTGCGAAGAATTGAGGAATGAAACACATGTCTAGCGTGCAAAGCGGCAAGATGATCGTCGGTCTCGATATCGGCACCTCCAAGGTGGTGGCGCTGGTGGGCGAAGTGACGCCCGACGGCGAGCTCGAGATCGTCGGGATCGGTACACACCCCTCGCGTGGCCTGAAGAAGGGCGTGGTGGTCAACATCGAATCCACCGTGCAGTCGATCCAGCGTGCAGTGGAGGAGGCCCAGCTGATGGCCGGCTGCCGTATCCACTCTGCATTCGTCGGCCTGGCCGGCAACCATATCCGCAGCCTCAACTCACACGGCATCGTCGCCATCCGCGATCGCGAGGTTAGCAGCGCGGATCTGGAGCGCGTGCTGGATGCTGCCCAAGCCGTCGCCATCCCGGCGGATCAGCGGGTGCTGCACACCCTGCCGCAGGATTATGTGATCGACAATCAGGAAGGCGTGCGCGAGCCGCTGGGCATGTCCGGCGTGCGTCTGGAAGCGAAGGTGCATGTCGTCACCTGTGCGGTAAATGCAGCACAGAACATCGAGAAGTGCGTGCGTCGCTGCGGCCTGGAAGTGGATGACATCATCCTCGAGCAGCTGGCCTCGGCACATGCGGTACTGACCGACGACGAGAAGGAACTGGGTGTTTGCCTGGTGGACATCGGCGGCGGCACCACCGATATCTGCATCTTCACCGAGGGTGCGATCCGGCATACCGCAGTCATCCCCATCGCCGGTGATCAGGTCACCAACGACATCGCCATGGCGCTGCGTACACCCACGCAGTACGCCGAGGAAATCAAGATCCGTTACGCGTGTGCGCTCGCCAAGTTGGCCGGGCCCGGCGAGACCATTCAGGTACCGAGTGTCGGGGATCGCCCGCCGCGGGAACTCTCGCGTCAGGCACTGGCCGAAGTGGTCGAGCCGCGCTACGACGAGCTTTTCACCCTGATCCAGGCCGAATTGCGTCGCAGCGGTTATGAGGATCTGGTGCCGGCCGGCATCGTTCTCACCGGCGGTACGGCGAAGATGGAAGGCGCCGTTGAGCTGGCCGAGGAAATCTTCCACATGCCGGTGCGCCTGGGCGCACCGCACAGTTTCCAGGGACTGACGGACGTTGTCCGTAACCCCATCTATTCAACGGGCGTGGGTCTGTTGCTGTACGGCATGCGCAAGCAGGCCGAGGGAACGCCCATGTCCGGTCTCGGCCATTACGCCGAAGACACCAAACCATCTGTCGTGGAAAGGCTGAAAAGCTGGATCCAGGGCAATTTCTGAGCAGTGCGGCAACCACAACTAGAAAGCTGGAAGGAGAGAGGGAAATGTTCGAACTCGTAGATCATACCCCGCAAAGTGCAGTCATTAAGGTGATTGGCGTAGGCGGAGGCGGCGGCAATGCCGTCAACCACATGGTGCGCAACAACGTTGAAGGTGTGGAATTCATCTGCGCCAACACCGATGCCCAGGCGCTGAAGAAAATTGAGGTGAAAACCCTTCTGCAGTTGGGTTCCGCCATTACCAAGGGACTGGGTGCAGGCACCAATCCGGAAATCGGTCGCCAGGCCGCAATGGACGATCGCGAGCGTATCGCCGAGGTCCTGCAAGGCGCCGACATGGTCTTCATTACCACTGGCATGGGCGGTGGTACCGGCACCGGTGCGGCTCCGGTAATCGCTTCGGTAGCCAAGGAAATGGGCATTCTCACCGTGGCGGTGGTGACCCGTCCGTTCCCGTTCGAGGGCCGTCGCCGCATGCAAGTTGCCGACGAGGGCATTCGTCAGCTCTCCGAGTGCGTCGATTCGCTGATCACCATCCCCAACGAAAAACTGCTGACCATCCTGGGCAAGGATGCCAGCCTGCTGTCCGCCTTCGCCAAGGCCGACGATGTACTTACCGGTGCGGTGCGCGGCATTTCCGACATCATGCAGCGCCCGGGCCTGATGAACGTCGACTTTGCTGACGTCAAGACCGTCATGGGCGAGATGGGCATGGCAATGATGGGTACCGGTTGCGCCACTGGCCCGAACCGTGCTCGCGAAGCCACCGAAGCGGCGATTCGCAACCCGCTGCTGGAAGATGTCAACCTGCAGGGCGCGCGCGGCATTCTGGTGAACATCACCGCCGGTCTGGACCTGTCTCTGGGTGAATACGCCGCCGTGGGTGAAATCATCGAGGCCTTTGCTTCCGATGAAGCCACCGTCAAGGTCGGTGCTGTGATCGACCCGGACATGCGCGACGAGCTGCATGTCACCGTAGTCGCTACCGGTCTTGGGCCGCGTAATGAAAAGCCGGTCAAGGTTGTGGACAATACCGTGCACAGCGCAGCGGTTGCAGCCCAGGCCCCTCAGGCGCCACGCCAGGATCAGGCAGCGGTCAATTACCGCGACCTGGATCGTCCCACCGTCATGCGCAACCAGGCCCATGCTGCCGCGACTGCGGCCAAGCTGAACCCACAGGAGGACCTTGATTACCTGGACATCCCAGCGTTTTTGCGTCGCCAGGCTGATTGATTGGATTTATCAGGACTATCGCTGTGATCGGTATTCACCAAGGTAGGCGTCTGCTATGATCGCCGCCTTTGTTGGAAACCATTCGCAACAGCGCACTAGCGAAACCAAGCCATGATCAGACAACGCACTTTAAAGAACATAATTCGCGCCACTGGCGTCGGCCTGCACTCGGGGGAAAAGGTTTACCTGACCCTGAAGCCGGCGCCCGTGGATACCGGAATCGTGTTCTGCCGCACCGACCTCAACCCGCCGGTCCAGATTGCCGCACGGGCGGAGAACGTCGGCGAAACCACCATGTCGACGACGCTCGTCAGCGATGACGTCAAGGTCGATACGGTGGAACATCTGCTTTCGGCAATGGCCGGGCTTGGCATTGACAACGCCTATGTCGAGCTTTCGGCATCTGAAGTGCCGATCATGGATGGCAGCGCTGGTCCGTTCGTGTTCCTGATTCAATCAGCCGGCCTGCAGGAGCAGGATGCGCCCAAGAAATTCATCCGTATCAAGCGTGAAATCACGGTGGAAGACGGCGACAAGCGCGCTACATTCCTGCCGTTCGAAGGCTTCAAGGTGAGTTTCGAGATCGATTTCGATCATCCGGTATTCAAAGGGCGTACCCAGACTGCCAGCGTGGACTTCTCCAGCACTTCCTTTGTCAAGGAAGTCAGCCGTGCGCGAACCTTCGGCTTCATGCGCGATATCGAATTCCTTCGCTCCCACAATCTGGCCCTGGGGGGAAGTGTCGATAACGCCATCGTGGTTGATGAGGACCAGGTGCTCAACGAGGACGGCCTGCGTTACGAGGACGAGTTCGTTAAGCACAAGATTCTCGATGCAATCGGTGATCTGTACCTATTGGGTACAAGCCTGATCGGTGAATTCCGCGGCTACAAATCCGGGCATGCACTGAACAACCGCCTGCTACGCACCCTTATGGAACAGAAGGATGCGTGGGAAATGGTGACGTTCGAGGATTCCCAGACCGCGCCGATCTCCTACATGCGCCCGGCAGCTGCCGGCTGAGCAATACTCTCTTTCCTATTTGAGGCCACCTTCGGGGTGGCCTTTTTTTTGCCCGCCTACAATGACAGCTGCCGCCTCAGCTCAGCGCCCGCAGCAGTTCATCCTTGCGCATCTTCGAGCGTCCGCGGATATCCCGTTCGCGGGCCTTTTGCATCAGCTCGTCGCGGGTAAGCTCGGCGAGCGAGGTGCTGCCGGATCGCTTGTTGCGTGCCGCGCCTTGGTTGGGGGACTTGCCTGCACGGGATTGGGCCGCGCGATGGGCTGAGTCCTTGCGGTCGGCGCGCTTGGCTGTTGCGCTTTTCTTCCTGCCGGAGCCGCTGCTGCGCTCACCACCACCGGATTGCTTGTTGACCGTGGCCCAGGCGCGCGCTTCGGCTTCCTTGGGCGCTACGCCGCGCTCTTCGTAACTCTGCTCAATATGCTCAGCCTTGCGCTGCTGTTTGCCGGTATAGCTGGATTTATCGCCTCTGGGCATGATCGCGCTCCTCGTGAGATAGGCTCGATGGCTTCTGTTTGGGCCTCGCTGCATGTGATGAGTTTCAGCAGATTGAAGCTGACCTTAAAAATACTTGCTGCATTGGGGAACAAATGCCTTCAGAGCGAGCCTGAACCAGGCACGCACCGCGCTAGACCGGTACTTACAGCTTGATGAGCGCGGGTCGAAACTGCTTTACAATCTCGCCTTCGCTATTGTTGGCGGGCTTGCGATGAGGTGATGAGCCGATGCGAATCCTTGTATGTGGTGCCAGTGGCCAGGTCGGCCTTGAGTTGGTAGACCGTGCTGCTGCCTACGGCCTTGAAGTGTTGGGCATGACCAGGGAGCAGCTGGATATCACCGACGGTCGTCGGGTCGGGGAATTGGTGCGCCAGTACAAGCCCGGCCTGATCATCAATGCCGCGGCCTATACCCATGTCGATAACGCCGAGAAGCAGTCCGAGCTGGCCTATGCGGTCAATCGAGATGGGGTGGCCAACCTCGCCGAAGCTGCACGGCAGGCCGATGTTCCACTTCTGCATATCTCCACCGACTACGTGTTCTCCGGAGATGCCGAAAACCCCTATCGTGAAACCGACCCGGTGGCGCCAACGGGTGTTTACGGTGCCAGCAAGCTTGCCGGAGAGGTGGCGATCCAGGCCGCTTTGGAGCGCCATGTGATCGTACGCACCAGCTGGGTGTACGGTGTCTACGGGAATAATTTCGTCAAGACCATGCTGCGACTGGGGCAGCAGCGTGATGCGCTGTCGGTAGTGGCCGATCAGGTCGGTTGCCCCACTCAGGCAGGCAGCCTGGCCAAGGCGCTGCTGCAGCTGGCTCAGCGCTACGCGCGTGACGGAGCATTGGCTTGGGGGCTGTATCACTACAGTGGACAGCCGCATTGCAGCTGGTTCGACTTCGCAACGGAAATCTTTCGGCAGGCCAGTGCCAAGGGCCTGCTGGCGAAAACGCCACAGGTGGCTGCAATCACCACCGCGCAGTATCCAACGCCTGCGAGACGACCGGCATGGTCGGTGCTGGATTGTGGAAAGTTCGAGCAGGCCTTCGGCATCGCCCCGAGTGACTGGCATGACGACCTGGCCGAGGTACTCGACGCGCTGGCTGCACAGGCCAACGGCTAAGGGTCGGAGTTACCTTCCAGCTGTCTCGCCTGCCGGAATCCGAGCAGACGGCGCCTTAACAGCGAGGCGTTGGCCTTGATCAGGGCTGTTTTCCGGTCGGCTCGTCATGGGTGTTGCTGGCAACGATCTCTTCCAGGCCTAACCCGGTCAGGCCGTGAATGGTGCGCCAAAGGTAATAGAAGATCGCCATCATCATCAGCATGCTGGGAATGGCGATCATCGGATAGCTGAGCAGGGTCATGCGGCCCAGCTCGGCATTGAAGGCTTCGCTACCCGCCGGGCTTTTAACTATCCATTTGGCGAGCACGTAGTTCATAAAGGATGAAAAGAAGAAGGTGGCGCTGAGAAAGTAGGTGGCGCGCAGCAGGCGCGTCTCGAAATGTGCAGTCTGGCCGTTACGTTCGAGCTGTTCGTGAACCTTGGCGACGTTGATTACCTTGGGGTTGTAGAGCAGCGTGCGGATCAGTGGAAAGCGTGTGCGGGTCGAGCCCAGCACGGCCAAGCCGATAATGCCGGGGATGGCTGCTTCCTTGACCGCCAGCCATTGCGGGTCCAGCTGCAGCAGGCCGATGCCGCCAGTGAGCAGCACGCTGACCAGACCGAGCAAGGCGATCCAGTTGAATTTGCGATACTTCGCCAGCTCGAAAAGGCCCCAGCCAAGCGGAAATGCCAGCGCCAGCATGAGTGCGCCATCCGCGCCCAGATGATCGTCACCGCTGAGCTTCATGAGAATCAGGGATGGGATCAGGATGCTGATCAGCAAATCGATCAGGGGACGAGGCTTGTGCTCGGGTGTTGGCGTGCGTGTGTCAGTCATCTGGTCGATTCGTTTCGCAGTCGTGTCGATGGGGCCGGAATCATCGCCTGTCGGCGCGTTATTGGCTATAGCGGCAATGTCCGATTGCGCGAAAGGGGTTCTCAGGTTGTTGCTGGAAAAGGCCTGTCACGGTTCGGACGCAGCCTGTTTGCGCTTCTCGGCCCACTGTCTAGCTTCGAAGCCAGTGACGACGAGAATCGCCATGGCAAAAGGCAGGATCAAATAGAGCCCCCTGAATACGATTAGGGCGGCCAGGACGTCAACGGTGTTCAGTTCCGGGAGCGCAGCCAGGAAGGTCACTTCGAGCACGCCCAGACCGCCCGGCGCATGGGAAAGCAAGGCCAGCGAAAAGGATGCGAGAAATACCGCGAGCACGACCAGATAGCCCGGGTTGTTTTCGGCCGGCAGTGCGAAATAGATGATTGCGGCGGCGCAGAGCAGCTCGAGTGGCGCGGCGATAAGTTGTTTGCCGACGATCGGCAAACGTGGGTATTCGATTCGCCATTTGCCGATGCGAAACGGTGGCAGCTGTCGCCAGGCGCCGACGACGTAGAGCGCAACCAGCGAAAGTAAAGACAAGCCGACTGCAGTCGAGACCCAGGAGTCGACCTCAATGATTCGATTGAGCAGTGCCGGCTCCAGGAGCAGTACCGTACCGCCGGCCAGGATAGTGCCGATGGCAAAGGTCAGCGAACAGAAGACGATCAGTACTCCGATCTCTTGCGGCGTAAGGCCTTTGCTGCGATAGGCTCGGTAGCGCACGACCGCGCCAGAAAATACCGAAGCGCCGATGTTGTGCGCCAGAGCGTAGGTGGTGAACGAGCACAGGGTGATGAACCACCATGAAATACGCTTACCCAAATGGCTGATGGCGATACGGTCGTACCAGGCCAGAGCGATGTAGGCACCCAGGGTGGCCAGGGCTGCAAACAGCCAGTTCTGATAGCTGATGGCAGCCAGGCTTTCGGTCAGCTCGGCCAGTGATAGCGTGTGAATTTCCTGGTAGAGCAGATAGCCGCAAAGCAGTACTGCAGTGATGCCGACCAGGGTCCAAGCGGCATCGCTTCTCTTCATCATGCGGGTTCCTTTGCGTTGGCTCGATAGCTCCGAGACAAGGTTCGGGCAATGTAAGGCCTGGTTGCGAGATGACACGGGTTTTTCTTATCGGCAGTGATCACCGCGTTTTGTTCATTTATACAGGCGCGAACACGGGCGGGGTGTGCAGTGCAAAGTTGAGAGAGGCAGGAGATTCAAGCTCAACTGCACGCTGGTCGGGTTGTCAGGGGCCGGAGGAAAGTTTGGTAGAGGAGCGAATCGCGGCCCAGTACTTGATCAAATCACGCAGCTGGGACATTTCTACCGGCTTGGCCATGTGTCCATCCATGCCGGCATCGCGTGCGCGCTCGCGGTGTTCGCTGAGGATGTGCGCAGTCAGTGCTACAACCGGCGTACGCGGACGGTTTTCGCTTGCCTCCCAGGCGCGTAACTGTGCCGTGGCCTGGAAACCATCCAGCACAGGCATCTCGCAATCCATCAGCACCAGGTCGTAGTGTTTAGTCTTGATGGCTGCCAGTGCCTGCTCGCCGTCACTTGCAGTGTCGGGCTTGAGGTTGAGTTTGTTCAACATGCCGCGAATGACTTTGGTTGAGATGCTGTTGTCTTCAGCCACCAGAATACGGAAGTCTTCGGGGATCGGCAGGGCTTTTTCTGTTGCAAAAAAACGCGGTGCAACATTGCTACGGTGGTTGGCGAGTTCATCGGCCAGGGTCGCCTTCAGGGTATAGCCGGCCACGGGCTTGGCAAGGATGCGCTTGATGCCGGCGTTACGCGCCACGACCTTGCTCGGCGAGCTGCTCATGCCGGTGAGCATGATCAGCAGGATGTCGTGATTTAGGCTGTAGTCTTCGCGGATCTTGCTGGCCAGCTGCAAGCCGGTCATGCCGGGCATGTCCTGATCGAGCAATACCACATCGACATATTCCTGCAGGTGGGCCTTGCTGCGCAGCAGAGCCAGCGCCTCCTTGCCTGAAGCCGCGCAAGTGACCTCCATGCCCCAGCTGCTGCACTGCTGTTCCAGTACCTTGCGGCAGGTATTGTTGTCGTCCACCACCAACAGGCGTGCACCAAGCAGAGGGCCATTGAGATCGCTGGCCGACTGTTCTGCGGGTTTGGCCGTCAGCGGCAGGCTGATCCACAGGGTATTGCCGGTGGCTTCTCCGGTCTGAATGCCGAACTCGCCTTTCATCAGATGCACCAGCTGGCGCGCGACGGCAAGTCCGAAATGGCTGCCCTGGCCGGTTGTTGAGTGAAAGTTGCGGCTGTCCAGCTCGGCATTGAGCAGCGCTTCGCACTCTTCTGCCTCTAGCGGCCGTCCGCTGTCTTGAACAGTGATGCGCAGGCGGGTCCGTCCATCGGTTTCGTCAATGGCCGCTACCAACAGAACCTCGCCTTCCTGGGTCTGGCGGAAGGCATTTTCCAGCAGGCTCAGGAGTGCTTGGCGCAGGCGGGTCGGGTCGCCGGTGACGATGTGGGACATCTGCGGCTGGATAAAGCTGATCAGCTCGACCTTCTGCATTTCCGCTTTGGTTCGGAAGATGCCCAGACAATCTTCGATCAAAGCATTGAGGTCGAATTGCACGTCTTCCAGCTCGATTTGCCCAGACTCCAGCTTGGTGATGTCGAGAATCTCGTTGAGCAGGTTGAGCAGTTCGTTGCCGGAGCTGTGGATGGTCTGGACGTAGTCGCGCTGCTTTGGCGAGAGCGAGGTGTCAAGCAGCAGCTCACTCATGCCCAGCACGCCATTCATCGGCGTGCGGATTTCGTGGCTGATGCTGGCAAGAAAATCGGCCCTGGTCTTTTGCTCGGCGCTGGTAACGGCCTGAGCGGTATGTTGGGTGCGGTTGGCGGCGCGGATTTGGCGCTGGCGTTCCTGCACGGCGAGGCTAAGGATCAACCCGGCACAGGTGGCCATGCCGAACAGCATCGCTGAAAGCCCGTACGGCGCCAGCTGATTCAGCCCCAGCAGCATGGGCAGCATCAGAATGAACCCGGCATCCATTACCAGCATGCCCACCAGAAGCAGTCGTGCCGGCGCGTGACCCAGGCGCCAGTGATGCAGCGCGACTGCAGTGGCGCTGCCAGAGGCCAGCAGCACTGCACCGTAGAGCAGCCAGGCGGAGCGGAACGTTGGAACGAACAGCATGAGTACCGCCAGCAGACTGATGGCGCCTATCTGCAGGGCCAGCAGCCGCTTGCCCAAGCGTGTACAACGCTGCTGATAGAAATCCAGAATGAAGCCCAGCAGGAAAACAAAGGCCAGCAGCATCGAAACGTCGGCAATCAGGGCCTGATACGGGAGCAGGACTGGCGAACGAATGCCAAGCAATCCGCCATTGGCCAACGCAGACACCAGCAGTGCCAAATGCAGTCCAGCCAGGCCGAGGTGGCTATAGCTGCGACTACGGCTGAAACGCAGCAGGTTGTAGATCAGCAACAGCGCCAGGGCGCCAAGCAGCGTGCCGAACAGGTAGGCGTCGGCAGATTGTCGTACCAGTCCGGCTTCGTCGATAAGTTCAAACCAGGTCAGCATCACGTAATCGGACTGCAGCCTTATATAGGCGGTCCGCGGTTCGCTGTCGTTGGGCAAAGCGAAAACGTAGGCGCGATCGGCCAGAGGGCGGGCGCTGAACGGGCGCAGCTCGCCGGTGGATACGTGGCGCTCCAGCTCGGTATCGCGTAGCAGATAGAAATCAAGGTACTGCATGCGCGGTGCGTAGAACCACAGCCAGTGCGGCTGGGAATAGGGGGGCAGATTGATCTGCAGCCAGACCGCCTGGTCGGTGCTTGGGGCGCTATAGGACAGGCTGTCTAAACGTTGGAATAGCTGGCGCTGTGCGACCACTTCTTCAAGTGTGAGTCGGGCGGACGGGTCAATGAGGATGCGCCAGGCCTGGTCGGGGTGTTCGGCGGCCGGCGTTGTGCTGGCGGCTGGCTCAGCCCATAGCGTTCCTGCGCCTAACGATAGGCAGAGAATCAGCAGGATAACCATCCACAGCTGCCGCACGGCTGAAGTCCTTTTGCAAATGTACGGCCGATTATAAGCCGCGTAGTGACGCGCAGTAAGGGCGGGAGCATGGTCAGGCGGACGGGTTGCAGTGTTAACGGGCGGGTACTCGCCTGGCCGCTCGAAGCAGGAATGAGATCCCTAAATTTTCCCTATGTGACTAAATGTAGCAAAACGGATAATTCCTATATGAATATGTTTTTAAAATCAAGCCTAAATACGACTAATGTTTAACAACATCTTTCCATGCTGCATCTAGCATTTGCCGAGAACCACACAATAAAAAGACATCCCTGGTTGCAGGGCGATTCCGTGCCTGGTCGGTGGGTGTCATGGAGGCAAGCCATGAGCGTAGCAGCAACCGACGTTGGTCATTTACCGTCCCGACCCATGACCCCAGAGAAGCGCAAAGTCATCTTGCTTCTTCACTGGGGACAGTGTTCGAGTGGTATGACTTCTAGCTGTACGGATCGCTATCGGCGATCATCGCGGTGCAATTCTTCTCTGGGGTCAACCCCACAGCGGCCTTCATCTTTGCGCTGATGGCCTTCGCGGCGGGCTTTGCGGTACGGCCCTTCGGTGCGTTGGTCTTCGGCCGACTGGGTGACCTGGTCGGGCGTAAATACACTTTCCTCATCACCATCACGATCATGGGTCTGTCGACCTTTATTGTCGGGGTCCTGCCGTCGTATGCCACCTGGGGTATCGCTGCCCCGGTCATCCTGATTGCGCTGCGGTTACTGCAGGGGCTGGCCCTGGGCGGTGAATACGGCGGTGCGGCCACCTACGTCGCCGAACATGCGCCCCACGGGCGTCGTGGGTTCTATACCTCCTGGATCCAGACCACCGCGACACTGGGGCTATTCCTCTCGCTGCTGGTGATCCTCGGCACCCGGACCTGGATGGGCGAGGAAGCATTTGCCGCCTGGGGCTGGCGGATTCCGTTCTTGCTCTCCATCGTGCTGCTGGCCATTTCAGTGTGGATTCGCTTGACGCTGAGCGAGAGCCCGGTATTCAAACAAATGAAAGAGGAAGGCAAGACATCCAAGGCCCCGCTGACCGAAGCCTTCGGCCGCTGGGAAAATGCCAAGGTTGCGCTTGTCGCGCTGTTCGGAGGCACCGCCGGCCAAGCGGTGGTCTGGTACACCGGCCAGTTCTACGCGCTGTTCTTCCTGACCCAGACGCTGAAAGTCGATGGCGCGACGGCGAACATTCTGATCGCCTTGTCGCTGCTGATCGGTACACCGTTCTTCGTCATCTTCGGCTGGCTGTCGGACAAGATCGGGCGCAAGCCGATTATTCTCGGTGGTTGTCTGGTTGCAGCGCTGACCTATTTCCCGCTGTTCGCTCTGATCACTCACTACGCCAACCCGGCGCTTGAGCAGGCGCAGGCCAGTGCGCCGGTGACAGTGGTTGCTGACCCGAGCGAGTGCTCGTTCCAGTTCAACCCGGTGGGTACCTCGAAGTTCGTCTCATCCTGCGACATTGCCAAGAGTTTCCTGGCGCGCAACTCGGTGAACTACTCCAACGAAGCGGCGCCGGCAGGGACTGTGGCCAGCATCCGCATCGGTGAGCAGACCATTGAGTCCTTCCCAGGGGCCGGACTGGCGGCGGATGAGTTCAAGGCCCGCACCGATGCCTTCAATGCTGGCATGACCGAGGCCATACGTGCCCACGGGCTATCCGGCCAAGGCCGACCCCGAGCAGATCAACAAACCAATGGTGGTGGTGCTGCTAACGGTGCTGGTGCTGTTCGTGACGATGGTCTACGGGCCAATCGCCGCGCTACTGGTAGAGCTGTTCCCGACACGCATCCGCTATACCGCCATGTCGCTCCCGTACCATATCGGCAACGGCTGGTTTGGCGGCTTCCTGCCCACTACCGCTTTCGCCATGGTGGCGATGACAGGAAATATTTACTACGGCCTGTGGTACCCGATCATCGTGGCAATAATGACGTTCCTTATCGGCCTGTTCCTGATGCCCGAGACCAAGGACCGCGACTTGCGGAGCTGGCACTAACAGCTCGTTAGCCTCAAGGGGCTTTCTGAGTCCGTTGTCGCGCAACACTGCGATCGGCTTAGCAGGTGGTTTCTCAAACGGTCTGCTCAGCCGAAACGAAAGAGGCCCCGCAAATGCGGGGCCTCTTTCATCGTGCCGGTGGGCTGCTTCAACTTTCGCCCTGCTCGCGGGCGATCGCGCGGTAGCCGATGTCGTGGCGATAGAAATGCCCGTCCCATTCGATGCGCGCTGCCAGAGCGTAAGCGTTCTGCTGGGCTGCGCAAACCGTGTCGCCCATGGCTGTGGCACACAGCACGCGGCCGCCTGCCGTGGTGACTTCACCATCACGCAGGGCGGTGCCTGCATGGAACACCTTGCCTTCCAGCTGTGCGGCGGCATCCAGGCCCCGGATCACGGCGCCCTTGTCGTAGTCGCCGGGATAACCGCCGGCCGCCAAGACCACACCGAGGCTCGGGCGTGGGTCCCACTGCGCTTCGACCTTGTTCAATGCCTTGGCTAGTGCAGCCTCGACCAGCAACACCAGACTGGACTGCAGACGCAGCATGATCGGCTGGGTTTCCGGGTCGCCGAAACGGCAGTTGAATTCGATGACCTTAGGCGCGCCGTTGCCGTCGATCATCAGGCCGGCATAGAGAAAGCCGGTGTAAACGTTGCCTTCTGCGGCCATGCCCTTGACGGTCGGCCAGATCACTTCGTCCATCACGCGCTGATGCACTGCATCGGTGACCACGGGGGCTGGCGAGTAGGCGCCCATGCCGCCGGTGTTCGGGCCGGTGTCGCCGTCGCCTACGCGCTTGTGATCCTGACTGGTGGCCATGGGTAGCACGTTTTCGCCATCGACCATGACGATAAAGCTGGCTTCCTCACCATCGAGGAACTCCTCGATCACCACGCGTGACCCGGCATCGCCGAAGGCATTGCCGGAAAGCATGTCGCGCACGGCTTCCTCGGCTTCGGCCAGAGTCATCGCGACGATCACGCCCTTGCCGGCAGCCAGGCCGTCGGCCTTGATGACGATGGGGGCGCCTTTCTCGTGCAGGTAGGCCAGCGCCGGCTCGACTTCGGTGAAGTTCTGGTAATCGGCAGTGGGGATCTTGTGGCGGGCCAGAAAGTCCTTGGTGAACGCCTTGGAGCCTTCCAGCTGTGCTGCGGCTGCGGTCGGGCCGAAGCAGTCCAGGCCGCGAGAGCGGAACAGGTCGACCACGCCTTTTACCAACGGCGCTTCCGGGCCAACGATGGTCAGTTGCACGTTCTGCTCGGCGAAGTCGGCCAGCTGCTCGATGGCCAGCACGTCGATGTCGACGTTCTCGCACTTGGCTTCGGTGGCCGTGCCGGCGTTTCCCGGCGCGACGAATACCTTCTGCACCCGTGGGTCTTGCGCTACTTTCCAGGCCAGCGCGTGTTCACGTCCGCCGCTGCCGATGATCAATACGTTCATTGCTCTCTCCCTGTGGAGGCGGGTCTGGGGCCCGCGCGGTGGATAAGCGAAGCGTTATCCACCCTACGATGTCTGGCGTTCCGTGTAGGTTGGATGGCCAAAGCCATCCACCGCCGATTCAATGACGGAAGTGGCGCATGCCGGTGAAGACCATGGCGATGCCGGCTTCGTCAGCTGCGGCGATTACCTCGTTGTCACGCATCGAGCCGCCCGGCTGGATCACGGCGCTGATGCCGGCCTTGGCTGCGTTGTCAATGCCGTCGCGGAAGGGGAAGAAGGCGTCGCTGGCCATTACCGCGCCCGGCACGGGAAGGCCCGCATGCTCGGCCTTGATCGCAGCGATGCGGGCGGAGTTGACGCGGCTCATCTGGCCGGCGCCGACACCCACGGTCTGGCGATTCTTGGCATAGACGATGGCGTTGGACTTGACGAACTTGGCCACTTTCCAGGCAAAGATCAGGTCATGAATTTCCTGCTCGGTGGGCGCGCGCTTGGTCACCACCTTGAGCTCGTCGGCGGTGATCATGCCGATGTCGCGGCTCTGTACCAGCAGGCCGCCATTGACGCGCTTGAAGTCCCAACCCGGAGCGCGCTCGGCCGGCCACTGGCCGCATTCGAGCAGGCGCACGTTGGCCTTGGCAGCGACCACTTCACGGGCCTCGGCGCTGATGCTGGGAGCAATGATCACCTCGACGAACTGGCGTTCGACGATGGCGCGGGCGGTTTCACCGTCCAGCTCGCGGTTGAAGGCAATGATGCCGCCGAACGCGGATTCGCTGTCGGTGGCATAGGCCAGCTCGTAGGCCTGGCGGATGCCGCCTTCGTCTTCCGGCACCACCGCCACGCCGCACGGGTTGGCGTGCTTGACGATGACGCAGGCAGGTTTGACGAAGCTCTTGACGCACTCCAGTGCGGCGTCGGTATCAGCGACGTTGTTGAAGGATAGTTCCTTGCCCTGCAGCTGGCGCGCGGTGGCGACGCAGGCTTCGTCGGCATGTTCGACGTAGAAGGCTGCGATCTGATGCGGGTTCTCGCCGTAGCGCATGTCCTGCGCCTTGACGAACTGAGTGGTGAAGGTGCGCGGCAGCTGGGCGCGGTTCTCGGTGGACAGCGTCTCCGCAGCCTGATCGATGGTGCCCAGGTAGTTGGCGATCATGCCGTCATAGGAGGCGGTGTGCTCGAAGGCCTTCAGTGCCAGGTCGAAACGCTGGGCATAGGTCAGGCCGCCATTGCGCAGGTTGTCGAGAACGTCGGCATAGTCACCGGCGTTGACCACGATGGCAACGTCCTTGTGGTTCTTCGCCGCGCTGCGAACCATGGTCGGCCCGCCGATATCGATGTTCTCGATGGCATCCGGCAGGGTGCAGCCAGGCTTGGCCACGGTGGCTGCGAAAGGGTAGAGGTTGACTGCCACCAGATCGATCGGGTTGATCCCGTGTTCGGCCATGACTGCACCGTCCAGGTCGCGACGGCCGAGGATGCCGCCGTGAATCTTCGGGTGCAGGGTCTTGACGCGACCATCCATCATTTCCGGAAAGCCGGTGTAGTCGGCCACTTCGACGGCGGCAACTCCGTTCTCGCTCAGCAGCTTGAAGGTGCCGCCGGTTGAAAGGATTTCGACGCCAAGGGCAGAGAGTTCACGGGCAAATTCAACGACGCCGGTCTTGTCGGACACGCTGATCAGTGCGCGGCGGACGGGAAGGCGGAGGGAATGATCGGTCATTTCAGAGCCATTCGAGTGGAGGAAAAAGGTTGGTGAGCTGGGCGGTTGTGCCTGAAGATAGGTGTCGCGCCGGGCAACGCCCCTTCAGGCTCCAGCGCCTTCAGAGAAGATCGTACTGCTTGAGTTTCTTGCGCAGAGTGCCACGGTTCAGGCCCAGCAGTTCCGAGGCCTTGGTCTGGTTGCCCTTGACGTAGTTCATCACGGTCTCCAGCAGGGGCGCTTCCACTTCGGAGAGCACCAGGTTATACACATCCGTGACCTCGGCCCCTTCGAGATGGGCAAAGTAGTTGTGCAGCGCGGTCTCAACACTGGCGCGAAGGGTCTGGCCCGCCTCGCTCGGTGTATTCAGGTGCTGTTTGAGGTTAAGGTTGTCGCTCACAGATGCGGTTCCAATAGCCAGTGTTTCGTTCAACAGTGTCATGCGGCCACCCCTGTTTCATCCCTTGAGTCAGGGCTGTTTCGGCGCTCCTCGAAGAAGGTCCGAACACTAGCGCGTTGCGCGTCCCTGTTTTCCAAACAATTGAATCGGCTACGGTATTCCCGTGCCCCCGGTTGTGTTGCGAGATACCAGCTGACGTGCTTGCGCGCGATGCGTACGCCCATGACGTCGCCGTAAAAAGCATGCAGGGCGTCCAGGTGTTCGAGCAGTATCCCTTCGATTTCATCCAGCTCCGGCGCAGGCAGAAGCTCGCCAGTGCTGAGGTAATGGTCGATCTCGCGAAAGATCCACGGTCTACCTTGAGCTGCGCGACCGATTAGCAGCGCATCGGCGCCAGTGGCCTCGAGTACCTGTCGCGCCTTGAGCGGCGAGTCGATATCTCCATTGGCGAATACCGGCATCGATACGGCCTGCTTGATGCGAGCTATGGTTTCGTACTCGGCATCGCCCGTGTACAGATCGGCGCGGGTGCGACCATGGACGGCCAGTGCCGCAATACCGGACTGTTCGGCAATCTTTGCCACCGTAACGCCGTTCTTGTTCTCTCTGTCCCAGCCGGTACGAATCTTCAGTGTCACCGGCACATCCACCGCGGCCACCACGGCTTCAAGAATACTAGCTACCAGCACTTCGTCCTTCATCAGCGCTGAGCCGGCCGCCTTGTTGCAAACCTTTTTCGCTGGGCAGCCCATGTTGATGTCGATGATCTGGGCGCCCATCTCAACGTTGCGTCGGGCTGCTTCGGCCAGCATCTGCGGATCGCCACCGGCGATCTGTACTGAACGCGGCTCGGGATCGCCGTCATGCTGCATTCGCAGGCGCGACTTGCGACTATTCCACAGGCGTACGTCGCTGGTCACCATTTCCGAGACCACCAAGCCGGCGCCCAGACGCCGACAAAGCTGGCGGAACGGCTGATCGGTCACGCCAGCCATGGGCGCGAGGATCAGTCGATTCGGAAGAGCATAAGGACCGATGCGTACCGCTGACATGAAAATTCCCTGCTAGCTAGGGTCTGTTGATTTTTCGTCGCAACGCGGAGGCGCTGAAACACCTCAACAGCCCCTACGATCGGGGTGTAAAAAAGGGTGAGCATAATACCCGCTCTGTATGGCAGGTTAAAGCTTGGGCTGAACAAAATCTGAACAGTCACCAGCTTAGAGCCGAAGAGTGGCTTGTCACGTTCGGGCGATGGGCGGCGAGCCGATGAGGGCTGCGCCTGCCAGCGCGGCTACTCTGGCGAGTGAAAGGCCAGGCTGTAACTGACCGCCCGGGTGCCGGGATCGAGGATGTCCAGGGCGATGTGGATGGGTATTTGCGAAGGCATTTGGCGCTGGCCGGCCAGCTCGCCGGAGAGGTATTCGCCAGGCTTGAAGGTGCGGCTTGCCAGAACCTGCCCGGCGATATCGGTGAAGCGGATTTCCAGCAGGGGGAAGGGTTGGGCGAAGGGCGCACGGTTGTAAATGATCGCGTCGACCACTAGCGCGCCAGTGAATTCGGGGTGGCTGCGTACCACCAGGTTGCTGCTTCTGATTTGCTCGATATCGACTCGCGAGGGCAGTTCGCAGCTCGCCACCTGGCACAGCTGCTCAAGCCAGGGGCGGTATTGATCCTGGCGTGCGAGAGCGTCGAAATTGTAGGCCACGTACTGTCCGGCCAGTGCCAGCAGGGCCAGGAGGTTAAGCGCACCCCAGCCCAGCCAGCGGCCCCAGGGACGGCGGCGGGTCTCCCAGTCCAGCTGCAGCGGCTCGTCCTCAAGCTCGAACAGCGAGGCGTCACGGTCTTTCGTCGTGCTTGGCTGAACTTGCGCTCCTGGCGCTGAGTTGGCGATCGGCAGGCTCTCGGCTGATTCGGGCTCGGCTTCTTCGGTCTCGGTAAACGAAGGTTCCAGCCGCTCCGTTGGTTGGAGCAGGGCCGCTTGCGGCGGCATTACAGACGGTGTTGCGGCCTCGCGAGGAGCTTCGCTTGCCATTGTCCCCTGTTCGGGCGGATCTCCAACGTCTGCGACGTTTGCATTGGCGGAAGTCTGCGCCGTCTCTGCTTCCAGCAGACGTTCGGTCCAGCTTTCATCGTCTGCGCGCGCGGGTTGGGACTCTGTCTGCTCCAGCTGCAGAAGCTCGCGGGCCAGTTCCAGCTCCTCACGCTCCAGCTTGGCCAGCTCCTCGTCCAGGTCGAGACTGTCCAGATCAAGATCGTCGTGAATCCACAGGGTGTCGTCTTCGGGCCTTGCTGCGGGTGGGGGCTGGACTGGTACCTTGGCGGGTGGCTCGACAGCGCGGGCGCGCAGCTTATCCTCCTCGCTCAATTGCTGAAGCGCATTGAACAGCTCCATGCAGGCACCACAGCGCACCACGCCGCGGGCTGCAGCGAGCTGGGCGCGGTTGACGCGAAAGCTGGTGCGGCAGTGCGGGCATTGAGTGATGAAGCTGGTCATGCGGAGGTTCCGACGCTGGGTGCGCGTTAGTCTAACGCATGCGTATTGCCGAACGGCAGTGGGCATGTAGCCGTCACTGCCGTGAGCATTGTTCAGCGGCGGCGAATACCGGTGATTCGTACCCAGCCGTCTTTTTCGGCGGTGGGATCGAGGTCGAATTTATCGGCATAGGCAGCGCGTACCTCTTCGGCCTGCTCGACAAGAATGCCGGACAAGGCCAGCAAACCACCAGGCTTGACGCATTCGCCAATCTGCCCCGCCAGCTCCACGAGTGGGCCGGCGAGGATATTGGCGACCACCACGTCGGCCTGGCCGTCCGGCAATTGTTCGGGCAGATAGAGCGGAAAGCGTGCCGGGTCGATGCCGTTGCGCCCGGCATTGTCGCGCGAGGCTTCGATGGCCTGGATGTCGATGTCGGTACCGACCGCCTGTTCGGCGCCGAGTAGCAGCGCGGCGATGGCCAGAATGCCCGAGCCGCAGCCGAAATCCAGCACCTGTCGGCCCTGCAGTTGCTGGGCATCCAGCCATTCCAGGCACAGGGCTGTGGTGGGGTGGGTGCCCGTGCCAAAGGCCAGGCCGGGGTCGAGCAGCAGATTGACGGCGTCCGGCTCCGGCGCGGCGTGCCAGCTGGGCACGATCCACAAGCGCTGGCCAAAGCGCATGGGCTGGAAGTTGTCCATCCAGCTGCGCTCCCAGTCCTGATCCTCGATACGTTCCAGCTGGTGTTCGGGTAGTTCACCGCCGATCAGCAGCTGCAGGTGGGCCAGCAGGTGGTCTTCATCGATATTGGCTTCGAACAATGCCAGCAGGTGGGTGTGCGACCACAGCGGTGTGGTGCCCAGGTCCGGCTCGAAGATCGGCTGGTCCTCGGCGTCCATGAAGGTCACTGATACCGCGCCGATTTCCAGCAGGGTGTCTTCCAGGGCCGGTGCCTGCTCCGGTGAGATGGCCAGGCGAAGTTGTAACCAGGGCATGCGAAACTCCCTACGAAAGCCGCTTCAGGCGGCAAGCCTTAAACGGTAGGAAAAAGAAAGGGAGCGGCAATGCCGCTCCCTTCGGGTGCACATCATATCGCGTGTAGCTTAGTGCTTATCCATACCCAGTTTCTTTTCCAGGTAGTGGATATTCACGCCGCCCTTGCAGAAGCCTTCGTCACGAACCAGATCCCGGTGCAGTGGGATGTTGGTCTTGATGCCGTCGACGACGAGTTCGTCCAGTGCATTGCGCATGCGCACCATGGCCTCTTCACGGGTCGCACCGTAAGTGATCAGCTTGCCGATCAGCGAGTCATAGTTCGGCGGAACCGTGTAGCCGCTGTACAGGTGCGAATCGACGCGAACGCCGTTGCCGCCTGGCGCATGGAAGTGGTTTACCTTACCGGGACTCGGCAGGAACTTCTCCGGGTCTTCGGCGTTAATCCGGCATTCCAGCGAGTGGCCGCGAATGATCACGTCTTCCTGCTTGATCGACAGCTTGTTGCCGGCGGCGATGCTGAGCATCTCCTTGACGATATCCACACCGGTGACCATTTCGGTGACCGGATGCTCGACCTGCACGCGCGTGTTCATTTCGATGAAGTAGAAGCGACCGTCTTCATAGAGGAACTCGAAGGTGCCGGCGCCGCGGTAGCCGATCTCGATGCAGGCATCGACACAGCGCTTGAGCACTTCGGCGCGCGCCTTCTCGTCAATGTAGGGGGCAGGGGCTTCTTCCAGCACCTTCTGGTGACGGCGTTGCAGCGAGCAGTCGCGGTCGTAGAGGTGGATGGCGTTGCCCTGGCCGTCCGAGAGCACTTGGACTTCCACGTGACGCGGGTTGCCGAGGAATTTTTCCAGGTAGACCATCGGGTTGCCGAACGCCGCGCCGGCTTCGGTGCGGGTCAGCTTGGCCGATTTGATCAGGTCTTCTTCCTTGTGCACCACGCGCATGCCGCGACCACCGCCGCCGCCAGCGGCCTTGATGATCACCGGATAGCCCACTTCACGAGCGATGCGCAGCGCTTCCTTTTCGTCTTCCGGCAGCGGGCCGTCTGAACCGGGAACCACCGGCACGCCGGACTTGATCATGGCGTTCTTGGCGGAGACCTTGTCACCCATCAGGCGAATGGTTTCCGCTTTCGGGCCGACGAAGGCGAAGCCGGACTTTTCCACCTGCTCGGCGAAATCCGCGTTCTCGGCGAGAAAGCCGTAGCCAGGGTGGATGGCGGTGGCGCCGGTAACTTCTGCCGCGGCGATGATCGCCGGGATGTGCAGATATGAATTGGTAGCAAGGGGCGGGCCGATGCAGACGGACTCATCCGCCAGGGCCAGGTGCATCAGCTCGCGGTCGGCAGTGGAATGCACCGCGACGGTCTTGATGCCGAGTTCCTTGCACGCTCGCAAGATCCGCAGGGCGATTTCACCGCGGTTTGCGATCAATACTTTTTCCAACATCGCTGGCTCTCCGCGGTTCAAACGATGGTGAACAGCGGCTGGTCGTACTCGACCGGCTGACCATTCTCCACCAGGATGGATTCGATGGTGCCGCTGGTTTCGGCCTCAATGTGGTTCATCATCTTCATGGCTTCGACGATGCAGAGGATGTCGCCTTTCTTGACGCTCTGGCCGACATCAGCGAACGGCTTGGCTTCCGGCGAGGAGGCGCGGTAGAAAGTGCCGACCATCGGCGAGCGAACCACGGTGCCGTTGAGCTTGGGTGCGGCCGGAGCAGCATCAGCGACAGGTGCGGCAGCAACCGGTGCTGGCGCCGGAGCGGCGGGTGCCTGAGCGTAGATCGGCTGTTGCATGGCCACTTGCTTGCTGTGGCGGCTGATGCGTACCGACTCTTCGCCCTCGTGGATCTCCAGTTCGTCGATGCCCGACTCTTCCAGCAGTTCGATCAGTTTCTTGACTTTGCGAATATCCATGAAGCTTTGACTCCCAGGTAAGTTCAAAGGGTGTTGCTGCTCGCTTTTCGGGCCAGGTACCTGATTGGACAGGCCCGTCAAGAAGCAGCGAGTTGTTCCAGGGCGGCCTCCAATGCCAGCCGATAACCGCTGGCGCCAAGGCCGCAGATCACTCCTACCGCGACATCCGAAAAGTAGGAGCGATGGCGGAAAGGTTCACGTTTGTGCACGTTGGAGAGGTGCACTTCGATGAATGGGATGCTCACCGCCAGCAAGGCGTCACGTAACGCGACACTTGTATGCGTGAATGCCGCTGGATTGATCAGAATGAAGTCCACACCTTCGCTGCGCGCGGCGTGGATGCGCTCGATCAGTTCGTACTCGGCATTGGATTGCAGATGCAGCAGATGATGGCCGGCGTCGCGGGCACGCTGCTCGAGGTCCTGATTGATCTGTGCCAGCGTCACCGCACCATAGACACCGGGTTCGCGGGTGCCGAGCAGATTCAGGTTTGGGCCATGAAGGACCAGCAAGGTCGCCATGATTGTTCCTTGTTTTTATGCGCGGTCGCGACGCTTTTTAAGGCGGGCCGATCCGGAAAAGGGAAAAACTATGCATGAAGCGGGGGTTGACTGTCCAGTCATGCTGCAATCGGCGTAAATGCCCGCATTATGGCTGGAGTTTGCTGCAGGGTTTTTTATCGTTGCGCCCCTAGCGCAACGCCTCGGCCTGGTCGAGACGCTCAGCGAATTGCCCGGCGGTTACCTCGCCGACTACGCGAACCTGTTCCATCTCCTGCCCGCTACCATCGAAGAACAGCACAGCGGGCGGGCCGAACAACTTGTAGCGATCCAGCAACGCGCGCTGTTCGGCATTGCTATCGGTGATGTCGAAGCGGATCAGGCGGTAGTCGGCCAGGCGCGGGGCTATCAGCGGGTCGGCAAAGACTTCTCGCTCGATCACCTTGCAGCTGATGCACCAGTCCGCATACCAGTCGAGCACCAGCGGCTGCCCGGCAGTACGTGCCGCCAGCAGTTGCTCATCTAGTGCTGCGGGTGTCGAGACGGTATGCCAGCTTTCCGTGGCTACGGCACCGCTGCTTGCGGCCAGCGTGGTACGTGGCAAAGGCCGTAACGGATCGGAGCCGCCTTGCAGAGCCCCGACCCAGGCTGCCAGGGCGTAGAACAGCAGAACCAAGCCAAGCAGTTGCGCGAGCTTCTGCCGTGGCGTTTTGGTGGTCAGTTCAAGTGTGCCGAGGAACAGCGCGGCGCCTGCAGCAAGCAGCCCCCAGAGTGCCAGTGCCAATGGCCCTGGCAGCACGCGCTCGAGCATCCACACGGCCACGGCCAGCAGCAGCACACCGAAGACGTTGCGTACCGTGACCATCCAGGGGCCACTTTTGGGCAGGAGTGCCCCGCCACCCGTGGCGAACAATACCAGTGGCGCGCCCATGCCAAGCCCCAGAGCGAACAGCTTCAGGCCGCCGCCCAGAGCATCGCCGCTGGCGCTGATATAAAGCAGTGCGCCGGCCAGCGGCGCCGATACACAGGGTGAAACCAACAGGCTGGAGACGGTCCCCAGCAGTGCGGCGCCCATGAACGAACCGCCCTTGGCGTTCCCGGCCAGGCGGTCCAGGCGGCTGCTCAGGAAGTGGGGCAGGCGCAGCTCGAACAGCCCGAACATGGCCAGGGCGAAGAGTACGAAGAAGAGCGCGAAAGGCACGAGGATCCAGGGCGATTGCAGGCGCGCCTGCAGATTCAGCTCCGCGCCGAATACGCCCATTAATGCCCCGAGCACGGCGAAGCCCCCCGCCATTGGCAGGACATAGGCGAGCGAGAGCAGGAAGCTGCGCATGCCGCCGGTCTGGCCGCGTAGCACGACACCGGAAAGGATCGGCAGCATCGGCAGCACGCAGGGTGTGAAAGTCAGGCCCAGACCGGCGAGAAAAAACAGTGCAACCGCTCGCCAGGACAAGACGTCAGTACTGTCGCTGCGAGTATTACTGCTAACAGCGGGGCTGCCGTCCGCGTCGATCTTGAATGACTGGGTTTCCGGCGGATAGCAGAGCCCCTTGTCAGCGCAGCCTTGATAGCCGACCTGAAGGGTGAAGGGTCTGTTGTCGGGGTTCTGCACCGGCAGGCTGATATCCAGTACGCCGTAGTAGGCTTCGACTTCACCGAAATACTCGTCAGTCTTCTTTACGCCTGCTGGGAGCTGTGCCTCGCCGATAGTCACGCTGGGGTCGTCGGCCTTGAACTGAAAGCGATGGCGATACAGGTAATAGCCTTCGGCACCAATGAAGCGCAGCTGGATTCGTTCCGAGTTGGCGTCCACCAGGCTCAGGCGGAAAGCTTCGCGCACCGGGAGGAAATCGGCACTGTTGTTCAGCCCGCCCAACGTGGGGCTGGGGCGGCTGTCGAACAGGCTCGCGGAGGCGGGAAGGGCGAACAGCAGGATTAGCAGACTCAGCAAACGGCGCATGGTCATCTCGCAGGTAACAATGGTCGCATGATACCCAAGGCGGCAAAGGCCTGCTTGGGCGCAGCGTCGCACGCTCAGCGGCGTTGAAAAGGGCCCGGCGAGCCCCTGTCGCTGAGTGCGTTTTTGCTAGTTAAGAGCGAAGCGGGTGCTGACAGTCCATCCCAGACCGCCAAATGCCGCGAACCAGGTTTCGCCGTGTTGAGCTTGCTACTATGCTCCCGACCGCTGTTGCGTCTCGCTCGGTCGCTGTGCCCAGGAACTCTACAGCTGGTTACGGCTGTTCGTTTAGTAACCAAATAATGCCGTCGCGCTCGACGAAGGGCAGTGGCCGCAGGGATTGGCCCGAGCAGGGCCCGGCGACGCATTCGCCGCTGTCGATCAGAAACAGCGCACCATGGGTCGCACACTGGATCAGGCTGCCGCTGCCGTCGAGAAACTGGTCGGGAAGCCATTCCAGGGGAATCTGACGGTGTGGGCAGCGGTTCTCGTAGAGATGAAGGAGGCCGTCCTTGCGCACAGCGAACAGGCGCAGGCCGTTGGCCTCAAAACCTTTGCTCTGGCCTTCGCCGATCTCGCTCGCAGCGCATAAACGAATCATGCAGACACCTTCCATTTAAAGGGGCGGATTATTGCCCAGGCTGACCTTTTCATGCAGGGCCGCCATCGATATCGTGCTGTCACTCTGCCGGCTAGCCTGGTCGGCGTTGCTTATCGAGGATTACCGATGCGTTTTCTGCTGCCCGTGGTTATGGCGTTGCTCGTCGGCTGCCAATCGCTTCCGCCCTTGCACGAATGGCAGAGCCCCGAAGGGTTGGGGCATGCCGACCTGGGTATGATCGTCGATCTGCGCAGTGGCAAGGTGCTCACTCCGCAGCAGCTGGTGGAGGAACTGGCGACTAGCGCTCAGGTATTGGTGGGCGAGCGTCATGACAATCCCGACCATCACGCCCTGCAACTCTGGTTGCTGCAGGCTCTGGCCCTCAAGCGCGAGCAGGGCAGCGTGCTGTTGGAAATGCTCACCCCGAATCAGCAACAGAAGGTGGGCGAGGTGCAGGCTCGGATCAGACAGGGTGAGCGCCCTGCCGACCTGCCTGAAGCGCTGAGCTGGCAGCAAGGCTGGGACTGGGCGCTGTATGCGCCGCTGCTCGAGTACGGGCTGGCCCAGCCTTATCCGCTGTTGCAGGCAAATCTGGACCCCGAGGAGATATCCCGAATCTATCGCGAGGTGCCTTCGCTTAGTGGCGCTCCTGCCGCGGCTGAGGTGCAGGAGGCATTGCAGGAGCAGATTCGGGTGTCACATTGCCAAATGCTTCCCGAGGCCCACTTGCCGGCGATGCTCGCCGTTCAGCAGCAGCGTGACAGACGCATGGCGCAGCAGCTGATTGCTGCGCCGAAGCCGGCGATGCTGCTGGCCGGTGCCTTCCATGTACGGCGTGATCTGGGGGTGCCGCTGCATCTTCAGGGGCAGGCGAGCGCTGCTGAGGTGCGTGTGCTGATACTTGCCGAGGTGGGCGAAAGCGTGAAGGCCGAGCAGGCTGACTTCGTCTGGTTCACTCCGTCACAGCCGCTACAGGATCACTGTGCTCAATGGCGTGACAAGGCTGGATGAATTTCTGCAGGCAAAAAAAGACCCGGCAAGAGCCGGGTCAAAACCGTGATTAGCCTGATGAGGAGATAACTGAAAGATCGACTGCCTGGAGCCTTCAGATACCGGCTGATCTCGCGATCAGTTGAGAGAATAATAACAATTCTCATTTCGATGTCAACGAGTGCTCTGAAAATAAATCCGATCTTTTTGCCAGCAGGCTCAGGCGGTGATGGGCAGGCGCAACTGGGTAACTTCCCTATTCAGCAAGTCGATACGCCGGGCCATGCTTTCAATCAGGCTGTGGGCGATCTTGGGGTTGCTCTGCATCAGGCTGAGAAACTGCTCCTTGGGGATCACCATGACGGTGCATGGGGTGGTGGCCAAGACAGTGGCGCTGCGCTTTTCATGGGTGAACACGGCCATCGCGCCGAAGATTTCTTCACGCTGTACGTCACCAACCTTCTGCCCGTCGACAATGGCGACGGCATGCCCCTCGATGATGATGAAAACGTCCTCTGCGTCGTCTCCCTGGCGGATCAACTCCTCGCCGGCGGCGAAATGCTGGAAGCCTGTGGTGGGCTGGATCTCGGGCTGCTTTAGGCGTGCCAGAGCATCGGTCAGCAGCGCCGTCTGGCCGATCAGATACTGAGTGAAAAGCTCCTGGCGCTGCGGGGCGGCATGGATATGCTGGAATGCGGCGGCGCGTGAATAGGGGATCAGCCTAATCGACTCATCGCTGCGGTAACGGCAATGGGGAAGTTCGTGGCCTTGGCGCAGGCCCAGAAGATCGCCTTCCTGCAGGTAGAACAGCGGTCTTTCGTCAACCAGAGCATGCAGCAGCCCGCTTTCGATGATGAACAGCTGCTGCGTGTGCAGTTCCTCGTTGAGATCTTCGGAGCTGCCGATCTCGATAGTTGCGCCTGAAGGTGCCAGGCCATCCAGCAGCTGTGCGGGAATCTCTTGCAGGCGGTTGATCAGACGGTCGGCGTAGGCTGGCTGTTCTCCGAGTAGATACATGACGGCAATCCTTGAACAAACGAGCTTACGAAGTTGAACGGTGCGGGCGCCAACAATAATCGTCGCGCAGGGGCGGAGTAAATCGCTCCGCGCACGGGTTGTGAGCTAGCTCTAGTTGGTGTGGTGAGAAGAGTTCAGACGCTGGTTCAATTCATCCTTGACCGAGGCCGGAAGAGCTTTCCAGTCGAGATCGCGCAGGGCGCCCTCGATTGCGTAGAGCAACACCCGCGAGGCGCTGAAACCACGTGTTCTGACCGCCAGATAAGCCTCTACCGCGCCCAGCCGGCGAAGATCATCCAGAGTATGGATGCCCGATGCATGCAGCCATTGTGCGGAAGTCTTGCCGAGGTTTTTCAAAGTCAGCAATTCGTCGTGCATGGCGTCCCCTGACGGCCTGACTGGCCGATGAGGAAGTGGGGCGGCCCGCAAGGACTGCGCCGCTGTTAAACCGCCCGCCGAACGAGCGGGCGGTACCAACAGTATAGAAGCCGCGCCGGGTTCTGCCCGCGCGGCCGGGGACGGTAAGTCGTAGCGGCTCTACTGGGGCTCGTCAGAGCCCGGGTAGGCGTTGACGAATGGCGGCCAGCAGACTGTCCAGACTGGAAGCATCGGCAGTATCGAGACGTCGGCTGAGCAGGCGCTCGCTCTCGCTCAGAGGCTCGCGTGAAGCCTGCTGAGCCTTGACCACCTCCATGGTGGCATCGGATGGGTCGCTGCCCTCGGCTTGTCGCTGGGCGAGCCACTGCTCGATCACCGCATCTGCCGCTTCGCAGTCGATGATCAGGAAAGGTACGCCGGTGGCCTCGGCAACTTGCCAGGCAGCCTGGCGCTGCTCCTGCTTGAGATAGGTGGCGTCGATCACCACCGAAAAGCCTGCATTCAAGGCTGCTTCGGCCAGTGTGTGCAGGCGCTGATAGGTAGCTTCACCAGCTTCCGCGCTGTAGATGCCGGCGCCCAGGCCGGTAGACTGCTCCTGCTGTTCACCATGCAGACGCTTGCGCTCCACATCCGAGCGCAGCCTGAGCATGCCCAGCGCCTCGACCAGTCGCAGGGCAACATGGCTTTTGCCGGATGCCGAAACACCATGAGTGATGGCCAGGAAACGCGAGGGTATGGCGCTGTAGCTTTCAGCCAGGTTGGCATAGCTGCGGTATTGGCGGACGACCACCTTGCGCTCGACGGCATCCTGCTCCTGATAAAGCCGGAACAGGCTGACCTTGGCCCGGACCAGCGCGCGGTAAGCCTTGTACAGGTTGATCAGCTCCAGCGCGGCGTAGTCGCCGGTGCGCTCCAGCCAGCCATTGAGGAAACGGCGCGCCTGGCATTTCAGGCCGCGGTCTTCAAGGTCCATGGCCAGAAAGGCTGCGTCGGATGCGATGTCGATAAAGCGGAAGGGGTCGTTGAATTCGATACAGTCGAACAGAACCACCTTGTTGTTGATGATGGCGGCGTTACCGAGGTGCAAATCACCGTGGCATTCGCGGATGTAGCCCTGCTGGCTGCGCTGCTCCAACAAGGGGTACAGGCGCTCGATACTGGTTTCGGTCCAGTCGATCAGTGCGTCTAGCTGCTGGAGATCGGCCGCCTCGGTCAGGAGCGGGCGGATCTGCTCGAAGTTCTGCCGCATTGGCGCGACGATCGCTTCGGCACTGTTCAGCGGATGGTTTGCCTCTACTGGCGGGATGCTTTGATGGAACTGGGCGATTTTTTCGGCGAGGGCATCGATGTGGGCGTCGGTCAACTCGCCCCGCGCCTGAACTTCGGCCATGAGTTGGGTTTGCGGAAATTCGCGCATCTGCACCAAATATTCGATGGGCTCGCCTTCGCCGCCGATGATTGGGGCATCAAGGGTGCCGGTTATCGGCAGTACCTGCAGATAGAGCTCGGGCGCCATGCGCTGGTTCAAGAGCAGTTCCTGCTCGCAGAAATGTTTGCGCGAAGCCAGTTCGGTAAAGTTAAGAAAGCCGAAATCCACGGGCTTTTTCATCTTATAGGCATAGGCGCCTGTAAGAATGACCCATGAAATATGGGTTTCGATGACCCGGAAGCCGTCGACCGGATGTGAATAGAGGGCCGGATTCTGCAGGGCGGCGATCAGTGCTTGGCTCACGGTCATTCCTTGTAAGTCTGTTGTGCGGGATGGTGTGAGAGTGGAACCCGCTCACATAGTCGGAAAACGCATCATTATGTCTATCCGAGAGCACCCTGCAAACCGCCAGGAGGCCGCATTCTCGGAAGGTCAAAGTGCGTATAATCCGCCGCCATGACTAAAGCACGCTCTTCTCGCTCCCGTTCAAAACGCCGGCCCAGAGGCTCCAAGCCCTGGTTTGGCTGGCTCCTGAAGCTATTTCTAGTGGCATTGGTGATCTTCGCCGGCGTCGCTGTTTATCTGGATGCAGTGGTTCAGGAAAAGTTTTCCGGCAAGCGCTGGACCATTCCGGCGACGGTTTTTGCCAGGCCGCTTGAGCTCTTCGTCGGGCAGAAGCTCGACAAGGAAGATTTCCTGATGGAGCTCGACGCGCTGGGTTATCGGCGTGAGCGCACTGTCGATGGGCCGGGGGTGATTTCGGTTGCCGGCAACACCGTCGAGATGCATACGCGTGGGTTCCAGTTCTATGAGGGGGTCGAGGAGTCACAGCGTATTCGCGTGCGTTTTTCGGGCGACTTCGTGGCAGGCCTTACCCGTGCCAATAACGCCGAACTGCCGGTAGCGCGGCTCGAGCCTCTGGTGATTGGTGGACTCTATCCGGCGCATAACGAAGATCGCATCCTGATCAAGCTGGAGCAGGCGCCGCCTTACCTGGTAGAGACTCTGGTAGCGGTCGAGGATCGTGAGTTCTTCGATCATTTTGGTGTTTCGCCCAAGTCCATTGCTCGTGCCGCCTGGGTCAACCTGAGTGCAGGTGGCGTGCGGCAAGGCGGTAGTACCCTGACTCAGCAGCTGGTCAAGAACTTCTATCTGAGCAATGAGCGCAGCCTCACTCGTAAGGCCACCGAGGCGCTGATGGCGGTCTTGCTCGAGTTGCACTACGACAAAAACGAAATTCTCGAGGCCTACCTCAACGAGGTGTTTCTTGGCCAGGATGGTCGACGCGCGATCCATGGTTTCGGCCTGGCCAGCCAGTATTTCTTCGGTCGTCCGCTGCGTGAACTGCAGGTCCAGCATGTCGCGCTGCTAGTTGGAATGGTCAAGGGGCCGACCTACTACAACCCGCGTCGCCATCCGGAGCGGACACTGGAGCGCCGCAACCTGATACTTGATCTTCTGGTCGAGCAGCAGGTTCTTGATGCCGAGGCAGCAGCTGCGGCCAAGCAGAAACCACTAGGTGTGACACCGCGCGGCAGCCTGGCCGACAGCTCTTATCCGGCGTTTCTCGATCTGGTCAAACGCCAGTTGCGCGAGGAATACCGCGACGAGGATCTGACCGAAGAAGGCCTGCGCATCTTCACCAGCTTCGATCCGATCCTGCAGGTTAAGGCCGAGAAGGCCATGACCGAAACGCTCAAGCGCCTCGGCAAGGCTGCCGAGGGCGTGGAAGGGGCGATGCTGGTGACCAATCCGGAAACCGGCGAGTTGCAGGCGATGCTGGGCGGTCGCCAGCCAGGATTTGCCGGCTTCAACCGGGCACTGGATGCGTCGCGACCCATCGGCTCGCTGATCAAGCCGGCGATCTATCTGGCGGCGCTGGAAAAGCCCAGCCAGTACACCCTCACCAGTTTGCTGGAAGATGAGCCGTTTTCGGTCAAGGGAGCCGATGGTCAGGTATGGCGTCCGCAGAACTATGGCCGCAACTCCCATGGCTCGGTTTACCTCTATCAGGCGCTGGCCAACTCCTACAACTTGTCTACGGCACGGTTGGGCCTGGATCTGGGTGTGCCACATGTGCTCAAGACGCTGGAGCGGCTGGGTGCTTCGCCGCAATGGCCGGCTTATCCCTCGATGCTGCTGGGGGCGGGCGGTTTGCGCCTGATCGAGGTGGCGGACATGTACCAGACACTTGCCAACGGCGGTTTCAACACACCGTTGCGAGGCATCCGCAGTGTCGTTGCGGCCGATGGTGAGCCGCTAAGCCGCTACCCGTTCAAGATCCAACAGCGTTTCGATGCCGGGGCGATCTATCTGACTCAGTACGCCATGCAGCGTGCCATGCTTGAGGGTACCGGGCGCTCGGTCTACAACCATGTGCCAAGGTCGCTGACGCTGGCGGGCAAGACTGGCACCACCAACGATTCTCGTGACAGCTGGTTTGCCGGCTTCAGTCAGGATCTGCTGGCGGTGGTCTGGCTGGGGCGTGACGACAACGGCAAGACATCGCTGACAGGTGCCACTGGTGCCCTGCAGGTCTGGGCTGACTTCATGCGCCGTGCCGATCCGCTGCCGTTGCAAATGGCCATGCCGGAAAACGTCGTCATGGCCTGGATCGATGCCGAGACCGGACAGGGGTCGGCGGAGAATTGTCCTGGCGCGGTGCAGATGCCCTATATTCGCGGCAGTGAGCCGACCCCGGGACCAGGCTGCGGTGTTCCAGCACCTGGCGAATCGGTGATGGATTGGGTGCGCGGGTGGTTACGCTGAGCCGCGCCTGCTGCGTGAAGCAACCCTGTAGGCTGCATGAAACGATTATGAGGTTTTAATGTGAGCAACAAACGATGGATGGTTGTTCTGGCGGCCGCGGCGCTGGCGCAGGGCTGTGCGACGGTCAATCGAGGTGCGATTCCCGTGGTCGATGCCGGCGCGCCGGTATCTGAAGAGGTCGCTGCGCGGCAGGGCTATCGCACCGGCAGCGCCCCTGCTCCTGTCCAGGGAGTGCAGGCTGGTGCGGAGGACCCTGGCGTGATGGTCATGGTGCCGCAGCAGAACTCGGCCCCGCTGCAGACATTTGCCGCCCCGGATGCCACTTTCAGCGGTTCAGTCGACCCTGCGCCCGGTGCGTCCGAGCCATGGACACCGCCGCCCGTACCTCAGGCGCCGGTGCAGAGTCAGCCAATGCCCAGCGGCATACCCTCGGGTGGCGGCCTGTCTGCTGATGAGCGGCTCGACGGTCCGGTACTGGCGCTATTGACTACTGCGCAGCAGCTGCAAGGTGGGGGTGATCTCGATGGCGCCGCATCCAGTCTCGAGCGCGCCCAGCGTATTGCGCCGCGCGAGCCGCAAGTGCTCTATCGCCTAGCCGAAGTACGCCTGGCCCAGGGCGATGCTGTCCAGGCCGAGCAGCTTGCCCGCCGCGGGCTGAGCTACGCCGGTGATCGCCCCGCGCTGCAGGCGAGCCTCTGGGAACTGATCGCCCAGGCGCGTGAGCGCCAGGGTAATGCCGCCGGGGCTGCGCAGGCCCGCGAGCGTGCCAAGGTTTCGCTGTAATGGTGCGCTGTGATGGATAGTCGCGCTCCTGAGCTGGCCGAGCAGCTTCTGCTGATCGAGCGCGAGCTGCGTGCACTGGGGGCTTGGCAAACCCTGCCACCTAGTCCTCAGGCGCTTGCCAGCCGCGAACCCTTCTGTGTGGATACGCTGACGTTCGAGCAGTGGTTGCAGTGGATCTTCCTGCCGCGCATGAAGACGATCCTCGAAGCAGGCACGGCACTACCGGCCGCTTCGGGCATTCTGGCGATGGCGGAAGTGGTCTATCGAGATTCGCCGTCACAGGTTGCCGGCTTGCTGGAGGCCTTAAAGAGGTTCGATCTGCTGATCAGTCTCGGCGAGGGCTGACGCTCGCCAACCGGGTTGGCGAGTCGTTTCGGCTAGTCGCAGGTTTCCGCGATTTTCTGCCGGGTTTCCAGGATACGCGCCTGACGCTCTTCTTCGTCGAGGCGCCGGACCTCTCCTTGTTCTTCTACGCGTACTCGCGGGTTGTTCTGCAGTTGCGCCAGGTTGGTGCGTAGTGTCGTGCAGTACTGTTGGCGGCGGGCGTTCTCTTCGGCGACCTGTTTCTTGACCTGGCGCTCGATGTCCTGCTGCTCGGGCTCACCTGTGGTTTCGGCCTCGACAGGTGCTGCTGCGGATTGCCTGGGCGGCGGCGCTGCGGTGTTGAGGGTTTCCACCGTCTGGCCCTGAGGCGGCTGCGCGCCGAAGTGCGTGATGCCCTGGGCGTCAACCCATTTGTAGATCTGGCCGGCCATCACACTGCTGCTCAGCGCGAACAGCAAGCCGCTGGCGAGAATAGTCGAACGCATGCTTATCCCTTCTTTGGATGCAGTACCTGGCCGGTACTATACGCAAAACCTCCGCCCCTTCATTCTGCGCTGGATCACAGCTGAAAACAGTCAGAAGACAACAGCAGGCTTGACTTGGCAGGGTCTAATCCGAACAATTCCATGCTTGCTGTGCTGGAGACGCTGCGTAAGCCGTTTTCGGTCAACCATATTAGGTGCATACCCGCGCCGACCTGCTGCACCCGCAACGCGTTACCTCGCGCTGGGAGGGATGCCCCGCAATACACAGGGGTTTTTCCCGTTACTTGCTCAGTCAGTAGCTGACGTAGTCGGCGACCACCGTCGCTCATGCGCTGCTGGGCAGTAGAACCTATTTCTGGCCGGTCCGGCGCGGAGCGGCTATCTGGCGTTTTAGAGGTGAACAACAGTGGAATTATTATCCGGCGCTGAAATGGTCGTCCGCTTCCTGCGTGACGAAGGCGTTAAGTACATCTACGGCTATCCGGGTGGTGCCGTTCTGCATATCTACGATGCGCTTTTCAAGGAAAAGTCCATCGAGCACATCCTGGTTCGCCACGAGCAGGCCGCTACCCACATGGCCGATGGCTATGCGCGCGCGACCGGCAAGGCCGGCGTGGTGCTGGTGACCTCCGGCCCTGGTGCAACCAACGCCATCACTGGTATCGCCACAGCCTTCATGGACTCGATCCCGATGGTGGTCATCTCCGGCCAGGTACCGAGCAACATGGTCGGCACCGATGCCTTCCAGGAGACCGACATGATCGGCATCTCCCGGCCTATCGTGAAGCACAGCTTCATGATCAAGCATCCTTCGGAAATCCCCGAAGTGATGAAGAAGGCGTTCTACCTTGCCGAATCCGGTCGTCCAGGCCCGGTTGTCATCGATATCCCGAAGGATATGACCAACCCGGCCGAGAAATACGAATACGTCTACCCGAAAAAGGCCAAGCTGCGCTCCTACGGCCCGGCCGTGCGTGGCCACTCCGGCCAGATCCGCAAGGCGGCAGAGCTGTTGCTCGCGGCCAAGCGTCCGATCATCTATTCCGGTGGCGGCGTGATCATGGGCAACGCCTCCGCTCAGCTCACCGAGCTGGCGAAAATGCTCAACCTGCCGGTAACCAATACGCTGATGGGCCTGGGTGCGTTCCCCGGCAGCGACCGTCAGTTCGTCGGCATGCTCGGCATGCACGGCAGTTACACCGCCAACCTGGCCATGCACCATTCCGACGTGATTCTGGCAGTCGGTGCGCGCTTCGATGACCGGGTGATCAACGGCGCGGCGAAGTTCTGCCCGAACGCCAAGATCATTCATATCGACATCGACCCAGCCTCCATCTCCAAGACGATCAAGGCCGACATCCCGATCGTTGGCCCGGTGGACAGCGTACTGGCCGAGATGGTTGCCATCGTCAAGGAAATCGGCCAGGCACCGAACGCCGAGACGGTTGCCAGCTGGTGGAAACAGATCGACGAGTGGCGTGGCACCCGCGGCCTGTTCCCTTATGACAAGGGTGACGGCAGCATCATCAAGCCGCAGGCCGCCATCGAAGTTCTTTGCGAGGTGACCAAGGGCGAGGCCTACGTGGCGTCCGACGTTGGTCAGCACCAGATGTTTGCCTGCCAGTACTACAAGTTCGACAAGCCCAACCGCTGGCTCAACTCGGGCGGCCTGGGCACCATGGGCTTCGGTCTGCCGGCCGCCATGGGCGTGAAGCTGAACTTCCCCGAGGCCGATGTCGCAGTGGTGACAGGCGAGGGCAGCATCCAGATGAACATCCAGGAGCTGTCGACCTGCCTGCAGTACGACCTGCCGGTGAAGATCGTCAACCTCAACAACGGTGCGCTGGGCATGGTCCGCCAGTGGCAGGACATGGTCTACAACAGCCGCTACTCGCACTCCTACATGGAGTCGCTGCCTGACTTCGTCAAACTGGCCGAGGCCTACGGTCACGTCGGCATGCGCATCACCGACATGAAAGACCTCAAGCCGATGATGGAAGAGGCCTTCGCCATGAAGGATCGCCTGGTGTTCCTAGACATTGCGGTGGATACCAGCGAACACGTCTACCCGATGCAGATTCGGGACGGCGCTATGCGCGATATGTGGCTGAGCAAGACGGAGCGTACCTGATCATGAGACACATCATTTCCCTGTTGATGGAAAACGAACCAGGCGCCCTGTCTCGTGTGGTTGGGCTGTTCTCCCAGCGCAACTACAACATCGAGAGCCTCACTGTTGCGCCCACCGAGGATCCGACGCTGTCGCGCCTGACACTTACCACGGTAGGTCATGAGGAGGTGATCGAGCAGATCACCAAGAACCTCAACAAGCTGATCGAAGTGGTCAAGCTGGTGGATCTGTCGGAGAGCGCGCACATCGAGCGCGAACTGATGCTGATCAAGGTGAAGGCCACCGGCGCCCAGCGTGCCGAGGTCAAGCGCACCACCGATATCTTCCGTGGGCAGATCGTTGACGTCACCACCAACGTCTACACCATCCAGCTGGCCGGCACGACCGACAAGCTGGACAGTTTCATCCAGGCTGTCGGTACAGCATCGATCCTGGAAGTCGTGCGCAGCGGTGTCACCGGGATTTCCCGTGGCGACAAAGTGCTGAGCATCTAATACGTTTTTAATGAATGGCCCGAGCGGCCAGTAACTGGGGTAATTTCATGAAAGTTTTCTACGACAAAGATTGTGATCTTTCCATCATCCAGGGTAAGAAGGTCGCAATCATCGGCTACGGCTCCCAGGGTCACGCACATGCCTGCAACCTGAAGGATTCCGGCGTTGACGTTACTGTTGGTCTGCGTGCCGGTTCTTCTTCCATCGCCAAGGCACAGAACCATGGCCTGAAGGTCGCCGAAGTAGCCGAAGCCGTCGCCCAGGCCGATGTCGTCATGGTGCTGACCCCGGACGAGTTCCAGGGCAAGCTGTACCGCGAAGAGCTGGAGCCGAACCTGAAGCAGGGCGCTACCCTGGCCTTCGCCCACGGTTTCTCCATCCATTACAACCAGGTCGTTCCCCGCGCCGACCTCGACGTGATCATGATCGCACCGAAGGCGCCGGGTCATACCGTGCGCTCCGAGTTCGTCAAGGGCGGCGGTATCCCTGACCTGATCGCTGTCTATCAGGATGCTTCCGGCAACGCCAAGAACGTTGCGCTGTCCTACGCCTCCGGCGTGGGCGGCGGTCGTACCGGTATCATTGAAACTACCTTCAAGGACGAGACCGAAACCGACCTGTTCGGTGAGCAGGCCGTTCTCTGCGGTGGTACCGTCGAGCTGGTCAAGGCTGGTTTCGAAACCCTGGTTGAAGCCGGATATGCACCGGAAATGGCCTACTTCGAGTGCCTGCACGAGCTGAAGCTGATCGTCGACCTGATGTTCGAAGGCGGCATCGCCAACATGAACTACTCGATCTCCAACAACGCCGAGTACGGTGAGTACGTAACTGGCCCGGAGATCATCAACGAGCAGTCCCGTCAGGCCATGCGCAACGCTCTCAAGCGCATCCAGGATGGCGAGTACGCGAAGATGTTCATCAGCGAAGGCGCTACCAACTATCCGTCCATGACAGCCTACCGTCGTAACAACGCTGCCCATGGCATCGAAGTAGTTGGCGAGAAGCTGCGTGCGATGATGCCGTGGATCGCTGCCAACAAGATCGTCGACAAGACCAAGAACTGATCGCGATTTTGCTTGAAAAAGAACGCGGCCTCGGCCGCGTTCTTTCGTTAGGAGCAGGCGCAATCTGGTATAAAACGCTGCTGGTGTCAGGCTGAACCGGTAGTGTTGGGGTCTGTCGAACTTATTCAAACCTGCAGCAGGGTGGATTTACATGAGTGAGCATGAAGAGTCGAACAAGCCAGTCGCGCCGGAAAGTCTTCTGCCGATCGACGAGCATGTCGAAGAGGTGCAGGACTCCGAGGGCCGCAAGGTTCGGCATCGGGGGATTTATCTGCTCCCAAACCTGTTCACGACTGCCAACCTGTTCGCCGGCTTCTTCTGCATCATTACCGCAATAAATGGCAATTTCTATGTCGCTGCGGCAACCGTTTTCGTGGCGATGGTGCTTGATAGCCTTGATGGTCGGGTGGCGCGTCTGACCAATACTCAGAGTGCCTTCGGCGCTGAATATGACTCGCTTTCCGATATGGTGGCCTTCGGTCTGGCGCCGGCAATCCTGGCTTATGAGTGGGCGTTGTCGGAGTTGGGTAACGTCGGTCTGACAGTGGCCTTTATCTATGTCGCATGCGCCGCATTGCGCCTGGCTCGTTTCAACACTCAGATAGGTAAAGTGGACAAACGCTGGTTTATCGGTCTTGCCAGCCCGGCGGCTGCCGGCGTCGTGGCCGGCTCGGTATGGGCTGTCTGGGTGCTCGATGAGGTTGGCGTCAAGGGCGTAGATCTGCCGCTGGCGCTGGTCATGCTGTTTGCGCTGCTGGTGGCTGCCGCCGGTCTGCTGATGGTCAGCAACATCAAGTATTACAGCTTCAAGGATCTCGACCTCAAGGGGCGTGTGCCATTCGTGGCCATCCTTGTTGTGGTGCTGGTCTTTGCAGTGGTCTTCAGTGATCCGCCGCGAGTGCTACTGTTAATCTTCCTGGCTTATGCGGCCTCCGGTCCGGTGCAGTTCCTGATGCGGCGGAACAAAAGCGTCGACAGCTGATTCCTATCCCGATCCGCTGTCTGGTTAGCCCGGTCCCGGGCAGCGGAGATTGTCATGCTGATCAAGGTTCCCGATGGCGGCGAATGTCGTGAATCTCAGGTAACCCCTGAAGAGACCTATCTGAACCGGCGGCGGGTCCTGAAAGGGCTGGTCGCTTCAGCGGCGTTTTCAACGGTTCCCAGCCTTTCCTCCTTGGCTGAGGCGTCGCGATATGCCGGGGTCGCCGTTGCGAAGGCTCCGGCCTGGTTCGATGACAAGCTGCTGCATGCGCAGTGGCAGGCGTCGCCAGACGGCGAGAGCCTCACCCCCTTCCGCGATGCCACGCATTACAACAACTTTTACGAGTTCGGCCCGGACAAGGGCGACCCGGCTCGGCATGCTGCAGGCATGGTTACCGAACCCTGGACCGTCATGATCGATGGTGAAGTGGAGCGTCCAGGGCAGTACTCAGTGGAGGATCTGTTCGCGCCGAGTCGCCTCCAGGAACGCATCTATCGTTTGCGTTGCGTTGAAGCCTGGCCGATGGTCATTCCCTGGCTAGGTATTCCTTTGGCCGGGCTGATAGAGAGGCTGGCCCCGACCTCGGCGGCGAAATACGTGCGTTTCGAAACCCTGGCTCGCCCGGAGCAGATGCCGGGGATGCGCGCCGGTTTTTCGCTGATCGACTGGCCCTATGTTGAGGGGCTCAGAATGGATGAGGCGGTGCATCCGTTGACCTTGTTGGCGGTCGGGATGTACGGCCGTGTGCTCCCCAACCAGAACGGCGCGCCGCTTCGCCTTGTGGTTCCCTGGAAGTACGGTTTCAAAAGTATCAAATCCATCGTGCGCATCAGTTTCGTGCGAGAACAGCCGAAGACCACTTGGCAAGCTATGGCGCCTGACGAGTACGGCTTTTATGCCAACGTCAATCCGCAGGTCTCTCATCCGCGCTGGTCTCAAGCCCGCGAGCGGCGGCTGCCTGGGAGTCTATTCAGTCCGAACATTCGCCAAACCCAACTGTTCAATGGTTATGCAGATCAGGTTTCGCACCTGTATGCCGGAATGGACCTGGCCCGGGATTACTGATGCGTCATTTCTGGTGGCGGTTGCTGATATTCCTTGCCGCTGCGAGTGTGCCTTTCTATTGGTTGTATCTGGCGGCTATAGACTCCTTGGGGCCGGATCCTGGCAAGGTGCTTGTCGATAACCTGGGGCAGGGCGCTCTGGTCTTTCTACTTTCCTCGTTGACGATGACGCCTTTGCAGCGCTTGAGCGGATGGGCTGGGTGGATCTCCTTCCGTCGACAGTTGGGCTTGTGGGCTTTCACTTACGCGCTGCTTCACTTGTCTGCGTATCTGTATTTTCTGCTGGGATTGGATTTCAGCAGCTTCGGTACCGAGGCGGTCGAGCGGCCTTATATAACCGTAGGGGCTATGGCCTTGTCGGGGTTGCTGGCCCTTGCCGCAACATCGAACCGCTGGAGCATGCGCAAGTTGGGCAAGCGCTGGAAGCAGCTGCACCGCCTTGTGTACCCGGTGCTTCTGATCAGCTTGCTGCATATGCTTTGGGTGGTGCGCTCCGACGCGGGGCGATGGGCGCTCTATGCTTCTATCGGGAGTGTGTTGCTGCTAGTGCGTCTGCCTTCGGTATCTCGTCCTTTGTCAGATTTTCAGTTAAGGAAGAAGAAGTCGTCTAAGCTAAACAAATCTTAAGATAACGGTTGACGCGAGATTTGAGGTGCCTATAATGCGCACCTTCTCCGGCGCAGGCCTTCGGAAAAACCTCTTGTAAATCAAGAAGTTAGCTAAATTAAAGGCTTGCACGGACGGCGGATTCACGTAGAATGCGCCGGACTGATCCCATCCCGAACTCAGAAGTGAAACGACGCATCGCCGATGGTAGTGTGGGGCTTCCCCATGTGAGAGTAGGTCATCGTCAAGCTCATACACCAAACCCCCGATCCTCGAAAGAGGGTCGGGGGTTTGTCTTTGCGCGGAAGAAAATGAACCCATGTGGCTGCTCGGTAAAGGCTGATGCCGGCCTTGGAAGCTTGGGTCGGTTTTAAACCATGACGTTTCTCCATCGCCGTATAGCTCCTTTTTACGGTGCGTGCGACACATGCCTACAGCGACTGTCCCAATGGGATGCAGGCTCAGGCTAGGAGGGCTTGGTGTCACACGCGACAACCGCGCACGAGGTCAGGCCGAGGCTCTTGACCCGGTTCGATGACTGTCGCAGCCTTTACTGCTCAGTAAGCGTCGCCATGAGCCGCAGGCCTAACCTGCAGCAATGCGGAACTACACGCCTTACTGCATACCTATAAAGAGTATTTCGTCGCTCGCATGGTCGTGGCGACCGTCAGTCTGCGCGGTACTTATCGGACAGGGTTTCAATGTCTTTCGGTATAGAGCAACAACCACAGGGCAGGACTCCCTCGACAGCATCAAATTTAATGCTGGCCGGAGAAGTATTTCCTTGGCGAGAAGGCAATCAGTTCCAGTTATTGGTCGACGGCCCTCAGTTTTTTCCACGCCTCTTGCAGTGCATAGATGCTGCCGAAAGGCGCGTGGATGTCGAGTTGTATCTGGTGGAGGATGGCCAGTGTGCAGAGCACCTTGTCGATGCGCTGGTTGCTGCCGCCGCTCGCGGAGTGCGGGTGCGTTGTCTATTCGATGGCTTTGGCTGCCTCAAGCTTGGGCAAAAGACGCGTCAGCGTCTGCTTGACGGCGATGTAGAGCTGCGCCTGTATAACCCTTTGAACTTGCGCTTGAAGTTTCGCAACCTGCATCGTGATCACCGCAAGTTGATTGTGATAGACGAGACCTGCTGTTTTGTTGGAGGGACGGGTGCGACCGATGAGTTCTGGAACCCGGAAAAGCCCGACGAGCACTGGCATGAAGTCATGGTGGAAATTAGCGGGCCCTTGTTGCACGACTGGCGGCGCCTGTTCGACGCGCAGTGGGCGCTATGTCTGAGGAAAAGAATCTGGCAGTTCCCGCTGCCGCAGCGCCTGCCGAAAATTCCGGAAAACCCTGAACCAGGTAATGGAATGGGGCGGGTGGCTTATGCAGCGGCGCGGCAGCATCGTGACATCCTGCACAGCCTGATCCGCAACCTCCAGCGTGCGCAGACGCGGATCTGGCTTGCTACCCCCTATTTTCTCCCGACGGGGCGAGTGCGGCGCGAGTTACTGCGTGCAGCGCGTAGGGGCGTCGAGGTGCGCTTGCTGCTGACCAGTCGTAATACCGATCACCCGCCGATCCGCTACGCAGGTCAGCGTTATTATCCGCGCCTGCTTCGGGCCGGCGTGCGTATTCATGAATATCAGCCACACTTTCTGCACCTGAAAATGGTATTGATCGACGACTGGGTAAGCATCGGCTCGTGCAACTTCGATCATTGGAATCTGCGTTGGAATTTGGAAGCCAACCTTGAAGCGGTCGATGCCAACCTCAGTTCCAGCGTCGCGGAAAGTTTCGAGCAGGACTTTTTACGTAGTAAGGAAATCGACTTGCAGATATGGCATGCAAGGCCTTTGCGCATGCGTATCTATCAGAGACTCTGGGGTCTGCTGGACCGCCTGGCGATCAATATATTCAACCGCAGCGGCTGAACCGCTGATTGCTCAACTAACCGGAGAACGCCCCCTATGGCTGCAAAGAAGATTCTGATGCTGGTTGGCGACTATGTTGAGGATTACGAAACCATGGTGCCGTTCCAGGCGCTGCAGATGGTTGGCCACAGCGTCCATGCGGTATGCCCGGACAAGAAATCTGGTGAAACCGTACGTACCGCAATTCACGATTTCGAGGGTGATCAGACCTACAGCGAAAAGCCTGGCCATAACTTCGCCTTAAACTTCGATTTCTCGGCGGTACGCGCAGAGGCTTACGACGCGCTGGTGATTCCGGGTGGTCGGGCTCCAGAGTATCTGCGTTTGAACGAGCAGGTATTGGCTCTGGTCCGTGCCTTCGATGAGGCGAATAAGCCGATCGCTGCCGTCTGTCATGGCGCGCAGTTGCTTGCGGCGGCCGGAGTATTGAAAGGCCGAGACTGCAGTGCCTACCCGGCATGTGCGCCTGAGGTTAGGCTTGCGGGCGGCAAGTATGTGGACATTGCGGTCGATCAGGCGCATACCGAAGGTAACCTGGTGACGGCGCCGGCCTGGCCAGCGCATCCCGCCTGGTTGGCGGCTTTCCTAAAGCTCCTGGGCACCGAGATAAAACTATAGGATGGCGGCCCTGTCGGCTTCATCCCTTCTTCAATCCCATTGAGAGAGCTATCCGTGACCGCCTCGAACAATCCGCTGCATGGCGTAACCCTCGAAGCCATGCTGATCGAGCTGCACGCTCATTTTGGTTGGGAGGGGCTGGCCGAGCGAATCGACATTCGCTGCTTCAAGAGTGAGCCCAGCATCAAGTCGAGCCTGACCTTCCTGCGTCGCACTCCCTGGGCGCGGGAGAAAGTCGAGGCGTTGTTCGTTCGCATGCGCAACGGGCGCGCTTGAGATCGCCCTACCTCAAACAGAAAGCCCGGCACTAGGCCGGGCTTTCTGTATTCAGTGACGCTGTTACTGCACTTCAACAGCCAAGCTATCGCTGATCTTCTTTTGCCAGATCGCCGGGCCGGTGATGTGTACCGACTCGCCGTTGGTGTCGACCGCTACGGTCACCGGCATGTCCTTGACCTCGAACTCGTAGATCGCTTCCATGCCCAGCTCGGCGAAGGCCAGTACCTGGGACTTCTTGATGGCCTGAGCCACCAGGTAGGCGGCGCCGCCCACGGCCATGAGGTACACGGCCTTGTTGTCCTTGATCGCGTCGATGGCGATTGGGCCGCGCTCGGATTTGCCGATCATGCCCAGTAGCCCGGTGCTTTCCAGGATCTGGCGGGTAAACTTGTCCATCCGCGTGGCGGTAGTCGGGCCGGCTGGGCCAACCACTTCATTGCCAACCGGATCGACCGGGCCAACGTAGTAGATGAAGCGACCCTTGAGGTCTACCGGCAGCTCTTCACCCTTGTTGAGCATGTCGACGATGCGCTTGTGCGCCGCATCGCGACCGGTGAGCATCTTGCCGTTGAGCAGAATGGTCTCGCCCGGTTTCCAGCTCTGCACTTCCTCGGGAGTAATGGTGTCGAGGTTGACGCGACGTGCGCTCGGGCCGGCTTCCCAGACGATTTCCGGGTAGGCATCCAGTGGCGGTGCTTCCAGGCTGGCAGGGCCGGAGCCGTCCAGCACGAAGTGCGCGTGACGAGTGGCCGCGCAGTTGGGGATCATGCACACCGGCAGCGAGGCAGCGTGGGTCGGGTAGTCCATGATCTTCACGTCGAGCACGGTGGTCAGGCCGCCCAGACCCTGGGCGCCGATGCCCAGCTGGTTGACCTTCTCGAACAGCTCAAGACGCATTTCTTCGATGCGGTTCTGCGGGCCGCGAGCCTTGAGCTCATGGATGTCGATGGACTCCATCAGCACTTCCTTGGCCATCACGGCGGCTTTCTCGGCGGTGCCGCCGATACCGATGCCGAGCATGCCTGGCGGGCACCAGCCGGCGCCCATTTCTGGGACGGTCTTCAGAACCCAGTCGACGATGGAGTCGGACGGGTTGAGCATGGCCATCTTCGACTTGTTCTCGGAGCCGCCGCCCTTGGCCGCGACGTCCACTTCCACCTTGTCGCCGGGAACGATGGAGTAATGGATAACTGCCGGGGTGTTGTCCTTGGTGTTTTTACGGGCACCGGCCGGGTCAGCCAGGATCGAGGCGCGCAGGACGTTTTCCGGCAGGTTGTAGGCGCGGCGAACGCCTTCGTTGATCATGTCGTCGACGCTCATGGTGGCGCCGTCCCAGCGCACGTCCATGCCGACGCGGATAAAGACGGTGACGATGCCGGTGTCCTGACAGATCGGACGATGGCCGGTGGCACACATGCGTGAGTTGATCAGGATCTGCGCCATGGAATCGCGCGCCGCCGGGGATTCTTCACGCAGGTAGGCTTCGTGCATTGCCTGGATGAAGTCGACGGGGTGGTAGTAGGAGATGAACTGCAAAGCGTCTGCAACGCTTTGAATCAGGTCGTCTTGCTTGATCACGGTCATGCAGCGCGTCCTCTTGGCGGGGCGGAGACAGGGCGCGACGAGACGGGGCCGACGCGCTCAGGTTGGAAAAATGCGCAGCAGTATAACCCGCCGTGCAAGCGCATACACAGGCGGACCAAAGGCGAAGGGACAGCTTAAGAGATGTTGGCGGAGCCGGGCGGCCCCGCCAACCGGTGGTCAGCTCAACGAATCGCCGACGCGCAGGATTTTCATGGTGTTGGTGCCACCAGTGCCGTGGTAGCTGTCACCCTTGGTCAGGATGACCCAGTCACCGGGCTGGACGATCTCGCGCTTGAGCAGTTCATCCACCGCCGCCTGGCTGACCTTGTCCGCCGGCAGCGCTGCAGGGTCGAACGGGATGGTCTGTACGCCGCGGAACATCGCTACCCGAGCCTGGGTTTCGCGGTAGGGCGAGAAAGCGAAAATTGGTACCGACGAGCGAATGCGCGACATGATCAGCGGGGTGTAGCCGCTTTCAGTCAGGCTGATGATCGCCTTGACTCCAGGGAAGTGGTTGGCGGTGTACATCGCCGCCAGCGCGGTGCTTTCATCGCTGCGGTTGAAGTGCTGGCCAAGCCGGTGGCCGGAACGGGTACTGGTCGGATGTTTTTCCGCACCCAGGCAAACCCGGGCCATGGCAGTAATCGCTTCGACCGGATAGTCGCCAGCTGCGCTTTCTGCCGAGAGCATGACGGCATCGGTGTAGTCGAGAACTGCGTTGGCTACATCGGACACTTCGGCGCGCGTTGGCATCGGATTCTGGATCATCGACTCCATCATCTGAGTCGCGGTGATCACCACCTTGTTGTTGCGGCGCGCGTGCAGAATGATCTTCTTCTGGATGCCGACCAGTTCGGCATCGCCGATTTCTACGCCCAGGTCGCCACGCGCCACCATCACAGCATCCGAGGCGCGAATCAGACCGTCCAGCGCCTCGTCGTCGGCTACGGCTTCGGCTCGCTCGATCTTGGCTACCAGCCAGGCCTTGCTGCCTGCCTCGTCACGCAGGCGGCGCGCCAGCTCCATGTCGGCGGCATCGCGCGGGAATGAAACGGCCAGATAGTCCAGCTCCATCTCGGCGGCCAGCTTGATGTCGGCCTTGTCCTTGGCGGTCAGTGCCGGTGCGGTCAGGCCGCCGCCGCGACGGTTGATGCCTTTGTTGTCCGACAGTGGGCCGCCGATCACCACGCTGCAGTGCAACTCGTCGGCGGTAACGGCATCGACGCGCATGACCACGCGGCCGTCGTCGAGCAGCAATTCGTCGCCCACACCGCAATCCTTGATCAGGTCGGGGTAGTCGATGCCTACCACTTCCTGGGTGCCGGCGTCGCGTGGATGGGTAACGGAGAAGCGGAACGAATCGCCTTCGGCCAGTTCGATGCGCTTGTTGGTGAACTTGGCGATGCGGATCTTCGGGCCCTGCAAGTCGCCGAGCAGTGCGACGAAGCGGCCATGGCGTGCGGCGATGTCGCGCACCAGCTGCGCCCGGGCACGGTGCTCGTCCGGCGTGCCGTGGGAAAAATTCAGTCGAGCGACATCAAGACCGGCCAGGATCATTTTTTCCAGCACCTGCGGCGAGCTGCTGGCAGGACCAAGGGTGGCAACGATTTTGGTACGACGCGGAGTCATCCGATCTTCCTTCTGCTTAACGAGATGTCCCGAGGCTACTACGCTCGGAGGCTGTAGTCATTGTTAGTCGGCACTACTCTTCATTACGGCCCGGTACGGGCGAAAAGCCCGGTTTTGACAGCCAAACGGTCTGCAGTTTTTGAACTGGCTGCCGATAAGCTGGAATCCGGAGGATTTATCCATGCGTGCCTTTTTGATTCTTTTTTTCGCCACTCTAAGCGTAGGCTGTAGTAGCAGAAACGCGCTTGATCGGCATATCGACAGCGCCTACCGCTACTACGAGCAAGGCGACTGCGGCAAGGTGGTGCTCGAACTATCCCAGGCCGAGCGCCGTAGCCGCCCACGTGACAATTTGCAGCCGGAAATATCCCTGCTGCGCGGGCAGTGCCTGGAGCGCCAGGGATTGTTCGTCGATGCGGTAGAAACCTATCGTTTTATCCTGGCCCGTTACCCGGCCAGCGAATATGCCTACCGTGGTCGCGCACGGCTGGAGACGCTGCGTCAGTTGGGGCACTATCAGCCTGATAAGCCGGCGATTGGCCCTGTGGCGAGACCGGAGCGATCCTGAACTGACGGAACGGTAAGGAGCATATGCGGGTCACATTCCTGTTGTTACTCGTTCTATCCTTGCCGTCAGCAGCACCGGCGCAGATCTACCGCTGGGTCGACGCCCAGGGAAGCGTGCATTTCGGCTCGCAACCGAAGCCGGGCGCCGAGGTTGTGGAAGTCAGGCCGCAGATCATTGAGCGTGATGAGGCCACCCGCAGTCGGGAGGCACGTAGCGAACGGTTCTTCGACGCTCGGCGGCAGGAACAGCAGCAGGCCACGCAAACGGCGCGGGAGCGGCAGGCGCAACGTGAGCAGGCATGCCGGCAGTGGCGAGAAGAACTGGCCGGCTTGTCCCGCGGCGGACGCTACTTTTACACCGATGCAAAGGGTGAGCGGGTCTACTACAGTGACGAAGAGATAGGGGCGGCGCGGCAGCAATTGACCGGTCGTATCAACGCAGGCTGCGGCTGAGGCCGACAGTCGTCTTCGCGGCAGGGCAGGAACCCATGAACATGCTCAATCAGCGAAGTATCCAACGGCACCAGTTGCCGTATTACCTCAACGTATTCAACCGGTTTACAGACAAGCCCCTTGGCTTCATCGGCAATCTGTCAGAAACCGGGATGATGCTGATCAGTCGCTATCCGATGATGACCAATGTGCGTTTCGAGATGCGCCTGAAGATTCCAGCTCAGCATGGGGAGCTGCGCTGCGTCGATCTGAGCGCCACCTGCCTCTGGACGCGTGAAGATGTAACGCCGGGCAGCTTCGATTCGGGCTTTGCCCTGATCTCGCCGCCCGACGAAATCCGCAGCATGATCGAAGCGCTGCAGCGCTACTTCAGCTTTCGCGCCACACCGCAGATTCCACCGGCGCGCCTGCCGCGCTCAGGCTCGTCGCCCAGTAGAACCGAGGACGAGGACCGCTGCCACGGGACCTAGCCCCGTTAGATCACGCCACCTCTTTTCCAGGCCAGATAACGGCCTATCAGCTGCGGGCCGATCTCATGGGGCAAGGCTTCGAGCACCGGTACGCCATGGGCCTGCAGCCGTTCATGCAGCCTGTCGCGTGCGTTCAGGTAGTCCAGCGTGCCGCAATAGTTAAGCGCATCCTGAAAGCCGTTCACTGGCTGCTGGCGCAGTGTGTCGATTATGGGTTCACGTAGGCTCGCCACCAGCACCCTGTGTCGGCCTGACAGGCGACGCACCGCATCGAGCAGCTCCTGATCGTCCTCGTCGCGCAAGTTGCTGAGGATGATCACCAGCGCACGACGTTTCTGCCGCTCGAGCACATCGCTGGCGGCACGGCTGAAGTCGGCGGGCTGCAGGGTTTCCGCCAGGTCGTAGACGCCGTTGAGCAAGGTATTGAGCTGTTCCCGACCCTTGGCTGGCGGGATAAAACGGCGCTGCTCGGTAGCGAAGCTGTACAACCCCAGCGCGTCGCCCTGGCGCAGAGCGACATAGCCCAGCAGCAGGCTCGCATTGAGGGCGTGGTCGAAGTGCGAAAGGGTGCCGTCCTGGCTGCGCATGCGGCGGCCGCAATCGAGCATCAGCAGGATCTGTTGGTCGCGCTCGTCCTGGAACTCACGGGCGATGGGCGAGCGTTTGCGCGCCGTGGCCTTCCAGTCGATCTGGCGCAGGGTGTCGCCTTCGCGATAGTCGCGCAGCTGATGAAAGTCCAGACCCAGCCCCCGGCGGGGATGTCGGCTGACGCCCAGTCTGCTGAGCCAGCTGTCCACGGCCATCAAAGACGCGCCATGCAGCCGTGTGAAATCCGGATAGACCCGCGCTTGTGACTCCAGCGGCAGCAGGCGACGCTGGCGCCACAAACCCAGCGGACCGTACAGGCGAACCTCGCAGCGGCGGGCGCTGAACAGGCCGCGATGCTCCGGGCGCACCCTGTAGGTGAGTTCAGCCTGCTCGCCGTGAGACAGTGTCAGGCTGCGCGGCAGATGCTCGAATTCCATGCCAGCCGGCAAATGATCGAACAGGTCCAAGTGCAATGGCCGAGCCTGCGCGTGCCGTACCTGCAGCCGTACATCATGCCAGCGGTTCAAGGCCAGATTGCCCGGCAACCTGCGCTGCAGCTCGGGTGGCGGCAGGCGGCGCAGGTTCCAGGCGTCGAATAGCGCCGTCAAACCCAGGCACAACAACAGCCCCCACCAGGCGGTGTGGATGACGGAAGGTGCGGGCTGGCCCAGCGCCGAGGCGATGCCAAGGGGCACGGCCAAGCCAAGCAACAGCAACAGCGCGTAGAGCAGGCGGCGGGTTGGGTTCATCGAGCGTGGCGCCTTGGGCGAATCAAAGACGCGGTGCCGTGATCTGATCAAGCAGTTGCAGCAGCAGCTGATCCACCGAAACTCCATCCATCTCCGACTCTGGCGCGAGACGCACACGGTGCCGCAGCACGGCCAGTGCGCAGTCCTTGACGTCATCCGGCGTGACGAACTCACCACCGCGCAATAACGCCCGAGCACGTGCGCAGCGCACCAGGGCAATGGACGCACGGGGCCCGGCACCCAATGTCAGGCCGGGCCAGTTGCGTGTAGAGCGGGCCAGGCGCACGGCGTAGCCGAGCACCTGCTCATCGAGGGGCATGTCGCTGGCGATCTTCTGTAGCGCCTGGACGTCCCTGGCTTGCAGCAGCACACGCAGCCCGCTGACATCGAGGATGTCGGTGCGCGTCGAACGGGTGACCTGGCGAACCAGTTCCAGCTCTTCGTCAGCCTTGGGATAGTCCATACGCAGCATCAGCATGAAACGGTCAAGCTCGGCTTCGGGCAGCGGGTAGGTGCCCTCCTGTTCGATGGGGTTCTGCGTGGCCATCACCATAAAGGGCTGCGGCGCGGCGAGAGCGCGACCTTCCAGCGTGACCTGGCGCTCCTGCATGACTTCCAGCAGCGCGGCCTGGGTTTTCGCAGGGGCGCGGTTGATTTCATCGGCCAGCAGCAGGTTGGTAAATACAGGGCCCTTGCGCAGCCTGAATTGCTCGCTGGCGAGATCGTAAACCGCGTGGCCGGTGATATCGCTGGGCATCAGGTCAGGCGTGAATTGGATACGCGAGAACTCGCCGCCAAAACAACGCGCCAGCGCGCGTACCAACAGGGTTTTGCCCAGCCCCGGTACGCCTTCGACCAGCACATGGCCGCCGGCGATCAGCGCGGTCAGCACGCCGTCGACGATCTCCTGTTGGCCGATGACCGCCTTGTGCAATTCCTGGCGCAGCGCCTGGGCCAGCTGGCTGGCGCGCTGGCGCTGGATTTCGACTTGAGTGGATTCACTGGGCGCATCGTTCATAGGGCATTCCTGAGGCTTTGCAGGTGCGAGACCTGGCGGGTGAATTCGGCGGCGCTGAGGCGTGTTTCCCGTATCGGGCGCAGCGCCTGCTCCACATCCTTTGCCGGCAGACGGCTGAGGGTCTGCAGCAGCCGGCACTGTTCGGCGTAGGGCAGGCTGTCGAATGCGGCGTGACGCCTGCGAGCCTGACAGCGGATGTCTTCCTGTAGTCTGCTCAGCAGGTGCTGCTGGCCAGCGTGGCGATAGAGGAAGTCGGCACTGCCGCGCAGATGTTCCTGTAACTGGCGTCGGCCGCGCGCAGCGGGCTGCTGCAGAGGGCCGTGACGCTGGGCGAAGTGCCAGGCTCCCAGCAGCAGAGTCAATACCAGCGCGGCCAGCGTCTCGGGGAAGTGGCGCAGCAACAGCTGCAGCAGGTTTGCGTGCTCAGTGGCATGCACCAGGGTGACGGCGCGATCCTGGGTGAGGTACCAAAGCAGCCAGGCGTGGTCGTATCGGCCGATATTGCCGTTTTGCCAGATCCAGCTATCAGTGAGCGCAGTGACCAGACCAGCGCCGTGGCGCAGCTGCAGCATGTGCGTGGCGCCGGGGCTGTTGGCCCAGGCATGGGCCTTGCTGCCGGCATCGTAAAGATGAAAGCGCGTGTCGAAGGCCATATAAGCCGGCGCTTCTTCATTTTCCAGATACAGGCGTGTCAGTTGCGGGTTGGTTTCAGCTGCGGTAGCAGGCACGTCAGCTTTATCCTCCTCGCCAACTTCGTACTGCTGCAGATTCAGTACATCGAGCAGCAGGTCGCCACTGGCCTTGTTCTGCTCATCCCAGAGCTGTTCGGCGACAAAAATCAGATGTCCTCCCCGGGCGGTCCAGTCCAGCAGGTTTTGGACCTGCTGTGCGGTCATCATCTCGCGCTGAGCCAGAAGCAGCAGGACCTGGCTACCAGGTTCCGTGCCGAAAATGCCGGCAAGGGTCTCATCGTGGTGAACGTCGCGCCCCTGGGATGAGAGAAACAGCCTTGCGGCGAGATAGGGGTCGCGCTGCGCCTCGGGCGATGGTCCGTGCTCCAGCACTTCGTCATACGGCTGCAGCTTGCTGCCGGCGAACAGCAGCAGGGCGCCCAGGACTGCTGCTAGCAGAAAGAGCAGATGGTGGCGCTTCATGGGCTCACCCGCGGCTCGAACAGCTCGCGCCACTGGCAGCACAGCTCATGCCTTGCTGCATCGGTTGGCAGGCGGTGGCCATAAGCAAGGTTAAGCCAATGACCGGTCAGGTTCTCGGCGAAGCGGCTGAGCTCTGCCTGGCCTGTGCCGCGCACCAGCCGCAGGATCTCGCCTTCGGTGTGTGCATCGCGCAGCGGCAGTCTCTGTTCATGCAGCAGGCGGCTGAGGAATGCCCTATAAAGCAGGCCCAGGGCCGCGCGCGGTTCACTAGGCCAAAGCCTGTTCACTTCGCCAAGCACATCCGCCGGCAGGCTTTCAGGCACCATCTCCAGGCCGAACAGCAGTTCAGGGGCGTCCCGGCGGACGATGGGTGCATTGCCCAAGCGGCCCACGTGCAAACTGATCCATTCGCGGTAACGCCAGAGCACCAGGCCGATCAGGCCAAAGAGGCACGCCCAGAGCAGAACTTCGAGGGCATTGACGAGGTGATCCAGCGCACTCCAAAGGTTGTTGATCCCCGCCAGCTGCTCGAGCAAGCGCGCCAGCCAACCGGGTTCCTCATCGGCCTGCGCTTCGCCGAAGCGCCAGCGTGTGACCGTTTCATCGTTTTTGAACGGGGGCTGATTCAGCAGCTCGGCGATCGCCGTACTGGCTTCTTCGCTGGTCAGTGGCTGGTTCAGCAGGCGCTCGTGCTCAGGCCCGGAGGTTTCGGCCCAGGCAGTTTGCACTGGTGAAACGAGCAGCAGCCCGGCCCCCAACAGCAGGACCGGCAGCAAGCTTTGCAGGCGTTCGCGCAGCCGGCGAAAACTCAGCTCCAGGTCCCAGGCTTCCAGCTGGGTGCGGCGGTTCAGATAGAGGCTGAAGCCACTGGCGACGTAGATCGGCTCCCAGACCATCAGTACCAGCGCGTAGAGCAGGTTGGACAAGTGTTCCAGCCAGAGCAGCTCGTCGCTGGCGTAGAGAAGTTCCTGCCACTTCAACTCGCTGAGGAGCTCGGCGGGGATCAGCAGATAGAGTAGCGCCAGTGCGCCCAGCCATAAGGCGAGCTCCAGATGCATGCCGACGATAGTCAGCCAGGTAGCCACGCCGGTGTTGCGCTGCCCCAGCACTATCAGCCGTTGATTGCGATCGGAGCCGGACAGTTGCTCAAGCTGCAGCACCGGCAGGTCAAAACTGCGGGTAAGGCTCAGGCGGCGCCAGGTCAGGCTGGCCAGCCACTGCTGGCGCAGCAGGCCGGGCAATGCACGCAGGCTTTCGCCCACGCTGGGGGTATGGCCGAACAGTGCCCGCGAGAGAATGAACAGCGGCAAGCGCTCGTAGAGCGGCTTGAGCCACCAGAACAGCAATAGCGCGAGGCTCGGGTACTGCCAGAAGACCAGGCTCAGCAGGGCGAAAACCGGCAGCGTCAGCAGGGCCCAGGTGAGCATCAGCAGGCTGCCATGGCGGCGGGCCAACAGGGTGCCGAGATCCAGTGCTTCCCAGGCACTGCGCGGACGGATGGCCACGCTGGCATCATTCAGGTGCATGCCGGCCCCTACCGCAGACAGTGAAATACAAGCCGACCAGCAGCCACAGCAGCGCCCCCACAGCATATTTGACTTGTGGCGAAGTGAAGGTCATGGATGACCAGTAGGCTTCGACGAAGGCAGCGATCAGCAGCATCAGCGTAGCCCCGGCGATCAGGCGCACGGCGCGACTGGCGGCAATCCGCAAAGCTTCGCCCCGGGTGAAACGCCCCGGTGCGATAAGTGCTGCCCCCATTTTCAGCCCGGCGGCACCGGCCAGGGTAATCGCGGTCAGCTCGAAGGCGCCGTGGCCGATTACGAATGACCAGAACGGTTGGTGATAGCCAATGCCGGTGAGATGACCGGCAATTGCGCCGATCATCAGGCCGTTGAACAGCAGGTAGAACAGGGTGCCTAAGCCGAACAGCAGGCCACCGGCGAAGGTCTGGAAGGCGATGCCGATATTGTTCATTACGTAATAGCCGAACATCACCCAGTCGTCGCCGGAGCCGCGGGTGCCGAACTCGCCCAGGCGCCGGGCCGCAGGGTCGTACATGGCTTCCATCTGTTCGACCTGGGTTGTACTGACCAGGCTATAGATGAGTTCGGGGAAAGCTAATACGAGGGCAGCCATGCCCAGTAGGCTCAAGAACAGCAGACTGGCGGCAACAACATAACGCCATTCTTCGAGTACCAGCCTAGGGAAACCGCCCAGCACAAAGCCCAGCAAGCGACCGGCCAGTGGGCTGCGGTGGCGATACAGTTGCTGGTGGCCACGCTGGGCCAAATGTTCGAGGTAGTCGACCGAATGGCTGCTGTAACCCCGAGAGCGGGCCAGCGCCAGGTGCTGGCAGAGGCGTCGATATGCAGCCGGAAAGTCGCTGATGCCGGAGGTCGTCTTACGGCCCTTTTCGAGGGCCTCGAGACTCTCGCTGAATGCGCGCCATTCGGCCTGATGGCGGGCTTCGAAGTGGCTCTGCTTCATGCCGGTCCTATCAGGCTGCGGGCGATCCCGTTGAGACGTGCCGGTGCTTGTTCTGGCGAGACCTGCAGTGGTTCCGCGAGGATCGCGGCCAGCTCCTGACGGCGCTCAGGCGAAAGAGCGGCCTGGCGTTCGGCGAAGGCGATCAACGCGCGTTGCTCTTCCAGTTTCAGGGCGAACGGCGCCGGATCAGGCTCGGCCTGGGGTAGGTGCTGCGGCTGTGATGCGCGTGTGTCATAAATTACCAAGGTCCCGCCGGCAAGATCGCCCAGTCGCTTGAATGACGGGTTCCACAGGCAGCACAAGGCGCCCAGAAAATAACCGAACGGCAGAATATCGACGAAGCGCAGCAGGTTTCGTGTCAGCGAGGAGGCCCAGCCGACCGGGGTGCCGTCGTCGTGGACGACCTTGAGTCCCAGCCAACGCTTGCCCGGCGTTCGGCCCTGGTTGAAAACCTCGAACAACACCATGTAGCACCACTGCACCAGGAACAGCAGCAACGCACCGCTGCCCAGTCCGAACTGACCCAGCAGCCCCAGACCAAACCCCAATACCAGCAACAGGACCGCGCGAATCAGCAGGTCCACGGCAAAGGCCAGCGCACGCGGTACCAGCCCAGCAGGGCGTAGCTGCAAATCGATACCTTCCGGCGTTTTGATCCGGTGGCTGTTGTCCAGTAGCGCTGAGGTGCTGGAGGAAGGCAATGAGTGTGTCCAAACAGATGACTGAATGCGGCCTGTTCCGGCTCGCAATCGCGCATGAAAGCATTGAATGCGGCGTTCGACCAGAACCTGGCAGGCAATTTTGGGCACAATGCCGCGATGCGCTCGGACGTATGCGCGTCGCCCCGCAATTTGAAGGAATCCGCCGTGACAGCCAGCATCTTCTGGTACGACTTCGAAACAACCGGCATCTCCACACGCCGAGACCGCCCTCTTCAGGTTGCGGGTATACGCACCAATGAGGCGCTGGAGGAGATTGGCGAGCCGCTGAATATCTATTGCCGGCCGGCTGACGACATTCTGCCGCACCCGGCGGCGTGCCTGGTTACGGGCATTACGCCGGCAGTTCTGGCCGAAAAGGGGTTGTACGAAGCCGAGTTCATTGAGCGACTGCATCGCGAACTGTCCCTGCCAGCCACTTGCGGGGCCGGCTACAACAGTTTGCGTTTCGATGACGAAGTGCTGCGGCACAGCCTGTACCGAAACTTCTTCGATCCCTATGCCCGTGAATGGCAAGGCGGTAATAGCCGCTGGGACCTTATTGATTTGGTGCGTACTGCCTATGCACTGCGTCCGGAAGGGATAGTCTGGCCGCAGGAAGAGGGGCGCGTCACGCTCAAGCTCGAACGCCTGAGTCAGGCCAACGGGCTGGAACATCTGCAGGCCCACGACGCACTCTCCGATGTGCGGGCCACCATCGCCCTGGCCCGGTTGATACGTGAGCGCCAGCCAAAACTCTACGACTATCTATACCGGTTACGCCGCAAGCACGCGGTAATAGAACAGATTGAACTGCTCAAACCACTGGTACATGTTTCCGGCCGTTTTTCGGCGGAGCGTCATTATCTATCAGTGGTATTGCCGTTGGCCTGGCATCCGCGCAATCGCAATGCACTGATTGTGTGCGACTTGAATGCCGATTGCTCACCTTTGTGGGATACACCCGCCGAGGAGCTGCGCGAGCGGTTATATACGCGCCGGGAAGATCTGGATGGAAAACTTCCGGTCCCGTTGAAACTTGTACAAGTCAATCGTTGCCCGGTACTTGCGCCAGTAAAGGTTTTGCGGGAAACCGATATCGAACGGCTGGGGCTTGATATGGATTCTTGTAACGCCAGTGCTCGGACACTCCAGGGTTGTCGAGCGCAGTGGCAGGAAAAGCTGGCTGTTATCTATCAGGAAGAATCATTCGAGGATACGACTGACCCGGAACAGCAACTCTATGCCGGTTTCCTTGGTGATCGGGACCGCCGGCTATGCGACCAGGTACGGAATATGGCGTCATCCCATGAAATGTTTGCTTTTGATGACGAGCGCCTGCCGGAGCTTTATTCCCGTTACCGGGCGCGCAATTTCCCCGAGTACCTTTCAGAGGCGGAAAAGGCGCGGTGGAAAGCATTTTGCGCCAAACGGCTCAGCGATCCTGAATACGGCGCTCCTAATACGCTGGAGCAGTTCGACACAGGCGTGCAGGAGATGTTGAAAACGGCCAGCCCTGCACAGACCGAGCTTTTACGTCAGTGGGCCGCGCATGCGCAGGGGCTTCGTGAGCGCTACATACAAAGCAATTGAGGCCTGGCAGCCTTAGCATGCGTTCTTTAGCGAGATTCTAAGGGGGCAAACAAAAAAGCCATCTGATGCAAGGTTTGCGTCAGATGGCTTTCGGTGATGCGAGAGGATTTAGTCCAGCAGGGTGGCCCAGCTTTCAACTTCCTCGGAACCCCATTTGGCTTTCCACTCTTTGAGAGTCTTGTGGTTGCCGCCTTTGGTTTCAATCACATCGCCGTTGTGCGGGTTCTTGTATTGTTTAACGCGACGGGCACGCTTGGCAGCTGGAGCGCGGCTCAGACGTTGTGTCTTGATGTTGCGGGCATCAGGATCAAGCAGGGCGATAATGTCGCGTAGCGACTTCTGGTATTCGCCCATGAGTTCACGCAGTTTGCCTTCGAACTCAAGCTCCTTTTTCAGCTTGTCGTCTGCGGAAAGAGACTTCAGACGCTCCTGAAGTTCCTTGATGGCTTCTTCGGTGGCGCGGTATTCATTGATGAGCGACATGTCACTTCCTTGGTATAGGTATGAACGCAAGTGTTGGCAATCATAGACAGCTGCATTGCACAAGTAAATATAGTGCTGATTTAAAGAGTAAGCATTTTTATTAGTTAAGGCGCCGGTGGTCAGACTATTCCCCGATTTGTTTCAGCTACCACGCATTAGCCATCTTTCCGGAGCTGTTAAGTCACCAAGTGAGGCTTGGCGTACGCAGCTGGCATTACTCTGGGTTTAAACGGCCATCGTGCTTTCAGGTGTTGGTCGAGCGAGCTCAAGCGTCATGCCCATTCAAAGGCGAGCCGGCACGCCTCTCAAGGTATTTGCTCTACCAATCAACTGGTTGTGTTTTTCCCGGCTGGGATAGAATGGCGCGTCTTTTTTTGCAAGCCGGAGTTCTTTTCAATGCGCACATTCAGGCTGGTCATTGCCTGCCCCGACGGTGTCGGTATCGTTGCCAAAGTCAGTAATTTTCTGGCGACCTACAACGGCTGGATTACCGAAGCCAACCATCACTCCGATCATCAGAGTGGCTGGTTCTTCATGCGCCATGAGATCCGCGCGGACTCACTGCCCTTTGATCTGGACGGCTTCCGCCAGGCGTTTGCGCCCATCGCCAGGGAGTTCTCGATGGAATGGCGCATCACCGACTCGCAAGAGCGCAAGCGCGTGGTCTTGATGGCCAGCCGCGAATCCCACTGTCTGGCCGACTTGCTGCACCGCTGGCACAGCGGTGAGCTGGACTGCGACATTCCGTGCGTGATCTCCAATCACAACGACCTGCGCAGCATGGTCGAATGGCATGGCATTCCCTATTTCCATGTGCCGGTCGAGCCGGGTCGCAAAGACGAGGCTTTTGCCGAAGTCGCACGGCTGGTTCGCGAGCAGCACGCCGATGTCATTGTGCTGGCGCGCTATATGCAGATTCTGCCGTCCGAGCTCTGTGAGGAGTTCGCTGAGCGCGTGATCAACATCCACCATAGCTTCCTGCCGTCGTTCGTCGGCGCCAAGCCCTACCACCAGGCCTCACTGCGTGGTGTGAAGCTGATCGGTGCCACCTGCCATTACGTCACCGAGGAGCTGGACGCCGGCCCCATCATCGAGCAGGACGTGGTACGCGTCAGCCACCGTGACAGCATCGAAGACATGGTGCGGCTGGGCAAAGATGTGGAAAAGATGGTGCTATCGCGTGGTCTGCGCTATCACTTGCAGGACCGGGTGCTGGTTCACAGCAACAAGACGCTGGTCTTCAACTGATCGGCAACCGGCGGGCTAGGGTAGTTCCATTGGAAACCGGTTGATCCACAACCGGTGCGCCGCGGCATGTCGGAGGCCGAAATGTCATACAGCGATTGCCTGGTACTGGGTGCGGACGCGACAGGCGCTGCCAACACTCATTCATGGCGTCTGGCCAACCGCCATGGGCTGATTGCCGGCGCTACGGGTACCGGCAAGACGGTTACGCTGCAGCGCCTGGCCGAGCAGTTCAGCGACGCCGGCGTTGCGGTGTTCGCGGTGGATATCAAGGGCGACCTCAGCGGCCTTGGGGCACCAGCAGCACCCAAGGGCAAGATCGCCGAGCGTATCGCCAGCATGCCCTGGCTCGACTATCAGCCGCGCGCCTGTCCGCTCACCCTGTGGGACATACAGGGCCGAAGCGGGCATCCGCTGCGCACCACGCTGACCGAAATGGGGCCGCTGCTGCTGGGCAACCTCCTGGAGCTGACCGATAGCCAGCAGGCGGCGCTTTATGCGGCTTTCAAGATCGCTGACCGAGAGGCCTTGTTGTTGCTGGACATCAAGGATCTGAAGGCGCTGCTCAGTCACCTGAGGCAAAATCCCGACGTGCTCGGCGAGGACGCTGCGTTGCTGACCGGTGCATCGGCTCAGGCGCTGTTGCGGCGCCTCGCGACCCTGGAGCAGCAGGGTGCCGAAGCTCTGTTCGGTGAGCCGGCATTGGCTATCGAAGACCTGCTGCAAAAGCACGGTGAACGCGGGCAGATTCACCTGCTGGATGCCAGTCAGCTGGTACATGAGGCGCCCAAGGTTTACGCGACCTTCCTGCTCTGGCTGCTGGCCGAGCTGTTCGAGCAACTACCCGAGCGTGGCGACGCGGATCGACCACTGCTGGCGCTGTTCTTCGACGAGGCTCATCTGCTGTTTCGCGGTACGCCGCGGGCTCTGCAGGAGCGACTGACGCAGGTTGTCCGGCTGATCCGCTCCAAGGGCGTCGGCGTCTACTTCGTCACCCAATCGCCTTCGGATCTGCCGGACGAAGTCCTGGCTCAGCTGGGGCTGCGCATTCAGCATGGCCTGCGGGCTTATACAGTCAAGGAGCAGAAGGCCCTGCGCGCAGTGGCGGACGGCTTTCGCGCCAATCCTGAATTTTCCACGCTGGAGACTCTGGTCGATCTGGGTATCGGCGAGGCACTGGTCGGTGGCCTGGAAGACAACGGTACACCCGCCATGGTGCAGCGCGTGGCAATCGCACCGCCGCAATCGCAGATTGGTCCGCTCGATGAGCAGACCCGACACGAATTGATTGCGCGCTCTGCCCTGCGAGGACGTTACGACAAAGCCTTCGACCGCGAGTCGGCCTACGAAATCTTGCTTGAGCGTGCCAAACAGGCTGCCGAACCTGAAGTGCCGAAGACGCGAAAAGCCAGCAGCAAGGATAGCGATATGCTCGGTGATCTGGCTGGTCGCGCGTTCAAGAGCGCCATACGTCAGGCTGCAAGCCAGCTTGGCAGGCAGCTGGCACGAGGGTTGATGGGTTCTTTGCTCGGCAATAAACGCTGAGGCGATCGCCCGCCAGTCAACTTACTCTGAGCGGGATGCTTGTTGCGCCAGGTCCTTTTCCATCTTTTGCAGCTCAGCTTCGAACGCCTGATCTTGAATGGTGGGCTTTTTACGCCAGGGTTTGCGTTCGGGTTCAGGTTGCGCTGCGTAAGTAATTATTTCTCCGCCGTAAATATTCTGAAAGCGACTGGCCTGTCGTTCCAGCTCGGCGCGTAGTTCCTCTTTTGTCACTTAATGATTGTTCCTTGTTGTATATGCACGTAGGTAGAAACAGCTGCTGTTACGCCTACATTCGTGTGCGGGCGCAGTGCAGTGTCTTCTATTAGATGGGGGTGATTGGCGCGATTGCAAGCCAGTGCTATGGCAACTCCATTGCCTTGCGAGTTCCTTTGCATTCCAGATAAAAAAGAACCGCGCTCAGGGCGCGGTTCTTTTTGGGGCTCGAGCTATCAGCGTACGGACTGTTTCGCCTTGTCTTCGTGGGCGCGGCCGTAGACATCTTCCAGACGCTCGATGTCGTCTTCACCAAGATAACTGCCTGACTGCACCTCGATGATTTCCAGCGGGATCTTGCCCGGGTTGGCGAGGCGGTGGACGGATGTCACCGGGATGTAAGTCGACTGGTTTTCGGTGAGCAGGAAGGTCTTGTCGTTGCAGGTGACCTGAGCGGTGCCGGAGACCACGATCCAGTGTTCGGCGCGGTGGTGGTGCATCTGTAGCGACAGCGCCGCACCGGGGTTTACGCAGATGCGCTTGACCTGGAAGCGACCACCCATATCCACGGAGTCATACCAGCCCCAAGGGCGATAGACCGCACAGTGATTACGGGTTTCCGTGCGGTTTTTGTCATCCAGCCGGGAGACCAGCTTCTTGACGTCCTGAACCTTGTCCTTGTGGGCGACCATCATGGCGTCTTTGGTTTCCACCACGACGATGTCGTCCAGACCCAGAACGGTTACCAGCTTGCCGTTGCCGTGCACCAGGCAGTTGCGGCTGTCTTCGGCAATCACGTCGCCGCGGATGACGTTGCCGTTTTCGTCTTTCTCCAGAACCTCCCAGATCGAAGACCATGAGCCAACATCGCTCCACTCGGCGGACATCGGCACCACGCAGGCCAGCTCGGTTTTTTCCATCACGGCATAGTCGATGGAGTTGTCCGGGCAGCAGGCGAAAGTCGCCGGATCGATCTGCACTTCGTCGCCGGTATGCACACTGCGCTCCAGCGCCAGCTTGCAGGTGTCGTAAATATCGGGATCGTGCTTTTTCAGCTCTTCAAGGAACACGCTGGCGCGGAACAGGAACATGCCGCTGTTCCAGTAGTAGTCGCCAGAGTCGACGTATTGCTGGGCGCTGACTTCGTCGGGCTTTTCCACGAAACGGGTAACGCGGCTGATGCCTTCGGGCAGGCCGTTGCGTTCGGTCAGGTCGCACTTGATGTAGCCGTAGCCGGTTTCAGGACTGGTGGCGGGAATGCCGAACAGGACCATTTCGCCGTTTTCGGCAGCGTTGGTGGCCAGCGCCAGTGAACGCTGGAAGGCTTTCTGATCCTTGATGACATGGTCTGCCGGCAGGACCAGCAGCAGCTCGTCGCGGCCGTCGTCGACCAGCTTCATCGCAGCCAGGGCAATGGCCGGTGCAGTATTACGCCCGAAGGGCTCTAGAATCAGACTCTGGATGCTCAGCTTGCGGGCAGCCAGTTGCTCCTTGACGATAAAACGGTGCTCCTGGTTGCACACCAGCAGCGGCGGCTGCATGCCTTCAAAAGCGAGTCGCTCAATGGTCTGCTGGAACAGGGTCTGCTCACTGGTGAGGGCTAGAAACTGCTTGGGAAACAGTTTGCGTGAGAGTGGCCAGAGCCGGGAGCCGCTGCCGCCAGAGAGGATGACCGGAATCATGGTGTATCTCCTGAATCGTTGAGAAGGGTGGGTACTTCTTGTTCCATTTGGGCGTGCGGCTGATTGCCGAGTGCACCAGGCACCGCCGATACGGGCTTATGATTGTGGCTGGCTCGGGTAAGTTCCCGGCCGGGCTACCGCTGATCGGAGGGCTCTTTGCAAGGGCTGGCAGGGCGGAACGGGGCAGGAAATCGCGGAGGGCAGGGCGGGAGGTGCTTCGCGACTGGAGGGCCAGCCGCGAATGGCTCGGGGTCAGGCTTGTGCGTCGCGCAGGAATACCAGGTGATCGGGCGAGGAGTCCTCGGCGCTATAGCGGTAGCCTTCGCTGTCGAAAGCTTTCAGCTGCTCGGGATTGTCGATGCGTTCGCGGATGACGTAGCGCGCCATCAGCCCGCGGGCTTTCTTGGCGTAGAAGCTGATGATCTTGTACTGGCCGTTCTTCATGTCCTTGAAGTCGACGTTGATGACTCGCGCCTTCAGCTCCTTGCGTTTGACGGCGCCGAAGTATTCATTCGAGGCCAGGTTGAGCAGCACGTCATCGCCCTGTTCGGCCAGAGCTTCGTTGAGCCAGCGGCTGATGCGCTCGCCCCAGAATGCGTAGAGGTCCTTGCCGCGAGGGTTCTCCAGCTTCGTGCCCATTTCCAGACGGTAGGGCTGCATCAGATCCAGCGGGCGGAGCAAGCCGTAGAGTCCGGAAAGCATGCGCAGGTGGCGCTGTGCGAAGTCAAAGTCCTGCTCTGAGAAGTCCTCGGCATTCAGCCCTGTGTAGACGTCACCCTTGAAGGCCAGCAGCGCCTGCTTGGCATTTTCCGGGGTAAAACGGGGCGTCCAGCTGCCGTAGCGGGCCACGTTCAGCGCCGCGAGCTTGTCCGATAGCTTCATAAGCTTGCCGATCTGCTGCGGAGAAAAGTCGCGCAGAATCGTGATCAGCTCTTGTGCCTGGTCGAGGTGCTGGGGTTGGGTAAAGCGTTCGGTTGCCGGAGGGGTGTCGTAGTCGAGGGTCTTGGCCGGTGAAATCACCATCAGCATCTGAAAATCTCCTTTGATATGAAGTGATTCTAGGCGTTATGCCGCCCCGGGCTCCAGCTATGGGGTCGATTGATCTTTTGTAGGGGACGCTCGTTCGCCTTGGCGCTGCCCTTCGACCGCGTGGGAAAACCGAGCTGCGGACGGCTACCCCGCACAGCATTGCTGGCGGTGAGCGCTGACGATTTGCTGGTGGGTGCGGGGATGGCTGGTTCAAGTGACGGCGGGAGCAGTTACTGTGGCAAAAGCGCACAGGCTGACTGCTGAGACTAGCTTGCCTCGCTGCGGTCGCCAAGGGCTGTCCGTCCAGTTGAGAAAAAAGCCTCCGCAAATCGGAAAAGTCTTTTTCCTGTCATCTTTTTTGCGGTATTACCTGTAACAGACCGCCGAACCCTGCAAACAGGTGGCGGCCGCTGGGTGGCCCCAGGCCCCTGCTACCCGCGTCTGCTGCCCTCGCAATCGGAGGTTCCTCATGGCGGTGCGCTCAGACGCTCCGTCGACCGGTTCTACGGAAAAGGTGACCGCGAATGGATGACTACGGTAGACCCCGCGCTACTCAGCCCACTCTCTACGTTCTGGACACCAACGTCCTGCTCCACGACCCCAACGCATTGCTGAACTTCGAAGAGCACCAGGTTGCCATTCCCATGACCGTGCTGGAGGAGCTGGACAAGCTCAAAAGCGGCAAGCACAGCGTGGCCGCCGAATGCCGGCAGGTGATTCGCCTGATCGACAAGGTGTTGGGCAACGCAACGCCCGAGCAGGTTGAGCTTGGGGTGCCGATCAAGCGAGAGGCAACGGGGGAATTTTGCGGCAGCCTGTCGATCCTTATGAGCAAGGGCGCCGACTGCAAGGGCCTTCCCGAAGACCTCAACGACAACAAGATCATCAATCAGGTGGTCGAGCTGCAGCAGCGCAGCGGCGGTGTCCCGGTGGTGCTGGTCACTAACGACATTAATATGCGTCTGAAAGCCCGCGCCTGTGGTGTGGCCTCCGAGGATTACCAGACCGACAAGCTGGTCGATGACGTCGGCCAGTTGTCGCGCGGCTATCACAGCCTCAGCGGCGCCTTCTGGGACCGCGTCAGCAAGGTGGAAACCCAGCAGGGGCACGGTCGCACCTGGCACCGAGTGCAGCTGATCGACAATTTGCCAGCGGTGCACCTCAACGAGTTCATCCTGGATGAGCAAGGCTTTGTCGGCTGGATCAAGGGCATCGAGGACGACGAGCTCCTGCTGCTGGACATGCATCAGGAGCCACTGATGCATCAGGAAGCCTGGGGGCTGCGTCCGCGTGACATCCATCAGGCGCTGGCGCTCTTCGCGCTACTCGATCCGGATATCCATTTAGTCAACCTTTCCGGCGCCGCTGGCTCGGGGAAGACCATCCTGGCCCTGGCCGCCGCTATCGAGCAGACGGTGGTCAGCAAACGCTATCGCCGCATCATCGCGACGCGCAGCGTGCAGGGGCTGGATGAGGACATCGGCTTCCTGCCCGGCACCGAGGCGGAAAAGATGGAGCCGTGGCTGGGTGCGATCACCGACAACCTCGAAGCGCTGCACATGGATGACGAGAATACCCATGGCAGCGTCGATTACATCCTGCAAAAGGTGCCGTTGCAGTTCAAATCGCTCAACTATATCCGCGGGCGCAGCTTCCAGCAGAGCCTGATCCTGATCGATGAGTGCCAGAACCTTACGCCGCACCAGATGAAAACCATCATCACCCGTGCGGGTACCGGTTCCAAGGTGGTCTGCCTGGGTAACCTGGCGCAGATTGATACGCCTTACCTGTCCGCCACCAGCTCAGGGCTGACCTATCTCACCGAGCGCTTCAAGGACTTTCCCCACGGCGTTCACGTGACTCTGCAGGGCGTCCCGCGTTCGGTGCTGGCCGAATATGCCGAGGCGAATATGTAAAGGCAGGGGGTATCTGCCGAGAGCTGCGTGTGGCCTCTGCGCGCCAGGGTTGGACTTGTTCGCCCATGGCGTGCAGATGGCCGGATCAGCTTAGTCATGAGAGTTCGCGGACAAGTCCGCTCGTACTGAAGTGCAACCGTTAATGCTCCAGTCGACTGCGGATCTGGTCGGCAGGTCTTTTATATCGGTCGTCGGGACCCATCCCGCCCTTGCGGGCAAAGCAGCCTGCAGCTGGGCTAAACTGCCCGTCCTTAATACAGGCCCGGCAGGATTCTCATGCTTACTCACCTCGATTCCCAAGGTCGCGCCAGTATGGTCGACGTTACTGACAAGGCTGTAACCGCGCGGGAGGCGGTGGCCGAAGCGCGGGTGCGGATGTTGCCGCAGACGCTGCAGATGATCGAACAGGGCGGCCATCCCAAGGGCGACGTGTTCGCCGTGGCGCGCATCGCCGGCATCCAGGCAGCCAAGAAGACCCATGATCTGATCCCGCTCTGTCATCCATTGCTGCTGACCAGCGTCAAGGTCGAGCTGCAGGCCGATGGCGCAGATGCTGTGCTGATTCGAGCCACCTGCAAGCTGGCCGGCCAGACTGGAGTGGAAATGGAAGCGCTGACTGCTGCCAGTGTGGCTGCGCTGACCATCTACGACATGTGCAAGGCGGTGGACAAGGGCATGATCATTGAAGGTGTGCGGCTGCTGGAAAAGCGCGGCGGCAAGAGTGGCGATTGGCAGGTGCAGGCATGATTTCGATTCAGTTTTACGCGCGTTACAGAGAAGCCCTCGACAGTGACGGCGAGCAGTTGCCGTGGGATGCGTCCTTTACCTGTGTCGATGACGTGCGCCGCCACCTTTTGGCGCGAGGTGAAGCCTGGGCGGTGCTCGGTGAGCAGAACCTGATGTGCGCGCGCAATCAGGAACTGTGCAGCCTCGATGAACCCGTGCAGGACGGCGATGAAGTGGCTTTCTTCCCCACCGTGACTGGAGGTTGAGCATGGGCGTTCGTGTTCAGCATGAAGCCTTCGACCCCGGTGCGGAGCTTAATGCCTTGCATGCGGCCAACCTGGGCATCGGCGCGGTGGCCGGATTCGTAGGCTACGTACGAGATTTCAATGACGGCCTGGAGGTTGCCGGGATGTTTCTCGAGCATGCGCCAGGCATGACCGAGAGAGCCTTGGAGAAGATCGTCGCAGAAGCAGAGCAGCGTTGGCCGCTACTGCGCCTGGACGTGCTGCACCGGGTCGGAGCACTGGAGCCAGGTGAGCCCATTGTCTTCGTCGGCGCAGCCAGTGCGCACCGCGAGGCAGCTTTCGACGCCTGTCGCTTCGTCATGGACTACCTGAAAACGCGCGCGCCGTTCTGGAAGAAGGAAACTACAGAGCAGGGGCCGCGCTGGGTCGAGGGTCGCGAAAGCGATCAGAACGCCGCTAGCCGCTGGAGCGATTGAGGCGCTCTGGTCAGTGATTGAACGCGATGTATAGCTTGAAGGTGATGGTCGAGAACATCGTCAACACGCCGAGGGCGATCAGGGCGACGCCCCAGTTCTTGTCTCGATAGCTGAAGCCGATTCCCAACAGAGCAAAGCCCGTTCCGATCAGGACGATCAGCCAATCAATATGCTGCATGGGACCACTCCGTTTTCCAGCGATGCACTGGACTATAGGGTAGGCTGCTGACCGGTGCAGTGACCGGGATCAGCGAGAGGTGAACCAGGAAGGCGAAACGGCCCTTCGACCTTCCTGTTCCAGTGCTGTCAGCGCGAGCGGTGTGGCACCGGTGCCAGCAGCTCGGCCGGCGGTGTTTCGCAGCTGATCTTGCGCCCCAACAGTGCTTCGATGGGGGGCAGGGCGAAGGCATCGTCCTCACCGGCAAAGCTGATGGAGGTGCCGCTGGTGCCGGCGCGGCCGGTACGGCCGATGCGGTGGACGTAGTCGTCCGGCACTTCCGGCAGGGTGAAGTTGATCACGTGGCTGATGCCGTCCACGTGAATGCCGCGACCGGCGACATCGGTGGCCACCATCACGCGGATCTTGCCTTCGCGGAAGCCTTCCAGCGCGCGGATGCGCTTGTGCTGCGGCACATCACCGGACATTTGCACGGCGCTGATGCCGTCGCGGGTCAGGCGCTCTTCGATACGCCGCACCTCGTCCTTGCGGTTGGCGAAGACCATTACCCGGCTCCAGTCGTTCTGGGTGATCAGGTTGTACAGCAGCTTGTACTTGTCGCTGCTGGCCACCGCATAGACGTGCTGTTCGACGGTATCGCTGGCGACGTTCTCCGGTTCGATCTCGACGATGGCCGGGTCGGTGGTCCACTGCTTGGCCAGGTTCATCACGTCGTCGGTAAAAGTTGCGGAGAACAGCAGTGTCTGGCGTTCGCTCTTGGGCGGAGTCTGACGGATGATCTGCCGGACCTGGGGGATAAAACCCATGTCGAGCATGCGGTCGGCCTCGTCGAGCACCAGCACTTCGACCATATCCAGATGCACCTCGCCGCGCTGGTTGAAGTCCAGCAGGCGGCCTGGTGTCGCCACCAGAATGTCGCAATAGCGGGCCTCAAGAGACTTGAGCTGCTTGTCGAAGTCCATGCCGCCGACGAAGCTCATCACGTTCAGACCGGTGTACCTGGTCAGGTCCAGCGCATCGTTCGCGATCTGCACCACCAGTTCGCGGGTTGGCGCGATGATCAGCGCGCGCGGCTCGCCCATGTAGCGATCCTTGGGCGGCGGCGTTTCCAGCAGCTGGGTAATGGTGGAAATCAGGAAGGCCGCGGTCTTGCCGGTGCCGGTCTGGGCACGGCCGATGGCATCACGGCCCTTGAGAGTGAAGCCCAGCACCTGCGCCTGGATCGGCGTGCAATACGGAAAACCCAGATCATGAATGGCGTGCATCAGCTCGGGTGCGAGCTTGAAGTCATGGAAGCGAGTCTTGCCTTCGGCAGGCTCGACCACAAAATCTTCCAGCTTCCAGGCCGGAGCGGGTGGCGGGGCAGGTTTGCGTGTGCGAGCGCGGCGCGGCTTGCTGGCTGCCGGCGTTTCGCTGCGCTGGTCCGTTTGCGTTTCGCGCGGGGCGCTTTGCTGAGGCGGGGCATCTTCCAGCGTGTCGCTGGCAGGTTGCGCGGCGGCTAGTTCGGCCGGGCTTTTACCAAAGATTTTCTTGAGTGCTTTGAGCACGGTCTTCTCGTCTGGTTGTCAAAATTCGCCCGCCAGTGTAATGCAAGAAACAGACAGGGCGAAGACTTGCCACTGCCGCGCGCAGTGGTTCGTGCGCCGGTACGGTTTTTGGCGATGGCAGGTTGCCAAAAGTCAGTACGCAAGCGCGCTTTCGTCTTGTTGTTCGGGTTGCTCGAAGCTCTGTCCGAATCGCTCGGTCAGGGCTTCGAAGTGCTTCGTCACGGCGCCGCAACAGACCGTTAAACGGTCTGCGTCGATTGCAATGTTCAGCCCAAGCGGCTTGCCAGCCAGTCGCCGATGTCCTGAATCTCGGTGGGTTGAACTTCGTGGGCCATCGGGTATTCCTTCCATTGCGTTTGAACCTGATTCTGCTGCAGGCAGTCATGGGCTGCACGGCCCATGGCGGGCGGCACCACGTCGTCGCGGCTGCCGTGCAGGCAAAGCACCGGCAGGCCTGCCTGCAGGGGCGAGAGCTTAAGGTCGTCGCCGAACGTCGGGGCATAGGTGGACAGCGCCAGCACACCGCCCAAGGGGCCGGCCCAGCGCAGGAAAGCGGTGTGGTAGACCACGGCGCCGCCCTGGGAAAAACCGGCAAGGAAAATGCGCCGGGGATCGATGCCGCTGTCACGCTGTTGCTCGATCAGCTCAATGACCGTCTGTGCCGACTGCTCCAGTTGCGCCTGATCGATTGCTCGGGCAGGGCTCATGGCCTGGATGTCGTACCAGCTCGGCATGGCCCAGCCACCATTGATGGTTACCGCACGTGTCGGCGCCTGGGGCAGGACGAAGCGCGTGTGCAGCAGGCGCTGTTGCAGCATTTCGGCCACTGGCTGGAAGTCGTAGCGGTCAGCGCCGAGGCCATGCAGCCAGATAACGCAGGAATCGGCAGTTTGCGCTGGCTCGATGATCAGGGGGTCGGTCATGTGGGGCTCCGTCTGAAGGCTTGCACCGGGCTGGTGCGAGCAGCGGGGAAAATGCTCGAGGTTTGTTGCAATAGGCCGCGAGATTACCCGTTGTCGACGCTTCCCTGAAGCCTGCTGCCGCCATCAGAGCAACTTTGGCGGTGCTGGTACGCCGCTTGCTTTGCTTGTTTCCGGCTGCTGCGCCGACGGCACCGCATGTCTGCGGTCTGCTCTTCGGGAGAAGTTGCTGATCAGCGATCGGCGACTAGACTCAGGTCAGGTTCTTCCAGTGTTCCGATCGACATGGCTCGATTGGTGTTTTCTGACGTTGGTGGAAGGCCCGACCCCGCAGAATAAAAACAAACTGGAGGTTTCGATGATTAGGGCTAAATCCACACTGACCATGCTGGCTACTGCGGTGCTGTTTAGCGTTGGCGGCCAAGCGCAGGCAGGGGCGACTCTGGATGCGGTGAAGAACAAGGGTTTTGTGCAGTGCGGTATCAGCGACGGGTTGCCGGGTTTTTCCTACGCCGATGCCAAGGGGCAATACCGGGGGATCGATGTCGACGTTTGCCGCGCGGTAGCGGCTGCGGTATTCGGTGATGCTGAAAAGGTCAGGTTCAGCCCGCTGACCGCCAAGGAGCGCTTCACAGCGTTGCAGTCCGGCGAGATTGACGTGCTGTCGCGCAACACCACCTGGACCAGCTCGCGGGATGCGGCAATGGGGCTGAACTTCACCGGCGTTACCTACTACGACGGTCAGGGCTTTCTGGTAAACAAGGAGCTGGGAGTCAGCAGCGCCAAGGAACTCGATGGCGCGACGGTCTGCATTCAGGCTGGCACTACCACTGAGCTGAACCTTTCCGACTATTTCCGCAGCAACAGCCTCAAGTACACCCCCATTACCTACGACACCTCGGACGAGAGCGCCAAATCACTGGAGTCCGGTCGTTGCGATGTGCTCACGTCCGACCAGTCGCAGCTCTATGCGCAGCGTATCAAGCTGGCCGGGCCGGATAACTATGTAGTGCTGCCGGAAGTCATCTCCAAGGAACCACTGGGCCCAGCGGTGCGCCAGGGGGACGAGGAGTGGTTCGATATCGTGCGCTGGACGCTGTTTGCCATGGTCAATGCCGAGGAGCTTGGGGTGACCTCGGAGAACGTCGAGGAAATCGCAAAAACCACCAAGAACCCTGACGTCGCGCGCTTGCTCGGTGCTGAAGGTGAGTACGGCAAGGATCTGAAACTGCCAAAGGACTGGGCGGTGCAGATCGTCAAACAGGTCGGCAACTACGGCGAAATCTTCGAGCGCAACGTCGGTTCTGGCAGCGAGTTGAAGATCGAACGCGGTCTGAACGCACTCTGGAATAACGGAGGACTGCAGTACGCACCGCCGGTGCGTTGAGCGTGCGAGGCCGGCGCATAGCCGGCCTTGTTTCAAGGACGACCGCTGCCGGTGCGCAGGTTCCGGCACCGGCGCCTGCGTATGAGGTTTCCTGATGCGAACCATCGCCAAATCGGGAGCAGCGCGTGGGTCGCTGCTTCGGGATCCGCAGGTGCGTGCCTGGGTGTTCCAGGTTCTTGCCGTTATAACAGTCGTTGCCTTCGGCTGGTTTCTGTTTCACAACACCCAAACTAACCTGGCCCACCGGGGCATTAGTTCAGGCTTCGGTTTCCTTGATCAGGCCGCCGGCTTCGGCATTCCGCAGCACCTGATCGACTACAGCGAAAGTGACACCTATGGCCGGGTGTTCTGGATCGGCCTGCTCAATACTCTGCTGGTCAGCGTGATCGGCATCATTCTGGCTACCATCGTCGGCTTCACGCTGGGCGTGGCACGGTTGTCACCGAATTGGCTGATCCGCCAGATCGCCACTGTCTATATCGAGATATTCCGCAATATCCCGCCGCTGCTGCTGATCTTCTTCGTCTACTTCGCCGTGCTCGGCCCTTTGCCAGGCCCGCGCAACAGCCTCAGTCTGTGGGACATCATCTTCATCAACAATCGCGGCGTACAGATGCCGGCGCCCAGTGCGGGCGAGGGCTTCTGGCCGTTCTGGTTGGCGCTGGCATTGGCACTGGTAGCCATCGCCCTGCTCAACCGCTGGGCGCGTGCCAGGCGCCATGCCAGCGGGCAGGCCTTCCCGGTGCTGTGGGTGAGCCTGGGGCTGTTTATCGCTGTGCCCTGGCTGGCTGCGCTGGTGTTCGGCGGGCCGTTTCTCTGGGAGATCCCCGAGCTGCAGCGCTTCAACATTCGCGGCGGCTGGGTGGTCATTCCCGAGCTGGTGTCCATCGTGCTGGCGTTGACCATCTACACGGCAGCCTTTATCGGCGAAACCGTGCGCGCCGGCATCCAATCGGTCAGTCATGGCCAGACCGAAGCGGCGGCCTCCCTGGGTTTGCGGCCCGGTCGCATACTGCGGCTGGTGATCGTGCCGCAGGCGCTGCGGGTGATCATCCCGCCCTTGACCAGCCAGTACCTGAACCTGGCGAAGAACTCCTCGCTGGCCGCGGCCATCGGCTACCCGGACATGGTCTCGCTGTTCGCCGGCACGGTGCTCAACCAGACCGGCCAGGCCATCGAGACCATGGCCATCACCATGAGCGTGTACCTGGCCATCAGCATCAGCATTTCGCTGCTGATGAACTGGTACAACAAGCGCATCGCGCTGATCGAGCGGTGAGGGCAAAGCCATGACGACGCATACCTTCAAGCCCGACCTGCCGGCCCCTTCGCGCAACATCGGCGTGCTCGGCTGGCTGCGCGCCAACCTGTTTTCCAGCTGGTTCAACGCGCTGCTGACCCTGCTGGGGCTCTACCTGATCTGGCTGGTGGTGCCGCCAATCATCGACTGGGCCATCATCAAGGCGGACTGGACTGGAGACTCGCGCGCCGACTGTTCGCGCGAGGGCGCTTGCTGGGTATTTATCCAGACGCGTTTCAGCCAGTTCATGTACGGCTTCTATCCCACGGAGCTGCGCTGGCGTGTGGATGCCGCCGCCTGGCTGGCAATCCTGGGCGCGGCGCCGCTGCTTATCCGGCGCATGCCGCACAAGGTGCGCTATGGGATCGCCTACCTGCTGCTGTACCCGCTGCTGGCCTACTGGCTGCTGCACGGCGGTTTCCTCGGCCTGGAAACGGTGCCGACCTCGCGCTGGGGCGGGTTGATGCTGACCATCGTCATCGCTGCAGTGGGCATCGCTGGCGCCTTGCCGCTGGGCATTCTGCTGGCGCTTGGCCGTCGTTCGGATATGCCGGCGATTCGCGTGCTGTGCGTGACCTTCATCGAGTTCTGGCGCGGGGTACCGCTGATCACCGTGCTGTTCATGTCCTCGGTGATGCTGCCGCTGTTCCTGCCCGAGCAGATGAACCTCGACAAGCTGATGCGCGCCATGCTGATGGTGGTCTTCTTCGAGGCCGCCTACATCGCCGAAGTGGTGCGCGGCGGCCTGCAGGCGATCCCGCGCGGCCAGTACGAAGCGGCGGCGGCGATGGGCCTGGGCTACTGGCGCAGCATGGTCCTGGTGATCCTGCCCCAGGCGCTGAAGATGGTCATTCCCGGCATCGTCAACACCTTCATCGCGCTGTTCAAGGATACCAGCCTGGTGATCATCATTGGCCTGTTCGACTTCCTCAACAGCATCAAGCGCGCCACCGCCGACCCGGCCTGGCTAGGCATGTCCACCGAAGGCTATGTGTTCGCCGCATTGGTCTACTGGATGTTCTGCTTCAGCATGTCGCGCTACTCCATCCATCTTGAGCGCAAGCTCGATACCGGCCATCGGCACTAGGAGAGGCATATGAGTGATGCAAAGCTGCAAACCGGGCAGGCTGCCGAGTCGGTCATTCAGATGCAGGGCGTGAACAAGTGGTTCGGCCAGTTCCACGTGCTCAAGGACATCGACCTGGAGGTCACCCAGGGCGAGCGCATCGTGCTTTGCGGGCCGTCCGGCTCCGGTAAGTCCACCACCATTCGCTGCCTCAACCGGCTGGAGGAGCATCAGAAGGGGCGCATCGTGATCAATGGCGTGGAGCTGACCAGCGACCTCAAGCATATCGAGACGGTGCGCAGCGAAGTCGGCATGGTGTTCCAGCATTTCAACCTGTTTCCGCACCTGACCGTGCTGCAGAACTGCACCCTGGCGCCGATGTGGGTGCGCAAGATGCCCAGGCGCCAGGCCGAGGAAATCGCCATGGACTACCTGGAAAAGGTGCGCATTCCCGAGCAGGCCGACAAGTTTCCGGGGCAGCTCTCAGGCGGCCAGCAGCAGCGTGTGGCCATTGCTCGCGCGCTGTGCATGAAGCCGAAGATCATGCTCTTCGACGAACCTACCTCGGCGCTGGACCCGGAGATGGTCAAGGAGGTGCTGGACACCATGATCCGCCTGGCCGAAAGCGGCATGACCATGCTCTGCGTGACCCACGAAATGGGCTTCGCGCGCACGGTGGCCGACCGGGTGATCTTTATGGACAAGGGCGAGATCGTCGAGCAGGCCGATCCGGAGGTGTTCTTCAGCAACCCGGTCAATGAGCGCACGAAACTGTTCTTGAGCCAGATATTGCACTAGCGGCAGCTCGGGGGACGCTTAACCGGCCCGGCGGTGGTTGTTAAAGAAACGACATCCGCCCTACGTCAGCTTACCGAGTGCACAGCCTTAGCCTCGGGCGCCGTCATGGGCTAGAATACGCGCCCCGACTGCTCCCCTCCTCGAGGCTGTTCCGACGATGTTGATTCTGCGCGGCGCTCCCGCTCTTTCCGCTTTCCGTCACGGCAAGCTCCTGGCGCAACTGACCGAGAAGGTCCCTGCCGTAAGCGGCTTGTATGCCGAGTTTGCCCATTTCGCCGAAGTAACCGACACGCTGGATGCGGGTGAGCAGCAGGTTCTTGACCGGCTGTTGAAATACGGCCCGAGTGTGCCAGTTCAAGAGCCAGTCGGGCGGCTGTTCCTGGTGGTTCCGCGGTTCGGCACCATCTCGCCCTGGTCGAGCAAGGCCAGCGACATTGCCCACAACTGCGGTCTTGGCAAGATCCAGCGTCTGGAGCGCGGCATCGCTTTCTATGTGCAGGGCGAGCTTGACGCCGCCGCCGCACAGCAGATCGCCAACGCGCTGCATGACCGCATGACGCAGACAGTGCTGGATCGTTTCGAAGATGCCGCCAACCTGTTCAGCCACGCCCAGCCCAAGCCGCTCACCGCAGTGGACGTTCTGGGTGGCGGCCGCGCCGCACTCGAAAAGGCTAACGTCGAGCTGGGGCTGGCGCTGGCTGATGACGAAATCGACTATCTGGTGACCAGCTTTGAAGGACTGGGGCGCAATCCTCACGACATCGAGCTGATGATGTTCGCCCAGGCCAACTCCGAGCATTGCCGGCACAAGATCTTCAATGCCAGCTGGGACATCGACGGCGAAAGCCAGGACAAGTCCCTGTTCGGCATGATCAAGAACACCTATCAGATGCACTCCGAAGGCGTGCTCTCTGCCTACAAGGACAACGCTTCGGTCATCGTCGGCCACGAGGCCGGGCGTTTCTATCCGGATGCAGCGACCGGCGAATATGCTGCGCACCAACAACCGGTGCACATCCTGATGAAGGTGGAAACCCACAACCACCCGACCGCCATCGCTCCATTCCCTGGTGCCGCTACCGGCTCGGGCGGTGAGATTCGCGACGAAGGGGCTACCGGCCGTGGCTCCAAGCCCAAGGCTGGCCTGACCGGCTTTACCGTTTCCAACCTGAACATCCCCGACTTCGAGCAGCCCTGGGAAAAGCCCTATGGCAAGCCCGAGCGCATCGTCACGCCGCTGGACATCATGATCGAAGGCCCGCTGGGTGGCGCGGCGTTCAACAACGAATTCGGCCGTCCGGCGCTGGCCGGCTATTTCCGTACCTTCGAGCAGAGCGTCGAAACCCCGCGCGGTGAAGAGGTACGCGGCTACCACAAGCCGATCATGCTCGCCGGCGGCCTGGGCAATATCCGTGAAGATCATGTGCAGAAGGGCGAGATCTCGGTTGGCGGCAAGCTGATCGTGCTTGGCGGCCCAGCCATGCTGATCGGCCTGGGTGGCGGTGCAGCATCCTCCATGGCCACCGGTGCCAGCTCGGCGGATCTGGACTTCGCCTCGGTACAACGCGACAACCCGGAAATGGAGCGCCGTTGCCAGGAAGTGATCGACCGCTGCTGGCAGCTGGGCGAGCAGAACCCGATCAAGTTCATTCACGACGTTGGCGCGGGCGGCCTGTCCAACGCCTTCCCGGAGCTGGTCAACGATGCCGGTCGTGGCGGTCGTTTCGAGCTGCGCAACATTCCCAACGACGAACCCGGCATGGCGCCTCATGAGATCTGGTGTAACGAATCCCAGGAGCGCTACGTACTCTCCGTGGATGCCGCCGATTTCGAGCGCTTCAAGGCCATCTGTGAGCGCGAGCGCTGCCCCTTCGCGGTAGTCGGCGAGGCTACCGAAGAACTGCACCTGACCGTCGCCGACAGCCATTTCGGCAACAAGCCGGTGGACATGCCGCTCAACGTACTGCTCGGCAAAACCCCGCGTATGCACCGCAGTGCCACCCGCGAAGCCGAGCTTGGCGATGATTTCGGTGCGGCGTCTGTCTACCTGGATGAAGCTGTTGGCCGAGTGCTGCGCCATCCGGCTGTCGCCAGCAAGAGCTTCCTGATCACCATCGGTGACCGCAGCATCACCGGTATGGTGGCGCGCGACCAGATGGTCGGTCCCTGGCAGGTGCCGGTGGCCGATTGTGCGGTGACTACCACCAGTTTTGACGTCAACACCGGCGAAGCCATGGCCATGGGCGAGCGCACTCCGCTGGCTCTGCTGGATGCCCCGGCCTCTGGCCGTATGGCGATTGGCGAGACGCTGACCAACCTCGCTGCCGCACGTATCGAAAAACTCTCCGACATCAAGCTTTCCGCCAACTGGATGGCCGCTGCCGGCCACCCCGGCGAAGATGCGCGGCTGTACGACACCGTGCGTGCGGTAGGCATGGAGCTTTGTCCGCAGCTGGGCCTGACCATTCCAGTGGGCAAAGACTCGATGTCGATGCAGACCCGCTGGGATGAAGAGGGCGCTGAGAAGAGCGTGACCTCACCCATGTCGCTGGTGGTGTCCGGTTTTGCGCCGGTAGTCGATGTGCGTCAGACCCTGACCCCGCAACTGCGCCTGGACAAGGGCGCCACCGACCTGATCCTGATCGACCTGGGGCGCGGCCAGAACCGCATGGGCGGCTCGATCCTCGCGCAGGTGTACGGCAAGCTCGGGCGCCAGGCGCCGGACGTCGATGATGCCGAAGACCTGCAAGCCTTCTTCGCGGTGATTCAGGGCCTGAACAGCGATGGTCTGTTGCAGGCCTACCATGACCGTTCCGATGGCGGTCTGCTGACCACCGTTCTGGAAATGGCCTTCGCTGGTCACTGCGGGCTGAACCTGAGCCTCGACGGCCTGCTCGGCGATGCCGATGAAATCCCCGCGCTGCTATTCAACGAAGAGCTTGGCGCTGTCATTCAGGTGCGACAGGACGATACCGAAATCGTACTGGCCCAGTTCAGTGCAGCCGGCCTTGGCGACTGCGTGGCGGTGATTGGCCAGCCGGCCAACAATGGCTACATCTCGATCCGCCTAGCCGGCAACGAGGTATTCAGTGGCGACCGTCGCCTGCTGCAGCAGCAGTGGAGCGAAACCAGCTACCGCATTCAGCGTCTGCGCGACAACGTCGATTGTGCCGACCAGGAATTCGATGCGCTGCTGGACGAAGACAATCCCGGCCTCAGCGTGAAGCTCAGCTTCGATGTCAACGAAGACATCGCTGCACCCTACATCAAGCGTGGTGTGCGTCCGAAAGTGGCAGTGCTGCGCGAGCAGGGCGTCAACGGCCAGGTGGAAATGGCCGCGGCCTTCGACCGCGCCGGCTTTGCCGCGGTGGACGTGCATATGAGCGATATCCTCGCTGGCCGTATCAGCCTGGAAGACTTCAAGGGCCTGGTGGCCTGCGGTGGTTTCTCCTACGGCGACGTGCTCGGAGCCGGCGAAGGCTGGGCCAAGTCGATTCTGTTCAACGCCCGTGCCCGTGAGGGTTTCCAGACCTTCTTCGAGCGCAGCGACAGCTTCGCCCTCGGCGTGTGCAACGGCTGCCAGATGATGAGCAACTTGCACGAGCTGGTCCCCGGCAGCGAATCCTGGCCGCACTTCGTGCGCAACCGCTCGGAGCAGTTCGAGGCGCGTGTGGCCATGGTTCAGGTGCAGGAGTCGCCGTCGATCTTCCTTCAGGGCATGGCTGGCTCGCGCCTGCCGATCGCCATCGCCCACGGCGAAGGGCATGCCGAGTTTGCCAGCGAGCTTGCGCTGCATGCAGCGGATCGTTCCGGCACCGTAGCCCTGCGCTACGTGGACAATTACGGCAAGGTGACCGAACGCTACCCGGCCAACCCCAATGGTTCGCCACTGGGGATTACCGGCCTGACCAATAGCGACGGGCGCGTGACTATCATGATGCCTCACCCGGAGCGGGTCTTCCGTGCTGTGACCAATTCCTGGCGTCCTGATGAGTGGCAGGAGGACGGCGGCTGGATGCGCATGTTCCGCAATGCCCGGGTGTGGGTGGACTAAGGCCGGCCCTGTTGCAGTCGAAGCCCGGCAGCGTGAAAGCGCTCCGGGCTTTTTCGTGGCCGCTGCGCTGAACCAGCTAATGGCAGCAGCGTCCTATATTGACCCGCAGCAGGGAGTGTCGGGCCTGCTTTTGGAACACTTGCGGCCTTTTTAATGAGCAGCCTGCAAAGCTTTCATGGAGATACTGATGTACAAGCTCTGTTTTTATGTGCCCGAGAGCCATCTGGAAGAGGTCAAGGACGCTGTGTTTGCCGCAGGTGGCGGGCGCATCGGTGACTATGACCGCTGCAGCTGGCAGGTACTTGGGCGTGGTCAGTATCGACCACTGGAAGGCAGTCAGCCGTTTCTTGGCCAGGAGAACCAGGTGCAGCTGGTTTCGGAGTGGAAAGTGGAGCTGGTCGTCGCCGACGAGCTGATCCACGACTGCGTCAAGGCGCTCAAGCAGGCACACCCCTATGAAACGCCGGCTTTCGATGTCTGGCGGCTGTCGGATATGGTTTTCTGAACGCAGAACAACCAGAGCTCATTCGGGTTGTTGCATCACATGCTTTTGCGCGAGGCAGATGCTTTTTGTAGGGGCGGGCTTGCGAGCTTTGGACGGCCACCGGGATGGAAAACAAAGGCTCGTGGACAAGTCCGCTTCGGCTCCTGAGCTAGCCGACGGCCCGGGCCCTACGGCCTGATTTCGATCAGCGTGCCGTCTTTCACCAGGTTCCACACCTCGCGCATATCGTCGTTCTTCAAGGCAATACAGCCCTCGGTCCAGTCGAGGGTGTGGAAGAACCACTCGGGGTATTCCTCATCCAGCGGGGTGCCGTGCAGCATGATCATGCTTCCGGGAGAGGAAATGCCTTCGCTACGAGCACGGGCCAGGTCCCGGGCGTTGGGGTAGGAGATGTGCATCGCCAGGTTGAATTTGTCCGAGGTCTTGCGCCAATCGATCCAGTACAACCCTTCTGGTGTACGTTGATCACCTTCGCGTTGTTTGGGGCCGGGCTGCTTGCCAAGCGAAACGCGATAGCTTTTCAGCGGGACACCGCGGCTGAGCAGATATAGCTGGCGCTCCGATTTGACTACCAGAACCTTGTCGATAAAAGCGCCCTCCAAAGTCGGTGTGGCCGACGCATGCGACAGCAGGGAAAAGGAGAGGCAGACAATCGCTAACAGCCAGCGCATTCGATGTTTTCCTGGGGTGTGTTGTGTGCCACAGCAGATATTGTCAGGCGCCACGCTGGTCGGTGGCCTGAGGTCGGCGAGGGGCTATTCTAGGGGCTTTTCCCGCTCCGCTGCGAGCGCTGTTGTGCGGCGCAGAGCCGGTTTACCGGTTGCGGTGGTGGCTGCTGACATAGCTTCTTTTGACCTTGGCCGTCTTGGGCGCCTCGTTGATCCATGCCATGATGTTGGACAAATACGCAAAGAGATTTTTCATGCTGGACACTATTCTCCGACGAGTGCGTGACTATTCCCCGCACCTTCTGGAGCCGGAAGGCCGCTTGCCAGAAGCAGCGGTGCTGATGCCGGTAACCCGCAGCGAAACGCCCGAATTGGTGCTTACGTTGCGAGCCAGCGGGCTGTCTACACATGGCGGCGAAGTGGCATTTCCGGGTGGTCGCCGCGACCCTGAAGATGGTGATCTGGCGCAAACCGCTCTGCGCGAGGCCGAGGAGGAAGTTGGGCTGGCGCCGGGTATGGTCGAGATCGTTGGGCCGCTCAGCAGCGTCATTTCCCTGCATGGCATCCACGTCACGCCCTATGTCGGCATCGTGCCGGACTTTGTCGAGTACCGCGCCAACGATGCGGAAATTGCCTCGGTGTTTTCCGTACCTCTGGATTTCTTCTGTCACGACCCACGCGAGTTCACGCATCGTATCGATTACCAGGGCGGCGCCTGGTATGTCCCTTCTTATCGTTATGGCGAATATCAAATCTGGGGGCTGACGGCGATCATGATCGTCGAGCTGGTCAACCTGGTGTACGACGCCGGTATCGAATTGCGACAGGCGCCGGCTTCCTATATCCATCTAACAAAAAACAAGAGGTAAGCCTGTGAAATATCGTCTTGGCGAGTCCCGAGTTGAAACTCATCCCGAGAGCTGGGCTGCACCCGGCGCCACCTTGATCGGCAAGATTCGTCTCGATGCCGGTGCCAGCGTCTGGTTCGGCGCGGTACTGCGGGGCGACAATGAGTTGATCCATATCGGCGAGAACAGCAACGTCCAGGACGGAAGCGTGCTGCATACCGATATGGGCCATCCGCTGACGCTCGGCACCGGCGTTACCGTAGGCCACAACGCCATGCTGCACGGCTGCGAAGTGGGCGATTACAGCTTGATTGGCATCAACGCCGTGATTCTCAACGGAGCGAAGATCGGCCGCTACTGCATCATCGGCGCCAATACCCTGATCCCGGAAGGCAAGGTTATTCCCGACGGCTCGCTGGTAGTCGGTTCGCCCGGCAAAGTGGTGCGTGAGCTGACCGAGGAGCAGAAGAAAATGCTCGAAGCCAGTGCCGCGCATTACGTGCAGAACGCTCAGCGCTATGCGCGCGAGTTGGTGGAGCAGAACGATTGAGTTCTGAAACGAGCGAGAAGCCGGTTGCTTCGCCCTGCGTGAGCATCTGTGCCTTGGACGAGACGGACATCTGTATCGGCTGCCAGCGGAATGTCGACGAGATCATTCGCTGGAGCCGGCTGAACAACACTGAGCGGCGTGAAGTGTTGCAGCGCTGTCATGAGCGGGCCCGCGAGCGTGGTCAGCTGTTGTAAACATCAAATTTGCTAATGAGGAATTCCATGCCACGTATCGGCACTCCGCTGTCTGCCAGCGCTGTTCGCGTTCTGCTGTGTGGCTCCGGCGAACTGGGCAAGGAACTGGTGATCGAGCTGCAACGCCTGGGCGTTGAGGTGATCGCCGTGGATCGCTACGCCGGCGCGCCGGCCATGCAGGTCGCGCACCGTCATCATGTCATCGACATGCTCGATGGCGCAGCGTTGCGGGCGATCATTGAGCTGGAAAAGCCGCACTACATCGTTCCTGAGATTGAGGCCATTGCCACCGCGACGCTGGTCGAGCTGGAAGCCGAAGGCTTTACCGTGATTCCCACCGCGCGCGCCGCGCAGCTGACCATGAACCGTGAGGGCATCCGCCGTCTGGCCGCTGAAGAGCTGGGATTGCCGACCTCGCCCTATCGCTTTGCCGACTCCTTGGAAGATTGCCGCAGCGCCGTGCTGGCCATCGGTTTTCCATGCCTGATCAAGCCGGTGATGAGCTCGTCCGGCAAGGGTCAGTCGATACTGCGCAGTGAGGCGGATATCGAGACCGCCTGGAACTACGCCCAGGCGGGTGGGCGTGCCGGCAGGGGGCGGGTGATCGTCGAGGGCTTTATCGACTTCGATTACGAAATTACCCTGCTGGCGGTTCGTCATGCCGGTGGCACCACATTCTGTCAGCCGGTCGGGCATCGCCAGGAAAAAGGTGATTACCAGGAGTCTTGGCAGCCCCAGTCGATGACTGCGGGCGCCATGGCCGAGGCCGAGCGCATTGCCCTGTCAGTCACCGAGGCCCTGGGTGGGCGGGGTGTTTTTGGTGTCGAGCTATTCGTCAAGGGCGATCAGGTGTGGTTCTGCGAGATTTCTCCGCGGCCCCACGATACCGGACTGGTGACGCTGGTATCCCAGGATCTGTCCGAATTCGCCCTGCATGCGCGGGCCATTCTTGGTCTGCCGATTCCGGCCATCCGCCAGTTCGGCCCATCGGCCTCTGCGGTGGTGCTGGTGGAGGGCGAGAGCAGGCAGGTCAGCTTTGGCAACCTGTCTGCTGCGCTGGCTGAGCCGGATGCCGCACTGCGCCTGTTCGGTAAGCCCGAGGTCAGTGGCCAGCGGCGCATGGGCGTTGCCCTGGCGCGTGATGAGTCCATCGAGGCTGCCCGTGCGAAGGCGTTGCGGGCGGCAGAGGCAGTCGATATTCAGCTGTAACTGGCTGGATGGCGAGAGTATAGGCTCGGGCCTGCATCCTCCTATTCGCCTGGAGAATTTCCAAGCGGATAGGAGGGAGATTCGCAGCGATTGCTTTTAGATATGCAGGATAAATTCGCGAACCAGTTTGCTGCCGAAGTAGGCAAGCATCAGCAGGCAGAAGCCCGCTAGCGTCCAGCGAATGGCTTTGTAGCCGCGCCAGCCGAGACGGTGGCGACCCCACAGCAGCAGGCCGAAAACGATCCAGGCAACCACCGAGAGCAGCGTCTTGTGGACCAGATGCTGCGCGAACAGGTTGTCGAGAAACAGCCAGCCGGTGAGCAGCGAGGCCGATAGCAGTATCCAGCCAGCCAGGAGGAAGCCGAACAGCAGGGTTTCCATCGTTTGCAACGGTGGGAAGTTCTTGATCAGTCCTGACGGGTGCTTGTGCCGGAGATGGTGATCCTGCAGAAGCAGCAGCAGAGACTGGAATACGGCGATGGTGAGCATCCCGTAGGCCAGGATGGAGAAAAGAATGTGCGCAAGAATGCCCGGATCGCCGTTGATGGCCGGCGCCGTGCCGGAGGGGGCGAACTGGGCGAAAAGTACCGCCAGACAACTTAGCGGGAATAACAGCAGCAGCAGGTTCTCCACCGGCATGCGAGACAGCGCGAGCAGGATCAGCAGCGTTACTGCCGCTGCGATCAGGCTTGAGGCGGTAAAGAAATCCAGGTGCAGGCCGCTGGGCGAAAGCAGCTGAATGAAAAGGCTCACGCTGTGGGCGATCAATGCCAGCACGCCGATGGCGGCCAACAGGCGTTTGTCCGGCGTCGCTTGTTGCGCCAGTCGCAGGCCCTGATATCCGGTTATGCCAGCGTAGAGACAGGCGGCAGCCAGGCTCGGTAGCAAAGGGTGCATAGTCTTTTAACAGGCTCGAAAGTTGCTGAGTGTGGCACAAACCCCTGAGCTTCAAAAGCACAGGGGAAGGGCGCGATTGTCGCTGTATCCGACACTCGCTACCGTGCATGGTTTGGCTATCTATACCAATAGCGGCGATGATGGGGTACCGGCGCAGGCTCCGCAGCTTCTATAATCGCGCCCCTTAACCACATTTCAGCGTGGAAAACGGCTCATGTTTGAAAACCTAACCGATCGCCTCTCGCAAACGCTTCGCCATGTCACCGGCAAGGCCAAGCTGACCGAGGACAATATCAAGGACACCTTGCGCGAAGTGCGGATGGCGCTGCTTGAGGCGGACGTCGCGCTGCCGGTGGTCAAGGATTTCGTTGCCAGGGTCAAGGACCGGGCCGTCGGCACCGAGGTTTCCAAGAGCCTGACCCCAGGCCAGGCGTTCGTGAAGATCGTCCGCGCCGAGCTCGAAGAGCTGATGGGTGCGGCCAACGAAGACCTGGCGTTGAACGTGGCGCCCCCCGCCGTTGTACTTATGGCCGGCCTGCAGGGTGCGGGTAAGACCACTACGGTAGGCAAACTCGCGCGCTTCCTGCAGGAGCGCAAGAAGAAGACCGTTATGGTGGTGTCGGCTGACGTCTATCGTCCTGCGGCCATCAAGCAGCTGGAAACGCTGGCGGCCGAAGTCGGTGCGACCTTCTTCCCATCGGATATCAGCCAGAAGCCGGTGGAAATTGCCCAGGCAGCGGTCCGCGAGGCCAAGCTCAAATTCATCGACGTGGTGCTGGTGGATACCGCCGGCCGCCTGGCCATCGACGCCGAGATGATGGCCGAGATCCAGGCCGTGCACGCGGCTATTAACCCGGCTGAAACCCTGTTCGTGGTCGATGCCATGACCGGTCAGGATGCGGCGAACACTGCCCGCGCCTTCGGTGAAGCGCTGCCGCTGACGGGTGTGGTGCTGACCAAGGTCGATGGCGATGCCCGTGGGGGGGCGGCGCTGTCGGTGCGCCAGGTGACCGGTAAGCCGATCAAATTCCTCGGTATGGGTGAGAAGAGCGACGCGCTCGAGCCTTTCCATCCGGACCGCATCGCCTCGCGCATCCTCGGAATGGGTGATGTGCTCAGCCTGATCGAGCAGGCCGAGCAGACCCTGGATCGGGAAAAGGCGGAGAAACTCACCAGGAAGCTGAAGAAGGGCAAGGGCTTCGATCTGGAAGACTTCCGCGACCAGCTGCAGCAGATGAAAAACATGGGCGGCCTCGGTGGCCTGATGGACAAGCTGCCTTCGATCGGCGGCATGAACCTGTCCCAGATGGGCGGCGCCCAGGGTGTGGCAGAGAAACAGTTCAAGCAGATGGAAGCCATCATCAACTCGATGACGCCTGGCGAGCGGCGCAATCCGGACATCATCAGTGGCTCGCGCAAACGCCGCATCGCCATGGGGTCCGGCACCCAGGTGCAGGATATCGGGCGTCTGATCAAGCAGCACAAGCAGATGCAGAAGATGATGAAGAAGGTCGCCGGCAAGGGCGGCATGACCAAGATGATGCGCGGTATGAGCGGTATGTTCCCCGGTGGCGGGATGCCCAAGTTCTAACCTGCGCCGCAAACCGCGCAGTCAGCGGGAAGGGTTTCTTGATTCGGCTTTTGCATTTACTTGTGGCTGCGGCTTGATGCTTGCCGCTTTTACTCGTAAAATGCGCGGCCTTTCGGGCCATAGGCCCATTTTAAGTGTGTGCCTTAAGTTAGCACCGACTACAGGAACGATGTTCACATGGTAACTATTCGTCTCGCCCGTGGCGGCTCCAAGAAGCGCCCTTTCTACCACCTGACCGTGACCAACAGCCGCAACCCGCGCGATGGTCGCTTCGTTGAGCGTATCGGTTTCTTCAACCCGATTGCTTCGGGTGCTGAAGTGAAGCTGTCCGTCAACCAGGAACGTGCCAACTACTGGCTGAGCCAGGGTGCACAGCCGTCTGAGCGTGTTGCTCAGCTGCTGAAGGATGCTGCCAAGGCCGCTGCCTGAAGCGCATGAATACAACGTCAGCTCCGGCCGAAGATTTGATCGTAATCGGCAAAATCGTTTCGGTGCATGGCGTGCGTGGTGACGTGAAGGTCTATTCCTTTACTGATCCCATCGACAATCTGCTGGGTTATCGCAACTGGACGCTCAGGCGAGGTGGCGAGGTCAAGCAGGTTGAGCTGGTCAAAGGGCGCCTCCAGGGCAAGATTCTGGTGGCTACGCTCAAAGGGTTGAGTGATCGGGAAGAGGCGCGTACCTACGCGGACTTCGAGATCTGCATCCCCCGCAGCGAACTTCCGCCATTGGCCGGCGATGAGTATTACTGGTACCAGCTTCAAGGGCTGACGGTCATAAACCAGCTTGGGCAAATGCTCGGCAAGGTCGACCATCTGCTTGAAACCGGCGCCAACGATGTCCTGGTGGTCAAGCCGTGCGAAGGCAGCCTGGATGATCGTGAACGTCTGCTGCCCTATACCGACCACTGCGTGTTGAAGGTCGATTTGGACGCAGGCGAGATGCAGGTCGAGTGGGACGCGGATTTCTAAGCGATATGTCCGGTCTCCGCGTTGAAGTCATCAGTCTGTTCCCGGACATGTTCGCTGCTGTGTGCGACTACGGTATTACCAGTCGCGCGGTGAAGCAGGGGCTGCTCCAGCTGAAGTGCTGGAATCCGAGAGCCTATACCGAAGATCGTCACCAGACGGTGGATGATCGCCCCTTCGGTGGCGGGCCAGGCATGGTGATGAAGATCAAGCCGCTGGAGCTTGCACTGGCAGATGCCAGGCAGGCCGCAGGCGAGAAGGCGAAGGTGATCTACCTGTCGCCGCAGGGGCGTCAGCTGAAACAGGCCGATGTCCGTGAACTGGCGAAGGAGGAAGCACTCATCCTCATCGCCGGGCGTTACGAAGGCATCGACGAGCGCTTTATCGAGGCGCATGTCGATGAGGAATGGTCGATTGGCGATTACGTGTTGTCCGGTGGTGAGCTGCCGGCCATGGTGCTGATCGATGCGGTGACCCGCCTGCTCCCCGGAGCACTGGGTCATGCTGATTCTGCCGAGGAGGATTCGTTTACCGACGGCCTGCTCGACTGCCCGCATTACACACGACCGGAGGTGTATGCGGATAAACGTGTTCCAGAGGTGCTGCTCAGCGGCAATCACGAACACATCCGGCGCTGGCGCTTGCAGCAGTCCCTTGGAAGGACCTGGGAACGCCGTGCCGATCTTCTGGATAGCCGCTCGCTTTCTGGGGAAGAACAAAAGCTGCTGAAGGAATACATCCGTCAGCGGGACGATAGTTAACGTATCGATGGCAGGCCGGAAGGGCTTGTCTCAGGAGCACACAGCATGACCAACAAGATTATCCAGATGCTCGAAGCCGAGCAGATGACCAAAGAACTGCCTCCGTTCGCCCCCGGCGACACCGTGATCGTTCAGGTCAAGGTGAAGGAAGGCGATCGTGAGCGTCTGCAGGCCTTCGAAGGCGTAGTGATCGGCAAGCGCAACCGCGGCCTGAACAGCGCCTTTACCGTGCGCAAGATCTCCAGCGGCGTAGGCGTTGAGCGTACTTTCCAGACCTACAGCCCGATGGTTGACAGCGTGATCGTCAAGCGCCGCGGTGACGTGCGCAAGGCCAAGCTGTACTACCTCCGCGCGCTGTCCGGCAAGGCAGCACGTATCAAGGAAAAGCTGTCCTGAGGGCTGCTCCCTTGCAAGAAAAAAGCAGCCTTCGGGCTGCTTTTTTTATGCCTGCAATTTTGCCGGCGTGACCGTTCGTCATTTACTCGGGTGCACCTGCAATCCCTGGTCTAAGTTGAGATCTCAACTCACTACATAACAAAGGGTTGCGTGATGAAGCTTGAAATGGCGCGAGGTCTGTTTTTTGTCGGTGCGCTGGGGGTCGTCACGCTGTGCGCGGTCGCCTGGAGCGAGCCCGATGCCAGAGTCGTGGCGCGCGGCGATTTAGCAGGCTACTGTCCGGTGCCGCGTCTGATTCAGGCTTCCCCAGTTGAAACGCGGCCCGACCATGATCTGCTGCTGTTTATCTACAGCATGTCGCAAAGCCTGGTTGGGCGAGGCTGAGGCTGAGGCTGAAAACGACCTTATAGCGCTCAGCAGATCCTCAAACCAGGCGCAAATGGTTGTCCCAGAGGCCGGCTGGCAGCTCCAGCGGCGTGCTGACAACACGCTTGCTGCTGCAGTCGAGCAATCTGCAGCGGCCCTGGCCGGCGCTCACCACGAAACCCTCTTTCGTTGCCGAGACACCTGCGCAGTCGGGTAGATGAATCTCCTGGCGCAACTCGGCACTGTCCAGATCCCAAAGCAGAACCTTGTTGCCCCGCGGTGCGGTTACTGCCAGCAGACGCAGCTCGTCGTGGATTGCCAGGCTGGCGGTGTACTGGTTCATTGTTAGACGCTGCGCTTCGCTTACGGGGAAGGGCTGGAATGCTTGTCCAGGGCGCTTGATCGCCAGCAGCGGCGCCTGATCCAGGGGATCGCCTTCATACTGCTGCCCGGACACCACGGTGCCGTCGGCGGCGACTGCCAGGTGGCGCACGCTATTCATCCGCTCAGGTAGCTGCTCTTTGCTGATCAGTGTGCCGTCGCGGTGCAGCAATACCAGGCTCGGTTCCATGGCATCGAGGTTCATCATATCGCGGCTGTCGGCTTCGGTGCGGATGCCGCCGTTGGCAATCACCAGCGTCTCGCCATCGGGCATCCAAAGCAGTTGATGCGGGCCGATGCCGTGGGTCGGGTGTTCGCCGGTGCGAACCAGGCGCTGCTCTTCCAACCGGTAGATGCCGAGCACGCCGCGCCCGGCATCGCGAGTGTCGTTCTCGGTGGTGTAGAACCAGTCGCCACTGGCATGGAACACGCCGTGGCCGTAGAAATGCCGATCATCAGGAGTTGCTAGAACCTGCAGCAGGCTGCCGTCGCGGGTGTCGATCAGGTAGCTCTCGCGGCTGGGGCGGCGCCCGACGAACACTGCCAGGGGCAAATAGGGATGAGCGTGCACATCATGGCAGCGCTCGTTCACAAGGGTAGCGAACACGCAGCTGCCATCGAGCCGGTAACCCACCGCGTAGTGGCGGCCATCGGCATCGTTGCGTGCTGACAGCAGAAGCGGCTGTTCACCATGACTGGACAGCGCCCAGCCGCCGATGGCGGACGCTGCGACAAAGGCACCGCCAAGGCCTAGAAAAACACGTCGTTTCACTCAGTCACCGTCGTGTGCGTTGAAGCCGATCTGTACACCCAGCGCCTTGGCCAGTTCGTTTTGGTGCAGACGGTGCAAGGTGTCGATATTGCGGTACAGGGTATCGAGCTGTTGGCGTCCGGCTTCGTCGGCAAGCAGGACGCTGAACGGCTGGTCGAGCCCGGCCAGGTGTTGACGTGTCGTGGCATAGGCCGCCTCGATGCGGCTGGCCAGTTCTGCCTGATCGTCTGGAACAAGGTGCTTCAGGCCTTTGTCAGGCTGACCCTGCCAGAGCTGCTGAGCGCCTGCGATGGCGGCATCGAGGCTGTCCAGCGTGGCATCGCTGCGCCAGGCTTCGGCCTGGAACGGCTGCGGATAGCCCTTGGTCTGGCGGCCGAGCGGGGCGCCGAGCTTTTTCTTCAGGCCGTCCAGCGCGGTGACTTGTACGCGAAGGACGTCGGCAATGGCCTCTGCCGATTCGGCATAGCGCTCATTGGGAAAGTTGCTTAGCTGCGCCAGCATGCCGTCCTTGCTCTGCCAGGCCTGCAGGATGTCGGCGCCCAGTTGTTGCTGGTGCTCGCCTATGGCCTGTAGCAGCGGGCAATAGCGCGACTTGGTGGAGGTGTCGCTCAGATCGACGGCCTGGTCATACAGGATGTATTCGTAGGCCGAAAGGCCCTGCACGACGACGCTGGCGTTTTCCAGATCGGCACGGGTCAGGTCGGGCTTGTTCTTCAACAGCGCAGTGACCTGACGCCCGACCAGATTCTTCTTGTCCGGCCAGAACTGTACCTGCCAGGCGCGATTGCCTTCGCCCATGGGGCCGACCAGCAGCGGCTGCAGTTCAGCCCAGGCCAGCTGTGCCTCGATAAAGGCCTGACGCGCGTCATCCAAGCTCTGGCTGTCGCTGCAAAATGCCTTGCCGCTGGCCGCCATGCGCTGGTTGGCTTCGGCCCAGTGGCTGTAGGCCGGCAGCAACACGCCGCTGGCCAGGGCCTCGCTGGTTTCGCTAAAGGGATCGGTCGGCGTACAGGCGCTGAGCAGCAGGCCGAAAGCGGCAGCGGCTGTGGTGTGCAGAATCGGTTTGAGGGACATAGGATTCCTTGGCTTCTGGAAATGGAGCATCAGAGCGACTCGAGAAAGGCAAGCAAGGCGTTACGCTGTTCGGCGTTGAAGCCGAGTACCAGCTGCCGCGAGCGTTCGGCTTCACCGCCATGCCAGAGCACGGCTTCAAGCAGGTTGCGCGCGCGTCCGTCATGGAGGAACTGGGTATGGCCGCTGACCGCTTGCGTCAGGCCGATTCCCCAGAGCGGCGGCGTGCGCCATTCGCTGCCGCTGGCTTCGAATTCCGGTCGGTTGTCGGCCAGACCTTCGCCCATGTCGTGCAGCAGCAGATCGGTATAGGGGCGGATCAGTTGGTGGGCCAGTTCCGGCTCTTCGGCCTCGCCGGTGGTAAATGTCGGGGTGTGGCAGCTTTGGCAGCCGGCCTGGTGGAATAGAGCCTTGCCAGCCAGGACTTGAGGGTCGTCCACGTTACGCCGGGCCGGTACGCCGAGGTTGCGGGTATAGAAAGTGACCTGGGCGAGGATGTGGTCGCTGACTTCCGGCTCACCGCCGTCAGGCAAGGCGCGGCACCCGGCCTGCTGCTCGGTGCAGTTGCTGCCGCTGAACAGGCTGCTGCTCAGGCCCATGTCGTTGAAGAAAGCGTCGGCATTCTGCTGGGCGAGATTCGGTTGGCCAGCTTTCCAGCCAAAGCGCCCGACCACCGTCTCCCCCGTGAGCTGATCGTAGACCCGGTTTGGGCGACCGGAAATGCCGTCGCCATCCAGGTCGTCGGGGTCGGCGTTGTCCAGCAGAGCAGCCTCGGGGATGGCTTCCAGCAGACCGAGGCCGATCATTTGCGGCGCTACACGAATGGAAAACTGGGTGTCGGGGTGCAGCGGGCCGTAGCCGGGCTCGCTGATTTCCAGCTGCGGGGTGCGTAACTCCACTTCGAAGCCGTCGGCGAAGCGCTGCGTATGGGTGCCATAGCTGAGGCGGACCTTGCCCTCCGGTACCACACCAGGGATCGCCATGTCCTGTAACTGGCCGCCATAGACAGGTTCCGGTGCAATGCCACGCTGCCTGAGCACTTTAGCGTGTTCCGGGCCGGCGGGAATCGACAGCCGCACCAGCATGGAGACGGCATTGCCACTGCCGGCCTGCGCTGGATGGCCGCGGCCGTCCTTGATGTGGCAGTTCTGGCAGGCATTGGTATTGAGCAGCGGGCCCAGACCGTCGCGAGCGGTGGTTGAAGCGGGCGCGATGACCCAGGGGTTTCTGAAGAAACTGTTGCCGACGCTGAAGTCCAGCCGCCGCACTGGCGAAAGGTTGGCCGATGGCATGGAGAAGGCGTTCTGGTCGAACTTCATCACCGTGGCGCTGCCCGCTGAGAGCGCTTCCCCGGGCTCAGCTTGCTCGAAGTGCGGCGTCTGCTCTTCACAGGCGACAAGACCCAGCGCCAGAAGCAGGGCGGCAGTGGAGCGAAAGAGCGGGTGCATCGGGAGATCCTGGGCCTTGAAGGCCGGCATTCTAGCAGCTCACTCAAATCTGAATAAGAGGGATTTGCATTTAAGCGGCGCGGGCGAATGGGGGTTTGCTTGTAGAGCTGGTGCGGCAAGAAAGACAGAGAGGGCGGCATTGCGCCGCCCTTCCGGATGCAGAATAGGATCAGAACTCGTGATCGGCAGTATCGGGGTTCAGGTCGCTGATACCGAGCGCGGCTGCGGCCTTCTCGATGGATGCGGTCTGCTGCACCAGAGCGGCAATGGCAGCACGGACCTTGTCCTGGCCTTCGCTGTTGTCCGGCGCGATCAGTTGGTCGAAGGCTTCGCCGTTCTCTGCGCTGACCACCAGCACCTGCAGCTTGGCATCGGTGGTTTCCAGATCGGTCTTCAGCGTGGAGTTCACCTCCGGGTCTATGCCGTCGACCAGCGAGGCGAGGCTCGGGCCGCTAAGCAGGCTGCCGTCGACCCGCTGGTATTCGCCAAGGTAAACGTTGCGGATGCCGCGAGCGTTGTAGTAGTGGGAGTTGTGGGTGTTGTCGCTGAAGCAATCGTGCTCGTCTTCCGGCGAGTTGGCTTCCAGGGCGACCTTCATGCGCTCGCCGGCCAGTTCGCCGAGGGACAGGCTGCCCATGCCGAACAGCATTTTGCGCAGGCCGTTTTCGGCAGGCTCGCTCTCCAGACTGGCGCGGTAGTTGCCGGCGGTGTTCGGAGCCCATTCGGCAACCATCTCTTCGAGGTCACTGACCAGCAGTTCGGTAACGGCCTTGAGGTAGGTGCGGCGGCGGTCGCAATTGTCGCCAGTGCAGCCTTCGCCTTCGAGGTAGTCGCTGGCTGGGCGGTTGCCGGCACCGGCTTCGGTGCCGTTCAGGTCCTGGCCCCAGAGCAGAAATTCGATGGCGTGGTAGCCAGTGGCGACGTTGGCTTCGGAGCCGGCCAGCTCGTTCAGGCTGGCGAGCAGTTCGCCGGTGATCTCGCTCACGTCAAGGGTGTCTTCGCCGATCTGCAGCTGCTGGTTGGCGATGATGTTGGCGGTGGCGCCGGGGTTGCCCAAGGCGTGCTGATAGTCACCCTCGACATAGTCGATCATGCCTTCATCCAGCGGCCAGGCGTTGACCTGACCTTCCCAATCATCCACAACCGGGTTGCCGAAACGGAACACCTCGGTCTGCATGTAGGGCACGCGTGCGGCCAGCCAGGCGTCCTTTGCAGCCTGCAGCGTTTCATCGCTGGGGCTGGCGAGCAGGGCATCGATGGCTTTCTGCAGTTGCACGGCGGTGCTGTGGGCATCCCTGAAGATCGCATGGGCGAGGTCAGCGTAATGGCTGACCACCGCCTGTGCTGCTTCCTCGTTCAGGGCCTTGGCCGCCTTTGCCGCGGGCTCGCTCTGGGACGTCGTGGGCGGCGTGGCAGCCTGTTGGGCTGGCGCTTTGTCGTCGCCGCAACCTGCGAGTGAAATAGCGACAGCCAGGAGGCTGGCGGTGGCCCAGAGAGGAGTACGTAGCATGGCGGGTTCCTTTGCTTGCGGTAGGGGCTCGATGTTCGCAATATGACCATCGGAAGCCGATCATAATGCGAAAGATTTTCATTTTGTACAAAGAAATTGCGTGCTGTGCTTCGCGCATCGTTTCGCTTTGGCCGACGCCGCTAGAATGCTCGTCTTTCAAATCCGGACTTCATGGAGAAGCCTGATGAGCCTGAGCGCAGTAGTCGTGTTGGTTGTGCTGTTTCTCGCTGCCGCGTATGCGGTGATCCTTTATAACGGCCTGGTGCGCCTGAAGCATGGCGTCGGCAAGGCCTGGGCCAATATCGATGTGCTGCTGCGCCAGCGCCATGAGGAGTTGCCCAAGCTGGTCGAGACCTGCAAACAGTACATGCAGCACGAGCGCAGCACGCTGGAGCAGGTGATCAGCGCCCGCAACGCCGTTTCCGATGCGCGTCAGCAAGGGGATATCAGTGCTCTGGGGCAGGCGGAAACGGGACTTCGGGCCGGGCTTGGTCGCCTGTTCGCCTTGGCCGAAAACTACCCGGAGCTACGCGCCAACGAGAGCTTTCGCCACCTGCAGCAGCGCATCAGTGGCCTGGAAAGCGGCATCGCCGACCGCCGCGAGCTGTACAACGAATCGGTCAACCTGAACAACGTGCGCATCGAGCAGTTCCCTGATGTGCTGCTGGCGCGGGCGTTCGGCTTCGGTTCGGCAGAGCTGCTGCAGTTCAGCGAGACGGAAAAGGCCGACGTCGATCTCAAGACGCTGTTCGGCTAGGCAGAAGCGGGCATGGACAGCGGAGAGCTGCTGCTGGTGGGGTTCGGTGTGGCGATATGTCTGGCCGGTGGCTGGCTTTGGGTAAGCCGCTGGTCGAAGGTGCGCCATTTGCTGGATACGCCCACTTCACGAATTCGCTCGGCGGCGCAGGGTTATGTCGAGCTGAGCGGTATTCTTCATGAGCTTGCCGAGGTTCCGCCGCTTCAGGGACCACTGACCGGCAGCCCCTGTCTTTGGTGGCGCTATCGCATCGAGGAATATCACTCCAACGGCAAGCAGAGCAGCTGGCGCGTCCTCGAGCAGGGCAGCAGCGAACGCCCGTTGCGCCTGGCCGATGCCACGGGCGAATGCCTGATTGATCCGCGCGGCGCCGAAGTGTGGCCTGCGCGGCGTCAGCGCTGGAGCGGCAATCTGCGCCATCCCAGGGGGCTGCCGCCGACGGGCGTGCTGGCCTGGCTCACCGGCGGACGCCGCTATCGTTACACCGAGGAACGTCTGCACGCCGGTGAGCCGCTGTACGCCATCGGTGATTTCTCCACCGTAGGTGGCGGCCGGCAGGGCTTCGATCGGCAGGCCTCCAAGATGCAGATTCTCCGGGAGTGGAAGGGCGATTACGCCGGCCTGCTGAAACGTTTCGACAGCAACGGTGACGGCCAGCTCGACCTGGCCGAATGGCAGCGCGTGCGCCTGGCCGCGAGACTTGAAGCCGAGGATCGTCACCGTCTGGCCAGCACCCGCCCCGCGCAACACCGTTTGGCGCGCCCGGCGCAGCGCCAGCCGTTCGTGTTATCCAGCCATGGCGAGGAAGTTCTGGCGCGGCGCTATCGTTGGCAGGCTTCTGGCGGTGCCTTGCTGTGCCTGTGCGGCGCACTGCTCCTGGCTTCCAGGCTGGCCTGAGCAGCGACTCACAGCATTTCGGGATTGACGGGTTGTTCGAAGAATGAGTGCTGCAACAGGCCGAGCAGCTCTGTTGCAGGCAGCGGCTTGCTGTAGTGGTAGCCCTGGCCTTCGTTGCAACCTTCTTCGATGAGATAGCGTTCCTGCTCTGCCGTTTCCACACCTTCGGCAATGACCAGCATGCCCAGGCTTTTGCCCAGCTGGATAATGGCCCGGACGATGGTTGCATCGCCCTCGTCGGTGCCCATGTCACGCACGAAACTCTTGTCGATCTTGATCTTGTCCAGCGGCAGATTCTTCAAATAGCTGAGGGAAGAGTAGCCAGTGCCGAAGTCGTCGATGGCGATCAGTGCTCCCGAGCGGCGCAGGCTATGCAGGTTGTGGCTGGCCGCGACAATATCCTCCATCAGCCCGGTTTCGGTCACTTCCAGCTCAAGGCTCTCGGCCGGCAGGCCATAGTTTTCCAGCAGCCCGCGGATGGTTCCCGGCAGTTCGGCATGGTGTAGCTGCACGGCAGACAAATTGACCGCCATGCGCAGATCGCTGAAGCCCAGCTGATGCCATTCCTGCAGTTGCCGGCAGGCCCGGTCCAAGACCCACTCGCCGATGGCAATGATGCTGCCGCTCTGCTCGGCGAGTGGAATGAAGACATCCGGTGGAATGAACTTGCCGCTTGGGTGCGACCAGCGCAACAGGGCTTCGACGCCGGTGATGCGCTTGAGGCGATAATCGACCTGCGGCTGGTAGACCAGATGAAATTCGCCGCGTTTGACGGCCTCGGCCAGGTCCTTCTGCAGTTCGCGACGCTCGCGCATCTCGCTGTCGATGCTGGCAATGTAGAACTGGTAGCGGTTGCGCGAACGGCTCTTCGCCAGCGTCATGGTCTGCTCGGCTTTCTGCAGCAGCTTCTCCGTGCTGTTGCCGTCTTCGGGGTAGAGCGTGATGCCGATGGTGGCGCGTAAGCGGATCGGCTTCTGGTCGAGGATGAACGGGGTGTCCAGGTTGTCGAGGATTGTCTGCGCCAGTTCGGCGACTGCGTCAGGTTGCTTGAAACCGGTCATCACCAGCACGAACTGGTCGCCACCAAGGCGCGCCAGCGCACTGGTCTGGCCGCTCAGCTTGCGCAGGCGATCGGCCATGGCAATCAGCAACTTGTCGCCGCTCTGGTAACTGTGTTGCTCATTGATGCTCTTGAAGTCGTCCAGCCCCAGGCACAGCACCGCTACCGGCCGTTGCAGCCGATCGGCTTCGCTGAGGATATGGCCAAGCTGCTGCTGCAACTGCAGGCGGTTGGGTAGGCCGGTAAGAAGGTCATAATGCGCCATACGCTGCAGGCTGCTTTCGGCCGCGTGGCGCAATCGCATGTTGTGTTCGATAGCCGAGAGCAGCCCGTTGGCGGTTTCCACCCACAGCCCCAACTCATTTTTCTCGTGGCCCTTGAGCATCGGCAGTTTGTATTCACCCGGATGGTCGGGGTTGATGCGCGCCAGATGCTCGACGATCTTGGTCAGTGGTCGCGTCAGCAGCCACTCGTAGATCAGGTAAAGCACCAGGCCCAGCGTCGCGGCACGCAGCAGGCCGAGGCAGAACAGCAACACAGAATTTTCAACGAGTGTCTGGCCGTAGGGTGCTGTATCGAGGGTGATATGCAGGTCGCCGTAGTGCTCGCTGGCTGGCGGGCGGCCCACCAGCGAGACGGAAAACTCCCGCTCCTGCCCCAGGATCATGTCAGTCAGCCAGCGTGTTGACGCCTCTATCGGTGGGCGGGTCTTGTAGGCCAGGGGATCATCGTCAGCGTGACCGATGAAGGCCGTGCGAATCGACTCGTGCTGAAACAGGCCCTCCATGACCTGCCTGCCCATTTCCCGGTCCAGGCTGTAGATCGCCTGGGTGGAGGGGTCGCGACTCATGCGCAGGATGCGCTGTGCGTCGGCTTCGATCAGCTGGTGGGTTTTATAGGCGTCAAAAACGATCTGTACACAACTCAGCACCAGCCCGACGGCCAGCGCCGACAGCAAGACCACACGTAGCAGTTTTCGCGAGAGTCTGTTGCGCAGTTCGGTCAAGAGAGAATCCTTTTTCCGGGCCGGTACTCGTCTGGCCGTTGAAAAGCCACCTGCTTGGGCAATGTGTCGTTAAAGGAGGCTCGCCTCGCCTGCCTCGCACCTCTTCCAACGCTTCATGACCTGCATTGACAGTAGCAGAAGCGTGGCATGCCGGAGCGGGATATGGCAAATGCCCATCATTCAGTAGGCGCTGCTGCAGTCGCTGGACGCCAGCGACGTGCGGCGCATCACAACCTTCTCCAGTTCGGCGACGAAGAACACCAGCAACCCGGCGCCGATTACCTTTAGCCACTCCACGGGAGTCAGTGCGGTCGAGCCGAACAGGTCCTGCATCAGCGGCGTATAGGTGAAGGACAGCTGCAGCAGCACGCAAGTGCCGATGGCCAGCAGCACATAGGGATTGCCGGTGAGGCCGGCGCGGTTGACCACCGGAGCGAAGATCGAGCGGCTGTTGAGCAGGTAGAACATCTCGGCCATGACCACCGCGTTGACCGCCAGGGTGCGCGCGGTTTGCAGATCGCCTGTGGTGTTCATTTCCCAGAGAAACAGGCCAAGGGCGCCCGTCATCATCAGTACCGAGACCATCAGCACTCGCCAGACGAAGAAGCCCGAGAGCAGCGCTTGCCCCGGTGGGCGCGGGCGGCGGGTCATGATGCCGCGCTCGGCGGGCTCGAAGGCCAGTGCCAGGCCCAGGGTGCCGGAGGTCACCATATTGATCCACAGCACCTGCGCCGGGGTCAGCGGCAGGGTCAGCTCGAACAGAATGGCAGCGATGATCACCAGCGCCTCGCCGCCATTGGTGGGCAGCATGAAGAGAATGAACTTCTTCAGGTTGTCGTAGACTGCACGGCCTTCGCGCACCGCCGTGGCGATGGTGGCGAAGTTGTCATCGGCCAACACCATGTCGGAGGCTTCCTTGGCCGCCTCGGTGCCCTTCAGACCCATGGCGATGCCGACATCGGCCCGCTTTAGCGCCGGGGCATCGTTGACCCCATCGCCGGTCATGGCCACCACCTGACCCGAGTCCTGCAGCGCTTGCACCAGGCGCAACTTGTGTTCGGGGCTGGCACGGGCGAAGACGTCCACGTTCTGCACTGCCTGGCGCAGGCTGGCGTCGTCCATCAGGGCGACTTCGGCGCCGGTGATGGCCGGCTTGCCGATGCCGATATCCAGCGCCGCGCCAATGGCGCGGGCCGTCTCGGCATGGTCGCCGGTGATCATCTTCACCTGGATGCCGGCACGGTGGCAGTCGGCAACGGCGGCAATGGCCTCCTCACGCGGCGGGTCGATGATGCCCACCAGCGCCAGCAGGCAATAACCGGACTGCATATCCTCCATGCCGAGTTGGCCATGCAGCGGTCGCGCCTGTTTGTAACCCAGCGCCAGCAGGCGCAAGCCGCGCGCGGCGATGTCGGTGGCCATGCGCCGCCAGTAGTCGGGGTCGAGCGGCTGGTCGCCGGTTGTGCTCAGCTGACGATCGCACATGTCCATGACGCGCTCGGGCGCCCCCTTGACGAAAATCCAGGGTGCACCGTCCTGGTCCTGGTGATAGGTCGCCATAAAGCAGTGCTGCGATTCGAAGGGGATCGAATCCAGGCGCGGCCAGGCTTCAGCGGCGAGCTTCGCGGTCAGTCCGGTCTTGCCGCCCAATACCAGCAGCGCGCCTTCGGTGGGATCACCGTCGATGTGCCACTGGCCGTTTTCTTCGTGCAGCCGGGCATCGTTGCAGAGCACGCCGCTGCGGATCGCCAGCGCCAGCGGCGGATATTGCTCGGGGGCGACCGGCTGGCCGCCGAGGTTGCATTCGCCCTGCGGTGCATAGCCGACGCCGCTGACCTCGAAGTGCTGCTCGGCGCAGACCACACGCTGCACGGTCATCTCGTTGCGGGTGAGGGTGCCGGTCTTGTCCGAGCAGATCACCGTCACCGAACCCAGGGTTTCCACCGCGGGCAGGCGTCGAACGATGGCGTTGCGTCGGGCCATGCGCTGCACACCGAGCGCCAGGGTAACGGTCATGATCGCCGGCAGACCCTCGGGAATCGCCGAGGCAGCCAGGGCGATGGCCATCATGAACATCTCTGCGGCCGGGTGCCCGCGCCAGAGTGTGCCGAGCATGAAGGTGGCGGCGCACAGGGCGAGGATCACCAGCGCCAGGATGCGACCGAAGCGATCCACCTGGCGCAGCAGCGGCGTGGCCAGCTGGCGAATGCCGCTGAGCATCTGGTTGATCCTGCCCAGCTCGGTGGCGGCGCCGGTAGCGACGACGATGCCGGTGGCCTGGCCGAACACCACCAGGGTCCCGGAATAGGCCATGCCGTGGCGATCACCCAGAGCGGCGTGTTCGGCAACGGGATCAACCGTCTTGTCCACGGGCAACGATTCGCCGGTCAACGCCGCCTCGTCCACGCGCAGCTCCTTCACCGTGATCAGGCGCAGGTCCGCCGGTACGCGATCACCGGACGCCAGCAGCACACGGTCACCGGGTACCAGCTCGCTGGCATCGATCTGTCGCCGGCTGCCGCCGCGAATTACCGTGGCGTGGGTCGGCAACATTGCGCGAATGGCGACCAGCGCGGCTTCGGCCTTGCCTTCCTGGATAAAGCCTATGATGGCATTGATCACCACCGCGCCCAGCAGCACGCCGGTATCGACCCAGTGACCGAGCGCAGCGGTGACCACTGCGCTGGCGAGCATCACGTAGAGCAGGATGTTGTGAAACTGCGCCAGCAGGCGCATCAGGGGGCCGCGAGTCTTCGGCGGCGCCAGGCGGTTTTCACCGTATACGCTGCGCCGTGCTACGGCCTCCGCTTCGCTCAGGCCTGCCGCAGCCGATTGCAAGCGCTGCTCGACCTCAACCGCCTCCATTGTGTGCCAGGCCGGCTGGTCCTGTGCGCTGGTTTTGGTGTCTGAGCGGTGGCTCATCGTGACTTCCTCGTTTGCGGCAGGCTGGTTGTATGAGCCTAGCCAAGCGGTTCCGGGAAGCATTGACTTCAAGCAGAAAACGGATGATTTCCGGGGCAGTTGCCTTTGTAGTCGTAAACAAAAAACTTGCTTGAGAGGGCGCTTGTGGAAGACTAGGCGGCCCATTGCGCCGATGGATGCCCATGCCTGCTCTCGATGATCCCCTGATTGACCGCTTCCTCGATGCCCTCTGGCTGGAAAAGGGTCTGTCGGACAATACCCGCGAGGCCTATCGCAGTGATCTGGCGCTGTTCAACGGCTGGCTCGACGAGCGCGGGGTGCGGCTGGCCGAGGCAGGCCGCGAGGTAATTCTCGATCACCTGGCCTGGCGCCTGGCCAACGACTACAAGGCACGCTCGACTGCGCGGCTGCTGTCCGGGCTGCGGGGTTTCTACCGCTTCCTGCTGCGCGAAGGACTGATCGAGGTCGACCCCACGCTGCGGGTAGAAATGCCGCGTCTGGGCCGTCCGCTGCCCAAGGCCCTGTCCGAGGCCGATGTGGAAGCGCTGTTGGCGGCGCCGGATATCGGTGATCCGTTGGGGCTGCGTGACCGCGCGATGCTGGAAGTGCTTTATGCCACTGGCCTGCGTGTAACCGAGCTGGTCAGCCTGCGTCTGGAGCAGATCAACCCCCGCCAGGGCGTGTTGCGCACCTTCGGCAAGGGCAACAAGGAACGGCTGGTGCCGCTGGGCGACGAGGCCATGCACTGGTTCGAACGATACCTGCGACAGGGGCGCGGACTGCTGCTGGGCGACAAGGCCAGTGACGTGGTGTTTCCCAGCCGGCGTGGCGAGCAGATGACGCGCCAGACCTTCTGGCATCGGATCAAGCTGCATGCCAGGACTGCGGGAATCGCCTCATCGATTTCGCCGCACACGCTGCGTCATGCCTTTGCCACGCACCTGCTCAACCACGGTGCCGATCTGCGCACCGTGCAGTTGCTGCTCGGTCATACCGATCTGTCGACGACGCAGATCTACACCCATATCGCCCGGGCGCGCTTGCAGGAGCTGCACGCCAAGCATCATCCGCGGGGGTGAGCCGCTTTTGTGGGTGCGCCCTTGCGCCGAATGGGACCAGAGGTCCCTGTTAGCTGCTCGCAATACTTACAGCCGCTTACAGAGGGCACTGACCCCGGCCCCAAGACTCAGGCAGGTTCGGCAGTAGCCATCGACTTCTGGCTGGTCGAGACTGCGGTGTCCCGGCGCTCTATGAACTTCCAGTCCGCCTCGTCGATATAGATGCCGGCTGGTCCACTGCCGCCTTCCAGGTCGATGGCGACGTGGGCGGAGACCTGCGGCTTGACCGAGGCGAGGATCGGCACGAAACCCAGCTGCAGACTGGTCTCGATCAGCGCCTGCTGGTTGCGCTCGTCGATGTCCGCGGCCTCGTCGAGGTAGTAGGGCAGGCGGATGCGTCCAGCCTGCTCGCGGTCCATCAGGTGCAGCAGCAGGTACATGTTGGTCAGCGCCTTGATGGTCATGGTGGTGCCGTTGGAGGCCGCACCGTCGATGTCGGTGTGGATCACCGGCTGGCCACCGACCTTGGTGATCTCGAACGCCAGCTCGAAGAGGTCCTTGAGACCCAGCTGGTTGCTGTTCGCCGCCACCAGGCGCGCCAGGTATTCCTTGGCCTCCTCGTTCTTCGCGTCCTGCTCGGCCGATTGCGACAGGTCGAACACCGACAGCGTCTCGCCTTCTTCATATTGGCCGGCACTGTGGATGATCTGGTCGATGTGCTTGAGCGCCTCCTTGTTCGGCGCCAGCACGATGCGGAAGCTTTCCAGGTTCGACACCTGGCGCTTGTTGATCTCGCGGTTGAACAGCGCCAGCTGGTGCTCGAGGCTTTCGTAGTCGCTGCGGATGTTGCGCAGGGTCCGTGCGATGTCGGTGACCGCCGCGCGGCGGGCCTTGGCCAGCGTCAGCGCCTCATCCTGGCGGTGGGCGTAGGCGTTGACAAGGAGTTGCAGGCGGCGCTCGGGGTCTTCCTCGCTGTCGAACTTGGCCACGCCCTTCAGGCGCACCTGGGCGTAGAGCGCCTCGATCTGGCCGTCGACGCGCTGCAGCGCCTGCCAGCTGTCTTGGTAGTCGTGCAGCAGCGGTAGGAGGTTGTCCAGCGAATCGTCCACCGGGTCCATGAAGGGCGTACCGAAGGGCAGGTTGGCCGGCAGCAGCTGGCGCCGACGCAGGGCGTCTTCCAGGGTGCGTTCCTTGGCTTCCAGATCGGCCAGTTGGCGACCGACCAGCTGCAGCTTGGCGGACAGGTGCTGGACGCGCTCGGCGAAGGCATCGCTGGTGCGCTTGAGTTCGTCCTGGGCGGCTTCGGCCTGGGCCAGCTGTTCCAACTTGGCCGGCTCCTCGGCGGCCAGGGTCTGGCTGCGGCGGAAGTCCTCCAGCGCCTTCTGCGCATCCAGCACCTGCTGGTAGAGCGCTTCGGCCTGGGCTTTGCTCGCATTACGGTCTACGGCTACCGCGTGCTGAGTCTTGAGCTGCTTGAGTTCGCGCTCCAGACGGTCCTTCTGGTCGCGCAGGGCGGCGCGGTCGGCCAGCGCCTGCAGCGCCGGCGGCTCGATGTGCGAGAGGTCGATGGACAGCCCCGGCACCGAGAAGGTGTCGCCCTTGAAGCGATCCAGCACGGCTTCTACCGCCTTGACCCAGTCGTCGCCCTCGGCGCTGATGCCTTTCTCTCCCAGCGGCAGGCTGAACAGCTGGCCGTTGAACAGGCGCATCAGGCGGTCGACGTCGGCCTGGGAGAATTCCTCGCGCAGCCGCGAATAGCTGTTGTTGTCGGCGTGGTCGAGCTGCTGCTTCACCGACTTCAGGCGTTTCTCCAGATCACGCAGGCGCTCGTCCAGATCCTCGCTGGAGAACTGCCGTGACTGCGCCAGGGCGCCGGCCAGCTCATCGTGGGCGTCCTTGGCGGCGAGCAGCTGCTGCTCCAGCACATGGGCATCCTCGACCAGGGCGAAGCGGTTCTTCAGCACCGCCAGCTCGCCCAGCCAGCGCTGGATTTCACTGATCTCGCGTTCCAGGCGCATCAGCTCGGAGGTACTGCCGCGCTGCTCGTTCTGCAGGCCGTCCTGCTCGCGCCGGTAGTGATCGGCCTGGATCACCAGCTCTTCCTTGCGCGCATCGGCGTAGTCGTGCCAGGTGCCCAGCAGGTTATCCAGCAGCGGCGAGAGGCGATGCAGCTTGCCACGCAGTAGCTCGCGCTGGGCGACGCCGGCGGCCAGGGCTTCGACCAGCGGGCCGGCAGCGACCAGCGCCTGATAATCCTGTTCCATGCGGCGCACGTCGCGGAAGGCTTCCTCGGTGGCGGCGATGTAGTCGACGCTGCCCGAACGCAGGCTGTGCTCGAAGGCGTCGAGGAACAGCTGCTTGAGCTTGGCGGCGGTGATCTCGCGCATGTGCAGCAGGTTGATAAACAGCGCGCGGAAGGTCTTTAGGCTCTGCTCGCTGGTCGAGCGCAGCGGGATCAGCGTCATGTCCAGCGGGATTGACGTGTGGCCGCCCACCAGCAACCGGCGCAGCTCGTCCGGCTTGGCCTCGTAGGCCTTGATGCCGGCGCGCTCGAGGTTGGCGAACAGCTCACGCTGGCGCAGGCAGGTGCCGTTCTGCTGGTAGTGGTCCAGATCCAGCGAGCCCTGGTAGACGAAGAACTGGTGGCCGAAGCCGCCGCCTGGGCCACGCCCGGCCACGCCGATCACGTGCGGGCCGTGGGGCAGCATCACCTCGACGAGGATGTAGCTGGTGTCCGAGGCGAAGTAGAACTTGCGCGACTGCTCCAGGCTGTACTTGCCGAAGCTCATGTCCGACATGCGCGCCAGGATCGGGAACTGCAGCGCGTTGATCGAGGCGGACTTGCCCAGGTTGTTGGCGCCATAGACCGACAGCGGATTCTCCAGCGGGAAGATGCCGAGGCTGTAGCCGGCGGTGTTCAGCAGGGCGAAGCGGCGGATGCCGTAGCGTTCCTGGCTCATGCTTCAAGCTCCTTTTCTGCGGCGATGGCGCGGGACAGGGCGTCTTCTTCGGATTCTTCGGTGGTTTCTTCGATAAGGATGATGTCGTCATCCTCGCTGTCGTCTTCGGCGATCAGCTCCGGAGCCGGCAATGGCAGGTCGCTGCTGTGCAGGCTTGCGGCCAGATCGCGGTCCTGCTGCACCGACAGGCAGACGTCGAGGAAGCGGTGCATGGGCGGCAGGAAGCGGTAGACGCCGTTGCTGTCCTCGGCGAAACCGAGTTGCGTCAGGCGGCGGATGATCTTTTCTTCCAGCTCGTCCTGGGTGGTGACTTCGGCTTGCTGGAAGAGATCGCGGTACTTGTCCAGCAGTGCTGGCAGCTCGTCGCGGCCCAGGCTGCCGCCGTCGAGCACGGCCAGCGGATCGCGGCCCTGGTCGGCCAGGTGCTCGACCAGGATGAAGGTGAACAGCGCCAGGCGCTGGGCGGTCTTGTTCACCTGCGCGCCCATCTGCTCGGGCACGAAGTAATAGAAGCCGCGTGGGTCACAGACCAGCTCGAAGCCCAGCGCCTTGAACAGCGCGCGGTACTGGTCCTGCAGGTTGGACAGCTGCGCGTAGGGCTCAGGTTCGCTGCGCGAAAGGTGATAGCCCTTGAACAGCTCGCGGAAGATCGGCGCCAGCTGGGTCATTTCCTTGAGGTCGATGTTCATAAACGTGGCTCACAGGCAATCGTAGGGTGGAAAACGCCAGAGGCTTTTCCACCGGAGAGTTCGGTGTTGGCAAAGGTGGACAAGCTTCGCGTTGTCCACCCTACGTCGTGCTTGGCCGCCAACGTAGGGTGGAAAACTGCGAAGCATTTTCCACCGGCTCCCGTAGGCGACAGGGTTGGCTCAACCATCTGCATTGGCCACCAGCGCAAAGGAGCTGAGGCTGACGCGGTGTTCGCGGGTCAGGTATTCGCGGCGTTCCAGGCGGTCGCGCTGGAAGCGGCCGTCGCGCGACAGGCGGGAGAACCAATAAAGCAATTCATCAGTGGCGCCCTCCGGCTCCTGTTCCAGCAGCCAGGCCATCAGGTCCGGCAGTGGCAGTGCCTGCTGGCAGCGTTCGACCATTTCGCGAGCGGTGCGCGGGGTGCGCGGCGCGTCGGTCCTGCGTTTGCTGCCAGCACGGGGGAACTGCGCCGGCTTGGGTTCGAAGCGGGCCAGGGCATAGACATACGCCTCGACCTGGCTGGCCGTGCCGAGGAAGGTCGTCTGCGGCCGGGTGAACAGCGGCAGCGAGGCTTGCGGCACGGCGTCCAGGCCTTTCTTGCGGATCGCCGACAGTGCCAGCGCCGCGCCCCGGGTCACGGCGTTGTGCCGGCGGGCCTCCTCGCGCAGCGGCAGCAACAGCTCGCGGGCCTTGCGCAGGGTCAGCTGGGCGGTGGTCTGCATCTCCAAGATGCGCGCGTGGGTGCGCAGCAGTAGGTCGTCGTCCACCAACTGGCCGAGGCGCTGCTGTTCGCCGAGCAGCTTCATCAGCACCTGCTCGACGCGGTGCACGCCCTGCTCGAAGGCGCCGTCGGCGGCGACCAGCTGGATCATCGGCTCGACGTATTCGTCCCAGGTGGCGAGGACCTCGGCGTAGCGCTGGCGCAGCGGAATCTGACGGTCGCTGGTCTTGGCTCGGTCGGCCACGGCCACCAGCGCCTGCTCGTCGTTGTCGAGCTTCTTCAGGACGTCGCGCACGCGCATGTCAAGCAGGCGCAGCTGGCGGGCGAGGTCATTGCCGTCGCGGATCTCGAAGGCATCGAGAATATGCCCGGCCAGGCGTTCCAGATGGCGCAGGTAGGCCTCGATCTCCAGACACAGGCCGAGGCGATGCTCGCGGCGCAGGTAGGCGAGGAAGTCGTGGATTTGTGCATTCAGCTCGAAGCGGTTGGGGCTCTTGGCCACCGGCACCAGGATATCCAGGCGGATCCACTGGTCGAGCAGGGCGGTGATATCGGTCGGCGTGCCTTCGGGCAATTGCGCGGCGAGCTGGTGGCGCAGTTCCATCAGGCTCAGGGTGCCGGCATCGAAGCGTTCGCACAGCGGTTCGAGCAGGGTCCAGTGTTCGGCAAGGGCACGCAATACGCGCTTGGGTTCGATCATCGAGGCGCCGGTTCCAGCCAGTGAAAAAGGGGCGAATTGTACTGCATTGGCGCGCCGGTATTTGCGATCAGACGATCGGTGCCGTTCGTAAATGTCGCAAATGTGGGCACAGTCACCTGGTTGTCATCCGCGCTGGGTTAGCTGTTCGGCGGCGGCTTGTAGCGCTGAACTGACGCGGCTTTGCAGGATATTTGGCCGACTGAATTCGGCGCTGCGGAGTCGCCGTAGGACATTCTGTCGGACGAAATGCGTCGACGGCCTTTCGATATGCGGCGATTGACGGCAGAATCCGCCCTTTTGCACACAGGAAGCCCGCCGGCTTCCTGCCAGGCGACCTCGCAGGGGCACCTTATTAATGATCAATACGCCGTATTACCTCATCGACAAACAGAAGCTGCTGGGCAACCTGGAGAAGATCGCCTACGTGCGTGAACACTCCGGTGCCAAGGCGCTGCTGGCGCTCAAGTGCTTCGCTACCTGGTCGGTGTTCGATCTGATGCAGCAGTACATGGACGGCACCACTTCGTCGTCGCTCTACGAACTCAAGCTCGGCCGGCAGAAATTCGCCGGCGAGACCCACGCCTACAGCGTGGCCTGGGCCGACGACGAGATCGAAGAGATGGTCGCCAACTGCGACAAGATCATCTTCAACTCCATCGGCCAGCTCGAACGCTACGAGAGCCAGACCGAGGGCACCATCCGCGGCTTGCGCGTGAACCCTCAGGTAAGCAGCTCCGACTACCTGCTGGCCGACCCGGCACGTCCGTTCAGCCGCCTGGGCGAGCACGATCCGGCGAAGATTGAGGCGGTGATCGGCAAGATCAGCGGCTTCATGTTCCACAACAATTGCGAGAACGGCCGCTTCGATCTGTTCGACGAAATGCTGACCACCATCGAGGAGCGCTTCGGCCACCTGCTGGCGCAGGTCGACTGGGTCAGCCTGGGCGGCGGTATTCACTTCACCGGCGAGGGCTATCCGATCGATGCCTTCTGCGCGCGGCTCAAGGCTTTCTCCGAAAAATACGGCGTGCAGGTCTACCTGGAGCCGGGCGAGGCGGCGATCACCATGAGCGCCTCGCTGGAAGTGACAGTGCTCGACACCCTGTACAACGGCAAGAACCTGGCCGTTGTCGACAGCTCCATCGAAGCGCACATGCTCGACCTGCTGATCTACCGTCAGAACGCAAAGATGGCGCCCAATGACGGCGAGCACAGCTGGATGGTGTGCGGTAAATCCTGCCTGGCGGGGGATATCTTCGGCGAATTCCATTTTGATCGTCCGCTGGCCATCGGCGATCGATTGTCGTTTATCGACGCAGCTGGTTACACCATGGTCAAGAAAAACTGGTTCAACGGCGTGAAAATGCCGTCCATCGTGGTTAAACAGCTCGACGGCAGCGTCGAGGTGGTTCGCGAATTTACCTTTGACGATTACCTGTCCAGTCTGTCGTAAACCTGCCCACGATCAGCTGCGTGTCCTCTAGCTCGCAAGATCGTGAACAAGTTCTGACTACTGGCGGTAGCAAGGAGAGTTAAACAAATTGAAGAAGAACGTTCTTATCATTGGTGCAGGAGGTGTCGCCAAGGTGGTGGCCCATAAGTGCGCGCAGCACAACGACGAACTCGGTCGTATTGCTATCGCGTCGCGCAGCATCTCCAAATGCCAGGCCATCATTGATAGCGTGAAGGCTAAGGGCAGCCTCAAACAGCCCGCTGAAATCCAGGCCTATGCCCTGGACGCCATGGACGTTGAAGCGACCAAGGCACTGATCCGCGAGACCGAATCGCAGATCGTCATCAACGTCGGCTCCGCCTTCCTCAACATGTCGGTGCTGCGCGCCTGCATGGATACCGGCGCCGCGTACCTGGATACCGCCATCCACGAAGAGCCGGGCAAGATTTGCGAAACCCCGCCGTGGTACGGCAACTACGAGTGGAAGCACCTGGCCGAGTGCGAAGAGAAGGGCGTGACCGCCATCCTCGGCGCGGGCTTCGATCCGGGTGTGGTCAACGCCTATGCGGCGCTGGCGCATCAGGAGCACTTCGACAAGATCGAGTCGATCGACATCCTCGATGTCAACGCCGGCTCCCATGGCAAGTACTTCGCCACCAATTTCGACCCGGAAATCAATTTCCGCGAATTCACCGGTCAGGTCTACAGCTGGCAGAACAGCCAATGGACCACCAACAAGATGTTCGAGGTCAAACGCACCGACGACCTGCCTGTGGTCGGCCAGCAGAACCTCTACCTGACCGGTCATGACGAGGTGCACTCGCTCTCCAAGCACCTCGACGTGCCGAACATCCGCTTCTGGATGAGCTTCGGCGATCACTACATCAACGTCTTCACCGTACTGAAGAACCTGGGCCTGCTTTCCGAACAGCCGGTGCGCACGGCAGAAGGCCTGGAAGTGGTGCCGCTCAAGGTGGTCAAGGCCGTGCTGCCTGATCCTGCCTCGCTGGCGCCGGGCTACACCGGCAAGACCTGCATCGGTGACCTGGTCAAGGGCACCAAGGACGGCCAGCCGCGCGAGCTGTTCATCTATAACGTCGCCGACCACGAGGAAGCCTACGCCGAGACCGACAGCCAGGGCATCTCCTATACCGCCGGCGTACCGCCGGTAGCCGCCGCGCTGCTGGTCGCCCGCGGCGAATGGGACGCCAAGCGCATGGTCAACGTCGAGGAACTGCCGCCCAAGCCGTTCCTGACGCTGCTTGACGAGATGGGCCTGCCCACTCGAATCAAAGACGAGCACGGCGACCGTCCCTGGTATGAATAAGGCATAAGCCGCAGGTGAAAACCAAAGGCCCCTCTGCATAGGTAGCGGGGCCTTTTTCGTTGGCGGGCGCAGGTTTGTAGGGTGGAAAACCGCGAAGCGTTTTCCACCGGCGTTCCCATTCGTGGAAAAGCCTTCGGCGTTTACCACCCTGCGCGGCTTGTGTCGTCATGGGAGCGCAGCTCTCGGCGCGAAGCTTTTGATCGGTGGCGGCGATCAGCGTTTCGCCGTTCCTTCAGGCATGCTGACGGCCACGCTTCCCGCCCCGCTCTTTTCACGCGACAATCACCAGTCTATCGACACCGGCCCCCATGTCGGGCCCGTGCTTGCGCACAGCCGTGAGGAAATCCTATGAGCAGCAACGATCGCGTCATCATTTTCGACACCACCCTGCGCGATGGCGAGCAAAGCCCTGGCGCCTCCATGACCGGCGAAGAGAAGCTGCGCATCGCCCGCGCGCTGGAGCGGCTGAAGGTGGACGTGATCGAAGCCGGCTTCGCCATCGCCAGCCCCGGTGATTTCGCCGGCGTAAAACTGGTCGCTGACAATATCAAGGACAGCACCGTGTGCAGCCTGGCGCGTGCAGTTGACGCCGATATCGAGCGCGCCGCCGAAGCCCTGGCCTATGCCAACTCCGGGCGCATCCACACCTTTATCGCCACCAGCCCGATCCATATGCAATACAAGCTGCGCATGCAGCCGGAGCAGGTGATCGAGCAGGCCGTGCGCGCGGTGAAAAAGGCACGCAGCCTGTGCGCCGATGTTGAGTTCTCCTGCGAGGACGCCGGGCGCTCGGAGATCGATTTCCTCTGCCGCATCATCGAGGCGGCTATCGATGCCGGTGCGCGCACCATCAATATCCCGGACACCGTCGGCTACGCGATTCCGCACCAGTACGCCGATACCATCCGCCAGCTGCTGGAGCGCATTCCCAACGCCGACAAGGCGGTGTTCTCCGTGCATTGCCACAACGATCTGGGCCTGGCTGTGGCCAACTCCCTGGCCGCCGTAGTGGCTGGTGCGCGCCAGGTCGAGTGCACCATAAACGGCCTCGGTGAGCGGGCCGGCAACGCCGCGCTGGAAGAAATCGTCATGGCGATCAAGACCCGCCAGGACCTGCTCGGCGTGCACACCCGCATTGAAACCGAACACATCCTCGCCGCTTCGCGCCTGGTATCCGGCATCACCGGCTTCCCGGTGCAGCCGAACAAGGCCATCGTCGGCGCCAACGCCTTTGCCCACGAGTCGGGCATCCACCAGGACGGCGTGCTCAAGCATCGCGAAACCTACGAGATTATGTCCGCGCAGTCGGTTGGCTGGCACGCCAACAAGATGGTCATGGGCAAGCACTCCGGTCGCGCCGCCTTCCGCTCGCGTCTGGAAGAGCTGGGCATCGTTCTGGAAGGCGAGGAACTCAACGCAGCCTTCGCCCGTTTCAAGGAGCTGGCAGACAAGAAGCACGAGATCTTCGATGAAGACCTGCAGGCTCTGGTCTCAGATACCCTGGCCGAGGAAGCCCCCGAGCATTACAAGCTGGTCAGCCTGGAAGTGGCGAGCAAGACCGGCACCACGCCAGAAGCCAGGCTGGTGCTGAGCATCGATGGTGCCCAGCGTGACGCCGCTGCCCAGGGTTCCGGCCCGGTGGATGCGACCTTCAAGGCCATCGAAGCCATCGCCGCGTCCGATGCCACCCTGCAGCTTTATTCAGTCAACGCCATCACCCAGGGCACCGACTCCCAGGGCGAAGTGACCGTGCGCCTCGAGAAAGGTGGGCGCATCGTCAACGGTAATGGCGCCGACACCGATATCGTCGTCGCCTCGGCCAAGGCCTATCTCAATGCGCTGAACCTGATGCAGGTAGGCGCCAAGGCGCATCCGCAGGTGGAGGGAGTTTGATCAGCGAAATCCGGCGTCGCAGCTATCTCGACGCCATGCAGATTGTCAGCTGGCTGCCGCGTACCGAGTTGCCTTTTGCGGCGCCTTCGCGGCTGGAGCTGCTGCTGCCTGAAACCGAGCCGGAACCGTCTCGCCCAGAGATGGAAGCGGTTGAGGTTGCCAAACCTGTACAGGCCGAAGCTCCTGTTGCAGCGCCCGTAGTACGAGCCGAGGTGCCGCGTCCGCGTATTGCCATGCCGGAGCCGAAAAAGCCTGAGCCGGCGCCGGTTGTTGAGGAAAGCACCCCCGCGAAAGCCAGGCCCGTCGCGCCGCCGCCACGCTTCGCGCTGCAGCTGCTACGTGCCGGCAGCGTGTTGCTATTGGTCGAGCTGCCCACGGGTGAGCCTTTCCAGAGCCGCGATCCGGCCTACATTCTGCTCAAGGATCTGCTGCGCGCCGCGCGCCTGCCGGACAAGCCGCAGCAGGTCGGTGACGGCGAGCCGATCCGCTGGCCGCTGCTCAGCGGCGGCAATCTGGAGCAGGGTGCCGAGGCTGCGCGTGATTATGTGCAGGGCGTTCTGGCTGCCGAGCTGGAAGAGATGGGCTGCGACTGCATCTGGCTGATCGGCCTGCCGGCGCTGCAGTATGCCGGCGAGGTGGAAGAGGATGCCTGCTACCGAGAGCTGGCCATCGACGGGATCGGCCATGCCCTGGCCATCCCCGGTCTGGAATATCTGATGGAGCAGCCGACCGCCAAGGCCGAGCTGTGGAAGGCCCTGCGCCGCAGCATGTCACGCTGGAATATTGGCTTATGAGTGAAGACGTCAGCTTCCGCCGGATGACGGCGGCGGATCTCGATAACGTGTTGAAGATCGAATACGCCGCCTTTAGCCATCCCTGGACGCGCGGCACCTATACCGACGCCCTGTCTGCCTATGAGTGCTGGGTGATGTTCGAGGGCGAGCAACAGGTCGGCCACGGGGTGATCAACGTCATCATCGATGAGGCGCACCTGCTCAATATCACCGTCAAGCCGCAGAGCCAGGGTCGCGGGCTGGGCCTGCGTCTGCTGGAACACTTGATGGCGCGCGCCTACGAGCGCGGCGGGCGCGAGTGTTTCCTTGAAGTCCGCGCCAGCAACGGCTCGGCCTATCGCCTATACGAGCGCTACGGCTTCAATGAAATCGGCAGGCGCCGGGATTATTACCCGGCAGCCGATGGTCGCGAGGATGCGTTGGTGATGGCCTGCACCCTACTGGATGAATCGGACAGCTAATCCCGCTTTCGGCTAAATCCAGCCTACTCCCTCTGTGGGAGCGGGCCATGCCCGCGAAGCTTTCGGCAGCCCTCAAAACGCTCGCGAATAAATTCGCCCATTGGTAGGCCCTATCTCCAGCCTGCTTAGGTCCCGGCCGGCTTGTCCCTTCCCGAATCCAGCGGTGCATCGCCCTCCAGTTCATCGTCAGAGAGAATGTCCGGATTTTCTTCCAGCAGGCTCTCGTCTTCCTGCAGCACTGCCGTGCCGCCGCTGACTCCGGTGTCCGGCTCGCCATCGGCTGGGCCGTCCCAGGGCTTTCCATCAAGGGGATGGCGGCGCGCCAACTCGGCTTCGTCCAGGCCCACATCGGCCCCGATTTCGTGCCCGGATACCACGCTCAAGTCCTGATCGGCAGGGCCGCCTTGGCCACGCTCGCGTGGCGAGCGGGCGCCGTCATCTGGGATCAGCGTCTCCGGAGCCATGTCATCCATGGTGGTATCGCCGTCGGGCACTTCGCCAGCGGTCATGCCCGCTTCAGCGACACGCTCCGGCGTGAATTCATTGTCCAATTGCTCCTGCGGTACCTCGTCACCGATGCGGCCCTTGCGCTCGTCCCGGCGCTGGTCGAAATCGAGCTGCTCCATAGAGCCCAAGCGGTCTTCGGTGTCGTCGATTTCCGTGGGCGTATAGGGCTTCTGATCGTTCATGACAACCTCCTGCGTAAATGCGCGGTCTTGCAGGTTGTGACTGGAGCGCCGGGTGAAGATTCCGCCTGGCCGCCGGCTGGTAAAGCTTGTGGCACGACAAGCGAACCACCTTGGTCAATCGGCAGTCTAGGAAACATGGACAAACCAATTGATCGACTCGCAACAGACGTTCGGCGCTGTGCCTACTTCTTCGATCTGGATGGAACGCTGGCGCAAATACAGCCCAGCCCCGAACTTGTATTCATTCCTGCCCCTGCTCAGGAGGCGTTGCAGCAGCTGCACGCCGCCGATGTCCCCGTGGCACTGGTTTCGGGCCGGCCGCTGGAACAGATCGATGCGCTGATTGCGCCGCTGCAGTTACCGGCCGCCGGGATTCACGGCGCGGAGCGCCGCGGCGCCGATGGGCAGGTGCGGCGGCTGGCGCTGGATAGCCGCGTGTTCGCCGAAATCCAACAGGAGCTGGCCCAGGCATGCGCCGAGCATCCGGGCCTGCGCTTTGAAAACAAGGGCATCGCCTTTGCCCTGCATTTCCGCCAGGTACCTGTGTTGGAAGAGACGGCGCGAACCCTTGCCGAAGCCTTTGCCGAGCGTTACCGCGAGGTGCTGGTGCTGCAGCCAGGCAAGTGCGTGTTCGAACTCAAACCGCGCGGCGCCAGCAAGGGCGAGGTGATTCGCACCTTCATGCAGGAAGCGCCCTTTGTAGGACGAGTGCCGGTGTTCCTTGGCGACGACAGGACCGACGAGGCCGGTTTTGAGGTGGTCAACCAGTTGGGCGGGCTGAGCATCAAGGTAGGCGAGGGGCCGACGCAGGCGACACTGCGCCTGGCTTCGGTGGACGCCGTAGGTGCCTGGCTTGGCCGCCTGCTCGAAGGAATCGGCGTCAGGCCGGAAGACAACGATAAATCAGACCGAAGCGAGTGCGCCCCATGAGCCGATTGATAGTGGTTTCCAACCGAGTGGCACCGATCAAGCCGGGCAAGGTCGCAGCCGGCGGGCTTGCGGTTGGCGTATACGATGCACTGCGCCAGAGCGGCGGCATCTGGTTTGGCTGGAGCGGGGAGGTCAGCAGCACGCCGCAGACCAACACCGAAACCGTCGGCGAAATCACCTATGTCACCATGGGCCTGACTCGGCAGGATTATGACCAGTATTACCGCGGCTTCTCCAACGCCACGCTCTGGCCGATCTTCCACTACCGCATCGACCTGGCGCGCTACAATCGCCAGGAATACGATGGCTACCGACGCGTCAACGGCATGCTTGCGGCACAGCTCAAGCCGCTGCTCAAGCCCGACGACATCATCTGGGTTCATGACTACCATCTGATCCCATTTGCCGAAGAATGCCGGCGGCTGGGCATCCGCAATCGCATCGGCTTTTTCCTCCATATTCCGTTTCCACCGCCGGAAATTCTCACCGTCATTCCACCGCACAATGACCTGCTGAAAACCCTTTGCTTTTACGATCTCATCGGCTTCCAGACCGAAACCGATCGCCTGGCCTTTCAGGACTATATGACCCGCGAAGTACGCGGCATCCTCGAAAAAGACGGCAGCCTGACGGCTTACGGGCAGAATTTCCGTGCCGGGGTTTACCCCATCGGCGTGGTGCCGGATGAAATCCAGGAGCTGGCCGAATCATCCCAGCGCCGCCGCCGGCCCATGCGACGGATCACCGATGTCGAGCGCAAGAAGATCATCAGCGTGGACCGGCTGGATTATTCCAAGGGCCTGGTGGAGCGCTTCAAGGCCTATGAGGCGCTGTTCGACCGCTTCCCCGAGCATCGTCGGGGGGTCGAATTCATTCAGATCGCGCCCACGTCGCGTTCCGACGTCAAGACCTATCAGCACATCCGCCAGCAGCTGGAGAGCGAGGCAGGGCATATCAACGGACGGCTTTCCGATCTCGACTGGACGCCCCTGCATTACCTCAACAAGAGCCATGATCGGCGCGTGCTGACGGGGCTGTTTCGCGACGCCGATATTGGCTTTGTCACACCTCTGCGTGACGGCATGAACCTCGTCGCCAAGGAATATGTGGCCTCGCAGGACCCGGACGACCCCGGCGTGCTGGTGCTGTCGCGCTTTGCCGGCGCCGCCCACGAGCTGACCTCGGCTCTGATCGTCAACCCCTATGACTGCATCGGCATGGCTGAAGCTCTCGACCGCGCCCTGCGCATGCCGCTGGCGGAGCGCCGGGACCGCTACGAGCACATGATGAGCATCATCCGCAGCGCCGACCTCGATGCTTGGCGTGATACGTTCCTGCGTGATCTGCGGGCGTTTTCTTCCCGGCCCAAGGCGCAGGTGCAAGCGAGCCCGCTGTTCAGTGTGTGACGCAACACTCCGCGTGCTTGTCAAACCGCCGACCGGTTCGTAACGTGCGTGTCGGAATGAAAAAGCAGAGCAGCCAATGAGCGACGATCTTCAACAGTTAATCGAAAACAACGCGCGCTGGGCCGAGGCCATCCTCCAAGAAGACCCGAACTTCTTCAGCAAGCTGGCCAAGCAGCAGGAGCCCGAGTATCTCTGGATCGGCTGCTCCGATGCCCGCGTGCCGGCCAACGAGATCGTGGGCATGCTGCCCGGCGACCTGTTCGTCCACCGTAACGTCGCCAACGTGGTGCTGCACACCGACCTCAACTGCCTGTCGGTGATCCAGTACGCCGTCGATGTCCTCAAGGTCAAACACATTCTGGTCACCGGCCACTACGGTTGCGGCGGCGTGCGTGCAGCGATGCGTGACGACCAGCTGGGCCTGATTGACGGCTGGCTGCGCACCATTCGCGACCTGTACTACGAATACCGCGACCACGTCGCCAGTTTCCCTAGCGAAGAGGCCCAGCTCGACCGCATGTGCGAGCTCAACGTCATCCAGCAGGTCGCCAACGTCAGCCACACCGCCATTGTCCAGAACGCCTGGCACCGCGGGCAGCCGCTGTCGATTCATGGCTGCATCTACGGCATCAAGGACGGTATCTGGAAGGACCTTAACGTCACCATCAGTGGCCCCGAACAGCTGCCGCCGCAGTATCGCCTGCGTCCGCGTCGTCCAGAGTGATGCCTGATTCCCGAAAGTGGGCCTTCGCCGGCCTGCTGCTCGCCGTGCTTCTGTGGAGTGGCAACGCCCTGGTGGCGCGCGCCTTTCATGAAGATATTCCGCCGCTGAGCCTGTCGTTCTGGCGTTGGACGTTGGCTACCAGCCTGTTGCTGCCCTTCGTTGCGCGCTCGATCTGGCAGCATCGCCAGACCCTGCGCGCGGCCGGCTGGCGACTGCCCATCGTCGCCGCGCTGGGGATCGCCAGCTATAACACGCTGCTGTATTCCGCTGCGCAAAGCACCGAAGCCATCAACCTCACGCTGCTCAACACCTGCCTGCCGTTATTCGCCTTTATCGGAGGGGGGCTGTTGCTGGGCGAGTGGCCGGCCCGAAGCGCCTGGTTCGGCATGGCGATTGCCGCGGCCGGCCTGCTCTACCTGATCAGTAGGGGCAGCTGGGAGGTCTTTATCAGCCTGTCGTTCCAGAAGGGCGACCTGCTGATGCTCGCTGCGGTGCTGGCCTGGACGCTCTACACCCTGCTGCTGCGGCGCTGGGCGAAGTTCCTGGTCATGCCGGCGCTGACCCTGCTCGGTGTGCTGATGATGATCGGCCTGCCGCTGATCACGCCGTTCTACCTCTACGAATTCAGCCAGGTCGGCGGTTTTGCACCCACTCCCAGCAACCTCGCTGCCGTTGCCTATACCGCCGTCTTCGCCTCACTGGTGGCGTATCTCGCCTGGAACCACGGCGTGCGCATTGTCGGCGCAGCGAAGGCGAGCATAACCACCTACCTGATGCCGGTCTTTACCGCCATCATCGGCTGGCTGGTGCTGGGCGAAGCACTGCAGGTCTTCCACTGGATTGGTGGCGGGCTGATATTCGCCGGACTGTTGCTGGCGACCCGCAGCAGCGTGCAAAACACGGCACGCTAAAGCGGGCGAGAGGGGATATGGAACCGTGCAGGCTGGGGGCTGCACGGAATGGCTGACGCAGCGCTGCAGATGATTCAGCGCTTGTTATTGCCGCAGACCATATGGCCTTTCATGACCTCCTGTTTGACGATGCACTCGGCCAGCAGCGGGCGGCTCTGCAGATAGTGCTCGGTGGTTTTGTGATGCGCTAAGGCCGCTTCGTCGCGGTACAGCTCATAGAGATAGACCAGATCCGGGTCTGCCACATCCTGAATCACATCGAATACCAGACAATCCGGCTCGTCCTGCACCGAGGCGGCGGCGTTGATGCGCATGGCTTCCATGAACTTATCGAACGAGCCCGGTGCGAGCTGGGTTTTCAGAATCAGGCAGTACATAAGCGCTCCGTTTTGTTTTAAGGTGGATCGCCCGATTGTATACAAGGGGAAACAAGATGCCACAGCGTCCCGGTCGCCTTAACGGCCTGCGTCATCTGGCGCTCACCGTGCCGAACCTCGAAGAATGCGAGCGGTTCTACGTCGATGTGCTCGGCATGGAAGTGCTCAACCGCGCCAGCAAGGACCTCGTCTACCTGACGTGCGGCAACGACAACCTCTCCCTAGGCCGCGCCTCGGAAAAAAGCAGCGGCGTCCAGGCGATGGACCACTACGGCTTTATCGTCGACAGCATCGAAGAACTCCACGCCTGGTACGAATACCTCAAAGCCCAGGGCGTCACCATGCTCGACCGCCCCTTCGCCCACCGCGACGGCGCCCACAGCTTCCATGTGCTCGATCCTGCAGGGAATACCGTGCAGCCGCTCTATCATCCGGCGGTGTCGGGGCAGCGATTTAGCTGAACTCAGCGTATGCAGGTATGGCATTGGCGTGGGTGGCCATTGGCTCGAAATCGAACGCTACCGGTTCGGCATCTACGGAGAGGCATGGATGCCCATGGCCTCTCCGCTATCGCGGTCAGGCGGACTTAAGCGAGGCCATGTCGATGACGAAACGGTACTTCACGTCGCTCTTGAGCATGCGCTCGAAGGCTTCGTTGATGTCCTGGATATCGATCATTTCGATGTCCGAGACGATGTCGTGCTCGGCGCAGAAATCGAGCATCTCTTGAGTCTCTGCGATACCGCCAATGAGCGAGCCAGCCAGACGGCGACGCTTGAAAATGAGGTTGAAAACGCTTGGCGATGGGTGCGGGGTTTCGGGCGCGCCCACCAAGGTCATGGTTGCGTCTCGCTTGAGCAGGGATAGAAACGCGTCGAGATCGTGCGGCGCCGCAACGGTATTCAGGATGAAATCGAAGCTGTTTAGGTGGGCAGCCATCTCCTCCTTGTTTTTCGATACCACGACTTCGCTCGCACCCAGGCGCAGGGCATCTTCCTTTTTACCCGGCGAGGTGGTGAAAAGCACCACATGGGCGCCCATGGCGCGGGCGATCTTAACGGCCATGTGACCCAGGCCGCCGAGGCCGACCACGCCGACCTTCTGGCCGGGTCCGACCTTCCATTCGCGCAGTGGTGAATACGTTGTGATACCCGCGCACAGCAGTGGCGCCACGGCGGCGAGGTCGCCTTCGGCATGAGAAATGCGCAACGCGAACTTCTCATTCACCACAATGTGGTCCGAATAACCACCGAACGTGTTTTCACTGCCGCCAAATGCATGGCCGTTGTAGGTCCCGATGAAACCGTTTTCGCAGTATTGCTCCAAGCCTTCGCCGCAGGACGGGCAGTTCTGGCAGCTATCGATCATACAGCCGACGCCGGCCAGATCGCCGACATTGAAGGCTTTGACCGCGTCGCCTACAGCGGTAACGCGTCCGACGATTTCATGGCCTGGGACGGAGGGGTAAAGCGTGTTGTTCCATTCGTTGCGGACCGTATGCAGATCCGAATGGCAGACGCCGCAATAGAGAATCTCGATTTTGACGTCGTTCAAGCCTACCGCGCGGCGTGTGAATGAATAGGGCGCGAGCGGTGTGTTCGGGTCTAGGGCAGCATAGCCGATGGCGTTGTTCATGAAGGGTGATCCTTTCAGCAGCGTTACGTCGGAACCGACCGATGTGACATGCCGGCAATGTCCTAGCCGAGGATGCACGGCTGGTTTTCGTCTTGAAGCGACTTGTCAGTTCGATGGCCTCGGTCAGGGTCTGTTCGTCCCGGCCGTCGTATTCGATTACTCCGAGACGGGCGGTAAGCGGCAAGTGCTCCGGCCGTACCACGTACCGCAGCCAGCGACTTGAAGAGGTAACGGACATTTCCCTGCTGGGCTGATGCTGGTTTGTCTATCAAGGCACGCTTAGCTGCAGATTGCCCATGAAGAAGTGGGTCGCGATCAACCAGAGCACAAAGCCAATCAGCCCCAGCGACAGATGCCCAACCACAATCCCCAGCGCGATCTGTTTCCAGAGACCGGCGTACTTGTTGGCTGAGCTGGGAGCAGGGCGGTAAGGCATTTCCCGTTCGGCGCGAATATTGTCGAAGTCGTCGTCTCTCATGGCGTGCTCCCGGGGCGGTTGGCTGAATGGTAGGCACAAAAAAAGGGTTCAGCTTTCGCTGAACCCTTTTTTGAACTTGGTGGCTACGCAGGGACTTGAACCCCGGACCCCAGCATTATGAATGCTATGCTCTAACCAACTGAGCTACGTAGCCAAGTGGCGCGCATTATTCGCGTCGCGTGGGTGCGTGTCAACCCTTGAGCAGTGCTTTTTCTACCTGCTTTTTCAAACGCTTATAGCGGGTGAAGAGAATGCTGAGCGCTCTTTTATGCGGGAGCTGGCAGCTGTGCATCAGATCACGCCGGGCCATAGGTCGCGGTGTGGGGCCATCGGCCTGGGGGATTGCCTGTGTTAGTCTGCGTCTCTTTTTCAGACCGTAGTCGCCAGGAGATTCCATGCGCGTGATTCGTTTGTTTGCAGCCGCGACCCTCGGTCTGCTCGGCTCCGTTGCCATGGCCGCCGATGCCGACAAGGCTATTCGTGATGCGCTGCAGTCGATCCAGCCCGATATGCCCATCGAGGCCATTTCCGAAAGCCCGATGCCTGGCGTGTACCAGGTACAGATCAAGGGCGGGCGTCAGCTCTATGCCAGTGCCGATGGCCAGTTTGTGATCCAGGGCTATATGTTCCAGTTCAAGGATGGCCAGGCGATCAACCTGACCGACGAAGCCCAGAGCCGTGCCGTGGCGCAGACCATCGCGGCGGTGCCGACCAGCGAGATGGTGGTTTTCGCTCCGAAGAACCCCAAGGCCCATATCACCGTGTTCACCGACACGGACTGCGTTTATTGCCAGAAGCTGCACAGTGAAGTGCCGGAGCTCAATCGCCTGGGCGTCGAAGTGCGCTATATGGCGTTCCCGCGTCAGGGGCTGGCGAGCCACGGTGGCACTACGCTGACCAGTGTCTGGTGCGCCAAGGACCAGCAGGCGGCCATGAACAAGGCCAAAACTCGCCAAGAAGTGCCGGCTGCTACCTGTGACAGCCCGGTCGCCAAGCAATATGAGCTGGGCCAGATGATCGGCGTGCAGGGCACGCCGGCGATCGTCCTTGCCGACGGCCAGATCATTCCGGGCTATCAGCCGGCGCCGCAGTTGGCGGAGCTTGCTCTGCAGGCCAAGTAATACCGCGGGCGTCATCCACAGGCGCCCGGTTGAACTGTCTCGCTCCTCGCGGTCAATGTCTGAAGACACGCGAGGGGTGATCATGAAACTCGAAGGTTCCTGCCACTGCAAGGCCGTACGATTCTCGCTGGAGTCGGCTGAGCCTTATCCTTTTATGCGCTGCTACTGCTCCATTTGCCGCAAGACGGCCGGTGGCGGCGGCTATGCGATCAACCTCGGCGGTGACTACCGCACGCTGGCGGTCGAAGGGCGGGAGCATCTGAGCGTCTATCGCGCCCGTATGGCCGACCCGGAAACCGGCGAGGTCAACGTCAGCGAAGGGCAGCGCCATTTCTGCAAACACTGCGGTAGTGCGCTCTGGCTCTGGGACCCCAGTTGGCCGGATCTGGTCCACCCTCACGCTTCGGCCATCGATACCGAGCTGCCGGTGCCGCCCGAACATACGCATCTGATGCTCGACTCCAAGGCAAGTTGGGTCGAGCGGCAGGTTCAGGATGGCGATAAATGCTTTGCTGAATATCCGGACGAGTCTCTGGCGCAGTGGCATCAGCGCTTGGGTTTGGGCGGGGCGCAAAGCTAAGTCCGAACCGAAGCTTCACTCGCAACTCACTGGCTCGGAGGCTGAACTTGCCGCCGGCAAAAATGATGACAATGGCCGAATAAAATCGTCCCTACAGTTCGGCACGGCGGGGATAAAACGGCCCTGCCGTACGCCCAGCCGATTTGACTAAATCCCGTGCGCTTCGTAATGTGCGACTCTTTTGTTCGGCCGCTGCGTAGGGCCGTTCGCAGGTATGGGGAGTGCAGCTTGAAACCGGTGAAAGTTGGCATCTGTGGGCTGGGTACCGTCGGTGGCGGAACCTTCAATGTGCTGCAACGCAATGCCGAGGAAATTGCCCGTCGCATCGGGCGTGGTATCGAAGTCGTGCAGATCGCGACTCGTCAACCAAACCCACGTTGTGACACCGGTAGCATCACCATTACCGACGACGTTTTCGCCGTTGTCAGCAACCCCGATATCGATATTGTCGTCGAGCTGATCGGTGGCTATACCCTGGCGCTGGAGCTGGTGCTCAAGGCCATCGAGAACGGTAAGCACGTGGTCACCGCCAACAAGGCGCTGATCGCCGTGCACGGTAACGAAATCTTCGCCCGGGCCCGTGAAAAAGGCGTCATCGTCGCCTTCGAGGCCTCGGTTGCAGGCGGCATTCCGGTGATCAAGGCTATCCGTGAAGGCCTGGCGGGCAACCGTATCAACTGGCTGGCCGGCATCATCAACGGCACTGGCAACTTCATCCTCACCGAGATGCGCGAGAAGGGTCGCACCTTTGAGGACGTGCTCAAAGAAGCCCAGGAGCTGGGTTATGCCGAGGCCGATCCGACCTTCGACGTCGAAGGCATCGATGCTGCGCACAAACTGACCATCCTTGCGTCCATTGCATTTGGCATCCCGCTGCAGTTCGACAAGGCCTACACCGAAGGCATTTCCCAACTGACCACGGCGGATGTGAATTACGCCGAGGCGCTGGGTTATCGCATCAAGCACCTGGGTGTGGCGCGCCGCACCGAAGCAGGTATCGAGCTGCGTGTGCATCCGACGCTGATCCCCGCCGACCGTCTGATCGCCAACGTCAATGGCGTGATGAACGCGGTGATGGTCAATGGCGATGCCGTGGGCAGCACCCTTTATTACGGCGCCGGCGCCGGCATGGAGCCGACCGCATCGGCAGTGGTTGCCGACCTGGTTGATGTGGCACGCGCGCTGAGCGCCGACCCGAGCAATCACGTACCGCCTTTGGCCTTCCAGCACGACGCGCTGTCAGCTCATCCGATCCTGCCGGTGAGCGACTGCGAGAGCGCCTACTATCTGCGTATCCAGGCCAAGGATCATCCCGGCGTGCTGGCTCAGGTCGCGACCATTCTTTCCCAGCATGGCATCAATATAGAGTCGATCATGCAGAAGGAAGCCGAAGAGCATGACGGCCTGGTGCCGGTCATTCTGGTTACGCATCGGGTGGTGGAAGAGCGTATCGACAACGCCATCTCCGCGCTGGAAACCTTGGATGACGTGATCGGCAAGGTCGTACGGATTCGTGTGGAACAGCTGAATTAACTTGGAGTCGCGAGCCCTGGCGAATCGCTCGGCTTGCGGCTCAAACCGAAGGTTTGAACAAATGCGCTATATCAGCACCCGTGGCCAGGCACCGGCCCTGAATTTCGAAGACGTGCTGCTGGCTGGCCTGGCCAGCGACGGCGGCCTGTATGTGCCGGAAAACCTGCCGCGCTTTACCATCGAGGAAATCGCCTCCTGGGCCGGCCTGCCGTATCACGAGCTGGCATTCAAGGTCATGCGCCCCTTCGTGGCCGGCAGCATTCCCGATGCCGACTTCAAGCAGATTCTCGAAGAAACCTACGGCGTTTTCGCCCATAGCGCGGTCGCGCCCCTGCGTCAGCTGGACGGCAACGAGTGGGTGATGGAGCTGTTCCACGGCCCGACCCTGGCCTTCAAGGATTTCGCCCTGCAGCTGCTGGGTCGCCTGCTTGACTATGTGCTGGCCAAGCGCGGCGAGCGTGTGGTGATCATCGGTGCCACTTCCGGTGATACAGGCTCGGCGGCCATCGAAGGCTGCCGCCGCTGCGAGAATGTCGACATCTTCATTCTGCATCCGCACCAGCGCGTGTCCGAGGTGCAGCGCCGCCAGATGACCACCATCTTCGGCGACAACATCCATAACATCGCCATCGAAGGTAACTTCGATGACTGCCAGGAGATGGTCAAGGACAGCTTCGCTGACCAGGGCTTCCTCAAGGGCACCCGTCTGGTGGCGGTGAACTCGATCAACTGGGCGCGGATCATGGCCCAGATCGTTTACTACTTCCATGCGGCGCTGCAGCTGGGCGGCCCGGCGCGTTCGGTGGCGTTCTCGGTCCCGACCGGCAACTTCGGCGATATCTTCGCCGGCTACCTGGCGCGCAACATGGGCCTGCCGATCAGTCAGCTGGTGGTCGCCACCAACCGTAACGACATTCTGCACCGCTTTATGAGCGGCAATCGTTACGATAAGGACACCCTGCATCCGTCGCTTTCGCCATCCATGGACATCATGGTGTCGTCCAACTTCGAGCGTCTGCTGTTCGATCTGCATGGCCGCAACGGCGCTGCCGTGGCTGAGCTGATGAACTCGTTCAAGGCCACCGGCAAGCTGTCGGTCGAGGAGGGGCGCTGGACCGAGGCGCGCAAGCTGTTCGATTCCCTGGCCGTGGATGACGAGCAGACCTGCAAGACCATCGCCGATGTATTCGCCGCCACCGGTGAGGTGCTCGACCCGCATACCGCGATTGGCGTGCATGCCGCTCGTGAATGCCGCCGCAGCCTCTCGACACCCATGGTGACCCTGGGCACTGCACACCCGGTGAAATTCCCCGAAGCGGTGGAGAAGGCCGGTGTTGGTCGCGCCTTGGAGCTGCCGGCGCACCTGGCTGATCTGTTCGAGCGTCCGGAGCGCTGCACAGTGTTGGCCAACGATCTGAAGGCCGTGCAGGCTTTCGTCAGCGAACATGGGAACCGCGGCAAGCCGCTGTAAGCCGGCGTTGATGCAAAAAGGCCAGTCGAGAGACTGGCCTTTTTATTTGTGCTGGGTTTTTGCTCGGATGACCGATTTACCGCGTGGGGCATGGTGGATGTGGAAAGCGACATCCACCCTACGCGCCGGCAGTTGCTACTCGTCGAACTCTTCCCAGCCGCCCATTTCCTTCCAGCGGTTGACGATGCCGCAGAACAGCTCGGCGGTTTTTTCCGTGTCGTAGCGGGCCGAGTGAGCTTCGCGTCCATCGAAGTCGATGCCGGCCGCCTGACAGGCCTTGGCCAGTACGGTCTGGCCGTAGGCGAGGCCGGCGAGGGTCGCCGTATCGAAGCTGGAGAAGGGGTGGAAGGGATTGCGCTTGATATCGCAGCGGGCAATTGCCGCGTTGAGAAAGCCCAGGTCGAAGCTGCTGTTGTGCCCGACCAGAATGGCGCGCTTGCAGCCTGCGGATTTCACCGCCTTGCGTACGCCACGGGTGATGTCGCCCATCGCCTGGGCTTCAGGGACGGCCATGCGCAGCGGGTGGTCCAGCTTGATGCCGGTGAACTCCAGCGCGGCGGCTTCGATATTGGCGCCGGGGAAGGGCTCCACACGATAGAACAGGGTGTCCTGCGGATAGAGCAGGCCCTGTTCATCCATGCCGATGGTTACCGCGGCGATTTCCAGCAGGGCATCGGTGGCGCAGTTGAAACCGCCGCACTCGACGTCGACCACTACCGGCAGGAAGCCGCGGAAGCGGCGTGCCATGGGTGAGCGGGGTTTGCCGGAAAGGCTGTTGTCCTGTTCGTCGTCGAACGACTCCTCGCTCATGCGTGCGTCTCCAGTCGCCATTGCAGGGTTTCGCCGGCGCGCAGGGGCACCAGATTGTGTTCGCCGAAGGGCAGGTGGCTGGGCACGCTCCAGGGTTCGCGTACCAGGGTGATCTGCTCGGTGTTGCGTGGCAGGCCGTAGAAGTCTGCGCCGAAGTGGCTGGCAAAGGCTTCCAGACGATCCAGGGCGTTGCGCTGCTCAAAGGCCTCGGCATACAGCTCGATGGCTGCATAGGCGGTGTAGCAGCCGGCGCAACCGCAGGCGTTTTCCTTGGCGTGCTGGGCGTGGGGTGCCGAGTCGGTGCCGAGGAAGAAGCTCGGGTTGCCGTTGGTGGCGGCGTCCAGCAAGGCTTCCTGGTGGACGTTGCGCTTGAGGATCGGCAGGCAGAAGAAATGCGGACGGATGCCGCCCACCAGCATGTGGTTTCGGTTGTAGAGCAGGTGATGCGCGGTGATGGTCGCGCCCACGTTACTGCTGGCAGCCTCGACGAACTGCACAGCGTCGCGGGTGGTGATGTGCTCGAAAACGACTTTCAGCGCCGGGAAGCGCTCGGTGATCCGGCTCAGCTGCTCGTCAATGAAGTATTTCTCGCGATCGAAGATATCGATCTCCGCGCGGGTCACCTCGCCGTGTACCAGCAGCGGCAGGCCAACCTCAGCCATGGTTTCCAGCACCGGGAAGATGTTGTCGATCTTCGTCACGCCGGAGGCCGAGTTGGTGGTGGCGCCGGCCGGATAGAGTTTGGCTGCGAAAACCAGGCCGCTGTCCTTGGCTGCGCGAATCTCTTCGGGCTGCGTGCCATCGGTGAGGTAGAGCACCATCAGCGGCTCGAAGGCATTGCCTGCGGGGCGGGCAGCGATGATCCGCTGGCGATACTCGTTCGCTTCGGCGGCATTGCGCACCGGCGGCACCAGGTTAGGCATGACGATTGCGCGGGCGAACTGGCGCGCGGCGTCTGCAACGGTGTGGGCCAGTGCCGCGCCATCGCGCAGGTGGATATGCCAGTCGTCGGGACGAAGGAGGGTAATGCGATCGGACATGCGGGTTTCCAAGCGGATCAAACGTGCTGGAATGCTACCGGAAAATCCGCCAGCCTGCCTTAAAGCTCAAGCCTGGCAGGCAGCTATAAGCCGCCGCGGACGGTGCGACGGAAAAGACCGGCGGGTTCGGTGCAGGGAAGTCACTGCGCGGGACAATCGCGCTGGGGGTCGCGTGCCCACTGTCGGGCGGTTTCGGCAATGCGATCGGCCAGTGTGCTGATTGCCCGCTGGTGTGCCAGCACCAGACTGTCCACCTCGTTGCCGGCCTGCTCGTGGATCACGCTGGCGCAGGTCAGCGCACGTTGCTGCTGATTGCGCCCGCTGAGCTCCAGACTCCAGACGACGTCCAGCGCGGCGTGGTGACCGGGCAGCGAATCGAAACGCCGTACGTCGGTGCGCAGGCTGAGCAGAGGCTTATCGGACTTTCCAGGTAGACCGGCCAGATCCCGCACGCCAAGGCGCTGTTCCAGTTCGATCGCCAAGGCGTCATGAAACTCATCGGCTGGCGGCGAGGCCCAGAGCGCGGTTTCCAGAATCGCCAGGCGGCCGTCGCTCTGGCGCACCACCAGGCTGGGCTGGTCGACCTGTACCGGTATGCGCACTGGCAGCACCTGCAGCTGGAAATCTACCGGACTTCCCGCCGTGGCTTGCGGCTGCGTGGCGATTAGCGTGTGGTAATTGGTCGGGGCCGAGCTGCAGGCGCTCAGCACGAGCGCCCCGGCAAGCATCAGCAAAGAAGGGCGCAGGGTCATGGTTGGGGCTCCGAATTGAGTTCGCGAGAGGTGGCTTGGCCCTTGAAGCTGGCGGGCGCATCGGCGCCGTCCCGGCCGCGAATCAAGGATTCAGGATGGCGGCTGAGGTAATCGGATAGCACTCGCACCGAGCGCACGGCGCGCTGGACTTCGCCAAGCGTGTCGCCCAGTTGCTGGCGCTGCGGCGAGCCATCGGCCAGCGCCTGATTGGCGTTCTCAAGGGTCTGCTCCGATCGCTCCAGGGTGCGCTGCAGTTGCGGAAGTACGTCGCCGTTGACCTGCTTGAGCGTCTGGCGCAATTCATCAAGGCTGCCGTTCAGGTTGTCAGCCAGGGAGTCGATCGGCAGCTTGCCGAGTTTGTCGACGATGGCCTGCAGCTGTTCCTGCAGCTTGTCGAAGCTGCCGGCGATGGTCGGGATCGTCATTGGGCGAGCATGCTGATCGAAGGCTACCTCGGGGGCGCGCGGGTCGAAATCCAGCGAGATGTACAGCTGGCCGGTCAGCAGGTTGCCGGTTCTCGCCTGCGCTCGCAGGCCACGCTCGACGAACATCTGCATCAGTCGAGCGGCGTGCTCTTCGGAATCGCCGCCCAGAGCCTGGGACAGTTTGTCGTGTGCGGCGCCCAGACGGTTGGGGTAGATCAGTGCGCCGACCACCACGGGAAAGCGCTGGGTCTGTTCGTCATAGTCGAGCTTGACCGATACCACGCGACCGATGGGTACGCCGAGAAACTCCACAGGCGCATCGCTGTTCAAGCCGCGCAGGGGCTGATCAAAGCGCATTTGCACATAACGCGGCGGGCCGTCGGACGGCGCCATGGCCTTGCGTATGTCGGGGAACAGGGTGAACTCGTGGTCCTGCTCGGCGAGCTTGGCGTCGGGGCTGTAATTTGGGGCACGAAAGGCGATGCCGCCGGCCAGGATCGCCGAGACCGATTCGGCGTTGACGGTGAGGCCGTCGGCAGCAACCGAGACGTCGATGCCGCTGGCGTTCCAGAAGCGCGTGTCGTCGGTGACGAACTTGTCGTAAGGGGCGTTTACGAAGATCTGTACCTGGACGCCTTTGCCGTCGTCTGCCAGGCCGAGCGAAATCACCTGGCCGACCTGAAGGCGGCGAAAGTACACCGGCGAACCAATGCCCAGGGAGCCCAGGTCATCGGTGTTGAGGGTGAACTGCTTGCCTTTGGCGCCAAAGGTCACGGGCGGCGGTGCTTCCAGGCCGACAAACTTGCGCCGGGTTTCCTCGGCGCGCCCGGCGTCCGCACCGATGAAGGCCCCGGACAGCAGCGTGTCGACGCCGGATACACCGCTGGCGCCGATGCGCGGGCGTACCACCCAGAACTTGGTGTCTTCGCGAGTGAAGGGCTCGGCGTTCTGATCCAGCTCAATGGTGGCGATAACGCGGGTGTGATCCTCGCTGAGACCGATGTCAGTCACCTGGCCGATGACCACGTTCTTGTACTTGACCTGGGTCTTGTTGGCTTCCAGGCCCTCGGCGGTCTCGAAGCTCACGGTGATCTGCGGGCCGGCCGACAGCCAGTTCTGCACGATCATCGAAAAGCCCACCAAGGCAGCGGCGATGGGGACCAGCCAGACCAGCGAGACGCGCACGCGCCGCTGTCTCACCTCGGGAGTGCCGGCAGATGTTTCGGGGCTGTACGGGTTATCTGACATCGTCGTTCTCTGCATCCCAGGTCAGTCGCGGATCGAAACTCATCGAGGCTAGCATCGTCAGCACCACCACCAGGCCGAAGAATAGAATGCCCAGGCGCGGCTCGATGGTGCTCAATGCACGGAACTGCACCAGTGCCGCCACCAGGGCCACCACCAGTACATCAAGCATCGACCAGTAGCCGATGGTTTCGATAAAACGATACAGCTGCGCACGTTCGCGCATGGCCCAGCGGCTGCGGCGCTGAGCGCAGATCAGCAGCAGCCCGAGGACGAAGAATTTCATGCAGGGCACCACTACGCTGGCGATGAAGATCAACAGCGCAATGTCCCAGGCACCTTCCTTCCAGAACTCGACCACACCGCTCAGGATAGTGTTCTCGCTGCCGCTGCCGAACATGTCGGTGTACATCACCGGCAGCGTGTTGGCCGGTAGATATAAAATCAGCGCAGCGATCAGCAAGGCCCAGGTGCGGGCGATGCTGTTCGGTTTGCGCTGGTGGAGCGGGGCTTCGCAGCGTGGGCAATCGCGGTCCGTCAGGCGGCAGGTGAGGCCGCAATCGTGGCATAGCTGCAGCCCCAGCTCTGAGGCATAAGGTGGCTGGCTCATCGCGGCTTCACCCCCAGGTCGTCCCACAGATCGCGTACATCGCGCCCGGCGATCAGCAGAATCAGAATGGTGAGTATGGCCATGGCCCAAAGGCCGATGCCTGGATGCACGTCGAGCATGCCGGCGAGTTTGATGATGGCGACCAGAATGCCCAGCAGGCAGACCTCCAGCATGCTCCAGGGACGCAGGTGCTCCAAGGCACGCATACAGGTGCGAAAGCCCGGCGCGATCCGGCCGCTGCGCGCATGCACCAGCACCCAGGCCAGCAGGATGATCTGCAGGCCCGGCGCAAAGATGATGCTGAGCCCGGCGACCAGTGCAATCGGGGTTATCCGCCCGTAGGCCAAGGCTTCGACGGTGCCCCACAGCGTCGCCTCGTTGCTTAGCCCCTGCAGGCCTATCTGCATGATGGGGAAGGCATTGGCGAACAGGAACAGGATCGCGGCGGCCAGAGTCAGCGCCAGCAGCTGGTCGCTGTTCAGATGACGGCCTCGCTCCAGCAGCGCGCCGCAGCGCAGGCAGTGGGCGCTCTGTCGGCGTGCCAGGGCAAGGCGTCGATATACCGAGTCGCAGTGCTCACAGATGATCAGCGACTGCTCGTTCGGCGTGACGGGCACTGACGAGCCGGTATCGGCGGTTGGCCGTAATGGAGTGCCGGGGTTCAAGGCATCCACTCGATGGGGAGAGTCGACATGAACGACACGCTGGTCCTTTTCCTGAAGCTGGTTCGTGGCTTGGTATCAGGGCGTACCAGCCGGTCTTCCCGCTGGTCTGGTCCTTGGCATTCGCCGGATTGGGTAAACACCATTTCATAAGCCTTCTCGGGAACGCTGTTCGATCGCGGCCGCCATGTTTGGACTTTCAATCATTAGGCCCGGTTCGGTTGTGAGAGTCGCAGCCGGCGATGTAAATGCTAGCGCAGATCGCTCAATGGCTGCCGCATGGTGACACTCAACAGGGCCATGATGAGGCAGGCATCGGACTTCCTGCACTCAAGTTTTTCCGGCCTGGCCCGATAGCCCGTTAGACCGCTTTGCTCCTGGAGTTCACCGTGCGCCTGCGCCCTTTAATCCTGGCTTGCCTACTGGCTTCGCCGGCCAATGCCCTGACTTTCCAGACGCGTCTGGAGCGGGTGGAGTGGCAGGTCGAAGGTGATCAGTTCGAGTGCAGGCTGGTGCAGCCCATTGCCGGTTTTGGCCGTGGCGAGTTTGTGCGCCGCGCCGGTGAAGAACCGATTTTCCGCCTCAACTCGCCAGAGCGCTGGTTGGGCGCCGGTTCAGCGACACTGCTGGCAGCCGCGGCACCCTGGCAGCCGGCGCGCAGCGATATCAACCTGGGCGTGGTGACCGTGGGCGATGGGGATATTCCCTTCAACAGCTCGTATCTTCAGGCCGGACGCCTGCTCAGTGGCCTGCTCGACGGCCGCAGCCCGGTGGTGCGCCATCGCACCCTGCACGGCGGCGAAGCGCTGGAGGTGCGTCTGTTGCCGGCGCGTTTCGGCAAGGCCTATGAAGATTTTCGTGGCTGCACGGCCAAGCTGTTGCCAGTGAATTTCGACCAGATCCGCAAAACGCAGATCGGCTTTCCCAGCAGCGACGTCACGCTCGATGCGCGGGGCCAGGCCAAGCTCGACATCATCCTGCAGTACCTGAAGGCCGATCCAACGGTCAATCGCATCCAGCTCGACGGCCATTCCGACAACAGCGGCAATCGCTTGTCCAACCGCGACCTTTCACGCCGCCGCGCCCTGGCCGTGGAGGAATACCTGCTCGCCAACGGCGTGCCGAAGGAGCAGATCACCCTGCGCTTTCATGGCGAACGCTACCCGCTGGTGCCGAACCGGGATGCGGCCAGTCGTGCCAAGAACCGACGGGTAGGTTTGAGCCTGTATCGTGAGCCGGCCAGCACCACCGCCGCGGTTGAGCGTGTCGATTCGTCTTCTTGAGGCGAGATCCAGGGCCAGACAAGGCCGTGCCCCTGTAAAACAAACGTCGCGAGCAGTAGAATTACCGGCTTTCCCGTACTACCCGTGGAGCTGATGGCATGTCGGACGTTAAGAAGGTGGTTCTGGCCTATTCCGGTGGCCTGGATACCTCGGTGATTCTCAAGTGGCTGCAAGACACCTACAACTGTGAAGTGGTGACCTTCACCGCTGACCTCGGTCAGGGCGAAGAGGTCGAGCCGGCCCGCGCCAAGGCTCAGGCCATGGGTGTCAAGGAAATCTACATCGACGACCTGCGCGAAGAGTTCGTGCGTGATTTCGTCTATCCGATGTTCCGCGCCAACACCGTCTACGAAGGCGAATACCTGCTGGGCACTTCGATTGCCCGTCCGCTGATCGCCAAGCGTCTGATCGAAATCGCCAACGAAACCGGCGCTGACGCCATTTCCCACGGCGCCACCGGCAAGGGTAACGACCAGGTGCGTTTCGAACTGGGCGCCTATGCGCTCAAGCCGGGCGTCAAAGTCATCGCTCCCTGGCGCGAATGGGACCTGCTGTCGCGCGAGAAGCTGATGGACTATGCCGCCAAGCACGAGATCCCGATCGAGCGCCACGGCAAGAAGAAATCGCCGTACTCCATGGATGCCAACCTGTTGCATATCTCCTATGAAGGTGGCGTGCTGGAAGACACCTGGACCGAGCACGAAGAGGACATGTGGCGCTGGACCAAGTCTCCGGAAGCCGCGCCGGACACTCCAACCTACATCGAGCTGACCTACCGCAAGGGCGACATCGTCGCCATTGATGGCAAGGAGATGAGCCCGGCCGAAGTGCTGACTTACCTGAACAAGGTTGGCGGCGAGAACGGCATCGGTCGCCTGGATATCGTGGAGAACCGCTACGTGGGCATGAAGTCCCGCGGCTGCTACGAAACCCCCGGCGGCACCATCATGCTCAAGGCTCACCGCGCCATCGAGTCCATCACCCTGGACCGTGAAGTCGCCCACCTGAAAGACGAGCTGATGCCCAAGTACGCCAGCCTGATCTACAACGGCTACTGGTGGAGCCCGGAGCGTCTGATGCTGCAGCAGATGATCGACGCTTCCCAGGCTACGGTGAACGGCGTGGTACGCCTGAAGCTGTACAAGGGCAACATCATCATTGCTGGGCGCAAGTCCGACGACTCCCTGTTCGACGCCAACATCGCCACCTTCGAGGACGATGCCGGCGCCTACGACCAGGCCGATGCAGCCGGTTTCATCAAGCTCAACGCCCTGCGCCTACGCATCGCTGCTGGCAAGGGTCGCAGCCCGCTGTAAGTCTGCTGGCCTCCGCTGCAATGGCGGAGGCCGGTATGCAGTGGCTGGCAGGCGAAGTTGCGAGAGTCGCTCTGGTAAACTCTTGCTGAACCGAGAACCCCAACCCTGGTTGGGGTTTTTCATTTACCGTTCGTTGAGGGGAACGCAATGAGGCTACTTCACACCATGCTCCGCGTCGGCGATATGGAGAAATCCATCGCCTTCTACACCGAAGTGCTGGGCATGACCCTGCTGCGCCGCAAGGACTATCCGGACGGCAAATTCACCCTGGCGTTCGTCGGCTACGGTGACGAGGCCCACAACAGCGTCATCGAGCTGACCCACAACTGGGGCGTCGACAGCTACGAGCTGGGCAACGGCTACGGGCATATCGCCCTGGAAGTTGAGGATGTCTACAAGGCCTGCGAGGACATTCGCAGCCGTGGCGGCAAGATCACCCGCGAGCCGGGGCCGATGATGCACGGTAGCAGCATCCTGGCGTTCGTCGAAGATCCGGATGGCTACAAGATCGAGCTGTTGTCGCCCAACCGCGGCGACTGATTCCGAGCTTCGCCAAAACTGAAAAAGCCCCGATTTTCGGGGCTTTTTTCGTTACAGGTCGAAGTCGTATTCGTTGAGTTGCTTGCGCAGTCTGCGTTCTTCGAGCAGGTTGTCGATGATGCGGCGCTTGGTCAGGTTGGTCTTGGCCACTTCAATGGGTGCTTCTGGGGTATCGTCCTCGTCCTCACCGACGAAGTCGTCTTCAATCTCGATATCTTCTTTCTCGGACACTTGTCTTTACTCCACGGCTTAAGGCGCGCTGTTGGCGCACCTTATAGCGACAAAAAACAAGGTCGTAAAAAAGATTTTTTCAATCGATTGATAGGTTTTTTCACTAAAACCTAATCGTCGGAAGTCTTGTGCTTGTATTCGCACAGATCTTCGATGCGGCAGCTGCCACATTGGGGGCGGCGCGCCTTGCAAACGTAGCGCCCATGCAGGATCAGCCAGTGGTGGGCGTCCAGCAGGTACTCCTTGGGCACGAAGCGCAACAGCTTGCGCTCGACCTCCAGCACGTTCTTGCCAGGCGCGATATTGGTGCGATTGGCGACGCGAAAGATATGGGTATCCACCGCCATGGCGAGCTGTCGAAACGCCGTGTTGAGTACCACGTTGGCGGTCTTGCGGCCGACGCCGGGCAGGGCTTCAAGGTCTTCGCGGTTGTCCGGGACCTGACTGCCGTGCTTCTCGATCAGGATGCGGCAGGTCTCGATGACGTTCTTCGCCTTGCCTCGGTACAGGCCGATGGTCTTGATGTACTCCGACAGCCCCTCGACGCCCAGCGCATAGATCGCTTCCGGCGTGTTGGCGACCGGGTACAGCTTGGCGGTGGCCTTGTTGACGCCGACATCGGTGGCTTGCGCAGAGAGGATCACTGCAATCAGCAGCTCGAATGGAGTGTTGTAGGCCAACTCTGTCTTGGGCTCGGGGTTGTCCTCATGGAAGCGACGAAATATCTCCCGGCGTTTTTCCGCATTCATGGTTACTCGATAACTCCGGTTACCCGTACCCGGCGGCTCTGTACCGGCGCTTCCGGTTGCTCCGCCTTGGCGCGTTCGGCCAGCTGCTCATCGATGCGGTTCTTCAGGGCGATCAACAGACCGAGCACGATAAACGCGCCCGGCGGCAGAATCGCTAGCAGGAAGCCTTTGTAGTCGCTGAATACGGTGATCTGCCAGTCCGCCGCGATGGGGCCGAACAGCAGGTGCATGTTGGCGAATAGCGTGCCGGTGCCGAACAGCTCGCGCAGGCTGCCCAACACCAGCAGCACCAGTGCGAAGCCCATTCCCATGATGAATCCGTCGTAGCTTGCGACCAGTGGCTTCTGCTTGGCCGCGAAGCCGTCGGCGCGGCCGAGGATCACGCAGTTGGTGGTGATCAGCGGGATGAAGATGCCCAGTATCTGAAACAGCTCGTAGGTGTAGGCCTGCATCAGCAGCTCAATGCAGGTAGTCAGTGCGGCAATGATCATGACGAACGCCGGCAGGCGAACGGCAGTGTGGACCACGCCACGTACCAGGGAAACGCTGAGGTTGGAGCAGGTCAGTACCAGTGCTGTGGCCAGACCCAGGCCCAGGGCGTTGACCGATGAGTTGCTGACCCCCAGCAGTGGACAAAGGCCCAACAGCTGAACCAGCGCCGGGTTGTTCTTCCACAGGCCGTTAAGGGTCAGTTCGCGGTAGCTGGGTGTGCTCATGGCGTGTCACCTCTCTGCTCGGATTGCGGATCAGTGATCTGCAGCTCGTCACGGGTTGCAGCGCTGCCAGCGCGGGAGTGAGTGGCTTCGTCGGGTTCGCTCAATTCCGGCAGCGCCTGTGAAGGCTCGACCGGCTGGGTGGTGGCGCTGAATAGCTCTTCGCGGTGGGCCTCGAAGTACTGCAGGGCCCGGTGGACAGCCGCCACAACCGCACGTGGCGTGATGGTGGCTCCGGCGAACTGGTCGAAATCGCCGCGATCCTTCTTTACAGCCCAGCCGCTGGCTTCTGGGGCATCCAGAGATTTGCCGTCGAAACTGAGGATCCAGCGGTCCTTGGCCAGCTCGATCTTGTCGCCCAGGCCCGGTGTTTCGCGGTGGCGGACTATGCGCACACCGGCGATGCGACCGTCGGAAAATATTCCGATCAGCAGATCGATGGCGCCGCTGTAGCCGTCCGGCGCGACGGCCGGGAGGATCACCGCGCTTGGCTTGCCATTGGCGCGGGCGATGTATGCCGGCGCGGGCCGTCTGTTGCCGAGCAGTGGGTGCTGGACTTCAATGCTGCTGTCGAGCAATTGGTTGTCGTAACTGCTGCGCGGCAGAATTTCGTTGAGTGCCCGTAGCTGTGCGGCACGCTCGGCAGCCTGGATGCGCTCGGCGGTGAATTGCTGCAGCACGGTCACCCCGCCAACGGTGACCACAGCGAACAGCCCCAGTACCAGGGCGTTCTTGAACATCGAGCGACTGAGTTCGGGGAGGATCATGTCATTCGCCCATCTTGAAGCCGCGCTCGGCCTTGCGGTGGCCGTAGGTGCGCGGACGGGTGTAATAGTCGATGGTTGGCGCGGACAGGTTCATCAGCAGTACGGCGAATGCGACGCCATCCGGATAACCGCCCCAGGCGCGAATCACGTAGACGAGAATGCCGACGCCAGCGCCGAAGATCAGCCGGCCCAGGTTGCTGGTGGCGCTGCTGACCGGGTCGGTGACGATGAAGAACGCGCCGAGCATGGTGGCGCCGCTGAGCAGGTGAAATAGCGGCGAGCCGTTGCTGTCGGAGCCCGAACCATTCCAGAACACCAGGCTCATCAGTGTCAGCGCAGCGAGCATGCCCACCGGGGCGTGCCAGCTGAACAGGCGCTTGTGCAGCAGGAACAGACCGCCGGCAAGGAACGCCAGGTTGACCACCTCCGAGCCGATCCCGCCGAAATGCCCGAAGGCTGGATTGGCCCAGAGCTCTTCTATCGTCAGACTTTTGTTCAGCTTCATCGCGTCCAGTGCGGTGGCCTGGCTCCAGCCATCGGGCATCGAGGCAATACCAAGGATATGCTGCAGGCCGGCACCAAGCCCTACGCCGTGAGGCACTGGCCAGGAAGTCATCTCTACCGGAAAGGAAATCAGTACCACAACATAGCCGACCATGGCCGGGTTGAAGGGATTCTGCCCCAGCCCACCATAGAGCTGTTTGCCGAAGACGATGGCGCTAGCGGTGGCGATCAGGGTCAACCACCAAGGCGAGTAGGGCGGCAGCGCCAACGCCAGTAGCACGGCGGTAACCAGGGCGCTGCCATCGCGCAGAAAGAATTGCACCGGGCGTTGCCGAACCTTGAGCAGCAACGCCTCGAAACCCAGCGCGACGGCGCTGGCCCAGCACAGATTGATCAGCGTGCCGGGGCCGTAGAGCCAGGTGAGGGCGACGATACCCGGCAGTGTTGCGGCCAGTACCAGCAGCATGACCCGTTGGGTGCGGTTGCTGCCGGTGCTGTGCGGTGAAGTGATACGTGGCAGTGCCATTGGCGCTCCGGTCGAATGTGCTACGGGCTGCGCTATCAGAGCGCGTTACCCGGAAGTGGCGGCAGGCCGCTCCTTACAAATCAGTGTGTTCCTGCAGCTTGCGTTCGGCTTCGTGCAAGCGCTCACGAGCGGCTTCGATTGCAGCGCTGTCGCTGCCGGCATCACGCTCCAGCTTGCGCAGGTCAGCGCGGGCAAAGGCCACCTCAGTCTTCAGTGCGCGTGCCTGCTCGTCGATCGGCCGCTTGTCGGTGCGAACCAGCTCTGGTGCGGGCTTGGCAGATTGTTCTTCTGCGGCATGCAGTGCCTCTTCGACAGTCCTCAGAGCGTCACGCAGCTGGCAAAGCTCGATCTCGTCAGCCCCGGCCTTTTCGGCTTTCTTCAGCTCGGCGCGCTTCATGGCCAGTTCGATCTTGGCCTTCTTCAGCGCATCGTCGCCGGCTGCTTTCCTCGGCGCAGCTGGTGCGTTTTGTTGTGCCTCGGCCAGCGTCTGTTCAGCTTGGGCCAGTTGGGCTTGCAGGCGTGTCAACTCGGCCTGCTGCTCGTCGTCGCGTGTTTCCAGCTTCTCCAGCTTGCGCAGCTGGGCACGAAGCATGGCGGCTTCGATCTTGGCCTTTTTCAGCGCTTCGTCATCGGCTGCCTTCTTCGGTGCCGCCGGTGCGTTTTGTTGTGCGTCGGCGAGAGCCTGCTCAGCTACGGCCAACTGGGTTTGCAGACGCGTCAACTCGGCTTGTTGCTCGTCGTCGCGTGTTTCCAGCTTTTCCAGTTTGCGAAGCTGGGCGCGGAGCATGGCGGCTTCGATCTTGGCCTTTTTCAGCGCTTCGTCATCGGCTGCCTTCTTCGGTGCGACCGGTGCGTTTTGCTGTGCGTCGGCGAGAGCCTGCTCAGCCTCGGCCAACTGGGTTTGCAGACGCGTCAGCTCGGCCTGTTGCTCGTCGTCGCGTGTTGCCAGCTTCTCCAGCTTGCGTAGCTGGGCACGGAGCATGGCGGCTTCGATCTTGGCTTTTTTTAGCGCTTCGTCATTGGCCGGAGCTGCGGCAGCCTCTACAGCCGGTGCGGCGGCGTTGGCGGCATCCAGCGCCCGCTGCGCTTCGCTGGCGGCAATACGCAGCTCGGCGACCTGGGCCTCCAGCTCGGGCGTAGCGTGTGCGGCGAGCTGCTTCTCGGCTTTCTTCAGGGCGACCTGAGCCATGCTGGCTTCGATCTTGAGCTTCTTCTGCTCCTCGGTAAGCCCAGCTTTCTGGGCCTGGACGCGGGCTACAGGGTCGTCCTGGCTGGCAGCCTGTGACTGAGCTTCCTTGGCTCGTGCCGCGCGTTCGGCGCGGGCCTTGCGGTCGGCTTCCTTTTGCTCTTCGGCACGGCGCAGGCGTTCCTGGCGCATTTCAAAGCGCTGCCGGGAGTGTTCGGCTTTCTGCTGCTTCTGCTCCAACGCGCGGATCTCGCCTTTGGCGGCCCGGTAGTACTGCACCAGAGGAATGCTCGATGGGCAGACGTAGGCACAGGCACCGCACTCGATACAGTCGAACAGGTTGTAGGCCTTGAGCTGATCGTGTTCCTGGCCCAGCGCAAAGAAATGCAGCTGTTGCGGCAGCAGACTGGCCGGGCAGACCTCGGCACATTCGCCGCAGCGGATGCAGGGCAACGCAGGTGGTGGCGGCGGCAGCTCTTGTGCGGTGCTGGCCAAAAGACAGTTGGTAGTCTTGATCAGCGGCACATCCAGCGAGGGCAGTGTAAAGCCCATCATCGGGCCGCCCATGATCAGGCGATTGAGCTTGCCGCTGTCGAGCCCGGCGAAGGCCAGGAGTTCGGACACCGGCGTGCCGATCAGCGCTTCGACGTTCATCGGCTGCGCAAGCGCTTCACCGGTGAGCGTGGTTATGCGTGAGATCAGTGGCTTGCCCAGCAATACCGTATCGTGGACTGCGACGCAGGTGCCGACGTTCTGGCAGAGCATGCCAATATCGGCGGGCAGCCCGCCGCTCGGCACTTCTTCGCCGGTGAGAATCTGGATCAGCTGCTTTTCACCGCCGGATGGGTACTTGGTAGGAAACACCTTGAGTACGTAAGGGCGGTCGCCGATTGCAGCACGCACGGCTTCGATGGCTTCGGGCTTGTTGTCCTCGATGCCGATCAGAACCTGCTGCGGCTTGATCAGGTATTCGAGGATCTCGATGCCGGCGACCAGTTCTGCTGCCTTCTCGCGCATCAAAAGGTCATCGGCGGTGATATAGGGCTCGCACTCGGTGCCGTTGATGACCAGGGTGTGAATGGTCTGGGTCGGTGGCGCAGTGAGCTTTACGGCAGTCGGAAAGCCGGCACCGCCGAGACCACTGATACCGGCCTGGTGAATCAGGTCCAGCAGTTGCTCCGGTGGCAGCTGGCGATAGTCGGTATGCGGGTGCAGTTCGATCCACTGATCGCGACCATCGCTGTCGATGACGATTGCGTTGCTCAGCATGCCCGACGGGTGGGGGTAAGGCTGCGGGCCGATGAAACTTACGATGCCTGAGGTGGGAGCGTGTACCGGCGCGCTGACGAATCCGGCAGCCTCGGCGAGCAACTGGCCCTTGAGCACCTGCTCGCCCACGGCGACGCAGGGCTCGGCGGACGCGCCCAGGTGCTGCGAAAGCGGCAGGACAAGGCGCTTGGGAAGGGGCATCTGCCGGACCGGCGTGCGGTTGGAAAGCTCCTTGCGCTCGGGCGGGTGAATGCCGCCGTGGATGTCCCATACGGTCAGTGAAGTCATGCGGCTTGCTCCCGGTCACTGGCGATGAGCTGTCCTGGCGCCAATGGCTGACTCCACTTCCAGCTTTGCAGGTTGCTGCCCACTTCGATCATATCGATGCAGTCCACCGGGCAGGGCTCGACGCAGAGGTCGCAGCCGGTGCATTCGGACACGATCACGGTATGCATCTGCTTCGCTGCACCGACAATAGCGTCCACCGGACAGGCCTGGATGCACTTGGTGCAGCCGATGCATTCGGCCTCGCGGATGTAGGCGACACGCGGAGGCACTTCGCCCTCTACTGCGTCCAGCGGCTCGGGTTCGACGTCCAGCAAGTCGGCCAGCGCCTGGATTGTGGACTCACCGCCTGGGGGGCACTTGTTGATCTTGTCGCCGGCCGCGATGGCCTCGGCGTAGGGTTTGCAGCCCGGGTAGCCGCACTGGCCGCATTGTGTCTGCGGCAGCAGAGAGTTGATCTGCTCGGCAATAGGGTCACCCTCAACCCGAAAGCGTACCGCCGCAAAACCCAGGATCGCTCCGCAAGCCAGGCACAGCGCCAACAGGGCGAGAACCGCAATCAGCACCAGGCTCATAGTTTGATCAGCCCGGTGAAGCCCATGAACGCCAAAGACATCATGCCGGCGGTGATCATCCCGATAGCCGCACCCTGAAATGAGCGGGGAACGTCGGCGATGGCGATGCGCTCGCGCATGGCGGCAAACAGCACCAGCACCAGGGAGAAGCCCAGACCGGCGGCAAAGCCGTTGGCGGTCGCGGTAATAAAGGTGAATTCCGACTTGTTGGCATTGAGCAGGGCAACACCGAGCACGATGCAGTTGGTTGTGATCAGCGGCAGAAAGATGCCCAGTACGCGGTACAGCAGGGGGCTGGTCTTGTTCACCACCATCTCGGTGAACTGCACCACCACAGCGATCACCAGGATGAAACTGATGGTGCGGAGAAATTCCAGATCCAGTGGCTTCAATACGTATTGCTGCAGCAGATAGCTGCACATCGCGGCCAATGTCAGCACGAAGGTCGTGGCCAGAGAGAGGCCGATGGCGGTTTCGATCTTCTTCGAAACGCCCATAAACGGGCACAGACCAAGAAACTGTACCAGCACGAAATTGTTGACCAGGATGGCGCTAACCATGATCAGGGCGAGTTCGGTCATGCAGGTTCCTGTGGTGCTCTGTAAGAGCCCGAGGCTAAAAGGGCGCCATTATCGGCAAGCGGTCGCGGCCATACAAGCCGCGACTGCCTGTCGCAGGCTGTGCCGGCCGTCTGTTGGCTGTTCATATCGGCCCTGGCTATGGTCTGATGAAAGACGCCGCGGCAATTGTCGCGGCTTCGCTTGCGGAGGTATCCGATGAACACCAGAAGCCTTTTGTTGCTGCTTGGGCTGGGTTTGACCCTGACGCTGCCGGTGCAGGCCGATAGGTCAGGGCGCATCTGGGTTTACCAGCCGGACGGCAACAGCTATCGCATCGGCAGTGGTTCGTATCGGTACGATCCACGCAGCCCTTATCCACAGCACCGTCAGTACCAGCAGAATTTGCCGCCTCGCTATCAAGGGCAGTTGCCGCCGCAGTATTACGATCGCCATCGCAACGTCGATCGTCCGCAACGCTGGAACGACGGTCGCCGACCCGGAATCAATCACCCGCCGCGCTGGCAGCATGAGCGGCGATCAGGGAACTATAGTCGCGATTACGGCCCGCGGCAGGGGCGCGATTATCGGCCACCACAGCGGCGTGATTTCAATCCGCAGCGCGGTTATCGACGCCCCTGAGGTTCAGCGATTTTTCCACTGTGGCTCGCGCTTTTCCAAGAAGGCATTGACACCTTCCAGAGTGTCCTGAGCCTCGAACAGGCCCAGGAAAGCCTCACGTTCGGCGGCGCCCAGAGTGTCGGGGCCGCGACTGCGGACACTATCGATCAAAGGCTTGATGGCGCGGACCGCCACCGGGCTTTGTCGGGCGACTCTTGAGGCGAGCAGCAGCGCATGACCACGCGACTCGCCGGGCTCGACTATCTGTTCGATAAGGCCAATGCGCAGTGCGGTTTCGCTGTCGAGGCGTTCACCGCACAGGATCATGCGCTTGGCCCAGCCTTCACCAACCAGCCAAGCCAGCGCTTGGGTTCCGCCAGCGCAGGGTAGCAGTCCCACCGAGGCTTCCGGCAGGCCCAGTTGAGCCTGGCGTTCGGCAATGCGAATGTCGCAGGCCAGTGCACACTCCAGGCCGCCGCCCAGGGCGAAGCCGTTGATGGCTGCGATGGAAACACCACGAAAATCACGCAGGGCCTCGAAGGCTTCGCCGAAGCGGCGTGCCATTTCCCGCGCCCGCAGTCGATCGCCGTCGGCGAAGAGCTTCAAGTCAGCGCCAGCACTGAAAAACTTTTCGCCCTGCCCACAAATCACCAGAGCATAGATATCGTCGTCGTGATTGAGATGCTCGATTACTAGCTTGAGGCCAATCAGCGACTCCCTATCCCATGTGTTGGCGGGGGGGTGGTTGATGGTGATCAGCGCCGTGTGGCCGTGCTTTTCGACGGTCAGCTTGTGGGTCAGGTCGAAGATGCCGGGCTTGTAGGGTTCGAGTGCGTTGCTCATGGGCTTGATCCTCGTGGGTGGTCAGGACTCTGCATTCAGAGTTCATCGAGGCGCCGGGGTGCAATGACCCTGCCGAAACGGGAATGGCTGTTCGACCATTCCCGCGGTGTTGCTATTGCAGTTGCAGCGGTTGGTTGGCCGAACGTCGTTCTTCCTGCCACTCCGCCAGGGACGGCGCCGCGACATCGCCGGACAGCCGGTGGACGATCTCAAAATAGTCCTGCCTGTATTTGTCCTTCAGGACCTCTTCACGCTGCTTGACTCGTAAAGCGTAGACCGTCTGCACGCTCTGGTGGTCGAAATCACGCCAGTACTGTTCATCCTTGAGCAGTGTGTAACGGTGATTTTCCAGCGCGGCGATCAGCTTTTCGCTATCGAGGCTACGAGCACGCTCTACTGCATCGGCCCACTGGTTCACAATGGTGTAAGCAATTGCTGCCGAGCTGGAAGGCCGAACCTGATAGGTTTCACTGAAGCTTTTCACGAAGGCCTTGCCTCGCTCGGACCCCTCGACCTCCGGCACTCGCCAGGTCCAGGGCTCGCTACCCAGCACGCCACGCATGATGTCAGGGCCGGCGGATTCGACCATGGTTGTGCTCAGGTTGGGTACGGCTATCTGCATCTTCTTGTTCAGACCCAGCTCATCGGCAATGCGCATCGCGCGCACCATGTCCTCGCCGTAAAGCACCAGCGCCAACACGTCGGCACCGCTTTGCTCAGCTTGTTTCAGGGCCTGGCGGAAGTCGGAGAGGCGAGCGTTGGGGAAGGGGGTCTTGACGCCAGGGTGCTTCGACTGGTCCATGGTGTTGGTTGCCTGGCGCAGCGAGCTTTCACTGGTGTGGCCCCAGGTGTAGTCGGCGGTGATATAGAAGTAGTTCTTGCCAGGCATGGTTTTATTCAGATATTGCCCCAGCACCCGCGCGCTCATCCACGCACTGGTACTTTCGCGGAACATGTATCGGTGGCCATCCCTGCCAGTGGTGTCGTTGGAATAGGTGATGGTGCCGAAGTACAGTAGCCCACGCTCCCTTGCACGCTTGCCTGCGGAGATGGCCACGGCACTGGAGACGCCGCCAAAGAGCATAGCCGCACCCTCGTCGGCCAGTCTGTCAACGTTGACCACCGCCTTCTCTGGGCGTGAAGCTGTGTTGCGGCTGATCAGCTCCAGAGGCCTTCCGAGGACGCCACCGCGCTGGTTGATCTCGTCTATTGCCAGCAGAGCGCCGCGCATTTGCGACAGGCCTTCCTCTTTGTAGGGGCCGGTTCGCGGATAGTTGAGTCCTAGCTTGATGGGGTCCGCAGCTTGGGCAGTAAGACAGAAACCCAGCCCCAGAGCCAAGAGGGTAGTCCGTTTCATCGCGGGGGATCCTTTATATGTTTTTTTTGTTTGGCAGAGTCGCTTTTGTACAGTGGCCTGCGCCAACCCGTCACCCTTTCTAAGGTCGTAGAAACCTCAGGTGTGCGCTGGTCAACATTAGCGGAACCTTCCCAGGCTTAGTAGTGCACTGGATCAAGCTCTTTGCAGTCCGGCATGCTTTGAGGTTTGACACTTTGTTTCGTAAATTCCGCAGGAGCGACAAATGAGTCAGGATCATCGGTTGAAGCTCGAAGAGAGCTGGAAGGCGGCACTGCGCGATGAGTTCGCCCAACCGTACATGCGTGAACTCGGCGATTTTCTTCGGCGGGAGAAAGCCGTCGGCAAGGTCATCTATCCGCCCGGTCCGCTGATTTTCAATGCGCTGGACTCCACGCCCCTGGATCAGGTGCGGGTGGTGATTCTCGGCCAGGACCCCTATCACGGCCCGGGGCAGGCCCACGGTTTGTGTTTTTCGGTTCAGCCGGGCGTGGCACCTCCGCCCTCGCTGCAAAATATTTACAAGGAACTCAAGCGCGACCTGAATCTGGATATTCCGCGGCACGGCTATCTGCAGCATTGGGCGGATCAGGGCGTTCTGATGCTCAACACCTCGCTCACGGTGGAGCAGGGGCGGGCTGGGTCACACGCAAAAATGGGCTGGCAGCGACTGACGGACAGAATCATCGAGATTGTCAGCGAGCAGAGAGCGAATATTGTTTTCATGCTGTGGGGCGCCCATGCGCAGAGCAAGGCCAAGTTGATCGATCCAACTCGCCATCTGTTGCTCAAGTCGGTGCATCCTTCACCGCTGTCGGCCCATAGGGGGTTTATCGGCAACGGACATTTCAGTCGTGCCAATCAGTTTCTCCGCCAGCACGGCTTGGAGCCTATCGACTGGCAGCTGCCGGCAGAAGTGTGAAGCGGCGCCAGAGTTGGCGCCGCAGGAAGTTACTGTTTGGCGCCGTGCGTCGAGGCTAGTTCCTGGGCGTGCTTGAGATGCTGTTCAAGCTTGGGCAGCGTCGTTTCGGCAAACTGCTTCAGCTCGGCGTTTTCGCCGTTCTGGGCGTATTCGCGAAACAGCTTGATAGTCTGCTCGTGAGCCATGACCTGGTTGTTTGCATAGGCCTTGTCAAAATTCTCACCTTCACGGAACTGGAGGATCATGGCTTTTGCCTTGTCCATCAGCGTGGCATTGTCGGATATCTCCAGATCCTCTTGCTGGCCGGCGATTTCGGCCAGTTTCTGATTGGCCTGGGTGTGGTCATCGATCATTTTCTGGGCAAAGGACCGGACGTCTTCAGAGTCGCTCTTGTCCAGCGCCAGCTTGGCGGTTTCGATTTCCGCGATACCCTTGGCAGAGGCTTCGTCAACGAAGTTCTCACCATCAGCCGCCAGGGCAAGATTTGCAGCCATGCCAAATAAGATTGCGGTAGTGCCTGACAGAAATGCTTTGGTTGTGCTGTTCACGATATTTCCTCCAGTCATCCGAACGGCAGGATGCCGTCCCAGTTTGAGACTGGAGGGCGTGGAAGCGGTTCCTGGTAGGGGCTGAGCGGTCGGTTGGCAGCCGCTACTGCAGCATGCTCATGGCAGCATCCATCGCCGCTGACAGATCCTCGTCTTCCTCCAGCAGGGTGCTTGGATCGAGCCCCAGTCGGGCGAACGCCGGGATCTGATTCCAGTCGAGCTGGGTATAGGGATGGGTGCTGCCGATATGGCTCTGCAAGGTGGCGACCTGGACTATATCGACGTAGTCGGCCTTGTCGGCGGCCCGCGAGAAGTTCAGGTATTGGCCCGGTACGGCAGCGATCGGCTCGGGGAATTCCCAGGTACGCAGGATCTTCTCGCCAATGATCGGATGAATCCGGTCGATCACATGATTGAGGCTGATGGAGTCGCCGAGCAGTGCGCCGTGCTCCTCCGCGTAGGTGAGAATCGGCAGGACGCCGATCTGGTGGACCAGACCAGCAAGGGTCGCCTGGTCGGCCGGCAGGCGGGTGAAGTTGCGGCATACAACATGGCTGATCGCCGCGATTTCGGTGCTCTTGTTCCAGACTTCGCGCATCTTGCGGTCAACCGCGTCGGTGGTCGCCTGGAACATCTGCTCCATGGCCAGCCCGGTAGCCAGGTTGGACGTGTAGTTGATTCCCAGGCGGCTGATCGCCGTTTGCAGGTCGTTGATTTCCCGATTGGTGCGTAGCAGGGGGCTGTTGACCACCTTGATGATGCGTGCGGTTAGCGCGGTATCGTTGCCGATCACTCTCGCCAGAGTGGGGATGCTGACGTCGGGATCCTCCGCCGCTTCGCGCACGCGCAGGGCCACTTCCGGAAGGGTCGGCAGTACCAATTGATCATCTTCAATGGCCTTGGTCAGTTCCCGCTGGACTTTATCGGCAAGGGTGCTCATGTGTTTCCCTTTTATTCCCTATAAACGGCTACGAAGGCTGGCAGTCATCACAGCCTGTCAGCGCTGGATTTCCTGGTCTGGATTCAGTGTGTACGGCAGGTCGAGAAGGGTCAGAGGCTCGCCATCGATAGAGCCGAGGAAGATGCGGCCATCGGCGGCGGCGTCTTCCAGCAGTACGGCGAGAAGCTCCAAAACTCCATCAGCGCGAGCCGCCAAAACGACCTCGCCGACGCTGGAGTTGTGAACCGGTGAGAAGAGCTCCATTCCCCTGCCGGGTACTGGTGAGTCTGTATTTTCGATGGCCAGGCGATGCAGACGGCGCTTGAGTTTGCCCAGGTACTGCATACGCGCGACGATTTCCTGCCCGGTATAGCAGCCCTTCTTGAAGCTGACGCCACCCAGGGCTTGCAGGTTGATCATCTGGGGTATGAACAGCTCGCGGGTTTCGCCGAACACCTGACCGATCCCGGCGCGGATCTGTGCAAGCTGCCAGTGCTCTAGCGAGGCTTCGGCCAGTTGCGCGGCGAGTCGTTGCTGGATGGTTTCAGCTTCTGCTGCAGGCACCCAAAGCTCGGCGCGACCGTCGGGTAGGCGGATGGCAATCAGGTTGTGGGCGGTTGCTACCTGGTCTGCCGTCTGCGACAGATCAAGGCCCAGACTGACCAGAGCGCCGTCGCCTCCGCACAGACCGAAACGCACCCACTCCGCGCTTTCGTCATGCAGTTTGGATTTGGAAAACACCGCGAAACGGGCGAGGTCGGCACGTTGCGGCTCCACCAGCTCCCTGGCCATCGCCAGCAGGTAGTCATCACCTTGCGGAACAATGCGAAAGCTCGACTGCATGCGGCCTTTTGGCGTACAGCGCGCGCCCAGGCTCGAGCGTTGGCCGTCGAGGTAGTTGAGATTGCAGGTCAGTTGTCCCTGCAGAAACTTGCCGGCATCCGGACCACGTACGGCCAGAATGCCCTCGTGCGACAGGGCACAGAAATAAGCAGTGTCGGTCATCTTTGGTCAACCGTGCTGAACGGACGAGCATCATAGCAGGACCGTTTGAAAACACAGCGTGCAACAGACCCTGGTGCCCAGGCGTGTCGGGCGCTGCGCCTGTGGCTATAATGCCGCGCTTGAATCGAGGAGCATGGCATGGTCGAACAATCCGAACTTAACCGTCTTTTCTGGCAGAGCCGTCGTGGCATGCTCGAGCTGGACGTCCTGCTGGTGCCTTTCACTCAGGAAATCTATCCACAGCTGGATGAAGAAAATCAGCGACGCTATCGCAAGCTGCTTAATTGCGAAGATCAGGACATGTTCGGTTGGTTTATGGAGCGTAACGAGCCTGAAGATGAGGAGCTGCGCCTTATCGTTCGTATGATCCTCGATCGTGTCCAGCCCAAATAACCAGCAGTTCGAGTGCCACTGGCAGGCATCGCGCCTGTTGTTGGCACTTTATCTCGCGGTCCTGATGCTGGTGGTCTTCACGCTGCTGGCAGTCCCGGTTCCGCAGTGGCTGCAGGCGCTAGGCCTGCTGTTGTGTCTGTTGCATGCGCTCTGGGTGATCCCGTCGCGCATTCTGCTATCGGGCGACTGGTCCTGGCGGGGGCTGCGCCGGGATCATCTGGGATGGTCTCTGTGGAATCGGCGTAGCGGCTGGGTGCCTGTGCAGTTGCGCCCCGACAGCCTGGCGCTGCCGGTTATGGTCGTCTTGCGTTTCAAGGTGCCTGGGCAATGGTTCGCGCGCGGTGTTTGCATTGCGCGGGACGCGATGCCGCCAGAGCAGCATCGGCGCCTGCGGGTGCGGCTGAAATTCAGTCGTCGAAGGTGGGCGGCACCAGAATAGTGTCGACGGCTTCGGTCAGCATGTCGGGGTAGTCCAGGGTGTAATGCAGGCCGCGACTTTCCTTGCGCTGCATCGCGGAGCGGATCATCAGGTCGGCCACCAGGGCCAGGTTGCGCAGTTCGATCAGATCGCGGCTGACCTTGTAGTTGGAGTAGAACTCGTCGATCTCGCCCAGCAGCATGCGCACCCGGTGCTGCGCACGCATCAAGCGCTTACTGGTGCGAACAATCCCGACGTAGTCCCACATGAAGCGTCGTAGTTCGTCCCAGTTGTGCGCGATGATCACGTCTTCATCCGAATCGGTCACCTGGCTTGCGTCCCAGTCTGGCAGCGCGTGCGCCTGCTCGACGTCTGGTAGTTCGGCGAGCATGTCCTGTGCGGCGGAGCGAGCATAGACGAAACACTCCAGAAGTGAGTTGCTGGCCATGCGGTTGGCTCCGTGCAGGCCGGTAAAGCTGGTTTCACCGATGGCATAGAGACCGGGAATGTCGGTCCTGCCGGACTGGTCGACGACGATGCCGCCGCAGGTGTAGTGCGCGGCGGGTACGACGGGGATGGGCTCGCGCGTGATGTCGATGCCGAACTCCAGGCAGCGTTCGTAGACAGTAGGGAAGTGCTCCCGAATGAACGCCGCCGGCTTATGGCTGATGTCCAGGTAAACGCAGTCGATACCCAGGCGTTTCATTTCATGGTCGATGGCGCGTGCGACGATGTCTCGAGGCGCCAGTTCGGCGCGCTCATCGAAGCGCGGCATAAAGCGTTCGCCGTTGGGTAGCTTGAGCACGGCGCCTTCGCCGCGCAGTGCTTCGGTGATCAGGAAGCTCTTGGCTTGGGGATGGTAAAGGCAGGTTGGGTGGAACTGGTTGAACTCCAGATTGCCCACCCGGCAGCCGGCGCGCCAGGCCATGGCGATGCCGTCTCCGCAGGCGCCGTCAGGGTTGCTGGTATACAGGTAGACCTTGGCTGCACCGCCGGTCGCCAGTACCACGAACTTGGCTTGGAAGGTTTCAACTTCGCCGGAGGCGCGATTCAGTACGTAGGCACCCAGGCAGCGCCTGCCGCTCAGTCCCAGCTTGTGTTCAGTGATCAGATCGACCGCCACGCGCTGCTGCAACAGGTCGATATTGGTTCTGTCCTGGGCGCGGGCGAGCAGGGTATTGAAAATCGCCGCACCGGTAGCGTCGGCCGCATGGATGATGCGCCGATGGCTGTGGCCGCCCTCACGCGTCAGGTGATACTCGAAGCTGCCCGCTTCGGGATCGGCCTCATCACGGGTGAAGGGCACGCCCTGCTCAATGAGCCACTGGATGGCTTCGCGGCTGTGCTCGACGGTAAAGCGGACGGCGTCCTCGCTGCAGAGTCCGGCGCCAGCGACAAGGGTATCGGCGACATGGGATTCCACGGTGTCGGTAGTGTCCAGCACGGCTGCAACACCGCCCTGGGCCCAGTAGGTCGAGCCGTTGGCCAGATCGCCTTTGCTCAGTATGGCGACACGTAGCGTGGTTGGCAGGTTCAGAGCCAGCGTAAGGCCGGCGGCGCCGCTGCCGATGACTAGAACGTCGTATTGAGGATGCTGGCTCATTTTGATATCTCGCGTTTGAGGCGCGAGCAGTATATAGAGTGCTTAAGGCGGCAAAAAAGCGCTTAGGCATTTTCTTCCTTCGTAGAGGAACTTTTTATTACCGACTCTCTCTATACATAGTTGTGGAGGCCGGACGCTCATCAAAGAACTGGGCGGAGGGTTTTTGCTGTGAATTACCGGGCAGGAAAGCGTCAGTCGATCAGGTATGTCGCGTAACCTGTCCATGCCGTTTGGCGTGTGCAGTACAGCTTTCGAGGAAGGGGGAGAACTTTTGCGTAAAGCCCGGGTCTATTCTGGCAGGTCAGCTCGCTGGCAGGAACAGCACCCCTTCCCGACCATGAAGGAGTGTTTATGCTAACCCAGGAGCAGGACCAGCAACTGGTCGAACGAGTACAGCGAGGCGACAAGCGGGCTTTCGATCTGCTGGTGTTGAAATACCAGCACAAGATTCTTGGGTTGATCGTGCGATTCGTACATGACTCCCATGAGGCGCAGGATGTCGCGCAGGAAGCTTTCATCAAGGCCTATCGGGCGCTGGCGAATTTTCGCGGCGACAGTGCCTTTTATACCTGGCTGTATCGCATTGCAATCAACACGGCGAAGAATCATTTGGTGGCTCGAGGGAGACGGCCGCCAGACAGTGATGTCAGTTCCGAAGATGCCGAGTTCTATGATGGCGATCACGCCCTAAAGGATATCGAGTCACCGGAGCGAGCTCTTCTCAGGGATGAAATTGAAGACACGGTCCACCGCACCATCCAACAATTACCAGAAGATTTGCGCACCGCTCTAACACTGCGCGAATTTGATGGTCTCAGTTATGAAGACATTGCAAACGTTATGCAATGTCCGGTGGGTACAGTCCGCTCTCGGATATTCCGGGCGCGGGAAGCTATAGATAAATCGTTGCAACCCTTGTTGCATGAGTCCTGAGACAGCGGCGTCAGCCAAGAGAGGAACCGCCATGAGTCGTGAAGCCCTGCATGAATCGCTGTCCGCAGTGATGGATAACGAAGCGGACGAGTTAGAATTACGTCGAGTGCTCGCAGCAGGCGGCGAAAGTGAGACACGTGCGACATGGTCGCGTTACCAGCTTGCGCGGGCTGCTATGCACCGCGAGTTGATCGAGCCTCGCCTGGATATTGCCTCGGCGGTATCTGCCGCGCTGGCTGATGAACCAGCCTTGAATGTCAGTCCTGCCGCTGCCAAGCCGCAGCGTAAGTCTGCCTGGCGAAACTTGGGTCGCATCGCGGTCGCTGCCTCGGTAACGGTGGCCGTGCTGGCTGGTGTTCGCCTGTATAATCAGAGCGAGGTTGCTGGGCCGCAGATGGCACAGCAGGCACCGCAGCCAAGCATCGCCGTACCGCAAGCCACTCAAGGCCCGGCAGTACTGGCAGGCTACAATGGCAGCGACAATGCTGGTTCCGTGGGTGCCGAAACGGCCTCCGTCCAGGCTTCAGCTGAAGGTTGGCATGAGCAGCGACTGCCGGCGTATGTGCGCCAGCATGCGCAACAGGCTGCCTTTGGTAGCGAGTCTGAGAGTGCGTTGCCCTATGCGCGCGCCGCCAGCATGGAAGATCGTTAAGGAACAACATGCGTGTAATACCGCTTTATGTGGTGCTCGGGGGCTGGCTATCGATGCCGGCCTTTGCTGCTGATGCTGGTGCCTGGTTGCAGCGACTTGCAACCGCTGAGGAAGGACAGAGCTACCACGGCACCTTCATGTACGAGCGCAACGGCAGCTTCTCCAGCCATGCCGTCTGGCAACTGGCTGAAAATAACCAAGTTCATGAACGCCTACTACAGCTGGACGGGCCTGCGGCAGAAGTTCTGTTGGTGGATGGTCGAGTGCAGTGCGCCAGCGAGCAGCTGGCCTCCCAAGTCAGGGATATGAAACCTTGGCAGCAGGCGCAGCTCGATCCACAGGTGCTCGGTCAGTGGTATGACTTTCAGCTGCTTGGCGAGTCGCGGGTAGCAGGACGGCCGACTATGGCTCTTGGTGTTCGGCCCAAGGACCAGCACCGCTACGGATACGAACTACATCTTGACCGTGAGACGGCGCTGCCGCTCAAGTCGTTGCTGCTCAATGAAAGCGGACAGTTGCTCGAACGCTTCCAGTTCATCCAGTTTTCACCTGATGCTGTCCAGCCTGCAGATATCGAGGTAGGTGCAGCCTGCCAGCCCGTTTCGCTGGCCGCCGAAGAGGCCGGTGATACGGCGCCGCAGTGGCGTTCCGATTGGCTACCTGATGGCTTTCAACTGCTTGACTCCAGTGTGCGACCCAGCCCCGCTTCGGATGAGCGCGTGGCGTGGTTGATCTACGGTGACGGATTGGCGCACTTCTCCGTATTTCTCGAGCCCTTGCGCGGCGCGGTTGTCGAGGACGCACGCAGCCAGATGGGGCCTACGGTTGCAGTTTCCAAGCGCCTCACCACCGCCGACGGTGACGTGATGGTTACAGTTGTCGGCGAAGTTCCGCTTGGCACTGCCGAGCGTGTTGCCTTGTCGATGCGCGCCGGTGCGGACCAGGCACTACGATGATCGAAGAACCGGGACGGGTTGTTGCAGTAGAACCTGGCGCGGTCTGGGTTGAGACGCAGCGCAAAAGCACCTGTTCCGGTTGCTCGGTCCGAAACGGCTGTGGCCAGGGGCTGATGGATCAACTGGGCGTTCGTGAGCGGCGCGGCTTGATAAGAGCCGTTGCCGATGGCCGCCTGCAGGTGGGTGATTCGGTCGTCATTGGTATTCGCGAAGATGCATTGCTGCGTGGTGCAGCGCTAGTTTATCTTTTCCCGCTCATCGTACTGTTTGCAGCTGCGCTGCTGGCCTCCTGGCTGTCGGCGCCTGAACCGTATGTGATATTGGCCGGGCTCGGCGGTTTCCTGTCCTCGTGGTTGGTTGTGCGCGCGCGCGGCCGGCGTGCGGCAGGGGATTGTGCACTGCGGCCGGTTGTACTGCGCGTCATGCTGGGTGTGGCTGGTGCTGATGGCGCAGTCGGTTCGTTTTCGCCAAGAGGGAATGATCTTGAAGGTTCAACGCACTAGCTTCTTCGCGTTTGTCGCTGCACTACTTGTTCTTGGACACGCAGCGCTCGCTCAGGCTCAGCTACCTGATTTCAGGCCTCTGGTTGAAAGTGCTTCGCCGGCAGTCGTCAACATCAGCACCAAGCAGAAAGTGCAGACTCGTGGCGCTCATCCTCAGCTGCCCGATCTGGAAGGCCTGCCGCCTATCTTTCGCGAATTCTTCGAGCACAGTATCCCTGGCTTTCCCGGAGGGGGGCAGCAGCGCGAGGCGCAGTCTCTGGGCTCGGGCTTCATCATTTCCGCCGATGGCTATGTACTGACCAATAATCACGTGGTGGCGGATGCAGACGAGATCATCGTGCGTCTGCCGGACCGCAGCGAGCTGGAAGCGACGCTGGTTGGCGCCGATCCGCGCACTGATGTGGCGCTGCTGAAGATTCAGGGCAGCGATTTGCCCACAGTCAAACTTGGCCAATCCAGCACGCTCAAGGCGGGTGAGTGGGTGCTAGCCATCGGCTCGCCGTTCGGCTTTGACCATACGGTAACGGCGGGCATAGTCAGCGCCACCGGGCGCAACCTGCCCAATGAGAGCTATGTGCCCTTCATTCAGACTGATGTTGCGATCAACCCGGGCAACTCGGGCGGGCCGTTGTTCAACCTGCAGGGCGAGGTCATTGGCATCAACTCGCAGATATTTACCCGCTCTGGCGGCTTTATGGGGTTGTCGTTCGCCATCCCGATTGATGTCGCGATGGATATCTCCGAGCAATTGCGCACCGAGGGCAAAGTCAGCAGAGGCTGGCTGGGTGTTGTCATTCAGGAGGTGAACCGCGATCTGGCCGAGTCCTTCGGGCTTGAGCGTCCGACCGGTGCACTGGTTGCGCAGGTCATGGACGGCGGCCCGGCAGCGAAGGGAGGTTTGCGAGTGGGTGACGTGATCCTCAGTGTCAATGGCAATGCCATCGACATGTCTGCCGACCTGCCGCATTTGATCGGTACCATCAAACCGGATACCAAGGCGCAGCTGGGCATCGTGCGCGAAGGCAATCGCGAAACGCTGACGGTAACCATTGGCGCCTTGCCCGAAGAAGGCGAGGAAGTCGCGACAGCGGGCAGTCGCACGGAAAAAAGCAGTAACCGCCTGGGCGTCAAGGTTTCAGAACTCAGTGAAGAGCAGAAGCGCAGCCTCGACCTTTCAGGCGGCGTGGTCATCTCAGAGGTGCTCAATGGGCCGGCCGCGATGATCGGCCTGCGTCCTGGTGATGTGATAACGCATCTGAACAACCAGGCCATTGACTCCGCTGCGACCTTCGCTCGCGTGGCCGACCAGTTGCCGAAAAATCGCTCGGTCTCCATGCGCGTCTTGCGACAGGGTCGCGCCAGCTTCATTACCTTCAAGCTTGCCGAGTAGCACGCTACATCCGATCACAGGGCGACTTGGTCGCCCTGTGATGCGCTCTCGCTGGGCAGCCCAAGAGGCTCTGACTCAGCGTGGCGCGGGAAAAGGCGATCAGGTACAATCCGCGGCTATTTTTCGGCAGGCAATCAGCCTGCGGCATATTCGGGTGTTTAGCTGTGAGTGACCTGAGTCATATCCGCAATTTTTCCATCATCGCGCACATTGATCATGGCAAGTCGACCCTGGCCGACCGCTTTATCCAGATGTGTGGTGGCCTGACAGAGCGTGAAATGGCTTCTCAGGTCCTCGACTCCATGGACCTTGAGCGCGAGCGCGGCATCACCATCAAAGCCCACAGCGTGACCCTTCATTACACGGCACGCGACGGTAAGACTTATCAGCTCAATTTCATCGATACCCCCGGCCACGTGGATTTCACCTACGAGGTAAGCCGTTCGCTGGCCGCCTGTGAAGGCGCGCTCTTGGTGGTGGATGCCGGACAGGGTGTCGAGGCGCAGTCGGTTGCCAACTGCTACACAGCCATCGAGCAGGGCCTTGAAGTCATGCCGGTGCTGAACAAGATGGACCTGCCCCAGGCCGACCCGGAAAAGGTCAAGGCCGAAATCGAACACATCATCGGGATCGATGCCACCGATGCCGTAGCCTGCAGCGCCAAGAGCGGCATGGGCGTAGACGATGTTCTGGAGCGCCTGGTAGCCACGATTCCGCCGCCCACTGGCGAGATCGATGCGCCGTTGCAGGCGCTGATCATCGACTCTTGGTTCGACAACTATCTGGGCGTCGTCTCGCTGGTACGGGTCCGCCACGGGCGGATCAAGAAAGGCGACAAGGTGCTGGTGAAATCCACTGGCAAGACGCACCAGGTCGACAGCGTAGGCGTGTTCAACCCCAAGCACACCAGTACCGCCGACCTCAAGGCCGGCGAGGTGGGCTTCATCATCGCCGGCATCAAGGACATTCACGGGGCGCCGGTAGGCGACACCCTGACCCTGGCCGCTACTCCAGATGTCGAAATGCTGCCGGGCTTCCAGCGGGTCAAGCCACAGGTCTATGCCGGCCTGTTCCCGGTCAGCTCGGATGACTTCGAAGATTTCCGCGATGCACTGCAGAAGCTGACCCTCAACGATGCTGCGCTGCAGTACGAGCCGGAAAGCTCCGATGCCCTTGGCTTCGGCTTCCGCATCGGCTTCCTCGGCATGCTGCATATGGAGATCATCCAGGAGCGTCTTGAGCGCGAATACAACCTGGACCTGATCACTACCGCCCCGACCGTGGTCTATGAGCTGGCGCTGAAGAACGGCGAAACGCTCTACGTCGACAGCCCATCGAAGCTGCCGGACCTGTCCGCCATCGAAGACATGCGCGAGCCCATCGTGCGGGCCAATATTCTGGTGCCGCAGGAGCATCTGGGTAGCGTCATCACGCTGTGTATCGAAAAGCGAGGCGTGCAGCGCGATCTGCAGTTCCTCGGTTCCCAGGTACAGGTTCGTTACGACCTGCCAATGAGTGAAGTGGTGCTGGATTTCTTCGACCGCCTGAAGTCGGTCAGCCGTGGCTACGCTTCGCTGGATTACAGCTTCGAGTGCTTCCAGTCGGCCAACCTGACCCGTTTGGACATCTTGATCAATGGCGACAAGGTCGATGCGCTGGCGTTGATCGTGCACCGCGACAATGCTCACTATAAGGGCCGGATTCTGGTCGAGAAGATGAAGGAGCTCATCCCTCGGCAGATGTTCGACGTCGCGATTCAGGCCGCCCTTGGTGGTCAGATCGTTGCCCGGAGCACCGTCAAGGCATTGCGCAAGAACGTTCTGGCCAAGTGTTATGGCGGCGACGTGAGCCGCAAGCGCAAATTGCTGGAAAAGCAGAAGGCCGGCAAGAAGCGCATGAAGCAGGTGGGCAACGTGGAAATCCCGCAGGAAGCGTTCCTTGCAGTGCTCAAGGTAGATAGTTGATATGTCGATCAATTTCCCGCTGTTGCTGGTGATTGCCGTTGCGGTATGCGGTTTTCTCGTGCTGCTCGACGTGGTGTTTTTCGCGCCGCGTCGACGCGGCGCGATAGCCAGCTACGAGAGCCGCGCTGGCGAGCCCGATCCAAGCACGCTGGAAGCCTTGAGCCGGGAGCCGGTGCTGATCGAGTACGGCAAATCCTTCTTTCCGGTACTGGCCATCGTGCTGGTGCTGCGTTCCTTTCTGATCGAACCATTTCAGATTCCATCCGGCTCGATGATTCCGACGCTGGAAGTGGGCGATTTCATCCTGGTGAACAAGTTCGCCTACGGCATCCGTCTGCCGGTGGTGGACACCAAGATCATCGACGTCAGCGATCCCAAGCGTGGCGACGTCATGGTGTTCCGCTATCCCAACGACCCGAATATCAATTACATCAAGCGTGTCATAGGCCTGCCGGGAGATGTGGTGCGCTATAGCAGCGACCGCCGTCTGACCATCAACGGCCAGCTGGTGCCCGAGATGTTGGTGGGCGATGAGCCTGGCAGCTTGGGCAGCGCCAAGATGTATCAGGAAAAATTGGGCGAAACCGAACACATGATCCGCAAGGAAATGCGCCGTTATCAGGTTGAGCCTGGCCGCGAGTGGCGTGTGCCGGAAGGTCACTATTTCATGATGGGTGACAACCGCGACAACTCCAATGACAGCCGCTACTGGCAGGACTCAGTGATTCCTGCTGAGCTGGCGGGCATGGTTCCCGACCGCAATATCGTCGGCAAGGCATTTGCGATCTGGATGAGCTGGCCTGATCCGAAACTCAGCAATCTGCCAAACTTTTCCCGAGTCGGCCTGATTCACTGAGTCTGTGAATCACGGCCCGGTTCCTGCGGCCCGTCCCGCTATATTTGTCCAGCCCCGATCGGTGGGTAACGCACGACATAGAGGTCGACATGAGTTTCGCTCGTTCGCAAAAAGGCTTGTCCATGCTGAGCTGGATCGTGATGCTTGCATTGGTGGCGTTTGTCGCCAGCACGGCATTCAAGATGCTGCCGCATTATTTTGACTATATGTCCATGGACAAGATCATTTCCGGGGTGGAAAGTGACAAGGCTACTGAAGTGCGTAGCGTGCGCGACTTCTATACTCATGTCAGTCGAGGCATGGACGTCAACGGCATTCGCGGCCTGGACCTGGAAGAGGCGCTGAAGGTCGAGATTGAAAACAACGAATTCAGGGTTCATCTGAATTACGAAAAGCGCGAGCCGCTGATCCGCAACCTGGATCTGGTGGCTAACTTCGACAAAGAATATCGTCTAAGGATGCCGTGAGCACTTCGTTAGCCCGTCTCGAGCGCAAGCTCGGTTATCAATTCAAGGATCAGGAGCTGATGCTCCTGGCTCTTACACATCGCAGCTATGCCGGACGCAACAATGAGCGTCTGGAGTTTCTTGGCGATGCCATTCTCAATTTCGTCGCCGGGGAGGCGTTGTTCACGCATTTTCCCCAAGCCAAAGAAGGGCAGCTGTCCCGATTGCGCTCGCGCCTGGTCAAAGGTGAAACGCTGGCGGTGCTGGCCCGCGGCTTTGAGCTGGGCGACTATCTGCGCCTGGGCTCGGGCGAGTTGAAGAGCGGTGGCTTTCGCCGCGAATCGATCCTGGCCGACACGCTGGAAGCGCTGATTGGCGCCATCTATCTTGACTCCGGCATGGAAGCGGCACGTGATCGCGTGCTGGCCTGGCTGGCCAACGAACTGCAAGGGTTGACGCTGGTCGACACCAACAAGGATCCGAAGACCCGTTTGCAGGAGTTTCTGCAATCACGTGCCTGCGAGCTGCCGCGCTATGAAGTGGTGGCTATCGAAGGCGAACCGCATTGCCGCACCTTCTTCGTCGAATGTCAGGTGGCGCTGCTTAACGAGAAGACGCAAGGGCAGGGCGCCAGCCGGCGCATTGCAGAACAGGTTGCGGCCGCATCGGCCCTGATCGCCTTGGGTGTGGAGAATGGTAATGATTGAGCAACAGACAGAAGATGCAGTCAGCCGCTGTGGCTATGTGGCCATCGTGGGCCGACCCAATGTCGGCAAATCGACGCTGCTCAACCATGTCCTCGGGCAGAAGCTCGCCATTACCTCGCGCAAGCCGCAGACCACTCGCCACAACATGCTCGGGATCAAGACCGAGGGTGCCGTTCAGGCTGTCTATGTCGACACCCCTGGCATACACACGGGCGGCGAGACTGCTCTGAACCGCTATATGAACCGTACGGCGGCGTCGGCACTCAAGGATGTCGACGTGGTGGTATTCGTCGTCGATCGCACGCGCTGGACCGAAGAAGACCAGTTGGTGCTTGAGCGAGTTCAGTATGTAGAAGGTCCGGTGATCGTGGCGGTGAACAAGACCGATCGCGTCGAGGACAAGAGCGAGCTGCTGCCGCACTTCGAGTGGCTGTCGCAGCAGCTGCCCAACGCCGAGATCGTGCCGATTTCCGCGCAGCACGGGCAGAACCTCGATCTGTTCGAGAAGCTGGTGGCGTCTCATCTGCCTGAAAGCGAGCATTTTTTTCCGGAAGACCAGATCACCGATCGCAGCAGCCGTTTTCTGGCCGCCGAACTGGTGCGCGAGAAGATCATGCGCCAGCTGGGCGCGGAAGTGCCGTACCAGATCACGGTCGAGATCGAGGATTTCAAGCAGCAGGGCCATGTGCTGCATATACACGCACTGATTCTGGTAGAGCGTGACGGGCAGAAGAAGATCATCATTGGCGACAAGGGCGAGCGCATCAAACGCATCGGCCAGGAAGCCCGCAAGGACATGGAAGTGCTGTTCGACTCCAAGGTCATGCTCAACCTCTGGGTGAAGGTCAAAGGCGGCTGGTCCGACGATGAGCGCGCGCTGCACTCGCTGGGCTACCAGTAAGCGAGAAGGTCGGGAGCGGGCATACCCGAGGCATGTTCTAGCGTAGGGTGGCTCATGCTTTACCAATCCATCGGGTGGCGATCCACCTGCTGGCGCCCCACCCAGCTGCGCGACGGTGGATGTGAAGAGCGACAGCCACCCTACATCAGCCTCTGCCAGTGCTAGCTATGGATTCCTCCCCAGTCCAATCCGCCTTCGTCCTGCATAGTCGGCCCTATCGCGAGAGCAGTGCGCTGGTGGATTTCTTTACGCCCCAGGGACGGTTGCGCGCCGTGTTGCGGGGCGCGCGAGGCAAGGCCGGTACGCTGGCAAGGCCCTTCGTCCCGCTGGACGTCGAGTTCCGTGGGCGTGGCGAGCTTAAGAGCGTGGCCCGGCTGGAGGCCAACGGCCCGTCCCATTGGTTGGAAGGCAACGCCCTGTTCGGCGGCATGTACCTCAACGAATTGCTGATCCGGCTGCTGCCTGCCGAAGATGCACAGGCCGCGCTGTTCGAGCACTACCTGCAAACCTTGCCGGCGCTGGCGGCGAAACGGCCGCTGGAGCCGCTGCTGCGCTCGTTCGAATGGCGTTTGCTGAGCGAACTGGGCTATGGTTTTGCGCTTGATCGGGACGTTAGTGACCAGCCCATCGCCCCTTCAGGCCTTTATCGGCTCGTCCCCGACACTGGGCTGGAGCCCGTAGGCCAGTTTCAGCCGGGTCTGTTCAACGGCGCTGAACTGCTGGCGATGGCCGAGGCCGATTGGAGCATTCCCGGCGCCCTGGCCGCGGCCAAACGACTTATGCGCCAGGCACTGGCGCCTCATCTGGGCGGTCGACCTCTGGTCAGCCGTGAATTGTTCATGAACATGAAGGAGCCCAAGCGTGACTGAAGCCAATCGAATTCTGCTCGGCGTCAATGTTGATCACGTTGCGACTCTGCGCCAGGCGCGTGGTACCCGTTATCCCGACCCGGTCAAAGCTGCCCTGGATGCTGAAGAAGCCGGCGCCGACGGCATTACCGTGCACCTGCGCGAGGATCGCCGGCATATCCAGGAGCGCGATGTCCTGTTGATGAAGGACACGCTGCAAACGCGCATGAACTTCGAGATGGGCGTTACCGAGGCCATGCTGTCCTTCGCTGAGCGGTTGCGGCCGGAGCATGTCTGTCTGGTTCCCGAGACCCGCGAGGAGCTGACCACCGAGGGCGGATTGGATGTGGCGGGGCAGGAATCGCGTATTCGCGATGCCCTTGAGCGGATGGCCGCTTGCGGCGCGCAGGTCTCGCTGTTTATCGATGCCGAACCGCGCCAGATCGAAGCGGCCGCGCGCCTTGGCGCGCCCGCCATCGAGCTGCATACCGGGCGTTACGCCGATGCCCAGAGCACTGCCGAGCGCGTAGTCGAGCTGGCGCGCATTCGCCAGGGTGTGGAGGCGGGGTTGGCCCATGGCCTGATCGTCAATGCTGGCCACGGCTTGCACTACCACAATGCCGACGCGATTGCGGCGATCCCCGGTATCAACGAGCTAAACATCGGACATGCAATCGTCGCCCATGCGCTGTTTGTCGGCTTCAAGCAGGCCGTCAAGGAAATGAAGCACCTTATCCTCAGCGCCGCGGCACGGGGCTAACACATGGGGGCGACCAGCTTTGGCAGGTCGCCCTCGAAAGAACTCAGCGCCGAAATAGATTTACCAGGACAGTGAGTACCAGACTCAGGATGATCATCGAGGTAATCGGGATGAAGGTGCGGCTGCGCTCCGACTCGATGCGGATATCACCCGGCAGTTTGCCAAACCAATTCAGCAGCCACGGCGCGTAGTGCAGCGCCACACCCAGCAGGAGCAGCAGTGCGCCTGCTGCCATCAGCCATTTCGCCATTCTGTCTCCCGATGTTCAGGTTATCCGGTCGGGTTGCGTCGCTATTTGCGATAGGCGGCCAGTGCCGCGATGACCTGGCGGGATAGCTCCTCCGCAGGCTCGCTGCGCTCGACGGCGCGCAACAGCTTGATCTGATACTCACCAAGCGCCGGCAGGTCGGGACCTTCCTCCAGCCGCTTCAATGGTGGTTTGACCAGGCTCAAGGGGTAGGGTGCTATTGCCAGGTCGGCAATCATCGCAGCTTCCTGCCCGGCGCACTGCTCGCTGGAGTAGGCGATACGATATGGCCGGCCTGCGCGGTCGAGCGCCTGCAGTGCCAGGCGTCGCCAAGCGCAGTCAGGGGTAGCCAGGGCCAGCGGCAGTGGGTTGCGCTCAACCGCGACACCGCCCGCTCGACCGGCCCATACCAGCGGCTCGCTGTGCACAACCTCACCGCGCGTATCGTCCTGCCCCGCATTGCCGACGCTTAACAGTGCAACGTCCAGCTCGCCGGCATCGACGCGCTGGATCAGTTCGATCGTGCGACCCACCGACACGTTAACCTCGACACCCGGATGGCTGCGAGCAAACTGCGACAGCAGCCCGGGCAGGATATGCGTACCGATATCGGCCGGTGTGCCGAAGCGAACCCGCCCGTTCAGGCGTGGTGCTATGAATGCGCCGACCGCTTCCTCGTGCAACTTGAGCAGTCTCCTGGCGTAGCCGAGCAACCGCTCACCATCATCGGTCAGCGCGATGTGGCGGGCCTCACGGATAAACAGACTGCAGCCGAGCAGGCCTTCCAGCCGTTTGATCTGCATGCTGACGGCTGAGGTGGTACGGAATATCTGTTGTGCTGCCCTTGTGAAACTGCCGCTTTCGGCGATGCAGACGAAGGTGCGCAATACATCGATCTCAAGCAGGGGTGTTGCGCAGGTCGGGAGCGCTTGGGGAATCGCGGTCATGATGCACCCTTCAATTTCGCTTAACAGGGCGTTTTATTTTAGTCGTTTGTCTGAATCGTCAAGCCGGCACATCCTGAATTTGCCGACCAACAGTCGGTCGGCAGGCCAGGGTGCGCCGATGCACTCGCGTGCGGCGGGGAGACGATGATGCAGCATTCCAAACGGCAGCAGATATGCGGAACCAGTAGCTCCGATCGGCCTGTGATACCGGAGCTCTACATGCCGGCAACGTGGCCGGTAGGCCTTCAGCAGCGGATAGTCGACTGGGTCGTCGCCTGGCGTAAAAGGCGGCTTTATCAGCGTCTGCTCAGGCTCACCGACCTGCAGTTGCGACAGCGGGATTTAAGCCGAGCACGGATCGTCGAAAAGGCCGAACGGCCGCTGCGGCAGGTCATCGCCGAACAGCGCAGGCAGCGCGCTCACAAGACCTGCCAGCTGGGCTGATAGCCTGGACGAGTTGGCCCGGTATCAGGGCTTGCGTGCGGTGATCACCGCACGCATGGGCGCCGGCAGCCCTTCGATGGTCTTGCTGTGGTCCTGCGGGTCGAGAAATTCGGGTAGCGACTGGTAGCGCATCCAGTCCGTGCTGCGCTGCTCCTCAACGCTGGTAATACTGACGTCGACGCAGCGCACGTCGACGAAACCGGCTCGGCGCAGCCAGCATTCCAGGGCTGCCACCGAAGGCAGAAACCAGACATTGCGCATCTGCGCGTAGCGATCTTCCGGAACCAGCGCGGTGTGTTCATTGCCCTCGACCACCAGGGTTTCCAGGACCAGCTCACCGCCCTTGAGCAGGCAATCTTTCAATTCCAGCAGGTGATCGATTGGCGAGCGGCGGTGGTACAGCACACCCATGGAAAACACCGTGTCGAAACCTTCGAGCTTCGCCGGCAGTTCCTCCAGTGCCATCGGCAGATGCCAGGCGGGCAGGTCAGGCAGATAGCGCTTCAGCGCATGGAACTGGCAGAAGAACAGCCAGTTTGGGTCGATGCCCACCACCGAGTCGGCCCCGGCGCCGAGCATGCGCCACATGTAGTAGCCATTGCCGCAACCGACATCAAGGATGCGCTTGCCGGCCAGGTCCAGGTGCGGCGCTACGCGCGCCCATTTCCAGTCCGAACGCCACTCGGTGTCCACATGCACGCCGAACACATCGAACGGCCCCTTGCGCCAGGGCGAAAGGCCGAACAATGCGTCATGGGTGATGGCGCGTGTCGTCTCGTCGCAGTCTGCCTGCAGCCGAAAGGCGTCGCGCAGCTCCACGGCGCTCGGCTGGATATCCGGCAGCGCGTCGACCGCGCGCCGCCAGCGCGGCAGGTCACCATGGCCAATGGCAAGTTTGGCGTCGAGCTGCTGTTGCAGGCCGTTGGCCCAGGCAGCCAGCGGGGTGCCGGCCAAACGCCAGGCAAGAGGGGTGAGGTCGAGATTCATGGCAGGGCGATCAGTGAGGCGAAATTCAGGCACTGGAACCAGGGCAGCACTTTGGTAAAGCCGGCGTCCAGCAGGCGCTGGCGATGGGTTTCCAAACTGTCGGGCTTCATCACATTTTCAATGGCGCTGCGCTTCTGGGCGATCTCCAGTTCGCTATAGCCATTGGCACGCTTGAAGGCGATATGCAGGTCGGTGAGCAGATCCTGCTCCTGCTCGTCCTCGAAACGCAGTTTTTCCGAGAGGATCAGCGCGCCACCCGGAACCAGCGCCTGGCGGATATTGGCCAACAGGGCGGGACGCTGTTCGCGGGGAATGAACTGCAGCGTGAAGTTCAGCGCCACCAGGGAGGTGGGCTGAAACTGCAGCTTGAGAATGTCCGCCTCGACTACCTCGACCGGCAACAGCTCCTGGAACATCGAATCCTGCCCATGCAGGTATTCGCGGCAGCGTTCGACCATGGCCGCGGAGTTGTCCACGGCGATCACCTGGCAATTATCAGCCCTGACGTGCCGGCGCAGCGCCTGCGTCACGGCACCCAGCGAGCAACCCAGGTCATACAGATGCGTATTGGGCTGGGCGAATTGCGCCGCCAGCACGCCGATGTTCTCGACGATGGTGGGGTAGCCCGGCACCGAGCGTTTGATCATGTCGGGGAACACCCGCACTACGTCCTCGTTGAAAACGAAGTCCTGGGGCTGGGCGAGGGGCTTGGCGAACAAGCGATCTGACTCGTGGCTCACGGTGGTGTCTGGGGTAGCTCGAAAAGAGGGCGGCATTGTAGCGAAAGCGAGTTGGCTAGTCCGTAGGAATTGCCTTGCCCGACTCGCCACCCGACTGGCTGCTGGAGTTGGGTGTCCGTTACCGACTCCGCGCAATAGCAAACAAGTAATTGAGGATCCAGGCGTGGCAAATTGCCGCTTTGGCCGAAATTGCGGTTATTTCTTGTCGATACTCAAGTTCGCCTGCGGGCTTTTGGAGCGTAATGAACGCAACAAAACACAGCAGGAGCTTAGTTATGAACACAGTCAAATACCTGGCGCTATCCATCGCACTGGCGGTCAGCGGTCAGGCTCTGGCGGACGTGACCGATGGGCTGCAACGCGTCAAGGTTGGCCTGGTGCCTCCGCCACATGTGCATGCACATGAGCAGGTCGCACCCAAGGAGCCGCGCGTAGTCCAGTTCCGTATCGTCATCGAGGAAAAGAAAGTGGTCATTGACGACCAGGGCACCACGCTCCAGGCGATGACTTTCAATGGCTCGATGCCTGGCCCGACCATGGTGGTCCACGAGGGTGACTTCGTGGAGCTGACCCTGGTCAACCCGGCCACCAACACCATGCCGCACAACATCGATCTGCATGCTGCCACCGGCGCGTTGGGCGGGGCGGCGCTGACTCTGGTGGCACCGGGTGAAGAGGCGGTGCTGCGTTTCAAGGCCGATCGCGCCGGTACCTTCGTCTATCACTGTGCACCGGAAGGGATGGTCGCCTGGCATGTGCTGGCCGGCATGAGCGGTACGCTGATGGTGCTGCCGCGCGAAGGCCTGAAGGACCCGGCCGGCAATTCGTTGCGCTATGACCGCGCCTACACCATTGGCGAGTTCGATCTGTACATACCGAAGGACAAGAACGGCAAGTTCAAGGACTACAACACCCTGCTCGACAGCTATGCCGACAGCAAGGAAACCATGCGCGGCCTGATCCCGAGCCACGTGGTCTTCAACGGCCGGGTCGGTGCCCTGACCGGCAAGAACGCCCTGACTGCCAGCGTCGGCGAGTCGGTCCTGTTGATCCATTCGCAAGCCAACCGTGACTCCCGTCCGCACCTGATTGGTGGCCACGGGGACTGGGTATGGGAAACCGGCAAGTTCGACAACCCGCCGCTGAAGAACCTCGAAACCTGGTTCGTGCGGGGTGGCTCGGCCGGGGTGGCGCTCTACACCTTCCGCCAGCCGGGGGTTTATGCCTACCTCAACCACAACCTGATCGAAGCGGAAATGGGTGCCGCCGGCCACATCGTCGTCGATGGCGAGTGGGATGATGGGCTGATGACACAGGTCAAGGCTCCAGGCCCGATTACCTCGCAGGAGTAAGGCCATGCAAGGCTTCGTGTACCGAGCGGCACCTCTGCTATTGGCTGCTTTGCTGGCTGCCTGTGGCGAGTCGACGAAAGGGCTGATTGAGCCGGAGTTGGTGGAGGTTCCAGCGGGCCTGGCGCGCTACTACTTGCCGGGCAGCAGCGAGGTACACGAAGAGCGCCTGACTGGCTTTGCCATCATGAGCCGGCAGGTCAGCCAGGCCGAATACGCGGCCTGCATCGATGACGGAGGCTGTCCTGCTCTGGATATGGCGCTGGACGAGGCTGCGGCGCAACTGCCGGTAGTAGGGCTGAGTTGGCAGGACGCCCAGGCTTATGCTGCCTGGTTGTCGCATCGCAGCGGGCGTCGCTATCGGTTGCCGCAGCACGGCGAGTGGATACTGGCCGCAGCCTCGGCCTATGTCGAAGAGGAGCCCATGGTGGATGATCCACGCAACCCGGCGCGCCGCTGGCTCGCCGAGTATGCGCAGAATGCCAACCGCGAGCGCCTGTCGGAAGTGCTCAAACCCTTCGGCGGCCATGGCCGCAACGAGCACGGCCTGTTGGATGCGGCTGGAAATGTCTGGGAATGGACTGACACCTGCTTTTCACGCACCGACAGCGAGTTCTGCGGCATACGCGTGGCTGCCGGACGCCACCCTTCGGCTTTGTCCGACTTCGAGCGCAACCCTTCCAGCGGCGCCTGCTCGGTGGGGCAGCCGCCGACCCATCTGGGCCTGCGGCTGGTGCGTGAAGGCTGATCTGTTGCTCCGCTTTTCACAGGCGCGTGATTTACTGCTGCCGCGTTCCGAGCAGGATACAAGGGCGATTGCACAGGGTGTCACCGAGCACTGGTGATAATTAAGCGAGTGGCCATGGATGGGCGGTGCCCGTTTGGCCGTCATCAATACGCTGGAAGCTGCTCAGCTCATCTCGTTATTGAAAATCCCGACTGCGCACATCCAGGCCGGTCAACAGTGCGCTGAGGTCGGTAAGGCGGCCGGCGATCACATGGCGGATGCCGTCCGCTGATTCCAGGTGGCCATCGACTCTCAGCAGTTGCGACTGCACCAGTGCTCGTCGCTGGCGTTCAGCCAGGTCGTGCCAGACGATGACGTTCACCAGCCCGAATTCGTCCTCAAGGGTCACGAAGGTGACGCCACTGGCTGTCTGTGGACGTTGCCGCCCAATGACCAGGCCGGCAATGCTGATCAGGCGCCCGGGTTCGACTTCTGCCAGTTCACGTGAGCTGCGGCAGCGCTGGGTGCGGAGTTGCGTGCGCAGAAGCTGCAGAGGATGAGGCCCGAGGGTAGTGCCGAGTGTGGCGTAGTCGGTCAGCAGGTCCTCGCCCACAGAAGGGCGCGGCAGGGCGGCAGGCGTTTCATGACTCATGGAAACTCCGGCAAACAGCGGGAGCTGCGGTTCAACACCGGCCACCGCCCAGCGAGCCTGGTGACGGTTGCCGGCCAGCCCCTGCAGGGCGCTGGCGTCGGCCAGGAGTTCCCGGCTTCGGCTATCCAGCCTGGCGCGCAGGCACAGATCCTCGACGTCGCGGAAGGCTTGCAGCTGTCGAGCGGCTTCGAGGCGTCGGGCGCAGTCCTGATGCAACCCGCGAATCATCCTGAACCCCATGCGGATGGCCGGCTGGACCTTGTCCGTGGGTTCCAGGGTGCAATCCCAGTTGCTGTAGCGCACATCCACAGGACGGACCTCGAGGCCATGGCGTCGGGCATCCTGCAGCACCTGGTCGGGGCTGTAGAACCCCATCGGCCAGCTGTTGACCAGTGCGCAGGCGAAAGCTGCTGGTTCGTGGCATTTCAGCCAGCTGCTGGCATAGCTGAGCAGGGCGAAGCTGGCCGCGTGGGATTCGGGAAAACCGTAGCTGCCAAAGCCCTTGATCTGCTCGAAGATGCGCTCGATAAACGGCAGCTGATAGCCCTTTTCAAGCATGCGATTGGTCAGCCGCTCGCGATGGTGCTCCAGGCCGCCGTGGCGCTTCCAGGCGGCCATGCTGCGGCGCAACTCATCGGCCTCGCCCGGCGTGTACTGTGCCGCGACCATGGCCAGCTCCATGACCTGTTCCTGAAACAGCGGGACCCCGAGGGTGCGCTCGAACACGGGAACAAGCTCCGCTGAGGGGTACTCGATTTTTTCCTCGCCGTTTCGCCGGCGCAGATAGGGGTGGACCATGTCGCCCTGAATGGGGCCTGGACGGACGATGGCCACCTGAATCACCAGATCGTAAAACTCCCTGGGTCTCAGGCGCGGCAGCATGGCCATCTGCGCCCGTGATTCGATCTGGAAGACGCCGATGGTGTCGGCGCGGCTGATCATTTCGTAGGTCGCTCTGTCGTTCTGAGGCAGCGTTGCCAACGTCCAGCGGGTGCCGCGATAACGCTCGATCAGATCGAAGCAGCGATGCAGGGCACTGAGCATGCCGAGGGCCAGTACATCGACCTTCAGCAGGCCCAGAAGATCAAGGTCGTCCTTGTCCCACTGAATCACGGTACGTCCGGGCATGGTCGCGTTTTCCACGGGCACCAGCGTGCTCAGTGGCTGCTCGGAAATGACGAAGCCGCCGGGGTGCTGGGACAGATGACGGGGAAAGCCGATCAGTTCACCGGCCAGCACCAGCACACGGCGCAGCAGGGGGCTGTCCGGATCGAATCCGGCTTCGATCAGCCGATCGGAGCCTGGAATCTTGTCGCTCCAGCGCCCGCAGCAATCGGCCAGGGAACTGATCTGGTCCGCCGGCAGGCCGAGCGCTTTGGCCACGTCTCGTATGGCGCCGGTTGCGTGGTAGCTGCTGACCACGGCCGTGAGTGCCGCGCGTTCACGGCCATAGCGGCGGAAAATGTACTGGATGACTTCTTCGCGGCGTTCGTGCTCGAAGTCGACGTCGATGTCCGGCGGCTCATTGCGCTCGCGCGAGAGAAACCGCTCGAACAGCAGCCGGGTGCCGGTTCGTGTCGGGTCCAACTCGGTGATGCCCAGGGCAAAGCACACGGTGGAATTCGCCGCCGAACCGCGGCCCTGACACAGAATGCCCTGCTCACGCGCCCAGCGAACGATGTCATGCACGGTCAGGAAATAGCTTTCGTACTTCAGGTCGGCGATCAGTTGCAGCTCGTGCCGGATCAGTTTCTGGGCCTGCTCCGGCACTCCGTCAGGCCAGCGCCAGTGGGCACCTTGCTCAACAAGCTCTCGCAGCCAGGAGGTCGCGTCATGGCCTGACGGCACCACTTCGTGGGGGTACTGGTAGCGCAGCTGTTTCAGCTCGAAGCTGCAGCGTTCGGCGATGCGCAGGGTTTCGGCAAGCAAAGGCGGGGGATAGAGCTCGGCTAGTTCCGTCGGGCGGCGCAAGTGCCGTTCGCCATTAGGGAAAAGATAGGCGCCGGCCTCGGCCACCGGCAGGTGATGACGGATGGCGGTCATGCAGTCCTGCAGGGCTCGGCGTCCGCGGGCATGCATGTGCACATCACCGCAGGCTACGGCAGGCAAGCCGCAGGCCTCGGCCCACTGGAGGCGTTGCTGCAACTGCGCGGCGTCGTCCGGCCCCCGGTGCAACTCGATGCCGAGCCACAGACGATCCGGAAAGCATGCGCCTAGCCAGGTGGCATGCTGGGTGTCGTTATCCGCCAGCCAGATCGCCAGCAACCCTTCGGTCGATGCCGGAAAGTCCTCGAACAGCAGCCGGTAATGGCCCTTTTCAGCACGCCGCCGTGCCAGGGTAATGAGGTGGGACAGGCTTTGATAACCCTTGAGGTTCTCCGCCAGCAGCACCAGTTTCGGGCCATTTTCGACGCGCATTTCGCTGCCGACGATAAGTGCTACGCCGCTTTCCATGGACGTCTTCCAGGCACGCACAATGCCGGCCAGGGTGCATTCATCGGTGATCGCCAGTGCGCGGTAGCCCAACTGTGCCGCGCGCTTGAACAGTTCTTCGGCGCTGGAGGCTCCGCGTTGGAAGCTGAAGTTGGACAGGCAATGCAGTTCAGCGTAACCACTCATGCGAACCAGCCGTGCAGTTGCAGTGGGCCTTGGCTGCCCACGTTGCGAAATGCCCAGCCACGCTGGCCGCTACGGGTCTGGATGAGGTAGTAGTCGCGGCGTATGTCGGCTCCGTCCCACCAGCCGCTCTCGATGCGCTCGGGGCCGGCGAGAATCTGCAGGCTGTTGTCGTGCAAGGGCCGCGGTTGAGCCAGTAACCATCCGGGGCGAGGCCCTGTGGCTGGTTGAAAGTTTGAGGGCAGTCCGGACCAGGCATGCTCCGGACGGTGATCGGCGCGGATGCCAAGGCCCTGCACGGCATCGTCACCCAAGCGGGCGCGCAAACGTTCATGGAGCCGCTCCCAGGGGAGGGATTGCTGGGGCCTTTCTTCGAAGAGCTGGCCGTGTGCCGGAGCGAAGCGCGGAAGCTCGCGGGCGATCAGGCGTACCGCCAATACCGGGGCCGGCAACTGCAATTGTTCGAGACGCCCACGGGTCAGCTCGAAGAGCATGTTGGCGTCACGCTCGGCGCTCAAGAGCCCGACCGGCACCTGGCTGTCGGGCATGGCCCGATGCTCCAGATGCAGAATGAAGCGTTGTACGCCGCTATCGCGCCCGGCCAGGTAGGCGGCCAGGTCCGAGGTCAAGCGCCGCATTGGAAACAACAGTGCCTGATGCGACTCGACCTCGAAATTCAACTCGATCCGCTGCTCAAAAACATCCGGTGGACGGTAAAAGTCCAGCGCTAACGGGCGTTGGCCGAGCAGTCGGTCCAGTTGCAGCAGAACCTCGGCAGGGAAACGCCGAGCAAGGCCGTCACGCGGTTGCTCGAGAATCCTGGCCAGATCTCGCAGGCCCATGCGGCTGAAGGCCGTGACTGCCTCTCGGGAAAAGCCCAGATGCTGCACCGACAACTGCTGGAGAGCCTGCTGCAGGAGCGCTCGGTCCGAGATGGCCAGGCCATCGTGAGCGTTGGCCAGAGCGCGTGCCGCGGCAGGGTTGGGGGCGGCGGTGATGCGATGACGAAAGCCCAGGGCGTTCAGCTCTTCACGTAGCCGTGCTTCAAAGCGGGGCCAGGGACCGAACAGATTGAGAGACGAATGCACTTCAAGGAGCAGGCAGCGAGGATAGTGCAGGCTGACCTGGGCACTGAAGCCATAGGCCCAGGCGGCGAGTAACTGTTGCCAGCGGTCGATGGCCGCCGGATCGTATTCGGCGGTGGCAAAGGCCCGCCCCAATGCCTGGGCGGCAATCAGGGACTGGCCGGATCGAAGGCCGATCGCGCGTGCCGCCGGGTTGACGGCTTGTACCACGCGCCTTTGTGCCGGCCCGGCGAGCAATGCCAGTGGCGTCTCCGTATCGGCGCGCTGGCGCAGCACGCCGTCCATGGCCAGCTGCGGAAACAGGATGCAAGTCCAGAGCATCGCAGCCTCAATGCCAGCTTTCGGCAGCCAGTGGAGTGGCGATGGGCCGTTCCGGTGCAATCCCGCCGCGGCACTTGAGAATGCGCAGCTGACGGGCATCCACAACCATGCGCAAGGCGGCGGGTGAAGCATTGGCCGCAGCATCCAGAGGGCGGTAGGCAAACGCCAATGTTCTACCGGTTTCGGCAGCGATTTGCAGACGGCGCAGGGCGCGGTCGTCCACCTGCCTGGGCCAGCACACCACGGCACCGCAGCACCCCGAGCGCAGGCATTGTTCGGTGGCCCACAGAGCGTCACGGCCAGCGGCCTGGATGATGCTCAGCTGGTGCAGATCCACTCCGGCGCCAAGCCAGGCATGGGGGTAGGGCAGGTAAGGCGGGCCTATCAACACGATTCGTTCACCTGCACGGCTCAACCGAGCCAGCGTCGGCCACAGCAGGCGAAGCTCACCGATGCCCGGGGCGGCAACGAGAATCTCGCTCAGCGCCGAATCCGGCCAGCCTCCTCCCGGTAAGGCCTTATCCAGCTCGGCATGCCCGGTTGGCTGTGAGGAGGCTGAATGTCCCGTCCCCTGACCACGCCAGATCTGACGCGAATCGAGCAGGCGCTCAATGGCTACAACAGAAGACATAGACGGTTCACTTGCACTGATACTGTATGGGTATACAGTATCAGGTTGTGACTTACGTAGGGTCAAGCCGAATCTGACGAAGCCCCTACAAGACCATTTGCAGTCTTCGAAGCAGGTCTAGGCGCGTTGTCAGCAGTGTGTGAGTACGCCGAGGCAAACCGCCGAGCGACGGCGATCCGGTTCGTCGCGGATGCTTTGAGTGCCAGGTGGACTCGGTCCTGTCTCGTGCCAAGTCAGATAATCATGCACGCTTGAAAGAGATCAGGGATTCGTTCCTCTGGTCAACGCCAAGGTTGCTTCATTTCCATTGCGTTTTCCCTCTCGGCAATGGAGCGAACGGTGTGTTCGGTCAATGTTCCCGGTTGGGTTCATCACTTTTGTCGATACGTGGTCAAACCCGGCGCCAGGCCGGGTTTGCTGTTGCAGTGGTCAGGCTTTATTCCACCGCCTTGACCATATCCTCGACGACCTTCTTGGCATCGCCGAAGACCATCATGGTCTTGTCCATGTAGAACAGTTCGTTGTCCAGACCCGCATAGCCGCTGGCCATGGAGCGCTTGTTGACGATCACCGTCTTGGCCTTGTACGCCTCGAGAATCGGCATGCCCGCGATCGGCGACTTCGGGTCGGTCTTGGCGGCCGGGTTGACCACATCGTTGGCGCCGAGCACCAGCACCACGTCGGCCTGGCCGAACTCGGAGTTGATGTCGTCCATCTCGAACACCTGCTCGTAAGGCACTTCGGCCTCGGCCAGCAGCACGTTCATATGGCCCGGCATCCGTCCGGCAACCGGGTGGATCGCATACTTCACGGTCACGCCCATGTGGGTCAGCTTTTCGGCCAGCTCCATCAGTGCGTGCTGCGCACGGGCCACCGCCAGGCCGTAGCCGGGGACGATGATCACGGTGTCGGCGTTGGTCAGCAGGAACGCGGCATCATCGCTGGAGCCGGATTTCACCGAGCGCGCTTCCTGGGCACCCGCCGGGCCGCCGGCATCGGCAGTGGCACCGAAGCCACCGAGGATGACGTTGAAGAACGAGCGGTTCATCGCCTTGCACATGATGTAGGAGAGGATCGCACCGGAAGAGCCGACCAGCGAACCGGCGATGATCAGCATCGAGTTGTTCAGCGAGAAGCCGATACCCGCCGCCGCCCAGCCCGAATAGCTGTTGAGCATCGACACCACCACCGGCATGTCCGCACCGCCGATGGGGATGATGATCAGCACACCGATGACGAAGGCCAGTGCCACCAGAATGGCGAACGCGGTGATATTGCCGGTGAAGGTGTAGACCAGGCCCAGGCCGAGGATTGCCAGGCCCACCGCCAGGTTGACCATGTGCTGGCCCTTGAACACCACCGGCGCGCCCTGGAACAGGCGGAACTTGTATTTGCCCGACAGTTTGCCGAAGGCGATCACCGAACCGGAGAAGGTGATGGCGCCGATGGCCGCGCCGAGGAACAGCTCCAGGCGGTTACCGGAGGGAATCGGGTCGGCCATGCTGGCGACGATGCCCAGCGACTGCGGCTCGACCACCGCGGCGATGGCGATGAAGACCGCGGCCAGGCCGATCATGCTGTGCATGAAGGCCACCAACTCGGGCATCTTGGTCATTTCGACGCGCTTGGCCATGACGGTGCCGACGCTGCCGCCGATCAGCAGGCCGACGATCACGTAGCCGATGCCGGTGGTGGCCAGTTCGCTGCCCAGCTTGAAGATCAGCCCTACCGTGGTGAGCACGGCGATGGCCATGCCGAGCATGCCGAACAGGTTGCCGCGCCGCGACGTGGTCGGGTGTGACAGCCCCTTGAGCGCCTGGATAAAGAACACCGACGCGACGAGGTAGAGCAGGGTAATGAGGTTCATGCTCATGGCTTACTGGCCCTCCGCCTTGGCCGCGCTGCGGTCCTTCTTCTTGAACATTTCCAGCATGCGCCGGGTGACCAGAAAGCCCCCGAAGACGTTGACCGCGGCCAGCGCCACCGCCAGGGTGCCCATGGCCTTGCCCAGCGGGGTGACGGTCAGCGCGGCGGCCAGCATGGCGCCGACGATGACGATCGCCGAGATGGCGTTGGTGACCGCCATCAGCGGCGTGTGCAGCGCCGGAGTTACGTTCCAGACCACGTGGTAGCCGACGTAGATCGCCAGCACGAAGATGATCAGGTTGTAGATGCCGTCGGAAATCAGATCCATGTTCGCGTCTCCCTTAACCGTTGGTCCGCACGACCTGGCCGTCGCGGCACATCAGGCACGCGGCGACGATGTCGTCTTCGAGGTTGAGCTGGAACTGGCCGTCCTGGTCGAGGACCAGCTTGAGGAAATCCAGCAGGTTGCGGGCATACAGCGCCGAGGCATCCGCCGGCACCAGGGTCGCCAGGTTGCTGTGGCCGACGATCGTCACGCCGTGCTTGACCACCACCCGGTCGGCTTCGGTCAGCGGGCAGTTGCCGCCCTGGGCCGCGGCCAGGTCGATGATCACCGAGCCCGGTTTCATCTCGGCGACGGTGGCTTCCTGCAGCAGCACAGGGGCCTGGCGACCGGGGATCAGCGCGGTGGTGATGACGATGTCGGCCTGCTTGGCGCGCTCGTGCACCGCCTGGGCCTGGCGCGCCATCCACGAGGCCGGCATCGGCCGGGCATAGCCGCCGACGCCTTCGGCGCACTCGCGTTCCTCTTCAGTTTCGCAGGGAACATCGACGAATTTGGCGCCAAGCGACTCGATCTGCTCCTTTACCGCCGGGCGCACATCGGAGGCTTCCACCACTGCGCCCAGGCGCTTGGCCGTGGCAATGGCCTGCAATCCGGCGACGCCGGCCCCGAGGATCAGCACGCGTGCAGCCTTCACCGTGCCGGCTGCGGTCATCAGCATGGGCATGAAGCGCGGATACTGGTTGGCCGCGATCATCACCGCCTTGTAGCCGGCGATGTTGGCCTGGGACGACAGCACATCCAGGCTCTGCGCGCGGGAGGTACGCGGCGCGGCTTCCAGGGCGAACGCAGTGATGCCGCGCTCGGCCATGCGGGCGATATTGGCGTTATCGAAGGGGTTGAGCATGCCGATCAGCACGGCGCCTGGCTGCATCTGCGCCAGCTCGGCGTCGGTCGGTGCGTTCACCTTGAGCAGGATCGCTGCTGCGAAGGCCGCGTCGGCCTCGGCGATAGTCGCGCCAGCGGCCTCATAGGCGCTGTCCGGGACGCTGGCCAGCACGCCGGCGCCACGCTGCACGGTGACCTGATGCCCCTGGCCGATCAGCTTCTTGACGGTTTCCGGCGTCGCGGCAACGCGCGTCTCGCCGGGTCGGGTTTCGAGAGGAACACCGATATGCATAGTCTTTCCTGGTACGAATCAGTTGCGCAGGCAGGCTGGGCCCCTTCGCGATGACGCAGGCGAAGAGGGCACAGACTGGGTTCGGATTGAGACGGCCCGAAGGCCAGGATCAGACGAGCTTTTCCAGCTCCGGCACGATCTCGAACAGATCGCCCACCAGGCCGTAGTCAGCCACCTGGAAGATCGGCGCTTCCTCGTCCTTGTTGATCGCGACGATCACCTTGGAGTCCTTCATGCCCGCCAGGTGCTGGATGGCTCCGGAAATGCCGACCGCGATATACAGCTGCGGCGCGACGATCTTGCCGGTCTGGCCGACCTGCATGTCGTTGGGCACGAAGCCGGCATCGACGGCAGCGCGGGAGGCACCGACCGCGGCGCCAAGTTTGTCGGCCAGGCTGTACAGGTGCTTGAAGTTGTCACCGTTGCCCATGCCACGGCCGCCGGAGACGACGATCTTGGCAGCGGTCAGCTCGGGACGATCGGACTTGGCCAGCTCTTCGCCGACGAAGGCCGAAATGCCCTTGTCGCCAGTGCTGGCGATCTGCTCGACCGCAGCGGAGCCGCCTTCGGCATTGACCGGATCGAAGCCGGTGGCGCGCACTGTGATGACCTTGATGGCCGCCGAGGAATGCACGGTGGCAATGGCGTTGCCGGCGTAGATCGGGCGCTTGAAGGTATCGGGGCTTTCGACCGCGATGATCTCGGAGATCTGGTCGACGTCCAGCTGCGCGGCCACGCGCGGCAGGAAGTTTTTGCCGTTGGTGGTGGCAGCGGCCAGGACGTGGCTGTAATTCTTGGCCAGATCAGCAATCAGCGGCGCGACGTTTTCCGGCAGCTGGTTGGCGTAGGCCGCGTCGTCGGCGACCAGCACCTTGGCGACGCCTTCGATCTTGGCCGCGGCTTCACCGATGGCACCGCAGCCGCTGCCGGCTACCAGTACATGAATGTCGCCGCCAATGGCTTTTGCTGCCGCCACGGTGTTCAGGGTCGCGGCAGCCAGAACGGCGTTGTTGTGTTCAGCGATAACCAGGATAGTCATTTAGATTACCTTCGCCTCGTTCTTCAGTTTCTCGACCAGTTCAGCCACGGACTTGACCTTGATACCGGCGCCACGGGCAGCCGGCGCTTCGACCTTGAGGGTCTTCAAGGTGGACGTGGTGGTTACCCCCAGCGCATCCGGCGTGACGGTTTCCAGCGGCTTCTTCTTGGCCTTCATGATGTTCGGCAGAGAGGCGTAGCGCGGCTCGTTCAGACGCAGGTCGGTGGTGACGATTGCCGGCAGGTTCAGCGCGACGGTCTGCAGGCCGCCGTCGATTTCGCGGGTGACGTTGACCTTGTCGCCGGCCACTTCCACCTTGGAGGCGAAGGTGCCCTGGGCATAGCCGGTCAGCGCGCCGAGCATCTGGCCAGTCTGGTTGTTGTCGCTGTCGATGGCCTGCTTGCCAAGGATCACCAGCTGCGGCTGTTCCTTGTCCACCACGGCCTTGAGCAGCTTGGCCACGGCCAGGGAATTCAGCTCTTCGCCGGACTCGACCAGGATGGCGCGGTCGGCGCCCAGCGCCAGTGCGGTGCGCAGCTGCTCCTGGGCAGCAGTCGGGCCAATGGTCACCACGACGATCTCGCTGGCCACGCCCTTTTCCTTCAGGCGTACGGCTTCTTCAACGGCGATTTCGCAGAAGGGGTTCATCGACATCTTGACGTTGGCGAGGTCGACGCCGGAGTTGTCCGCCTTGACGCGGACCTTGACGTTGTAATCGACCACTCTCTTCACACTAACCAGAATTTTCATGATGACGTCTCGTTGCTCAGAATGACGTAGGTACAGCTCGCCCACCTCGACGCCGGTCGAGGGGGCGAATCTCCAGATCGCTAGGCCTCGACTCGCTCGAAAATCGCAGCGATACCCTGTCCGCCGCCGATGCACATCGCCACCAGGGCGTAGCGCCCCTGGACGCGTTGCAGCTCATGAATCGCCTTGGTGGTGATGATGGCGCCAGTAGCCCCCACGGGATGGCCCAGCGAGATACCCGAGCCGTTTGGGTTCACCTTGTCCGGGTCGAGGGCGAGTTCCTGCATCACGGCGCAGGCCTGTGCGGCGAAGGCCTCGTTGGCCTCGATGACATCCATCTGCTTCAGGTCGAGTCCGGTTCGCTGCAAGGCCAGCTTTATTGCCGGTACCGGCCCGATGCCCATGAAGGCCGGCTCGACCCCCGCATGGGCATAGCCGACAAGGCGGGCCAAGGGTCGCAGGCCCAGCTCCCGAGCCACGCCGCCCTCGGCAAGCACCACGGCGGCGGCCCCGTCATTGAGGCCCGACGCATTGCCGGCGGTGACGGTGCCGGCGGACTTGTCGAAGACCGGCCGCATGCCGGCGAGCTGGTCGGCGGTCACTTCCGCGCGTACATGCTCGTCCGTTTCGAACAGGCGAGTACCGTTACGCGTCTTCACTTCGACCGGAACGATCTGGCTGGCGAAGCGCTGCTCGGCGAGGGCGCGGGCGGCGCGGCGCTGGCTTTCAAGGGCGAGGGCGTCCTGTTGCGCGCGGCTGATGCCATAGCGCTTGGCGACGTTCTCCGCGGTGATGCCCATGTGGATCTGCTGCCAGGGGTCATGCAAAACGCCATTCATGTAATCGATGGCGCTGGCGTCGCCCAGGCGGTTGCCCCAACGCAACCCTGGCAGCAGGAAGGGTCCGCGGCTCATGCTTTCAGCTCCGGCGCCAATGGCGATGGAGGTGTCGCCCAGCTGAATGGCCTGGGCCGCCGAGATGATCGCCTGCAAGCCCGAGCCGCATAGCCGGTTGACGTTGAAGGCGGGCGTGGTGACGGGCATGCCCGAATCGAGGGCGGCGATGCGGCTGAGGTAGGCATCCTTCGGCTCGGTCGGTATCACGTTGCCCATGACCACGTGGCCAACCCGTTCGGGGGTAACCCCGGACCGTTCCAAGGCTGCACGGACCACGGTAGTGGCAAGCGAGGAGAGGGGAACATCCTTCAGCGAACCGCCGAAGCTGCCTATGGCTGTGCGAACCGCCCCGACGACGAGAGTTTCGCGCTCTGACATGAAATCGTCCGTCCCGTAAGTTTGATGTTTCGCTGCCGCGCTGCAGCGATGCGTTGTCGATATTCTCGGGCAAACAAAGGCTGCCGGCATCGTCCACACGGCTTAGCCTGGCGCTCTTAGCGCGGGCATGGCGAAACCGGGCGGCGTCAGGCGTCAGGCTGTCTTGCATCTGGCGAACCGTGATGGGCACGTGCACCGATATTGGCACCTGCTTGAAGAAGTGCCAATTTTGCTTGGGATATGGATGGGTGCCTGATCGTGGCCAGTGTGCCGGAGTGGGTGGCCCCATCCGGCCGTATTGCTGGATCGAAGGGCGTTGTTCGCAGCGCACCGCCGGTGGCTGGAACACGCCAGGAGACAGAATCAGGCGCTCGCTTGGCGCTGCTTGACCAGCGTCAGCGCGGTGTCCTCGATCATGTCTTCCTGACCGCCCACCATGCCCCGCCGACCCATCTCGACGAGAATCTCGCGAGCGGACACGCCGTACTTTTTCTCGGCACGTTTGGCGAACAGCAGGAACGAGCCGTAGACGCCGGCATAGCCCATGGTCAGGGCGTCGCGGTCGCTGCGGATGGGGAAATCCATGATCGGCACCACTCGGTCTTCAGCGACGTCCTGGATGCCGAACACGCTAACACCGGTCTCGATGCCCATGCGGTCGCAAACCGCCACCAGCACCTCCATCGGGGTATTGCCGGCGCCCGCCCCGAGGCCTGCGCAGGCAGCGTCGATGCGAGTCGCCCCGGCGCCGATGGCGGCGATGGAGTTGGCTACGCCCATCGACAGGTTGTGGTGGCCATGGAAGCCGATCTCGGTTTGCGGCGCGAGCACTGCGCGCAACGCGGCGACCCGAGCCGCCACGTCGTCGGGGAGCAGGTAGCCCGCCGAGTCGGTGATGTACACGCAGTTGGCACCGTAGCTTTCCATCAGCTTACCCTGGGCTGCCAGGCCTTCGGGGCTGTTCATGTGCGCCATCATCAGAAAGCCCACGGTGTCCATACCCAGGCCGCGGGCGTGGCTGATGTGCTGCTCGGAGACGTCCGCCTCGGTGCAATGGGTTGCCACCCGAATAGTGGAAACACCGATTTCATGGGCCATCTTCAGATGATCGACCGTGCCGATGCCCGGCAGCAGCAGAGCCGACACCTTGGCCTGCTTCATCAGCGGAATGACCGCTGAGAGGTACTCCTCATCGCTGTGCGCGGGGAAGCCGTAGTTGACCGAGCTGCCACCCAGGCCGTCGCCGTGGGTGACTTCGATCAGCGGGACGCCGGCGTCGTCCAGACCCTGGGCGATATTTTTCATCTGCTCCAGGCTGATCTGGTGACGCTTGGGGTGCATGCCGTCGCGCAGGCACATGTCGTGTACGGTGATTTTCTTGCCGCGAAGGTCCATGGCACGCTCCTTAAAGGTCGGTCTGCTTGAGCAGTTCTTCGGCGAACATCTCGGCAGTGCGGGCCGAGGCTGCGGTCATGATGTCGAGGTTGCCGGCGTACTTGGGCAGGTAGTCGCCCAGGCCTTCCACTTCCATGAAGACGGAGACGCGATTGCCGTCGAACACCGGCCCGTTCACCAGCTGATAGCCCGGCACGTATTTCTGCACCTCGGCGATCATGGCGTGGATCGATTCGGTGATTGCCGCTTCGTCCGGCGTACCTTCCACCAGGCAGTGCACGGTGTCGCGCATGATCAGCGGCGGCTCGGCCGGGTTGATGACAATGATCGCCTTGCCCTTTTTCGCACCACCCACCTGTTCCACGGCACTGGCCGTGGTGCGGGTGAACTCGTCGATGTTCTTGCGGGTGCCGGGGCCGACCGACTTGGACGCAGCCGTGGCGATAATCTCGGCGTACGCCACCGGTTGTACGCGCGACACCGCGGCCACCAGCGGAATGGTGGCCTGGCCCCCGCAGGTAACCATGTTCACGTTCATCGCGCCGGCGCGAAGGTTGTCCTTCAGGTTGACCGGCGGCACGCAATAGGGGCCGATAGCCGCGGGGGTGAGGTCGATCATCAATACGCCCAGCTCGTTGAGCTTTCGGCTGTTCTCGGCATGTACATAGGCTGAGGTGGCGTCGAAGGCGATGCGGATATCATCGGCCTTGATGTGCGGCAGCAGGCCGTCTACACCTTCGGCGGTGACTTTCAGGCCCATTTCCTCGGCGCGCTTGAGGCCTTCGGAGGCGGGGTCGATGCCGACCATCCAGACTGGCTCCAGCACCTCGCTGCGCTTGAGCTTGTACAACAGGTCGGTACCGATATTGCCGGGCCCGATCAGGGCGCAGCGGATCTTCTTGCTCATGGTGTTCTCCCGGTTGAGGTGCAGGTCATTCGACGAAGCGCAGGCTGGATTCGCCGATCCCGCTGAGCGTCAGGCTGACCTGGTCGCCAGCGGCGACCGGTACCAGTGGGGCGAGGGCGCCCGACAGGATGATTTCCCCCTTGCGAAACGGAATGCCCAGTCGGCCAAGGGTGTTCGCCAGCCAGGCTACGGCGGCGCAGGGATGTCCCTGAACCGCGCTGCCCAGGCCACTGCCGGCGGGCTCGCCGTTCTTGAAGAGCTTCAGCTGCACCTGGGCGAGGTTGATCTCGCGTGGGTCGACGCGCTGCGGGCCTAGGGTGAAGACGCCGCAGGAGGCGTTATCGGCCACGGTGTCCTGGATGCGGATCTGCCAGTTTTCGATACGCGAATCGACGATCTCGAAACAGGGTGCGACGTATTCAGTCGCCGCCAGTACATCGTCTGCCGTGATGTCCGTGCCAGTCAGGTCTTCGCCGAGAATGAAGGCGATCTCGCCTTCGGCCCGCGGCTGTACCAGGCGGTACGCGAGCAGGCTGACGTCGCTGGCATCGGGCACCTGCATGCGGTTGGTCAGGAAGCCGAAGTCGGGCTGATGCACATTCAGCATCTGTTGCACGGCCTCGCTGGTGACGCCGATCTTCTTGCCGACCACGCGCTCACCGAGCTGCTCGCGCCGCTGCAGGAAGCGCAGAGAAATGCGATAGGCATCCTCGAGCTGGATCTCAGGATGTCGTTGGGTCAAGGGCGGCAGGCTGCGCCGTCCTTGTAGGGCGTTGAACAGTTCGTCGCCCAGGGTCTCGATCAGGTGAAGGTTCATTAGTGCGCTCATGTCGGATGCAAGAGATGTGACGGTCCTAGCGGGGGCCCCAGAGGTCTGGAAGGCCGCGGTCGGTGGTGGCGATCAGGCGCTTGAGCAGAACCTTGAGCATCTTGGCGTCCACCTCGCCGAGACGCGTGACCAGATCCTGCTCAACCGCCTTGGCCAGCGCGATTTCTTCCAGCGAGGCCTCGCGACCGGCGCCGGTGAGGACATAGCGGTTCGCACGGGCGATACGTTCGATGGCGACCAGGCCCTGCTTTTCGAGAAAGCGCATGGTGGCCGGGGTGACGGAGAAGCCTGTGTAGGCCACGAACTCATTGATCTCTTCCAGAGTCAGTCCATCGCGTATGCACAGTACGGAAAGTACGAAGAAGGCATGCTCGTCCAGCTGCTGGCTGCTCAACAGGTGGCGTAGTTCGTTGAGCAGTTGGTAGTGGGCGCGCCCCAGCAGATATCCCAGCAGGTCCTCGGTGTAGCTGCATTCGGGCGGCGGTGGGCTGCCCAGGCGCAGGGCCTTGCCTGGCTGTCGGGTGGCGAGGGCGTACTGGCCGCTCTGGAAAGCCAGCGGCGGGGCATCGCAATAGTCGAACGCCATCACTTCGCCGACGAAGATCACATGATCGCCACCCTCGTACTGGAAGGCCGTGCGGCACTGAAAACGGGCGGTGCACTGCGGCAGCAGTGGTGCTGCGCTGATGCCCTGGTCCAGGTCGATGCCGGCGAACTTGTCTTCACCCTGGCGGGCGAAGCGGCTCGACAGCTCCTCTTGCTCGTGGGACAGCACGTGGACGTTCCAATGCTTGGCCTGGCTGAACGCCGCAAGGCTCCTGGCATTCTTGGCCAGGCTCCAGAGCACCATGGGCGGGTTCAGTGAAACCGAGTTGAAGCTGTTGGCCGTTACACCCACCGGCTCGTCGTCAACGCCGCGGCTGGTGATGATGGTGACCCCGGTAGTAAAGGTGCCGAGAGCGGCGCGAAAGGACTGCGGATCGAAGCTGGTGTATGCGTTCATGACATGCCCGCCGGACTGGGATTACGTGAGCATTGAGTATCGATAGGCCGGCTGGCACCAACATCGTCTCAACGGACTAACGCGGTGGCCGCGGTTCGGGTCGTCCGTTTGGACGTGGCGAGGTCGCCGAGCGGGACGGCATGTTCCGGCGCTGGCGCCCGGTTTGAGTGCGCCCCGCACCCGCACCTGCGCGCAGGGAGTGGTGCAGTCATTGCTGCCCCATAAGGACATCCCATGCTCAACCGCATCACTATCGCTCAGCGTCTTTGGCTCTGGGCCATGCTTGCCAGCTTTCTGTTCTTCTGCGCCGTGGGGCTGGGCTGGCATGGCCTGTACCAGGCCCGCGACAGCTTACGCGTGGTGCATGACCAGCGGTTGAGGGCATTGGAGGAGTTCGCCGAGATCGGTCGGCGCCTGGATGAAAACCGTCGCTTGGTGCTGCTGGCCTTCCAGTACGATCCCAGCGGGCAGTTGGTGCGCGCTCATGAGCGTCCGGTCGGGGTGCATCTGGATGCCATCGAAGGCAACAACGAGGCCATTGCCACCCTGTGGGCGCAAGCGGCAACCTGGCCCGGCGAGCAGGCGCACGTCGAGGCGTTCGAGGCGGCCTATTCGGAATGGTTGCTGGAACTCGACAGCGTCCTGGCCTCGCTGCGCCTGGAAGACTTCCGCTCCGATGGCATGGTGGCGTTTCTGGGCATCGGCATGCCTCTGGGCGAGCAGGCGATGAGGGCGTTGGATGGCTTGCGCCAGGCTCAGCGGGCCCTTACTGAACAGGATTATCGGGCCGCGGAGCGGCGCTACCAGTGGGTGTTGATGGCCTATCTGGCCCTGGCGGTGCTGGGGGTGTTGGCGGGCGGCCTGACGGCGTTCTCCGTTTTAAGGCGGCTGCGGCGCGCTTTTGCCGTGGCCAGCGAGAGTCTGGGCGCCATGGCCGCCGGGGACCTGTCGCGCCCGGTTCCCCAGTTGGGCCGGGACGAGGTCGGCAGGATGCTGCACGACATGGCGGTGATGCGCGACAGCCTGCGGGGGCTGATCGCCGCTGTGCGCGAGCAGACGCAGCGGCTGGAGCATGAGGCGCGGCAAATGGCTGACGTGGCGGCCGGGTCGTCGGTCGCCACGCAACAGCAGACGTTGGCGGTCGATGCCATGTCCCGCTTGGTCAAGGGGCTGTCGCAGGCCATCGAGCGGGTCGAGACCCACGCGCAAGCTACGCGGCGAATCACCGAAGAGTCGGCTTGTCGCTCCGCCGAGAGCGAGGGTGCGGTTCGCGCCATGGCCGATGAGATGCAGGGCATCTCGGAGGTGGTGGCGGACACGGCGCGACACATTCGCGAGCTGGACATTCTGTCCGGGGATATCAGCAGTGTTCTCGGAGTCATCCGCGAGGTGGCCGAGCAGACCAACCTACTAGCCCTCAATGCTGCCATCGAGGCGGCCCGGGCGGGCGAGCAGGGGCGAGGTTTCGCCGTCGTGGCCGATGAGGTTCGCCTGCTGGCCAGGCGAACCGGGAACTCCATTGCCCAGGTCAGCGACATCGTCGCGCGCATCCAGAACGGCACTCAGGACGTGGTGCGCAGTATGGATAGGGCCGTCCAGCGGGTGCAGGACGGGGTCGGCCTGGCGGACGAGGCGGGTTCTGCGATCACCCAGATCAGGCATGGCGCCGAGCGGGTGATCGAGGCGGTGGGTGGCATCGGTGATGCGGTCCAGGCCCAGGCACAGGCCATGCATGAGATTACCGAGCAAGTCGAGGAGATGGCCGGTGGCACCCGGGAGCTGTCACAAAGCGCCGAGCGCGGCGCCGAGGCAGCGGCCGATCTGGATCGCCTGGCCGCCGAGCTGGCTCGTCTGTCGGCGCGCTTCATTGTCGAGCGCGCATCCTCCGAAGTTGCGTCTAGTCCGCTTTGACGATGAGCCGCTTTGCCCTCGCGTCGGATTATCCAGTCACGCCTGCGCAACCGCGCGATAACAAGAGAGAGCCGACGATGACTGCGACTCGGGAAAAAACGCCACAAGAAATCGAATTGATCGAACGTGCACGGCGCCTGGTGCCGCAGCTCAAGGCTCGCGCGGCCCAGGCCGAGCGTGAATTCAAGGTGCCGGTGGAAACCATTGCTGACATGCAGGAGATGGGGCTGTTCCGTGCTCTGCAGCCCAAGGCCTACGGCGGCTATGAGATCGACCTGCGGGCCTTCTTCGAAATCCAGATGACCCTTGCGGAGGGCTGTATGTCCACCGCTTGGGTCTACGGCGTGCTCGGCGTCCACCCCTGGCAGCTGGCCCGCTATCCCCTTGAGGCCCAGAAGGACGTCTGGGGCGAGGACAGCAGCACCCTGATGTCCTCCACCTACATGCCGGTGGCGAAAGTAACCCCGGTAGAAGGTGGCTACCGCATCAGCGGGCGCTGGGGCTTCTCCAGCGGCAGCGAGCACTGCAGCTGGTGCCTGCTGGGCGGCATCATCCCGCCGGAAGGCGACCAGCCCGCCGAGCACGGCACCTTCCTGCTGCCACGCAGCGACTACCGCATCGAGCACAACTGGGACGTTCTGGGGCTACGCGGTACCGGCAGTCACGACATCGTGGTGGAAGACGCCTTTGTGCCGGCCTACCGGGTCCAGCGCACCAACAACTGGACGGTGGAAGCCACTCCGGGCCGGCTGGTCAACACCAACCCAATCTATGCCATTCCCTTCGCCCAGATCTTCGCCCGCGCGGTGTCCACCTCAGCAATGGGAGCGCTGCAGGGGGCGATCGATGAGTTTCGCAGCAATGCCGCGCAGCACATCGGCAAGCACGGCGCCAAGACCGCCGAAGACCCAGGCGCGCAGAACGCCGTGGCCGACGCCACCATCACCCTCGACATGCTCAAGCTGGTACTGGAGCGCAACTACGGGCAGTTGATGGAGCTGGCGCAGGCCAACAAGTATCCGGACGTAGAGACGCGGCTGCTGTACCGCTTCCAGTCTTCCTACGTGACCAACATTTGCGCCGAAAAGGTCAACGAGCTGCTGCGCTGCATGGCCGCCTCGGGGCTGTACAGCAGCAATCCGGTGGCGCGCATCTTCCGCGACCTACACCAGGCGCGTGGGCATATCGCCAACAACTACATGGCCTACGGTCGCAGCTATGGCGCGGTACTGCTGGGCCTGCCCAATCCCGATCCCTTCGTTTGACGGCGACCGTACCGTTCGGCATTCGGACGCCGGCGGTGCGGTGATGGATTCCCTCTGGTGCAAGGCAGAATAACAATGACAGGCCAAGCTTCGACTGAAACCCGTTACGACGTCATCATCGTCGGTTCCGGCGCCGGCGCCATGACGGCGGCCGTGTTTGCCGCCGACGCAGGGCTGTCGGTCCTGATGATCGAAAAGACTGCTCAGTACGGCGGCACCTCGGCCATTTCCGGCGGGGGCATCTGGATTCCCAATAACCATCATTTCCAGGCCAAGGGCGGCGGCGACAGTTTCGACAAGGCCTGGACCTATCTCAAGGCCGCCGTTGGCGACCGGGTCGACGAGGCTCGGCTTCGCGCCTATCTGGAACAGGCGCCGCGGATGGTGCGTGAGCTTGAACAATGCAGTCGCGTGCGCTTCGCCGTCGCCGAGAAATACCCCGACTACTACCCGCACTTGCCGGGCGCCTTGCCCGGTGGACGCTCATTGGACCCGGAGATCTTCGATGCCAGCGTGCTGGAGGAGGAGTTCGACAACCTGCGCCCGGCATCGCCGACCACGCTGTTGATGGGCAAGATCGCCTGGACCGCGCGTCAGGCGCACAAGGCCATGTCGCGCAGCTTCGGCTGGCGTTTCGTGCTGCTGGGCCTGATGTTGCGCTACCGCCTGGATTTCAAATGGCGGCGCAAAACTGATCTCGACCGCCGAACCGCTCTGGGGGCTTCGCTGGTGGCCTCGCTGCGCCGTTCGCTGATGGATCGCCAGGTGCCGCTGTGGTTGCGCACCGATTTCCGCGAGCTGCTGGTAACGGAGGGGCGGGTCAGTGGTGTTCGCGTCGAGCGCGATGGCGAGCTGATCGAACTGCACGCCTCGCGAGGAGTGATTCTCGGCTCCGGGGGATTCGAGCACAACCAGGCCCTGCGCGAGCGCTATCTGCCCAAGCCCACCAATGCCGCCTGGAGCGCGACGCCGCCAGGTGCCAACACTGGCGCCGCGTTGGAGGCGGCACTGGCCGAGGGAGCTGCCACGGATCTGATGGAACACGGTTGGTGGGCACCCACCATTGCCGTGCCGGGAGAGGAAAAGCCCAGGCCGATCTTTGCCGAACGCGCCTTTCCCGGCTCCATCGTCGTCAACGGCCGAGGCCAGCGCTTCGTCAACGAGGCGGCGCCCTACCTGGAATTCGTGGCGGCCATGTATCGCGACAATCAGGCGACTGACGGCCAGTCGCTGCCGGCCTGGGTGATCTTCGACGCGCGTTTCCGCTTCCGCTACGCCATGGGGCCGCTGATGCCCTCGCAGATCATGCCTGATGACCGACTGCCAGCCGACTGGCTGGGCAACTTGTATTTCAAGGCAGACACCCTCGACGCGCTGGCACAGCAGATCGGCGTGGACTCGGCAGGCCTTCAGGCGAGCGTTGCGCGTTTGAACGGCTTCGCCCGTACGGGGCAGGACCTGGAGTTCGGCCGCGGCGGCAACGTGTTCGACCGTTATTACGGCAGTGTCGACGTCAAACCCAATCCCTGCCTCGCGCCCCTGGACCAGGCACCGTTCTACGCGATGCGCATGGATGCCGGCGACATCGGCACCAAGGGTGGGCTGCTGACAAACGAGCATGCCCAGGTCCTGCTTGCCAATGGCGAGGTGATCGAGGGGCTGTACGCGATTGGCAACACTTCCGCCTCTGTGTTCGGCACCACCTATCCGGGCGCCGGCGGCACGCTGGGGCCTGCCATGACCTTCGGCTACATCGCCGCCAGACACTTGTCCGGCCAGCGCTGAGGAGCGGCACATGAGCAGCTATGACGACCAAGGCGTGACCGAAATCCTGCCGCCCTTGCGGGTCGACGATGCCGATCGGCATGCCTGGGACGATACCTGCGACCTGCTGGTGGCAGGTTGGGGAGCCGCCGGTGCCTGCACCGCGCTGGAAGCTCATGCACAGGGTCTCCAGGTTTTGATAGCCGACCGCTTCCAGGGCGGCGGCGCCAGCGCCAAGAGCGGTGGAATCGTCTATGCCGGCGGCGGCACGCGGCAACAGAGCGACGCGGGCTTCGCCGATACGCCTGAAGCCATGTTCGAATACCTGCGCCATGAAACGCAGGGCGTCGTCGGCGATGACACCTTGCGGCGTTTCTGTGAGCAAAGCGTGGAGAACCTGCAGTGGCTGGAAAGTCACGGCGCCGAATATGGCTCGAGCATGCCGCCCGGTGGCGGCAAGACCTCCTATCCGCCGGATGGCTACTACCTCTATTACTCGGGCAACGAAAAGGTGCCGGCCTATGCCGGTGCGGACTCGCCGGCGCCTCGCGGTCATCGCACCGTGGGCAAGGGCCAGAGCGGCCAGGTGCTGTTCAATCAGCTGCGCGACGCCTGCCGCCGGGCCGGCATTCGCACCCGGTTGCAGTCCAGCATCCGCCGCCTGGTACTCGATGGCGAGGGCGCGGTGGTTGGCGCTGAACTCTGGTGCCTGCCGTCAGGCAGCCGTCAGGCGCGCACTCATGCTCGACTGGCCGCCGCTGCCGAGCGCTGGCAGAACCTCGCCCCCAGTTACAGCGACCGACTGCGCGCACGCCTTGTGTGCATCGAGCGTGACTACGCGCAACCGATCACGATTCGCGCCCGTTGCGGCGTTGTGCTGAGCACCGGCGGCTTCATTTTCAACCAACAGATGATGCGCGAGCATGGTGCCCGCTACCTGCACACCTTCAAGGTAGGCGCCACCGGTTGTGACGGCTCGGCTATACGCCTGGGCTCCAGTGTCGGCGCCGCCAGCGCCCAGCTTGAACGGATTTCTGCCTGGCGCTTCCTCAGCCCGCCGTTGTGTTGGCCCAAAGGCATGGTAGTGAACGGCCGGGGACGACGCGTCTGCAACGAGGAGGTCTACGGGGCCACGCTGGGCGTGCGCCTGTGCGAGGAACACGACGGCAAGGGCTGGCTGATCCTCGACCGGAACCTGCGCCGACAAGCACTGAAGGAAACGCTGCGCGGCGGCTACTGGTGGTTTCAGACGATGCCGGCATTGCTGCTGATGCTGTTCGCCCGCAAGGGCAAGACCATCGAGGCACTGGCCGGGGCGATCGGCGCCGATCCCGTCACGCTGGCCGATACCCTGGCACGCTACAACGCCGCTGCGCGTGGCGTGGGCGAGGATGAAACGGGCAAGTCAGCAGACAGTCGCCAGGCCCTGGAGCAAGGTCCCTTTTACGCCTGCGACATTTCCGTCGGCAGCGCTGCCTATCCCATGGGGGGGCTGACCCTGGGCGGGCTGCAGGTGGATGAGAGCAGCGGGGTCGTGCTCGACCAGTCCGGCATACCGATTCCCGGTCTTTACGCCGCCGGCCGCGCGGCGGTTGGCATCCCATCGCATATGTACATCAGCGGTTTGTCGCTGGCCGATTGTGTGTTTTCCGGTCGGCGCGCAGGACGCGCCGCCGCGGCCACCATCGCCAGGCCCGTGCCGGAAAAAGTCGTCGTATGAGTCTTCCTAGCATGTCCGCTGTCATCGCCGCCGCAGTGCTGCATCGCTGCGTTCGCTCGGACGAGTGCCGGCGCCTTCACATGAGTATTGAGTCATGAGCAACTACATAGCACTGCGGGTTGCGCAGGTCGTCGAGGAAACCGCCGATGCCCGCTCGCTGGTCTTCGAGGTCCCGCCGAGTCTGGCCCAGGCGTTTCGCTATCGGCCGGGCCAGTTCCTCACGCTGCGCGTGCCCCACGGCGACGGCTGGTTGCCGCGCTGCTATTCGCTGTCGAGCACGCCGCTGCTGGAAGAGCCGCTGCGGGTCACCATCAAGCGCGTTGCCGACGGCCGTGCATCGAATTGGCTCTGTGACCAGCTGCGCGCCGGGGACAATCTGCAAGTCCTCCCGCCAGCGGGTGTGTTCGTGCCCAAGCGACTGGACGGGGATCTGCTGCTGTTCGGCGGCGGCAGCGGAATCACGCCGGTGCTGTCGATCCTGCGCTCGGCGCTGCTCGCCGGTACAGGTCGGATCTTGCTGATCTACGCCAACCGCGACGAAGCCTCGGTAATTTTCCGCGACGAACTGCGCAAGCTGGCCAGCGCGCATCCCGCTCGCCTGCAGGTTGTGCACTGGCTGGACTCGATCCAGGGCATCCCTAGCGCCGAGCAGCTCGCCGAGCTGGCACGTCCCTTCGTTCGTGCCGAGGCCTTTATCTGCGGGCCTGGGCCGTTCATGGACACCGCGGTCAGTGCGCTGAAGGCCCTCGGGATGCCGGGGCCGAGCATCCATGTGGAGCGTTTCGTCTCGCTGCCAGGCGAAGGTGAAATCCAGCCGCTGGCCGCCAGCGCAGCGGCCTCTGCCGCGGCCGTCACGGTGGAGTTGGATGGCGAGCACCACCAGCTTGAATGCGAGGCCGGGGAAACACTGCTGGCGGCCATGGAGCGCGCGGGTCTCAAGCCACCCAGTGCCTGCCGGGTCGGCGGCTGCGCCTCGTGCATGTGCACCCTGGAAAAAGGCCAGGTCGAGCTGCTTGTCAACGATGCGCTGGACGCCTCGGAGCTGGACGAAGGCTGGATCCTCACCTGCCAGGCCGTACCCACCAGCGACCAACTGCACATTCGTTTCCCGTGATCACCAGGCGACTTCTAACATGACCGACACCCATTCGCCCCAGACACTGCTTGAGCCAACCGCTGCTGTTGCGCCCATGACCCTCCCAGCGCTGCTGGCTGAGGCGTCGCGGCGCTTTGCCGGAATCGCCGCAATCGAAGAGAACGGCGTGGTCACCCGCTACGCCGAGCTGCCCGAACAGGTCATGGCCGTGACCCGTGGCCTGCTCGCCCGTGGCATCGAAGAAGGCGACAGGGTCGCCATCTGGGCGCCGAACTGCCGGGCCTGGATCATTGCTGCCCTCGGCATTCATTGCGCAGGTGCGGTGATGGTGCCGATCAATACCCGCATGAAAGGCCCCGAGGCAGCCGACGTGTTGGCTCGCAGCGGGACTCGGCTGCTGTTCCTGTGTCGAGAGTTCCTGGGCGTCGATTACCCGGCGCTGCTCCAGCCTTTCCGGCCGGATAGCCTGGAAGGCGAGATCATCCTCGATGAGCCGGTCTCGATCGATGGAAGGCTGGGATGGCAAGCGTTTCTCGATGAGGGGGCTTCAGTGTCCCTGGAGCGGGTCAAGGCCAGAATGGCCGCGGTAACGCCCGAGCATGTCAGCGACCTGCTATTCACCTCCGGCACTACCGGCAAACCCAAGGGCGTGCTGAGCACCCAGGGTCAGCTGCTCCGCGCCTTTCACGAATATGGCAAGGTGATCGGACTCGGCCCAGGCGATCGGTACCTGATCGTTAATCCGTTCTTTCACGCGTTCGGTTACAAGGCCGGCTGGATCAGCTGCCTGCTGGCCGGTGCGACGATCCTGCCGCACGCGGTATTCGACGCCGACGTGGTCATCCGGCGCATCGCCGAGGACCGCATCAGCGTGCTGCCGGGCCCGCCGACGTTGTACCTGTCGATGCTGGCGCATCCGCAGCTGGCGCAAACCGATCTGTCCTCGCTGCGCGTGGCCGTCACTGGGGCGGCCACCATTCCCGCGGTGCTGATCGAGCGCATGCGTACCGACCTGGGCTTCGAGGTGGTGACCACGGCCTACGGCCTTACCGAATGCGGAGGGCTGGCGACCATCTGCGATCCCGGCGCGCCGGCCGAGGTGGTTGCCGCCACCAGCGGACGGCCCATCGCCGGGACCGAGGTGAGCATCCGCAATGCCGAGAACCAGCTTCTGCCTGCGGGGGAGACCGGTGAGATCTGCCTGCGCGGCTTCCACGTCATGCGTGGCTATTTCCAGGACCCGGACGCCACCGCCGAGGCGATCGATGCCGAGGGCTGGCTGCACACCGGTGATGTGGGACGGCTCGACGAGCAAGGCAATCTGCAGATCACCGACCGCCTCAAGGACATGTTCATCGTGGGTGGCTTCAACTGCTACCCGGCAGAGATCGAAGCCGTGTTGCTCCAGCATCCGGCCATCGCCCAGGTGGCGGTGATCGGCGTACCGGACGAGCGCATGGGCGAGGTCGGCTGTGCCTGCGTGGTACGCCACGCGAACCAGTCGCTGGAGGGACCCGAGCTGATTGCCTGGTGCCGCGAGCGAATGGCCAATTACAAGGTGCCGCGCATGGTGCATTTCTTCGAGGCGCTGCCCCTTAACCCGTCCAACAAGGTCGCCAAGAACGACCTGCGCACGCTGCTGGCGACCTGAGCCGCAGCGGGCACTCCCGTTTCCTGGCTGCCGGGTTACCGGCCGCAACCCCGAAGCGATAGCAGTACAACAACAAGAACGGAGATAGCTATGAGCGTGAAGAAAGCGAGTTTTGTCCCGCACCTGCTGGGTGTATCGGTCGCCATCGCCAGCGGCGCGGCGGTGGCCGGACCTTCCTTTGAAATCGGTGAAAGAACCACGGTCGATACCACCCTGACGGTGAACTACACCGCCTCGGTGCGAACCGGCAAACCCGCCAAACAGTATCTTGAAAGCATCAACAACGATGACAGTACGCGCAACTTCGATCGCGGCTCGCTGATCACCAACCGGGTCAGTCTTTTCGGCGAAGTGCTGGTGCGCCATGACAACCTGGGGGCAGTGCTGCGCGGCAGCCACTTCTATGATGAGGCCTATCACGGCCGCAACGACAACGATTCACCCGATACCGTGAACAAAGGCGGGCGCAACAACACCTTCACTCGCGACACTCGGCGCGACAGCGGCGGCCGCGCCCGCCTGCTCGATGCCTATGTGTACGGCAACTTCGACGTTCTGGATGGGCAGTACCTGTCGCTCAAGGCCGGCCGGCATCTGGTGGCCTGGGGCGAGAGCATGTTCTGGCCCAATATCAGCCAGGGGCAGGCGCCGGTCGATGCGACCAAGTTCAACGTGCCGGGCACCGAGGCGAAAGACGCCTATCTGCCGGTGGGGCAGTTCTCGGCGTCCTGGTCGCTGAACGAGGATCTGGCGCTGCTGGGCTTCTACCAGTACGAGTGGGAAGAAACGCAGCTCAATCCCGTGGGTGACTACTTCAACGGCAGCGATATCTTCGGCCCCGGCGCCGAGTACTTTCGTTTCGCCGCCGGCGATCCGCAGTTTGCCGCACTGGCCTACGCAGGCGAGGAAAAACCGCGCGACAGCGGCCAGTGGGGCCTGGGCCTGCGCTACCGGCTGACCGACAGCACTGAGGTCGGCCTGTTCCACTATCGCTACCACGAGCGCGTCGGTGCGCTGTTCTTCAACTTCGGTGGCGATACCCGCTATTCGTCACTGTCCGGCAACGTGGCGCCCGGCACCTTCAAGCTGGGTTACTTCGAGGACGTGAAACTGACCGGGGTGAGTTTCAGCTCGAAGATCGGGGACGCAGTGCAGTTCGCCGGCGACCTCAGCTATCGCGACGGCTCGGCGGTCTACTTGGACAACGGCACGCCGGCACGCGGCGAAGTCTGGCAGGCGAACCTCAACGCGCAGTACCTCATCGGCCCGAGCTGGCTGTCGCACCAGACCTCGGTGTTCGGCGAAGTGATGCACCAGTACATCGAGTCGGTGGACCCGGTCGGCATCACCGTCGACGGGGTGAATATCGGCAGCTTCGACAGCTTCATCTATGACGGCCAGACCCGTGGATCGACGCTGCTCGGCCTGGGCGCGCAGATGGAGTACCCGAGCCTGTTCAGCGGCTGGGACCTGGTGACCAAGGTCAACTGGCAGCAGAACCTCGACGGCAGCGCATTACAGGGCATTGGCCGTGCGGAAAAGCGCCTGACCCTGGGGGCGGACCTCAAGTACCTGGGCAACTTCCAGGTGGGGGTGACCTATGTCGATTACCTCAGCTCGCCGAGTATTTCCCAGGGGCGGATGATGGCAGATCGCGACTATCTGTCGTTCAACGCCAAGTACAGCTTCTGATTGCTGTCTAGGGCCCACTGACCGAAAGGTGGAGCGCGGGGTGACCTGTGTTCCACCTTTCGTTTTTTTGCCAGGAGCTCATATGTCGAACAGTTCCGTGGATGTATCGGTTTTCCAGCCGTTGCGCATCGGTCCGCTGACCCTGCGCAATCGCTTTATCAAGGCGGCGACCAACGAAGGCGCCGCCCGCAACGGCATCCCCACCGGCCAGTCGCTGCGCCTGCACGAGCGCATCGCCGCTGGCGGCGCGGGGATGACCACGCTGGCCTACTGTGCGGTGAGTGCCGACGGGCGCACCCTGCCCGATCAGGTGGTGCTCGACCGCAACAGCCTGCCGCACCTGCGTGCGTTGACCCAGGCGGTGCATCGCGAGGGGGCGGCGGCAGCCGCGCAGATTACCCATGGGGGCTGCTTCACCTTCCTGCCACCGAGTGGTTCCGCCTTGCCGCTGTCGGCCAGCGGCGGCTTCAACAAGGTCGGCATCATGAGTGGCATGCTGTGCAAGCAGGCCATGACCGAGGCGGATCTGGCGCAAGTGTCCGGCGAGTTCGTGCAGGGTGCGCGGCTGGCACGGGAGGCGGGCTTCGATGCCGTCGAGCTGCACATGGGCCACGGTTACCTGCTCAGCCAGTTCATTTCGCCGCTCTACAACAAGCGCCGTGACGGTTATGGCGGATCGCTGGAGAACCGCATGCGCTTCCCGCTCAGGGTCCTGCGCCAGGTGCTGGACGCAGTGGGGAATGAGCTGGCGGTGGTCTGCAAGTACAGCGTCACCGACGGCGTACGCGGAGGCAACCAGGCCGAGGACGGCGCCGCCATAGCGCGCTTGTTCGAGGCCGAGGGTGCCCACCTGCTGGTACTGAGCGCCGGAATGAACGTTGAGTCGATCACCACCATGTTCGGCTCATCCTTTCCCAAGGAAAACCGCGTCAGCACCGGCAAACCGGTGATCGACGCCGTGGTAGCCCTGAAGAGCCTGCTGGAGCCGCAGGTGCGCTTTCGCGAACTGTACCTGCTCGAGCACTCGCGCAAGGTCCGCGCCGCCGTGCGCATGCCGTTGGCCTACCTCGGCGGGGTGAAAAGTCTGGAGAGTATCGAGCACCTCATGGCGCAGGGCTTCGATGCGGTGGCGCTGGGCCGTGTGTTGCTGGCCGAGCCCGATTATGTCAACAAGCTGCGCTCCGGTGCCTGCCGTGACTCCATCTGTACGGCGTGCAATCGCTGCGTGGCGATGATGTACACGCCGGGCGGCACCTCTTGCGTGCTGGGCGAGCCGGGGGACGCGCAGCTCAACGCTGTCGGGGCCGCCTCGCTCTAGCGGCCTTCGAAACGGGGCGGACGTTTTTCGAGAAACGCCTGCATGCCTTCCTTCTGGTCGCGGGTGGCGAACAACAGCGCCGCCGCTCGTCGCTCCAGGGCGAGCCCGGCGTCCAGCGACGCATCCATGCCCAAGAGGATGACTTCCTTGATCTGCTCGGCGGCAAGCGGCGGCATGGCGGCGATCGAGCGGGCCAGTCCCAGTGCGTGACCCAGCACTTCGTCGTCGGCGACCACCTCGCTGACCAGCCCGGCGATCCACGCCTGTTCGGCATTCAGGGGCTGGCCAGTCAACGCCATGTGCATCGCCTTGGCCTTGCCGACCGCGCGAACCAGGCGCTGGGTGCCGCCGATGCCGGGCATGATGCCGAGCCGGATTTCCGGCTGGGAAAAACGTGCGTTGCGTCCGGCGATGATGATGTCGGCAAGCATCGCCAGTTCGCAGCCGCCGCCGTAGGCATAGCCGCAAACCGCCGCGATGACCGGTTTGGGGCAATTGCGGATCGGCGCCCAGAGCCGTTCGGTGTGTCGCTGGTAAAGCTCCATCGCGCCGACCTCGAGCATGTCCCCTATGTCACCGCCTGCGGCGAACACCTGGTCGCCGCCGGTGACCAGGATGCAGCGGGTCTGCGGATCTTCCGACAATATCGAAAACTGCGCCGCCAGCATTGTCTGCAATTCCGGGCTGAGCGCGTTGCGCGCGTCCGGGCGATGCAGGCGCAACAGGGCAATGCCGGGTTCCGGGCGCTCCAGCAGAACGGGAGGGGATGGATCGCTCATGCCATGACTCCGATGCTGGATCGAACACCGATTGTCGGAGGCGCCTGTTCCGCGCTCATCGTCCGTTCAGACGACGAGCGCACCCGCGGCGATTGCCCAGAATGCCGACAACATCGCAACAGGAGCAATTTATGGATATCCAGGCGGGCTTGGACTACAGCGGCAAGGTGGTGCTGGTGACCGGTGGCGCCCGAGGCGTGGGCGCCGGCATCACGCGCACCTTTCTCGCGGCCGGGGCACAGGTGGTGGTGTGCGGCCGCAACGAGCCGGAAGACTTGCCGCAGGTGGCGCATAACCGTGCCAGCTTCATTGCCGCAGACGTGCGCGACCTGCAATCACTGGAGGCCCTGTTCGGCGAGATCCGCCAGCGTTTCGGCCGTCTCGACGTGCTGGTCAACAACGCTGGCGGCAGCCCGCCGGCGGACGCGGGTACGGCTTCGCCTCGCTTCCACGAGAGCATTATCCGGCTGAACCTGATCGCCCCGCTGAACGTGGCCCAGCAGGCCAATGCGCTGATGCAGGCGCAGGCCGAAGGCGGCGTGATCGTCTTTATCGGCAGCATCAGCGCCTTGCGTCCATCGCCTTTGACCGCGGCTTACGGTGCGGCCAAGGCGGGCATTCTTTCGCTGGCCAGCTCGCTGGCGGTGGAGTGGGCGCCGAAGGTGAGGGTGGTGGCGGTCAGTCCCGGCCTGGTGCATACCGAGCAGTCCCACCAGCACTACGGAGACGAGGCGGGCATCGCGGCGGTGAGTGCCACCATTCCGGCCAATCGTCTGGCGACACCTGAGGATATCGGCGCGGCCTGCCTGTTTATCGCCTCTCCGCTGGGTGGTTACGCCAGTGGCTGCAACCTGCTGCTGCACGGCGGCGGCGAGCGCCCGGCGTTTCTGGATGCTTCCAACGCCTGAGTGATCGGGCGGGCGACACCGGCAGACCGTGAGCGACGGTCCGCCGGCTGCAATCATGCGTGGCGCAGGAAATCCAGACAGCTGCGATTGAACAGCTCGCGATGCTCGACCTGAACCCAATGGCCGCAGCGGTTGAGGATGACCACCTGTGCCCATTGGGCGTTGTCGACAATGCGTTGAGCGCCGCCGACCGGGTTGAAGTTGTCGTTGTTGCCCCAGAAACACAGAATCGGGCAGGCGATTTCGCCCAGGCGCGCAGTCATGTTGGGGATCAGCATGGTACTGAAGAGGTTCTTCGGCTGGGTGACCGCAACGGCCACCCGCTCGGCCAGGAGTTCCTCGGGCAGGATCGACGGATCGAACAGCTGCAGGCTCATCATGCTGCGCATTTCCGGCAGGCCGATAGGGCCGGCGCCGAACAGCGAGACCATGCGCTGGATGCCCGGCATCTGGAAGTAGGTTTCGCGCTCCTCCACGCCGCCAGGCGCCAGCAGGATCAGTTTCTCCGCCAGCTCCGGCTCGGCCAGCGCCAGGCCCAGCGCGATGGCGCCGCCCAGCGAGTTGCCCAGCAGTGTGCAGCGGGTGATGTCCAGAGCCTGGGTGAAGGCGCGCAGCGTGGCGACAAAGAATTCAAGATCGTACATGCCGGTGTCCGGCTTGTCGGAGCGACCGAATCCCGGCAGGTCGAGCACGATGTTGCGGTAGCCGGCCTCAGCCAGCACAGGGAAGTTGCCCTTGAAGTTGCTGAAGCCACTGGCGCCGGGGCCGCTGCCATGCAGCCAGAGCACTACGGGGCCCTGGCCCTCGTCCAGGTAATGCAGGCGCAGGCCGTTGTGCAGCGTCAGGTAATGGCCCACCGGCAGGGGCAGGTCTTGGTTCTGGGTCATCGCGGATTCTCCGATAGCAGGGAAGGGGCAACGGCATGCAGCGCGCCGTGTATCCCGTCACGCGATGGTCGGACGCCCGGTATCCAAGAGCATCGTTCGTTCAGACGAGTCGGCGGGTAATCGCACACAAGACGTTCCGTTTAGTCCCCCTGGACGATGCGGCGCTGCGCGGCGACCCGAATCATGCGGACAAAACAAGAACCAGGGCGTCAAGCCCGTCCGCAGGAGACTCGTTATGAAATTGCAGAACAAAGTCGCGTTCGTGACCGGCGCCGCCCAGGGCATGGGCCTGGCCATCGCCCGCCGCTTCGTGGGAGAGGGCGCTCGGGTAGTGGCCGCCGACATAAACCTCGACAGCCTGCGTGAAGGCCTCGGCGAGCTGGGCGACAAGGTGGTGCCGGTGGTCTGCAACGTCGCTGACAGCGCCTCGGTGGCCGAAGCGGTGAAGCTTGCCGAAAAGCACTTCGGGCGCCTCGACATCCTGGTCAACAACGCCGGTGTCGGCGGCCTGGACAGCTTCCTCGACACCCCCGACGAGAGCTGGCAGCGCGTCATCGGTGTCAACCTCACCGGCGCCTTCTACTGTGCCCGTGAAAGCGCCCGGCTGATGGTCAAGGGCGGCGCTGGCGGCAGCATCATCAACCTGTCCAGCACCTCGGCGCTGACCGGCGAAGGCCCCAACCATTACTGCGCTTCGAAGGCCGGAATCATGGGGCTGACCCGAGGCATCGCCCGCGAGCTGGCCGGCCATGGCATCCGCGTCAACACCCTGGTGCCCGGCCCCACCGACACACCGATGATGGCTGGTATTCCCGACGACATGATGGCGGACCTGCTCAAGGCGGTGCCCCTCGGGCGCCTGTGCGGCACCGACGAAATCGCCCGCGTCGCGACCTTCCTGGCCAGCGAAGACGCCAGCTTCATCACCGGTCAGAACATCGCCGTAAATGGCGGCATGGCCTTCATCTAAGTCAGGAGAAGTAGCAATGACTCAACGTCTGCAAGGCAAGATTGCCTTCGTCACCGGCGCAAGCTCGGGTATCGGTGAAGCCACCGCCATTCGCTTTGCCCAGGAGGGCGCTTTGGTGGTGCTCTGCGGGCGCCGCGAGGAGGCGCTGGCCGTGGTACAGGAAAAAATTCTCAGCGCCGGCGGCCAGGCTGAAATCGCGGTGGCTGACGTCAGTCACGAGGCCGCTTATGTAGGGGCGATCGAAAGCACGGCCCAGCGCCATGGTCGCCTGGATATCCTGGTCAACAACGCCATGGCGTTCACCTGGGGCGCTGTGGACAACATGTCCACCGAGGATTGGCATGCCAACTTCAAGACCACGGTCGACGGCACCTTCTGGGGCACACGCACCGCGATGCGCCTGATGAAGGAGAAGGGTGGCGGCAGCATCGTCAATATCTCCTCGATCTGTGGCCAGTTCGGCACGGCCTGGATGAGCGGATACTCGGCGGCCAAGGCTGCGGTGAACAACTTCAGCCGGGCGGTGGCCAGTGAAGGCGCGCCCTATGGCGTGCGCTGCAATGTGGTCATCCCCGGGGTGGTCGATACCCCGGCCATGGCCGGCATGATGAGCGACGACAAGGCCCGCGGTAATACCGAAAAACTGATTCCCATGAAGCGCGTGGGTCAGCCGGTCGAGCTGGCCAACGCGATCCTGTTCCTGGCCAGCGACGAAGCGTCCTATGTCACCGGTGCCTGCCTGAACGTCGACGGTGGGCGCAGCTCCGACCTCTACACCGTGTTTGAGTGAGGTGCCCATGAGTGATCAGGATCTTTTGGCGCGTATCGACCGCCTGGAGTCCCTTGATGCGATTCGCCAGTTGGCCGGAAAGTACGCGCTGTCTCTGGACATGCGCGACCTTGACGCCATGGCCAACTGCTTCGCGCCGGACGTGCGTGTCGGTCGCGACAAGGTCGGCCGCGCGCATCTCAAGGCCTGGCTCGACGACACCATGCGCCTGCAGTTCCATGGCACCTCGCATCACCTGGGCCAGCACATCATCGAGTTCAGCGATGCGGACCACGCCACCGGCGTGGTGTATTCCAAGAACGAACATGAGACCGGCCCGGAGTGGGTGATCATGCAGATGCTCTACTGGGACGACTATGAGCGCATCGACGGGCGCTGGTGTTTCCGCCGCCGGTTGCCGTGCTACTGGTATGCCAGCGACCTGAACAAGCCGCCGATCGGTGGCTTGAAGATGCGTTGGCCGGGTCGCGAGCCCTACGCCGGTTCCTTCCATGAGCTGTTCCCGTCGTGGGATGCCTTCTGGGCCAAGCGTCCGAACAAGGACGAGCTGCCCGAGGTGGCCGAGCCTGCACCGCTGGAAGGCTTCCTGGCGACGATGCGCCGGGGTGCGGCGGACCCGAAAATCCGCGTGCGCTGACGTTACACCTCTTTGCCCACTCGCCCGCCACGGCGGTGGGCTTTTTTTGTTGCCGCCTGAGCATCGCCGAAGCCGCCTCCCGGCGTCGGCCTCATTGAGGATCGATCGATGAATCCATTGTTTCAGCCGCTGCGGCTGGGTGAGCTGCAACTTGCCAACCGTATCGTGATGGCTCCGATGACCCGCAGCCGCGCCGATTCCCGTGCCGTGCCCACTGCCGAGATGGTCGACTACTACCGGCAGCGCGCCGGTGCCGGGCTCATTGTCGCCGAGGGGGCCGCCCCTTCGGCCGAGGGCCTTGGCTACTGCAGGACGCCGGGCATCTTCAACTCCGAGCAGGTGGCCGCCTGGCGTGCAGTGACCGACGCCGTGCATGCCGAGGGCGGCCTGATCGTCCTGCAATTGATGCACGTCGGCCGTGCCGCCAGCCGCCACAACAAGCCGGTGGGGGCGCGTACCGTCGCACCCTCGGCCCTGCGCGCCAACACGCAGCTGTACAGCGACGCCGCGGGGATGGTCGATACCGATGAACCACATGCCTTGAGTACCCAGGAAGTGGCCGAGGTGGTACGTCAGTATCGCGACGCGGCGGTGCTGGCGCGGGAGGCCGGCTTCGACGGTGTCGAGCTGCATTGCACCAGCGGTTACCTACCCATGCAGTTCATGGCCAGTGGCAGCAACCGTCGCGAGGACCACTATGGCGGCTCGGTGGAAAACCGCGTGCGCTTCCCGGCCGAGGTACTAGCGGCCATGGCCGAGGCCATCGGCGCAGGTCGTGTCGGCTATCGGATGTGTCCGGGAAATCCCTACAACGACATCCAGGACGAGGATCCCGCCGGCACAGCGGTGGCACTGATGAAGGCCGTCACCCCACTGGAACTGGCCTACCTGCATATCATGCGCTCACCGGTCGCCGGCCTGGATGCCTTCGCACTGGCTCGCGAGCACGGCCAGACCGCGTTGATTCTCAATGATGGCTTTGATGGTCCCAGTGCCGCGGCGGCGATCGAGGCTGGTCAGGGCGAGGCGGTGTCCTTCGCCCGTCACTTCATCGGCAATCCCGATCTGCCTCAGCGCCTGCGCAACGGATGGCCGGTGACGGGTTTCGACCGCAAGACCCTCTACAGTGCGGGCCCGGCAGGCTATAGCGACTATCCGGCGTGGTCGGGTTGAGTTCAGTCCCTCGCGTGCTGCAGCGGTAAAAAAGCCCGCTTCGTTAAACGCGAAGCGGGCTTTTTGGTCGAGCATGCACAGGTCGAATCAGCGTACCCGCGGCTCGCGGGGCATGCCCAGGGCGCGCTCGGCGATAATGTTGCGCTGAATCTCGTTGCTGCCGCCGTAGAGGGTGTCCGAGCGGGTGAAGAGAAACAGCGATTGCAGCCGTGACAGCTGGTACGGCGCGCCTTCGAGCAGCTCCGCCTGCGGGCCGAGCACGTCCATAGCCAATTTGCCCAGGTCGCGGTGCCAGTTCGACCAGGCCAGCTTGTAGATCATCGCTTCGCCACGCAGACTGCCGTCCTGGGTGCCGGAGAGCATGCGCAGCGAGTTGTAGCGCAGCACTTTGAGCCCGGCCCAGGCCCGTGCCAGACGTTGGCGGATCAACGGATCGCGGTCGGCACCGGTATCCCGGGCGGCGCGGATGACCTCTTCGAGCTCGTTGCGAAACTGCATTTGCTGGCCGAGGGTTGACACACCGCGCTCGAAGCCCAGCAGGGTCATGGCCACCTTCCAGCCGTCGCCCGGCGCGCCGATGATGTTGTCCGCCGCGGTGCGGGCGTCGCTGAAGAACACCTCGTTGAACTCGCTGGTGCCGGTCAGTTGCTGGATTGGTTGCACCGCGATGCCGGGCTGCTCCATCGGCACCAGCAGGAAGGTCAGCCCCTGGTGGCCGACGCTGCCGGGCTCGGTGCGCGCCAGCACGAAGCACCACTGGGATTCATGGGCGAGAGAGGTCCAGACCTTCTGGCCATTGATGATCCACTCGCCGTTTTCCAGTTGAGCGCGGGTTTTGACGCCGGCGAGGTCCGAGCCGGCGCTGGGTTCCGAATAGCCCTGGCACCAGAACTCGCGTCCTTCGAGGATGCCAGGGAGAAACCGCTGGCGCTGCGCCTCGCTGCCCAGTGCCACCAGAGTCGGGCCGATCAGGCCTTCGCCGATGTGGCCCATGCGGCCGGGACCGCCGGCGCGGGCGTATTCTTCATGAAAGATCACCTGCTGCGAGATGGAAAGGCCGCGCCCGCCGAACTCGGTGGGCCAGCCGATGCCGATCCAGCCGCCCTTGGCCATCTCGCGTTCCCAGGCCTTTCTCTCCTCGGGGAACATGTGCTCGTCGCCGGGCCCGCCGCGAAAGCGCAGTTGCTCGAACTCGCCGCGTAGGTGCGTCGCGAGCCAGTCGGCGACCTGCTGGCGGAACGCTTCGTCTTCAGGGGTGAAGCCAATTTTCATGGGCGTGACTCCAGGATAAGGGCAGCGAGGCGCTCGCGGTGCCAGGCAGGGGTGCCCAGCAACTGTTCGCTGGCGCGGGCACGTTTGAAATACAGGTGGGGGTCGTATTCCCAGGTGAAACCGACGCCGCCGTGCAGCTGGATGGATTCGCCGGCGCAGAGCATGAAGGCTTCGCTGGCCTCGCTCTTGGCAATGGCGGCGGCTTCGCTCAGTTCTGCCTTGAGTTGCGGATCGCCGTCCGGCGCCAGCACCTGCTGGGCGATGCAGGCCGCGTAGTACGCGACCGAGCGGCTGTTCTCGATGTGCAGCATAAGGTCCGCGCAGCGATGCTTGATGGCCTGGAAGCTGGCGATCGGTCGGTTGAACTGCTGGCGCTCGCCGATATAGGCCAGGGTCAGGTCGAGGCAGCGCTGGGCGGCGCCGGTCTGCTCGCAGGCGAGGGCGATGGCGCCAATCTGCAGCGTTTTTTCCAGCAGGGCGGCGGCGTCCTGATCGAGCGTCAGGCTCTGCTCGGGCGCGACCGTCACGTTGGTGAGCCTGATTCGCGCCAGCCGGCGGGTCTGGTCAAGGGTCGGCAGGGCGCTGCGCTCGATACCGGCCTGGTTCGCTGGCACCGCGAACAGGGCAAGACGACCGTCCTCGTGTTCGGCGGTGAGGATCAGCAGGTCGGCGCTGGCGCCGTCGAGCACCGCGTCATATTCGCCATCCAGTCGCCAGCCTCCGGCGTCCGGGCGCGCGCTCGGCTGCCGGGACGCCCTCCAGCCGTTGCGCTCCTGGCCGAAGGCAAGGGTGGCAGTCAGGGTGCCGGCGGCCAGTTCGGGCAGCCAGGTTTCCCGTAGTGGCTCGCTGTCGCCCAGCAACAGTGCCGGCGTGGCCAGGCAGGCGCTGGACAGGAACGGGGCGCAGAGCAGGTGGCGGCCCATCTGCTCAAGAAGGATCGCCTGCTCGACGAAGCCCATGCCGACGCCGCCATAGGCTTCGGGGATCATCAATGCCGGCCAGTACAGCTCCTGGCCGATCTGTTGCCAGACCTGGGCGTCGTAGCCCAGCGCGCTCTCCATGGCGGTGCGAACGGCGGCAGAGTCCGACGCCTTGCCCAGAAAGCCGGCGGCGGTCTCCTGAATCATCAATTGCTCTTCGTTAAAGGCGAAGTCCATGACTGGCTCCTTGGAAAGTCTCAGGTGCGAGTCTCACTGGCATGGCCATGCGGCGAATCCTCAAAAAGGACTAGCCCGCCTCTTGCGCTCGGGTTGAGCGCCCGCCAACCGGCGCTGGTGCCTAGTCTCAACGGACGATGAAGCTTTCTTCGACGCTTCACAGAATGCGCTCAATCCACGATGAGCCTTCTTGCAGGAGCGCAGATATGATCGAAATCCGAGCATTGAGTTACTTGGTCGTCCAGGCGAGCAATCTCAACGATTGGCAGCGCTACGCCGAAGATGTGCTTGGCATGCAGGTCAGTGCCGCACCGGGCGGCGGGCTCTACGTGAAGATGGACGAGCGTCCGTTCCGCATGCTCATCGTCGAAGGCGCCGAGGCACGCTACTTCGCATCCGGTTGGGAGCTGGCCAGCGAGAAGGCCTTCGGCCGAGCGCTGCAGTTGCTCGAGGAAAAGGGCGTGGCCTACCAGCAGGGCGCTGCCGCCGAATGCAACCAGCGTGGCGTACAGGCGCTCGCGGTGGTCGTCGACCCCTCCGGCAACCGCCACGAACTGTCCTGGGGCTATCGCTCCGACTGTCAGCCTTTCGTCTCGCCCCAGGGCGTGCCGCGTTTCATTACCGGCGACATGGGGCTGGGACACACTGTACTGCCGGCACCGAATTTCGACGCCACCGTGGCCTTTGCCCGCGATGTATTGGGCTTCGAGGTTTCCGACATCTTTAACTTCCGTCCGGCGCCCGATGCGCCGCCGGTGCGCATCCATTTCCTGCACTGCGCCAATGCGCGCCACCACAGCCTGGCCCTGGCCGAGTACCCAGTGCCCAGCGGCTGCGTGCACGCCATGGTGGAAGTCGACTCGATGACCGAGGTGGGGCGTGCTCATGACCGTATGCAGGCCGCTGGCGTCGCGCTGTCGGCCACCCTCGGGCAGCACCTCAACGACCGCATGACCAGTTTCTACATGAAGACGCCGTCCGGCTTCGACCTCGAATACGGCTACGGCGGGCTGCAGGTCGACTGGGAGCAGCATTCGGCCTTCGAATTCACCCGTGTGAGCATCTGGGGCCACGACTTCTCGGTCGGGCGCCAGCAATAAGGAGTCGCCATGAACAAGCAAATGACAACCCGGGACGCAGTGGCCCTGCTCAAGGACGGCATGACTGTCGGCTTTGGTGGCTGGGGTCCGCGCCGCAAGCCGATGGCCGTGGTGCGAGAAATCCTTCGCTCGGACGTCAAGGGTCTCACCGTGGTCGGCTATGGCGGCCCGGAAATGGGCATGCTCTGTGCCGCCGGCAAGGTCAGGAAACTGATTTTCTGTTTCGCGACGCTGGATGCCATTCCGCTGGAGCCCTGGTTTCGTAAGTGCCGCCAGGTAGGGCAGATCAAGGAGCTGATGGAGCTGGACGAAGGCATGTACCAGTGGGGATTGCGTGCCGCCGGCATGCGCTTGCCGTTCCTGCCGACCCGCTGCGGCCTGGCCACGGATGTCACCCGCCTGAACCCTGAACTCAAGACCATCCGCTCGCCCTACGACGACGGTGAGGTGTTGCTGGCGATGCCGGCACTGAACCTGGATATCAGCTTCCTGCATGTCAATGAGGCCGACCGGCTGGGCAATACCCTGATCACTGGCAACGATCCCTATTTCGATCACCTGATGGCACGGGCCTCGGCGCAGTGCGTGGTCTCCTGCGAGCGCATCAGCGACCGGTTGGAGCTCTGTGCCGAGCAGGCGCGCTTCAACCTGTTCGAGCGCTACCTGGTGACAGGAGTGGTGCATGCGCCGTTCGGCGCACACCCGACCACCTGCGCACCGGAGTACGGGTGGGACATGACGCACCTCAAGCGCTACGCCGAATCGGCGGAAGGCGACGGCGGTTGGGCGGCCTACATGGACGAATTCATCCACGTCGGCGAAGCCGATTACCAGACCAAGAACGGCGGCCAAGACCGCCTGCGTACGCTGGCCCTGCCGGTGTTCTGAGGAGTTCGACATGAGCGTTGCAGAGAATTATTCACTTGCCGAACTGATGATCGTTGCCGCCAGCGAAGCCTGGCGTGACAACGGCGAACTCTTCGCCTCGGGTCTCGGTGTGCTGCCGAGGCTGGGCGCCAGCCTCGCCAAACTGACCCATACCCCCGAGCTGCTGATGACCGACAGCGAGTGCTTCCTCGTGGAAGAACCGATTCCGGTTGGGCCGCGCGGTGACTACGTGCCCAAGTATTCCGGCTATCTGGGTTTCGAGCGTGTGTTCGAAGCGGTATGGGGCGGTCGCCGCCACGCGATGATCGGCCCGACCCAGGTGGATCGCTTCGCCCAGACCAACCTCTCGGCCATCGGCGGCGATTACTACCAGCCGAAGATCGCCATGCTCGGCGTACGCGGTCTGCCGGGCAACAGCATCAACCACAAGAATTCCTTCCTGGTGCCCAACCACTCGACCCGCTCGCTGGTGGCGGAAGTGGACATGGTCTCCGGCGTCGGCTTCAACCCTGAGCGCTGGGAAGAGGGCATGAACGCCTCGTTCATGTCTGTCGGGATACTGCTGACCGACCTCTGCGTGATCGACTACAACGGGCCGAACCATGCGCCTCAGGTGCGTTCGCTGCACCCCGGTGTGAGCTTCGAGCAAGTGCAGGAAAACACCGGCTTCGAATTGCTCGCCGCGCCGGACATGGGCGTCACGCCAGCGCCCACTGAGGCCCAGCTGGAGATCATCCGGCGTCTGGATCCACACGACCTGCGCAGCAAGCAGCTCAAGGGCAATCCGCCCGGCATTCGTCAGGCCTGAATCGGGAGCCGCGTCAATGAGCGAATTTATCCAACGCGTGGACGCCAGCGAGTACGAGACCGACGAGCCGGTGCGCTACTTGGTGCGGGACGGCATTGCGTCGGTGACGATGAACCGACCCGGTTTCAACAATGCGCAGAACTCACAGATGACCTATGCGCTGGATGCCGCCTTCAAGCGGGCAGTCAGCGACGACGCGGTCAAGGTCATCGTCCTGCGCGGGGAGGGCAAGCATTTCTCCGCCGGACACGACATCGGCACGCCGGGCCGCGACATCAATAAGGAGTTCGAGCGCGCCCATCTGCTCTGGGATCACAGCAACAAGCCGGGCGGCGAGTTCCTCTACATGCGCGAACAGGAGGTCTACCTGGGCATGTGCCGGCGCTGGCGCGAGATGCCCAAACCGACCATCGCCATGGTGCAGGGCGCCTGCATCGCTGGCGGCCTGATGCTGGCCTGGGTCTGCGACCTGATCGTCGCCAGCGATGACGCCTTCTTTCAGGACCCGGTGGTGCGCATGGGCATTCCCGGCGTGGAGTACTTCGCCCATCCCTACGAGATGAACCCGCGCATCGCCAAGGAATTCCTCATGACCGGCGACCGCATGCCGGCCGGCCGCGCCTATGAAGTTGGTATGGTCAACCGCGTGGTGTCACGTGCCGACCTGGAAGCCGCGACCTACGAGCTGGCCGCCAAGGTGGCCAAGCAGCCGCGTATGGGGCTGGCGCTGACCAAGCAGGCGATCAATCACGTGGAAGATCTGGCCGGCAAGCGCACCGCCATGGATGCGGTGTTCGCCTGGCATCACTTCGCCCACACCCACAACGAGCTGCTGTCCGGCGACAAGCTGGGCGGCTATGACGCCAAGGCCATGGCCGCGGCGAACAAGAAGTCTGCAGGAGAAGCCGGATGAGCGCCTGGCTGCAAACCGAACTGACCCGCCGCCTGGGCTGCCGCTATCCGGTGGTGCAGACGGCCATGGGCTGGGTGGCTGATGCCAATCTGGTGATTGGCACCACCCGCGCCGGCGGCTTCGGCTTTCTCGCCGCCGCCACGCTGGATACGGCGCAGACCCGCAGCGAGATCGAGAAGATCATCGCCGCCACCGGCAGCCGCAATTTCGGCCTGAACTTCCACATGTTCCAGGAGAACGCCGCGGACTGCGTGGACATGGCCATCGACTTCGGCCTCAAGGCGGTCAGCTACGGCCGTGGTCCGGATGCCAAGACCGTGCAGCGCTTCAAGGACGCCGGGGTGCTGTGCATTCCCACTGTCGGTGCGGTTAAGCACGCGATCAAGGCGGTACAGATGGGCGCCGACCTGATCACCATCCAGGGTGGCGAGGGCGGTGGTCATACCGGTGGCGTGCCCAGCTCGATCCTGCTGCCGCAGGTGCTGGACGCGGTGAATGTGCCGGTGATTGCGGCCGGTGGCTTCTCCACCGGCCGCGGTCTGGCCTCGGCGCTGGCTGCCGGTGCCTGTGGCATCGCCATGGGCACACGCTTTTTGATGAGCCAGGAATCGCCGACCCCGGCCGCCACCCTGGAGCGCTATCTCAAGGTCAATGACCCGCAGCAGATTCGCGTGACCCTGGCGGTTGACGGCATGCGCCATCGCATGATCGAGAACGCCTTCATCAACCGCCTGGAAAAGGCCAGCGGCCTGGGCCGCCTGCTGATCGCCCTGCGCAGCGCCTGGAGCTGGAAGCAGCAGACCGGCATGAGCAGCGCGCACATGCTCTCGACCCTGCTCAAGGTACTCAAGGAAGAACCGGAGGCCCTGTCGCAAACCATCATGGCCGCCAACCAGCCGGTGCTGCTGCAGAAGTCCATGCAGGACGGTCAGCCGGACGAGGGCATCCTGCCCTCCGGCCAGGTGGCGGCGGCCATCGGCGAGCTGGCTAGCTGCGAAGCCATCATTTCCGAGATCGTCGCGCAGGCCGAGGCCTGCCTCGCCGAGCTTTATCAGCGCCACGTTCAGCCCCAGGCCGAATATGCAGGAGCCGCCCAATGAATACCGCCTTTAGTACCAGCCTCGACAACGGCGTGGCCGAACTGGTCATCAACAAGCCGCCGGTCAATGCCTTGGACAGCCACGAGTGGCAGGCCCTGGCCGATACCGTCAATGCCCTGGGCGCCGACCCGCAGACCCGCGTCATCGTCATCCGCGCCGAAGGCCGCGGCTTCTGTGCCGGCGTCGACATCAAGGAGCTGGACCAGCATCCGGAGCGGATCGTCAAGGTCAACCGTGGCAACTACGAGACCTTCAAGGCCGTGCACCGCTGCCCGGTGCCGGTGATCGTCGCGGTGCACGGTTTCGTCCTCGGCGGCGGCATCGGCATCACCGGCGCGGCCGACATCGTGGTCGCCTCCGAATGCGCCACCTTCGCCCTGCCGGAAGTGGACCGCGGCGCCATGGGTGGCGGCGCCCACCTGCAGCGCCTGTTTCCGGTGCAGAAGGTGCGTTACCTGTTCTTCACCGGCGACAAGATCGGCGCGCGCGAGGCCGAGCGTTACGGCTTCATCGAGCGCGTGGTGGCGCGCGAGCAACTGCGTGAAGCCGCGCTGGAAATCGCCGGCAAGATCGCCACCAAGAGCCCGGCGATGATTCGCATCGCCAAGGAAGCCCTCAACGGCATCGAAGACGGAAACCTGGAAGACAAGTACCGCTGGGAGCAGGGCTTCACCCTGCAGGCCTACAACGAGGCGGATTCGGCGGAAACCCGTCGCGCCTTCGTCGAAAAACGCGACGCGAAGTTCTGAGGCACGCCATGGATCTGATCTACACCCCCAAGCAAAAGGCCTTCCGCGCCGAAGTGCGTGCCTGGCTGGCAGCCAACCTGCCCAAGGAAAAGCTGGCCAGCTACGACACCCGTGAAGGTTTCGAGCAGCATCGGGCCTGGGAAGGCAAGCTGTTCGAGGCGCGCTATTCGATGGTCATGTGGCCCGAACATCTGGGCGGCCGCGGCTGCGACCTGATCGAATGGCTGATCTTCGAGGAAGAGTATTACGGTGCCGGCGCGCCCATGCGCGTCAACATCAATGGCCAGCTGCTGCTCGGCCCGACGCTGATGGAGTTCGGTACCGAGGAACAGAAGCGCGATTTCCTGCCGCGCACGGCCTCCAGCGAGATCATGTGGGCGCAGGCCTGGTCGGAGCCCAATGCCGGCTCGGACATGGCAGCGATCAGCTCCAAGGCGATCCGCGACGGCGACCACTATGTTCTGAATGGCCAGAAGACTTGGTCGACCCGGGCCAGCTTCGCCGACATGGCCTTTGGCCTATTCCGCAGCGATCCGGCGTCCAGCCGGCACCACGGTTTGAGTTTCCTGATGGTGCCGCTGGATGCTCCCGGCGTGACCATTCGCCCGATCAAGGCGCTCAACGGCAAGGACGCCTTCGCCGAAATCTTCTTCGACGACGTGCGCGTGCCGGTGGCCAACCGCATCGGCGACGAGGGCCAGGGCTGGCATGTGGCCATGGCCACCGCCGGTTTCGAGCGCGGTCTGCTGCTGCGCTCGCCGGCTCGTTTCCAGTCCACCGCCAAGCAGTTGGTCGAGCTGTATCGCGCCAACCGCGAGGTGGCCGACCGCGACCCGAGCATCCGTGACGCGGTGGCCCGCGCCTGGATGGGCGCTGAAGCCTATTGCCTGGGCGCTTATCACACCGTGGGCCGGCTGAGCCGCGGCGAAAAGATCGGCGCCGAGTCCAGCACCAACAAGCTCGTCTGGTCTGAGTTGGACCTGCTGATCAACGAAACCGCCATGCGCATCCTTGGCGCCCGTGGCGAGCTGCGCAGCGGTGCACCGCTGCTGGCTGCCAGCGAGGATGGCTGGCTGGAAGGCTTCCTCTTCGCCCAAGCCGGCCCGATCTACGCCGGTACCAACGAAATCCAGCGCAACATCATCGCCGAGCGGATGCTCGGTCTGCCGAAGTGAGGGGCGGGCGATGAACTTCACCTTTACCGAAGATCAACTGGCGTTCCGTGAGGCCATCAGCCGTTTCCTGATGACCGAGGCCGCTCCGGAAATGCTCCGTGACATCTGGGAAACCGATACCGGGCGGTCCCCGGACCTGCGTGGTAAGCTCGCCGAGCAGGGCATGACTGCACTCTCTGTCCCAGAGGCGTGTGGTGGCCTGGGCATGGACGACATCGCCTGGTCCCTGATGACCCAGGAACTTGGCTACTACGCCATTCCCGACTCGCTGGCCGATACCGCCTATGTGGCGGTGGGCATGCTCGCCGGCCTGCCGCAGAGCGAGGCCCGCGACGCCTGGCTGGCGCAGATCGCCGAAGGCGGCATCCGCGTGGCTGTCGGCCATCCGGTCAACCCCTGGGTGGCCGATGCGCAGCTGGCCGACCTGCTGCTGCTGGCGCATAACCATGAGATCCATGCCCTGCGCAGCGATCAGGTCGAGCTGCAGGCCAATACCAGTATCGATGCCTCGCGCCGCCTGTACTGCGTGAAGTGGACGCCGAGCGCCGAGACCCGCATCGCCGATGCCGAACTGGGCCGCGTGCTGTGGGCGCAGATGCTGAACCGCGGCGCCCTGTCGGTGGCCGGGCAACTGGTGGGCCTGGCCCAGCGCATGCTTGATCTGTCGGTGGACTACGTCGCCCAGCGCAAACAGTTCGGCAAGCCGATCGGCAGCTTCCAGGCGGTCAAGCACCATCTGGCCGACGTGGCCACCCAGATCGAGTTTGCCAAGCCGGTGCTGTATCGCGCCGCGCATGCCCTGGCCAGAGGCGAGGCGGACGTCGACGTGCGTATCTCCCACGCCCGTCTGGCCTGTTGCGAGGCCAGCTGGCTGGCGGCCCGGCACGGCATCCAGGTGCATGGCGCCATGGGTTACACCTGGGAAGTGGATCTGCAGATGTTCATGAAGCGTGCCTGGGCGCTGGACAACGCCTGGGGCGACCGTGCCCTGCACAAAACCCGCATCGACCAGTATCTGCTAGGTGCCGCGTTGCTGCCTGGAAGCACTTTCGAGGAATGAACCATGCCTGAAGCCTATATTGTTGACGCACTGCGCACGCCCACCGGCAAGCGCAAGGGCAGCCTGGCCCATGTGCATGCCATCGACCTGGGCGCGCATGCGCTCAAGGCCCTGGTAGAGCGCAACGCGGTTCCGGCCGACGAATACGACGATGTGATCTTCGGTTGCGTCGATACCATCGGCTCGCAGGCCGCCGACATCGCCCGCACCAGTTGGCTGGCCGCTGGTCTGCCGCTATGCGTGCCGGGCACCACAGTGGATCGTCAGTGCGGTTCCTCGCAGCAAGCGCTGCATTTTGCCGCCCAGGCGGTGATGAGCGGCACCCAGGACGTGGTGGCTGTCGGGGGCGTGCAGACCATGACGCAGATTCCGATCTCCTCGGCCATGCTCGCCGGTCAGCCGCTGGGCTTTCCCGATCCGTTCTCCGGCAGCGCCGGCTGGCGCGCGCGCTTCGCCGATCAGCCGGTCAACCAGTTCTATGCCGCGCAGCGCATCGCCGATCACTGGCAGATCAGCCGCGCCGACATGGAAAACTTCGCTCTGGAAAGCCACCGTCGCGCCCTGGCGGCCATCGAAGCCGGCCGCTTCGCCCGCGAAGTGGTGGCCTGCGAAGGCCTGAATCAGGATGAGACGCCGCGCGTCACCACGCTGGAAAAGATGGCCAGCCTGGAGCCAGTCGACCCAAGCTTCCCGAGCATCACCGCAGCGGTTTCGAGCCAGACCTGCGACGCCTCGGCAGCCCTGCTTGTGGTCTCGGAGGCGGCGCTCACGCGCTACAACCTGACGCCGCGGGCACGCGTTCACCACCTGAGCGTGCGTGGCGACGACCCGATCTGGCATCTGACCGCGCCGATAGAGGCGACCCGCCACGCGCTAAAAAAAGCCGGTATGAGCATGGCTGATATCGATCTGGTGGAAATCAACGAGGCCTTCGCCTCGGTGGTCATGGCCTGGGCCAAGGAGCTGGACTTCGATCCGGCCAAAACCAACGTCAACGGCGGCGCCATTGCCCTGGGCCATCCGCTCGGCGCCACTGGCGCGCGCCTAATGACCACGCTGCTGCACGAACTGGAGCGCAGCGGCGGCCGCTACGGCCTGCAGACCATGTGCGAAGGCGGCGGCCAGGCCAACGTCACCATCATCGAGCGCCTGTAAGGGCTTCCGGCACCGAGTGCCGCGACAAGTTTCTGGAGAATGTGAAATGGGTATTCTGAACGGCCGCGTGGCCATCATTACCGGCGCCGGGGGTGGTCTGGGCGCGGCCCACGCACGGGTGTTCGCCGCTGAAGGCGCCTGTGTAGTTGTAAACGACATCAACCAGTCCGCGGCTCAGAGGGTGGTGGACGAGATCGTCGCCGCCGGTGGCAAGGCAGTGGCCAATACGTCCGACATCACCCACTACAGCGACAGCGAGAACGCGGTCAAGCAGGCCATCGAGACCTTCGGCGACCTGCACGTGGTGCTCAACAATGCTGGTATCAACCGCGACCGCATGTTCGCCTCGATGACCGAGGCCGAGTGGGACGCCATCATGAGCGTGCACCTCAAGGGTCACTTCTGCATCAGTTCGCACGCGGTGCATTACTGGCGCGACCAGACCAAGGCCGGCCGCAAGGTCGATGCGCGCATCATCAACACCACCTCCGGGGCGGGCCTGCAAGGCTCCATCGGCCAGTCCAATTATGCCGCGGCCAAGGCCGGCATTGCCGCGCTGACCCTGAACCAGGCCGCCGAGCTGGGGCGCTATGGGATCACTGCCAATGCCGTTGCACCGGCAGCCCGCACTGGCATGACCACCGCCGTCGAGTCCATGGCCACACGCATGGCCGCGCCGGACGACGGCAGCTTCGACTACTGGGCGCCGGAAAACGTCTCCTCGCTGCTGGCCTGGTTGGCGTCCACCGAGTCGGCTCATGTCACAGGACGGGTGTTCGAGGCCGAAGGCGGCAAGATTTCCATCGCCGATGGTTGGCGCACCACCCAGGGTGTCGACAAGGGTGATCGCTGGCAGCCTGCTGAAGTTGGTGAGGCGATGCAGGCGCTGCTGGCCGCCGAAGTGCCGGCGCAGAAGGTCTACGGCAGCTAGCAGCGGTCGTAGCGCTGACCACCGTGGCCGCTTTATGCGGCCACGCGTGTTTCTGGCCGGCGGTATCTGCCGAACCGCGTGGACACGTCCGTTTTGACGATGTTGCCGGGGTTCCCGACCGGTATACCTGGCAGCGAACTGTCATTACCGAGGTATGCACCGTGAGACAAGCTCCCGCCTATGTTCCAGGTCACCAACTGCTGGCCGGCAAGTCCGTGCTGATCACCGCCGCGGCCGGTGCCGGCATCGGCTATGCGGCGGCCAAGCGCTGCGCCGAGGAAGGCTGCCGTGCCCTGATGATTTCCGACATCCACCCGCGGCGCCTGGAAGAGGCGGTGGAGCGCTTGAAGGCCGAAACCGGTCTGCAGGCCATCTACGGCCAGCTGTGCAACGTCGTGGTGGAAGAGGAAGTGCAGGCCCTGGTCGCCGCTGCCGAGCAGACCCTGGGCGGCGTCGATGTGCTGATCAACAACGCCGGGCTCGGCGGGCAGAAGCGCGTCACCGAGATGAGCGACGAAGAGTGGCTGCGGGTGATCGATGTGACCCTGACCGGCACCTTCCGCATGACCCGGGCCATGTTGCCGCACATGGAGAAGCGTGGCACCGGCGCCATCGTCAACAACGCTTCGGTGCTCGGCTGGCGCGCCCAGAAGGAGCAAGCCCACTACGCCGCGGCCAAGGCCGGGGTGATGGCGCTGACCCGTTGCAGCGCCGTGGAGGCCGCCGAGCATGGCGTGCGCATCAATGCCGTGTCGCCCTCCATCGCCCTCCATGACTTCCTGAAAAAGGCCTCCAGCCAGGAGCTGCTCGAGCAGCTGGCCAGCCGCGAAGCCTTCGGCCGAGCCGCCGAGGTTTGGGAAGTGGCCAATGTGATGATCTTCCTGGCCAGCGACTACGCCTCCTACATGGTCGGCGAAGTGCTGTCGGTCAGCTCGCAGCACGCCTGAGGACGCCGCCATGACAACCGTATTCAAGAGCACCGAAGAGATGCTGGCGTCCACTGGCCTCGACCTGGGGACGACCGACTGGGTGGTGATCGATCAGGCCCGTATCGATCTGTTCGCCGAGGCCACCGGCGACCACCAGTGGATCCATGTCGACCCGGTCCGCGCCGCTGACGGCCCGTTCGGCTGCACAGTCGCCCACGGCTACCTGACGCTGTCGCTGGCCAACTTGTTCCTGCCGCAGCTGATGCAGGTGCAGAACATGCAGATGGGCGTCAATTACGGCTGCGACAAGGTGCGCTTCCCCGCGCCGGTAAAGGTCGGCTCGCGGGTGCGCGGCCGCGGCGAAGTTATCAAGGTTGAACAGATCGGCGTGGCGGTGCAGCAGACCGTGCGCGTGAGCGTGGAAATCGAGGGCGCCGAACGACCTGGCTGCGTGGTGGATACCGTCAGCCGCTACACCTTCAATCCCCTTAGCGAGTGAAATCCATGAATGAAGTCGTCATTGTCTCCACGGCGCGTACCGCGCTGGCCAAGTCTTTCCGCGGGTCGTTCAACGATACCGAGGCCCCTGTGCTCGGCGGCCACGTGGTGCGCGCGGTAATCGAGCGCGCCGGCATTGAGCCCGACGCCGTCGAAGATGTGATCATGGGCGCCGCGGTGCAGCAGGGTACCCAGGCCTACAATATCGGCCGCCTGTGCGCCTACACCGGTGGCTTGCCGCCAAGCGTGCCGGGCATGGCGCTGGACCGCATGTGTGCCTCTGGCCTGATGAGCATCGGCGTTGCGGCGAAAAGCATCATGGCCGGTGAGATGGACATCGCCATCGCCGGGGGCGTGGAGTCTCTTTCGCTGACCCAGACCAAGCACAAGAACACCTACCGAGCGCAGTCCGAGGCTGTCATCGATTGCATGCCGAGCGCCTATATCCCGATGATCGAAACCGCCGAGATCGTCTCGCAGCGCTATGGCATCAGTCGCGCCGCCCAGGACGAATACGCGTTACAAAGCCAGCAGCGTACCGCGGCGGCGCAGCAGGCTGGGCTGTTCTCCGACGAGATCGTGCCGCTGGCTGCGCGCAAGCTGGTGCTCGACAAGGACGGTGCGCCCATCGGCCATGAAGAGGTTTTGGTCGATCGCGACGAGTGCAACCGGCCCAGTACCCGTATCGAGGATCTGCAGGCTCTTAAACCGGTATGGAAGGGCGGCAAGTGGATCGAGCAGGGTGAATTCGTCACCGCCGGCAATGCCTCGCAGTTTTCCGACGGCGCCAGCGCTTGCCTGTTAATGGGCGCCACCGAAGCCAAACGTCGAGGGCTTCAGCCTTTGGGGGTCTACCGTGGGATCGCGGTGGCGGGCTGCGCGCCGGAGGAAATGGGTATCGGGCCTGTTTACGCAGTGCCGCGGCTGCTTCGGCGCTTCGGCCTGGCGGTCAACGATGTCGATCTCTGGGAAATCAACGAAGCCTTTGCCAGCCAGGTGCTGCACTGCCGCGATGCCCTGGGCATCGCCAACGAACGCCTCAACGTCAACGGCGGCGCCATCGCCATCGGCCATCCCTTTGGCATGTCCGGAGCGCGGATGGTCGGCCATGCGCTGATCGAAGGGCGCCGTCGCGGTGCACGTTTCGTGGTGGTGTCCATGTGCATTGGCGGCGGCATGGGCGCGGCGGGCCTGTTCGAACTGCCGTGAGCGAGCGCCCTGTCCGACCGTCGGGGTGCGGTTGTATCTAATCCGTTTGGACGATGTTGCGGGCGCGGCCTGGCCAGATGATCAAAGCGGCCGTCAGGGTTGCCCCTGGCGCCCCGCAAGCCCAGATGTCCATAAGAATAAGAAGGATGCAGCATGCGCTTATCAAAATTCGCTTCGCTTCCTAAACGCCGTTGGGGCCAGCGGACGGCCTACGCAATCACCGTCCTGGGATTGATTGTCCTGATAGCCGCCCAAGCCCTGGAACAGCCCAGGGCGCCTGGCCAGGGCGCCAGTCTAAACGCCCATTCCATGCCGCTGCCCTTTGGCTCAAGCATCCCCTGGGACGCGTTTCGCTGATTGGTAATTTGAAGAGGACGCGAAATGCAATCCTATGAAACTGCCGGCTGCCGTCGACCGACAGGCCGGCGTCAATTGATCGCCTACGCGCTGAGCGCGCTGGTCATGGCCACCGTTGCCTATGCTTTTGCCCCGCGCGCGCCGGCTGCGCTAGAACCTACTCAACTCCATCCCGACCGCTTGCACATCAACGATATGTTGATCAATGGCGAGCGGCTGCTTGCCGTGGGCGAGCGTGGCACCATTTTGCTCAGCCAGGACCAGGGGCGGTCCTGGCAGGAAGCTACGCTGGCTACGCAGCGCATGGCGACGCTGACTGGCGTCGCGGCGCTGGATGAAAACGTCCTGCTGGCCGTCGGCCATGATGGCTGGAAGCTGCGTTCCGCTGATGGCGGCGCCACCTGGCAGGAGATTGCCTTCGATGGCGAACTGGGCGAGCCGCTTCTGGATGTCTGGAGCGCTAACGGTCAGGACGTCTTCGCGCTGGGCAGCTTCGGCAAGTTCTACGAGTCCGCTGACGCCGGCCACACCTGGTCGGCCCGCGAAATGACCGCGGACGGCTGGCACCTCAATGGTATGGGCGGAGACCGCAACGGCCAGCAGATGCTGGTGGGTGAGCAGGGGCTTGTGCTGCGTAGCGAAGACGGCGGTCGTACCTGGGAAACCCTGCCGCCGTTCTATAACGGCTCACTGTTCGGCGTAGCGAGGCTGAGCGACGAACTGTGGGTCACTTACGGTATGCGCGGACGGGTCTTCCTCAGCGCGGATTTCGGTGGAAGCTGGACCCAGGTCGAGCTCGGCCACAGCCACGCGCTGTATGGCCATGTACTGCTGCCTAACGGAGCCGGGGTCATGCTGGTGGGGGCAGACGGCAGCATGGTGCATCTGTCTGCCGACGGACAATTACTGGAAAGTACTCAGGGCAGCGGCTTGGGGACCTTGACTTCGGCTGTTGCCGTAAACGAACGACAGCTGCTGGTAGGCGGTGAACGTGGCGTTTTCCAAGGCATCGGGGCGCAACGCCTGACGGCGAGTGCAAACAGGAGCATGCCATGAGCCATACACCGAGCAGAGTCGAGCGCTGGGTAGAGTGTTGTGCCGACGGGCTGATGGCGTGGAGAAGGAGCCTTCTAGTGCTGTTCGTGCTGATCACGGTGGGCTTGGGCTACAGCGCAACCCAGGTTCGGCTGGACCCGGCATTCAACAAGCAGATTCCGGTCAGCCACGACTACATGCTGAACTTCCTTGACTACAGCCGCATGTTCACCGGCGCCAACCGGATCTTGGTGAGCGTGCGCTGGAAAGGCGAGGGCGATATCTATAACCCGGAATTCCTCGAAACGCTGCAAAACGTCACTGACGATGTGTTCTTCATCTCAGGCGTCAGCCGCCCTAGCGTGACATCGCTCTTTACCCCGAACGTGCGCTATATCGAGGTCACCGAAGAGGGCTACGTGGGCGATCTGGTGGTGCCGCCTCACTACTCGGGTACGGTGGAGGACCTGGCCCAGGTGCGCAGCAACGCGGCCCGGTCAGGGCAGGTTGGCAGTTTGATCGCTAACGACCTCAGGTCGGCCCTGGTGCGGGCTGACCTGCAGGACAGCGACGCGCGGACCGGGGCGGCCGTGTCTTATGCGGCGGTCGCCGCCGAACTCGAAGCGATCCGGGATCGTTACGCCAGCGACAACATTGAGATCCACATCGTTGGGTTCGCCAAGCTGGTGGGCGATGTGATCGAGGGCCTGAGTACGGTGATCGGCTTCTTCGTGGTGGCTTTTTTTATCACCGCGGCGCTGCTCTGGATCTACACCCGTTCGCTGAAGCTGACGTTGGTTGCGTTGGTTGTGGCGCTGTTGCCGGTGATCTGGTTGCTCGGGCTGCTGCCGTTGCTGGGGCTGGGCATCGACCCGATGTCGATCCTGGTACCTTTCCTGATCTTCTCCATCGGCGTATCCCACGCCGTGCAGATGACCAACGCCTGGAAGCAGGATGTGTTGCAGGGCTGTGACTCGATCAATGCGGCGCGCTCGGCGTTCTGCAAGATCTTCATTCCCGGCGCTCTGGCGTTGCTGATGAACGCGCTGGGGTTTGCGGTGATCATGCTCATCGACATTCCCATCGTTCATGAGCTGGGAATTACCGCCTGTATCGGCGTGATGCTCATGATCATCACCAACAAGATGATGTTGCCCATCATCATTTCCCACCTCAGCCTGGAGGCCAGCGCTCGAGTGGGCAACAGGCCGGTATCGGCCGGGCGACACCCGCTGTGGTGGCGGCTCTCCGCACTGGCGTTGCCGGGGCCGGCGCTGGTGGTGTTCGCCTGCTGTGTGCTGCTTCTCGGCTTTGGAGTGACCAAGGCGCGGCAGCTGGAGGTGGGCGATATCGGCGCAGGCGCGCCGGAACTGCGCGCCGATTCGCGTTACAACCAGGATAACGAAAGGATTATAGGCAGCTACTCCATCGGCCTGGATGTGCTCGCAGTCTTTGTCGAGTCGCCTGGCGGCCAAGAGGCGTGCCTTGATCCCAAGGTGATGCGCGCCATCGAGGCCTTCGATTTCGAGATGCGCAATGTGACCGGCGTTCAGTCCGTGCAGAGCGTGGCGAGTATGGCCAAGGCCGTGATCGCCGGCAACAATGAGGGCAACCCGCGCTGGGCGGCCATCCCCGGCGCGCCGCGTGGCCTGCAGCAGGGCTCATTGGCCTACTCGCCAGACCACGGCCTGGTCAGTGAGGGTTGCGCGCATCAGCAGATTCTGGTGTTCCTCAGCGATCATGAGGGCGCGACGATCTTCCATGTCGTCAACGAGGCCAAGCGGGTTATCGCTGCGGTGTCGGTGCCCGAGGCTCGTTTCAAGCTCGCCGGAGGTAACGTCGGAGTGATGGCCGCCTCCAACGAGGCAGTCAAGCGAGCCGAGGTGATCATGCTGGCCGCACTGTTCTGTTCGGTCGCCCTGTTCTGCCTATTGACCTTCCGCTCACTGCGCGCGGTGCTGTGCATCCTGGTGCCGTTGGGCATCGTTGCCATCCTCTGCAATGCGCTCATGGCCATGCTCGGCATCGGCCTGAAAGTGGCGACCTTGCCGGTGATGGCGCTTGGGGTAGGCGTTGGCGTGGACTATGGCATCTATCTCTACGAGCGTATCCAGCACGAGATGGCCGAGGGCCGGGATCTGCGAACGGCATTCTACGAGGCCATGTGCCAACGCGGCACGGCGGCGGTATTCACCGCGGTGACCATGTCCATCGGTGTCTGCACTTGGGCGTTTGCACCACTCAAGTTCCAGGCAGACATGGGCGTGTTGCTGGCGTTCATGTTCTTGGTAAACGTGTTCGGCGCGATTCTGGTGCTGCCGGCGTTGGCAGCCTGGTTTGATCAGGGCAGGGCGCTGGTCACTCCCCGGACGGTGACGGCATTGCCTGCCGAGGCTCAGGCTTGAAGGTGTGCTGCACGTTGCGAAACGAGCACTTCCGAAAGGTAGGAGGCGGCTTTTATATTAAGCGACATGCGCGGGCGTTCGACGTCTGATGCGCGACTTCCGACAGCACCATGGCTTGTCGGGAGCCGCCATTAAAATAACAACAAGGGAGCCACAGGCTACCCATTGCGAGGTGAACGAGCATGAATGCACAGCAGAGACAGTTGCTGGTCCAGGCGGGTATCGGGGTGGAACAGTACGACGAAATCATCAGCAGCATGTACGACGCTGCACTCGATTCCCTGAGCCTTGGGCGTGCGATGAAGCTTATGCGCAACCTGTTCCAGGCCAACTACGTCACGCTGATTCTGCGCGTCTCGGAGGACACGGCGATGGCGCCGATGATCGTTTCGGGCGAAGTGGGCGGTGTGGATGACCCCAGTGGTGCGGTCATCTACCTGACCTACGAGAACGAGGGCGCGCCGTTCAACGCCATCAAGCCGGATGTGGTGTTCACGATTGAAGACTTGATGAGCCTGGCAGAGTGGTCGAGCTCGACTTACTATCTTATGTATTGCCACCCCTATAACTCCTTCTACATGCTGGGCGTCAACATCGCTACGCCTGAGGGCGGTACGCTGCGCTTTCGCATCAATCGGCCTAAGTCCGCGCCGGCCTTCAGTGAGACGGATCGTCTTCTGTGCGAGCTGCTGGTTCCTCATCTGCGAAGAGCGATGCATATCCATTCGCAACTCGATCGCAAGGCCTCGATGGGAACGCTGTACTCTCAGGCCATCAGCCGCCTTTCCGTGGCCACCATGGTGCTCGACGAAAGCGGCAAGGTACTGGAATACAACCCGGTGGCAAGCGAGATTCTGGAAAGCAATGACGGACTCAAGCTGGTCGGTGGGCGTCTGGAGGCGACCTATCCGAGCGACAATCGAGAATTGCAAAGGGTGCTGCGTGCAGCCTTTGCAGGCCAGGGCGCGGAGGCTGAAAACGCTACGGCTGCCTTGTCGATTGCGCGTCCTTCCGGGCAGGTGAGCTTCGGCGTGGTGGTCGAGAGCGTACCGTCCCAGGACCTGGCCGACAGCAAGGTTCGGCCCGCTGCGGTGGTGTACATCCGCGATGCGGCTGGAAAGTCCCTGGCCAACACCATGGTGACCAAGCAGTTGTTCAATCTGACCCCGGCCGAGACCGCCCTGGCGCTGGAACTGGCCAATGGTCTGTCGCTGGAGGAGGCGGCTGAAGAGCTGAATATCCGGCGCAACACGGCGCGCGCGCACCTGCGATCGATCTTTTCCAAGACCGGTGTGCGGCGCCAGACGGAGCTGGTCCGGATCATGCTGAACAGTGTCATGGCACTGGGCAGTTCTCCCAAGGTGTACGAAAGCCCGGTGCCGCGCCCGCAACTCGCCCCTTCGGTCAGGCGTTCTGCCTGACCTGCACTTCGTCTCCCGTAGTCCGAGCGGACGATGCTGCGCTCCGACGCCCCTGTTGATACTCGACGCACTGCCTAGGTGCAGTACAGGGGCTGATCGGGGCCACGCCGCCTCATTTGTTCTGAGCCAGAGGCTGAAGCTTCCCGGTCCTCCTGTCATTCGAGCCGTGCCGCGCACTGCCGTCGAACCAATAAGGAGAACAATATGCGACGTAAAAAGCTCTTGGGCCTAGGCCTTGCTAGCGTATTTGCTTTGCCGACCACCTTCGGTGTGGCATTTGCACAATTACCGGAGGATCAAATCGCCCGTCTTAGCACCGAGCTGACCTGTTTCGGCGCGATCAAGGCCGGCAATGCCGACGGCACAATTCCGGAGTTCAGTGGCAAATGGTCTGCTGCTCCGGACGGCATCGATCCAAGCGCCAGTACCCATCCCCAGGATCCATACGCCAACGAACAGCCACTTTTCGTGATCACCGCGGACAACATGGATAGCCACGCCGATAAGTTGTCGGCAGGGCAGAAGGCGCTCTTCCGGCAGTATCCGGCTACCTTCCGCATGCCTGTGTATCCGTCGCATCGCGACTTCACCTACAGCCAGGGCGTCTGCGATGCGACGCTGGAGAACGCCCGCATCGCCAAGTTGGTGAACAACGGCGAAGGTATCGAGGGGCGTGCCGGCGGGGTGATGTTCCCGATTCCTCAATCGGCCGAAGAAATCCGCATGAACGCGACTATGGGTGGTCGCTATGCCTGGACCGAAGATTACATCTCCGACAACGCCTATGTGCTCAAGGATGGCAAGATCAACTGGGGCCGGGTTCACTCGCGCAACTCGGCGCCGGGCAACGAGCCGGGCAAGGTGATCTATACCAAGGATCTTGCCGCCTCTGCCTACTACAGCAACCTGACCCTGCTGCCGCAGCGTGACAAGGGTGAGGTGAACAACGGTATCCATACCTGGGACTACGTCGCCAACCCGTCCCAGAGCTGGCGCTACGATCCGGGTACTCGTCGCGTGCGCCAGTCGCCTGGCTACGGTTACGACATGTCGTTCCCCGGCACCGGCGGCTCCATCACCGTGGATGAGGTGCGGATCTTCAACGGCTCGGGCCAGCGTTACAACTGGGAGATCATCGGCAAGCAAGAGCTGTATATCCCGGCCAACAACTACAAGATTCACGCCAAGGAGCACAAGTACGCCGACATGCTCACGCCTCATCACATCAATCCCGACGTGATGCGCTACGAGCTGCGTCGTGTCTGGGTGATCCGTGCCACCCTGAAGGACGGCTTCCGGCACCTGTACGCCAAGCGTGACCTGTACATCGATGAAGACAGCTGGATGCCGGTGATGGGCGACAACTACGACAACCGTGGCGAGCTGTGGCGCACCTCCATGCTCAACACCATCCATCTGCCGGAGCTGCAAGGCTGGCAGGCGGGCGTTGGCCTCTATCACGACCTGAACGCCGGCACCTACTTGGCCTTCAACCTCATCAACGAGCAGCGCCGTGGCTACTACCTGAACCGTGGCGGCATCACTCCCGGCGACTTCGGGCCTGAGGCCGCGCGCCGTGCCGGCCAGTAACGGCTGCACTGGCAACTGAGTTGTACGCCGTGGCGCTTGGCGCCACGGCGTCACTGCAACCTGCCGTGCGTCGCACCGGAGGTACCTTGAAATACCTGAGCCTAATCAAACGGCGGAGGGACTTCTCCGCCGAAGCCTTCCGCAACTACTACGAAAACCAGCACGTACCGCTTGCGCTGAGTTTCTTCCCGCCGCAACTGTATCGTCGCAATTATCCTGTTCCCGATGTTGAGCTGGCCGTCGACTGCCTCTGCGAGTTCGCTTACCCCGATGGGTTCGATATCGAGGCGGCCATGGGGACAACTGCGGGCCCAGCGCTGGCTGAGGACGAAGGCAACTTCATCGAGCGTGACAGCACCCGTACCGCGCAAGCCACGCTGCTTTGCGGCGAGCCGGCGCCGTCGCGGTCCCTGGCTCGCCGCGAGTTCTGGCTGATACCCCACGGCGATGCCGAGTCCGAGTCGCTGCAGAAGGCTTTCCAGGGACTGCCGGTTGCGATCAGGGACGGCGCCTGTCTGGAGGCGCTGCAACCCTTCTGGTGCGACGACTTTCCCTACGCTGCGCTGCTTAGCCTGGAGGCGGTCTCCACAGGTCCGCTGCCGGCGAAGTTCGCCGCACTGGGTGCAGTGCGTGTCAGGGTGGACAGCTGCGCCTCCCAGCACGGCTGAGGCATGAGACGTTTTATCTAGTCCATGCGGAGGATGAAGAGCGATTTCCCATTGGCTGAAGATGGCGCAGCAGCAACCGGCAGCCACTGGGTTTCCTTAGAGGACAATAATGATGACCAAACTCGCAGAAATCAGTGTTGAAGACAGGCTTCAACCCCATCGCTATGCCCGCGGATGGCACTGCCTGGGGGCAGTCGAAGAGTACCGTGACGGCAAGCCGCATACCGTGGAAGCGTTCGGCAGCCGCCTGGTGGCGTTTGCCGATACCAAGGGTGATATCCATGTCCTTGACGCCTATTGCCCGCACATGGGCGCAGACCTTTCCCAAGGTACCGTGGAAGGTGATCGCATCGTCTGTCCGTTTCACCACTGGAAGTACGATGCCAGCGGCAAGTGCGTCGACATTCCCTATTGCAAGCGGATTCCACCGAAAGCAAAAACACGCAGCTGGCTGACCTGTGTCGAGAACGGGTTGCTATTCGTCTGGAACAACCCGGAAGGCCGGCCGCCGCGCGAAGAAGTGGTTATTCCGCATCTGCCGGAGATGGACAGCGACGAGTGGATCCATGAGTGGAACATCGATACCATGCTGATCGAGACCCACCCTCGCGAGCTAGTGGACAACCTAGCCGACGCGCAGCATTTCGGGCCGGTACACGGCACGCCGACCACCTACTTCTCCAACGTCTTTGAAGGCCACATCGGTCATCAGTTTTTCCGCGGTGATTCAGAGCACCTCGGCGGTAGTCTCGCGGCCGATTCGGCCTACTATGGCCCGGCGACGCACTTTACCCGCCTGAGCTCCAACTTTGGCGGGGTAGAGGTTAATGCCATCCTGCTGAACAGCCATGTTCCAATCTCGCCCAACAGCTTCGTGCTGCGCTTCGGCTGCATGGTCAAGCGCGTGCAGGGCATGACCGAGGAGCAGACGCGCGAAATCGCGAAGCAGTACGTGGTGGGCAATCGCAACTCCTTCTACCAGGACGTGGTGATCTGGAAAACGAAAACCCGTATCGATAAGCCGGTGCTTGCGGAGAATGACGGCCCGGTCTATCAGCTTCGCGAGTGGTATCAGCAGTTCTATACCGACGAAGACCTGGTACCCGCGAGCATGGCCGAGCGCCGTGAAATCGTCACGGTTGATCTGCGGTCTGAATGATCCGACTGCTCGCTGAGTCGGCGGGCGCTTTCTATGGTCCAGAACGAGGCCCGTGAGGGCCTCAATGGTGCGATGCTAAGATGGTACAGAATTCGTCGGTCGTGCTTGAGCGTGAAGGGCAACTGGCCCACATCCGCCTCGCCCGCCCTGAAGTACTCAACGCGCTGAATACTGAAATGGCCGAGGCCTTGCTGGCGGCCTGCCAAGACGTCGCAAGCGATTCCGATGTGCGTGTATTGCTCCTCAGCGGCGAAGGGCGGGCCTTCATGGCCGGAGGCGATCTGCAAGATTTGAGGAAGGACAGTGTGGAAGCGGCCAAGCGCATTCTTGCGCCTCTCCAAGCAAGCATCAGCTTGCTTGATTCCATGCAAGTCCCGGTTGTAGCACAGGTACACGGCGCGGTGGCCGGCGCCGGCCTCAGCCTGATGATGATTGCCGATATTGTCATTGCTTCCGAGGACACGAGATTCAGTTTCGCTTACAGCGATATCGCGACATCTTGCGATGGCGGCGCTTCCTGGGCGCTTCCGCGCCTGGTCGGGCTTCGCAAGTCCATTGAGATCGCAATGCTGGGTGAGCCGCTCGATCCGCATGAGGCGCTCAAGCTCGGTTTGCTTAATCGCGTCGTACCGGCATCGCAGCTTGCACAAGTTACGAATCGCATGGTCGAGCGTTTGCTGACACGCGACCCGTTTGCCCTCAAGCACCTAAAGTATCTTCTTCGAACCTCTCTAGATAGATCGCTTGATAGTCAGTTAGAGGAAGAGCGTGACGCGTTTTTGCAATGTGTCGCACGGCCCAGCTTTCCTGTAGCAATAGACCGTTTCTTCGAAGCAAGAAAGTCACGGCGCGAGCAGATTTGAGAAGGCAGGACGACACTCGTATCTTCGCTATTGAGAAGGTCTGCAGTCCCATCATTTTTTGGGTCAACCCAGCAATACTTTTGCTTCTGTGAGTCTATGGCCTGTCTCCTCACCCGAGAAATCAGTTTCCTTGGTGCGATTTCCAGAGGTTGAACTCGGATGGCCGTAGTCCGTAACGCGCCAGCACACCTTCGTGGAGTCGTCGGAGTTCTTCAACGACTAGCGCCTGTACGTCTGGCTGCTCGCCGCCTGAAACATGCTCTGTTACAGCGCGTTGAATGAAGGTCAGTGGATCAAGCTCCGGATGGGTGACAATCTCGATCGGCAAAGGGCTGCAGGTAGGGGAAGTGCACCATCATGAAGAAAGACTGTTCAAACGGATCAGCAATTTGATCATTGGGAGTATTTCTATAGAGGAGGGCATAGCTGATGTGGCGCAGTTTGAGGCACCCATGGACGCTATCGGACCTTAACGATGCTGAAAGCCCGTATTTACTGGATTTCAGGCACAAAAAAGGACGTCCGTGGACGCCCTTAGATGTGTATTTGGTGGAGCCGGGGGGATTTGAACCCCCGTCCGCCAGTTCTCCGCTGTCGGTACTACATGCTTAGCCAGATCTACTGAGTTAACTCCGCGCCGCCCGATTGGCAGGGTGCTTGGAGCGAGCTGTATGAGTTTTAGCCGTTACGTCTACAGCGAACTTGGCGGCGATCCTGTTCTGTCTGACAGTCATTTTGGGTTTACAGGCATCCCCTCATGACCGCTGGCGCCGAAGCGACCAGATGAAGGTTAGGCGGCTAGCGCGTACCCTTCGTAGTTGTCGTCGTTGGCAACTATAGGTTTGCAACAGTGGATTTACGAGTTCTGTTACCAACTCGGCATGCACCTAAAGTTTCGTTACCGGCGTCGAATCCTAATCGGCCCCGTGAAGCGAGTTGCTGCTTCAGGTTTGCGCAGTCTACGCCAAAGCTGAGGCTGCGTCGAATCCATAGATAGGGGCATTGCGTCGGGTTTCAAGGGCGGACGTGAAAACGGGCAGGTTGGCCTGCCCGTGTCGGATGGATCAGTTGCCTGAGCCCGATCCACTTCCGCTGGTGCCGCCGCTGCCGGAGCTGCCCGGGCCTTTGAGTTCCTGCAGTGCCTTGGTCGAGTGGGCGATGCAGGCTTCGGTGTCGCCGGACTGTTGTGCCTGACGGGCCTGTTCGAGATGTTCCTCGACCTGGCTCTTGGCAGGTTCGCCGAGGGTGGCCATGGTGGTGGCCATGTTGTCGTCGATCTCCTGCATGTTGATTTCGCAGAGATCCTTGTCAGCGGCGAAGGCGGCCGGGCTGGCCAGAATTGCAGCTGCGGCGTATAGGGCAAATCGTTTCATGAGCGTCCTCCAGGGTTGTTTTCCCGGCGGGTCTGCCTGTAACAGTTTTGCGGCAGCGCCGAGGCGAAATTGGAGCCCTCGGACTGCCGGGCTCTGAATTTCCGACTGCGGCTTCGCTCAAGCGTTTCATTTTTGTGATGGACGTCCATGTCCATCTGGATTTCAGGCGGGGATGGGCGATTTCGTCCGGCTGGCGCGGTCCACGAGATAGACCAGCCCGTGGTAGTCGATCTCGCCGTGGCGCGACAGGCCGATCTCGCAGGTGCGGCTGGTGGAGATGCCTTCGCTGCAGACCTGTACCGCGTCCTTCAGGCTGCGCAGCGCGTGGGCGTTGAGCTCCGGCGTGCTGAAGCCCTTGTCCCCGGCAAAACCACAGCAGTGAATGCCTTCCGGGATCACTACTTCCTTCGCGCAGCGGCGGGCGATGTCGATCAGTGCCTGCGCTTCGCCCAAGTGCTGGGTGCTGCAGGTGACATGCACGGCGATGGGTGTTTCCTGCGGGACGAAATCCAGTTTGTCCAGCAGGTGGGTGCGGATGAATTTCACCGGGTCGTAGACCTGCAGACGGTCGTCGGCCAGGTCCTGCACCAGGCGTAGCGTGCAGGGGCTGGTGTCGCAGTAGATCGGGTCGAGCCCGCCGCGACTGGCCCTGAGCAGGGCGTCGAGGGTTTCCTGGCGCTTGCGCTCGGCCTGTTCGGCATAGCCTTTGGAGGCGAAGGGCTGACCGCAGCAGAGGTTGTTCAGGTCGTCCGGAAAGACCACCTGATAGCCGGCTTTCTCCAGCAGCTTGCGCGTCACATCCAGCAGTGGTTCCTGCTCCTGGTCGCGGGCTGCGGGGCCCATGGCGCGGGACACGCAGGCGGCGAGATAGACCACCCGCGGGCGTTCGTCCCCAGCGGCCGGCTTGGGCAGATTCAAGCGCTGCAGGGGCTGCGGCATGGCCGGCGTCCATTGCGGCACGCGGCCCTTGCTGAGCTTGGTGAACGCCGCAGAGGCCTTGCCGAGGTTCTTCGTGCCCAGAATCAGGTGCGCGCCGTTGGCGGCATGCAGCATGAAACGCGTGCCCTGTACGGCGGTGCTGAAGTGATCGGCCAGCCAGTTGGCGGCGCCGGTCTTGTCGGCTTCCTTGCCGCGCAGCTTGCGCACCAGGTCGCCGGTATTGATGCCCACCGGGCAGCGCTGGGCGCAAAGGCCGGTGGCGGCGCAGGTCTCGACGCCATGGTAGTGATAGAGGCGTTCGAGTTCGCTAGTGTCGACGCCGGCACGCTTGCGCGCCTGGATATCACGCCAGATGACGATGCGCTGGCGTGGCGTCAGGGTTAGCCCGTTGGACGGGCAGACCGGTTCGCAGAAGCCGCACTCGATGCACTTGTCGACGATCTCGTCGGCGGCGGGCATCGGCTTGAGGTTCTTCAGGTGGATCTGCGGGTCTTCCGACAGCACCACATCCGGGTTGAGGATGCCGGTCGGGTCGAGCAGCCGCTTGATCTTCCACATCAGCTGGTAGGCCTGTTCGCCCCATTCCAGCTCGACGAAGGGGGCCATGTTGCGCCCGGTGCCGTGCTCGGCCTTGAGCGCGCCGCCGAACTCGACGGCGACCAGCTGCGCCACGTCCTGCATGAAGGCTTCGTAGCGGGCGACCTGCACCGGATCATCGAAGCCCTGGGTGAAGACGAAGTGCAGGTTGCCCTCCAGCGCGTGGCCGAAGAGGATCGCCTCGTCGTAGTGATGCTTGTCCAGCAGTTCGAGCAGACGGTTGACGCCTTCGGCCAGGCGCTCGACCGGGAAGGTGACGTCCTCGATGATCACTGTGGTGCCGGTCTGGCGCACGGCGCCGACGGCTGGGAAGGTGTCCTTGCGGATGCGCCAGAGCTGGTTGTAGACCACCGGGTCTTCGCTGAAATCGACCTGCTTCTCTACCGGGAAGTGGGCGATGGAGGCCATGATCAGGTTGATCTGCTCGTGCAGCAGCGACTGGGTCGCTGCGCGGGATTCGATCAGCAGCGCGCAGGCGGTGGGCGAAAGCGCCTTGACCCACTCCGGCATGCCTTTCATGTTCTCCACCGAGCGCAGGCTGCGGCGGTCCAGCAGCTCCACCGCCGAGACCGGTTGCTGCTTGAGCACCGGCACCGCGAGGCAGCAGCTTTCCACGTCGGGGAAGACGATCAGTGCGCTGGCCTTGTGCGCGTGGTCGGGCACGGTGTCGTAGGTCACCGCGCTGATAAAGCCGAGGGTTCCCTCGGAGCCGACCATCAGGTGGTTGAGGATATCCAGCGGCTCGTCGTAGTCGACCAGTGCGTTGAGCGAGAAGCCGGTAGTGTTCTTCAGCCGGTACTTGTGGCGGATCTTCGCGGCCAGCTCGGTGTTAGCGCGGGTTTCTCTGCCCAGTTGCGCCAGCTGGTCGAGCAGGGCGCCATGGCTTTGGCGGAAGGCAGCGACGCTGGCCGGGTCTTCACTGTCGATCAGGGTGCCGTCGGCCAGCACCAGGCGCAGGCCGGCGAGCGTCTTGTAGCTGTTCTGCGCGGTGCCGCAGCACATGCCGCTGGAGTTGTTGGCGACGATGCCGCCGATCTTTGCCGCGTTGATCGAGGCCGGGTCCGGGCCGATCTTGCGGCCCAGCGGTGCCAGCACGGCGTTGGCGTTGGCGCCGATCACACCCGGCTGCAGGCGGATCTGTTCGCCACCGTTGCGAATCTCGCGGCCGTTCCAGTTGTCCCCCAGCACGATCAGTACCGAGTCGGAAATCGCCTGGCCGGAGAGACTGGTGCCGGCGGCGCGGAAGGTCACTGGGACTTTTTCGGCGTGGGCCAGCTTGAGCAGCCGGATCACCTCGGTTTCGGACTCGACGCGAACCACCAGCTTGGGAATCAGCCGGTAGAAGCTCGCATCGGTGCCGAAGGCCAGTGTCGAGAGCGGGTCGTCGAACAGTCGCTCGGCTGGGATCAGTTGCTCGACGCCGGCGAGGAATGCAGCGGGCAGCGCGTTGCGCTGGACCGGTGCTGCCGCGTTCATGCGTCCTCCAGGATCAGCAAGACCAGATCCTTGGGGCCGTGGGCGCCATAGGCCAGCACCTGTTCGATGTCGGCGGTCTTCGATGGCCCGGACACCAGCAGAGCGTTGGTCGGCATGCCGGCGGCCCATTGAAACTTCTGCTGAATCTCGTAGAAATTGTTGTGAATTTCACTGGCCTTGAGGATGGCGAAGTGCACCGGCGGCACCAGGCTCATCAGGCGCGGTTCTTCGCGAGTCGGCCACATGATCAGGCTGCCGGTAGACGCTATGGCACCCAGGGTGCCGGTGAGGCTAGCCGGGGTGTCGTTGAACAGCTCGTCCTTCCATTCCTCCACCGGGCGGTCGTAGGCCTTGAGCGTGGGCGCATCGTCGCGACCGGCACAGTACTCGGCGAAACGCTGGCCGTAGGGCGTAGTTGGTGCGATCAGCAGGCTCGGCAACTGGCGGTCGTGCAGCAGCTGCTGCAGCAATTCCGGCCAGGCCGCGTCGCTGGTCAGGTGGATCTCGGTGTGCACCGCTTCCATCAACTGGCGCAGGCGGGCGATACGCTGCTCGGGCGGATAGCTCCAGGACTGGGTGACCAGCGACTCGTCGTAGTCATCGACCACGGGGGCGGTGCCTTCCAGGCTTTTCTTCAGCTTGGCGAGGATATTAGCTTTGGCGCTCATGCAAGCCTCCCGGAAACAACGGTGCTTTGAGTAGGAGCGAGCTTGCTCGCGAACAGGGGCGTCGCCGCTTCGCGAGCAAGCTCGCTCCTACGGAGGCGGTGTAGGATGGCGTTCATCGCTTGCCCTCCAGATGTTGTTTCGCCAATTCATGCAGCGAGCGGGCAGCTGGCTTCGGTGCGCTGTGGTTCTGCGTCCAGGGGCCGACGTTGGATGGCGTCAGGGCGCGCAGACGGGTGGCGAAGAAGCTGAAGACCCGGTACAGCGCCGGGCTGGTGTTGAGCAATCGCCAGCCGTTCCAGATCATCCGTTCCTTTTTCGAGTACTTGCTGCCCTGGCCGCGCATGACCTTATGCGGGTCATCCGGTGCCTTGACGTTCTCTTCACGCAGGCGGCGCAGTAGCGACGGGATCGGGATCTTCACCGGGCAGACTTCGCCGCAGGCGCCGCACAGCGACGAGGCGCTGGGGTGGTCCGGTACCTTGTGCAGGCCCACCATGTGCGGGGTGATGATCTTGCCGATGGGGCCGGGATAGACCTCGCCATAGGTGTGGCCGCCGACGCGGGTGTACACCGGGCAGTGGTTCATGCAGGCGCCGCAGCGGATGCAGTTGAGGGTCTGGCGCAGCTCGCTGTCGGCAAAGGCCTGGCTGCGGCCGTTGTCCAGCAGGATCAGGTGCACTTCCTGCGGGCCGTCCAGCTCATGTTCCTTGCGTGGGCCGGAGATCATGTTGACGTAGGTGGTGATCGGCTGACCCAGCGCCGAGCGGGTCAGCAGCGAGAGCAGCGGCACCACGTCACGCAGGTTCTCCACCACCTTCTCGATACCGGTGACGGCGATGTGTACCGGCGGCACTGTGGTGGACATGCGGCCATTGCCCTCGTTCTCCACCAGCAGCAGGGTGCCGGTCTCGGCTACCGCGAAGTTCACGCCCGAGACGCCGATGTCGGCCTCGAAGAACTTCTGCCGCAGCGTACGACGGCCGATCTGGATCAGCTGGTCGACGTCCTTGGTGTATTCCACGCCGAGCTTGTCGGTGAACAGAGAGGCGACCTGGCCGGCGTTCTTGTGGATCGCCGGCATGATGATGTGCGACGGCTTTTCGTTATCGAGCTGGACGATGTATTCGCCCATGTCCGACTCCAGGCTTTCGATGCCGTGGCCTTCGAGGAAATGGTTCATCTCCATTTCCTCGCTGACCATGGACTTGCCCTTGATCACCTGCTTGGCCTGACGCGCCTGGGCGATCTTCAGCACGATCTGGTTGGCTTCTTCCACCGTCTCGGCCCAGTGCACCTGCACGCCGTTGCGGGTCAGGTTGGCTTCCAGGCGCTCCAGCAGCTCTGGCAGCTTGGACAGAGCGCGGGCGCGGATGTGGTTGCCCATTTCACGCAGGCGCTCACGTTCGTCGGCATCGCTGAAGGAGGCCGCACGCTTGGTCATCAGCGAGTCCATCGCGGTGCGGAAATTGCGCCGCAGCTGCTCGTCGCCCAGGGCATTGTGGGCGCGGCCCTTGAAGTCCAGCTCGATGGCGGGAATGCGTTGTTCGGCGTTCATCGGGCACCTCCGGTGCGTTGCCAGAGGAAGGTAGCCAGGTGCTGGCCGCGCAGGGACTCGCGCTGCTTCTCCAGCGAACCGTTGATGTTCATCAGGCAGCCACAGTCGGCGCTGACCACCTGGTGCGCGCCGGATTCCTTCAGCGCGCGGGTCTTGTCCAGCACCATGGCGCCGGAGATGTCCGGCATGCGCACCGAGAAGGTGCCGCCGAAGCCGCAGCATTCGCTCTCGTGGTCATGCTCGACACGCTCGACCTTGTCCAGCTGCGCCAGCAGTTCGCGCACGTGCAGGTGGGTGTTCATTTCGCGGCGGGCCGAGCAGGAGGTGTGCAGGGCAACCTTGGTCGGCGTGCCGGCGTCCTTGAATTCGGCCTTGCAGACGAACAGCAGAAACTCGGCCAGCTCGAAAGTGCGCTCGGCCAGTGCCTGGGCCTGCTTCAGGGTTTCCGGCTCGTCCTTGAACAGGTCAAGGTAGTGATGGCGCAGCATCCCGGCGCAGGAGCCGGAGGGAACTACCACCGGCCAGTCGTTGGCGAACAGTGCCAGCTGAGCGCGAGCCACCTTGCGGGCCTCATCGGTATAACCGGTGGTATAGGCCGGCTGGCCGCAACAGGTCTGCCCTTGCGGGAAATGCACGGTGAGGCCTTCGCGCTCCAGCAGCTGGATGGCATCCAGGCCGGCCTCGGGATAGAACAGGTCCACCACGCAGGTGCCGAACAGGTAGACCTGGCTCGGCTTGGCGGGGTACTGGCGGGGTTTCGGCAGCGGCGGCGCAACGCGAGTGGCGTTGGGGGCGGCGTTGTAGAAGAGTTCGCTCATCAGTTTGGTCTCCGGGTGGGCCCGGTTATCCGCAAGGATACGGTGTGTGGAATGCGGCCCGCCCCATTAAAGGGGCGAGGCTCGTTTCTAGTTATGGTTCTTATTGTCCGACTAGAGGGTCGCTGATACCCATCAGGTAGATGGCGATCAAGCCGATCACCCCGGTGAAGAGTACGTAATAAAGAGTAGGCCACACGGTCTTGCGCAGCGTCGAGCCCTCTCGGCCCAGCAGACCCACGGTAGCGGAGGCGGCCACTACGTTGTGGATCGCGACCATATTGCCCGCTGCGGCGCCAACTGCTTGTGTGGCAACCACCATCGCACCGGAAATCCCGAGCGACTGCGCAACGCCGAACTGGAACTGGCTGAACATCATGTTGCTGACCGTGTTGGACCCAGCGAGGAAGGCGCCTAGCGCACCCACCATAGGAGCCAGCAGCGGATAAACGCCACCCACGCTGTCGGCAACGTAACGCGCCATGATGATCGGCATGCTGGCCAGGTCCGCGCCGTTGACGCCGGAGTTGATCAGGATGCGCACCATGGGCACGGTGAACAGCAGGACGAAACCGGCACTGAGCAGAACTCCGCTGGACTCTTTCACTGCGACTTTCAGCTCTGAAGCGCGCATGCCATGCAGGAAGAAGGTGATCAGCACAACCGCGACAAGGATGCCGCCGGGCAGGAACAGCGGTTCGATACTGGCGCCAATACCGCTCTCGCCAAGAATGTTGCTGAAGCTGATGGATACCGACTTCAAAGCAGCGCTAACCTCGGGGAATACCCGGCTAATCACCAGGATCGCGCCCACCAGTACATAAGGCAGCCAGGCGCGGAAAGCGCTCATCGGGCGTGCAGCAAGCTCGTCAAGCTTCATCTCAATGGTGCCGATCCACTCGGCAGGCCACTCTTTGGAATCAGCGAAATCCCAGGTTTTCTTCGGCGTCAGGAAGTTGTAGCGAGCTGCAGTGGTAACGATGGCCAGACCGAGCAGGCCACCCAGCAGGGATGGAAACTCCGGGCCGAGAAGGATGCCGGTAGCGGCATAGGGCAGGGTGAAGGCCAGGCCGGCGAAGAGTGCGAAAGGCAGGACTTCGAAGCCGGCTTTCCAGCTTTTCTCCTTGCCGAAAAAGCGCGTCAGCATCAGCACCATGATCAGCGGCATTACTGTGCCGACGATGGCGTGGGTAATCGCCACGCTGCTGGTGATCTGCTGCAGGAACAGCTCCCAGCTGGAGCCTTGAGCGGCCAGCTGCGCACCGATGGTTGCGGTATCCAGGCCGCTGTTGACGCCGACGACGATGGGCGTGCCAACCGCGCCGAAGGACACAGGCGTGCTCTGCACCAGCATGCCCATTAGCACGGCGGCCATGGCTGGGAAGCCGACCGCAACCAGGAGAGGTGCGGCGATGGCGGCAGGGGTACCGAAACCGGACGCGCCTTCGATAAAGCAGCCGAACAGCCAGGCAATGATGATGGCCTGGATGCGGCGGTCAGGGCTGATGGTGGTGAAACCGGCGCGAATTGCCGTGATACCACCGGAGTGCTTGAGGGTATTCAGCAGCAGGATCGCGCCGAAGATGATCCAAAGCAGACCAAGGGTGATTACCAGTCCTTGCAAGGTCGAGGCGATAATCCGGGTTACGCTCATGTCCCAGACGAACAGGCCGATGGCGGCGGTAAACAGGAAGACCAGTGGCATGGAGCGGCCGGCGGACCAGCGCAGGCCGAGCAGCAGAACGGCTGCAAGCAGGATGGGGGTAAAAGCGAATAGGGCAAGTAGTCCGGTGGACATGTTCAGGCTCCCGTAGTGGTGAGGTGCGGGTGGGGGCCCGAATGGACCATTTGCAAGCAGTTTTCTGGAGACCGCATGAGAAGACCTCTTACGTGATAAACCCTGTTTGTAATTTGGTCTTACCAATTGTCAACAGAGTCTGGCCAGCGTAAGAGTTGTCCTGCGGATACGTCAATTAGATGGGTATATACTTTCGTCGCAAAGCTGTGCCTTGCCGGGTGGGTGTGGCGTGGTTACGCTGAGCCTGTTAGTGGTCTAACCAGTCGAGAGGTGTCATGGAAGTCGGAATGGTTCGCCAGCGGAGGCTGGCCGACAAGATCGTGGAGCAGTTGGAAACCATGATTCTTGAGGGGACGCTCAAGCCTGGGGAGCGCCTGCCGGCTGAGCGGGTTCTGGCCGAGCAATTTGGAGTGTCGCGCCCGTCCCTGCGCGAAGCCATTCAGAAGCTGGCAGCAAAGGGTTTGCTGGTCAGCCGCCATGGCGGCGGGAATTTTGTGGTCGAATCCCTGGGTTCGACCTTTAGTGACCCTTTGTTGCACCTGCTGGAAAACAACACCGACGCCCAGCGTGACCTCTTGGAGTTTCGTCACACACTGGAAGGCAGTTGCGCCTACTACGCGGCGTTAAGGGCCACGGAAGTCGACCAGCGGCGTCTCGGCGAGGCTTTTGCCGCGCTGCAGGAGTGCTATTCGCGTGAAGGCAATGTAAGTCGCGCAGAAGAGGGGGCCGCTGATGCGCGCTTCCATCTGGCTATTGCCGAAGCCAGTCACAACGCCGTCCTGCTGCACACGATCCGTGGTCTGTTCGACATGCTCAAGCGCAACGTGGTGACCAACATTGGCGGCATGTATGCGTTACGAAACGAGACGCGCGTGATGCTGATGAAGCAGCACCAGGAGCTTTACGACGCAATCATCGAGCGTAGAGCGTCAGACGCCCGTGACGTGATCCATCGCCATATCAATTACGTGCAGGAAGTGCTCGCCGAGGGTCAACAGGAGGCGCAGCGCCTGGCCCGGGCGCATCGGCGAGAGGGTGGCAAGGGATAGGGTGTGCAGGAGGCTGCTGCTTGAGCTCAAGGCAAAGCGGCAGCCTGCGGTTTACTCGTCCTTACCCTTGGAGCGCATGACGCGCTGAATTTCGCGTGCCGAGTCGCGCTCTTTCTCGGTGTGGCGCTTGTCGTATTCCTTCTTGCCCTTACCCAGCGCAATCTCGCACTTGATCATGTGCTTTTTCCAGTACAGCGAAAGGGCGACGCAGGCATAGCCCTTCTGTTGTACCGCACCGAACAGCTTGCCCAGCTCGCGCTTGTTCAGCAGCAGCTTGCGGGTGCGCGTCGGATCGGCGATGACGTGGGTGCTGGCGGTGGTCAGCGGGGTGATATGGCAGCCCATCAGCCAGGCTTCGCCGTCCTTGAGCAGCACGTAGCTATCCACCAGCTGAGCCTTGCCGGCACGCAGGCTTTTGACTTCCCAGCCGGCCAGAACGAGGCCGGCCTCGAATTTCTGTTCGATGAAGTAGTCGTGTAGCGCTTTTTTGTTTAGCGCAATGGTCCCGGGGGACTGTTTCTTCTGTTTGGCCATAACCGCGCATTATAAGGAGTCCGCTTGCGGCTGGCGAGAACCTGCAAGCTGCGACGGCATGAAACTTGAGGCCGGGCGGTCTTATCCCCGACAATGCGCCATCTTTCTTTCGCGCGTGCCGGCTGTGGCGTGTGCCGGAAACCGTACGGGGCCGATTCCCGCACTTGACGTTAGGCGTTTGAGGGTGGCGATTTAGGCTGTCGACTGACGAAGTAGAAGGTCTGCATGACGACACATATTCAACGTTCGGCTTTGCTGCCGTATCCGGCGCACGCGCTGTTTGACATGGTCAACGACGTGGCCAGCTACCCCCAGTTCCTGCCCTGGTGCTCGGCTACCGAAGTGCTGTCCACCAGCGAAACCGAGATGAAGGCCAGCATGACCGTTGCCAAGGCGGGACTCAGCCAGCGTTTTCTGACCCGCAATGAGTTGCAGCCAGGCAAGCGTATCGAGATGAAGCTGGAGGAAGGCCCCTTCAGCCATCTGCACGGCATCTGGGAGTTCAAAGCGCTGGGCGAGAAGGCCTGCAAGATTAGCCTGGATCTGACCTTCGATTATGCCGGGCCGCTGGTCAAGGCAACTCTCGGGCCGCTGTTCAACCAGGCAGCCAATACCCTGGTCGATGCCTTTTGCGATCGCGCGAAGCAGCTCTATGGATAAGACCATCATTGCGATCGAGGTGGTCTACGCGCTGGCGGATAAGCAGAAGCTGTTGCGCCTGACCGTACCGGCCGGCACCAGCGTGCGCCAGGCGGCGCTGCTTTCCGGAATGGACGGCTACTTTCCAGGGTTGAATCTGGCAACTGCGCCACTGGGCATCTTCGGCAAAGCGGTGCCCAAGCCGGATGAGCGCGTGCTGGAGGAGGGAGAACGGGTTGAGATCTACCGCCCGTTGATTGCCGATCCTAAGGAGGTGCGCAAGCAGCGCGCCGCCAAGGCAGCGAAAAACAGGGCCGAGGCGGGAGAGGGTTGAGAGCCCGTTGAGGCTCCATGTTTGGTTGGCCCGCCCGTGCTTGTCATGTCTGACAAGGCGATTTTGCGAACAGGTTCGTTACGTCGAATCTGTTCGTTTTTCCAAGACCTGCGGCCAGCTGAGCTGGCCTTGCGCAATTAGTTTGTTTCGATAGGTGTCGGGGTTGGTACGGGTACCGGCTCGGCAGCATCAACCTCTCGCTGGATCTGCTCAAGCAGGGAACCGGGCTCGATGGCCTCGTCCTGGGCTTCGGTGCGCTGTGGGATCTCGCCTGTGGGTTGGCCGGTGCCAAGTATCGCTTCGTCACGGCTGACGCCAGGTTTGAAGTCGCCGGCGAGCCCAGCCAGCTGGTCGTTGGCGTTGAAAACCAGGCTCACGCGCTCTTGTTGGCGTTGGCTACCGCCCGGCTGGATGCTGTACAGATAATCCCATCGATTGGCATGAAAAGTATCAGTTATCAACGGGTTACCCATGATAAACCGCACTTGGGACCGGGTCATTCCGGGGCGCAACTGGTCTATCATGTCCTGTGTAACGACATTGCCCTGTTGAATGTCCACCTTGTAAACCCCCGGGAACGAACAACCGGCGAGTGCGAACAGGCCCACGAGCGTGAGGCCAGACAGCATGAGCTTGGTGTTTTGCATCGGTAGATGACTTCCACTATCTTGGCTGGGCAAAGCCCGGATCATACCTGTATTGAAGGAGGCTGCGAAACAGCAGCAGCGAGAAAGCCAACCATGGTAGAAAATCACGAACTACGTAAAGCTGGTCTCAAGGTAACCCTGCCGCGGGTCAAGATCCTGCAGATGCTGGATACCACGGAGCAGCGTCACATGAGTGCCGAGGATGTCTACAAGGCATTGATGGAGGCCGGTGAGGATGTGGGGCTAGCCACCGTCTATCGGGTGCTCACCCAATTCGAATCCGCAGGCCTGGTGGTTCGCCACAACTTCGATGGAGGTCATGCGGTATTCGAGCTGGCCGATGGCGGCCATCATGACCACATGGTTTGTGTGGAGACGGGAGATGTTATCGAGTTCTTCGATGACGAGATCGAGAAGTTGCAGAAAGAGATTGTGACGCGCCACGGCTACGAGCTGGTGGACCACAATCTGGTGCTCTACGTACGCAAGAAGTCGGAATGATTTCGAGCTGATAGCAAAAAGGCGACCCAAGGGTCGCCTTTTTGTTGCCGCGTTCCTCAGGCCTGGGCGGACTCGATCATTTGGCGAGCGTGCGCCAGTGCTTGTTCTGTCAGGTCGACGCCGCCGAGCATCCGTGCGATCTCTTCGATGCGCTCGTCCTTCTGCAGCGTTGCAACTGCCGTATGGGTTTCATCTTTTCCGCGAGCCTTGTGCACGAATAGATGGTTGTGTCCCTGCGCGGCCACCTGCGGAAGGTGGGTGACGGTCAGAACCTGCCCCTGCTCACCGATGCGGCGCAGCAGCTGCCCAACCACCTCGGCCGTTGGGCCGCCGATTCCCACGTCGACTTCATCGAATACCAGGGTAGGTACGCGTGAGGTTTGTGCTGTGATCACCTGAATCGCGAGGCTGATGCGCGACAGCTCGCCGCCGGATGCGACCTTGGCCAAGGGGCGCAGTGGCTGGCCGGGGTTGGCGCTGACGAGAAACTCCACCTGCTCCAGGCCGAAGGGCATGTAGTCGCCTTCTGCGGCGGGCTTGAGCTGAACGCTGAATTTGCCACCTGGCATGCCCAGACGCTGGATTTCGCTCTCGACGGAGGCTGCCAGGGCAGTGGCGGCCTCCTGGCGGATTCTGCTCAGCTCCGAGGCCTTTTCTTCATAGTGGCGGCCATAGGCAGCCAGTTCTTCGCTCAGGCGCTCCAGGGCTTCATCGTCGGCATTCAGGCTTTCCAGCTCGTCGAGCAGACGCTGCTGCAGCGCTGGCAGCTCGGTGGGCTGTACGCGATGTTTGCGCGCCAGGGTGTAGATGGCATCCAGTCGTTCTTCGAGCATTTGCTGGCGTTCGGGGTCGGCATCGAAGTGGTCGACGAAGCGGTTTAGCTCGCCCATGGCTTCCTCGACCTGGATCCGGGCGCTGGCCAGCAGGCCCGCCGCCTCGGCCAGTGCGCCGGGTTGATTCTGGAACGCTGAGAGTCGTTGCAGGCTCCCGGTCAGGGCAGAGAGCACATTGCCGGCATCGCTTTCGCTGCACATGTCCATGACCTGGCGGCAGGCGCTGAGCAGTTGTTCTGCATTGGCCAGGTTGCGGTGTTCATCCTCCAGCTGTTCCTGCTCGTTCTCACCGAGGGCAAGATTCTCCAGTTCTTCCAACTGGTAGCTGAGCAGTTGATGGCGCGCACGCTGTTCATCGCTGCTGTTGCTCAGGCGTTCGAGGGTCTGGCGGGTCTGGCGCCAGCGCTGGGCAGCCAGCTGTACCTGGCGGGCGAGTTCCTGACTGCCGCTGTACTCATCGAGCAGTCGTCGATGGGTGTCGGTTTTGAGCAGGGATTGATGTTCGTGTTGGCTGTGGATGTCGATCAGCAGCTCGCCCAGCGCCTTGAGGTCGCTCTGCGGGCATGGAGTGCCGTTGATATAGCCCCGCGAGCGACCCTCGGCGGTGATAACGCGGCGCAGGATGCACGGGCCGTCGCTGTCCAGATCGCGTTCCGCGAGCCAGGCGCGGGCATCGGGAATGTCGTCCAGATCGAAGCTGGCGAGGATGTCGGCCTTGTCGGCGCCGATGCGGACTGCGCTGCTGTCGGCGCGGTCGCCCAGGGCGAGGCCGAGGGCGCCGAGCATGATCGACTTGCCCGCCCCGGTTTCACCGCTGATCACGCTCATGCCGCGCTGCAGTTCGAGATCGAGGTGTTCGACGATGGCAAAGTTGTGAACAGACAGATGAACCAGCATGTCAAAGCTCCGATAAGCTGAGGCTGGCTATTTATACAGTACTATTTGTGCCCGCTACAAGCAGTGGAATGCATGGAAATCGACTCGTTTCCCATCATTGGATGAGCGGGCTGTTCGGCCCATTTATTTGTGCGCTTGCCACATTCCCTCTTGAACCTGAATCTGCTGCCCCCATATAGCGGCACAAGCGCGGGCTCGACAGTCCGCTGAAGTCTTTATGAGGAGGATTGCATGGCTGACGAGCAGAACCTGGACAACCAGAACCCTGAAGAGAACGAAGAGCTTCAAGCTGAAGCGCCCGAAGATCTGGCTACGCGAGTAGCGTCTCTGGAAGAGCAGTTGGCGGCTGCCCAAGACCAGGCTCTGCGCACTGCGGCAGAGCTGCAGAACATCCGTCGCCGGGCTGAGCAGGATGTCGAGAAAGCACACAAGTTCGCCCTGGAAAAGTTCGCTGGCGATCTCTTGCCCGTGGCCGACAGCCTGGAGCGTGGTCTTGAGCTGTCGAGCCCGGATGACGGTGCGGTCAAGGCCGTGCGGGAGGGGCTGGAGCTGACGCTCAAACTGCTGCTCGACACCATGGCGCGCCACCAGCTGGCGCAGCTGGATCCGCAGGGTGAGCCCTTTAATCCCGAGCATCATCAGGCCATGGCGATGGAAGAAAGCACCCATGCTGAGCCAGGCAGTGTGCTCAAGGTGTTCCAGAAAGGTTATCTGCTTAACGGTCGTTTGCTGCGCCCAGCGATGGTGGTGGTCAGCAAGGCGCCTGCGCAAACTCCGCCTTCAATCGATGAGAAGGCTTGAATTCTTACGGCTGACCCCCATCTGGTAGCCAAGCGTTTTTGTGTTACCCGCAGCCGGTAAACAGGCGCGGATTTAATCCAAGATTTTCGGAGACAGACAAATGGGCAAAATCATCGGTATTGACCTGGGTACTACCAACTCTTGCGTTTCCATTCTGGAAAACGGCAAGTCCAAGGTCATCGAGAATGCCGAGGGCGGCCGTACCACGCCGTCCATCATCGCGTACGCCAACGATGGCGAGATTCTGGTCGGTCAGTCGGCCAAGCGTCAGGCAGTGACCAACCCGCACAACACTCTGTACGCGGTGAAGCGCCTCATCGGTCGCCGCTTTGAAGAGGATGTGGTGCAGAAAGACATCCAGCTGGTCCCCTACAAGATCGTCAAGGCCGACAACGGCGATGCCTGGGTGGAAGTCAACGGCCAGAAGATGGCACCACCGCAGATTTCTGCAGAAATCCTGAAGAAGATGAAGAAGACCGCCGAAGACTACCTCGGCGAGCCGGTGACCGAAGCGGTTATCACCGTGCCGGCCTACTTCAACGACAGTCAGCGTCAGGCCACCAAGGATGCCGGTCGCATCGCCGGCCTGGACGTCAAGCGCATCATCAACGAGCCGACTGCGGCTGCGCTGGCCTACGGCATGGACAAGGCCAAGGGCGACCACACCGTCATCGTCTATGACCTGGGTGGCGGTACCTTCGACGTATCGGTGATCGAGATTGCCGAAGTCGACGGCGAGCACCAGTTCGAAGTGTTGGCTACCAACGGCGACACCTTCCTCGGTGGTGAGGACTTCGACATCCGCCTGATCGACTACCTGGTCGACGAGTTCAAGAAAGAAAGCGGCATGAACCTCAAAGGCGACCCGCTGGCCATGCAGCGCCTGAAGGAAGCGGCCGAGAAGGCCAAGATCGAGCTCTCCTCCAGCCAGCAGACCGACGTCAACCTGCCGTATATCACTGCCGACGCCACCGGTCCGAAGCACCTGAACGTGAAGATTTCCCGCGCCAAGCTGGAAGCCCTGGTGGAAGACCTGGTGCAGCGCACCCTCGAGCCGTGCCGCATCGCTCTGAAGGACGCCGGTGTCGAAGTGGGCAAGATCGACGACGTGATCCTGGTTGGCGGTCAGACCCGCATGCCGCTGGTGCAGCAGAAGGTCGCCGAGTTCTTCGGTAAGGAAGCGCGCAAGGACGTCAACCCGGACGAAGCCGTAGCCATGGGTGCCGCCATTCAGGGCGCGGTACTGGCCGGTGACGTCAAGGACGTACTGCTGCTCGACGTTTCTCCGCTGACCCTGGGTATCGAAACCATGGGTGGCGTGATGACGCCGCTGATCGAGAAGAACACCACCATCCCGACCAAGAAGTCGCAGGTGTTCTCCACTGCCGACGACAACCAGAGCGCCGTGACCATTCACGTGCTGCAGGGTGAGCGTAAGCAGGCCTCGCAGAACAAGTCGCTGGGTCGCTTCGACCTGGCCGAGATTCCGCCGGCGCCGCGTGGCATGCCGCAGATCGAGGTCACCTTCGATATCGACGCCAACGGCATCCTGCACGTGTCTGCCAAGGACAAGGCCACTGGCAAGCATCAGTCCATCGTGATCAAGGCCAACTCCGGTTTGTCCGAGGAAGAGATCGAGCAGATGGTTCGCGACGCCGAGGCCAATGCCGAGGAAGACCGCAAGTTCGAAGAGCTGGCTGGTGCGCGCAACCAGGGCGATCAACTGGTCCATGCCACCCGCAAGATGCTGGTCGAGGCGGGCGACAAGGCTACCGAGGAAGACAAGGCCAACATCGAGAAGGCCATTGGTGAGCTGGAAGTGGCTATCAAGGGCGACGACAAGGCCGAGATCGAAGCCAAGATTGCCGCCGTGTCCCAGGCTTCCACTCCGTTGGCGCAGAAGATGTATGCCGAGCAGCCGCAGGGTGGCGAAGGTCAGCCGGCCGATGACGGCGCACAGCCGGGCGACGATGTGGTTGATGCGGAGTTCGAAGAGGTCAAGGACAACAAGTAATCCGCCGCTTGTGACCCACATGGAGGGGAGTGCAGCCTGCCGCCATCAGCGCAGGCTGTGTTCTCACCGGCCTGACGCGGCACGTTCGCGACAGGCGTGACCGCTGCGCGGGGGCTTGCTCCCGCGTCGGCGTGTCTGGAGGGTACGAATTTGAAGGTTCAGGAAATTTATGGCCAAACGTGATTATTACGAAGTGCTGGGCGTCGAGCGTGGCGCCAGCGAAGCGGAGCTGAAAAAGGCTTACCGCCGCCTCGCGATGAAGCACCATCCCGACCGCAATCCGGGTGACAAGGCGGCTGAGGAAGCCTTCAAGGAGGCCAATGAGGCCTACGAAGTGCTGTCCGACGCGAGCAAGCGCCAGGCCTATGACCAGTATGGTCATGCTGGTGTCGATCCGCAGATGGGTGCAGGTGCGGGTGCGGCCTATGGCGGTGCCAACTTCTCCGATATCTTCGGTGATGTGTTCAGCGACTTCTTCACCGGTGCTCGCGGCAGTTCTCGCGGTGGCGCACAGCGCGGCAGCGACCTGCGCTACACCCTGGAGCTGGACCTGGAAGAGGCGGTTCGTGGCACCACCGTGACCATCCGCGTGCCGACCCTAGCCGAATGCAAGACCTGCGATGGCTCGGGCGCCAAGAAGGGCACCAGCCCGGTCACCTGTACCACCTGTGGCGGTATCGGCCAGGTGCGCATGCAGCAGGGCTTTTTCTCCGTTCAGCAGACCTGCCCGCGCTGCCATGGCAGCGGCAAGATGATTTCCGATCCTTGCGGCAGTTGCCATGGGCAGGGCCGGGTCGAGGAGCAGAAGACCCTCTCGGTCAAGGTGCCGGCAGGGGTCGATACCGGCGACCGCATCCGCCTGAGCGGAGAGGGCGAAGCGGGTACCCAGGGCGGCCCGTCCGGCGACCTCTACGTTGTGGTCAATGTGCGTGAGCACGCGATTTTCCAGCGTGACGGCAAGCACCTCTATTGCGAAGTGCCGATCAGCTTTGCCGATGCGGCACTGGGTGGCGAGCTGGAAGTGCCGACCCTGGACGGTCGGGTCAAGCTGAAGATCCCCGAGGGTACCCAGACCGGTAAGCAGTTCCGCCTGCGTGGCAAGGGTGTGGCGCCGGTGCGTGGTGGCGCGCCTGGCGATTTGCTGTGCCGGGTGGCGGTAGAGACGCCGGTCAATCTGAGCAAGCGCCAGCGTGAAATGCTCGAGGAGTTCCGTGGCACGCTTCAGGGCGATACCTCCCACTCTCCCAAGGCCAGCGGTTGGTTCGAAGGCGTAAAGCGCTTTTTTGGTGATGTTTGAGCGGGAGCTGGGAGCCGCAAGCCTGAAGTCTGAAGTGCGTCGGGCCAGTTTCCAGCTTTCAGCTTCCAGCTTGGAGCTCTGAGTTATGCGACGTATAGCAGTAATGGGCGCCGCCGGGCGCATGGGCAAGATTCTTATCGAGGCAGTGCAGCAGACCGCTGGCGCCGCTGGGCTGACCGCTGCGGTGGATCGTCCGGACAGTACGCTGGTCGGTGCGGATGCTGGTGAACTGGCGGGCATCGGTCGCCTCGGTGTGCCGCTGACCGGCGAAGTGGCGAAGACGATCGACGAGTTCGATGTGCTGATTGACTTCACCCATCCCTCGGTGACGCTGAAGAATCTTGAGATCTGTCGGCGCGCCGGCAAAGCCATGGTGATTGGCACCACCGGTTTCACTGCTGAGGAAAAGGAGCGCCTGGCCGCTGCCGCGAAGGAAATCCCCATCGTCTTTGCGGCGAACTACAGTGTTGGCGTCAACCTCTGCCTGAAGTTGCTGGACACTGCCGCGCGGGTGCTGGGCGACGAAGTGGATATCGAGATCATCGAAGCGCACCACCGGCACAAGGTCGATGCGCCTTCCGGTACCGCGCTGCGCATGGGTGAGGTGGTTGCCGAGGCCCTGGGGCGTGATCTGCAGAAGGTTGCGGTCTATGGGCGCGAAGGGCAGACCGGAGCGCGCGAGCGCGAGACCATTGGTTTTGCCACCGTGCGCGCTGGCGATGTGGTGGGTGATCACACCGTATTGTTCGCAGCGGACGGCGAGCGCGTGGAAATCACCCATAAGGCGTCCAGCCGCATGACCTTTGCCAAGGGCGCGGTGCGTGCAGCGCTATGGCTGGAGGAAAAGCCTGCCGGCCTGTACGACATGCAGGACGTGCTGGGCCTGCGCTGAGTTCGTCGCCACGATGCAATTGGCGCGGATTACGGCTGGACCGTAAAAGGGCTTTTCTGTAAGCTTCCCGCTTTAGTGTGTCCACTAAAAGTTGCGCAGAATGACTCTAATAAAAAGCGGGATGACCTTCACACGTCATCCCGCTTTTTTACAATCTGCGCCTGCTCCAGCCATGATCTTTGGGAGGTCTCTTGACTAAGCCAGCTCCTACGCCAGCCATTCTGGCCCTTGCCGATGGCAGCATCTTTCGCGGCGAATCCATCGGTGCCGACGGCCAGACAATCGGCGAGGTGGTGTTCAACACTGCCATGACCGGCTATCAGGAAATCCTCACCGACCCGTCCTATACCAAGCAAATCGTCACCCTGACTTATCCGCACATCGGCAATACCGGTACCACGCCGGAGGATGCCGAGTCCCGTCAGGTATGGGCTGCCGGCCTGGTCATTCGTGATCTGCCGTTGCTGGCCAGCAACTGGCGCAACAAGCAGCCGCTGGATGCCTACCTGAAGGAAAATGGCACCGTCGCCATCGCCGGCATCGATACCCGGCGCCTGACGCGCATCCTGAGGGAAAAGGGCGCGCAGAACGGTTGCATTCTGACTGGAGCGGATGCGACAGAAGAAAAAGCGCTGGAGCTGGCGCGCAGCTTCCCCGGCCTCAAGGGCATGGACCTGGCCAAGGAGGTCAGCGTCAAGGAACGCTACGAGTGGCGCTCCGGGCTCTGGGACCTGGCAACCGACAGCCATCCGGAAATCCCGGCCAGCGAGCTGCCGTACCACGTGGTCGCCTATGACTACGGCGTCAAATACAACATCCTGCGCATGCTGGTAGCGCGCGGTTGCCGCGTGACCGTGCTGCCGGCGCAGACCCCGGCCAGCGAGGCGCTGGCACTCAACCCGGACGGTGTCTTCCTCGCCAACGGCCCGGGCGACCCCGAGCCGTGCGATTACGCCATCAAGGCGATTCAGGAAGTGCTCGAGACCGACATTCCGGTATTCGGCATCTGCCTGGGCCATCAGCTGCTGGCGCTGGCCTCCGGTGCCAAGACGGTAAAAATGCCCAGCGGCCACCATGGCGCCAACCATCCGGTGCAGGACACGGCCACCGGTGTGGTGATGATCACCAGCCAGAACCACGGCTTCTGCGCCGACGAGGCGAGCCTGCCGGCCAATCTGCGCGCTACCCACAAGTCGCTGTTCGACGGCACCCTGCAGGGCATCGAGCGTACCGACAAGGCGGCCTTCGGCTTCCAGGGCCATCCGGAAGCGAGCCCTGGCCCGTGCGATGTCGCGCCGCTGTTCGACCGCTTCATTTCCGCCATGGCGGCCCGTCGCTGATCGCTGAAACCAGGAATTCGAGAGCTACTTCATGCCAAAACGTACAGATATTAAAAGCATCCTGATCCTCGGCGCCGGCCCCATCGTCATCGGCCAGGCCTGCGAATTCGACTATTCCGGCGCACAGGCCTGCAAGGCCCTGCGCGAAGAAGGCTTCCGCGTCATTCTGGTGAACTCCAACCCGGCCACCATCATGACCGACCCGGCCATGGCCGATGCCACCTACATCGAGCCGATCAAATGGCAGACGGTGGCCAAGATCATCGAGAAAGAGCGCCCTGATGCGCTGCTGCCAACCATGGGCGGCCAGACCGCGCTGAACTGCGCGCTGGACCTGGAAAAGCACGGCGTTCTGGAGAAATTCGGCGTCGAGATGATTGGTGCCAATGCCGACACCATCGATAAGGCCGAAGACCGTTCGCGCTTCGACAAGGCGATGAAGGATATCGGCCTGTCTTGCCCGGTTTCAGGTATCGCACGCAGCATGGAAGAAGCCTTCAAGGTCCTCGACAAGGTCGGCTTCCCGTGCATTATCCGCCCCTCGTTCACCATGGGCGGCACTGGTGGCGGCATTGCTTACAACCGTGAAGAGTTCGAAGAGATCTGCACCCGGGGTCTGGACCTGTCGCCAACCAACGAGCTGCTGATCGACGAATCGCTGATCGGCTGGAAAGAATACGAGATGGAAGTGGTCCGCGATAAGAAGGACAACTGCATCATCGTCTGCTCCATCGAAAACTTCGACCCGATGGGCGTGCACACCGGCGACTCCATCACCGTCGCACCGGCGCAGACGCTCACCGACAAGGAATACCAGATCCTGCGCAACGCCTCCCTGGCGGTACTGCGTGAGATCGGCGTGGAAACCGGCGGCTCCAACGTGCAGTTCGGCATTTGCCCGAACACCGGGCGCATGGTGGTGATCGAGATGAACCCGCGCGTGTCGCGTTCCTCGGCCCTGGCTTCCAAGGCTACCGGTTTCCCGATCGCCAAGATCGCTGCCAAGCTGGCGGTCGGCTACACCCTGGACGAGCTGTCCAACGACATCACCGGCGGCCGCACTCCGGCATCCTTCGAGCCGGCCATCGACTATGTCGTGACCAAGATCCCGCGCTTCGCCTTCGAGAAATTCCCCAAGGCCGATGCACGCCTGACCACCCAGATGAAATCCGTGGGTGAAGTCATGGCCATCGGGCGGACCTTCCAGGAGTCCATGCAGAAGGCCCTGCGTGGCTTGGAGGTCGGCGCCACCGGTTTCGATCCCAAGCTCAACCTGGAGTCTGCCGAGGCTGAGAGCACACTGACCCGTGAGCTGACCGTGCCAGGTGCTGACCGTATCTGGTATGTGGCCGATGCCTTCCGTGCCGGCAAGAGCATCGAGGATGTCTTTGCCCTGACCAAGATCGATCCCTGGTTCCTGGTGCAGATCGAGGATCTGGTCAAGGAAGAAGAGCAGGTCAAGACCATGGGTCTGTCCAGCATCGACCGCGACCTGATGTACCGTCTCAAGCGCAAGGGTTTCTCCGACGCCCGTCTGGCCAAGCTGCTGGGCATCACCGAGAAGAACCTGCGCAGCCATCGCCACAAGCTGAAAGTGCTGCCGGTGTACAAGCGCGTGGATACCTGCGCCGCCGAGTTCGCCACCGACACGGCCTACATGTACTCGACCTATGAGGAAGAGTGCGAGGCTAATGCCTCCAGCCGCGACAAGATCATGATCCTCGGTGGCGGCCCGAACCGTATCGGTCAGGGCATCGAGTTCGACTACTGCTGCGTACATGCCGCGCTGGCCATGCGCGAAGACGGCTACGAGACCATCATGGTCAACTGCAACCCGGAAACCGTCTCCACCGACTACGACACCTCCGACCGTCTATACTTCGAGCCGGTGACACTGGAAGACGTGCTTGAGATCGTCCGCGTTGAGCAGCCCAAGGGCGTCATCGTGCAGTACGGCGGCCAGACTCCGCTGAAGATCTGCCGCGCTCTGGAAGAGGCCGGCGTGCCGATCATCGGCACCAGCCCCGACGCCATCGACCGCGCCGAGGATCGTGAGCGCTTCCAGCAGATGGTTCAGCGCCTGAACCTGCGTCAGCCACAAAACGCCACCGCGCGCAGCGAGGAAGAAGCCATCGCTGCTTCCAAGGCCATCGGCTATCCGCTGGTGGTGCGTCCGTCCTACGTGCTGGGCGGCCGCGCCATGGAAATCGTCTATGAGGAAGAAGAACTCAAGCGCTACATGCGCGAGGCGGTAAAGGTTTCCAACGATAGCCCGGTGCTGCTCGACCACTTCCTCAACTGCGCCATCGAGGTGGACGTGGATGCCGTGTGCGACGGCGAGCAAGTGGTGATCGGCGGCATCATGCAGCACATCGAACAGGCGGGCGTGCACTCTGGTGACTCGGCCTGTTCGCTGCCGGCGTATTCGCTGCCCGAACACATCCAGGACGAGATCCGCGAGCAGGTGCGCAAGATGGCGCTGGAGCTCGATGTGATTGGCTTGATGAACGTGCAGATGGCCGTGCAGGGCGAAGACATCTACGTACTGGAAGTGAACCCGCGCGCCTCGCGTACCGTGCCGTTCGTTTCCAAGTGCATCGGCGAGTCCCTGGCCAAGGTGGCCGCGCGTGTCATGGCTGGCAAGACCCTGGCGGAGATTGGCTTCACCAAAGAAATCATTCCGCCGTTCTTCAGCGTCAAGGAGGCAGTGTTCCCCTTCGCCAAGTTCCCGGGCGTGGACACCATTCTCGGTCCGGAAATGAAGTCCACCGGTGAGGTGATGGGCGTCGGCGACAGCTTCGCCGAAGCCTTCGCCAAGGCTCAGCTTGGAGCGAGCGAGATCCTCCCGACCTCTGGTTGCGCCTTCATCAGCGTGCGCGAGGACGATAAGCCCTTCGTCGAAGACGTGGCCCGTGATCTTATCGGTCTCGGCTTCGAAGTGGTGGCCACCGCCGGTACGGCGCGTATCATCGAGGCCGCTGGTTTGCCGGTGCGCCGCGTGAACAAGGTGACCGAGGGGCGCCCGCACATAGTTGATATGATCAAGAACGAAGAAGTTACCCTGATCATCAACACCACCGAAGGGCGTCAGTCCATCGCTGATTCTTACTCCATTCGTCGTAACGCTCTGCAGCACAAGATCTGCATCACCACCACCATTGCCGGTGGCCAGGCAGTTTGTGAGGCGCTCAAATTCGGTCCTGAGAAGACCGTGCGCCGTCTGCAGGACCTTCATGCAGGAATTGAGACATGACCAAGTATCCAATGACCGTCCAGGGCGCTCGCGCCCTGGAAGAAGAACTCCAGCATCTCACCAAGGTGGTGCGGCCCAAGCTAAGCCACGACATTGGTGTGGCGCGTGAGCTGGGGGACCTCAAGGAGAATGCCGAATACCATGCGGCGCGCGAGCAGCAGGGCATGGTCGAGGCGCGGATCCGCGATATCGAAGGGCGTCTGCAGAATGCGCAGATCATTGACGTCACGGCGATTCCGCACTCCGGAAAGGTAATCTTCGGTACGACGGTCGAAATTGCCAATGTCGAGACTGACGAGCGCGTCACCTACCAGATCGTTGGCGAGGACGAGGCGGAGATCAAGCTGAGCAAGATCTCGGTTAGCTCCCCCATCGCCCGTGCGCTGATCGGCAAGCAGGAAGGTGATGTCGCCGTGGTCAAGACACCAGGCGGATTGGTCGAGTTTGAGATTGTCGAGGTACGCCATCTCTGAGTCGCGTCCCTTGCGTGCCGGCATCATCAGTTGGCGGCTGGCCCAGACTTTCTGGGTCGGCGGGCTCTGGCTACTGCAGTTCGTGATGTTGCCGGCGCTGGACAAAATCGGTCTGGCGCCATTGCTGGTGGCGGAAATCGCCGCCGCACTGAGGCCGTTGATGGTGGGCTTCGCCGCTTTCTGCGCGCTGCTGCAAATCGCCGTGCTGATACAGGCGGCCGGCTTGCGCAGTCTTTGGCGCGACGTACGCGGTCAGTTGCTGTTGGCAGTTGTGCTGCTGGCGGCCAGTTTCTTCGTCGCGGCGCCGTGGCTCGAATCGGCCCGTTGGATGCTGTTCAGCTTTCTGATGATCGGGTTGTGCGGATTGATGCTGGTATTGCAGGAGCCGCCGCGCGCGACGGGCTCCACCAAGGCTCCAGCGGCCTGAGCTACGATCAGCTCTGGTAACGATGCACGTTGGACAATTGCTTGTTGACCTTGGGGTTCTTGCGATAGACCAGCGCCATCTTGCCGATGGTTTGCACCAGTTCGCACTGCCCAATGCGGCACAGTTCGTCGATCAGCGCGCGGCGATCGTCGCGCTCGGTGATGCGTAGCTGTACCTTGATCAGCTCATGATCGGTCAGTGCGCGATCCAGTTCGGCCTGTACGCCTTCGGTCAGTCCGTTTTCGGATACGATCAGCACCGGCTTCAAGTAATGGCCGATGGATTTGTAGTGTTTCTTCTGCTCGTTGGTGAGCGGCATAATTCGACCCTTGCGTCAGAATCCTGAAAAACGGGCGCTAGTGTAACTGAGAGGTACCGAACCGCACAGGAGGTAACGGTGCGCTCGGGGAAGCACGCGTTAGCTGAAGATATTCAGGGATCGCTTTAGGGGAAAGCAGAGTGGCAGTCATTGCTGTCCCAGTACTGAATAGCAAGTTGCTGGAGATCCGGAAAAAGACCTTGTAGTTTCCTGCCTGGCCCCAATATGAGTGGTATGCATGTGGCCGATCAGGCTCGCGAAAGGTTTTTTGCGGCGGCCCGGTGCAGTCGGGCTAAGATGTTTAATACGGCGTTACAGACCGCCCTGCGTGTTCGGCGGGGATGTGTAGTAAGTTAGCCAGAGCAGCCAACAAGGCCGCGATGCGGGCCAACGACAGCAGGTCGTTCCAGAGGGTAATGAATTTGAATGACATGGCAAAAAACCTGATTCTGTGGTTGATCATCGCCGCCGTGCTGGTGACTGTGATGAACAATTTTTCCAGTCCGAGCGAACCACAGACGCTCAACTATTCGCAGTTCCTTGAACAGGTCAAGGAAGGTCGCGTCGAGCGTGTGACCGTCGACGGCTACGTGATCATCGGCAAGCGCAGCGATGGCGAAAGCTTCAAGACGATCCGCCCGGCGATTCAGGACAACGGCCTGATTGGCGATCTGCTCAACAACAACGTGCTGATCGAAGGCAAGCAGCCCGAACAGCAGAGCATCTGGACCCAGTTGCTGGTTGCCAGCTTTCCGATCCTGGTGATCATCGCGGTGTTCATGTTCTTCATGCGCCAGATGCAGGGCGGTGCAGGCGGCAAGGGTGGGCCAATGAGCTTCGGCAAGAGCAAGGCGCGCCTGCTCTCTGAAGATCAGGTCAAGACCACCTTTGCCGATGTAGCCGGTTGCGACGAAGCCAAGGAAGAAGTGACCGAGCTCGTCGAGTTTTTGCGTGATCCGGGCAAGTTCCAGCGCCTCGGCGGTCGTATTCCGCGCGGTGTTTTGATGGTCGGTTCACCGGGTACCGGTAAGACATTGCTGGCCAAGGCCGTTGCGGGTGAGGCCAAGGTGCCGTTCTTCACCATTTCCGGTTCCGACTTCGTCGAGATGTTTGTGGGTGTGGGTGCGAGCCGCGTGCGCGACATGTTCGAGCAGGCCAAGAAGCATGCGCCCTGCATCATTTTCATTGACGAGATCGATGCCGTCGGTCGCCATCGAGGCGCCGGGCTGGGCGGTGGTCACGATGAGCGTGAACAGACCCTCAACCAGTTGCTGGTTGAGATGGACGGTTTCGAAATGAATGACGGCATCATCGTGATTGCCGCTACCAACCGTCCCGACGTGCTTGACCCGGCGCTGCTGCGTCCAGGCCGTTTCGACCGTCAGGTGGTGGTCGGTCTGCCGGATATTCGCGGCCGTGAACAGATCCTCAACGTCCATATGCGCAAGGTTCCGCTGGGTGATAGCGTCGAGCCGGCGTTGATCGCGCGTGGCACCCCGGGCTTCTCCGGTGCCGACTTGGCCAACCTGGTCAACGAGGCGTCGCTCTTCGCGGCTCGTGCCGGAAAGCGCGTGGTCGAGATGAAGGAGTTCGAGCTGGCCAAGGACAAGATCATGATGGGCGCCGAGCGCAAGTCCATGGTCATGTCGGAGAAGGAACGCCTGAATACTGCCTATCACGAAGCGGGCCACGCCATCGTCGGTCGCCTTGTTCCCGAGCATGATCCTGTTTACAAGGTCTCCATCATTCCTCGTGGCAGGGCGCTGGGTGTAACCATGTTCCTGCCTGAAGAAGATCGTTACAGCCTGTCCAAGCGCGCGTTGATCAGTCAGATCTGCTCCCTGTTCGGCGGGCGTATCGCTGAAGAGATGACGCTGGGCTTCGATGGCGTCACTACCGGTGCATCCAACGACATCATGCGTGCGACCCAGTTGGCGCGGAACATGGTTACCAAGTGGGGGCTGTCCGAGAAGCTCGGTCCATTGATGTACGCGGAGGAGGAGGGTGAAGTCTTCCTCGGTCGCAGCGCAGGTAGTCAGCACACCAACGTTTCCGGTGACACGGCGAAGCTGATCGACCTTGAGGTGCGCAGCATCATCGATCACTGCTACGGCACGGCTAAGCAGATTCTTGCAGACAACCGTGACAAGCTCGACCTCATGGCCGAAGCGCTGATGAAGTATGAAACCATCGATGCCGAGCAGATCGACGACATCATGAACGGCCGCATGCCACGTGAACCTCGAGACTGGCAGGGTGGTTCCGGTTCGGCGGGAATGCCGGTGCAGCCGGAAGGTGATCTGCCGCAAACGCCAATTGGTGGTCCGGCAGGCGAACACTAAGCCCAGGCTGAAGCTAATGACTGAAACGATGCACCCAACCCGACTGCCTTGCGGCAGTCGGGTTCTTGATTTATCACGCCCGCACGTCATGGGCATTCTCAACGTTACGCCAGACTCCTTCTCTGACGGTGGCCGGCACGAAGGCATCGATGCCGCCTTGCGCCATGCTGCTGCAATGGTTGCCGCCGGCGCGACTCTGATTGACGTAGGCGGCGAGTCAACGCGGCCTGGTGCGCGAGCCGTTTCGCCCACCGAGGAGCTGGAACGTGTCGCTCCAGTCGTCGATGCCATCGCGCGCGAGCTAGATGTGATCATCTCCGTGGATACTTCTACCCCAGCGGTGATGCGTGAGACCGCGCGGTTGGGGGCCGGATTGATCAATGATGTTCGCTCGCTCACCCGCGACGGGGCGCTGGATGCTGCGGCCGACAGTGGGCTCCCGGTATGCCTGATGCACATGCGCGGCGAGCCGGTCGATATGCAGGATGATCCGCGCTACGACGACGTGACCGAAGCGGTTTACACTTTCCTCGCCGAGCGCATGGCATCCTGTGCCTCCGCGGGCATTGCGCAGGACCGTATCGTGCTCGATCCGGGCTTCGGCTTTGCCAAGACCTTGGCGCACAACCTCAGTCTGTTCAAACACATGGAGCGTCTGCATGCACTGGGGCGTCCACTGCTGGTTGGTGTTTCAAGAAAAAGCATGATCGGGCAGGCGTTGGGGCGCGATGTCGGGCAACGCCTGTATGGCAGTCTGGGGCTGGCGGCATTGGCTGTCAGTAAGGGTGCGCACATCGTGCGGGTGCACGATGTGGCTGAAACGGTTGATGTAGTCCGAATGATTGCTGCGGTGCAGGCCGCGGAATAGGGAAGCCCATGAGCAGAAAATACTTTGGAACCGATGGCATCCGCGGTCAGGTGGGGCAGTTCCCCATCACTCCGGAATTCATGCTCAAGCTCGGCTGGGCAGCCGGTATGGCATTTCGAAAGCAGGGCAAGTGCCGCATTCTGGTTGGCAAGGACACGCGCATCTCCGGTTACATGTTCGAGTCTGCGCTGCAGGCCGGCCTTTCCGCTGCGGGCGCCGATGTTGCGCTACTGGGTCCTATGCCGACTCCGGCGGTGGCTTACCTGACCCGTACCTTCCACGCTGAGGCAGGAATCGTCATCAGTGCCTCGCACAATCCGCATCATGACAACGGCATCAAGTTTTTCTCCGGGCGCGGCACCAAGCTTCCCGACGAGGTCGAGCTGATGATTGAAGAGCTGATCGATACGCCGATGACGGTGGTCGAATCAGCCCAGCTGGGCAAGGCTTCGCGAATTAACGACGCGGCCGGCCGCTATATCGAGTTCTGCAAGAGCAGCGTGCCGACCAGTACCGACTTTTCCGGCCTCAAGCTGGTGATCGATTGCGCTCACGGTGCGACCTACAGGGTAGCGCCCAGCGTGTTTCGTGAGCTGGGAGCCGAAGTGGTGGTCATCGGTGCGCAGCCGGACGGCCTCAATATCAACGCCGATGTCGGCTCGACCCATGTCGGACAGCTGCAGAAGGCAGTGCTCGAACACGGTGCCGATCTTGGCATCGCCTTCGATGGTGATGGCGACCGGGTGATGATGGTTGATCACACCGGTGCTTTGGTCGACGGCGACGAGTTGCTCTATGTGATCGCGACCGATCTGCAGGAGCGTGGGCGTCTCGAGGGTGGCGTCGTTGGTACCCTGATGAGCAATCTTGGGCTGGAGCTGGCGCTTCAGAAGCGCGAAATCCCATTTGTGCGTGCAAAGGTCGGGGACCGCTACGTCATGGCCGAGATGCTGGAACGTAACTGGGTGCTCGGTGGCGAAAACTCAGGGCACATCGTCTGCTCGCAACATGTGACCACGGGTGATGCAATTATCGCCGCGTTGCAGGTATTGCTTGCCCTCAAGCGCCGTGGGCAAAGCCTGGCCCAGGAACGTCTGGCCTGGAAGAAATTCCCGCAAGTCTTGATCAATGTGCGCTTCGCCGGCGACCGGGATCCAATTTCCGATCCGCAGGTGAAGGCTGCCTGTGACAGTGTTACAGAGCGCATGGCCGGTCGGGGGCGCGTACTGCTGCGCAAGTCGGGAACAGAGCCTTTGGTGCGGGTTATGGTCGAAGGTGACGACGAGAATCAAGTGCGTAGCTATGCCGAAGAACTGACCGCAGTGGTTACTGAAGTTTGTGCGTGATTCTCGCTTGCCAGGTTGGATTTCCTTGAGTACCATCTGCGCCCACTTTGATCGACGAGGTAAAGCATGCGTCGCCCCCTGGTAGCTGGTAACTGGAAGATGAACGGTACCCGCGCCAGCGTCGCAGAGCTGATCGAAGCGCTCGGCCAGCAGGAGTTTCCTGAATCGGTAGAGATGGTGGTTTTTCCATCATGCGTCCATGTTGGGCAGGTCGTGAGCGGGCTGGCGGATAGTGCGATTGCCGTCGGTGCTCAGGACTGCGCAGCAGAGCCCGGTTTTGCTGCACTTACAGGTGAAGTATCTGCTTCCCAGTTGGTGGATGTCGGGTGCGGGTGGGTATTGGTTGGTCATTCCGAGCGGCGCCTGATTTTAGGCGAGAGTGACGAGATGACTGGCCGCAAGTTCAAAGCGGCATTGGCGTGTGATATGACACCGGTGCTGTGCCTTGGCGAAACGCTCGAACAGCGTCAGGCGGGGCAGACGCTCGAAGTGGTTGGGCGTCAGTTGGCCAGTGTGCTGGCGATTGCCGGTATAGGCTCTTTTGAAAAGGCGGTTGTGGCGTATGAGCCGGTCTGGGCTATCGGCTCGGGTTTGACGGCAACGCCACAGCAGGCTCAGGAAATACATGCTGCTATTCGTGAGCAGCTGTCGCATGAGGACAAGCGCATCGCTGATGGTGTGCGTATTCTGTACGGCGGCAGCGTAAAGGCGGAAAATGCCGCTGAGCTTTTTGCGATGGCGGATATCGACGGGGGGCTTATCGGTGGCGCCTCTCTGAAAGCGAATGAATTCGGTGCGATCTGTCGCGCTGCAGGGAACTGATCAGATGTTGCAGACTGTTGTGATTGTGGTGCATCTGCTGGTTGCCCTTGCTTTGGTTGTGTTGGTTCTGCTGCAGCAGGGCAAGGGTGCGGATGCTGGCGCTTCCTTCGGTTCGGGTGCTTCGGCAACCGTGTTTGGAAGTCAGGGTTCTACTACCTTTCTTAGTCGTTTTACTGCTATACTTGCCGGCGTTTTTTTCCTGACAAGTTTGGGTCTGGCCTACTTCGCTACCCAGCAAGCAGGAATGCTGTCTCAGGCGGGTCTTCCTGATCCGGCGGTTCTTGAGATTCCGGTCAGCAAGCCAGCTGTCGAAGATGTACCTGTTCTGGAGTCCGCTCCGTCCGCAGGTTCTGCTGGTGATGTTCCTCAGGTTGAGGAGAAGCAGTAAGCAAGGGTTTTTGCCGAGGTGGTGGAATTGGTAGACACGCTACCTTGAGGTGGTAGTGGCCATAGGCTGTAGGGGTTCGAGTCCCCTCCTCGGTACCATACAAGCAGGCCCGCATATGCGGGCTTTCTTGTTTCAGCGTTTTGATTGACCTGCGTGTTATGCAATTGTATAATTCGTGCCCAGTTTGTCGCGGGGTGGAGCAGTCTGGTAGCTCGTCGGGCTCATAACCCGAAGGTCGTTGGTTCAAATCCAGCCCCCGCAACCAGTTGATAAAGGCCCCTATAGAGGGGCTTTTTATTAGCTACTAGCCAGGTCGCCGGCATTTACAGGCGATCAATAGGGATGGGCGTTTCGCCCATTTTTCATTTGTACAGCATGCGCGAGGGACTTCGATGTCGAGCAAGCTAGAACAGTTGCACGCCTTGCTGGCCCCGGTGGTTGAAGCACTGGGCTATCAATGCTGGGGAGTCGAGTTTCTCTCGCAGGGTAAGCATTCCTTGCTGAGGGTATATATCGATCATTCCAACGGCATTCTTGTCGATGACTGTGAAAAGGTCAGTCGCCAGCTTAGCGGTGTGCTCGATGTTGAAGATCCCATCAGCAGCGACTACACCCTTGAAGTGTCTTCGCCTGGGTTGGACCGGCCGTTGTTTACGCTGGAACAGTACGCTGCGAATGCTGGTGAGCAGGTCAAAATAAAACTGCGATCGCCCTTTGAGGGGCGGCGAAATTTCCAGGGTCTTCTTCGCGGGGTGGAAGAGCAGGATGTGGTGGTGCTGGTTGATGATCACGAGTATCTGTTGCCGGTCGATATGATCGACAAGGCAAATATTGTTCCCCGTTTTGAGTAAAACGCGGTTCCCGCGGACCCCAATGGATTGCGAAAGGCGAGGCGTACGATGAGCAAAGAAGTACTGCTGGTTGTGGAATCGGTATCCAACGAAAAAGGCGTACCGGCCGGTGTGATTTTCGAGGCGTTGGAGCTGGCTTTGGCCACGGCTACCAAAAAGCGTTTCGAGGACGAAGTTGACCTGCGTGTAGAGATCAATCGACAGAACGGCAGCTATGAAACGTTCCGTCGCTGGACTGTGGTCGAAGAAGAGGATTTCGACGATCCGGCACATCAGTTGACGGTCGATATGGAGCAGGCCCGCGAGGCCAACGCCAAGGTTGGCGATGTGCTCGAAGAGAAGGTCGAGTCCATCGAGTTCGGTCGTATCGCCGCCCAGACCGCCAAGCAGGTCATCGTGCAGAAAGTTCGTGAGGCTGAACGCGCGCAGGTCGTCGAGGCCTACCGTGATCGTCTGGGCGAGATCATCTCCGGCACGGTGAAAAAGGTTACCCGCGACAGCGTGATTGTCGATCTGGGCAACAACGCCGAAGCGTTGCTGGCTCGCGAGGACATCATTGCACGCGAAACCTTCCGTGTAGGTGCTCGTGTTCGTGCGCTGCTCAAGGAAATTCGCACCGAGAACCGCGGCCCGCAGCTGATCCTGTCGCGTACCGCGCCGCAGATGCTGATCGAGCTGTTCCGCATTGAAGTGCCGGAAATTGCCGAAGAGCTGATCGAGGTAATGGGCGCGTCGCGTGATCCGGGCTCTCGTGCCAAGATCGCGGTCCGCTCCAAGGACAAGCGCATCGATCCGCAAGGCGCCTGTATTGGTATGCGTGGCTCACGTGTACAGGCGGTTTCGGGTGAGATCGGTGGCGAGCGTGTCGATATCGTCCTCTGGGACGAGAACCCGGCGCAGTTCGTCATCAACGCCATGGCACCCGCCGAAGTGGCTGCCATCATCGTTGATGAGGATGCCCACGCCATGGACATCGCCGTTGCCGAAGACAACCTGGCCCAGGCTATTGGCCGTGGTGGCCAGAACGTGCGACTGGCCAGTCAGCTGACTGGCTGGACGTTGAACGTGATGACCGAGGACGACATCCAGGCCAAGCAGCAGGAAGAAACGGGCGATATCCTGCGCAATTTCATTGAAGAGCTGGATGTCGATGAAGAACTGGCACAGGTCCTGGTAGAGGAAGGTTTCTCTACTCTCGAAGAAATTGCCTACGTCCCGCTGGAGGAAATGCTCGGCATTGAAGGCTTCGACGAAGAGATCGTCAATGAGCTACGTACCCGTGCCAAAGATCGCCTGCTGACCAAGGCGATCGCGACGGAAGAGAAACTGGCAGATGCCCAGCCAGACGAGGATTTACTCGCGCTGGAAGGCATGGACAAAGAACTGGCGGTCGAGTTGGCAGTGCGGGGAGTCATCACCCGCGAAGACCTGGCCGAGCAGTCGATTGACGACCTGCTCGACATAGACGGCATTGATGAAGAACGTGCCGGCAAGCTGATCATGGCCGCCCGAGCCCATTGGTTCGAGTAAGTAATTAGCGGCCTGAGGAGAGAGATGCATGACGCAAGTCACGGTGAAAGAACTGGCCCAGGTGGTCGACACACCGGTCGAGCGACTGCTGCAGCAGATGCGTGAGGCAGGACTGCCGCACACCAGCGCCGAGCAAGTAGTGACCGATAATGAAAAGCACGCGCTGTTGGCGCACCTGAAAAGCAGCCATGGCGCCAAGGTGGACGAGCCGCGCAAGATTACCTTGCAGCGCAAGACCACCACCAAGCTGAAAGTGGCTGGTAGCAAGACCATCAGTGTCGAGGTACGCAAGAAGAAAACCTTCGTCAAGCGTACCCCGGACGAGATTGAGGCCGAGAAGCAGCGCGAACTGGAAGCCCAGCGCGCCGCCGAAGAGGCCGCACGCCTGAAGAGCGAGGAAGAAGCGCGTCAGCAGGCCGAGGAAGAAGCGCGTCGTAAGGCGCAGGCTGAGCTGGAGGCGCGCGCCGGATCGCCGGTTGTCGCTCCGGCTCCGGTCCAGGAAGCTCCCGTTGAAGCCGTTGCTCCGGTTGAAGAGCGCAAGAAGGAAGAGCCGCGTCGCGCCGAGAAGTCGCGCAGCGATGACGACGAGCGTCGTGAACGCAAGCAGGCTCAGCAGCGCCCGGCGGCCAAAGCCAAGGCTCCCCTGTCGCGTGCCGTGCGCAGCGGTGATGATGATGCCGACAGCTTCCGTCGTGGCGGACGTGGTAAATCCAAGCTGAAGAAGCGTAACGCGCATGGTTTCCAGAGCCCGAGCGGCCCTATCGTTCGCGAAGTGGCTATTGGCGAGACCATTACAGTGGCCGATCTGGCTCAGCAGATGTCTGTTAAGGCTGCTGAAGTCATCAAGTTCATGTTCAAGCTGGGCACCCCGGTGACCATCAACCAGGTGCTGGATCAGGAAACCGCTCAGCTGATCGCTGAAGAGCTGGGCCACAAGGTCAAGCTGGTCAGTGACAACGCCCTGGAAGAACAGCTGGCAGAAATGCTCAAGTACGAGGGCGAGGCCATCACCCGCGCCCCGGTTGTGACCGTGATGGGTCACGTTGACCACGGCAAGACTTCGCTGCTCGACTATATTCGTCGCGCCAAGGTCGCCACTGGCGAGGCTGGCGGGATTACCCAGCATATCGGTGCCTACCATGTGGAAACCGAGCGCGGCATGGTTACCTTCCTCGACACCCCCGGTCACGCGGCCTTTACGGCAATGCGTGCCCGTGGTGCCAAGGCGACCGATATCGTGATTCTGGTTGTGGCAGCCGACGACGGCGTGATGCCGCAGACCCAGGAAGCCGTTCAGCACGCGAAAGCGGCTGGCGTGCCGATCGTGGTTGCGGTGAACAAGATCGACAAGCCGGAAGCCAACCCGGACAACATCAAGAACGGCCTGGCCGCGCTGGATGTGATTCCGGAAGACTGGGGCGGAGATACTCCGTTTGTGCCGGTATCGGCGAAGATGGGTACCGGTGTCGACGAACTGCTTGAGGCCGTACTGCTTCAGGCTGAACTGCTCGAGCTTACTGCCACGCCCTCGGCGCCTGGCCGTGGCGTGGTGGTTGAGTCGCGTCTGGACAAGGGTCGTGGCCCGGTGGCGACCGTTCTGGTTCAGGAAGGCACGCTGCGTCAGGGTGATATGGCCCTGGTCGGATCGACCTATGGCCGCATCCGCGCAATGCTCGACGAGAACGGCAAGAGCATCAAGGAAGCCGGTCCATCGATTCCGGTGGAAATCCTCGGTCTCGATGGCACGCCTGAGGCGGGTGACGAGCTCAGTGTGCTGAGTGACGAGAAGAAAGCGCGCGAAGTGGCGCTGTTCCGCCAAGGCAAGTTCCGCGAAGTCAAATTGGCTCGCGCCCATGCCGGCAAGCTCGAAAACATTTTCGAGAGCATGGGGCAGGAAGAGAAGAAGACGCTCAATATCGTCCTCAAGACCGACGTGCGCGGTACGCTCGAGGCGCTGCAGGGTTCGCTCAGCGGTCTGGGCAACGACGAAGTGCAGGTGCGCGTCATCGGTGGCGGTGTCGGTGGTATTACCGAAAGCGATGCCAACCTGGCGCTGGCGTCCAATGCGGTGCTGTTCGGCTTCAACGTGCGGGCCGACGCAGGCGCGCGCAGGATCGTCGAGCAGGAAGGTCTGGATCTGCGTTATTACAACGTGATCTACGACATCATCGAGGACGTCAAGAAAGCCCTGACCGGCATGCTTGGCAGCGATGTTCGCGAGAACATCCTCGGCGTCGCGGAAGTGCGTGACGTGTTCCGCTCGCCGAAGTTCGGTGCCGTTGCCGGTTGTATGGTTCTTGAAGGCATGGTGCATCGTAACCGTCCAATCCGCGTATTGCGTGAGGACGTGGTTATCTTCGAAGGTGAGCTGGAATCGCTGCGTCGCTTCAAGGATGACGTTGCCGAAGTACGTGCCGGCATGGAATGCGGTATTGGCGTGAAGAGCTATAACGACGTGAAGGTTGGCGACAAGATCGAAGTCTTCGAGAAAGTCGAAGTAGCGCGTTCTCTGTAATCAAACGCAAACTGGAAGCTGGAACTCAGAAGCCGGACGCCACCCAAGTGGTCTCCGGCTTCGAGCTTCCAGCTTTTGGCTTTTAAGAAGGTTAGAGTCATGGCAAAAGATTACAGCCGTACCCAGCGTATCGGCGACCAGATGCAACGCGAGCTGGCTTCGCTGATTCAGCGCGAAATCAAAGACCCGCGCCTGGCTCTGGTAACAATTACCGGAGTCGAAGTCAGCCGCGACCTCTCCCATGCCAAGGTGTTCATCACTGTCATGGGCAAGGACGATGATGAGGATGCGGTCAAGGACAACCTGCGGATACTCAATGACGCGGTCGGCTTCCTGCGTATGCAGTTGGGCAAGGCAATGAAACTGCGTACGGTTCCGCAGCTGCACTTCAGCTATGACGCCAGTGTTCGTCGCGGGGTCGAGTTGGCTTCGCTGATCGAGCGGGCGGTTGCCGAAGACCGCAAGCACCAGCATGGCGATGGAGAATAAGGCGTGGCCCAGGTAAAACGCATTCGCCGCGCGGTCAGTGGCATCATTCTTCTCGATAAGCCGCGCGGGTTTACTTCCAACGCTGCACTGCAGAAGGTTCGCTGGCTGCTGAACGCCGAGAAGGCCGGCCACACCGGCAGCCTCGATCCACTGGCAACCGGTGTGTTGCCGCTGTGCTTCGGCGAGGCCACCAAGTTTTCCCAGTATCTGCTCGATGCCGACAAGGCCTACGAGACGGTCGCTCAACTTGGCGTAACCACGACCACGGCGGATGCCGAAGGCGAGGTTATCGAGCGTAAGCCGGTGAATATCAGCCAGGCCCAGCTCGAAGCGGTTTTGCCGCAGTTCCGCGGTGACCTGCAGCAGGTTCCGCCGATGTACTCCGCTCTCAAGCGTGACGGACAGCCACTTTACAAGCTGGCCCGCGCAGGAGAAGTGGTGGAGCGCGAGCCACGTTCTGTTACCATTGCGCGCCTGGATCTGCTGTCTCTGGAGGCTGATCGGGCAAGGCTCGCAGTGTCGTGCAGTAAGGGCACCTATATCCGTACGCTGGTCGAGGATATCGGACGGGAGCTGGGCTGTGGGGCGCACGTGGCAGAGCTGCGGCGAACCCAGGCAGGCCCCTTCGATTTGAGCCGGACGGTCACGCTCGAAGAGCTGGAACAGGCTCATGCCGATGGTGGACCAGAGGCGCTTGATGCCTTCCTCCTTCCGGTCGACAGCGGTCTGGAGCATTGGCCTCTGCTGCAGCTATCGGAGCACAGCGCCTTTTACTGGCTGCACGGGCAGCCCGTACGTGCACCGCAAGCGCCGCAATTCGGCATGCTGCGGGTACAAGATCACAACGGTCGCTTTATCGGTATCGGTGAAGTGAGTGATGACGGGCGTATTGCGCCGCGTCGACTGATTCGGTCGGAATGACCGATACGCAATGCTCCTGAGTGTGCATTGCGTCATGAGGATGGCTGTTGGCAGGCACGGTCAGCCCTCTTTTTAAACACGGGATATTCCCGGCCTGTTCACTGTAAGGAGCCCATCATGGCACTTAGCGTTGAAGAAAAAGCCCAGATCGTTAACGAGTACAAGCAAGCTGAAGGCGATACCGGTAGCCCGGAAGTGCAGGTTGCCCTGCTGACCGCCAACATCAACAAGCTGCAAGGCCACTTCAAGGCCAACGGCAAGGACCACCACTCCCGTCGTGGCCTGATCCGTATGGTCAACCAGCGTCGTAAGCTGCTGGATTACCTGAAGGGCAAGGATGCTACTCGTTACAGCACCCTGATCGGTCGTCTGGGTCTGCGTCGTTAAGACGTAGCGAGCTGGAAACCTAGAGCTGGAAGCTTGAAGTTGAAAGACGGAACAATCCTCCGCTTGCGACTTCGGGCTTCCAGCTTTTTGGCTTCTGCAGGAGAGACCGGGTCCGATTCCCGCCACTCCCGCCAATTTCCCCCAAAGGCAACAGAGAGAAGGAAAACACCGTGAACCCGGTAATCAAGAAATTTCAGTTCGGTCAGTCGACCGTAACCCTCGAGACTGGCCGTATTGCCCGTCAGGCCTCCGGCGCCGTCCTGGTCACCGTCGACAACGACGTGAGCGTGCTGGTCACCGTCGTTGGCGCCAAGACCGCCGACCCGAGCAAGGGCTTTTTCCCGCTGTCGGTCCATTACCAGGAAAAGACCTACGCTGCCGGCAAGATTCCGGGTGGCTTCTTCAAGCGTGAAGCGCGCCCGTCCGAAAAGGAAACCCTGACCTCGCGCCTGATCGACCGTCCGATCCGCCCGCTGTTCCCGGAAGGTTTCCAGAATGAAGTGCAGGTGATCTGCACCGTGGTATCGACCAGCAAGAAGACCGATCCGGACATTGCAGCGATGATCGGTACCTCGGCTGCGCTGGCCATCTCCGGTATTCCGTTCAACGGCCCCATTGGCGCCGCGCGCGTGGCTTTCCATCCGGAAACCGGCTACCTGCTGAACCCGACCTACGAGCAGCTCAAGGCTTCCAGCCTGGACATGGTCGTGGCCGGCACCAAGGACGCCGTCCTGATGGTGGAGTCCGAAGCCAAGGAGCTCACCGAAGACCAGATGCTGGGCGCGGTGCTGTTCGCCCACGACGAATTCCAGGTGGTTATCCAGGCCGTTGCCGAGCTGGCCGCCGAAGCCGGCAAGCCGACTTGGGACTGGCAGCCGCCGGCGGAAAACACCGAGCTGCTCAACGCTATTCGCAGCGAGTTTGGCGAGGCGATTTCCCAGGCCTACACCATCACCATCAAGCAGGACCGCTATGCACGCCTGGGCGAGCTGCGCGAGCAGGTGGTTGCCCGCTTCGCCAAGGAAGAAGGTCAGCCTTCCGCGGGTGAAGTGAAGGATGCGTTCGGCGAGATCGAATACCGCACCGTTCGCGAGAACATCGTCAACGGCAAGCCGCGTATCGACGGCCGTGACACCCGTACCGTGCGTGGTCTGAACATCGAGGTCGGCGTGCTCGACAAGACCCACGGTTCCGCGCTGTTCACCCGTGGCGAAACCCAGGCACTGGTCGTAGCCACCCTCGGCACCGCCCGTGACGCACAGATCCTCGACACCCTGGAAGGCGAGAAGAAAGACCCCTTCCTGCTGCACTACAACTTCCCGCCGTACTCGGTCGGTGAGTGTGGTCGCATGGGCGCCACTGGCCGTCGCGAAATCGGTCACGGCCGTCTGGCCCGTCGTGGTGTTGCCGCAATGCTGCCGAGCGCTGACGAGTTCCCGTACACCATTCGCGTGGTTTCGGAGATCACCGAATCCAACGGCTCCAGCTCGATGGCTTCCGTCTGCGGTGCTTCCCTGGCGTTGATGGACGCCGGTGTGCCGATGAAGGCGCCGGTGGCCGGTATCGCCATGGGCCTGGTCAAGGAAGGCGACAAGTTTGCCGTACTGACCGACATCCTCGGTGACGAGGACCACCTGGGCGATATGGACTTCAAGGTGGCCGGTACCGCCAATGGCGTCACCGCGCTGCAGATGGACATCAAGATCCAGGGCATCACCGAAGAGATCATGGAGCAGGCGCTGGAGCAGGCGCTGGAAGCGCGCCTGAACATCCTCGGCCAGATGAACCAGGTCATTTCCCAGTCGCGCAGCGAGCTGTCGGCCAACGCGCCGACCATGATTGCGATGAAGATCGATCAGGACAAGATCCGCGACGTGATCGGCAAGGGTGGCGCGACCATCCGTGGCATCTGCGAAGAAACCAAGGCCTCGATCGACATCGAAGACGATGGCTCGATCAAGATCTTTGGCGAAACCAAAGATGCGGCCGAGGCTGCCAAGCAGCGCGTGCTGGCCATCACGGCAGAAGCCGAGATCGGCAAGATCTACGTCGGCAAGGTGGAGCGCATCGTCGACTTCGGTGCCTTCGTCAACATCCTGCCGGGCAAGGACGGTCTGGTGCACATTTCGATGTTGAGCGATCAGCGTGTCGAAAAAGTGACTGACATTCTGAAAGAAGGTCAGGAAGTCGAGGTGCTGGTGCTGGACGTGGACAACCGCGGTCGCATCAAGCTCTCGATCAAGGACGTTGCTGCGGCGAAGGCTTCCGAAGCCTGATTGACCGAAAGGCAGCTCGCAAGCCTGGCGTCATCAGGCATGCCGTTTGACCAAACGCCCCGACTCGTCGGGGCGTTTTGTTTTCAGCGGGCAAACCTGTGCAACTTGCACGCTCTGGCACCGCAAAACATGCAAGGTGCTAGTGGCTTTAAGCCATTGCTGGTTTTCAAGTTATTGAAATTTAAGGCTTTTTTAAGCGTAAAAAACTGGCATGCCGCTTGCGATATTTCCTGTGGATCTGCGGTCGGAGTAATACCGCAGTCATTTAAAAAACAGGAGTGCCATTATGAATACAATCCAGAAATCTCTTACTGCTACCGCCATTGCTGCTGCCCTGAGCCTGCCTATGGCCGGTGCTGCCTTCGCCGACGTCAACCCAGCGGTGCAAAAGACCGATACGCTTATGCTGGCCGCTAACGACAACGTGGAAAAGGCTGGTGACGCCGTTTCCGATACCTGGATTACCACCAAGGTGAAATCAACCTTGCTGGCCGAGGATGCGACACCTGGCATGGACATTGAAGTTGAAACCAAGGACGGCGTTGTTTCGCTTTCCGGTACCGTAGCCACTGAGGCCGAGCGTGAAATGGCCATCAACAAGGCCAAGGGCATCAAGGGCGTACGTGAAGTTTCCGCAGACGGTCTGAAAGCTGCTGACTAAACCGTTACCTTAAAGTGCTGATCGCCACTGTTGATGCAGGCATGGATGCCTCGTCAGCAGAGGCAAAGCCTTAACGCCCGCGCTCGCTGTCGATGCGGCGCAGGCGGTTCCCTTCGAAACGCAGGAAATGATACATGCCGTGCTTGGGCCCATAGGTCCATTCTTCGACCTGTACTTCCTGACGAAAGCCATAGTCATCCACGATCTGTTTGAAGCCTATCGGCGCTGCGCTGGCGGGTTCGCCGCACTTGGCCCGAACTTCAGTTGTAGAAGCATCCAGACTGACTAATGCACTGCCGCAACGGTAGGTCGAAGAGGCCTGGGCATTGCAAGCCACGCTGAGCAAGAACAGCGCGACAAGAGGCGGCACCTTACTCATGTTCATCCACTCCTCTCAGGGTGCACGGCGAAATTCTATCCGTATCAGGCGATTGCCCTGAAAGGTAAGAATGCTGAGCTTTCCGTTGGTAGGGCCGTAGAGCCACTCCTCGATAACCATTTCCTGCCTGACATTCGGCCCGAGGGTGTAGCCAACCAAATCACGTTGACTGGGTGCACCGCATTTGCGTTCGACCTCGAATGTCCGGTCGCCCGTACTTACAAGCTGAGTGCCGCAACGCAAGGTGTCGGCCTGGATGGCAGGGCTGCAGATCACGCCGAGCAGCAATAGATGAAAGGGCCTGCGCACTCATTCACTCCCCAAGTGCAGGGCGGTGGGAACTTGGCCGTTAGCTGCCGTTTCGCTGGTGCTGGTATCAAGCAGATAGGCACGTGAAGCGTCGAGGCCGGTCTGATCGACCAGGTAATCCTTGATCGAATTGGCTCGCTCTCGGCTCAGCGCACGCAGCAGCGCGGTACTGTCGGCACGGCTGGCAATCACGGCGTCATGCATGTTCTGCAAGCGCTGTGCGTCATCGAGTTCTTTCCACTCCTCGGGGGGCTGCTGTTTCAGGCGGCTACGGTAGATGCCTTCGAGCAGGGCTGACTTGTCTTCTTCGCTGACCTCCAGCTGCGCTGCATCGGCCGGCACCTTGTCACCCCGCCGTTGCATCATCCTGTACAGCGTCTCTTGATACTCGCGTTGTAACCACTGCTCGGCGAGCAGGGGACCGTCGGCCTGTGCCGAGCTTTGTCCTTCGATCTCCAGACGCAGCACCGGACGCTCATTCAGTGCCTTGGCCAGGGTGTCGAGATTGCTGCGTGCCTGCGGGTCGAGCTCGCTGCTGCCGGGGGTGAACAGCACCTGGCTGAGGTCCACCTGATCACCATCCACCAGCCCTGCGAGAAACTTGAAGGGCGCCTGAACGGCACGGGTGATCAGGTTGCGCAGGGTCTGCCAGACAATGGGCATGACATCGAACTGCGGGTTGTTGAGGTCACCCTGTACCGGCAGCTCAATGGATATGGTGCCTTTGCTGTCCTTGAGCAGCGCCACCGCCAGGCGTACAGGCAGGTCGACGGCCTCGGGGCTGTCGACCTGTTCGCCGAGCTGCAACTGTTGCAGAACGACCTTGTTTTCAGCGTTGAGCTGGCCCTGCTGGATGCGGTAGTGAAGGTCCAGGTCCATTCGGCCTTTCTGGATGCGATAGCCGGCAAACTTGCCGGAGTAGGGCGATAGCGTGGTGAGTTCGACCTGTTTGAAGCTGGTTGCGATGTCCAGGCTCTGCAGTGGGTCGAAGGGTGTCAGGCTGCCTTTGATCGTTACCGGCGCGTAGCGGTCAACTTTGCCAGCGATGTTCACTGAGGCCGGCTTTTGCTGATGATTGTCCAGTGTGCCGACTGCACCGTTGAGATCCTGCACGGCGGTAATGAAGGGTGGTCGCAGGCTGAGGTCGGAGAAGTTGGCCGAGCCGTCGTTGATGTTGATCCCGCCGATGCGAATAGCCAGCGGGGCTTCCTGCGACGATGTTCCGGCTGCGGCGTCATCCGCAGACGTTGCGCTCTTGTCCACCAGCAGGTCATTGATGTTGGTGGTGAGGTCGGGGTTGATGATGAAACGGGCATAGGGCTGAGTCAGATCGATACTCGCCATCTGCAATTGCTGTGAGTGCCGGTAGTCCAGCCCTTTGAGCTGCAGGCGTTGCCATTTGAGGAAGTCGCGGTTCTTAATGGTGTCCAGCGTATGCAGTTGGGTGACCTCGACGTCCCCGGTCAGGTTGAACGCCAGTGGTTCTGCTTCGGTCAGTTCGAGCTTCAATTGGCTGGCGAGAAAGCCGCTGCGCAACTCCAGATGCACGAAAGGCGTCAGGTAGGCCTGGGCTATGCGCAGGTCGATATCCTGGCTGTCGATGGCCAGCGTACCCGTCAATGGCGTCAGCTGCAGCTGGCCCTGCGCCTGCAGTGAGCCTCGATTGCCAATGCCGGTATCGAGTTTGAGTCCGAAAGGCGAGGTGCCGCGGCTGTCGAAATCGGAGACCTCAAGGTTCAGCGGCCCAACCTCCAGAGCCACTTCCTGCTCCGGAACACGATCGCTCAAGTGCAGTTGATAATCGCGAAGCTGCGCGCTCTGCAAAAGAACCTGCCATGCCTGTGCTGGCTCAGCATCCTCTGCTGCTTCAGGGGGCTCAGCTGCCGGTTCTTCTCCCTTGGAGCCGGCGAGCAGTTTCTGCCAGTTCAGCTCACCGTCGCGCTCGCGGGTTGCCCAGGTTTCGAGCTTCTGGCTGCTCAGCGCGCCGATGACAACCTGCTGTTTGGCCAAGTCCAGCGAGCTCTGGCTGATCTGAAGTTGCTCCAACCGCACCAGTGGTTGGCCGTCCGTGCTGTCGAGTTTGAACGGGGAAAGCTGCAGGCTCAGGTCGCTCAGCTGCAGTTCGGTGCCTTGTCCAAGGTCGAGGCGGTAATCACTGGCGAAGCTGGCTCGGCCTTCGACGAGCCTCAGGGGCAAGGCGTCCTGGGCGTAGGCCCAGAAATCCTTTAGCTGCAGGTTGCTGATCTTCAGCTGGCCGGATGAAGCTATGGGCGACAGGCCGAACTGTCCAGTCCAGTCCACGCGTGCGCCGCTGGGGCCGGTGGCGACCAGGTTCGCAGCGGCCGAGTTATCCGCGCGGGTGGCGAAGTTGAGGAGCTCGAAGTTCAGGGAGTCGAGCAGAAAATCGATGGGCTCGGCGGGGCGCTGGTCGGCGAATCGAAGCGAGCCTTCTATCAATTGCAGCCGTCCGATGCTCAGAGCAAAGGGCTCTGCGTCGGCTTCGTCAGCTTGCTCTTCGCTGCTTTGCGGAAGGTTGAACAGTTGGCTCAGATTAAGCTCACCCTGTTTGTCGAACAGCACCTGGGTCTGCAGCCGCACCAATTCGAGGTCGGCGATCTGCAGCTCGCGGCGCCAGAGACTGCTCCACTCCAGATCCAGGAAGAGGCGTTCGAAGCCAAGCTGTTGCTGCCCCTCTTCGCCCAGGTGCAGGTTGAATAGCGTCAATTTGAGCGTGAAGGGGTTGAACTCGATCCGCTCCAGGCGCGCCGGAACGGTGGCGTACTGAACCAGTTGCTGGTTGATGATGCGCTGGGCGACGCCCGGCAGGATCAGAAAGCCGATCAGGCAGTAACAGGTCAAAGCGGCCATCAGGCCGATGAGCGCGCGCTTTATTCCGGTTGGCATGCGACGTGGATTCCAGACGATTGACTGCGTTGGAGTATGGCATGGGTCTCGGGTTCAGGTGTGCGCGGCCGCCAGCAATAGCTCAGCGTGGCGAGTGCAACGGGAGGCCCATACGGCGTCTGGCGCGATGTACTGAGCCATTGCGTACCGCCCAACGCAACAGTGGGGCGGTGCATCTGACCCCGAGCCGAATCAGCTGGCGCTGACGGGAACCTTGCTGGAGTCTGAACTGCTCGCTGGCCCAATCCGGTAGCAGCTCAATGCCAGCCTGCATCATCAGGGCGCCGAAGGGCTTGGCCAGTGCGCTGGGTGCAGGTGCGTTGAGCAGAATGCGCAGAACCTCTTGCGAGCGCTCGTCGCACTGCAATTGGGGGCGCAGTGTCTGGAAATAATTTGCCACTTCGTTGCGGCTGCGGGGTACGTCGCGGGCGCCGAGAGCTTCAGCGATCCGAGCAACTTCGGCGTAGTAGCGATCCTGCTCGCTGCCGGGCAACTCCGGGTTGAGGTAGCGCAGATGCGCCTTGAGGAAGCTGCTGACTTCGGCGACATGAACCCAGGTCAGCAGGTCGGGATCGCTGGCCGCATATGGACGCCCATCCGGCGCATGTCCCGTGACCTGCAGATGTATCGTGCGGACCCGCTCAATCAGACGCTGGGCATCGGCATGGCTGCCGAAGGTGGTGCCGGAGATGAACTGCCCGGTGCGGCGCAGGCGACCCAGCAAGTCCTGACGAAAGTTCGAATGATCCCAGACGCCGGCCAGGGCCAGCGGGTGCAATGCCTGCAGCAGCAGTGCCGAGATGCCGCCGATGAGCATTGAGGTGAAATCGCCATGCACTTTCCAGCACACCGAATCCGGGCCGAACAGCCCCGGATCGCCCGGCGGGTTTTCATAGTCCACACCGCCGATGGCCAGGCCGGTGAGGCTCTGTACCTGGGCTTCTATATGGCGGCGAACGAATTCCATGGCGGGCGGCGACAGTGTTGGAGGAGAGGACGAATGGTACCCGAACGCCTGGCTCACCGTAGAAGCGGCAACCGGACGGCGAGCGCCGTGCCATCCGGTTGCCAGGCGCAGCTTCAGCCGCGATGACGGCTGCGGAAGAAGTCGATCAAACCTTGGGTCGATGCATCGTCGGCTGGTGCCGCATCGAAGCTGGTCATCTGGCCATAGACCACCTTGCCCAGATCCTTGCCAAGCTCGACGCCCCACTGGTCGAACGAGTTGATCCCCCAGATCACGCCTTGCACGAATACCTTGTGCTCATAGAGCGCGATCAGTGCGCCGAGACGGCCGGGGCTGATGGTTTCCATCACCACCGTGTTGCTTGGTCGGTTGCCGGGAATGACCTTGTGCGGCGCCAGACGCTGCACTTCGGCTTCGGGAAGTCCCTTGGCGCGCAACTCGGCTTCGGCTTCTTCACGGGTTTTACCGAGCATCAGCGCCTGGCTCTGGGACAGGCAGTTGGCGTAAAGCCACTCATGGTGATCGGCCACCGGGTTATGACTGACCACCGGGACGATAAAGTCCGCAGGAATCAGCGGTGTGCCCTGGTGCAACAGCTGGTGATAGGCGTGTTGGCCGTTGGCGCCGACGCCGCCCCAGATCACCGGCCCGGTACCGCAGGCAACGGGCGAACCGTCCTGACGCACGCTTTTGCCGTTGGACTCCATATCCAGCTGCTGCAGGTGCTGGACGAAGTTGCGCAGGTAATGGTCGTAGGGCAGGAAGGCGTAGCTTTGCGCGCCCCAGAAGTTCTGATACCAGACGCCGAGCATGGCCAGCAGCACCGGCATGTTGCTTTCGAACGGCTCGGTAAGGAAATGCTGGTCCATGCTGTAGGCGCCGGAGAGCAGGTCCTTGAAGTTGGACATGCCGATGGCCAGCGCGATGGGCAGGCCGATGGCCGACCACAGCGAATAGCGTCCTCCGACCCAGTCCCACATGGGGAAGATGTTCTTTTCGCGAATGCCGAAGTCGACGGCCGCCTGGCGGTTGCTGGTTACCGCGACGAAATGGCGGTAGAGCTTTTCCTCGGTGCCGCCCTTGCCCAGGTACCAGCTACGTGCGGCCTGGGCGTTCTTCAGCGTCTCCAGGGTGCCGAAGGTCTTGCTGGAAATGATGAACAGGGTGGTCTCGGCGTTCAGTTTGGCAGTTACCTCACGGAACTCGCTGCCGTCGATGTTGGCCAGGTAATGGTTGCGCACGCCGTGCTGGGTAAACGGCAGCAGCGCCTCTGAAACCAGCTGGGGTCCGAGGAAGGAGCCGCCGATACCAATATTCACCACGTCGGTGATGGTCTTTTCGCTGTAGCCACGCCAAAGGTTGTTGTGGATGCGAGTGACGAAATCGGTCATCTGCGCCAGCGCGGTGTGGACCTCACGGACGATGTTCTTCCCGTCGACCATCACGCTGTCGCCCATTGGCCGGCGCAGGGCGGTGTGCAGAACCGGACGGTTTTCCGAAGCGTTGATCCGTTCGCCTTCGAACATGGCGCGGGTAGCCTGCTCGACTCCGGCTTCGCGCGCTAGGTTGACCAGCAGGGCGCGGGTTTCAGGCGTGATCAGATTTTTCGAGTAGTCGAGAAACAGGCCGCAGCAGGAAGCCGAGAGATCCTCGAAACGTGTTGGGTCTGACTTGAACGCCTCGCGCATGCTGAAGTTCTGCATGGCCAGCCGATGTTCTTCCAGGGCCTTCCAGGAGGGCAAGGCAGTAGCGTCGAGAGGGTGCTGATAGTAACTCATGGGGTGCGGCTTCCTTTGCGTGGCGGACTGACTGCACGGTTGCTGTAGCGGCTGCATGCGCTGGTAGTTGCCAGGCTCGATCCGGAAACATCCGATCATGCAAGCGCATTCTTCCTGAATCCTGTAGCTGCGGGCCGCTGCGCAGTGTTCGAAGCGGCGGCGATACATCCGGTGTCGCAGACTGGTCTGACTGGAAAAAACGCTCTGCGTTCCGAAGCTGTCGTGCCGCTTCGCTAGCGCCGGGTGCAGCTGCGAAACCATTGCAGATTCACCCGCCAAGTAAAACCCCCGGATAGTAAAAAGCCCGCGACGCGCTGGGCGTTGCGGGCTTTCGGGGTGGTGCGCTGCGACTAGGCAACCTGCACCGGAATGGCGTTGCTGGTATGGCTGAGATCGCCATCGTCGCCCATATAAAGGACGCTTGGCTTGAAGCTGGCCAGTTCAGCCTCGCTGTAGTGGGCATAGGCACAGATGATCAGGCGATGACCAACGCCGGCCTTGTGCGCTGCAGCGCCGTTGACGGAGATGATCTTCGAACCTTCCTCGCCACGGATGGCGTAGGTGGTGAAGCGCTCGCCATTGTCGACGTTGTAGATCTGGATCTGTTCGTATTCGCGAATGCCGGCCAGGTCCAGCCAGTCGCCGTCAATGGCGCAGGAGCCTTCGTAGTCCAGTACCGCGTGGGTCACCTGGGCGCGGTGCAGTTTGGCCTTGAGCATGATGGCGTGCATGGCGGGATCCTCCGGGTTCGCAAGCGGCGCAGAGTGTGCCCGAACCCCCCGGCGTGTTCAAGGTTAAGAAGTTCGGGATATCAATGGTTTACCAGGCCGTTGAAAGCTACCTACGTGAGCATTGCTGCGTTAGAAGCAGGCTCGGAACGCTCATTTGAAACACTAAGCTCCGCTTCCTCGCCTGTTCTCGCTACGTTGCTCAACGGCCTGTTACGGGTGGGACGGGCCGCTATCGACTTGCAGGTTGTCGATCAGGCGGGTCTTGCCGAGGAACGCGGCGGCCAGGATGATCCGCTCGCGGGTCCCGGGCGTGGCCGGTTGCAGGTCGCTGGCGCTACGGATTTCCAGGTAGTCGGGACGCATGCCAGCGGCTTCCAGGGCTTCGCGTCCCTGACGCAGCAGCGCTGCGTAGTCCTGTTCGCCGTTGCGCAGCGCCTCGGCCATCTGCTTCAGCGTGCGATACAACGCCGGTGCGCTTTCGCGCTCTGCAGGGCTGAGGTAGCCGTTGCGCGAGGACAGTGCAAGACCGTCTGCGGCGCGTACGATGGGCTCACCGATGATCTGCACCGGCATATTCAGGTCCCGCACCATGGTGCGGATGACTGCCAGTTGCTGGAAATCCTTCTCGCCGAACACGGCAAGATCCGGCTGCACCATATTGAACAGCTTGCTGACCACCGTCGAGACGCCATCGAAGTGGCCAGGACGGCTTCCGCCGCAGAGCCCTTCGGAAACGCCGGGCACGCTGACGATGGTCTGCAGACCCTGGCCGTTGGGATACATCTCTTCCACGTTGGGCGCAAACAGCAGGTGGCAGCCGGCTTCGAACAGCTTGTCCTGGTCGGCCGCCAGAGTGCGCGGATAACTGGCCAGGTCTTCGTTGGGGCCGAACTGCAGCGGGTTGACAAAGATGCTGGCGACAACGAAGTCGGCGCGCTGGCCAGCCTTTCGGACCAGTGCGATATGGCCGTCGTGCAGGTTGCCCATGGTCGGCACGAAACCGATGCGTTTGCCCTCGTTGCGTGCACGCTTGATCGCAGCACGCAGATCGGCAACGGTCCTGACTACGTTCATGCGGAGAATCCGTGTTCGGCAGCGGGGAACTCCACAGCCTTGACGGCGGCGACATAGGCGGCGATAGCTTTGGCGATGTCGCCATGCTCGGCCATGAAGTTCTTCACGAACTTCGGCGTGCGACCGCTGAGCGACAGACCCAGCATGTCATGCAGAACCAGAACTTGGCCGTCGGTTTCGCTGCCGGCGCCGATGCCGATCACCGGGACCGAAACCGCTTGAGTGATGCGTGCGGCCAATTCGCTGGGCACGCATTCGAGCAGCAGCAGGGCCGCGCCGGCGGCTTCCAGTGCCTTGGCGTCTTCGACCATCTGTTGCGCCTGAGCTTCCTGGCGCCCCTGCACCTTGTAGCCGCCGAAGATATTCACCGCCTGTGGTGTAAGCCCCATGTGGGCGCAGACAGGAATCCCGCGTTCGGCCAACAGGCGGATGGATTCAGCCAGCCAGGCTGTGCCTTCGACCTTGATCATGTGCGCACCGGCTTTCATCAGTGCGGCTGAGTTGTTCAGCGTTTGCTCGATGGTGGCGTTGGCCATGAACGGCAGGTCGGTGACAATCATGGCGCCACGGTTGCCGCGCTTCACGCACGCAGTGTGATAGGCCATCTCCTCGACAGAGACGGGCAGTGTGCTGTCATGCCCCTGCAGAACCATACCCAGGGAATCGCCGATCAGCAGCATCTCGACCCCAGCTTCGCTGGCGGTCTTGGCGAAGGTGGCGTCATAGCAGGTAAGCATGACGATCTTTTCGCCTTTCTGTTTGAGCCCTTGCAGGGTGGTCAGGGTTACGTCGGCCATGAATGCCGTCCTCCTAGGTTTTGCGCGAGCCGCTTTGCTGCGTCAAATGAGCACTTGCCGGCAGAGGGCGCTAATAGTCTCGATGGCGGCCTGCCAAGTCAATGAGAGTGTTACCGCACGCGTTACGTGTTACCTGAGCGCAGCCAGCCGCTCTATTCCCTCGAAGGGGCATGCCGCCAGCAATGCGGCGAGCTGGCGGCCATCCGCTAGCTGCAGCCCGGCTGGAGCAATTTCGGCCAGCGGGTAGAGTACGAAGGCTCTCGCGTGCAGGTGATAGTGAGGGACGGTGAGCCTGGGTTCGTCGATCAGGCGTTGGCCAAACAGCAGGATGTCCAAATCCAGTGTGCGCGGCCCCCAACGTTCGGCTTTGCGCTCGCGGCCCTGGGCTTGTTCGATGGCTTGCAGTGCGTCGAGCAGTTGCAGAGGCGCGAGGCTGGTATCCAGCGCTGCGACGGCATTGTTATAGCGAGGCTGGTCAGCAGGGCCGAGCGGATCGCTGGCATACAGAGAAGAAACGGCAACGAGGCGGCTGTCGGGGAGGGCATCGAGCGCCATGAGCGCGCAGCGCAACTGCTGCTGCGGCTCGGCAAGATTGCTACCAAGACCTATATAAACGCGTTCCATCATTCGCTCGCAGGAGCACCCTCATTCGCCCCACGCTTGCGGCGTCCACCGCTACGGCGGCGTTTGCGTGGTGCACCGCTGTCGTCGCTCCGATTGCTGAGCTCGCGAATCATGCTGCGGCGTTCGCTATCTCCGGCCTCCTGATACTCGGTCCACCAGTCGCCAAGGCCGTTGGTCTGCTCGCCAGCGCTCTCGCGCAGCAGCAGAAAATCGTAACCGGCACGGAACCGCGGGTTATCCAGCAGTTGGTCGGCGCGGCGTCCCTGGCGACGTGGAAGGCGTTCCTGCATGTCCCAGATCTCGCGCATGGGCATGGTGAAACGCTTGGGAATGGCGGTGCGCTGGCACTGCTCCCAGACGAGTTCATGCGCAGCTTCCTGCATCGCCGGGATCGGCGGCAGGCCGCGCCCCTGAGCTTCCTGCACGCGCGCCGGCAAGGCCGGCCAGAGCAGTGCGGCGAACAGGAACGCAGGCGTTACGGGCTTGCCCTGGGCAATGCGCTGGTCGGTGTTGGCCAGGGCGTTGCGAATCAGCGTGCCGGCATACTCCGGATTGTCCTCAAGCGCCTCGGCGCTTGCCGGGAACAGCGGAGCGAAGAGGTCATATTCCAGCAGCAACTCGAATGTGCGCAGAGCCTTGCCGCCCAGGAACAGCTTGAGAATCTCATCGAACAGGCGCGCTGAGGGCACGTCACAGAGCAGGTCGGACAGCTCGGCGATGGGTTCGGCGCTGTGTTTCTCGATCTCGAAGTCCAGCTTGGCGGCGAAACGCACGGCCCGCAGCATCCGTACCGGATCTTCGAGGTAGCGCTGTTCAGGGTCGCCGATCAGACGGATCAGTCGGTTGCGGATGTCGTGGACGCCACGGGTGTGGTCGAGAATACGTTCGCTGGTCGGGTCGTAATACAGCGCATTGATAGTGAAGTCGCGGCGCTGGGCATCATCCTCAAGTGTTCCGTAGATGTTGTCCCGCAGGATGCGGCCGCTTTCATTGCGCGAAGCCAGATGGCTGGCATCATCCTCGTCATCGGTTTCAGGGTGGTTGGCGCGGAAGGTGGCAACTTCAATGATTTCGCGACCGTAGTGCACGTGAACCAGCTTGAAACGCCGGCCGATGATGCGAGCATTGCGAAACTCGGCGCGAACCTGTTCGGGCGTGGCACTGGTAGCCACGTCATAGTCCTTGGGGGAGAGATGCAGCAGCAGGTCGCGCACGCAGCCGCCCACCACATATGCCTCATAGCCAGCCTGCTGGAGCCTCTCGACGACGCTGACAGCGTGGCGATTGATGTCCTCGCTGTGCAGTGAATGTTGTCTGCCGGACAGAATTTCGGGTGTGTGTCGAGGGCGCGGAAAACGGCGCAGGGGAGAACGAAAAGACTGGAACAGCTTTTTCAGCATGGGAGGCACTGTGTGGCGAAAGGGCGGGTGAGGTAGAAATTGCACAAAACTTCGTGAATTCTAGCACCGGAATCGGGGGATGGTGAACGAAGCGAGAGGGGGTGTCAAAACTCGGTAGGGATCGCAAAGCACAAAGGGAGCCGAAGCTCCCTTTTAAAGATGTTGCGTGCTTTGTTGTTATTAATATTCGGGCGTGTTGTTTTTGTTGGTTCGCCCGTTCCCTTTGGCCATCGCTTTTAGGGAATCGCTCCTACATTGGGAGCCAAGAGCAAACGGATTGCTTTGGTCGCTGAGCTGCCATTGATCCTGTGATCCAACCAGTGCAGGTACTGCTTAGAGCAGTTCTTGTTGTTCTCGGCCTGGTCGTGGGGCTGAACCCCATTTGGCAAGTCCTCTCCAAAAGAATCAGTTAGCTACGCCTCCGCCTTCTTGTCGTTATTTTGCTGGAGTCGGTACGTTTTGTTCTTATTGTGGGTCTGCTTGTTATTGTTGTTGTGCCAGATATAAAGCACTTGCCGTGCCAGGTTTTGATATCCCTTACAAATCAATGACTTACAGGGTTTGGTGGTTGGGGTGGCAGGTGTGGGAAGTTGCATTTCGTTACCTATGAACCCGGTTCGCTGTTACGCGAGGGGGTGGTAGGTAACACGCTACCCCGCAGTTGTGCTGGATTTCCGTCGCGGGATGCCCAGGCGCTGGCGCCGTTCCCATAGGCACTTGCGACTGATTCCCAACTTGCGCGCCAGCTCGGTCTCGGTCATGTGGTCCTGATGCTCAAGCACGAAGTGCTGAAAATAGTCTTCCAGTGAAAGGTCTTCGGTCGGCTCATTGCTGGGGGCGCCGGTACTGCCGCCACCAAGGGGCTCGCAGTGCTCGTCGTACTCGTCGTCAAGGCCATCGAGTTCGATGTCGACACCCAGCAGTTCCGCGCTGATTTCCGGGCTCTCGCTGAGGATGGCCGCGCGCTCGATGGCATTTTCCAGCTCGCGCACGTTGCCAGGCCAGGAGTAGTGACGGATGGCCTGCTCGGCTTCGTGTGAGAAGTGCATCTCTTCACCTCCCATACGAGCGCTCTGGCGGGCGAGGAAAGCCTTGGCAATCTCCAGAATATCGCTGCCACGCTCACGTAGCGGCGGCAGCTTGAGAGCAATGACGTGCAGACGGTAGTAGAGGTCTTCACGAAACTCGCCGAGCTTGGCCAGGTTCTTCAGGTCGCGGTGCGTCGCAGCCACCAGGCGTACGTTGACCTTCTGCGACTGGGTCGAGCCGACGCGGCGGATCTCGCCTTCCTGAAGTACCCGTAGCAGTCTCGCCTGAGCTTCCAGGGGCAATTCTCCGATTTCATCGAGAAACAGCGTGCCGCCGTCGGCAGCTTCAACCAGACCGGCCCGTCCGGCACTAGCGCCCGTGAATGCACCCTTTTCGTGGCCGAACAGCTCGGACTCGATCAGCGTTTCCGGGATCGCCGCGCAGTTGACGGAAATCATCGGGGCCTTGGCGCGTTGCGAAAGATTGTGCAGCGCGCGGGCAACCAGTTCCTTGCCGGTTCCGGATTCGCCCTGGATCAGGACGTTAGAGTCGGTGGGGGCAACCTTGCGGATCTTCACGAACAGGTCTTGCATCGGTGCGCAGTGACCGATGATGCCGATCTCGCCTTGGGTCGCCTCCGCTGCTGCTGTGGGCTGTGTGCTCTGTGCCTGGGGTGTGCTGGAAGCCTGCTCGCGCTCACTAAGAATGCGCGCGGCGGTTTGCAGCATTTCATCATGGTCGAATGGCTTGGCGATGTAATCAACGGCGCCCATTTTCATCGAATCGACGGCAGAGCGCAGGCTGGCGTAACTGGTCATGATCAGCACCGGTACGCCTTCAGCAAGCTTGATCAATTCGGTACCGGGCGCTCCGGGCAAGCGCAGGTCGCTGATGATGAGGTCGAAGCCGCGAATGTCATAGCGCTCTTGGGCTTCCTGTACCGAGCCTGCTTCGCTCACTTCGTATTGGTTGCGTTCGAGCAACCGGCGCAAGGCGGAGCGGATGATGGTTTCGTCTTCGACGATCAGAATATGTGACATCAGTACTCTCTCGACGGTCTGGAGGCGGCTAACAGGCCACCGAAACTGCGTTGGCATGACGTCGTTAAGATCGGCCTCGGCATGCTCATTTAGAAAACTAAACTCCGCATCTTTGGCTGTTTGCACTCGCGGCGCTCGCCCTTTGGGTGAGTCCAGAGCTGTTACTTTCTCTGGTGGTTGCGCCTTGTCCTGCCTGTTTCGCCTACGTTTCAGCAGCCTGCTACGGCCGTCGCATGTGACGGCCTGCTATGGGCAGATTTCTGTGATCGCCTCTTCAACTTACAGCCTCCGATGCCTCGGTAAACCGGGGCAAGGTGATCCGGAAACGGGTGCCGCGTTGGGTTTCAGGATCGGTGGGGCTGTCGATATTGATCTGTCCATAATGCTCTTCCACGATGGAATAGACCAGCGCAAGGCCCAGACCGGTCCCTTCTCCGGGGTCTTTGGTGGTGTAGAACGGCTCGAACAGCCGGTCCTGGACAAGCTTGGGAATACCGCTGCCTTCGTCCTCGATGATCAGATAAACCGTCTGCTCGGACACTTCGCTGTGGATGCGAATGATGCCGCCCGGCTCGGAGGCGTCGCGGGCGTTGGAGAGCAGGTTGATCAACACCTGGGCAAGACGCTGGGGATCGCCTTCGGCCAGATGCTGCGGGTCGCAGAGGTTGAAGTACTGCACTTCGGTGGATTCGCGATTGAGCGAGAGCAGGCCAATGGCATCCTGGGTAATCGCGGCTAGGGATACCGGATACAGGTTGTGCTGGCGCCCGCCAGCATGGGCAAAGCTCATCAGGGACTGGACGATGCGCGACACGCGTTTGGTCTGCTCAATGATCTGGCTGCTGATTTCGGTGATTTCGCCATCCTCTTCGCGCTCCTCGCGCAGGTTCTGTGCCAGGCAGGCGATGCCGGTGATGGGGTTGCCGATCTCGTGAGCGACGCCCGCGGCGAGACGGCCAATGCTGGCCAGGCGTTCGGAGTGCACCAGGCGATCTTCCAGCACCTGGGTTTCGGTGAGGTCTTCGATCAGCAGGACCAGTCCGCTGTTACCGGGGGCCAGAGGTTCGTCGATAGCGGCTTTGTGCAGGTTCAGCCAGCGGGTGTCACCTTCTATGGATAGGCGCTGCTTGTGCAGATGCTCATCTGGCTGACCGATGAAGTCGCTCAGCAGGCTCTGCCAGGGCTCGCTGATGGTAGTCAGGCGTGAACCGACCACCTGCAGTGCAGGGATTCCCGTGAGCTCCTCCAGGGCACGGTTCCACATCAACACTTCCTGATCCTTGGCCAGCGAGCAGACGCCCATGGGCAGATCCTGCAACGTCTGTCGGTGGTAACGGCGCAGGGCATCAAGCTCGCCGGCGAGACCGGTCAGACGCGAGTGATACTCCTCGAGGCGGTTCTCGATGAAGTGGATATCTTCGGTCACATAGCCCTCGGCGCCGTCCTTGTAGGGCAGGAAGTTTTCGACGATATCCTGCGCCACACTCGGGCCCATCAGCCCGGACAGGTTCGCCTCGATACGGTCGCGCAGACGCCGCAGGGCATAGGGGCGGTGTTCGTCAAAGGGCAGCTGCAGATCGCGCAGGGCCTGCTCCACTTCACGCTGTGCGGTTTTGCCTCCCAGCGGTTTGGCCAGCTGCACGGCGAATTCTTGCGGCGAGTTGGCCGTCAGTTCGCGGCGTTGCGGGCGGCGGATGTTCTCCACAGCGCAGGCTTCGGCGGCACTCTGCTCCTCGGGGCTGGTTTCGGTGAACAGCGAGAACAGCGAGAAGGCCAGCACGTTGACCGCCAGCGAGGCGATTGCCGCCAGGTGCCAGCTGGTGTCATCGAGCACGTAGACGAGGTTGAACAGCGGTATATAGAAGCCATTCAGGTTGCCCACCAGCGGCAGCAGCATGGTGACCACCCAGACGCTGATCCCCGCGAGCAGTCCGACGATGTAGCCACGCCGATTGGCGGTGGGCCAATAAAGAACCGAGAGTACGCCCGGCAGGAACTGCAGGGTGGCGACGAAGGCTACGATGCCCAGGTTGGACAGGTCCTGCTCGGCGCCCAGCATCAGATAGAAGCCGTAGCCGGCCATGATGATGGTCAGGATCAGGCTGCGCCGAGTCCACTTCAGCCAGCGATAGATGTTGCCTTCGGTGGGGGGCTGATAAAGCGGCAGTACCAGATGGTTGAGAGCCATGCCAGACAGCGCCAGGGTACAGACGATGATCAAGCCGCTGGACGCCGACAGGCCGCCCACGAATGCCAATAGGGTGAGCACTTCGCTTTGCGCGGTGATGCCCAAGCCCAGCGTGAAGTACTCGGGATTGGTGCTAACCCCCAGCTTGAGTCCGGCCCAGAGAATCAGCGGCACCGCCAGGCTCATCAGCAGCAGGTACAGCGGCAACCCCCAGCTGGCACTGACCAGCGCCCGCGGGTTGAGGTTTTCGGTAAAGGTCATGTGATACATGTGCGGCATGACGATCGCCGAGGCGAAGAAAACCAGCAGCAGTGTGCGCCAGGGCCCTTCCTGCAGTGGCGTGTGCAGCGCCTGGAGGGCTGACTGGTTTTGCAGCAGCCAGATTTCCAGCTGGTGCGGGCCGCCGAAGACAACGTAGAGCGCATACAGACCAATGGCGCCGAAGGTCCCCAGCTTGACCAGCGATTCGAAGGCAATCGCAAACACCAGCCCCTCATGCTTCTCACGGGTGGCGATATGCCGGGCACCGAAGAGAATGGTGAAGAGCATGATCATCACGCAGTAGCCCAAGGCTACGCGTTCCTGCAGCGGTTCCAGGGTGAGAATGCCGATGGCGTCGGCAACGGCCTGTATCTGCAGGGCCAATAGCGGCAACATGCCGACCAGCATGACGATGGTCGTCAGCGCACCGGCCCAGGTGCTGCGAAAGCGAAAGGCGACCAGGTCTGCCAGCGATGCCAGCTGGTAGGTGCGGGTTATACGCAGGATCGGATAGAGCAGGACCGGTGCCAGCAGAAAGGCGCCGCAGACGCCCAGGTAGGTCGCAAGAAAACCATAGCCATACTGATAGGCCAGGCCGACGGTGCCGTAGAAGGCCCAGGCACTGGCGTACACGCCCAGTGACAAGGTGTAGGTCAGCGGGTGGCGAATGATCCAGCGTGGTATCAATCCGCGCTCGCTGACCCAGGCTACGCCGAATAGCAGCAGCAGGTAGGCGACGCTGATGAGGATCAGGTGGCTGAGGCTAAAGCTCGTCTGCATCGCGCTGGCTCTGAAGAATGAAAGTCACCACGATAAGGATCAGCCACAACAGATAGGGCCGGTACCAGGCGCCGTTGGGGTCGATCCACCAGTCCATGATCGCGGGGGAGAACAGATAGATCCCCACTACCAGGAGCAGTACCAGTCGGTAGATGTACATGCCGGGTCTCGTGTCAGAAGTGAGACGGATGGTAAAGGAAGCGGCAAGCTGCAAGCCACAGCCTTCGGAAAAGCCGTAGTTCGACTTTGTGTCAGCGCAACTGCGCTTCAGCCAGCGTAAGGGTGCGCGGGATGCGTTCGGCATTCCAGCGTGGAATGGCCCACGCCAGGAGTTCGCCAGGTAGGGCGTCTTTCAGCTCGGGAACGGTGGGCTGGCCGAGGGTGCGCAGTGCCCGCAGCAGCAGCGGCACGGCTTCGTCCGGGCGCAGTGGCGGGGAGCGATAACTCTTGCCCAGCTTGTGCCCGTCCGGCTGGATGATCAGTGGCACATGAAGGTAGCGCGGTTGCGGCAGGCCGAGTAACTCCTGCAGATACAGCTGCCGCGGGGTCGAATCGAGCAGGTCGGCGCCGCGCACCACGTCGGTCACGCCCTGCCAGGCGTCATCCAGGACCACGGCTAGTTGGTAGGCGAACAGGCCATCGCGACGACGAATCACGAAATCGCCCACGTCGCGGCCGAGATGTTGGCCGTACTCACCCTGGACGCGATCAGTGAAGCGGTATTCCAGCTCAGGTACACGGAGGCGGATTGCAGCGTTTTGCAGCGGCTGGTTGGCATCGCGGCAGAAGCCAGGGTAGGCGCCTGGCCAGTCTTCGAGCTGTTTGCGTGAGCATTGGCAAGGATAGGCCAGGCCTTCACGCAGCAGGCGCTCGATGACCTGTTCGTAGGCGTCATGGCGGTCGCTCTGGCGCTGCATTTCGCCATCCCACTCGAAGCCGTAGTTGCGCAGGCTTTCCACAATGGCCGCTTGTGCGCCGGGCATTTCCCGTGGCGGGTCGAGGTCTTCCATCCGCAGCAGCCAGCGGCCGCCGACGGCGCGAGCATCCAGGTAGGAGGCTAGGGCCGCAACCAGCGAACCGAAGTGCAGGTAACCGCTAGGGGTGGGCGCGAAGCGGCCGGTGTAGGCGGTATTGATGGAAGGAGATGACGACATGGCCGGCTCGGTTGCTGTTCCACGAGGCGGGGGGCATAAATGAAGCGGGGCGCCTTAGCGCCCCGTTCTCAGATCAGGAACCGATCTGCTTTTCCTTGATTTCCGCCAGCGTCTTGCAGTCGATGCAGAGCGTAGCGGTGGGGCGGGCTTCAAGGCGGCGGATGCCGATCTCGACGCCACAGGAATCACACCAGCCGTATTCGTTTTCTTCGATCAGCTGCAGGGTTTCATCGATCTTCTTGATCAGCTTGCGCTCGCGGTCGCGGGCGCGCAGTTCCAGGCTGAACTCTTCTTCCTGACTGGCGCGGTCGGCCGGATCAGGGAAGTTGGCCGCTTCGTCCTGCATGTGATGCACGGTGCGGTCGACTTCCTCCATAAGCTCCTGCTTCCACTTGTTGAGGATGCCGGTGAAGTGAGCGCGCATCTTGTCGCTCATGTACTCCTCACCTTTGGATTCCTTGTAAGGCTCGAAGGCGCGAATCAGTTGGGTGCTTTTTTTCGTTTTGGTAATGGGCATGGATGAACGCCTCTCGCTATGTCCATTGCGCAGGATGATGGATCCCTCTGCCGGCCCGTGCCGGCCCTGCGGCTACAAGCGGGCGAACTTACCAGATCGTACCGGGGTGCGCTACTCCCGAGTATCACGGTGGCTGCAGCGTCGGGGAGACCTTGGGTAGAATCGTTTTTTCTTTTCGTCAGGGAGGTCATATGACCTCGTTTTACAGTGCACGTAGCCGCGCGATAGAGCCTTTTCACGTCATGGCGCTGCTTGCGCGTGCCAATGAGTTACAGGCCCTGGGGCGCGATGTCATTCATCTGGAAATCGGCGAGCCGGACTTCACCACCGCAGCGCCCATAGTCGCGGCGGGTCAAGCTGCGCTTGCCGCTGGCCACACGAGTTATACGGCTGCCCGAGGGCTGCCGCAGCTGCGTGAGGCTATCGCCGGGTTCTATGCGCAGCGTTATCAGCTGTCTATTGACCCCGAACGCGTGCTGATTACTCCCGGCGGTTCCGGTGCTTTGTTACTTACCAGCAGCCTGCTGGTCGATCCGGGCAAGCACTGGCTGTTGGCGGACCCCGGTTATCCCTGCAATCGGCACTTCCTGCGCCTGATCGAAGGTGCGGCGCAACTGGTGGCGGTAGGGCCGGAGGTGCGTTACCAGCTGACGCCTGAGCTGATTGCAAGACACTGGGATGAGCACAGCGTTGGCGCGCTGGTGGCCTCGCCGGCCAACCCGACCGGAACCCTGTTGAAGCGTGATGAGCTAGCGGGGCTGTCGACCGAGCTCAAGGCGCGTGGCGGGCACCTGGTGGTGGATGAGATCTATCACGGTCTGACCTATGGCACCGATGCGGCCAGCGTGCTGGAAGTGGACGATGAGGCATTCGTACTCAACAGCTTCTCCAAATATTTCGGCATGACCGGCTGGCGCCTGGGCTGGATGGTTGCGCCGCAAGCAGCCGTGCCCGAGCTGGAAAAGCTGGCGCAGAACCTTTACATCAGCGCACCGACCATGGCTCAGCATGCGGCATTGGCCTGCTTTGAACCGGCCACGCTGGAGATCTTCGAGGCACGCCGCGCAGAGTTCGCCCGCCGCCGTGATTTCCTGTTGCCGGCCCTGCGTGAGCTGGGCTTCCGCATCGCGGTGGAGCCGGAAGGCGCGTTCTACTTGTATGCCGACATCAGTGCCTTCGGTGGCGATGCCTTTGCCTTCTGTCAGCACATGCTGGAAACCCAGTTCGTGGCCATTACGCCGGGGCTGGATTTTGGACGCCACCAGGCCGGGCATCACGTACGTTTCGCCTATACCCAGGACCTGCCCCGGCTTGAAATGGCGGTCGAGCGTATTGCCCGCGGACTGCAGAGCTGGCAAGGCTGATGCTTTTTTCCAGCCCGTTGGAAACGGGGCGGCTGGTGCGCCGCTATAAGCGCTTTCTCGCTGATATCGTCACGGACAACGGTGAGCATTTGTGCATTCACTGTCCCAACACCGGCTCGATGCTCAACTGCATGGGGGAGGGCGCCCGAGTCTGGTTCCAGCGCAACGATGATCCCAAGCGCAAACTGCCCGGCACCTGGGAGCTGGTAGAGACGCCGCAGGGTCGGTTGGCCTGTGTGAATACTGCACGTGCCAACCGCCTGGTAGAGGAGGCCCTGATGGGCGGTGTGGTCGAAGAGCTGATTGGCTTTACTGCGCTCAAGCGGGAAGTCGCTTATGGCACGGAGAACAGCCGGGTGGATTTTCGCCTGGATTATCCGACAGGGCCGGCCTTCGTCGAGGTCAAGAGCGTCACCCTGGGCTTCAGTGATACGGCGGTCGCAGCCTTCCCCGATGCAGTCACCACCCGTGGCACGCGCCATCTGCGTGAGCTGGCGACGCTGGCCCGTGACGGCGTGCGTGCCGTGCAGCTGTACTGCGTGAACCTGACCGGCATCGAAGCGGTGCGCCCGGCCACCGAGATCGACCCGTTGTACGCCACCGCCTTGCGTGATGCGGTGGCGGCGGGCGTCGAGGTATTGGCCTATGGCGTGGAGATCTCGCCGGAGGAAATCCGTTTGACCCAGAGGCTCCCGGTGATTCTCTGAGCCGTCTCAGTCGGCGTCCGGCGTCACGCGCCAGATGACGTCACCGACATCATCGGCAACCAGCAGGGCGCCGGTCTTGTCGACCGCGACGCCTACGGGACGCCCCAGAGCTTTTTCGTCGGCACTGACGAATCCGGTGAGAATATCCTCGGGTGGGCCGTCCGGCTTGCCATCCTTGAATGGCACGAAAATTACCTTGTAGCCACTGCGCGGCTTGCGGTTCCAGGAGCCGTGCTGGCCGATGAAGGCGCCGTTGCGGTAACGCTCCGGTAAAAGTTGGCTCTCGTAAAAGGCCAGGCCCATGGAAGAGGTATGCGCCCCCAGGGCGTAATCGGGAACGATCGCCTTGGCCACCAGATCGGCTCGTGGCGGCTCGGCGCGCTTGTCGAGGTGCTGGCCGAAGTAACTGTAGGGCCAGCCGTAGAAGCCGCCGTCCTGCACGGACGTCATGTAATCGGGCACTAGATCGCTGCCGATTTCGTCGCGTTCGTTGACGGTGGTCCACAGCTCGCCGCTGTCCGGTTGCCAGGCCAGCCCGTTGGGATTGCGCAGGCCCGAGGCGAACAGGCGCAGGCGCTTGTGCTGTGGGTCGACTTCCAGGATGGCGGCGCGGTTTTTCTCCGCGTCCATGCCGTTTTCACCGACGTTGCTGTTGGAGCCGCTGGTGACATACAGGCGCGAGCCGTCACGGCTAGCGATCACGTTCTTGGTCCAGTGGTGGTTTATTGGGCCGGCCGGCAGATCGACCACTTTTTCCCCGGGCTCGTCGATCCGCGTGGCGCCTTCTTTATAGGGGAAGCGCAGCAGCGCGCCGGTGTTGGCGATGTACAGCCAGTCGTCGACCAGCGCCATGCCAAAGGGCGAGTTCAAACCCTCAAGCAATACCGTGCGCACTTCGGGTGTGCCGTCACCATCGCGGTCGCGTAGCAGGGTGATGCGGTTGGCGCTCTGTCCGCCAGAGCCGGCCCGTGCCATGGCCTTCTTCATGACCCAGCCGCGCAGGCCGCGAAATCCTTCCGGCTTCGCCGGTGCGTCGCTTTCGGCTACCAGTACGTCGCCGTTGGGCAGCACATGCAGCCAGCGTGGGTGATCGAGGTTGCCAGCGAATGCTTCAACGCGCAGGCCGGGTGCCGCCAGTGGCTTTGCGCCTTCGGGCCAGCCGGTTGCCTTGGCGATACTGACGGTGGGAATCAGCGTTTTATTGGGTTCAGGCAAGGTGGGGTGCGGTCCGTAACCGGATCCCACAGGCAACTTTGCGGTTTCGCCGCAGCCGGCGAGGCCGAACATGGCAATTGCTGTTGCCAACAGGATTGGATGGTTGCGCATGAGGTCTCCTGCATGAATATCAGGGGTTCCGTTCGCTGTCGCGCCCTTCGTGGCTGGTGTCCTCCATATATTCGGAGGCATGCTGCTCCAGACGCGGCATCAGGACGAAGATAGCCAGCGCAAAGCCGGTGGTGAGCACAGCGGTAGCCTCGTGCCCCAGTCCGCAGGCAACGCCGATGGCGGCCGTCAGCCAGATCCCCGCTGCGGTGGTCAAACCTTTAACGTCCTGAGCCGAGTTGCCCTTGAGGATAGTACCGGCGCCAAGGAAACCGATACCGGCGATGATGCCTTGTATCACCCGTGAGGCGTCTTCGAGGGGCATGCCGGCCTGCAGAGGTACCAGCACGAATAGCGCAGCCCCCACAGCGACCAGCATATGCGTGCGCAGTCCCGCGGCCTTGCCCTTGTGTTCGCGCTCGTAGCCGAGCACGCCACCCAGGGTGGCGGCCAGCAGCAGCCGTACCGAAACGCGGGTGGCGTGCTCTAGATCGGGAAGGTCAGAAAACTCTGCGGCAACGGTGTTGCCCACCACCTCCCACCATTCCATGAATTTCTCCTTTCGACCGTAACGACAGCTGCTCTCGTGCATTTCGAGTCTGCAGCCCAGGCGCGGTTCATTGAGTGACCTCGAAGCGCAGCATGCCGATCATTTGTCCAGCTTCGGTCATGACCTGCACGCGCCACTTGCCAGCGGCGTCAGCGGGAAAGTTGCGTTTGTGCGTCCAGGCTCGGTAGCCCGCCTTGCGCCCGCCATTGATGTCGAGCGGGATGCGATCGACCCGCCTGCCGTTATGTACCCACTCGTGATAGATCCGCTCCTTCAGGCCGCGTGGCGCATTGATCGCAGTGAAGGCGAACAGCCCCTCGGCATGCAGCTCGGCCTGGCTCACTCGTTTGAGGCGGTTGCCGGGCTTGCGCGAAGCGTTGTCCAGGCTCTGCGTCACAGCGACGTCGGTCATCCATAACGTGGCGGGCGGCACCCAGGTGCGTCCCAGCCAGCCGCCCATGGCGACGACGAGGGTCAGCAGTGGAATCGCGAGCAGGCTTTTCCAGTTCCACTCCGGAAACAGCCCGCGCAGGCTCGGCAGTGCCAGTAGTACGGCGATACCCAGCGCCCAGAGATAACTCTGCGGGGTCGAGAGGTGAAAGATGATCGGCAGGGCCGTGAGCAGCACTGCAAACAGCGTCAGTGCATGGAATGCCAGATAGAACCAGCGCCGTGGCGCCAGCCATTTGTAATAAAGCGGATCGACCAGCGAGATCAGTGCGGCCAGCCCCAGTATCACCGTGAACACGGACTGGCCGCTGTTCCAGGTGGTGGTGACGAAAAAGAACGGGATGATGAAGAACAGGCTTTCCTGATGCACCATCTGGGTGACATAGCGCAGCAGGGGTGGAGGCACTTTCCAGCCAAGCCGCCGCTCCAGAGTGCGGCGCAAGGAGTTCTCCAGCATAAGCCAGAGCCAACTGAACAGCATCAGGGCAGCGATGAATTTGGCCAGTCCGGCCTGACGTTCCACCAGCACGAAACTGGCGATGCCCGAGCAGAAGCCGAACAGCGCAATGCTGCCCGGGTAGCGACTTATGAGTCGCGATCCCCACTTGAAACCGGCGGTGAACCAGGATTTCAGCGGCATGCCGAATCTCCTAAATGCCGCCAATCAAGAGCGCGCGAGCAGGGCCCGGCGGCCGGGGCTGTGCTTAGGCCGTAGCGACACGCTGGATGGCAGAGCGCACTTCGCTGTAGGAGCGTGCCTTTTCCGCGGGTAGCCGCACCAGCGGCAGCCCGATGGTGCTGCACAGTTGATCGAGGAATGCATTGCCGTCGTCTGCCGGCTCCATTTCGATGGCGCAGACGGGGTCCAGTGTTTGGGGGTCGCATAGAAGAAAGTCGAAACACCCGGCCGAGATTCTATTGGTCGCCTGATACCAGGGGGTACGTCGGGGTATTGCCGTGACGTCGACCACATCAGCGACACGTATCTTGCACAGAATCAGGTAGTCATCGGCCACGGCTTGCTGAAGCATGGCCAAGAGCTCGCGCTCTTCAGTCTTTAATACAGGCCGCCTAAGCTGATAGGGCATGCTCAATGCCGGGTGCCGGAACTGCCGCTGTTTGATGTAGAACACCAGCGTGAAACAGACAAAGGCGGCCAGCACCAGCGTGATAAAGGCTGTCATTGAACTCCGCCTCGATTGACCGAACCCCGAAAAGCAAAAGCATAACCGTGGAAACAGGGCTGCGGATACATGAGGCGACGTCCTGCCAGTAGGGTTGCGTGTTTTTAACGATCCAGGGATCGGGGAAGTATGTGGGTTGGAGCCTTCGCGGGACTGGGAAGTTCGTAGAGACATCTGCCGGAAAGTTATCCCGCTTATCTGTGCGGCGTTCTGTGGATAACCTTGGGGTTAATCCCCAGGCCCTGCTTGGAATGGGCTGTTCAGAGCTTTGTATGTTTTTTAGCCAAGGCTTGTGAAGAGAACATACAAGCACAGCGCTGCGCTTCTAACAAGTCCTTCGAACCCTGATCTAGGCGCTTCCGAAACAGCAGCGGGCGCAGGCTTGAAGTTATCCCCGCCAGATGTGGAAGGCATTGTGGATAAGCTCTGGCGAACTTCCCCCAAGCCTTACACACCGAGGCGTGCAGCTTTCTGTGTGTTTTTTGATCAGACTTGTTGATCAGCCGTATTCAGACAAAGCCTTAGTGGGTACTGGAACCACTCGCAGCCAGGGCGTAGTTGGCAAACAGCGTTTCGAAAAAAGACGATTTGGACTGGGACATGGCAGCTCTCCTTCAATGCTGTAGCGCAAGATTAGCCGCGCTCTGGGCTTAGCGCTCTTTGCTTATGCCAATGACAGCCATAGCCTTTGCACCGGTTATCCAAGATCGTTGTGCATGGCCCTGTGGATAACCTCTTTGCAGCTTTGCCAAAGGTCCGTCAGGCGCAGCGTAGCGGTTGTTGATCATTTGTTGATCAGTGAACGCTAATGTACTGAGCCTAAAGTCTTTTACCGACGCGCCATCCACCCTAAGCCTTATGGCAGGGCATTCACCCTGGATTGAGCGATTGCAGGACGGCGAAGTGGAACGGACACTTTGCGCGGACAAATCGCACTATGGAGTGCTCAGATGAGTGAAACCATCCGTTTTGACGACAAGGTGGTGATAGTTACAGGTGCCGGTGGCGGTCTTGGTCGTGCCCATGCCTTGCTGTTTGCCCGTCATGGCGCCCGTGTCGTGGTCAACGACCTTGGTGGCAGTGCTCAGGGCGAAGGCGCCAGCCGTTCCGCCGCTGATCAGGTGGTGGAGGAAATCCGCCAGGCAGGCGGGACCGCGGTCGCCAATCATGACTCGGTTACCGATGGCGGGAAGATTGTGCAGCAGGCTCTGGACAGCTTCGGACGCCTGGATGTGGTGGTCAACAATGCTGGAATCCTGCGCGACAAGTCTTTCCACAAGATGGACGAGGCCGACTGGGACTCGGTCTACCGGGTGCATGTCGAAGGCGCCTACAAGGTTACGCGCGCCGCCTGGCCATATATGCGAGAGCAGGGCTACGGGCGGGTGATCTTCACCTCATCCACTTCCGGCATTTACGGAAACTTTGGCCAAGCCAACTACGGCATGGCCAAGCTGGGTCTTTACGGCCTGACCCGCACCCTGGCGCTGGAAGGGCGCAAGAGCAATATCCTGGTCAACGCCATTGCGCCGACAGGGGCCACGCGAATGACCGAAGGGCTGATCCCGCCGCAGATCTTCGAGCAACTCAAGCCCGAGCTGGTCAGTCCGCTGGTGGTGTACCTGGCCAGCGAGCGCTGCCAGGAAACTGCCGGCCTGTTCGAGGTGGGCGGCGGCTGGATGGGCAAAGTGCGCTGGGAGCGCAGCCGCGGCGCCGGCTTCGATCCGGCGGCGGGTTTCGACGTCGAAGATGTCGCCGTCCGCTGGGGCGATATCTGCAGCTTCGACAACGCCACACACCCGACCGACAACATGCAGGCGCTGCAGGAGATGATGGCCAACCTGCAGAAACACCGCTGAACTCAGCCGCGAGAGTGTCGGGTTACGGGCTGGTGTCAGGCTCCATCCTGGGCACTAGCCGTAGCCAACCGTCATCTGGCAGAGCCTGCTGGACGAACTGGGCTTTATCTCTGGGGAAGCAGCGTCCCGAAAGATCGGAAAAGTCTCCGCTGCGCCTGGGGTCTTCAAGAGCCTTGACGACTTTCCGATCGCGCACAAAAACCAGCAGGGCAATACCGTCGTTGTAAGAAATGCTTGAATGTTTTTCGACCGGCCAGTTGAAGCCAAGCGTCTTCATGGCGGCCTCATCGTTGGAGTAGGGGCCAAGGATGCAGACGCGCTCCCAGTCTTTGGGCACCGCTGCCTGGAGTTCCACGAGGCCTCGGGCTTCAAGCTGTTGCTCGATGCTGTCCGATGCAGTCTCTCCGCATCCAGCCAAGAGCAGGAGAGCTATGAGCAACAGGGCCAGGGGGCTCGCCTGCCTTATTACCGACCCCTGTCGAGCGAAGCCGGATAACGGGATCGCCTGGGCACAAGCTGATTTTGTCGAGTGCGGGTTCAGGTTGTGTGCTCCTGCTAGGTGCTGACGGGAACAAGACGTTGGGCCGTCAGCTTGGCCTGGGGCAGATCGCGTACGTAATGCAGGCGCCCCGGCAAGCTACGGATGCCGGCATGGCGCAGCTTGAGGCGTACATTTGGGCTGCAGCCCACGAGGATCAGGGCGATATCCTGCTTGCGGTAGTCCAGCAGCACGTTTTCCAGCGCCGCAAGGGCTGTCATGTCCAGCATCGGCACGCCGCTGATATCGACGATCACCACCTTGACTTCCGGGTTGAAGCGCCGCAGCGCGCTGAGCGCCTTTTCGGCTGCACCAAAGAACAGCGGTCCGCGAATGCTGTAGGCGGCCACATGCTCGGGCATATCGGCAAATAACCGTTTCTGGCTCTGACGCAGGCTGGTGGTATCGGTCAACTCGCTCATGCGTTTGATGAACAGGCCGGCCGCCAGCAACAGGCCTACCCCCACGGCCAGCACCATGTCGAACAAGACGGTCAGGATCAGGCAGGTGAGCAATACCAGGACGTCGCTGCGTGGAGCGATGCGCAGGGTTTTCAGCACATGGGGGGCTTCGCTCATGTTCCAGGCGACCATAAGTAGCAACGCCGCCAAGGCCGCCATCGGCAAATAACTGAACAAGGGCGCCAGCCAGAGAATGGCGACCAGTACCACGCCAGCATGGATGATCGCCGCCAGTGGCGAAAACGCACCTGCACGTACGTTGGCAGCGCTGCGTGCGATGGCGGCGGTGGCGGTGATACCACCGAACAGCGGCGCTACCAGGTTGCCGATGCCTTGGCCGAGCAGTTCTGCGTTGGGGTCGTGACTGCTACCGGTCATGCCATCTGCGACCACCGCACACAACAGTGACTCGATGGCGCCTAGCATGGCAATCGCGAAGGCCGGGGCCAGCAACTGATGAAACAGCTCGAAGCTCAGTACTAGTGGCTGCCCGTCGGGCCCCGGGAGCGCCCAGGGCCAGGCGAAATCGGGAAGAAATGGTGGGATCCCGGGGTAGCTCACCCCATTGACGCTATAACTGAAACGCTCGCCCAAAGTGGCTATCGGCACCCCCCAGGCCTCAAGCGCAAGCCCGGCCAGTGCGCCGAGTGTGAGCGCGACCAGATGGCCGGGTACCTTGGGCACCCAGCGGGGCCAGAGAATCAGGACCGTCAGGCAGAGTGCCGCGATTAGCGTGTCGCCCATTTGCACGCTGGGGAAGGCGCTTACCAGCAGACTGATCTGCTCGATGTAATGCTGCGGCTGCTCGCTGAAGCTGAGGCCGAATACATCCTTCAGCTGTAGCGTGGCGATGACAATGCCGATGCCAGCAGTAAACCCAAGAATCACCGGGTAAGGCACGAAAGCGATCAGTCTGCCGGCGCGCAGCAGGCCCATGGCAATCAGGATCAGGCCTGCCAGCATGGTGCACAGCAACAGGCCGCCCAGGCCGAATTGCTGAGTGATGGGCAGCAGGATAACCACGAAAGCCGCTGTCGGACCGGATACGTTGAAGCGTGAGCCGCCGGTCAAGGCGATCAAGGGGGCGGCGACCAGCACGGTATAAAGGCCGTGTTGCGGCGGTGCGCCTACGGCAATGGCCAGCGCCATGGCCAGAGGTATGGCGATGATGCCGACCGTAAGCCCAGCGCTGATATCACCACGCAGGGCGTGACGGTCATAGCCTGAGCGCAAGGCTTGACGCCAAGCGGCGAACAAGGGCGGAAAACTCATCCGAACACTCCATGTGCGCAAAGCCAGAGTATATGCCCAGAGCGAAGCCGGCCTGCAAATGCCCAGGTGATCTGTACGACCTTGGTCGCAACGGTCGTTGGTTCGTTGAGAGAGTTGGCTCGCAGGAGTAAACTGCCGCCCCCGTAAGGCTCGGTGATTGGAGTGAAGATGCGCAAAGATAAGCAGAAGGTGATTGGTGAAGAGATATCTGACGAGTCGATCAAGCTGTTTCTCGAGCCCGAGCCTGCTGACGATACGCCGCCATCGCTGCACAAGCTGATCAAGGCTTATCGCGGTTTGCGCGTCCATGATTTCGAGCGCTTCATCGGCTTTTTCACCGAAGCGGGCTATGACCTGCAGGCGAAGGATGCAAAGGGGCGGGATTTCGTCGACCTGGTTGGTGATCAGCGTCAGGCAGCACCTTATATAGAAGCTATCCGGACCGCTCGCGGCTGAGCAAGCGGATTACCGGCATAGGGCCTGTTGTAATGCAGGCCGAGTGAGAGGTCGTCACACAAGATTTTCCTGCTGCGCGCTTCCTGTAGAGCCCAGGCCAGTGGCCTTGCTCCGGGACGCCTGGGGTAGGAGGGAGTAGGCCAAAAGCCGTTCTCCTGACAGCGGACAGCTTTCGTTAGACGAGGGTTGTTTTCGGGCACCAGCCCGGACAGCGGTATGAAGACCAACTCCGTTTTCAACCGTCTGGCTAGTGGATTCACGCGATCGCGTACTGCGGTCGTGACAGTTTAATGCTGTGTTTCTGGAGAACGCGTTAATGGCGCAACACGATAGCGAAGCGGTAGATATGGTGCTGGTGGGGGCCGGTATCATGAGTGCCACTCTGGCAGTACTGCTCAAGGAACTCGATCCCAACATCCGCCTTGAAATTGTCGAACTGCAGGAGTCTGGAGCCGTCGAGAGCTCCAACCCCTGGAACAACGCCGGTACCGGCCATGCGGGGCTGTGTGAGCTGAACTACACGCCGGACAGCAAGGATGGCTCGATCGACATCAAGAAAGCCGTCACCATCAATACCCAGTTCGAGGTCTCGAAGCAGTTCTGGGCCTACCTCAGCGATCGTGAAGGCTTCGGCAGTCCCAAGGACTTCCTCAATGTAGTGCCGCATCTGAGTTTCGTCCGCGGCGAGAAGAACATTGATTACCTCAAGCGCCGTTTTGACGCGTTGAAGCAGCACCATGCCTTCGAAAACATGGTGTACACGGAAGATCGCGCCACCATGCAAGAGTGGATGCCGCTGATGATGCCGGGCCGCCCGGCTGATGAGCGAGTGGCTGCTACCCGTGCCATGAACGGCACCGACGTCAACTTCGGCAAGCTGACCCGCCAGATGCTGGACTATCTGGCCACCCGCACGGGTGTGAAGATGTCCTACCGCCAGAAGGTCACCGGCCTGTCACGTAACGGCAAGGGTTGGCGGGTCGAGGTCAAGAGTCTCCAGGACGGCAGCAGCCGTGAAATCGATGCCGGATTCGTGTTTCTTGGCGCTGGCGGTGCGGCGCTGCCGCTGCTGCAGATGTCCGGTATTGAAGAAGGTAACGGCTACGGCGGCTTCCCGGTCAGCGGTCAGTGGCTGCGTTGCGACAATCCGGAAATCGTCAGTCAGCATCAGGCCAAGGTCTACAGTCTCGCAGCTGTGGGCGCGCCGCCGATGTCCGTGCCGCATCTGGATACGCGAGTGGTCGACGGCAAAAAGTCCCTGCTCTTCGGGCCGTATGCCGGCTTTACCACCAAGTTCCTGAAATACGGCTCGCCCCTCGATCTGCCCATGTCGATCCGTCCAAGCAACCTGAAGCCGATGCTGGCCGTTGCTCGTGACAACATGGATCTGACCCGCTACCTGATCAAGGAAGTGCGGCAGTCCATGGAAGACCGTCTGAACACGCTGCGAGGCTTCTACCCCGAGCTCAATCCTGCGGACTGGCGTCTGGAGGTGGCCGGCCAGCGCGTGCAGATCATCAAGAAGGATCCGAAAAAGGGTGGCATTCTGCAGTTCGGAACTGAGCTGGTGTCCGCTCAGGACGGCTCCATCGCAGCCCTGCTGGGCGCTTCGCCGGGCGCTTCGGTAACGGTCTCCATCATGCTGGATCTGATTCAGCGCTGCTTCCCCGAGCAGGCAGTCAGCGAGGCCTGGACCACCAAGCTCAACGAAATCTTCCCGGCCCGTGAAACGGTTCTGGAAAGCGATGCAGCTGTCTACCGTGAGGTGGTTGCTGCAACTGACAAACGCCTGGGTTTGGCTGACTAAAGCGGCTGGCATCCTGCGTTCGAAACCGTCCTGCTTGTCATGAGCAGGGCGGTTTTTCATTTATAAAGCGGTTGCTTTCGCTCAGTGTGGTAGCGCTTGAGCCATCAACCTTCCGTAGCGTACCGGGCCTATCCCGACATGGCCGCAGTCGTGGACGAAGTCATGGCGGCTCCGGGTACTGGCTTGCCAATCCATTGGAGACAGATTTCAGGTACCTCCACCCAATTCGCGCCGCGTGGTGGTTGTTCTGCGGTCAGCAGCATGCGGCAACGGCGCTGTTCATCCAGAAGTGCATAGTGGCGGCGTCTGGGTTGGCGCAGCAGGGCGATCGGCAACGGCATGGGGCTGGCTCCGAGTGTGCTTGACGGTGTTATCGCAGCTCGGCGTTACAGCCTCATTACCGTCTTCCGCTGACGCTGCGGGCATCACTGTCGAAGGGCGTCGGCGCTGGTTATACTGCACTCCATCGCTCACCCCAATCTGGAGAAAATGGCATGCTGCAACGCTTGTTGTTCAGCCTTTTCGCTGTGTCCGCGCTGGCGCTCGCCGGCTGTGCACATAGCCCGCAACAGCTCGATCCATCCCCGAAACTCACCGGCACCATCAGCCCGGTCGGCCAGGGCCAGCCGGTCGCGGTGCGCATCGTTGATGGTCGTCAGTCCGCTACTCTCGGTACGCGCGGTGGCTTGTATCCTGAAACCAGCGCGGTCAGCGTGCCCAAGGAAAAAATCCTGCCCAAGCTCCAGGCTGAAGCCGAAGCAGCCGTGCGCCTGCTCGGATTCACCCCATCGCCCAATGCCTACAATGCGCCGCAGCTGACCCTTACCCTGGCCGAACTGAAGTATCAGTCGCCCAAGGAAGGGCTGTACGTTACCGAGGCGACCATCGGTGCCACGTTCCGCATCGAGGTGCAGAATGGCGGTCGGCGCTATAACGGCCGTTATGGCGCGACGCTAAACCAGCGCTTCGGCATGGCGCCCAACGAGCAGACCAATACCAAGCTGGTCAGCGACGTGCTGAGCGATGCCCTTACGCGAGTATTCAAGGATCCCAATATCGGTCAGCTGCTGTCCCAGTAACACCTGCACCTGACGCCAGACAAAAAAGAAACCCGCATTGACTGCGGGTTTCTTTTTATGCAGCTACAGACAGCGAGTGCAGTTGCGCTTTTAGCGCACCCCGGAACTGCGCAATGCCGCCGGCGTGTAGCGGTTCGAGCTGGTTTGATAGTTGTAGTGGTAGGGGTTCTTCTCTTCGTTCTTCATGCCCATGACCAGGTAGCGGCCTGAAATCAGGTCATACAGGGTCTCCATGGCATAAAGGGGCACCTGCTCGTGGTAGTAGTAGGCGTTATGCGCCTCGGCTACACGCCATAGAGAATTGCGGCCATCGTAATGATCGATGACGGCGGCTTGCCAGGTGTCTTCGTCGATAAAGAAGTTGCGCTTGGCGTAAATATGCCGCTCGCCGCTCTTCAGCGTGGCTTCCACTTCCCATACGCGGTGCAACTCGTAGCGGGCCAGATCCTGGTTGATATGGCCGGCCTTGACGATGTCGCTGTACTTGAGCTGCGGTGAATCCAGGCGGTAGGAGTTGTAGGGGATATACAGTTCTTTCTTGCCCACCAGTTTCCATTCGTAGCGATCCGGCGCGCCGTTGAACATATCCAGGTTGTCGGAGGTGCGCAGGCCATCGGCGGCAGTGCCGGGGCCGTCGTATGCCACCTGCGGGGCGCGGCGCACCCGACGCTGGCCGGCGTTGTAGATCCAGGCCATACGCGGTTCCTTCACCTGGTCCAGGGTCTCGTGCACCAGCAGCACGTTGCCTGCCAGGCGAGAAGGCTCGGTGACCTGCTGTTTGAAATAGAACAGCACGTTGCCATGCTTATCCGGGCTGTAGTCGCTCAAGGTGTCGGTATAGACGACTTCATCGACAAACTTGACCAGGCTGTAGTTGCCGTTGACCTGAGGGGTTGCCTGCGCCACGACGCGCCGAGCCGAGCCACCGCGGTAGCGGGTGATGTGGTTCCAGATCGCTTCGAGACCGTTCTGCGGAATAGGGAAGGCGACGGCCGTATCGAGGTTCTCCAGACCATTGCCGTCGCGTACCAGATTGGTCCGTGTGGCGTTGCGCTGCGCGGCATCATAGATGTGCTGCGGCATGGCCGCGCTGCGGCGGGTTTCGAAGACCGGCAACCGATAGGTGTTGGGGTAACGCTTGAGCATGGCGATCTGGCCGGGTGTCAGGTTGTCCTGATACTGCTCGTAGTTCTGTGCCGTGATGGTGAATTTGGCAGTGTCATTCGAAAAAGGATCACTGACGAAGCCATCCGCGCTGATGGGGGCAGCATCGGTCGGCAGGCCGCCGGTCCAGGCGGGAATGGTGCCGGCCGCATTGCCAGCCATCTCGGCGCCAATGGGAGTCAGGCTGACGCCGAGCTTGGCTGCTTGCGTTTCGGACACGGCGGCGATTGCCCCATTGGCCAGAATGGTGCCTGCCAGCAGAGTGAGTGAGAGTGCCCCCGTTCGTGCTCTGTTCTTATTCATTATGAGGTCCTGTCTGATCCTGCGAGCGCCGGCACGCGTTTCCGTTCTCCGTAACGGGCTGTTCGCCTGAATGCTCCATTCTCGGGCGGGTGCTCTATTCCAGTCATTTGGAGCGGAACGAGGGTTAAGCCCAATGCCCCTGCTAGTCAAGGAACAACCAGGCTCTATCGGGATAAATGGCACAATCAGCCGCTAAATCGCGGCAGATCGGAAGAACGGCGTCCGCTTGCCGTTGCGGCGAAGCGGACACCGAGCGAGTGTTCGCAGAGAGGGATTAAAGCGGCAGGCCGGCCTTGAGGCGGTATTGGTTGCGCACCGGCGTGGCGTATTGCTTGATCAAATAGGGGCGGTACTCGCTTGGGCAAGCGCCAAGGCGGCGGCTCCATTCGCCCTCGGCGCGGGCGATCTCTTCTTTGTCGAACAGCTCGCTGAGACCGGGTATCGCCAGTTCCGGGTCGCGCTGGTCCCACATTGCATAGGCCAAATAATGCACCGGGAACAGGCGGTAGTCGCAGAGGATCTGCCGGTCGATCTCGGCGGCCAGTTGCTTGGGATCTTCCGGAACCTGGGTAATGGGTGTACCGAAATTGATATGCACACGGCCCTTGTAGCCGGTGATACCAAGGGCGATGCTGGCATCATCCTCGCCGGGCGCCTTGGTGTAGCTGCCGGTGGTGTCACGGATATACAGCTCGCGAGCCTTGGCCTGATCGCAGGGGTCGTATTCATAGCTGATGGATACCGGCGTGGGTCGCAGGGCCGACAAGGCGTCCGCGAATGGCTCGTCCTTGCGGCTCATGTGCAGCATTTTCAGGATGGCGGTATCGGTGCGGTCGTCGCCGTCCTTCGCCCGTCCTTCGGCCTGAGCGATCCAGATCGACTCGCCGTCGTTGCGAATCGAATGGTTGATATAGGCCGACAGCTGCTGATAGGCCGCAAGTTTCTCGCGTCGAGCGGTGATCGAGCGGCGCACGATGAAGCTTTTGTTCAGGCGCATCAGGTCGCTGACGAAAGGCCGCTGCAAAAGGTTGTCGCCAATGGCGATGCGTGGGGTGCGCAGCTTGGCCTGGAACACCGCGTAGTTGACGAACGCAGGATCCATCACGATGTCGCGGTGGTTGGCCATGAGCAGATAAGCGCAGCCTTGCTGCAGCCTGTCCAGACCGGAGTAGGTGATGCCGTCTGTGGCGCGCTCGATGGTGCGATCCAGGTACATCTCGATCCGCGCCTGCAACGTATCCACTGAATGAATGCCGGCAAACTCGCTACGCAGGCGTTGGGCAATCAGCGGCTTGAGTAGCCAGCCGAAGGTGCCAGCCAGTCGAGGGAAGCGGAAACGCGCCAAGATATCGAGAAACTCACGATCTGCAAAAAGCCGTGCCATCACGGTAGGGACTTCGGCGTCAGCGTACGGTCGGATGGTTTCGAACTCGTCCATCATGCTCTCTGTAAGGGAAACCATTGAATAACCCCAATCGATTTGGGGTCGTGACTAGACGGCGATTATAACGGCAAGTCACGCGGGCGACGTTGATAGCGAAACTGGGCCACACTCCCTAACGGGAGAACTGTGGATCGTAGTCATTTGCCAGAAGGAAGCTGCGATGCAACGCATATATGAGGCACGAGATCTGCTGGAAGCCGAAATGCTTATCGGCATGCTGGCCAACGAGGGGATCGAGACGTTCCTGACCGGACGACATCTGATTGGTGCGATCGGTGAGTTGCCAGCAGCCGGGTTGCTCGGGCTAATGGTGAACGACGACCAGGCCGAGCGCGCGCGACAGCTGATCGCCGAGTACAATGACGCCGAATTGTTGCCCGGCGATGAGCCAGACGGCCCCGTGAGTTATCCGGGCGAGCTTATCTGCTGATTGCTTTCGCTTTCCCTTGTTGAGTTTTCCCATGTGTGGCCGCTATGCCCTGTTTCGCTGGAGCCCGGCTTTTGCCGCTTTGCCCGGCTTCCCTGCCGATCAATCTCCGCACTGGAGTCTGGCTCCTGGGGCTTCGGTGCTTATGCTGCATCGGGGTGAGGCAGATGAAGTACAGCTCAGCCGTGTGCGCTGGGGGCTGACGCCAGCCTGGCTGAGCGATTTCACCCGCACTCCGGCTCAGGCGCGGGCGGAAACCTTGGCCGAGCAACCGATGTTTCGTGATGCCTTTCGCCAGCGGCGAGGCGTTTTGCCGGCCAACGGTTTCTATGAATGGCGTGGTACGGCGCGAAAACGTCCTTACTGGATGACCGGTGAAGCTTCGTTGATGTATTTCGCTGCGGTGTGGGAAGCCTACCCGGTGGAGGGGCACACCTATCTCAGCGCGGCCGTGGTGACCTTGCCGGCGGCGAATCAGCGCCGTCCTCTGGTCGTGGATGAGGCAGGTGTGCGCGCTTGGCTTGACCCCCATACGCCCCTCGAATCGCTGCAGGAGTTGCTTGCTGCGCCGCAGCCAGTTCTGCGCGAGCGGCCCCTGGCGACCTTTATCAATGACCCCAAGCTGGATGCGCCAGAATGTCTGACGCCAGCCAACTAGCAGGCTGAGTCAGCTTCGAAACAGGTTGATCAGCCTGGCTCCCTTCGGGACTTGTTTCTGCTCCGGCGAACATTGTGCTTATTGCCCGGCCGAGAGGCTCGCTCTAGCATACGGCGCAGTATTCACTGGAGACGCGACATGCCAAAGCCGCACCTTTTTACCCTGACCCTGGCCGCTTCCCTGCTTCTCGGTTGTCAGGCCGTCAACACCACCAGCGGCGGTGCTGTCGGCGTCGAGCGCAAGCAGTACATGTTCAGCATGCTGTCCACTGAACAGGTCAACCAGATGTACGCGCAGTCCTACCAGGAGACCCTGAGCGCCGCATCGCAGAAAGGCGTGCTGGCCAAGAACAGTGCGCTGAGCAAGCGCGTCAACGGCATCGCTCAGAGACTGATTGCCGAGGTGCCGGCGTTCCGTCCAGATGCCGCCCAGTGGGATTGGGAAGTCAATGTGATCGAAAGCCCGGAGTTGAATGCCAACTGCGGGCCGGGCGGCAAGATCATTTTCTACAGCGGCCTGATCGACAAACTCAAGTTGACCGATGACGAAATCGCTGCGGTGATGGGTCATGAGATCGCCCACGCGCTGCGCGAGCACGGGCGTGAAGCAATGTCCAAGGCCTATGGCGTGCAGATGGCGACTCAACTGGGTTCGGCCTTTGGCGTTGGTGATGGCAGCCTGCAACTGGCCAACATGGGCGTCGAATACCTGATGACGCTGCCCAACAGCCGCAGCAACGAGAACGAAGCCGATCTGATCGGGCTGGAGTTGGCCGCTCGCGCCGGTTACAACCCGAACGCCGCGATCAGCCTGTGGGAAAAGATGGGAGCGGCAGCAGGTTCGGCGCCGCCGGAGTTCCTCAGCACACACCCTTCTTCAAGCAGCCGTACACAGGCTTTGCAGAGCACTATTCCCAAGGTGATGCCGCTGTACGAACAGCGCCGCAAGAACCGTTGAAGCAAGGGCCTGCCACCGTCCGCTTCAGGTCGGTGGCAGGGTGATCGGCAGCGGGCTGTCCATACCCAGCTGTTGTCGGGCGCTTTCCAGGTCGAACAGGCTGTTGATTTCCTCGATATCGCCATTGGGGTTCAGGGTCCAGAAGGACATGACCGCCACGGTGAGGATCTTGCCGGTCGCGGAGTGACCGAACGCAGGCTTCGTCAGGGTGCCGAACAGTGTGCTGGAAGTGACCACGCGGTTCCCTTCACTGAGACATTCGTCCACGACGACTTCCAGATCCTCCATCGCCGAGCGGATTTCCCGCACGATCAGGCCAAATCCTGCGCTATTGACCGGCTGGCTGATAAAAGAACTCTTGTAGGTGAAGTAGCGGCTCTGCAGCTGCTCGGCGAGCGCCAGGCGGCCCTTTCCCCAGCTCAGTTCGACGTGTTTGACAACCCGACGTTTTTGTTCTTCTGGTGACATGCAGCCTGCTCCCCCTGGGTTGCTGCCAGAACGCGGTATGGCGGCACTCTAGCAGCAGCGGAGAATTGGCAGGTTGCGCTGTGTATCAGACTGGAAGCATGCCGTTCAGACTCAGCGCCTGATAGGTGGCATACAAGGCCAGGGCGGCGAAGCCGATGGCAGCGATCCGGCGGATCAGCGTCAGCGGCAGGCGGTCGGCGGCGAAGTTGCCGACCAGCACCACAGGCACGTTGGCAAGCAGCATGCCCAGGGTCGTACCCAGCACCACCAGCAGCAGATCCGAGTACTGCGCCGCGAGCATGACCGTCGCCACTTGCGTCTTGTCACCCATTTCGGCGAGGAAGAATGCGACCAGAGTTGCCAGGAAGGGGCCAAAGTAGCGACCACGCGCGGCTTCGTCCGCTTCCAGCTTGTCCGGTACCAGCGTCCACAGCGCGACAGCGGCGAAGGAGGCGGCAAGGACCCAGCTGAGAATGGCCGGTGACACCAGCGTGGATACCCAGTTGCCTACTACCCCTGCCAATGCATGGTTGATTAGCGTAGCAATGAGGATGCCCCAGATGATTGGAGCCGGGCGTCTGTAGCGTGCGGCCAAGAGCAGGGCGAGCAGCTGAGTCTTGTCGCCGATTTCAGCGAGCGCGACGATCAGTGTGGAGATGTAAAGCGATTCCAAGCGGGTTCCTTGAAGGGCGGGTCGACTCGATACCATGACACGCAACATCCGCCCGCCCAGGGTCAGAGGTTGGTGTCATGGGTCTTGTCAAACCGGGCGTCGGCTGCCGATGCTGCCGCGCAGGTCGCATGCACCATGGTCTGTGGACCAAGTATGTTGACGCATGCCAGGCGAGCAGGGCGCTCGCCGGAGACTACTCCCCCAGGACGGACGCGAGTTTGCCCAAGCCCAGCGCGTTGTGCAAGTCGATCAGCTGGTGCGTCGTGCGCGGTAGATGCGAAAACCGTCGGCGCTGGCCAAGGTCTCGCAGCGACCCAGGTGCGCTTCGATCAGTGGTGGATACTTGAGAAAGGCGTTCGCCACCAGGCGCAGCTCTCCTCCAGGGCGAAGGTGGGAAGCTGCACGCTGCAGCAAATTTTCGCTGGCTGTGTAATGGGTGTGCACGCCTTGATGGAAGGGCGGATTGCTGATGATCGCTGCGCATTCGTGGGGGGCTGCATCAATGCCGTCACCGCTGATGACTTCGGCTTGTAGCCAGTTGGCGGCGAGGGTCATCCGGCTGCTTTCGGCAGCGAAGGCGTCGACGTCCAGCAGGCATACCTCGCTATCGGGGTAGCGGCGTTGTAGCGAGGCGCCGATGACGCCGGCGCCACAGCCGAAATCCAATAGACGCCCGCTTGGCAAATCATCTAGGTGCGCCAGCAGCAGCTGTGTGCCCCGGTCCAACCGACCATGGCTGAAGACGCCGGGCAGGCTGACGACCTGCAACGGTCCGTCCGCCAGTTCCAGACTGAAACGCTGAGCCAGTTTCGATAGCTCCGGTGGCTGGGGGCTGTGTTCCACACGCACTTGCCAGAGCTGACAGTGCCGCGCGCTGTCGAGTTTGCGCGTCTCGCCGAAGGGTGCCAATTGCTTTGCCGCGCGCTCAACGCCGGCGCGCTTCTCGCCGACCAGGTACAGCAGGCGGCCTACGAGCCTGGAGGCCAGCGCCTGGAGGAGGTAATCGGTCAGCTCACGGGATTTGGGAAGAAACAGCACCGCTGTATCGAAGCCGACCGCCGGCGGCTCTACACCAAATGTGCAGCGACCGGAGAAGCGGGCCTGCAGCGCCTGATGATCCCCGGCGTGCCAGCTCCAGCCGCTGGCTCCCGGGAGCTGCCCGAGGAGGTCGTCCGCCGGCAAGCCGGCCAGCAGCAACTTGCCAGTGAAAAGTCCGGCCTGGCGCAGCAGTACTTCGCTTCGGGGATCCATGGTGCCTCCGGGAAAAGCCGGCGAGCTTAGCAAGCTTGCCGCTGCCTGATAAGCGTAGCGACGTCAGTTGACCAGGCGCTTGGGCGTACCGGTGAAGAACGTCTCAGCGTTTTCACACATCTGGCCGACGATGCGCTGCCGTGCCTCGCGGCTGCCCCAGGCGCTGTGTGGGGTGACGATTAGGCGCGGTATGTCCGCTGCTAGCAGCGGGTTGTCATTGCTCGGTGGCTCGCTGGTCAGTACGTCGGTGGCGGCACCGCCCAAATGGCCCCGGCGTAGGGTGTCGGCCAGTGCCTGTTCGTCGATCAGGCCGCCGCGCGCGGTATTGATGATGTACGCCGTTGGTTTCATCAGTTGCAGCTCGCGGGCGCCGATCAGGTTGCGCGTCTGCTCGGTCAGCGGACAATGCAGGCTCAGGGCATCGACCTCAGGCAGCAGTTCGTCGAGATCAAGGCGCTCGGGGCGCGGCGGGCGGCCCGGCAGATTGCCGGTCAGCACGCGCATACCGAACGCTTCAGCCAGTTTGGCGACTGCGCTGCCCAGTTCGCCGTGGCCGAGAATGCCAAGTGTCTTGCCAGCGAGCTCGACGATTGGGAAGTCCAGCAGGCAAAATTGTCCACTTTCTTGCCAGCGACCGCGGGCGACCGCGGCTTGATAGTCGGGCAGGCGTGTGGCCAGCGCCAGCAATAACATCAGGGCGTGCTGGGCAACCGTGGCGGTGCCGTAGCCCTGGCAGTTGCAGACGCTGATGCCGCGCTGGCGGGCAGCAGCCAGGTCGATATTGTTGAGGCCGGTGGCGGCCACCAGGATCAGTTTCAGATCCGGACACGCGCTGAAGACCTCATCGCCCAGCCTGAGCTTGTTGACGATGGCGACCTGTGCGCCCTGAAGGCGCTCGATGATCTGGGACTCATTGGTCTGGGTATGACAAATCAGCTCATCGAAGACCGATTGCAGTGGAGTCAGATCGAGATCGCCCTGATCGAGGGGGGCGAGGTCGAGAAATACGGCGCGGCGGTTGCTCATGAAGTCTTACCTGAAGTGATCTGTAGCGAATGATTGATACGGCGGAGTCGGCGAATGTACTGGATGGAATTTCTCACGGTGGCTCTGGTGCATCTGCTGGCGGTGGCCAGCCCCGGGCCGGATTTTGCAGTTGTCGTGCGCGAAAGCGTGACCCATGGTCAGCGCAGCGGTAGCTGGACTGCACTGGGTATAGGCTGCGGTATTGGCTTGCACGTCGGCTATTCGTTGCTCGGTATTGGCCTGATCGTCTCGCAGTCGATCCTGCTGTTCAACCTCTTCAAGTGGTTGGCTGCGGGCTATCTGTTTTACCTGGGGTTCCAGGCATTGCGCGCGCGCCCTGCTGCGGTCGGTGATATTTCAGCTGGCGTCCCGGATGAGCCCCGGTCGCGCAGACGAGCCTTCACCATCGGCTTCGTCACCAACGGTCTTAACCCCAAGGCGACGCTGTTTTTCCTGTCTCTGTTTACAGTGGTAATCGACCCTCACACCCCGCTGGCCGTTCAGGCCGGATACGGGTTGTATCTGGCGCTCGCCACCGGTGCCTGGTTCTGCCTGCTGGCCTGGCTGTTCAGCCGCTCGCGGGTGCGGGCCGGCTTCGCTCGCATGGGGCATTGGTTCGACTGGCTGACGGGACTGGTGCTGATTGGCCTCGGCGTACGTCTGGTAGCCAGTGAGATGGCCTGAGGCAAAATGCCTTTATGCCAGCCATTTTCCCAGCATGACTTCGCAGGTGGAATCGGGCAGCTTTTGCTCTTTCGTTCCCGTTTTTACCGCTGGGCGATGCTACCCTACGGCCTGTTCAGGGTTGCCCCAGCCAGGCGGCGGCCCTTCGGGTAATTGAAGAGATGAAGGAAGTACTCCCCATGAAAACGCTGAAGTTGACCGCATTCGCCGCCTCCCTTGCTCTACTGGCCGGCTGTACGACCAACCCCTATACAGGCGAGCGCGAAGCGGGCAAGGCCGGCATCTACGGTGGCGTAGGCGCGGTCAGTGGCGCCGTGATCGGTGCAGCGACGTCAAGCAAGAAGGATCGTGCCAAGGGTGCGCTGATCGGCGCGGCAGTTGGTGGTGCCGCTGCTGGTGGCTACGGTTATTACGTCGATACCCAGGAAGCCAAGCTGCGCCAGACGCTGCAGGGCACTGGCGTCCAGGTTCAGCGCCAGGGCGACAACCTGACCCTGATCATGCCGGGCAACATCACCTTTGCCAGCAGCTCGGCAGATATTTCCAGTAGCTTTTACCCGACCCTGAACTCGCTGGTGCTGGTATTCAAAGAGTTCAACAAGAACGGCATCGATATCGTCGGCCATACCGATAGCACTGGTTCGCTGCAGCTCAACCAGGACCTGTCGAACCGCCGTGCACGTAGTGTCGCTGCCTATCTTGAAGGCAACGGTGTAGCACCTTCACGTATCTCCTCTTACGGTGCCGGACCGAGCCAACCGATCGCCAGCAACGATACCGCTGCAGGTCGCGCGCAGAATCGCCGCGTCGAGATCAATCTGCGCCCGCTTTAAGTTCGTAATAGCAGGCGTGGCCCGCAATGGGCTCGCCTGCGTCGAAGTACTGGCGTCATTAATCCAGCTTTTCTCTTCTCCCATGGAACCTATCGACACTCCGTGACTCTCACGCTGGTGACAGCGAGCCATGGCACTGAGGAGGTCGAATGGATAGTCGGTCCGCTCTCCATCCTCGCAAGCCTTGGTTGCCTCTGCTGGTGACCTCCGTATTGATGGCCGGGCTGAGTGGGTGGATTGGCTGGCAGTGGCATGTCCAGGAAGCGCGCGTACGAGCCGAACAGGCACAGCGATTCAACCTGGCGGTCAACGATGTCGAAAGCACATTGCGCGAACGCATGCGGGCCTACGAGATGGTGCTGCGTGGGTTGGCGGGCCTTTTTGTAGCCGGCGACGATGTATCCCTGGCCGAGTGGACGCAGGCTGCAGACCAGTTGCAGGTGCAGGAGCTCTACCCCGGTATCCAGGCCGTTGCGTTGGCTCGCTATGTTCGTGCCGATGAAATGCCAGGCATGCTTGAGCGGATCATCGCCAGCGGTCGCAGCGACTTTCGCGTATATCCAGCCGGGGAGCGCGACGATTATCTGATCACTGACTTCATTCACCCGCTTGGCTGGCGCAATCGTCGTGTGCAGGGCTTCGACATGCTCAGCGAGGCGGCGCGGCGGGATGCGGTTCTGGCTGCGCGCAATATGGGCATGCCGATGCTGACCGAACCCCTGCGCCTGAAACAGGAAACCGAGGAGAACGCACAGGCGGGCGTGCTTCTTTATTTGCCGCTGTATCGTCCTGGGGAGCCGGTCACTACGCTTGAAGAGCGCCAGCGCTCCTTCGCCGGCACCTTGCACGGAGCCTTTAGGCTCACCGATCTGATGGAAGGCGTGTTGGGTTCACGCAGTCGGCTGTTCCAGCTGCAGCTTTTCGATGCAGCCGACCCCGAGACGCCGCTGCTGGTGGGGCGAGCACCAGTCAGTACCGATGCCATGTATCACCGCACGCGCAATCTTTATGTGTACGGTCGTAGCTGGCAGTTGGAAGTTGCCAGTACCCCTGAGTACGAGGCGATTCTTGCTCGCGTCGGGCGGGCCTTTAATCTGGTGACGGCGCTGACGGCAGCCTTGCTGTTTTCTCTGTTGGTCGGCGGTTACCTCTACCTCCGTGAGCGTGCGCTGCGCAGCAGCCAGGAGCTTGGCGCGCGATTGCAGGAGCGCGAGGCGCGTTTTCGCCATCTTATTGAACAGCTTCCGGTGGCGACCCTGCTGTGCAACTCCCAGGGGCGTATCGAACTGGCCAACCAGAGCGCTGCGACGCTTCTGGGCAGTACGGCAGGCCTGCTTGCCGGTGAACGACTCAACCGCTACGTGCCGGGCGCGCTGGAGGAGCCATCGCGCGAGCAGCAGCCCATGGACGGCCAGCAGGAAACCTCGGCGCTGCGTGAAGACGGGCGGGTGATCCCGGTTTCCCTCAGCCTGACCAGTTTCAATCGGGACGACGGCATCTACCATCTGCTCAACCTGGTTGATCTGCAGCCGCGCAAGCGCGACGAGGAGCGCTTCCGCAACGTGGTTGAAGCCTCGCCCAATGCGTTTCTGCTACTGGATCACAGGGGCCGGATCGTCATGGTCAACCGCCAGACCGAACTGCTGTTCGGTTACGACCGGCAGGAGCTGGTTGGGCAGCCGGTTGAGATACTGATACCCGAGTCGATGCACAAAGCCTACCTGCAGGTACGCCACCGCTTCATGCAGGAGCCGGAATCTCTCCGGCTTGGGGACAATCGTGAGCTGTTTGGCCGTCGACGCGATGGTCATCTGGTGCCGGTAGAGGTGGGGCTATCGCCGCTGCGTAGCGGCGAAGAGTTGCTGGTGCAGGCGGTGGTGACCGACATAAGTCACCGCAAGGAAGCCGAGCGGCGTCTGCGTGATCAGGCTCATGAACTGATGGTGGCCAACCGTTACAAGTCCGAATTTCTTGCCAATATGTCCCATGAGCTGCGCACGCCGCTCAACAGCATCCTGATCCTCGGCGACCAGCTTCGGCAGAACGCCGGCAATAATCTTACGGAGAAGCAGGTCCGGCACGCCGACATCATTTACCGCTCCGGGCAAGATCTGCTGCAACTGATCAATGATGTGCTTGATCTGGCCAGGATCGAGAGCGGGCATATGCAGATCAGGCTGGAGCCGCTGGATCTGCCTGGGCTGCTGGCCGAGCTGACCAGCACGCTCGCGCCCATGGCTGAGCAGAAAAAGCTGGCCCTGAGCACGCAGATCGATGCCGATGTGCCGGCTACGATCATCAGTGATCGCCAGCGCCTGCAGCAGATCCTGCTCAATCTGGTTACCAACGCGCTGAAATTCACCCAGCAGGGTTCGGTAACGATCTACGCCAGCTATCGCGTGGAAGCCGACGGCGAGATGTTGCGCATCGAAATTCGGGACACAGGAATAGGCATCGCCGAGGATCAGCATGAGCGCATCTTCCTGGCGTTTCAGCAGATCGACGGCTCCATCAGTCGTCAATATGGCGGAACGGGATTAGGGCTGGCCATCGCGCGCCAGCTGACCGAGGTGCTTGGCGGCAAGATCAGGCTGGAGAGCAGCGAGGGTTGCGGGGCGTGCTTCATTGTGGATCTGCCGGTAGGGCAGGTGCCTGCGAGCGAACCACGAAGCCGAGGCGAGGTGAGCGTCCGTAGCGGTGGCTCCAACGTACTGATCATTGATAACGACGCCGAGCTAACTGCCGAGATCCGCGACGTTGGGCTGGAGCACGGCTTCTCCAGTGTCAGCTGTACTACTGGAGAGCAGGGATTGGTGGCGCTGGAGCGCAACCGTTTTGCGGCGGTCTTCCTCGACATCCTGTTGCCCGACATGAGTGGCTGGCAGGTCTACCGCATGCTGCGTGCCGATGGCCGTCATCAGGGCATGCCGGTGTATCTCATTTCCACCGTAGCGCAACCGGCAGACTGGACGGATGACGATTCGCGCTGGCTGCTCAAGCCAGTAGCCCAGGCAGAGCTGGAGCGACTGTTTATCGACTTGGCGGTGCAGGAGATCAATCCAGCACGTCTGCTGCTGGTCGAGACCGACGGCGAAAGACGCCGGCAGCTGCGCAACCGGTTCGAGGAAATGGGATATCGCGTTACCGAATGCCGGCGCAGTGAAGAGGCTCGGCTGGCTTTTGCCGAACATTCCTTCGTTGTGCTGGTCATTGACTTCGACCTGCCTGATGAAAATGGGCTGGATCTGCTCGAAGCGCTCGACCGCCTGCGTCCCCTGGATGATACGCGCGTGCTGCTGACCAGCAGCGAACCTCTTTCGCAAAAAAATCTGCAACGCTTGCGGCGCTATTCGTCGGTGGCGTTGTCAAAAAACGAAGGACTTGAGCACATGGATGATGCACTGAAACCTGCTGCGAATACTCCTGTGGCAGTGGCAATAAACGAGCAGGAACAGCCGATGTTGGGCCAGCGGGTATTGCTGGCTGTGCCCGATGTGCGATCCATCTATGCCATCAGTGCCCTGCTGGATGAGCAGGGCCTGCAGGTGGTGCCGGCAACGACAGCCATCGAAGCGCTAAAACGCTTCGATGAAGATGCCTTCGACCTTGCACTGGTGGATATGAAACTGCCTAACGAAGATGGTATCGCTCTGATTCGGCAATTGAGAAACGACTATGGCTGCCAGGTGCCCATCGTCGTTTTGACGGCGACCGAAGCGCCTGAAGAGCGCGAGGCGGGACTTGCCGCTGGTGCTGACGACTGGCTGAGCAAGCCGGTAGAAAGCGTCGCTTTGAGTATGCTGCTGCAGCGCTGCCTGGGAAATGCCGCAGCCTTGTCGGGCCCACGATAATCAGGCCCGGCTCACAATAAGGAGAGTCTTCGATGCGCCCCACATTCTCATCCGGTCTAGCAGTCCGCATCGCTCGAGCCGGCGTCGGGTGCCTATCCCGCCGGAAGTGCGACTGATGCCCTGGCCCCAGGCCAAGGAGCAGTCAGAGGCCCGCACGCTGCTGGTGGTGGATGATCGCGAGGCGAACCTGGTCGCGATGGAAGCCCTGCTGGGCGATGAGGACTGGACTGTACATACGGTCAACTCTGGCGAGGCAGCGCTGCAAGCGCTGCTGGATCTGGATGTCGAGCTGGTGCTGCTGGACGTTCAGATGCCGGGCATGGACGGCTTTGAAGTGGCTCGATTGATGCGCGGCAACCCGCATACGCGCTACACGCCGATCATTTTCGTTTCGGCCATAGCCCATACCCGTGAATCGGTCCTACGCGGTTACGCGACCGGCGCGGTGGACTTCGTCCTTAAGCCTTTCGACCCTCAGGTGCTCAAGCTCAAGATCAACACGTTGCTAAGCCACGAACACAATCGGCGCAATCTGCAGCTGCTCAGCCAGCAGCTGGACAGCGCTCGGGCGTTCAATGCATCGGTGCTGAACAATGCTGCCGAAGGCATTCTGGTGGTTGGTGAGGACGGCTACATCAATTTCGCCAATCCGGCCATTGCGCGGATGCTGCATACCGATGTGGAACATTTGCAGGGCACCGCGCTGGCGGATCACCTTGCCAGTCCGCAGCTGCCCGATGCCTGGCGCGACAGTGACTTCTACAAGCATTGGCGCAACGGCGAGACTTATCGGCTGCACGAAGCCCAGCTGAACACCGCTCGTGGCGGCACCCTGCCGGTTGCCCTGTCAGCCTCGCCTCTGCCACGCCAGCAGCGCTCGATGGTGGTGATTGCCCTGGACATGTCGGTCGTGCGCAACCTGCATGTGCAGCTGGAGACCCAGGCTGTTACCGACTCGCTGACCGGCTTGCTCAACCGCCGCGGCTTTCACCAGGCCCTGGATTCCGCGCTGGCGCGGGTCGATCGAAACGGCAAGCGTATGGCCATCCTCTATATCGACCTGGATGGCTTCAAACGCATCAATGATTCCCTGGGGCACGATGCCGGTGACGAAATCCTCTGTCGAGTGGCGCGGCTGCTGGAAACCTGCATGCGTCCTTACGACATCATCGCGCGCATGGGCGGTGACGAATTCACCGCCTTGCTGGACTCGCTCGATCATCCGGAAGATGCCGCCAGGGTGGCGGAAAAGCTCATCGAACTCATTTCCGTTCGGCACACCGTCGACGGCACCGAAGTAACCCTCGGTGCGAGCATTGGCATCGCTCACTTTCCTGACTGCGGACAAAGCGTCGAAGAGCTTCTGCGCTCGGCAGATATGGCCATGTACGAAGCCAAACGGGCAGGGCGGCAGCAGTATCGGTTCTTCTCCAAGGAAATGAACGGGCGCGCCCATGCACGCCTGATGATGGAGGAAAACCTGCGCAGCACCATCGACCGCAATGGTTTCGATTTGGTCTACCAGCCGCAGATCATGCTCGAAACCGGTGAGCTGCGCGGTTTCGAGGCCTTGCTGCGCTGGGATTTCAAGGGGCGTGGAGAGGTCGAGCCGAATGTCTTCATTCCCCTGTTGGAAGAAACCCGGCTGATCGACCGTGTCGGTCAGTGGGCTTTGCGCGAAGGCATGGCTCAGTGCCGCGAGTGGCGTGACAGTTTTGGAAAGGACCTGGTACTCAGTTTCAACGTCAGCCCGGTACAGTTCGGTCGTGCCGGGCTGCTCGACGACCTGCGCCGTCTGCTGGACGAGTTCCAGCTCGATCCACATCAACTTGAGTTGGAGGTCACCGAAGGCGCACTGATGCAGGATCTGCAGCAGAGCTGCGATCAATTGCGCCGGTTGCGGGAGCTCGGGGTACGGGTGGCAGTGGACGACTTCGGCACAGGCTATTCATCCCTGGCCTACCTGCGTCACTTCGAACTGGATACGCTGAAGATCGATCGATTGTTCATCGCCAATATGCTGGACTCGCCACGCGATGCTGCTGTGGTCAGCACCATCATCGACCTGGGGCGCAATCTGGAGCTCGAAGTGATTGCCGAAGGCGTCGAGACCGTAGCACAGCGCGACTGGTTGGTCGCACATGGTTGCCAGGTAATGCAGGGCTTCCTGGTTGCCCCGGGATTGACTCTCGAGGAAACCCAGAACTTCCCGAGTCAGGTGGACTGGCTGCAGCTGGATGAAGTGGGCAGCAGCTAGCTCGAAGGAAACTGCTGGTGCAGCCGGTCGAGCTGGGTGTCTTTTTCGGCCCAGAGCTGGTTAACCCACAGCTGGAAACTCGTGCGATAGCTTTCATCCTGGTCATAACTGCGGCTCAGGAACTCGTCCGGTATGGGCCGCGAGTCGATGCACATGACCACTTGGTCTACCCGGCCGCAGAGCAAGTCCCAGAAGCTTGGGTTGCCGCTGGGGTAGTGGATGGTGATATCGATCAGCGCGGTAAGCTGCTCACCCATTGCGTCGATGACGAAGGCGATACCGCCGGCCTTGGGCCTTAACAGGTGGCGGTAGGGCGACGCCTGTTCGGCGTGCTTGCCGGTTGTAAAACGCGTGCCTTCGAGGAAGTTGAACACCGATACAGGGTTGGTTCGGTAGCGCTCGCACGCCTTGCGCGTGGTGGCCAGGTCTTCGCCGCGTTTCTCCGGATGCTTGGCCAGATATTCCTTGCTGAAGCGTTTCATGAAGGGAAACTCCAGCGCCCACCAGCACAGGCCGATCACCGGCACCCAGATCAGCTCCTGCTTGAGAAAGAACTTGAGAATCGGCATCCGTCGGTTGAGCTGGTATTGCAACATCAGAATGTCAGCCCAGCTCTGGTGATTGCTGGTGACCAACCAGGAATGGCGCATATCGACCTTCTCCAGACCTTCGACATGCCATCGGGTGCGCTGGACCGAATCCATCCAGAAAGCATTTACCCCCATCCAGGACTCGGCGATCCAGTGCATGCCGGTACGCAAAGCACGTTGTATTGGGGGGACAGGTAGGAGCAGTTTGAGCAACGCAAGCAAGAACAGCGGCCAGCACCAGAACAACGTATTCAGCGCCAGTATCAAACCGGCCAGAACGCCCCGCAGCGGGGCAGGAAGAAAACTCAGCATCAATCGGCTCGCCAGGACAACAATGGCGGCAAGAGTAATGATTGTCCGATGAACTGCAAGCGGGAAGTGACCCGGCAGCCTCCGCTCCCGGCCGGGTTGGCCGGGAGCGGAGGCGGGACATCAGGCGGTGCGGTTAGCAGCCTGCAGTGCGGTGAGGGCGATGGTGAAGACGATGTCGTCGACCAGGGCGCCGCGGGAGAGGTCGTTGACCGGCTTGGCCAGTCCTTGCAGCATCGGGCCCACGCTGAGGCAGTTAGCGTTGCGCTGAACCGCCTTGTAGGTGGTGTTGCCGGTGTTCAGGTCGGGGAAGATGAACACGGTGGCTTGGCCTGCAACCTTGCTGTTTGGAGCCTTCTGCTTGCCAACGCTGAGTACGGAGGCGGCATCGTACTGCAGAGGGCCGTCGATCGGCAGGTCAGGCGCACGCTCTTGAGCAATGCGCGTGGCCTCGGTGACCTTTTCCACTTCAGCACCAGCGCCGGAGCTGCCGGTGGAGTAGCTGATCATCGCTACACGCGGGTTGACGCCCAGGGCAACGGCCGACTCGGCGCTCTGCAGGGCAATTTCTGCCAGCTCGGAAGCGCTCGGGTTCGGGTTGACCGCGCAGTCGCCGTAGACCAGCACCTGGTCGGGCAGCAGCATGAAAAATACCGAAGACACGAGGCTGTAGCCCGGTGCGGTCTTGATCAGCTGCAGGGCCGGACGGATGGTGTTCGCGGTGGTATGTACGGCGCCGGAAACCAGGCCGTCCACTTCATCCAGAGCAAGCATCATGGTGCCAAGTACTACGGTGTCCTTGAGCTGCTCGCGGGCATCATCCGGGGTCAGCCCCTTGGCCTTGCGCATTTCGCACATGGGTGCAACGTAGCGCTCGGTGATCGCATCCGGGTCGAGAATCTCCAGGCTCGCCGGCAGCACGATGCCTTGCTCGCGGGCCACGGCCTGCACTTCTTCCGGCTTGGCCAGGAGTACGCAACGGGCAATGCCGCGTTCCTGGCAGATGACTGCTGCGCGGATGGTGCGCGGCTCGTTGCCTTCGGGCAGGACAATGCGCTTGTTGGCATCCTGGGCACGCTTGACCAACTGGTAGCGGAACGCCGGCGGTGACAGGCGCAGCTCGCTACGCGGCACGCTGAGCCGAGGATGGAGCAGTTCGGGTTGCAGATGCGAGGCGATGAAATCGGTGACCTTGGCCGCGCGCTCGACATCGTCGGCCGGGGTTTCGCGGTTTAGACCGTTCAGATTGGTGGCGGTCTCGTAGGAGCCGGTCTGCACGGTCATTACCGGCAGGCCGCTGTCCAGCGCGGCCTTGCAAAGATCGAGGATGCGCTGGTCGGGGCCAAAGTCGCCGGTCAGCAGCAGGCCGCCCAGTTTGACGCCATTGAGCGAAGCCAGGCAGGCGGCCAGGATGACATCGTCACGGTCGCCGGGGGTTACGACCAGCACACCGGGCTGTAGCAGGTGCGCCATGTTCGGTACGGTGCGCGCGGCCAGGATGATCTTCTGCACGCGGCGCTGGTCGGCTTCGCCAGCGCTCAATACGCGGGCACCCAGAGCTGAGGCGATATCGCAGGTGCGCAGGGCATTGAGCTCCGCGTTGAAGGGGACGGCGCCGAGCAGCTGGAAAATATCGCTGCCGAGCAGAGGCAGTTGGGCTTTGATGCGTTCGACGAAGGCAGGCACGCCGTCTTCGCTTTTGACCTTGTTGAGTATGGTGCCCAATACCTTGGGGTCCTTGGCGCCGCCGAACATCTGCGCCTGGATCTCGATGCGCTCGGCCAGTTGCTTGAGCTCGTCATCGCCTTGCGCTGCGACCAGGATCACTTCGGCGTCCAGGCTCTTGGCCAGCAGAGCGTTGATGCGAGCGGTGTAGTCGCTTTCGCGGGTTGGCACCATGCCCTCGACGATTACCACGTCCTTGCCAGCGGCAACTTGCTGATAGCGGCTGACCACGTCTTCAAGCAGCAGGTCGAGTTCGCCATTAGCCAGTTGACGCTCCAGTTGCGCCAGTGGCACGGGCTCGGGAGAGGTGATGCTGAGGGTGCTTTCGACCAGCAGGCAGGAGCGCTCGCGGCCCTGATCATTGGGGAACGGCTGGGCGATCGGCTTGAAAAAGCCGACTTTCAGGCCTGCACGCTCCAGGGCGCGTATCAGGCCAAGGCTGATGGAGTTGAGGCCGCCGCCGAAACCGCAGGGGGCGAGAAAAAGCGTATGCATGGGAATCTCCTGTCAAACAGAGGGTTCGGGCAACGCATGGGTGAACAGCTCAAACCCGAAGCCGCAAAAGGGCTTCGGGTTTGTTATGCCACGCGTGCCTGCGCGGTTTTTCGTCAGCTGTCAGGCGTCGAGAAGCTCGAGTGACTCTAGGGCGATCTGGCGCTCCTCGTTGGTCGGCACTACCAGTACGCGAGGGCTGCCTTCTGCCTGGATTTCGCCAGCGACACCGCGGGTGCAACGCTCGTTAGCGGCTTTGTCGAGCTTGAAGTTGAACAACTTGAGATGTTCCAGGGTGCGTTCGCGCACAGGCGCCGAGTTCTCGCCGATACCGCCGGTGAAGATCAGACCGTCGAGCTTCGGCAGTGCGCAAGCCATGGCTGCGAGGGATTTGGCCAGACGATAGCAGAACACTTCGAACGCCAGGTTGGCGCCGGGGTGGCCCGCCATACGCGCTTCGGACAGGGTGCGCATGTCGTTGGAAAGCCCGGACAGGCCCTTGATGCCGCTGTCGTGGTTTAGCGCGCGGTCGATTTGCTCCAGGCTCCAGCCCAGAGTGCGGTTCAGGTAGCTGTGCAGGTTCGGGTCGACATCGCCACTGCGTGTACCCATGACCAGGCCTTCGAGCGGGGTCATACCCATGCTGGTATCGCGGCTTTCGCCGTTGACGATGGCGCAGGTGGAGCAGCCGTTGCCCAGGTGTGCGGTCAGCCAGCAGCTGTCTTCGACCGGCAGGCCGGTCATCTCGGCGGCGCGCTTGCTTACATAGTTGTGGCTGGTGCCGTGGAAGCCATAGCGACGCACGCTGTGTTCCTTGTAGAGGAACTCCGGCACGGCGTAGCGGTAGGCATACTCGGGCATGGTCTGATGGAACGCGGTGTCGAACACTGCCACCTGCGGCAGATCGGGGAACAGATCCAGGGTGGCGTTGATGCCGACGAGGTTGGCCGGGTTGTGCAGCGGAGCCAGTTGCGCGTTGTCGCGGATGGCGTTCAGGACTTCCTCATTGATCAAGCAGGAGCCAGTGAAGTGTTCGCCACCATGTACTACACGGTGGCCAATGGCCGACAGATGGCCGCCGGAGGCATCCTGGGCCATGGGCAGGACGTGCTGCAGGGCAGCGTGATGATCGGCACCGGGAATCTCAAGGCTCTGCTTGTTATCGCCCAGTTGCCAGTGAAGCACCGCTTCGGGACTGCCGAGGCGTTCGGCCAGGCCTTGCAGAGGGAATGTGGCTTGCTCTTCGTTCACCAGTGCGAACTTCATCGACGAGCTGCCGCAGTTAATCACAAGGATGTTACGAGCCGACATCGGTGCTCCTTATCTAAGCTTGAGTAATTGTGGGGTAGGGGTCGCCTATCATTCTGGCCCTGATTCTTGCACAGCTATTGAGGGTATGGATGCTCTCCAAAGGTTGTATGTAGCCCCAACCGACGCAGGACTACATATCGTCTGCAGGTGTCTAGGTTGCTCCGTTTATCCGACCTTGATTCGCAATCGTCGGCGCCCCCGGTTAAACTTTCTTCCCACATTTCCCAGTAAAAGGTTTCGCCTCATGCAGATTGCCGCTAACAAGGCTGTGTCAATCGACTATACCCTCACTAATGACGCTGGTGAGGTGATCGACAGCTCGGCCGGCGGCGCCCCGCTGGTCTACCTGCACGGTGCAGGCAACATCATCGCTGGCCTTGAAAAAGCCCTGGAAGGCAAGCAGGGCGGGGATGAGGTCAAGGTCTCCATTGAACCGCAGGACGCCTACGGCGAATACAGCCCCGAGCTGGTTGCGACACTTAACCGCGCCATGTTCGAGGGTGTCGACGAATTGGAAGTGGGCATGCAGTTCCACGCTTCCGGCCCGGACGGCGGTATGCAGATTGTCACCATCCGCGATGTGGAAGGTGATGACGTGATCGTCGATGGCAATCACCCGCTCGCTGGGCAGCGCCTCAATTTCGAGGTCAAGATTGTCAGCGTGCGTGACGCCAGCGAAGAAGAAGTCGCCCATGGCCACGTCCACGGTGAAGGTGGGCACCATCACTGATTCACCCCCCAGCGAGGTGAGCGGTCGTAACGCTGTTGTGTACGACCGGACCCTGGAAGCGCTTCGGTTTTGTCGGAGCGCTTTTGTATCTTCTGGAGTAGAGAAAAATGAGCGCGTTCCACGAACTGGTTCTTCCCGGCCTCGACGGTCGAGAGCTGCCGCTTGCCCCGCTGAAAGAGCAGTTGACCCTGGTGGTCAACGTAGCCTCCGAATGCGGCCTGACTCCGCAATACGCGGGGCTGCAGGAGCTGCATCAGCGTTATCAGGAGCGTGGTTTCGGCGTGCTTGGCATCCCCTGTAACCAGTTCGGCTCGCAGGAGCCGGGTAGTGATGCGGCGATCCTGCAGTTCTGTTCCGAAAACTACGGCATCAGCTTTCCCCTGAGCGGCAAGCTTGAGGTCAACGGTCCGCAACGTCACCCGCTGTATCGTCTGCTGGCGGGCGAGGGTGCGGATTTTCCGGGCGATATCAGCTGGAATTTCGAGAAGTTTCTCGTTGATCGGGACGGTCGTGTGCTGGCCCGCTTCTCGCCTCGTACCGCACCAGAGGATCCTCAGCTGATCCAGGCTATCGAGAGCGCTCTCGCGGGCTGACTGCCCAGGCTGTTTAGTGGTGCGTGGCAGGCTGGCCCTGACCACCTTCGCGCACCCAGAACAGTGTCGCTCCGGCAACGGCTGCCGGCATGATCAACAGGTTTAGCACCGGAACCAGCAGGGCGGCATAGGTTGCCGCGCCGAAGCTCAGGCTCTTCCAGCGTCGACCGCGCAGCCAGTTCATCATTTCGCCCCAGCTCATTTTGTTGTTATCTGCCGGGTAGTCGATGTATTGCACTGCCATCATCCAGATCCCAAAGAGTAGCCATAGCGGCGCAGCAGCCAGGTTGGCCAGCGGGATAAAGGATAAAACCAGCAAAGCAAGCGCCCTGGGGGCGAAGTAGGCCAGTTTGCGTGCCTCGCGCCCTATGGTGCGTGGCAGCATGGCCAGCAGTTCGGCCCAGCTGAAAGGCGGGGAGTTGTCCTGACCACGCGCGACCAGCTCGACCTTTTCGGCAAGAAAGCCATTGAACGGCGCGGCGATGATGTTGGCCAGCAAGGTGAAGGTGAAGAACACCATCAACACAACCAGCGCCACAAACAACGGCCATAGAACGTATTCGAGAAACATTAGCCACTCGGGCAGGCTGGGCATGAATGCGTCTACCCAGCTGCCAAACTGGCGTACAGCCAGATAGATCAGGCCAATGAATACAAGCAGGTTTACCGTCAGCGGCAGGATCACGAACCGGCGCAGGCCTGGGCCGAGAACCAGCTTCAAGCCTTCACGCAGATATTGCGGGCCGGTTAGGGCGGCGATAGGCATATAGGGCTCCGAATGCAATGAAGGGCGATTGTCTGTCGGAAGGGCGAAACAGTCGTCAATAGGCTCCGGCTATGCAGGCCATTTGGATTGCCAAATGGCCTAGCTGGAGGTGAATGGGCAGACTTGTTTGCAGGTTTCCCAGGGCCATCCGCTTCCAGGCCTTCCCCAAGTGCTGGATGGCCCTTTTTTATTTTGCCTTGCGCTTCAGCGGCAGCTGGTCGAAGTGCACGCCAGACAAGCCTGACTGCATTAGCGCACGAATGTTGCGGTGGTCCGTTGCCTCAGGCTCGGCCAGCACCGCACGGTAGTGCTCCCCGAATGCCAACAGAGCCTGCTCGGTAGTAAGCCCTTCCAGTATCGCCAGCCCCAAGATCTTGCATGAGCCTTCATTCTCGCCGGCCGCATTTTCCAGGCTGCCATTGGTGAAGCGGCGGGGCTGATAGTCGTAAGCACCGGCGATGTAAGCCAGGGTTTCACTGAAGGTGTGATCGGGGCTTTCTAGGCTGGCGCGAAATACACCAAAGTCGCTCATGGCTTCTGCGACTTTGCAAAGGCGGCCTGCTGCTCTGGAGTAGCCTCTTTCTGGTAGCGCTGCTTCCATTCGGCGTAGGGCATGCCGTATATCTCTTCGCGCGCCTGATCCATGCTGATTTCGATGTCCAGGTCGTCAGCGGCTGCCTTGTACCATTTCGACAGGCAGTTGCGGCAGAAGCCGGCGAGGTTCATCAGCTCTATGTTTTGTGCATCCGGACGGCTGCGCAGATGCTGTACCAGACGACGGAAAGCAGCGGCTTCGATTTCGAGGCGTTGTTGTTCATTCATGGCATGGTCTCGGTGTTGCGGGTGAATTCGGAAATATAATTGCGACCGACATCGCTCAGTCGCGATGGGCTGCCAGGGTTATCGATACCGATTCGGCGAAGCGCAAGGCGTGAGGCTTGTCGACTTCAACTTCGGCATAGCGCACCTCTGGATGCCGCATGACCAAGTCGAGGATTTCCTGGGTGAGTCGTTCGAGCAGGGCGAAGCGGTTTTCTTCGACGTGCTGAATGACGGCCTTGGTAATGGTGCGGTAGTTCAGGGCATGTTCGATATCGTTGTCGCGCACAGCATCGGCAGCTGAATAGAGCATCGTCAGGTTGATCAACACGTCCTGCTTGTTGATGATTTCCTCTTCCTTGATGCCAATGAAGGTGCGCAGTCTCAAGTCCTTGACGCGTATGCGCGCCATCGAAGGTTCCAGTCGGAGCATGGTTTTCCTTTGATAGTCAGATCAGATGGCGTCCACCGTTGACGCTTAGTATCGTGCCGGTGACGTAAGGGTTGTCCAGAAGATAACGAAGGCTCTGATAGATCACTTCTGCGCCGGGTTCAATACCCAGCGCAGATTTGGCCAGCGCCTTGCGCCGGTATTCCTCGTCATCGTTTGTGTTGAACTGTATCAGCGCCGGCGCAATGGCGTTGACCTTTATAGCGGGCGCCAGGCTGCTGGCGAAGGACAGGGTGAGGTTGTCCAGCCCGGCTTTGCTGGCCGCGTAGGCAATGTGCTTCTTGCTGCCGCGGCGTGTGACATCGTCACCGATATGAATGATGTCCGCCGGGCCGCCCTGTTGCAGTAGTTCGGCGCAATGCAGGTTGATCAAGTAAGGCGCAAGCATATGCACCTCGAACATCCGCTGAAAGACTTCGGCCTCTTGCCCCGTCGTCTCGATGTGCCAGTCCGACGCGTTGTGAATGATGGCGCGCAAGGATGACGTCTGTTGCTTCAGCGTGGTGATAAAGGCGTGTATTGAGCCAGCCCCGGAAAAGTCCGCCTGAATTGTCACCGCGCCGCGATTACGTAGCCGCTCGAGACTGGCGCGGTGAGTCCGGTAACTGACGATCACTGGCTGGCCATCGTCGAGCAGGCGTTCGGCACAATGCAGGCCGATACGCTGGCTGGCGCCTGTAATAAGAATTGGAGGTCGGGTCCGGTTCATGTTTGACGGGTAAGCGGGTGGTTCGGGCGCTCGCTGCTGCGGCGCGAATGCGAACCAGCTTATACCAGACGGTGAGAGGTTTCTTCAGCTGGCGATTTTTACCGGCAGTTCCTGCTGTAGCTCCGGATGTAGACGCTGATGTTGCTCATATAGATAGGAGCGGATTCGCTCGGCATCCTTGCTGTGATACTCGACTTCATAGACAGTCAATCCGCCTGGCGTGTTACGGACCTGTAGAGCGTCGAACTTGAGGGGGGATTCGCCTGGGAGTGGTAGCTGCAGGTGGAGTCGCTTGGGGGCTTTTTTCGCGCCGGTGTCTACCAAAAGTCCGTGAGCCGACAGCTCATGGACGCTTAATGCGGTTTCGCGACCATCGTGCGACAGAAGCGCAAGGGGCTCTTCCAAAGGCAAACGCCAGGCCCTGAGAACGGGGCCGCGTTCGTAGATGGTCGGGGGGGCCAGCTGCAATTGAATGCCGTGAAGTTCGTCTTCATTCAGGCGTAGCGGGAATCGCATGCAATATTCATCCAGCTGCGCCTCAAGTGTCAGGCTGGCCTTTGCCGCAAGCTGCAGTAACAGCCCATTTGCATGCTCGCCGCCTTCAATACTGAAGCCGGTCTGGACTTCATCGGAATCGAGTTCGGAGCTGCCGAGAAGCCTTTTGATGTAGGCCAGTTCGGCATTGGTGAGAGCAATCTTGTCCGCCATTTTTTTCTGTCCTTTCGAGGCGGTTGGCTGAGCCCTTTCCAGTCGACTCGAGGGTGAACCCGTAATTGGGTGCCTCTAGGACCTCTTCTTTATCAGATGGTTCCTTAGGCGAGTACGCTAAGTCGGTCGCTGGAATGCGGTAATCTCCAGGATTCATTGCAAGGAGTCGATTATGAGAGTGGCCATTCTTTCCGGTACGGTCTACGGCACAGCTGAAGATGTCGCCAGGCATGCAGCTAGTAGACTGCAGGCGGCTGGCTTCGAAGCTTGGCATGACCCGCGTGCGCAGTTGGCGCAGGTTGTTGAGTTCTCCCCGCAAGCGCTGTTGGTAGTGACGGCGACTACGGGTATGGGCGAGCTGCCGGACAACTTCATCCCGCTGTACTCGGCGATTCGGGATGAGTTTCCTGCCTGGGCAGGCTTGCCGGGAGGAATCATTGCCTTGGGCGATGCCAGTTATGGCGCAACGTTTTGTGGCGGGGGAGAGCTGGTTCGCGAGCTTTTTGCCGAGCTGGGCGTTAACGAGGTAGTAGACATGCTGCGCCTCGATGCAAGCGAGACTGTAACTCCTGAAAGCGACGCCGAGCCATGGCTGGACAGCTTCGTAGCGGCCCTGCGTAGCTGAGGCGGTTCGACAGGGCTAGGGTCAAGATTATCGCTCAGGGGGAGCGGTGCTGTTCTGTTTGGCAAAGATCTGCAGCTGCGGATAGAAGTCGTGGAAATCTTGCTGGAGAGGTTGATACAACCGCTCCAGTTCGACGGCCCCACCAACAAGGCCCTCGGGGCGTGAGAGTCTGCGACTCATAGCTGTTATAACCTGCTCCATCACCGAGAAGTTTCGGTAGCTGCCAAGCCAGTCTTGAGCTGCCATGCGTGGTGCGATCAATGCAAGCTTGCCTGGAAGTCTAAGCTCTTCTTCACGCAGTGCTTGATAAACACGCGCAGTGAAGATGTTCAGAGGTTCGTCGGCATAGCTATGCCAATGCACCGCCAGGCAATGGTCAAAGAACAGGTCGATCAGAATTCCTGCATAGCGACGGCGCTCACGGGGAAAACGCTGTTTGGCCTGCAATACCAGCGGATGACTGTCGGTAAAGGCGTCGATCTGGCGATGTAAACGAATGCCAGCTTCGATATCTGGCTCCCACTGGCCATTCAGCGGACCTTTGACGAAGTCACCATAGAGGCTGCCAAGCATGTCGCCGGGCTGGGAGCCGCCCAGGTGAAGATGTGCGAGATAGTTCATGTGCCGAGCTTAGCGCAATGCGCACGGAGCAGTAGGCCTGAGGCGATCCTGCTATGTATAAAGGCGCGCTACGACTGCTCGCCGAATAAATCTTCAAATAGCGGTTGACGCGAGATTTGAGGTGCCTATAATGCGCACCTTCTCCGGCGCAGGCCTTCAGCAAAACCTCTTGTAAATCAAGAAGTTAGCTAAATTAAAGGCTTGCACGGACGGCGGATTCACGTAGAATGCGCCGGGCTGGCAGGGTGGTGGTATGGCTCTGTTGGCGCTTCGGTCAGGTGGATCGAAAGCGGTTGAAAGAGGTGGTTGACAGCGGGTTTGAACGCTGTAGAATTCGCCTCCCGCTGACGAGAGGCGCTGAGTTGATCGAAGGCATAAGCGGTTGAGAAGAAAGAAAAACTTCTTCAAAAACAGCTTGACGCGACACAAGGCTGCTGTAGAATGCGCGGCCTCGGTTGAGCCGAAAGGCCTGATCGAAACGCTCTTTAACAACTGAATCAAGCAATTCGTGTGGGTGCTTGTGAGGTAAGACTGATGGTCAGCAAGATTATCAGCATCACAATGTACTCAACGAGAAATCATTGAGTGCTCTTCTGGAGATTCTCTGGAAGAGATTGCGATTGCTGAGCCAAGTTTAGGGTTTTCTCAAAACCCAAGCAGTATTGAACTGAAGAGTTTGATCATGGCTCAGATTGAACGCTGGCGGCAGGCCTAACACATGCAAGTCGAGCGGATGAAGGGAGCTTGCTCCTGGATTTAGCGGCGGACGGGTGAGTAATGCCTAGGAATCTGCCTGGTAGTGGGGGATAACGTCCGGAAACGGGCGCTAATACCGCATACGTCCTACGGGAGAAAGCAGGGGACCTTCGGGCCTTGCGCTATCAGATGAGCCTAGGTCGGATTAGCTTGTTGGTGAGGTAATGGCTCACCAAGGCTGCGATCCGTAACTGGTCTGAGAGGATGATCAGTCACACTGGAACTGAGACACGGTCCAGACTCCTACGGGAGGCAGCAGTGGGGAATATTGGACAATGGGCGAAAGCCTGATCCAGCCATGCCGCGTGTGTGAAGAAGGTCTTCGGATTGTAAAGCACTTTAAGTTGGGAGGAAGGGTTGTAGATTAATACTCTGCAATTTTGACGTTACCAACAGAATAAGCACCGGCTAACTTCGTGCCAGCAGCCGCGGTAATACGAAGGGTGCAAGCGTTAATCGGAATTACTGGGCGTAAAGCGCGCGTAGGTGGTTTGTCAAGTTGGAAGTGAAAGCCCCGGGCTCAACCTGGGAACTGCTTTCAAAACTGGCAAGCTAGAGTATGGCAGAGGGTGGTGGAATTTCCTGTGTAGCGGTGAAATGCGTAGATATAGGAAGGAACATCAGTGGCGAAGGCGACCACCTGGGCTAATACTGACACTGAGGTGCGAAAGCGTGGGGAGCAAACAGGATTAGATACCCTGGTAGTCCACGCCGTAAACGATGTCAACTAGCCGTTGGGTTCCTTGAGAACTTAGTGGCGCAGCTAACGCATTAAGTTGACCGCCTGGGGAGTACGGCCGCAAGGTTAAAACTCAAATGAATTGACGGGGGCCCGCACAAGCGGTGGAGCATGTGGTTTAATTCGAAGCAACGCGAAGAACCTTACCAGGCCTTGACATGCAGAGAACTTTCCAGAGATGGATTGGTGCCTTCGGGAACTCTGACACAGGTGCTGCATGGCTGTCGTCAGCTCGTGTCGTGAGATGTTGGGTTAAGTCCCGTAACGAGCGCAACCCTTGTCCTTAGTTACCAGCACGTTATGGTGGGCACTCTAAGGAGACTGCCGGTGACAAACCGGAGGAAGGTGGGGATGACGTCAAGTCATCATGGCCCTTACGGCCTGGGCTACACACGTGCTACAATGGTCGGTACAAAGGGTTGCCAAGCCGCGAGGTGGAGCTAATCCCATAAAACCGATCGTAGTCCGGATCGCAGTCTGCAACTCGACTGCGTGAAGTCGGAATCGCTAGTAATCGTGAATCAGAATGTCACGGTGAATACGTTCCCGGGCCTTGTACACACCGCCCGTCACACCATGGGAGTGGGTTGCTCCAGAAGTAGCTAGTCTAACCTTCGGGAGGACGGTTACCACGGAGTGATTCATGACTGGGGTGAAGTCGTAACAAGGTAGCCGTAGGGGAACCTGCGGCTGGATCACCTCCTTAATCGAAGCCATCAGCTTCTTCATAAGTTCCCACACGAATTGCTTGATTCATTGCGAAGACGATTGGGTCTGTAGCTCAGTTGGTTAGAGCGCACCCCTGATAAGGGTGAGGTCGGCAGTTCGAATCTGCCCAGACCCACCAATGTCGAGTGGGGCGCAGGCTTCAAGACATTGGGGCCATAGCTCAGCTGGGAGAGCGCCTGCCTTGCACGCAGGAGGTCAGCGGTTCGATCCCGCTTGGCTCCACCATCTTGAAATCGTCCTGTTCAGAGTTCAGAAATGAGCATTTTCCGCGGTGCGGATGAATGTTGATTTCTGGTCTTTACCAGAATCGTTCTTTAAAAATTTGGGTATGTGATAGAAATAGACTGAATGGTGTCTTTCACTGGGCATTGTTCAGGCTAAGGTAAAATTTGCGAGTTGCTCGAAAGAGCGAAGTGCGGATTTTCGGCGAATGTCGTCTTCACGTTTAAGACAGTAACCAGATTGCTTGGGGTTATATGGTCAAGTGAAGAAGCGCATACGGTGGATGCCTTGGCAGTCAGAGGCGATGAAAGACGTGGTAGCCTGCGAAAAGCTTCGGGGAGTCGGCAAACAGACTTTGATCCGGAGATCTCTGAATGGGGGAACCCAGCCAGCATAAGCTGGTTATCACACACTGAATCCATAGGTGTGTGAGGCGAACCAGGGGAACTGAAACATCTAAGTACCCTGAGGAAAAGAAATCAACCGAGATTCCCTTAGTAGTGGCGAGCGAACGGGGACTAGCCCTTAAGTTGATTTGAGATTAGCGGAACGCTCTGGAAAGTGCGGCCATAGTGGGTGATAGCCCTGTACGCGAAAATCTCTTATCAATGAAATCGAGTAGGACGGAGCACGAGAAACTTTGTCTGAATATGGGGGGACCATCCTCCAAGGCTAAATACTACTGACTGACCGATAGTGAACCAGTACCGTGAGGGAAAGGCGAAAAGAACCCCGGAGAGGGGAGTGAAATAGAACCTGAAACCGTATGCGTACAAGCAGTGGGAGCCTACTTTGTTAGGTGACTGCGTACCTTTTGTATAATGGGTCAGCGACTTATTTTCAGTGGCGAGCTTAACCGAATAGGGGAGGCGTAGCGAAAGCGAGTCTTAATAGGGCGTTTAGTCGCTGGGAATAGACCCGAAACCGGGCGATCTATCCATGGGCAGGTTGAAGGTTAGGTAACACTGACTGGAGGACCGAACCGACTACCGTTGAAAAGTTAGCGGATGACCTGTGGATCGGAGTGAAAGGCTAATCAAGCTCGGAGATAGCTGGTTCTCCTCGAAAGCTATTTAGGTAGCGCCTCGTGTATCACTGCTGGGGGTAGAGCACTGTTTCGGCTAGGGGGTCATCCCGACTTACCAAACCGATGCAAACTCCGAATACCAGCAAGTGTCAGCACGGGAGACACACGGCGGGTGCTAACGTCCGTCGTGAAAAGGGAAACAACCCAGACCGTCAGCTAAGGTCCCAAAATCCTGGTTAAGTGGGAAACGATGTGGGAAGGCTTAGACAGCTAGGAGGTTGGCTTAGAAGCAGCCATCCTTTAAAGAAAGCGTAATAGCTCACTAGTCGAGTCGGCCTGCGCGGAAGATGTAACGGGGCTCAAACCAGGTACCGAAGCTACGGGTTCACCGTAAGGTGAGCGGTAGAGGAGCGTTCTGTAAGCCTGTGAAGGTCAGTTGAGAAGCTGGCTGGAGGTATCAGAAGTGCGAATGCTGACATGAGTAACGACAATGCGAGTGAAAAACTCGCACGCCGAAAGACCAAGGGTTCCTGCGCAACGTTAATCGACGCAGGGTGAGTCGGTCCCTAAGGCGAGGCTGAAGAGCGTAGTCGATGGGAAACGGGTTAATATTCCCGTACTTCTGGTTACTGCGATGGGGGGACGGAGAAGGCTAGGCCAGCTTGGCGTTGGTTGTCCAAGTTTAAGGTGGTAGGCAGAGATCTTAGGTAAATCCGGGGTCTTAATGCCGAGAACTGATGACGAGCTTTCTTTTAGAAAGCGAAGTGGTTGATGCCATGCTTCCAGGAAAAGCCTCTAAGCTTCAGGTAATCAGGAACCGTACCCCAAACCGACACAGGTGGTTGGGTAGAGAATACCAAGGCGCTTGAGAGAACTCGGGTGAAGGAACTAGGCAAAATGGCACCGTAACTTCGGGAGAAGGTGCGCCGGTGAGGGTGAAGCATTTACTGCGTAAGCTTTTGCCGGTCGAAGATACCAGGCCGCTGCGACTGTTTATTAAAAACACAGCACTCTGCAAACACGAAAGTGGACGTATAGGGTGTGACGCCTGCCCGGTGCCGGAAGGTTAATTGATGGGGTTAGCGCAAGCGAAGCTCTTGATCGAAGCCCCGGTAAACGGCGGCCGTAACTATAACGGTCCTAAGGTAGCGAAATTCCTTGTCGGGTAAGTTCCGACCTGCACGAATGGCGTAACGATGGCGGCGCTGTCTCCACCCGAGACTCAGTGAAATTGAAATCGCTGTGAAGATGCAGTGTATCCGCGGCTAGACGGAAAGACCCCGTGAACCTTTACTATAGCTTTGCACTGGACTTTGAGCTTGCTTGTGTAGGATAGGTGGGAGGCTTTGAAGCGTGGACGCCAGTTCGCGTGGAGCCAACCTTGAAATACCACCCTGGCAACCTTGAGGTTCTAACTCGGGTCCGTTATCCGGATCGAGGACAGTGTATGGTGGGTAGTTTGACTGGGGCGGTCTCCTCCTAAAGAGTAACGGAGGAGTACGAAGGTGCGCTCAGACCGGTCGGAAATCGGTCGCAGAGTATAAAGGCAAAAGCGCGCTTGACTGCGAGACAGACACGTCGAGCAGGTACGAAAGTAGGTCTTAGTGATCCGGTGGTTCTGTATGGAAGGGCCATCGCTCAACGGATAAAAGGTACTCCGGGGATAACAGGCTGATACCGCCCAAGAGTTCATATCGACGGCGGTGTTTGGCACCTCGATGTCGGCTCATCACATCCTGGGGCTGAAGCCGGTCCCAAGGGTATGGCTGTTCGCCATTTAAAGTGGTACGCGAGCTGGGTTTAGAACGTCGTGAGACAGTTCGGTCCCTATCTGCCGTGGACGTTTGAGATTTGAGAGGGGCTGCTCCTAGTACGAGAGGACCGGAGTGGACGAACCTCTGGTGTTCCGGTTGTCACGCCAGTGGCATTGCCGGGTAGCTATGTTCGGAAGAGATAACCGCTGAAAGCATCTAAGCGGGAAACTTGCCTCAAGATGAGATCTCACTGGAGCCTTGAGCTCCCTGAAGGGCCGTCGAAGACTACGACGTTGATAGGCAGGGTGTGTAAGCGTTGTGAGGCGTTGAGCTAACCTGTACTAATTGCCCGTGAGGCTTGACCATATAACACCCAAACAATTTGATGTTTGCGTGTCAGACGGTCGAAGTCGACAAACAAACCGAAAAGACGCATCGCTCGCAAAGCGAACCGAAACAAAGCACCACCATCACATGCCCAATTAGGGGAAGCGACTCAACACCGACTCCCCAACCGAATTGCTTGACGACCATAGAGCGTTGGAACCACCTGATCCCATCCCGAACTCAGAAGTGAAACGACGCATCGCCGATGGTAGTGTGGGGCTTCCCCATGTGAGAGTAGGTCATCGTCAAGCTCATACACCAAACCCCCGATC